>NZ_VOQU01000011.1:0-162590 GCF_008121565.1 Comamonas sp. Z3
GTCCACGCCCAGGTCTTCGGGCTTGAAGGTGTCCAGCTGCTTTTTCTTGGCCTTCATGATGTTGGGCAAGGTAACGTAGCGGGGCTCATTCAGGCGCAGGTCAGTGGTGATGACGGCGGGCGTGGACAGGGCCACGGTTTCCAGGCCACCGTCCACTTCACGGGTCACATTCACCTTGTCGCCAGCAACTTCGACCTTGGAGGCGAAGGTGGCCTGGGGCAGGTCGGCCAGGGCCGCCAGCATCTGGCCGGTCTGGTTGGCATCGTCGTCGATGGCCTGCTTGCCGCAGATGACCAGACCGGGTTGCTCCTTGTCCACCAGGGCCTTGAGCAGCTTGGCCACGGCCAGGGGCTGCAGCTCGACATCGGTCTCGACCAGAATGCCGCGGTCGGCACCGATGGCCATGGCCGTGCGCAGGGTTTCCTGGCACTGGGCCACGCCGCAGGAGACGGCGATGACTTCGGTGACCACGCCTTTTTCCTTCAGGCGCACGGCTTCTTCGACGGCGATTTCGTCAAAGGGGTTCATGCTCATCTTGACGTTGGCGATGTCCACACCCGTGCCGTCCGACTTCACGCGGACCTTGACGTTGTAGTCCACCACGCGCTTGACAGGGACCAATACCTTCATTGCTGCGGCTCCTTAATGATTACTGCATTGACGTTTACGTAAACTGGATTCATTTTATGCGGCACTGCAACACTCTCTGCACAATTTTCCAGACAATCTGCCTGGAGAACTGCGCAGCAACCTTCGCAAGCGGACTGGCATAAAAAGAACGACCGTTCTATTTTATGCACAAGCCATGCGAAATCATGGGTATCAGATGAGCCCAATCAGGGTAATACCTAGGAATTGAGCCCATCAACGCCATGCCTGCATTCAGACAAGTCTCACGGTAACACCGCCTGAAAGCAGCCTCGTCGTTCAAATGGACGGGCCTGAAGCACAAGACCGAGATGCACGGCTGCGGCATCCACACAGATCAACCAGCCCGGCGGACGATGGCCGATGCTTCAAGACCAGCCAGGCTTGCGCTTCTCGAGAAAAGCCTGGGCGCCTTCCTGTGCGTCGGCATCCAGCATATTGGTGGCCATGGTCTGACCCGCCAGCTGATAGGCCGACTCCAGGCCCATCTCCCGCTGGCGATAGACCAGTTCCTTGCCCATTCTGATGGCCGTACGAGGCTTGCTCACAATGGCCCCCACCAGTTCCTCCACGGCGGCATCGAGTCGCTCGGGCTCGCTCACACGATTGAGCAGGCCGTAGTGCAGAGCTGTCTGTGCATCGATGAACTCGCCCGTCAGCAGCATCTCCATGGACTGTTTGATGGGCATGTTGCGCACCAGAGGCACACTGGGCGTGGAGCAGAACAGGCCGTACTGAATACCGCTGGTGGCGAAGCGGGCATCGCTGCTGGCCACGGCCAGATCGCACTGCGCCACCAGCTGGCAGCCTGCAGCCGTTGCAATACCCTGCACTCTTGCAATGACGGGCACCGGCAGCTTCTGTATCGAAAGCATCATGCGGTTGCACTGGGCAAACAGTTGCTGGTAGTAAGCCAGCTCCGTGTGCCTCGCCATATCCTTGAGGTTATGCCCTGCGCAAAAGGCCCGGCCCTCGGCCGCCAGCACCACCACACGCACCTGCTCATCCCTGGCCACGGCATCCAGCGCCAACTGCAGGGCGGCGAGCATTTCGCTGCTCAAGGCGTTGAAGCGCTGCGGATCGCTCAGAGTGATGCGAGCCACGCCGCGCTCGTCCTGGCTCAGCTGCACTAAGGAATCGCTCATCGCTGTCTCCCTGCTTTCGGACTAGATATCGGCCAATACGCGCAGATGCGCCTCCACGCTACGCGCCAGCGGGTCCATCACATAACCGCCCTCGAGGCAGGAAACAATGCGGCCCTTGGAAAAGCGCCGTGCGATGTCCTTGATTCGCGTGGTGATCCAGGCAAAGTCGTTTTCGGTCATGCCAAGCTGACCCATATCGTCTTCGCGGTGTGCATCAAAGCCGGCACTGATGAAGATCATCTCGGGCTTGAATGCTTCGAGGCGCGGAATCCACATCATCTCGATGATTTCGCGAATGTCCATGCCCTTGGTGTATGCGGCCACAGGCACGTTCAGCATGTTCGACGCCGGATCCTTGTCGCCGCTGAACGGATAGAACGGGTGCTGGAAGATGCCGCACATCAACACGCGCGGATCACCGGCCAGGATGTCTTCCGTGCCATTGCCGTGATGTACATCAAAGTCGATCACGGCCACGCGCTTGAGATGGTGACGCTCCAGCGCATACTTGACGCCCACCGCCACATTGTTGAAAAAGCAAAAGCCCATGGCCTGGTTGCGCGTGGCATGGTGTCCGGGCGGACGCACGCTGCAAAAGGCGTTTTCCAGTTCTCCGGCCAGCACGGCATCGGTAGCCGCCAGTGTCGCGCCCGCGGCGCGCAAGGCGGCCTTGAAGGTGTGGCGGTTGATGGAGGTATCGGTATCGAGCTGCCTGTACTCAGGCCCGCCGGCGGCCAGTTCCTGCTCCAGCCTGTCTGTCAGGCCCTGCAGGGCGGCAATATGCATGGGATCATGCGCCAGCTCAATCTCGGCCAATGACGCCAGCGGCACGTTGCAGCGCTCCAGCGCATCGCCCACGCCACTGACCAGCAGCCTGTCCTCTATCGCATCCAGCCGCGCCGGGCATTCAGGGTGGCCCGGCCCCATCTCGTGCAACCAGCAATCCCGGTGGGTGAAATAACCTGTCTTGCCCACAGTCATGTCTCCGCTATCGCTTATTTAGGATATGTTTCTGCCATGCATGCACAGAACACAATTAATGCGCTTTTGAGTCAGCTTAACACGGTGATGGAGGGCAAGCCGGATCAGGTCAGAGACGGTGTCGCCTGTTTGCTGGCAGGCGGTCACTTGCTGATCGAAGACGTTCCCGGTGTAGGCAAGACCACCCTGGCCCATGCGCTGGCACATAGTTTCGGCCTGCAGTTCTCGCGTGTGCAGTTCACTGCCGACCTCATGCCCAGCGACCTCACGGGCGTCTCCATCTACGACCGCGGCCAAGAGGCTTTTGTGTTCCACCCGGGGCCGGTGTTTGCCCAGGTGTTGCTGGCCGATGAAATCAACCGGGCCAGCCCCAAGACCCAGAGTGCGCTGCTGGAAGCCATGGAGGAACGCCAGGTCACCACCGAGGGCAAGACCCACAGCCTGCCGGCCCCCTTCTTTGTGATTGCCACCCAGAACCCGCTGGAGCAGTTGGGCACCTTTGCGCTGCCCGAAAGCCAGCTGGACCGATTTCTCATGCGCATCAGCCTGGGCTATCCCTCGCGCGATGCCGAGCGCAAGCTGCTCACGGGCAACGGCCGCCGCGCCGCTGCCGATGCGCTGCTGCCCGTCATCTCCCAGCAGGAGCTGCAGCAGTTGCAGGCTGCGGCACTGGCCGTGCACGCCAGCGAGGCCCTGCTCGACTATGTACAGGATCTGATTGCCGCCACACGCAACGGCCAGTGGTTTGCCCAGGGCCTGTCGCCACGCGCAGGCATCGCGCTGCTGCGCGCGGCCAAGACCATCGCGCTGATGGAGGGCCGCGACTATGTGGCGCCCGACGATGTACAGGCCATACTGCCCCAGGTGATTGCCCACCGTCTGGTTCCCGTAGGCCATGCCGGCCGTGGTGCCGTGGAGCAGGTGCGCGCCATGATGCAGGCCGTTGCGCTGTCTTGATGCCGATGGACTTCGCCATGAATTTCACAGCATGAAGCGCCCGACATCAAAGGGCAAACAGCCAGAAGCATTCAATATCCTCCAGCGGCTCTCTCCCCGCGCCAGGGTGCGCGAGTGGATGTTCGCACGCCTGCCGCGCAGCGACCAGCTCACACTGACCCAGGGCAATGTCTACATCCTGCCCTCACGTGCGGGCTGGGCCATGCTGGCCACGCTGACCGTGCTGTTGATCGCTGCCATCAACTACCAGCTCAATCTGGGCTATCTGCTCACGTTTCTGCTAGCAGGCAGCGCCGCCGCCAGCATGGTTGTGGGCCATGGCAATCTGCGCGGTCTGCAACTGAGCCTCGGCGGCGCAGGTTCGCAAGGCAATGCATCGGGCGGCTGTTTTGCCCATGCGCCCTGCCCTATGCATATCAGTCTGCACAATGCCCGCCGCTCGCGCCGCTGGGGCATAGGCCTCGCCTTGCACCAGGCCCGGCAAAGCGCTGATCACTCTGATGCCTGGACCTGGGTCGATATCCCCGAGCAGGGCAGCACCGCCGTGCAGCTGAGCTTCATGCCCACGCGCCGCGGCCGGCAGGAGCTGCCCGCCGTCTCCATACTCACTCGCTACCCGCTGGGCGCATTTCGCGTCTGGGCTCTATGGCGGCCCCACACCGAAGTCTGGGTCTATCCCGCACCTGAAACCCATGCCCCGCCGCTGCCAGCCGCCAGTCCCGAAGCCGGCGGCCGCAGCAGTGCCCAGGTGCGCAGCGGTGACGAATTCGATGGCGTACGCAGCTATCAGAATGGCGACCCGCTCAAGCTGGTGGTGTGGAAGAAGGCGGCTCAGTCCTTTGCAACAGGCGGTCACCAGTTGGTCAGCCGCGACCGGCCCATGGCCCACCATCACCGGCTCTGGCTTGATGTGCGCCATACCGGCCTGGCCGACCATGAGGCGCGTCTGTCCCGCCTTGCCGCCTGGGTGCTGATGGCTCAGCAGCAAGGCCGCACCTGGGGCCTGCGCCTGCCGGGCGGCCAGGAGATCGCACCGGCCAGCGGTGCACAGCACACCACGCGCTGCCTCGAAGCATTGGCCGCCTGCCCATGAAAAAACACAGCACACACGTTCTCCGCAGCGAGTGGTCACTGCCCGTCCGCAAGACGAATCCTCATCCCGGGGGAGCCCGGCGATGAACAACACCGCAACCTTCGGAAGGCCCATACAGGGCAGCTGGCGACAGCGCCTGACGGCCCTGCCGCGCGATGCACGAGACACCCTGTTTCTGCTCGCCGTCATCGCCTGGATCATGCTGCCGCAGATCCAGCACACTGCCTGGTGGACCTGCACCTTTGCCGCAGCCCTGTTGCTATGGCGCGCGCGCCTGGCACTGACGGGTGCCCCCCTACCCGGCCGCTGGGTGCTGGCGGGCACACTGGCTGTTGCCATTGCAGCCACCTGGGCTACGCACAAGACCATTGTGGGCCGCGATGCCGGTGTGACCCTGATCGTCATGCTGCTGGCGCTCAAGACACTGGAACTGCGCGCCCGGCGCGATGCCATGGTGGTGTTCTTTCTGGGCTTCTTCGTGTTGCTCAGCAATTTTTTCTATTCCCAGTCCCTGCCCACCGCCGTGGCCATGGTCCTGGGACTGATGGGCCTGCTCACGGCCCTGGTCAATGCCCATATGACGGCGGGCAAGCCGCCATTGATGCAGGCACTGCGCACCGCGAGCGGGCTTGCACTCTGGGGCGCGCCCGTGATGGTGGCGCTGTTTCTGTTCTTTCCGCGCATGGCGCCGCTATGGGGCGTACCGTCCGACGATATGGCCGGTCGCTCGGGCCTGTCCGAAAACATGCGCGTGGGCGAAGTCGCCGCGCTGGCTCTGGACGATAGCGTAGCCCTGCGCATCCGATTCGATACTCCCGGAGGCCAGGAGCCGCCCGCCAACACCCTGTACTTTCGCGGCCCCGTGCTCAGCCAGTTCGATGGTCGCAACTGGCAGGCCGACCCTGTGCTTGACGCCATGGCGATGCCTCAGCTGCGCGTGAGCGGAGAGCCCGTTCGCTATCAGATGCTGATCGAGCCCAGCAAGCGCCGCTGGCTGACGCTGCTGGACGCCGCCAGGGCCGAACCCCAGATTCCGCCGGGCGCCTCGGTAGGCAGGCTGCGCATGAGCTCCAGCCTCCAGTGGCTGAGCTGGCGCCCGATTACCGATGTGCTGCGTGTCGATGCCCAAAGCTATCTCGACTTCAGCCATGGACCACTGCAGCTCACGCCCGAGCTCAGGCGCTATCTGCAACTGCCAGCCGGCAGCAACCCGCACACAAAGGCCCTGGGCGAACAATTGCGGGCCGAATTGCACGCTCAACCGGGCACCGATGCGGATACGGACAGGCTGATCGCTGCCGCCATGCAGCGCCTGAAAACCGGCGGCTACACCTACACACTGGATCCCGGCGTGGTGGACAGCGTCCACACCGCCGATGACTTCTGGTTCGACAGCAAGCAAGGCTTTTGTGAGCACATCGCCTCAGCCTTTGCCGTGCTCATGCGCGGCATGGGAGTCCCCGCCCGCATCGTGACCGGCTACCAGGGCGGCGACCGCAACAGCGTGGACAACTACTGGACCGTGCGCAACAGCGATGCCCATGCCTGGACCGAAGTCTGGATTGCCGGCCGGGGCTGGGTCCGTGTGGACCCGACGGGCGCTGTTGCACCCAGCCGGGTCGGCCAGTTCCAGCGCCTGAGTGCCCCCCCCGGCGCCTTTGCCAGCGCCGTTGGCAACTTCGTCGATACCGGCACGCTGGAGAAGCTGCGTGCCGTCTGGGAGGCCGTCAACAACCGCTGGAACCAGTGGGTGATCAACTACACCCAAAGCCGTCAGCTCAATCTGTTGCAGAGCCTGGGCTTCGAGTCGCCGAGCTGGACGGATCTGCTGCGCCTGCTGGCGGGCAGCTTGAGCGCTCTGGCGCTGCTGTGGCTGATCTGGGCCCGCGCCACACGACCGCAGCGCGATGGCTGGGCTCAGCTCATGCACACTGCCAGGCTGCGGCTGAACCGCGCCGGCATAGCAAGTGGCGCCAGCGATTCTGCACGCAGCATCTCGCGCCGCGTGCAGGAGCGCTGGGCCGAGGAATCAACATCCGCCTCCATGGCTGCGGCCTTATCCGACTGGCTGCTGGACATGGAGAGGCTACGCTATGCACCATCCTCCAGCACCGAAGCCAACGAACTGAAGATCTTGCGCCGGCGCTGGCGGTCCATCCTGAAGCAGCGCTGGCCCCAAAACCATCAAGAATTAAAAACATGAGCATTCACCCTAATCAGAGCAATCGTTTCAGGACTAGAACATTGAGCACTCTGGCCCTGTGCCTGCTGACCGCCGGCGCCATCGCCGCACCGGCCAAAAAGGCCGTCCGCAAGGCGGCACCGGCAGCAGCAGTCACGGCTGCAGCCGCTACGGCCGTGGCCTATGCCGGTCGGAGCGACGCCATGCAACTGGCCGACGAAATCGCTGCCCGCCGCGATCTGCCTGTCGACTGGGTGCGCGCACAACTGAGCGAGGCACGCAATCTGCCCGTGGTCACACGCCTGGTGACCCCGGCTGGCAAGACCTTTGTGAAGAACTGGACGGTGTACCGCAGCCGCTTCATCGACCCTGTGCGCATACGCGCCGGCGTGCAATTCTGGCAGGCCAACCGCCAGGCACTCGCGCGTGCCGAGCAGCAGTTCGGTGTGCCCGCAGAGATCATCGTCGGCATCATCGGCGTGGAAACCATTTACGGCCGCAACATGGGCAACTTTCGCGTGATGGATGCACTGGCGACGCTGGCACTGGATTTTCCGCAGGCCCACCCCCGGGCACAGGCCCGCAGCGACTACTTCCGTGGCGAACTCGAGCAGGTGCTGGTCACGGCCAGCCGCACGGGCAGCGACCCGTTTGCCCTGCGCGGCAGCTATGCCGGCGCCATGGGCCTGGGTCAGTTCATGCCCACCAGCTGGGACAAATACGCAGTCGACTTTGACGGTGACGGTCGCATTGACCTGTTCAACAGCGCCACCGACGCCATTGGCTCGGTCGCCAACTACTTCGTCGGCCACGGCTGGAAGCCGGGCCTGCCGACGGCGTTTACCGTGGACATGCGCGCCCAGGGAGAGAATCTGGCAACCCTGCTGGCGCCCGATATCAACCCCACGTTCACGGCCGCGCAGATGGCACAACGCGAAGTGCGGGTGCTCGGCGCCGACAGCTATGAGCGTCCACTGGCGCTCATAGAGCTGAAGAACGGCAGCTCCGGCCCCACGGAGTACATCGCGGGTACCGAGAATTTCTACGCCATCACGCGCTATAACTGGTCAGCGTTCTATGCGCTGTCGGTGATAGAGCTGGGACGTGAGGTACATGACGCCTATCTGGCCAGCCAGACCGCCTCTGCTAAACGCAACTAGATTAATTCGGGTGCCAGCGCTTTCCCAATAAGCGCTGGCAGCTATTGATTCGATAGTTATCCAGCCACTCAAAAGCGCTTCATCTGGCACTGGCCGGGCATCTCGGCCCTGGCCGCCGCAATCTCTCGCACGACCTTGAAGCCGTAGCCCGAGCCTTCTACATCGAAGTCCACGCCAGCACTGCCTCTTTTTTCCATCATGCCCACCACCAGCGATTGCTGAAACTGGTGGTCTGTCGCCCGCATGCTGCCCGAGCGTCCCGCCATCTGCACCCTGGCATGCTCCATGGCGTGGGCCACGGCGACGGTGTCCGTGCTGCCGGCTTTTTCGAGGCTCTGTGCCAGAGCCTCGATCATGAGCTGCATGCGCATATGCACATAGTCGTCCTGAGGCCTGGGAAAGCGCTGGCGGAAGGACTGGTAGAAGGCCCGGCTCTCTGCCGTGGGCACATTCGGCAGCCAGTCGGCCACGGCCAGCACCTTGCCCACACCGGCATCACCCAAGGCCGCCGGGGCGCCCAGGGCATTGCCGTAGAAGGTGTAGAAACGCCCTTCGTAGCCTGCTTCGCGCGCTGCCTTGACCAGCAGCATCAAATCGTTGCCCCAGTTGCCGGTGATCACGGCCTGGGCGCCGCTTTGCTTGATCTTGACCGCATAAGGCGCAAAGTCCTTGACGCGCCCCACAGGGTGCAGCTCGTCGCCCACGATGCGCACATCGGGGCGCTGCGCGGCAAGCTGGCGCCTGGCCTCGCGCAGCACGGCCTGGCCAAAGCTGTAGTCCTGTCCGATCAGATAGGCGCTGTCCACGGCCTTGTCGTCCCTGATGACCTCCATCAGCGCGGCCATGCGCATATCGGCATGGGCATCAAAACGGAAATGCCAGAAGCTGCAGCGCTCGTTGGTCAGTGCCGGGTCCACGGCCGAATAGTTCAGATACAGCACACGACGCGAGGGGTCGCGGCTGTTGTGCTTGTCGATGGCATCGACAAGCGCCGCCGCCGTGGCCGAAGAATTGCCCTGCATGATGATGCGCGCACCATTGTCTATGGCTGCGCGCAATGCCGACAGCGCCTCTTCATTCTGGCCTTTGCTGTCATAGCGCTCGATCACCAGCTCATGCAGACCGTCGGCCAGGCGCACGCCGCCGCGCAAGTTCACCCGCTCGGTCGCCCACAGCAGATTGCGGAAAACGGCTTCGCCCGTGTTCGCAAACGGGCCGGAAAGACTCTCCACCAATGCCAGCTTGACGGGCTGTGCGAGCCCGGCCCTGGCTGCAGCCACCGCAGCGCCAGCAATGCCGAACGGCGCGCATAGTAGTGGCAACTGCAGATATTTCAAGGCATCACGGCGCAATTTATTCATCAAAAAAACCTCTTGAAATGCGCTTGCCACCACCTACCTATGAGTCAAGCGGCAACAACGCAAGCCGCGCAGTTTAAAGGAGTTAAACACCATGTTCTTCGCCCCTGTGATGAGCCGTAATACCTTTGTATCCCCTCGCGCCGCCGACCTGGCCCTGCAACGTTTCCTGCAGGAAACCCTGGGCGCTGCAAGCCCCGTACAACGCCAGGTTCAGGTCAGCCGCGATGACAAGTTCACCACGCTGACCCTGGATGTGCCTGGCTTGGCACGCGAGCAGCTCAAACTCTCGCTGGAAGGAACTGTCGCCAAGCTCGAGAGCGTGGAAGGCGCGCCTCGCCAGGTCAGATACAGCTGGGATCTGGGCCATGAAATCGATGCTGCCAACAGCAAGGCCAAGCTCGAGCATGGAGTGCTCTCGCTGACCCTGGCCAAGCTCGAGCCCCAGAGCAAGGCCGTGACGCTGAGCATCGAATAAGCGCTGCTTTTCGCCTACCGGTCTGCCTCATCCTTTCTTCCATCTCCTCTTAGCGGGGCGGACCGGAGGGCACAAGCCCGCAATGCCAAAGCGTTGCGGGCTTTTTTCATGTCAATGGCATGGCCGATTCCGGGAGGTGAGCCGATTCGGCGCCTTGGCCTACAGGCGCCGGCTGCCGGTGCATGTCGCGCTGCCATCTTCGATTCCTACACTGTGGGTTCAGTCGGGTGCGCCACTGCCGCACCGCTTTCCAACCCGTTTCAGGAATTCACCCATGGCAAAAGTGCTTGTTCTCTACTATTCCATGTACGGTCATATCGAAGCCATGGCGCAGGCCGTGGCCGAAGGCGCGCGCAGCGTCAGCGGTGCCGAGGTCAGCATCAAGCGCGTGCCCGAAACCATGCCCGAGGATGTCTTCAAGAACGCAGGCGGCAAGGCCAGTCAGGCCGCAGAGGTCGCCACCCCAGCCGAGCTGGCCGACTACGATGCCATCCTGTTTGGCGTGCCCACGCGCTTTGGCAATATGCCGGGCCAGATGCGCAGCTTTCTCGACCAGACCGGCGGTCTCTGGGTCAAGGGGGCCTTGATCAACAAGATCGGCAGCGTCTTCACCTCGACCGGCACCGGCGGTGGCCAGGAGATGACGGCCACGACCACCTGGGCGACGCTGGCCCATCACGGCATGATCATCGTGCCGCTGGGCTATCCGCTGCCCGAACAGACCAATCTGAGCGCGGTCAAGGGTGGCAATTCGCCCTATGGGGCCTCGACGATTGCGGGTGCCGATGGTTCGCGCCAGCCTCATCCCGACGAGCTGAGCATTGCCCGCTATCAGGGCCAGAACGTAGCGAAACTGGCCGTAAAGCTTGCCGGATAAGCGCTAGGCAGCCATGAAAAAAGCAGCCACCTGGGCTGCTTTTTTGCGGTACGGACTCACCTGAGCGAATCCAGCGGCCAGCGCGGCTTCACATCGAACGCATATTCATGCTGTGCCTGCTCGCGTCCCGCCTGTATGCGCATGGCGGCAGCCATGGCAATCATGGCGCCGTTGTCGGTGCACAAATGCAGCTCGGGGTAATGCACGCGGATCTTGTGCTTGGCGCAGGCCTCATTGAGCTGTTCGCGCAACTGCTTGTTGGCTCCCACACCTCCCGCCACCACCACCCGCTTCATGCCGGTCTGCTTGAGTGCAGCCATGGTTTTCCTGACCAGCACATCCACAATCGCGGCCTGCGTGCTGGCGGCCAGATCGGCCTTGCGCGCTTCCAGCTCGTCACCCAGCTTCTTGGCCTGGGTCAGTACGGCCGTCTTGAGACCGGCAAACGAGAAGTCCAGGTCACCCGAATGCAGCAGGGGGCGAGGCAGCTTGAAGGCCTGAGGATCGCCGCCCTCCGCCAGCTTCGAGAGCACGGGACCGCCCGGATAGGGCAAGCCCATGAGCTTGGCCGATTTGTCGAAAGCCTCGCCCGCCGCATCGTCGATGGTTTCACCCAGGATTTCATAGTCGCCCACGCCGTCCACACGCATGAGCTGGGTGTGGCCACCCGAAACCAGCAAGGCCACGAACGGGAACTCCGGCGGGTCGGCACTGAGAAAGGGCGAGAGCAGATGGCCTTCGAGGTGGTGCACGCCCAGCACGGGCTTGTCCAGCGCGGCCGCCATGGCACAAGCCGCACCGGAGCCGACCAGCAAAGCCCCGGCAAGGCCTGGGCCGCGCGTAAAGGCAATCACATCGACATTGTCGAGTTGCTCCCCGGATTCGGCCAGCACCTTCTCGGTCAGCGGCAACACGCGGCGAATATGGTCACGGCTGGCCAGCTCGGGCACCACGCCGCCATAGGCGCGGTGCATTTCAATCTGGCTGTGCAGCGCATGACTCAGCAAGGTAGGCACACCTTGGCCGTCCGGCGTGCGCACCAGGGCCACACCGGTTTCATCACAAGAGGATTCGATTCCCAGGATCAGCAAACTCATGGCCGCAAGTGTAGAACTTGCGCCCTCCAGATGCAGGAAAGGCGGACATTAGCCCTGCCCGCCTTCACTATTCCACGACTTACGCAAAACGGGTTCAGACCGAGCGACTGCCTCAGAAGGCAGGCCGTTGTTACATTCTTGTTTGCGTAAGTCCCATATTCAATTCACAGCAGCCTACGGCTGATTCACATTGGGTGTCCCGGAAATATAGTGCTCCAGCTGATGGATCGTGAACTGCTGGGCCGAGATGATTTCCTTGACGATGTCGCCAATCGAAATCAGCCCCTGCAGTTCGCGGGTCTCGTTGATCACGGGCAGATGGCGCATGCGATTGCTGGTCATCAGCGACATGCACTCCTCGCTGGTCTGGCTCGGCAGCACGCAATGCACCTTGCGCGTCATGACCTCGTCCACGCGCGTGCTGGCCGAGCTTCGGCCCTGCAGCGCGATCTTGCGCGCATAGTCGCGCTCGGTCACGATACCGGCGATATCGCCACCTTCGAGCACCAGCAGCGCGCCAATGCTTTTTTCCGCCATGAGCTGCAGCGCAGCCAGCATGGTGTCGGAGGGAGAAACGCTGTAGATAGTGCTGTTGCCCTTGGCGCGCAGAATTTCGGCGACGGTCGTCATCTGGTTCTCCTTTCTGGATCGGCCCGTCATGCAAAACGCATGACGACATGACCAGTGTGAGAATCCTGCTGCATTGCGGCAATCAGGCTATGCCCGTATACAAAAACAAAAAAGGCAGCCAAAGCTGCCTTGATACTGTCACCCAATCCTTGGCTCAGCGCCGGCCGCCCAGCAGACCCGCGCCCAGCTTGAACAAATCTCCGGCATCCAGCTTGCCGTCGCCATTCTGATCGAGCAGGCTGCCGAGGATGCCGCCAGCCATGCCGCCTTGCGACTGGATCTGGCCACGCTCCTGATCCAAAGCATTGCCCAGGTCGCCGGCTCCCATTCCCTGCGACTGGACCCGATTGGCCAGGAAAGACATCACCAGCGGAGCCAGCAGGGCCAGCAACTGACCTGCATTGCCCCCCAGACCCGTGGCCTGGCCAAGCCGGGACTCGGCCTGCTGCTGCTGACCGCCAAAGATATTGCCCAGGATGGCGCCCGCATCCAGCTGCGAATTGCCGGCACCGGAGCCGCCCCCCAGCACCGAGCCCAGAATGCTGCCCAGCCCACCCAGCCCACCCAGGCCGCCAGCCGCACCGGCGCCACCGCCCGCTCCGCCGAGCAGGCCACCGAGCCCGCCCAGCAGACCGCCCGTATCCATCGCGCCATTGGCACTGCTGTGATCACGCTGCAGCGCACCGAACAGATCGGCAGCTCCCTGAGGCTCAGCCGTGTTCTGGCCCAGCGCACCAAACAGCATGGGCAGCGCCACACCCACGGCCTGCTCGGCCTGCACGGAGTCGATGCCCAGCTGCTGGGCCAGGCCCTGCATGGGAGCGCCCTGAAGCTGGCCCATGAGCTCGTCGGTCAAAGATGCGTTAGCGGTCATTTCAACACTCCTCAAAAACAGCGCACATGTTACGCGCGCCCTGTGTCCCGAAATGTGATCAATGTTCATTCACTACGCAAGCCCCTCCCAGGCTATAGACCATTGAGGCGGCCACCGCCCTGAACAGGGCTTCCTGCAGGCCGCAGCGTCCTGTGTCGGCTTGCCTCAGAAGGAGTGCGAGATACCGACCAGCAGCGAGCGCGGCTTGCTGCCCTTGGGAACCGAAGGCCCGGCATTGCTGGCACTGTTGATGGTGAATGCTGCGTCGGCCTCGTTGCGGATTGCGGAGACACCCGCATACAGCTTGGTGCGCTTGGACAGCGCATGGTCGTAGCGCACGCTCAGGGCACGGGCATCGCTGTTCGCACGCGCACGCCCCTGGAACTGCCCATAGGACAGCAGCACCTGCCCTGCCGTGCTGACCGGTATGGTCATGCTGACTTCAAAGAAGCGTCCTCGCTTGCTGGCTGCATCCAGCAGATCATCCCCCCGGGTGGAAAGCAGCAAGGCCGCCCGAGCCACCTTGAAGTCATAGGAGCCGCCAAGCAAGTGATAGCGGTCGGTGTTCTGGGCCGTGGTGCGACGCTCCCACAGCGAGGCACCCAGGCTCCAGGGGCCGCGCGTGTAGTCCAGCGAGCCACCGAACTGGCGCCCCACATTGGTGCCGGCGTTCTCCCCGAACGAGTACATGCCCCGCACCACCAGTCCTGCCATGGAAGCCGACTGAAAGCGCAGCGAGTTGTCGGCGCGCAGCACCGTGCCGTCACGGAAATAGTTGGCGGCATTGCCCCAGATCAGGCCCGTCAGGGCATAGGAAGCCAGCGAGGTATGAAACGTGGTGTAGTGGCGGCCCACCGTCAGCTGCCCCCAGTCGCCGCCCATGCCGACAAAGATCTGTCGACCAAAGGCGAGTCCGCCCTGACCGCGCTCGCCGGTATCGGCATTCAGTCCGGCCTCCATCACGTACAGTGCACGCAGGCCGCCGCCCAGATCCTCGGTTCCGCGAACGCCCCAGCGCGAGCCCGCCAGGACACCGCTTTCCGCACGCAGGGTGCGGCCCGCGCCGGTGGACACCGACTCGGCGGCCATGTCCACCACGCCGTACAGAGTGACCTGGGATGTGGCGGGCCCAGCGGTCTGGGCCTGAGCCAGCGAGCATGCGGAGATGAAGGCAGCGGCCACGGCCAAGCCTCCCGATTGCAAGGATGTCATGAAGTCTCTCTTTTTAATAATGGATGGGCCTCGCAGCAGATTCCTGCCGCTGTCGAGCCGCTGACAGCGGCATCCACCGCAGCTGCGGGGATGCCGTGTGGAAGTCCGGCGCCTCAGATGGCGCCGGCCGCGCTCATTCGAGGCGGATGTTCTTTTGCGTGATCAGGCTGCCATAGATGCGTGCATCGTTTTCGATGCGCCTGGCCAGCGAGGCAGCGCTGGTGTCGTCGATGCGCCAGCCCTGGGCCAGCAGCTTGCTGCGGATATCGGGAGCATGAAGAATCTTCTCCAGGGCCGCAGCCAGCTTGGCGCGATGCTCGGCGGGCATGGAGGCCGGTGCCATGACCGCATTCCAGACTTCGATGTCCACATTGCCGGCACCAATCTCGGGCATGGCCGGGACGCCGGTCGCCAGCGGGCTGCGCTTGCTGGAACTCACGGCCAGGGCGGCCAGCTTGCCGGACTGGACCAGCGGCATGACGGTGGAGGCCGGCAGCAAGGCCATCTGCACCTGATCGCCCATCAAGGCGTTGACCACGGCCGGGCCGCCGTTGTAGGGCACATGCTGCAGATTCAGGCCCATGGCTTCCTTGATCAGCTCCACGCCCAGGTGGCCGCCGGACCCCGTTCCCACCGAGCCGTAGTTGCCCTGGGTCCCGGTCTTGAGCGCCTTGAAATAAGCCCCTGCATTCGCTGCCATGGACCGGGGAGCCACCAGCACCAGAGGGGCCGAGCCGATCATGGCCAGCGGTGCGAGATCCTTGATCGGATCGTAGGGCAGCTTGCTGTAGAGAAACTTGGAGCTGGTCAGCGGGCCGTTGCCGATCACGCCTATGGTGTGGCCGTCGCCGGCCTTGGCCACGGCGTCAGCACCGATATTGCCACTGGCCCCACCCTTGTTCTCCACCACCACAGGCTGCCCCAGGGCCTTGGTCAGGGGCTCGGCCAGCAGGCGGGCCTGCACATCGGGCGAAGAGCCACTGGCATAGCCGACGATCAGACGTATGGGGCGGGTGGGCCAGTCAGCCTTGCCCTGGGCCTGAGCCGCCAGGGGTAGACAGGCAGCGGCGCACAGCAGCAGGGCAGCCCGGCGCACGGGCATCGATTTTCTTGTCATCTCTATGTCTCCAGAATCTCAGTCTCGGATCAACAATCGGCGTATCCAGCCATCAGTTCCATCAAGGGTGGCAGGCGTCCAATGGCGGGCAGGGCCAGCTGCGAACGGTACACCCGGGTTTGCAGGCTAAAAGCCTGCTGTGCAGGCGTTTCGAGGTGATGTGCCTGCATTTGGTCGGCCCACCATTGGGCCCCCTGGGTGCATGACGTTCCGTCGAGATGCTCGGCCAGCATGACCACCGTGAATTCCCCCTGGGCCTGCTCGGCAATGCACTCCCCGCCAACGGGGTAGTGCAAGGAACGCTCCACAGGCACCACACCCGCCATGACCCGCAGCAGACGCCCTTGCTGCACCGCCTGCTCCGCCCAGCGGGCTGCCTGCGCGGCCCAGGCCTGTACATCGGCGGTGACGGCCTTGAGCGTCGTCAGCGCCGCACCGCTGGATGCTCCAGCCTGGACCTGCAATATGCAGGGCCTGCGCATGAAAGCACTCAGGCGCGGCCTCATGCGTGCCGACCAGGGCGTGGGGTTGGCGATCACATCCGCATACTCGGCCGAGTCCAGGGCCGCCAGAGACTCCAGACCGTAGAGCGTGAAGTATCCGCAGGCGCCGACATAGCGATGGCCGTAGACAAAGCCCGGCAAACCCACGCGCTCGGGAACATGCTCGAGGGCATGCCAAGCCTCGTATTCTGCGCGAGCCTCGGGCCGGTCAATGTCGTTCCACAGGGCCAGGAAGGCGCAGCTCATGATGCAGAACCCGCGCCGGGTTGAATCAGCACCTTGCTCGCCAGCCGCGCGCGCGCCAGCTCAAACCCCTGCCCGGCCTGCGCAAGCGGCACGCGGTGGGTAATCATGAGGCGCAGCTGATCCTGATGGGTCTGCATGAATTCAACGACCTCCAGCCAGCAGCGTTCCGGCGTGCGATAGGAGCCGCGCAGCTGCTGATGACGCCGCACCAGGGCCGTCAGATCCAGCGGCACGGGGGCTGAATGAATGCCGGCAATCACAAGCACACCATGGGTCTTGAGTGCGCGCAGGGCCGGCGCCAGCACTGCCGCCGCCCCGGTGGCTTCGATCACCACGTCAAAGAAAGCTTCCTGCGTATACGCGGCAAGGGCTTCGTCGATGTCCTGCCCCTCGAAGTCCAGCAAATCCTCGAACCCCATGGAGCGCAGGACCTCCAGCCGCGCGGCATCGCCATGGCCGGCAACCACCACCTGGGCCGCCCCTGCGGCACGCGCAAACAGCGCAATGCCCTGACCGATATTGCCGGGCCCCAGGATCAGCACACGATCGCCGGGCTGGACATTGCCCGTGCGCACGGCTTCGAAGCTCACCGACAGCGGCTCGGCCAATGCAGCAACCTCGGGGTCCACGCCGTGTGGAATCGCCACGCAATTGCGCAGGGGCACGGCCACATACTCGGCAAAGCCGCCATGGCGCATGACACCGATGCCACGGCGGGTGGTGCAGGTATCGAAGTCGCCGGCACTGCAGCTGGGGCATCTGCCGCAGGTGACCGAAGGCCGTACGGCCACCAACTGCCCCAGGGGCAGATGCTCGACCCCCTCGCCTCTGGCCACGATCTCGCCGCTGAACTCGTGACCCACGGTCACCGGCAGCGCGGCCTGCAAAAAGTGATAGCTCGCCGTCCAGGCATCGATATGCAGATCCGTGCCACAGACACCGGTGGAATGAACCCGCAGCAGCACCTCACCTGCGGCAGGCGACGGCATGTCGACCTCGTTGAGCTTCAGTCCCTTGGCGGACTCGGTTTTTTGCAAGGCTTGCATGAGACAGGCAATGCATGCGTGGACATGCATCTCAGAACGAACAGGATCGGCAGTGTTGCCGCCCTTCACTCATATGTCCAACACTGATTTAATATAAAAATCATACTTTTGAAATATGGATTGATTCAGGCATGGAACTGAGACATCTGCGCTACTTCGTGGCGGTTGCCGAGCAGGGCAACGTCAGCAGGGCGGCCCGCAAGCTATTCATCGCCCAGCCGCCGCTGTCACAGCAGCTCAAGCAACTCGAGGATGAGGTCGGCACGCAGCTCTTCACCCGCCTGCCGCGCGGTATGCAGCTCACCGCTGCAGGCGAGTCGCTGCTGGAAGATGCGCGCGTCATATTGGCGCGTGCCGAGCAAGCCCCCTTGCGCGCGCGCGAACGAGAGCGCAGCAGCCAGACCGTGCTGCGCCTGGGGCTGGTTCCCTCGGCCATGCAGTCCCTGCTGCCCGGCTTGCTGCGGGCTGTGGCACAGGCCGACTGCGACGTGCAGATCGAAGCCCGCGAAATGATTTCCTCGCAGCAACAGCGGGCCTTGCGCCAGGGCGAGCTGGAACTCGGCTTTGCCCGCCCCGGGCACAGGGAGGCCGACGAGCTTGAGCTGGCCAGCATCGATGACCCCTATTGCCTGGCAGTTCCGGCCTCGCACCCTCTGGCCGGAGGCAGTGGAATGCTGGATCTTCAAGCCGCCGTGCACCAGCCCTTTGTGGGCTTCACCCGTTATCAGGACACCGACTACTTCGACCGCACGGTCGCGCTGTGCGCCGAGGCCGGCTTCACTCCGCTGATACGCCACGAGGCCGGTCAGCTGGTGAATGTGCTGGCGCTCGTGGCCTGCGGTCTGGGCGTGGCCATCGTGCCGGCGTCCTTCGCGATGTTCCACCGCGAGCAGATCGTGTTCCGGCCGCTTCGGGCTTCGCGCCAGGTCAGCCGGCTCGCCGTCCTGGCGTCTGCCGAAGCGCTCAAGGGCAACCCGATGCTGGACCTTGTCGCCCAGCTCGCGCAATCCCAGCTACAGGCCCTGGCTGCACAGCTGGCGCAACAGGGAGCGACGGTTTTCCGACCACAGCCGGTTTGATTTATATAACCAAATCGTCTGACAACTCATGGTTTTTATAGCGACAATTACGTTAATCATGAGCATCAGCCACTACATCAAGGAAATCGGTCGCGGCACCAAGGGCGCGCGCTCTCTTTCGCGGGCCCAGGCCTGCGATCTGATGGGGCAGGTGCTGGACGGCAAGGTCAGTGATCTGGAGCTGGGCGGCTTTTGCATTGCCATGCGCTTCAAGGGCGAAAGCGCCGAAGAGCTGGCAGGCTTTCTCGACGCGACCCAGCAACGTCTGCCCGTGTGGCCGCAGGCGCACAAAGCCCTGCCCGTGGTCGTCATCCCCAGCTATAACGGCTCGCGCAAGCTGGCCAACCTCACCCCGCTGCTGGCAGGTCTGCTGGCGCAACAAGGCCTGCCGGTGCTGGTCCACGGCAGCCATACCGAGGACAAGCGCCTGGGCACGGCCGAGGTATGGCGGCAGCTGGGCTGGACAGCCATCGAGCGCCCCGTCGCTCTGGAGCCTGGCGACAAGGTCTGGATGCAGACCCGTCACCTGCTGGCACCGCTGGATCGGCTGCTGCAGATTCGCCGCCAGATGGGCCTGCGCAACCCCTCGCACAGCATCGTCAAACTGCTGGACCCCATCCATGGCAACAGCACCGCGCAGTCCGGGCTGGTGCTGGCCAGCTACACCCACCCGGCCTATGCCCAGCCCATGCTCCAGACGCTGGCCATGCGCGCGACCAGTGCGCTGCTGGTGCGCGGCACGGAAGGCGAGGCCGTGGCCGCCCCCCACCGCGAACCCGTGAGTACGGGTGTGATTGCCGGAGAAATCTGCTTTGAGCGTTCTTCCCTGCACAGCAGCCAGCTCGCATCCGGCACCGAGATCAGTGCCCCGGAACAAGATCTGAATGCCGAGCAGACAGCCCGGCTGACGCTGGACATCCTGAACGGCCAGCAGCCTGCGCCGGCGCCGATCGCGCAACAATTGGAACAGATACAAGCCCTGCACCAGGCCATGCAGGTCACCGATGCCGGCGCTGCCGCCAGCCGCGCCGCACTGCAAGCCTATAACCGCAGCCCCGACTGAGACCCCACAATGACTGCCATTTCCCACAACCCCAATCAGCGCGGCTCGTGCACCCTGGTGGGTGCAGGCCCCGGCGACCCCGAGCTGCTGACCATCAAGGCCGCCAAGGCCATTGCCGCAGCAAGCGTGCTGTTTGTCGACGATCTGGTCAGCGACGGTGTGATGAGCCACGCCTCGCCCACTGCCCGCGTGGTCTATGTGGGCAAGCGCGGCGGCTGCAAGAGCACCCCCCAGGCCTTTATCGAAAAGCTCATGATTGCGGCCGTGCAGGACGGCGAACGCGTGGTGCGCCTCAAGGGCGGCGACCCCTTCATCTTTGGCCGTGGCGGCGAAGAGGTCGAACATCTGCGTCAGGCCGGCATCGAGGTGGATGTCATCAACGGCATCACCTCCGGCCTTGCGGGCCTGACCAGCCTGGGCGCCCCGCTGACCCACCGCGACCGCGCGCATGGCGTGCTTTTCATGACCGGCCATGCCAAGCCCGGCGACAGCGGCCCCGACTGGCGCCAGATCGCCGCCACGGCCCATGCGGCCAAGCTGACGCTGGTGATCTATATGGGAGTGAGCAGCGTCGAGCGCATCAGCAGCGAGCTGCTCAGCGGTCTGCCCGGCAGCACGCCCGTGGCCGTGATCCAGCATGCCAGCCTGCCGCAGCAGCGCCATGCGCTGACCTTTCTGAAGGATTTGCCGCAGAGCATTGCCGACCATCAGCTGGGCAGCCCCAGCATCATCGTCGTCGGCGATGTGGTCCAGGGTATTGCCGCCTGGCAGAACCAGCCCCAGGCCTTGCCGCAATCAGCGGCGGCCTGAGCCAGGACCGTCCCCGGGCTGTCCTGCAGCCCGGGCGGGCGGCAAGCGCCACCCCGACTCAGGGAGTACGAGTCTCGGCGAAGCGCTCGGCCAGCTCCTTGCGCAGCTCCTTGCGAACGATGGCGGCGTCCCAGCGGCGCTTTTCCTCGTCGGTTTCGAGCTGCAGCGGTGGCACGGGGGCAGGCTTCTTGTCATCGTCCACTGCCACCATGGTGAAGAAGCAGCTGTTCACGTGGCGCACCACCTGGCTGCGAATCTCCTCGGCAATCACCTTGATGCCGATTTCCATGGACGACTTGCCGGTGTGGTTCACGCTGGCCAGAAAAGTCACCAGCTCGCCCACATGGATGGGCTGCAGAAACATCACCTGATCCACGCTCAGCGTCACGACATAGCGGCCCGCATAGCGGCTGGCGCAGGCATAGGCAACCTGATCCAGCAGTTTCAAAATGGCGCCGCCGTGCACATTGCCGGAGAAGTTGGCCATGTCGGGCGACATGAGCACGGTCATGCTCAGCTGGTGGGATGGTGTATTCATGGGGCGCGATTCTAGAAGTGATCCATGGCACATGCAGAGGCTTGCCGCATATCCCAACAGGACAACGGGCTGGCGACTGCACAGGCATCACGACCCGCGCATTTCGGGACTTTGTCAGCCCCTCCAACTCCAGTGACCGGCCATCTGGGACAATGACCGGCTTTGTTGTTCGTGCTTCAGCGCCCTGCCCGCCGTGTCCTCCACCCCACAGGTCCCCTTCCAGATTTTTGACGCCATCATCATCGGCGCCGGTGCCGCCGGCCTGTTCTGCGCGGCCCAGGCCGGCCAGCAGGGCCTGAAGGTGCTGCTGATCGATCATGCGCCCAAGGTGGCCGAGAAGATCCGCATCTCGGGCGGCGGACGCTGCAACTTCACCAACCGCGATCTGGACGTGCGTGCGCCGCACAAGCATTTTGTGGGACAGAACCCCCAGTTCTGCCGCTCGGCCCTGTCGCGCTTCACACCCGCCGACTTCATCACGTTGATGGACAGACACGGCATTGCCCACCACGAAAAGCACAAGGGCCAGCTGTTTGCCGACCATTCGGCCGAGGACATCATCGCCATGCTGCTGGCCGAGTGCACAGCGGGCGGCGTGCAGCGCTGGCAGCCTTGCCAGGTCAAGAAAGCAGTGCTTTCACCGGAAAACCCAGACACAGAAAGTGATTGCAGCTATCAGATTGAAACCGATCGTGGCCTGGTACAGGCTGCCAATCTGGTCATTGCCACCGGCGGCCTGAGCATTCCCAAGATAGGCGCCACCGACTTCGGCTACCGGCTGGCCCAGCAGTTCGGTCTGCCGCTGATCGAGCGCACGCCCGGCCTGGTGCCCATGACCTTCGACGGCGAAGGCTGGCAGCCCTACGCAGGCCTGGCCGGTCTGGCCCTGCCCGTGGAAATCAGCACCGGCAGCAAAAAGGAGCGCATGAGCTTCCACGAGGATTTGCTGTTCACCCATCGCGGCCTCTCCGGTCCTGCGGTGCTGCAGATCTCCAGCTACTGGAAGCCCGGCACCCCGCTGCAGATCAATCTGCTTCCTGGCGTGGATCTGGCCGAGGTGCTTGCCCAGGCCAAGCTTCACTCGCGCAAGCTGGTAGCCAACGAGCTGGCCGCCCACCTGCCCGCGCGTCTGGCCGATGCCTGGGTCAGCCGCATGCCCGAGCTGCAGCGCCCCATCAACGAGGCCGGCGACAAGGCCCTGGCCAGACTGGCGGAACAGCTGTCGCGCTGGGAAATCACCCCCACGGGCACCGAAGGCTACAAAAAAGCCGAGGTCACGCTGGGCGGCGTGGACACCAAGGTGCTGTCCCAGCAAACCATGGAGTGCAAGACCCGCCCGGGCCTGTACTTTATCGGGGAGGTGGTGGACATCACCGGCTGGCTGGGCGGCTACAACTTCCAGTGGGCCTGGGCCAGTGCCGCTGCCTGCGCCCAGGCCATGGCGGAAAAGCAGTCGCTACAGGCTTGAGCAACTGAAATCGGAGCGGCGGCCCACCATGCGCTCAGACCGTAAACTCCGGGCCTTCGTAGTGCTCGGTAACCTTGAGCTGCCCCGAGGAGATGGCTGCGGACGCCCTGGCCACGCGCTCGCGCACAGCGGGCGCCACTGCCTCGCCCATGGTCAGGCGTACGGCAGCCGGATCGCTCAGACCGATCTTGCGAATACCCGGGCCGGGTGCACCGCGCTCCTGCATGTCCTTGACGGCCAAGAACGCGCCAATGCCCACATCGGCCCAGGCGGAAGCGACGAACACCTGCGGGTCCACCGTAGTCCAGTCGATCACATTGCCGATCTGGCGCGTGCCCGCCTCACGGCAGGCCTGGGTCACGCCATCGCGGCCGGAGTTGAGCATGGTGAAGATCACATCGGCACCGGCTGCCATCTGGGCCCTGGCAATGCGGTGCGACAAGGCGTTGTCGTCCTGATCGCCAGAGAAGTTCGTCAGCAGCTTGACCTTGGGATCGGTATCGCGCACGCCGGCCGCATAGGCGGCACGTCCCTTGAGTCCTGGGAGCACCCGAATGCCCGACATATGACCGACCACACCGGTCCTGGTGGTCAGCGCCGCCAGCACTCCGGCCAGATAGGCCGACTCTTCCTGCAGCACGTCATAGCTGCAAAGATTGCTCCCCTGCACCGCGCCCTGGGTCACGACGAACTGGGTCCTGGGAAAGCGCGCCGCAACGTCGGCTGCGGCCTGATTGTTCTGCCCGCCATGGGCAATCACCAGTTGTGCGCCCTGGCCCGCGAGTTGCACGAGAGCCGGCTCCAGCAACTCCTTCCTGGGTGCCATGCCGTCGAGAAAACGGGTCTGCACCCCTAGCTCCTGGCGCGCTTTTTCCAGACCGCGCCAGCCGGCCTCCATAAAGCCCTTGTCGCTGCGCGAGCCGGCAAACAGACCGCCCACCACCAGAGAATTGCCGGCCGCAGCAGCGCCCGGAGCCTGGGCCTTGCCGGCACAGGCCGTCAGCGCCAGCAGGCCGGGGACGGCGATGGCCGAAGCCATCCATTGACGACGCGAAACCGATGAGGAATGAGAAGCGCTGGACAAGATGAAAGCTCCTTGGACACGGAAAAGACAGCGATGCGCACAGGCACCAGGTCACTCGCCTCCTGACTTGAATCAAGAAACAGAGCTCTTAAACTGTATGCAATTTCCGTGCACAAGATGCTCCACACAAACCCCAGATCCCAGCGACACCGGCGTGGGCTAGGGCCTGCACCTTGCGCGCAGCAAAGGCATAAAGACAGTCACAAGCGCACAATGGCGGTGCCTGGATCGGGGCATTGGCAACGCCAGCCTGCTGCGGCAAAGCCCTGTCATCCCGGCCAGCGCAGGATTGCTTGGCTGCGCTATGCAGACGCAGCCCAAGTCTTGGTCTATAATGCTCGACTTTGCTGGCATTACCCCGTCGGCCATACTAGTTAAAAAGTGGCGGGGAAACCGCTGTACACGGCTCTCAGGCCCGATCTTCCCGAGAACCCTCTGTCAGCACAGATATATCTGGAAATTAAATGACTACCATCCGCGTCAAAGAAAACGAGCCCTATGAAGTTGCCCTGCGCCGCTTCAAGCGCACCATCGAAAAGCTGGGTCTGCTGACCGATCTGCGTGCTCGCGAGTTCTACGAAAAGCCCACAGCCGAGCGCAAGCGCAAGAAGGCTGCTGCCGTGAAGCGTCACTACAAGCGCGTTCGCAGCATGCAACTGCCTAAGAAGCTGTACTAATCGTTGATTAGGACCAGTCGGCCTTAAAACAGCCGCAAACCCGCGCTCGGGACGCCAGGCGCGGGTTTTTTGTTTTCTGGCCACTGCCAAGCCTGCCCGGCTGCGCAGTGACCTCCCAGCGCATGGACAGTCGGCGCCATTCACATCGCGGACTGCCATTCGCCCACCCCAAGGAGAAAGCCATGAGCCTGAAAGCCCAGATTACCGAAGACATGAAGACCGCCATGCGTGCCAAGGACAGTGCACGCCTGGGCACCATCCGCCTGCTGCAGGCCGCGATGAAGCAAAAGGAAGTGGACGAGCGCATCGAGCTCGACGACGCGGCCGTCATCGCCATCGTCGACAAGCTGATCAAGCAGCGCAAGGACTCCATCGCCGCCTTCGAAGCCGCCAATCGCAGCGATCTGGCCGATGTGGAAAAGGCCGAAATGGAAGTGCTCAAGGTTTATCTGCCCGAACGCATGGGCGAAGCCGAGATCACCGCGGCCGTGCAGGCCATCGTGGCCGAACTGGGCGCCTCCGGCCCCGGCGACATGGGCAAGGTGATGGGCGCCGTCAAGACCCAGCTGGCCGGCAAGGCCGATATGGGCCTGGTGTCCGCTGCCGTGAAGGCCGCGCTGACCCAATAATTGGCAACCGGCCTGAGCCGCCCTGCGGTATCAGGCTCAAAAACAGAAGCTGCTTGCGCTTGCTGTGCATATTTTTCAGATTCAAAAGACTCTGAAATTTATGTATATCAATCGATAGCAGCTTCTTTTTTCATAGCACTCCTGAATCCCGTGGGCGCCTGCTTGCTGAAGAACTCCTGCAGGAACTCGACGCAGACCCGCACCTTGGCCGAGCGCTCCAGCCGCGTCGGATAGACAGCCCAGATATTCGCCTGCTGCTGCCACTCGGGCAGCAGCTGCAGCAGGTGCCCGGCCTGCAGATCGGCCGCCACATCCCAGAGCGAGCGCAGCACGATGCCATGGCCGTCGCGCGCCCATTGCACGGCCATCTCGCCATGATTGGTGGACAGCGGCCCGGTCACTTTCACGCTGCGCTCCTGACTGCCCGAGCGCAGTTTCCAGACACCGAAGGGATGGTCACGCTCCTTGATGACCAGGCAGTCATGCGCAGCCAGCTCGTCGAGCGTGCGCGGACTGCCACGCCGCTTCACATAGGCCGGGGCCGCGCACAGCACGCGATGGTTGTCGGCCAGATGGCGGGCAATCAGATGCGGCGCGATCTCGTCGCCCACGCGCACATCGAGATCGAAGCCTTCGGCCGCGACATCGACGATGCGGTCAAACACCTCCAGGCGCAGCTGCAGCGCCGGATATTGCGCAATCAGCTGCGACAGCGCAGGCGCCACCACATGGCGGCCAAAGCCGAAGCTGGTGGACACCCGCAGCAGGCCGCGCGGCTGGCGACGCGTCACATCCACCTCCTGCAGCAGATGCTCGACCTCGTCCAGAATGCGCTGCGCCCAGTGGTAGACGCGCTCGCCCTGCTCCGTGACAGCGACCCGCCGTGTGGTGCGATGCAGCAGCTTCACGCCCAGCTCCTGCTCCAGCAGGCGGATGCGCTTGCTGACAAAGGCCGGCGAAGCATTGTGCGCGGCCGCAGCCTCGGCAAAGCTGGCTTTGCGCACCACGGTGGTGAAGACACGCAGGTCTTCGGGCGAGGGCATTTTCTGCACGATCTGTAAACAATCAGGCCACGATCAGTCAATTGTATTCATTTATGCAAGGTGCAGAATACCGCCAGGCACAGGCTGAGCCGCTGCCTCGCCACCCAACACATTCACGAGAGAGCACCATGTCCACTCCCAAAAAGATTGCAGTCATCGCCGGCGACGGCATCGGCAAGGAAGTCATGCCCGAAGGCCTGCGCGCGCTGGAAGCCGCAGCCAGGCGCTTCGACCTGCCGCTGGAGTTCCACCATTTCGACTGGGCCCACTGCGACTACTACGCCGAACACGGCCAGATGATGCCCGACGACTGGAAGGCCCAGCTCTCGGACATGGATGCCATCTTCTTCGGCGCCGTGGGCTGGCCCGCCACCGTGCCCGACCATATCTCGCTGTGGGGCTCGCTGCTCAAGTTCCGCCGCGAATTCGACCAGTACATCAACCTGCGCCCGGTGCGCCTGTTCGAAGGCGTGCCCTGCCCCCTGGCCGGCCGCAAGCCCGGTGACATCGACTACTACGTGGTGCGCGAGAACACCGAGGGCGAGTACACGGCCCTGGGCGGCATCATGTTTGAAGGCACGGACCGCGAGATCTGCATCCAGGAATCGGTCTATAGCAAGCATGGCGCCGACCGTCTGCTCAAGTACGCCTTCGATCTGGCCCAGAGCCGCGCCAAGAAGCACGTGACGCTGGCCACCAAGAGCAACGGCATCGCCATCAGCATGCCCTGGTGGGACAAGCGCGCCGACGATGTGGCCAAGGACTACCCCGAAGTCACGCTGGACAAGCAGCACATCGACATCCTGACCGCCCGCTTCGTGCTGCAGCCCGGCCGCTTCGACGTGGTGGCCGCCACCAATCTGTTTGGCGACATCCTGTCCGACCTGGGGCCTGCCACCACGGGCACCATCGGCCTGGCACCATCGGCCAACCTCAACCCCGACCGCACCTTCCCCTCGCTGTTCGAGCCCGTGCACGGCTCGGCACCCGACATCTACGGCAAGAACATCGCCAACCCCATTGCCATGGTCTGGTCGGGCGCGCTGATGCTGGACTTCCTGGGCCGCAGCGAAGGTGCCTGGCGCCAGGCCCACGACACCATCGTGACCGCCATCGAGCACACGATCAAGGCCGGTCCGCTGACGCCCGATCTGGGCGGCAAGGCCAACACCACCGAGGTGGGCGAAGCCATCGCCGCGGCCATCGCCAACGCCTGATGACTCCGGGCTGGCCCCAGCCGGCCTGATTCAAGATGAGAAGCGCCCTGCGCAGGCTGAACCTGCACCGGGGTGCTTTTGCACGCCTGCACGCCCAGGGCCACCGGCTGCGGCGACCTAGGCTTCAGACCGCGGTCTGGCTTTGGCTTGTGAAGCCGATTTGCTGGCCGACCGGGCCCGGGCATTGCGCTGCGCAGCGGCCTGCACCAGCGCCTGGAACGCTGCGCCGTCGAGCGCTTCGCCGACATGCAGGTCTATGGCCCGGCGCGTGGTGCCTTCAAGACTGGCATTGAACAGGCCGGCCGGATCGGCCAGGGCCGCGCCATGCGCGAAGGTCAGCTTGACCACGGCCTTGTAGGTCTCGCCCGTGCACAGAATGCCGTCCTGTGACCATACGGGCGTTCCGCGCCATTTCAGCTCTTCCACCACGGCGGGCAGAGCCTCGTGGATCAGCGCGCGCACGCGAGCCAGCATGGCGCCGCGCCAGTCGTCCAGGCTGGCAATCCTGGCATCGAGCAGAGCCGACGCCTCGGGACCGCTGACGGGCCCGGTGGAGGACGCGGGTAGCGAGGTGCTCATGGACAGCTCTCCTTCATCAATTCGGTCCCATGCGCAGGGCCCGGCACGGCAGGTGAAACGCCGCCCTGCGGACTTGCCGATGGCGTCACGCTCAGCCCTGTCCCCTGGCCACCTCGCGCAGGCATTCGACCAGCAAGCCCGTGGTCGGCGTCAGCGGCTGGCCGCGCAAGGTGATCAGCCCCACGGGTGGCAGATCGATGGGCACGGCCAGATCCAGCATGGCCAGTGTACCCAGGGCCGCATGGCAGCGGGCCACGCCACGCGCCATGAAGGCCACAGCGCCGCGCTGGTGCACAAAGGTCAGCTGCGAGAGAAAGGACGCGGTCTCCACGATGTCGGCCGGCGGATGCAGGCCGTGGGCATAGAACTGCTGCTCCAGCTTCACGCGCAGCGAGGCCCAGGGCGGCGGCAGCACGCAGGGCTGGTCCGCCAGGGCCTGCCAGCTGGCCGCGCCCGGCGCCAGCAGCGCATGACCGGGCCGCACCACGGCCACCATGGGATCGTCGTACAGCGCCTCGGTCTCCAGGTCGGGCGCGGCATAGCCGGGCTCCAGCCGCCCCACGAACAGATCCAGCTCCCCCAGGCGCAGCTTGGGCAGCAGGCGCGTCAGATCCCCCTCCTCCACCATTACCGTGGTCTGGTCCGAACGCGCCTTGAGCCGCTCCACGGCACTCGCCAGCAGTACCGGCGTGGCCACCACCATGGCACCCACACTGGTGCGCCCGCGCGCGCCGCTGGCCTCGGCGGCCATCTCGTCGCGCGTCCGCTCGAAACCGGCCAGCACCGAGCGCGCAAACCGCACCATGCTGACGCCGGCTGCCGTGGGCTCGGTGCCGCGCGTGGAGCGCTCGAACAGCGCCATGCCCAGCATGCGTTCGACCTCGGCCAGGGTCTTGGAGACGGCGGGCTGGGTCACGGCCAGAAACTCGGCCGCGCGGCCCAGGTGACGAAACTGGTCCAGTGCCACCAGCAGCTGCAGATGGCGCAGCTTGAGGTTGGAGCGCAGCACACGATCGATCTTGCTCATGGGGCTTCATTACTTATTAGTTATGAAGAGAGTCTATCTTTTCATTGGATTGTCATGGAGCAGTTTTGAACAATCGGGGCTAGCAGTTCAAATAACGACAGGAGACACGCGATGATCCCCCCACGCAGCAGCCGGCGCAGCTTTGTGCTCGGCGCCCTCGGCGCAGCCACGCTCGGAACTTCCTCCCGCCTGCTGGCCCAGACCTGGCCCGAGCGCCCCATCACCTTCATCTGCCCCTGGCCTGCCGGCGGCACGGCCGACCAGTCCATGCGCGCGCTGTGCACCGTGGCCGGCCGCATCCTGGGCCAGGCGATTGCCGTGGAAAACCGCGCCGGAGCCTCCGGCATGATCGGCTCCAAGGCTCTGGCCTCGGCCAAGCCCGATGGCTACACCATCGGCCAGATCCCGATCTCGGTCACGCGCTTTTCCCAGCTGGGCACGCTGCAGGCCGATCCGCGCAAGGACTACACCTATATCGCGCGCACCTCGGGTCAGACCTTTGGCATCGCCGTGCCGGCCAACTCGCGCTTCAAGACCCTGCAGGACTTCGTCGCCGCCGCCAAGGCCAAGCCCGGCAGCATCACCTACGCCCACGCCGGCGTGGGCGGCGCTACCCATGTAGGCATGGAAGAGTTTGCGGCTGCAGCCGGCATCCAGCTCAGCCAT
The DNA here is from genome assembly GCF_008121565.1 of Comamonas sp. Z3. Lineage (NCBI taxonomy): Bacteria > Pseudomonadati > Pseudomonadota > Betaproteobacteria > Burkholderiales > Comamonadaceae > Comamonas > Comamonas sp. Z3. The sequence continues at coordinate 29,485 of NZ_VOQU01000011.1, forward strand.
GTGCCCTACAAGGGCGGCGCCGAAGCGCTGCAGGGCGTGCTGGGCGGCCATGTGGATGCGCTGGCCGACTCCAGCTCCTGGGCCCCGCATGTCGAAGCCGGCAAGCTGCGCCTTCTTGCCACCTGGGGCGAGCAGCGCACGCCGCGCTTCAAGGACGTGCCCACGCTCAAGGACCTGGGCTACAACGTGGTCGTCGATGCGCCCAACGGCATCGGCGCGCCCAAGGGCCTGCCGCCCGCCGTCGAAGCCAAGCTGCGCGATGCCTTCCGCCAGGCCGTGGCCAGCCCCGAGTTCAAGTCCGTGGCCGAAAGGCTGGACGCGCCCTTGCTCTACCTGGATGGCCCCGACTACGCCAGGTATGTGAACACGGTCTACCAGAAGGAAACCGTGCTCATCGACAAACTCAAACTGCGCGACCTGATGCGCTGACGCGCCGCGTCCCCACCGCCTCAGGCCCGCCATCCCCGGACTCCAAGATGCTCCCCTCCTCTTCCTCCCTGCTGCACCTGCACCCCAACGACAACGTGCTGGTGGCCAAGACCGCCCTGGCCCTGGGCCAGGACATTCCCGAGCTGGGAGTGCGAACGCGCGCCCAGGTGCCGGCCGGCCACAAGATCGCGGCACGCCGCATCGCCGAGGGCGAGCAGGTCAAGAAGTACGACACGGTGATCGGTGTCGCCACACGCGACCTGGAGCCTGGCGACTATGTGCACAGCCACAACCTCAAGCTGGTGGACTACTACCGCGACCCGTCGTTCGGTGCCGACGTACGGCCCGTGGACTACGTGCCCGAGGAAGAGCGCGCCACTTTCCAGGGGTTTGTGCGAGCGGGTGGCGGCGTGGGCACGCGCAACTTCATCGGCATCCTGTCCTCGGTCAACTGCTCGGCCACCGTGATCAAGCGCATCGCCGCCCACTTCACGCCCGAGCGGCTGGCAGCCTTTCCCAATGTGGATGGCGTGGCCGCCTTTGCCCAGAGCAGCGGCTGCGGCATGTCCTCGCCCAGCGAGCACTTCGACGTGCTGCGCCGTACCCTCGCCGGCTATGCGCGCCACCCCAACCTGGCGGGCGTGCTCATCGTGGGTCTTGGCTGCGAGCGCAACCAGGTCGATGCCTTGGTGGATTCGCAAGGCCTCAAGGAAGGTCAGTTGCTGCGCACTCTGGTGATGCAGGAAGTGGGTGGCACGCGCGCCACCATCGAGGCAGGTATTGCCGCCATCGAGGAAATGCTGCCCATCGCCGACCAGGCCCAGCGCAGCACCGTCAGCGCCGCCCACCTCAAGATCGGCCTGGAATGCGGCGGCTCGGACGGCTTTTCGGGCATCACGGCCAACCCCGGCCTGGGCGCAGCCATGGACATTCTGGTGCGCCACGGCGGCACGGCCATTCTGTCCGAGACCCCCGAGATCCACGGCGTGGAGTTCATGCTCACGCGCCGCGCCATCAGTCCCGAAGTCGGCCAGAAGCTGCTGGACCGCCTGGCCTGGTGGGAACGCTACGCAGCCGGCCAGAACGCCCAGTTCAACGGTGTGGTCGGCCACGGCAACCAGGCCGGCGGCCTGGCCAACATCTTTGAAAAATCTCTGGGCAGTGCCATGAAGGGCGGCACCACACCGCTGCGCGCTGTCTATGAATATGCCGAGCCCATCACCGAACACGGCTTCGTCTTCATGGACTCGCCGGGCTACGACCCGGTGGCCTCCACTGGCCAGATCGCCAGCGGCGCCCAGCTGATCTGCTTCACCACGGGCCGCGGCTCCATGTTCGGCAGCAAGCCCGCACCCACCATCAAGCTGGCCAGCAACACGCCGATGTACCAGCGCCTGCAGGAAGACATGGACATCAACTGCGGCGTGGTCGTCGACGGAGAGCTGACCGTGCCCGAGCTGGGCCAGCAGATCTTCGAGCAGATCCTGCGCCATGCCAGCGGCGAACAGACCAAGAGCGAAGTCCTGGGACTGGGTGACCATGAATTCGTGCCCTGGCACCTGGGCATCGTGAGCTGAGGAAAACGCATCTTCCAGAGCTTTGCGCCCTTATCCGATCTTCACTTTCTGCGATTTTCACCATGAACGCCACGCCACTCAGACTGCAACGCACCGAACTGCAGCGCAGCGCCAACTTCATCGCCGGCGCCTGGACACCCGCTGCCAGCGGCGCCAGCTTTGCCGTGACCGATCCGGCCACGGGCAGCACCATTACCGACGTACCCGATTCCGGTGCGGTCGACGCGCGCGCCGCCGTGGATGCCGCCCAGGCGGCGCTGCCAGCCTGGCGCAAGCTGCCGGCCAAGCAGCGCGCCGCCATCATCAAGCGCTGGAACGACCTGGTGCTGGCCCATCAGGACGATCTGGGCACGCTGATCTCGCTGGAGCAGGGCAAGCCGCTGGCCGAAGGCAAGGGCGAAGTGGCCTATGCCGCCAGCTACATCGAATGGTTCGGCGAGGCCGCCACGCGCATGAACGGCGAAGTCATTCCCGCGCCCGTGCCGGGCCGGCGCATGCTCGCCCTGCGCGAGCCCGTGGGCGTGGTCGCCGCCATCACGCCCTGGAACTTCCCGGCCGCCATGATCGCGCGCAAGATCGCGCCGGCACTGGCTGCGGGCTGCACCGTGGTCTGCAAGCCGGCCGAGGACACGCCGCTGACTTCACTGGCCCTGGTGCTGCTGGCGCACGAAGCCGGAGTGCCGGCCGGGGTGCTCAACATCGTCACGGCCTCGCGCGAGCGCACGCCCGGGGTGGTGGACCAGTGGCTGGACGACAGCCGTGTGCGCAAGATCACCTTCACCGGCTCCACGCCCGTGGGCAAGCACCTGGCGCGCCGCAGCGCCGACACACTGAAAAAGCTCTCGCTGGAGCTGGGCGGCAATGCGCCCTTCATCGTTTTCGAGGATGCCGATGTGGCAGCCGCCGTGGACGGCTTCATGGCCGCCAAGTTCCGCAACGGCGGCCAGACCTGCGTCTGCCCCAATCGCGTCTTTGTGCACCGCTCGGTGTACGAGGCCTTTGCCCAGCAGCTCAGCGCCCGCGTGGCAGCCTTGCACGTGGGCCCGGCCAGTGACCCGGCCTCGCAGATCGGCCCCATGATCAACGACCGCGCCGTCGAGAAGATCGCCCGCCATGTGGAGGACGCGGTGGCCAAGGGCGCCAAGGTACTCACCGGCGGCAAGCGCCTGACGGATCTGGGCCCCACCTACTTCGCCCCCACCGTACTCTCGGGCGCCACTGCCTCCATGGCCTGCGCCTGCGAAGAAACCTTCGGGCCCGTGGCTCCGCTGACCGTGTTTGACGACGAGGCCGAGGTCATCGCCGCCGCCAACGACACGCCGTTCGGTCTGGCCGCCTATTTCTACAGCCAGGACATGCGCCGCATCTGGCGTGTCGCCGATGCCCTGGAATCGGGCATCGTGGGCGTCAACGAAGGCGCGCTGGCCGCAGAGGCCGCCCCCTTTGGCGGCGTCAAGGAGTCGGGCTACGGCCGCGAAGGCTCCACTCACGGGCTCGACGATTACCTGCATATCAAATACGTCTGCCAGGGACAACTGGATTGACGCAACACGGTCGCTAGAACCATTCACAACAGGAGACAAACCATGAGCAAATCCCGATACATCACCCGCAGGCCCGTACTGGGCGCGCTGGCAGCACTGGCCCTGACCGGTGCCATGCCGCTGGCACAGGCCCAGGGAAACTTCCCGAGCAAGCCCATCACCTTTGTGGTGCCCTATCCTGCGGGCGGCGCCAATGACATGCTGGGGCGGCTGGTCGGCCAGAAGATGGGGGAGGTACTGGGAACCGCCAGCGTGGTGGACAACCGGCCTGGTGCCGGGGCCTTGCTGGGCGCGGGCATCGTGGCGCGCGCGCCGGCCGACGGCTACACGCTGCTTGTCGGCGGCCTGGCCACGCACGCCGCCAGCCCGCATCTGATCAAGACCGAGTACGACCCCGTCAAGGACTTCGAGCCCATCGGCATGATCGGCAGCGCCCCCATCATCGCCATCACCGCCAACGACTCGCCCTACAAATCGCTCAAGGATGTGGTGGAAGCGGCCCGCAAGGACCCGCAGGCCGTGATGTACGGCTCCTCGGGCAACGGCTCGCCGCTGCACCTGGCCGGCGAACTGTTCGTGTCCATCGCCAAGGTCCCCATGACCCACGTGCCCTACAAGGGCGGCAATGCCCACATCGTGGATCTGATCGGCGGGCGCATTCCGGTCATCTTCGATACCGCGACCAACTCCATGCCTCTGCTGCGCGGTGGCAAGGTGCGCGCCCTGGCCGTGGGCTCCACCACCCGACTGCCCGAGCTGCCCAATGTGCCGACCTTCGCCGAAGCCGGCTACCCACAGTTCGAGTTCTCGGCCTGGTACGCACTGTTTGCTCCGTCCAAGACCAGCGCCGATGTGAGCGGCAAGCTCTCCGGTGCACTGGCCAAGGCCCTGAAGCAGCCAGAGGTGGTCTCCAAGCTGCGCGATCTGGGCGTGACCCCGGGCAGCGGCGACGCCACAGAGCTGCGCGCCTTCGTGCCCCGTGAATACCAGCGCGTGGGCGGTCTCATCAAGACAGCGAAGATCAAGGCCGATTGACATGCACCGAGCGGCCAGGCCGCGCCCCCGCAGCAGATGAGGCTCTCTCTTCTCCTCACTGCGGGGCGGCACGGGCTGCATGGGCGGCACTGGCTCTTTCCAGGTCCCCATTCGCAAGAGCGCGCCGCAAACAGAAACATTAAAGACAGCACAGTGTCATGACAAACCAAGGAAAACCAATGCTTGATGGATTGCTGCGCCCACATGCCGAAGACCCGGACCGCCTGGTGGCGGACCTGCCCTCGCCCTGTGTGCAGGCCCATGCCGCCAATCTGATGGTGCTGGACGACGGCACCCTGGGCTGCGTGTGGTTCGGCGGCTCCATGGAGGGCCGATCCGACATCTCGGTCTTCATGTCGCGCCTTGACCCCGGTGCCGCGCAGTGGTCCGAGCCCATCCAGCTCTCCCACGATGCCGAACGCTCGGAACAGAACCCCGTGCTGTTTCCCGCGCCGGGCGGCGAACTGTGGCTGCTGCACACGGCCCAGCAATCGGGGCACCAGAACACCTCGGTGGTGCGCCGGCGCCTGTCTCGCGACCAGGGCCTGAGCTGGGAGCCCACAGAGACGCTGGCCGATGCCCCTGCTGGCACCTTCGTGCGCCAACCCATCCATGTCCATACGGACGGCAGCTGGCTGCTGCCGGTCTTCCACTGCCGCGCCCAGCCGGGCCAGGCCTGGGACGGCAGCCACGACGACAGCGGCGTGCTGCGCTCGGCAGATCAGGGGCGCAGCTGGCAGCGCATTGCCGTGCCCGGCAGCCTGGGCTGCGTTCACATGAACATCGTGCAGGCTTCGGACGGCGGCCTGCTGGCGTTCTTTCGCAGCCGCTGGGCCGACCATGTCTACCGCAGCCGCAGCGAAGACGGCGGCCTGAGCTGGCAGGAGCCCGAGGCCACGGAGCTGCCGAACAACAACTCATCCATCCAGGCCTTGCGTCTGGCCGACGGGCGTCTGGCCATGATCTTCAACGCCAGCAGCGCCGCCGATGCCACGCAGCGGCGCGAGTCGCTGTATGACGAGCTGGGCGACAGCTCGGCAACACCAGCCAAGGCTGCAGCCGGCGAGCGCCGAGCATTCTGGGGCGCTCCGCGTGCGCCCATGACGCTGGCCCTGTCGGCCGACGACGGCCTGAGCTGGCCCTGGCAACGCAACCTCGAAGTGGGCGACGGCTGGTGCATGAGCAATGATTCCGAGCACGGCCGCAATCGCGAATACTCCTACCCCTCCATCCGCCAGAGCGCCGACGGCGCGCTGCATCTGGCCTATACCGTGTTCCGCCAGCATATCCGCCATGTGCGCGTGCAGCCGGACTGGGTGAGCGCACAAGCATGACCACAGACTCCATTCCCTTCAATGTTCTCGTCACCGCCGAGCACTGGGCACCCGAAGCCCAGGCCGTGGTGCAGCAAGCCGGCGGACAGATCCATTTCATGGCCGAACCCATCACGGCGGAAAGCCTGGCGCAGCGGCTGGCGCAGACCGGCGCCCAGGCCCTGGTGCTGCGCGGCTCCAAGCCTGTGAGCGCCGCCGTGCTGCGGGCGGCACCCGCCTTGCGCATCGTGGCCAAGAACGGGGCCGGCGTGGACAGCGTGGACATGGAGGCTGCGCGTACCCAAGGCGTGGCCGTGGCCGTGGCACAAGCGGCCAATGCCCCGGCCGTTGCCGAGCATGCACTGGCGCTGATGCTGGCGCTGGTGCGCCAGTTGCCTCAGCTGGACCAGCAGGTACGCGCCGGCGGCTGGGCCGGCAGCAACTGGCAGGGCCGCGACTTCCGCGGCTCCACGGTGGGCATCGTCGGCTACGGAGCCATCGGCCGCGCCACCGCGCAGCTGGCTGCGGCCCTGGGCGCCAAGGTGCTGGTGCTGCGCCCCGCAGGCCAGGCAGACGACTTTGACTGCGAACCCGATCTGCGCCGGCTGCTGCCCCGCGTGGACATACTGAGCCTGCACTGCCCGCTGACCGAGCAGACACGCGGCCTGATAGGCGCGAACGAACTGGCGCTGCTGCGCCCGGGCAGCCTGCTGATCAACACGGCACGCGGCCCCGTGGTCGACGAGGCCGCGCTGCTGGCGGCACTGGAAAGCGGCCATCTGGGTGGCGCCGGACTCGACACCTTCGACATCGAGCCGCTGCCCCAGGGCCATCCGCTGGCCCGGTTGCCGCAGGTGCTGCTGACGCCGCATGTGGCCGGCGTGACGCGCCAGGCGGCGCTGCGCGTGGCGACGCTGACCGCCGCCAATATCGTCGACCACCTGGCAGGCAGGCCACTGCCCGCCGGCCACCTGCTGTGAACCAGTGCCTCCTGCATCGCCGTGGCCCCATGCCACGCCATGAATAGTCAAACCGAGAAAAGCATGCCTGCATACAACCCGTTCAAGACCGCCCTCTGCGCCCGCCAGCCCCAGATCGGACTATGGCTGTCCATGGCCGACCCCTATCTGGCCGAAGCCGCCGCCACCACGGGCTATGACTGGCTGCTGATCGACGGCGAGCATGCGCCCAACGATCTGCGCAGCACCCTGGGCGCCCTGCAGGCAGCGGCCCCGCACCCGGCCCAGCCCGTGGTGCGCGTGGTGGAAGGCAGCACGGCCCTGATCAAGCAGATGCTGGACATCGGCGTCAAGACGCTGCTCGTGCCCATGGTGGACACGGCAGACCAGGCCCGGGCCATCGTGGCCGCCACGCAATACCCGCCCCTGGGCGTGCGCGGCGTCGGCAGTGCCGTGGGACGCGCCTCTCAATGGAGCAGCCGCGCCGACTATCTGAATGTGGCCGACGACGAGGTCTGCCTGCTGGTGCAGGCCGAGACCACCACAGCCCTGCAAAATCTCGAAGCCATCTGCGCCGTGGATGGCGTGCATGGCGTCTTCATAGGCCCGGCCGACCTGGCCGCCTCCATGGGCCACCGCGGCAACCCCGGCCACCCTGAAGTGCAGGCTGCCATCGAGGCGGCGATGCGGACCATCATTGCCAGCGGCAAGGCGGCAGGTACGCTGACCTCTGACCCCGCGCTGGCACAGCGTTACCTGGATCTGGGCTGCAGCTTTGTGGCCGTGGGCGTGGACCTGCTGATGTTCGTGAACGCCGCGCGCAGGCTGCGCAGCCAGTTTGCCGGCGCAACCGTCGCCGCTCCGGCTCGGCCTGGTGCGGCCTACTAAAGCCAGGTAACCGGCGCAGCAGCCTCGGCCGGGCCCGTACTGGCCTGCAGGCTGTGTTGTCGTCAATCATCAAGTCAGCCAGATGTGAGACTGCCAAGCCCCACATCCCAGCTGACGCGCCTCATGCACCTGCCAGCAGCGGCAAGTTCATGCGGCCATGGCACCGTAGGCCGTCTGCACCGGGGAGGCGGCGTTGGCAGCCAGCCAATGCTCGAACTCCTGCGGCGCCAGCGGCCTGGCGAACAGAAAGCCCTGTGCCACCGGATAGCCCTGCTCGCACAGCATCACGCTCTGCGTCGGCGTCTCCACGCCTTCGGCCACCACGGTCAGGTGCAGGCTCTTGCCGATGCCCAGGATGGCACTGCTCAGTGCCCGGGCCGCTTCGTCGTGCTCAAGATCGGCCACAAAGCTGCGATCGAGCTTGAGTTCGCTGACCGGCAGTCGGCGCAGATAGCTGAGGCTGGAATAGCCGGTGCCGAAATCGTCCATGGACAGACGCACGCCATGTGCATGCACCTCGTTGATGGTCTTCATGGTGCTGGGATTGGTGTCCAGCAGAATGCTTTCCGTCAGCTCCAGGGTCAGATCCTGCGGCACCAGGTCGTTGCGGTCCAGCGTGTCGGCGATCATCCGCGGCAGGTCCAGGTTGTGAAAACTCGATGGCGACAGATTGACCGACACCGCAGGGACTTCCAGCCCCTTGGCACGCCACTGCGACAGCTGGCGGCAGGCCTCCTCCAGCGCCCAGCTTCCCAGGTCGGCAATCAGCCCGCATTCTTCGGCCAGCGGGATAAAGCGGGCAGGCGAAATCTCGCCCAGCTCCGCATGGCTCCAGCGCGCCAGGGCCTCCACGCCATACAGACGGCCGGTGGCCATCTCGATCTGGGGCTGATAGTGCAGGCGCAGGCCACCGCTTTTGAGCGCCTTGCGCAGTGCAGTCTCCAAGGCCAGTCGCTCCTGCGCCAGACGGTTCATTTCGCTGCTGAAGAAGCAGAAACGGCCCCGCCCCTTGCTCTTGGCCTGGTACATGGCCATGTCGGCCCTGTGCACCAGGGTCTCCATATCCCGGCCATCCGAGGGGAACATGGCTATGCCGATGCTGGCGGAAATGGCCAGCGAGGTATCGGCAATGTTCAGGGGCTCGGCCAGCAGCTCCTGCAGGCGTTCGATGGTATTGGCCACATATTCCGCATCGCAGTGCGGCAGCACGGCCACGAATTCGTCGCCCGACAGGCGCCCGGCAATATCGGAGCTGCGCAGCACGCGCTGCAGTCGCGCCGCGACACTGCGCAGCAGTTCATCCCCCACAGGATGGCCCAGAGAGTCATTGACCTGCTTGAAGCGGTCCAGATCGATGAACAGCACGGCCAGCTGCGCATCGTGGGTCGCGGCCGAGGCAATCGCCTGATCGGCCTTGGCCTGCAGCAGGCTGCGGTTGGGCAATCCGGTCAGGCCGTCGTAGAAAGCCAGCTGGCGGATGCGTGCGCGCGACAGTTCGCGCTCCAGGGCCAGGGCACAAAGGTGGATGCAGGCATCCACGAGCTGCTGGTGAAACGCCGAGGCGCCGCCCGTCAGCGGCTCCCGGTAATAGAACGCGAAAGTGCCTATCGGCTTGCCCTCGCTGTTGCAGATAGGCGTGGACCAGCAGGCCTTGAACCCCAGCGGCAGGATCAGGTGCCTGAAATCAGCCCACAGCGGATCCTGCCCGATATCGTCCACCTGCACCGGCGCATTGAGCCATGCCGCGGTTCCGCAGGAGCCCACTTTCGGGCCTACGGCCAGTCCGTCGAGCAGCGCCGAATAAGACTGGGGCAGGCTTGGCCCGGCCAGAGGATGAAGCAGACCCTGGGCATCGACTTCGAGAATCGATGCCGTCACCTCGGGCGCGATTCTCTCGACTTCCAGGCACACCATCTCCAGCACCTCCACCAGTGGCCGCTCGCGCGCCATGGCTTCCAGCACGCGGTGCTGCAAGGCCTCGTGCATCTTGGAGCGGGTGATGTCGGTCAGCATGGACACCGTGTACTGCCAGCAACCGCCCGCGTCGAGGATGGGGTTGCTGATGACCTTGGCCCAGTAGCGCTGGCCGTGCTTGCCGACCACGATTTCCTCGCGCCCTACGGGCTGGCCGGCGCGCAAATCCGAACGGTAACGATCCACGAAAGTCTCGGACACCTGAGGCGCCAGCAGGGCAATCGGCGTGCGTCCCGCCACCTCCTCGGTGCGCCAGCCGAACATGCGCGTGAAGCCGCCGTTGACATGCACGATGCGCGAGTTTCCGTCGCTGATGACGACTGCCGTATCGGAGGCATCGGCCACCAGGGACAGGCGACGCAGATGCTCCTGCTGCGCCTGCTCCAGGGCACGCCGCTGGGTGACGTCGGTGGCGATCTTCAGGATATGCGCCACCCGCCCCTGGGCATCCATCACCGGTGAATAGGTCGCCTCCAGCCAGCAACTGCTGCCATCGCTGCGCAATCGCTCCACCACGCCGGAATAAGCATTGCCCGCGCACAGATGGGCCCAGATTTCCCGATATCTGGCACTACCTGCCAGTTGGGCAGAGCAAAAGCTGCGGTGCGCACGACCCAGACACTGCTCACGCGTCAGGCCCATGAGCTGCAGATAGTTGTCATTGGCGCGGCACAGCACCCCATCCAGGCCGAACTCGGCCATGGCCATGACCCGATCCAGAGCCTGCAACCGGGCCAGCTGCAGCTCTGGAGGCATCGCGCCAATATCTCCCTCACGCATCATTATTCCTTTGCATGTTCACATCCTGGGCCGGCTCGAATCCGGGATGGAAAGTCATGCTTTTATATGAATGCCAGCAATAATAATGACGAATACGAGATTCAATATTCGTGATTCAAGCCGAGTGATAAAAAAAACGGGATCGACAACAGTTCCTGACCTGCAACTCAACGCCGCCATCTGCCGCCAAACTGGTTGACCACCATGCCCAGCAGAACGCCCAGCGTACCCAGCCATTGCAGGCCGTTGGGCGACTCTCCCAGCAGCAGCATGGCCGAGAGCAAACCGATCACCGGCACCAGCAGGGACAAGGGGGCCACGGTGCTGGCGGCGTAGCGCTGCAGCAGCCGGGTCCACAGGCCATAGCCCAGCAAGGTGGACAGAAAGGCCAGATAGGCGATCACCCCCAGCTCGCTCCAGCCTATGGAGCCCAGCTGCGCAGCAACAGAATCCGTGCCATCCACCCAGACCGACAGCGCCAGCAGCGGCAGCATGGGGAAGGCGCTGGTCCAGACGATGAAGGACACAGGCTCATAAGAGCCTTGCCGGGCCGCCACGCGCGTCAGCAGATTCGAGCCGGCCCACATGGCCGCGGCGCCCACGGTCAACACAAAGCCGACCAGGGTCATATCCGATGCCCCCTCACCATGGGCGGCGCCGATCAGCAGCAGCCCTGCGAGAGCGATGAGCAAGCCCAGCCATTGCCAGCGCTGCGGCTTTTCCTGCAGGAACGCAGCCGCCAGCAGCATGGTGATGAAGGCCTGGGTTTGAAGCACCACGGATGCCATGCCGGCAGGCATGCCCAGCTTCATGCCGGTAAACAGCAGGCCGAACTGCCCTACCCCCTGAACCAGCCCGTAGGCGGCCAGCAAGCCCCAGGAAAGATTCTTGGGCGGGCGCACGAACAGCAGAAACGGCAACGATGCGGCGGCAAAGCGCAGCGCGCACAGCAGCAGCGGCGAGAGCTTGGCCAGCCCCCACTTCATGACCACGAAATTAAGACCCCAGACCACGATGACGATGATGGCGCTGAGCCAGTCCGGACGGCTCATGCCGGAGGTGGGCGAGGATGCAGAACTCATGACACTGACGACTGTTGTTGGATTTTCCCGATCAAGCCCCTAGTATGACTTGCCATCCGTCCAGCTGCCGACGTAGAGGGCAAATCGGACAAGCGTCCCGCCGCCAGCCGCAGGCAATGGCGTTACTTGAGCAGATAGCGATCCATCTTGATCGGCAGCATGAGCAAGGCCTTGAAGGCATACAGCACGATCAGGGTCCCGCTGAAGTCGCCCACAATCATCACCAGAAGCTGGTCCAGCTGGAAGCCATCCCCTCTGACGACGGACCAGGCCTGGTGCAGCAAGGCATTGCTCAGCCCGTAGATCACACTGAGCCACAGCAGGCGCTGCGGCGTGAGATGGCTGAGGGTGCGGCCGAGCCCCATCCATTTGCGGGCCGCGCAATAGGTGCCATAAGGGGCAAGCGTGGCCATGATGCCGCCCGCAAAGGCACGCAAGCCGTCATCGGGGAAGAAGTAAAAGTTGCAGACCAGCCATGACACGAGAAAAAGCCCGACCACGCCCGCTTCCGCAAAAAGCAGGGTACAAAGTAAACGCGCACCTGCAGGCAGGTAAATCCAGTTGACGCCTCTGACAAACTCCAGTTCGGAGAAAATCCACTGATTCAAGGCCAGCATCGCCAAGAACAGCAAAGCCGTGATTACCGCCACCGAAAATTGCGTCCAAATGTTCTTCATGCGCTGCCGCCGACCCTGTTCACTGTCTGCGCAGTATTATGAGTGCCGTTTACTCGCTCTTCATTAGCGGCACGTCGTCTGTTTTTGCCTTCTCATGTCAAAGTCCCTGTCTGCCGATATCTATTTACGCTTTCTGCACCTGGCAGCGACCATCCGCAACCTGCCGATGCTGCCTGCACTGGACCCGCTGGAAGAGCGCCTGCTGGAGCAGATTGCCAATGCCGGCACGCGCCAGGAGCGTCTTTGCGTCCGGGACCTGATGGCCCAGCGTGAACTGGGCTCTCCAGCCACGATTCACACCCGCCTGAAGTCCATGCGCCAAAAAGGCTGGATTTTGCTGGCCGATACCGAAGATGCCAGACGCAAGCAGATCGAGCTCAGCGCCGATGCGCACAAGCATTTCGAGAAGCTCTCGCACTGCATTGTTCAGGCAGCCGCCGAGAGCTGATGCAGACACAAAAAAAGCAGCCACCGGCTGCTTTTTTCATGGAGCGATCTGCGGCGATCAGCTGCCCGCCACCTTCATGCGATTGACAAGAATGGAGCCCACGGTCTTGGCACCGTAGTTATAGGCATCGGCTCCGATGGCCTCGATGCCCTTGAACATGTCCTTCATGTTGCCGGCAATCGTGATTTCGTCCACGGGGAAGGCTATCTCGCCGTTCTCCACCCAGAAACCGCTGGCACCGCGCGAATAGTCGCCGGTCACATAGTTCACGCCCTGGCCCATCAGCTCGACCACGAACAGACCCGTGCCCAGCTTCTTGAGCATGGCGTCCAGATCGTCGCCCGCCTTGGTGCGGCGCGAAGTCATGACCAGATTGTGCGAACCGCCGGCATTGCCCGTGGTCTTCATGCCCAGCTTGCGCGCCGAGTAGCTGGACAGGAAATAGCCTTCCACGCGGCCGGCATCCACCACCTTGCGGGCCTGAACGCGCACGCCTTCCTCGTCGAAGGGCGAGCTGCCCTTGCCACCCAGGACGAAGGGGTCTTCCTCGATATCGATGTGTTTGGGGAAGATGGGCTTGCCCATGGAGTCCAGCAAGAACGTGCTTTTGCGATACAGCGCGCTGCCGCTGACGGCCTGCACGAAGCTGCCCAGCAGGCCGGCGGCCAGGGGCGACTCGAACAGCACCGGGCATTCGATGGTCGGAATCTTGCGGCTGCCCAGACGGCTCAGCGTGCGCTCTGCGGCATAGCGGCCCACGGCCTCGGGCGAGGCCAGATCGGCCGCATTGCGCATGGAGCTGTACCAGTAGTCGCGCTGCATCTCGCCGTTCTTGCCGGGCAGCTTGGCGATGGGCGCCACCGACATGCTGTGGCGCGAGCTGGCGTAGCCGCCGCGAAAACCGTTGGTATGGGCCGTGAAGAAATGGCTTTGCTGGGCCGAGACGCCCGCACCCTCGCTGTTGCTCACACGGCGGTGGGTCTTGAAGGCGGCCTCCTCGCAGCGCAGCGCCATCTCGGCGGCCTGCTCGCTGGTAATGTCCCAGGGGTGGAACAGCTCCAGATCACGGTGCGTGCCGGGCAACGCGATATCGGCACTGTCGGGCAGGCGGGCAAACGGGTCTTCGGCCGTGAAGCGCGCGATGTCGTAGGCGGCCTGCACGGTCTGCTTGATGGCGACCTCGGAGAAGTCCGAGGTGCTGGCATTGCCCCGGCGCTGGCCCAGATAGACGGTCACGCCCAGCGACTTGTCGCGGTTGCGCTCCACGGTCTCCAGCTGGCCCTTGCGCACACTGACCGACAGGCCGCAGCCTTCGGAAGCCTCGGAGCCTGCGTCCGTCGCACCCAGCTTCTTGGCGTGGCTCAGGGCCTGGTCCACCAGGCCTTCAAAAAAGGCTTGGCTGAAGCTGAAACCGGCTTGCGGTGCGGATTGGGCCTGTGCACTGGAAGTGCTTGTATTGCTGGAGCGAGGTTTTTTCATAGCGGCGGATATGATAGCCGCCACTGCGGCGCCCTCTGCGCTGCCACCGATATTGCCCCCTTACCATGTCACGCAAACCCACCAAAGGCTATTTTGTTCGCGGAAAGTTCGTTGCCGAAGGCAGCGAGCTGGACCTTGAACTGAAGGCCGAACTCAAAGGCACTTACGACTCCACCAAGACCGACCTCAAGCGCGAAAGTGATGCGCTGCAGGATCTGGGCAAGGAGCTCATGACGCTGCGCAGCGACCTCTTCAAGCGCCTGCAGCTGTCCGACCAGCTGATCGACGCGCTGGCCGAGGCCAAGCGCATCACCAACTTCGAAGGCAAGCGCCGCCAGCTCCAGTATGTGGGCAAGCTCATGCGCAAGCTGACGCCTGAACAGGTCGCCGCGGTCAAGCAGGCACTGGACGAGCAGCGCAATGGCTCGGCCAGCGAAAAAATGTCGCTGCAGGTGGCCGAGCAATGGCGCGACCGCCTCATCGTCGAAGAAGCGGCCCTGTCCATCTGGCTGGAACATTTCCCCGGCTCCGACGTGCAACAACTGCGCTCGCTGATCCGCCAGTCGCGCAAGGACATCGAGAAAGCCAGGGAACAAGCCGCCGCAGCGGCCGCTGCTGCCGGCCCCGATGCCGAGCCCAAGGAAGTCAGCAAGGGCCGCGCCTACCGCGACCTGTTCCAGCTGGTGCGCGAGCAGCTGGCCAGCGCCGGCAAGGCCGATGCGGCTGCCGAGGACGACGGCGATGAGTGATGCGCCCGTATATCTTCACGATGCCGTGAAGATCGGCATTGTCTCCATCAGCGACCGCGCCAGCAGCGGCGTCTATGAAGACAAGGGCCTGCCCGCGCTGCAGGACTGGCTGTCCAGGGCGCTGAAGAATCCCGTAGCGTTCGAAGCGCGCCTGATTCCCGACGAGCAGGCCGGCATCAGCGCGGCCCTGATCGAGCTGGTAGATGCGGGCTGCAGCCTGGTGCTGACCACCGGCGGCACCGGCCCCGCGCTGCGCGATGTGACGCCCGAGGCCACCCTTGCCGTGGCCCACAAGGAAATGCCGGGCTTTGGCGAGCAGATGCGCCAGATCAGCCTGGCCTTTGTGCCCACCGCCATCCTCTCGCGCCAGGTGGCGGTGATACGCGGCAGCAGCCTGATCATCAATCTGCCGGGCCAGCCCAAGGCAATTGCCGAGACGCTGGAAGGACTCAAGGACGCCGACGGAAAATCCAAGGTCAACGGCATTTTTGCCGCCGTGCCCTATTGCATCGACCTGATCGGCGGCCCCTATCTCGAGACCCATGACGAGATCTGCAAGGCCTTCCGCCCCAAGACCGCGATTCGCGCGCCCCGCAAGGCATAGCCTGAAGCGCCGGGTGCAATCCCTGCCAAAACATCTACCAAAGCAGCCTACGGGCTGCTTTTTTCATGGCGCCGGCGCGGCATCCGTGCCGGCGGTATCTCGCTGCAACCGCTATCAGAATAAAAGCGCTCTGCGCTTTTCATTCATTGATTTCAGCAATAAAACCATCTGAAATCTATTAAATGTAAGCGATATAAGCTATCAAAATAGGTATATCCCTTGGGATTTCCCGCAAGTGCTTGCCCCGATGCCAGACGCATGGGCCACCCCTAGCATGTTTGCTGCGATGCAGCGACGGCGGCCACCCGCCGACCGGACGCTGCACGCTCTCTCCACATTTCTCATAATTTTCAGGAGACTCCATGCATCGCTTGTCCCAGTCTGCGCCCACTGCTTCCCTGCTGGCTCTCGCCCTGACGGCGGCCTTCGCGGCTCCCGCCATGGCACAGGAAAAAGTCAAGATCGGCTTCATCACCGACATGTCCAGCCTTTATGCCGATGTGGAAGGCAAGAACGGTGCCGTTGCCATACAGATGGCAATTGACGACTTTGGCGGCAAGGTGCTGGGCAAGCCCATCGAGCTGCTCACGGCCGACCACCAGAACAAGGCCGATATCGCGGCCAGCAAGGCCCGCGAATGGATAGACACCCAGGGCATCAGCCTGGTGTTCGGCGGCACCAACTCCGCCACCGCCCTGGCCATGGCCAAGGTCGCGCAGGAGAAAAAGCGCGTCTTTATCGACAATGGCGCGGGCAGCTCGGCCCTGACCAATGAACAGTGCAGCCCCTATACCGTGCACTACGCCTTCGATACCGTGGCCCTGGCCAAGGGCACGGGCGGCGCCGTGGTGGACACGGGCGGCAAGAGCTGGTTCTTTGTGACGGCCGACTATGCCTTCGGCCACGCCCTGGAAGCCGACACCAGCAAGATCATCGAAGCGCGCGGCGGCAAGGTGCTGGGCTCGGTCAAGACGCCACTCAACGCCAGCGACTTCTCCAGCTTCATGCTGCAGGCCCAGAACAGCAAGGCGCAGATTCTCGGCCTGGCCAATGCCGGCGGAGACACCATCAACTCCATCAAGGCGGCCAAGGAGTTCGGCGTCACCAAGAACATGAAGCTGGCCGGCCTGCTCGTCTTCTTCAGCGACATCCACAGCCTGGGCCTGAAGAACACCGAAGGCATGCAGTTCACCGCCCCCTGGTACTGGGACATGAACGACGGCTCGCGCAAGTTTGCCGACGCCTTCATGGCCAAGACCCAGCGTCGCCCCAGCGAGATCCAGGCCGCCGACTACTCGGCCACCATGAACTACCTCAAGGCCGTGGAAAAAGCCGGCACGCTGGATGCCGACAAGGTCATGGCCACCTTGAAGAGCACCAAGATCGACGACTTCTTCGGACAGGGCTATATCCGCGAAGATGGCCGCTATGTGCACGATATGTACCTGATGCAGGTCAAGTCGCCGGCAGAGTCCAAGGGCACCTGGGACTATTACAAGATCATCAAGAAGCTGCCGGCCGAGCAGATCTGGACCACCAAGGCCGAAAGCAAATGCCAGTACTGGCGATAAAGCGGATTAGCATGGACCGAAAAAACATGGGAGCTCAGGCTCCCATGTTTTTTACTGCCTTGAGCAGTGCGAATAGCAAGCCAGGGCTGCGCCGCCTGAAAACTCCGCCGCTGAAATCAATGCGCCAAAAATACCAAATCAATGAATAAGTCACATATTTAAAACATAAATTACAAAATAAAACATTGAAACGTTCATCGAATTATTTTGCTATCAACTTAAAAGCATCAATCCTTTTTCAGTCATGCTTTTCAATCAATTTTCAACAAAAAATATCCTGCATCACCCAGGACTTATCGGTTATTAACAAAACACCTGGATGCAGCCTATTACGCTATTGGCATTTGTGCTGAGTCAATAACTGGTTACCACGCCATGTTTCGGGTTGGACAGTCTCGTTGGGCCATGGTCAATAGAGCTCGCAGACAAGGCTACACTGCGCCGCGCCTTATCGGCTTTACGCCTGTTTCACTACCTAAAAACAGGTAGTTTCTTTGACCGTAGCAGCGCAGCATGACTGCGAGTTACGGCGCCCTGACTTCCAAACTCATGTTTCCACGCTGGACTCTGACTCTCCTGGCAAGCCTTGCCCTGACCGCCTGCGGCGGCGGTGGCTCTGGCGACTCCTCCCCCTCCACGCCTCCTGGCACCGAAACCCCTGTGCAGCCCGGCACTCCCGGCGTAACGCCTCCCGAGGTCGCACCTCCGGAAGTGGATCCGCCTGCGGTGCTGCCGCCGGTCACCGAGCCGCCGACCAGCAGCCGCATAGAACAGGCCTTGCTTGCCGGCAACAGCCGCCTGCTGCAGGCAGAAGACCAGACGGAGCTGCTGCAATCGGCCACGCAGTTGATCCAGCAAACCCGGGTGCAGCAGCAAAGACTGCTCGCCCAGTTGCTGGATGACAGCACTGCCGCGGCCCTGGACTTCGGCAACAACAGCCAGCGCGTCAGCCCCTTGCTGTCGACCAGCGCCAGCCCGCTGCTGGTGGCCAACAACGGCAATGTGCTGGCCAGCATGGCAACGTCCCAGAATGGCCGCGCCCTGGCCTATGGCAAAGACCTGATGGGACAGCTCGCCACGGCCTCGGGCGCCAATCAGGCGCAGTTGCCCCTGTTCAAGCGCAGCTTCACCTGGCTTGCCACCGGCAAGGCGCAAGGTCCGCTGCCGACCACGCTGCGCATGGCCGCGCAGAATTACAGCCAGGCCTCGGTCACGAATCTGGTCGCCCGCCTCGGTAGCAAGGCCGAGATGGTGAGCTGCGCCATCACCGACCCCGCCAACAACTGCTGGGAAAGCATCGATGTCTTTGTCTTCGGCCAGGACACGCCGTTCTCGGCATCGCTGAGCAACCAGGTCAGCCGCTACCTGCAGGCCGGCAAGGGCGTGATCTATCTGCACAGCAACTGGGGGGACTCGGCCGGCGGCCGACAGGTGCTTCAGGCCATGGGCATGGAGCTGGGCGGCTACGCCGGCAATTACTGGGCGCCCGCCGACGGCTACCAGATCGGCGGCAGGACCGCTGCCCAGCAGCGCCAGGCGGCCGACAGACTGGGGGCGCATGAGTCCGCGCTCGCAGCGCTGAAAAACGGCAGCAGTGCCGACTTCTCCGCAGACACCAGCCTGATCGGCGCTCTCGACGGCATCCGCAACGATCTGCTCGGCCAGGAAGGCCAGGGCATCAACCTGTTTGCCGACAACTACTATCTCAAGCCCTATATGGCGGCGCATCGCCGCCTGGTGCTCTGGGCCGATCTGGCACGCCAGCAGGTGGACTATGCGCAGGTGCGGCGCTCCGATGCCAGCACCTTTTTCCGCACCATGGCGGCCGACACGCTGAGCTATGCCGTGCGCGAGCATGAAAGCACGCCGCTGAATTTTGCCGACTGGATGCCAAAGGCCTCGGCCAGCCTGGCCACCAGCGACAGCTGGGAAACCATCGAGGTCACCATTGCCCAGACCGATGGCCGCACGGCCATCGGCCGCGGCGCCGTGCCGGGCAAGACCGTGCAGGTGCAGATCGTGGATGCCGCGGATGCGGCACTGGCGCTGCGGGTGGGCAATATCCGCACGCGCGGCAATCCTCTGGCGCAGGAAAACTACACCAGACCACGCTTTCCGGATGGGCACCAGGCCCGCCTGAGCCCGGGCCAGACGCTGAGCTACAGCACGGCCTGGGGCGGTCCGCTGTTTCTCAACTACTCGGGAGCCAAGGCCGGCAGCGTGGTCAAGCTGCGCGTGCGCGGCAGCGTCAAATACGCGCATTTCGACTTCACGCGCAATCCCGGCGCACAGGAGATCGACGAGGCCGTGCAGGCACTGCAACGCGGCGACTTTGGCTGGCAGACCTCCAAGATGGTGGGGGGCGAGGTACAGCAGACCATTGGCTACGCCCGAAGCGCCATCGGCAGCCACCATCCGCGCACCTATGTCGTGGAGCGCCTCAAGGGCATGATCTTCGACAGCAACCACCTGGCCAACGGCTACAACAATATGAGTGCCAGCGCCAATGTGAACAACGTCTGCGCCACGCTGGGCTGGGATTGCCGCGGCAGCATCCAGCGCGCCCCCGGCGTGCAGCATTTTGTCGGCTGGCTGGCGGCCTGCGGCTTTCTGTGCTCGGGCAATCCTTCGGACGGCGCCGCCGGCCTTGCCCCCGGATGGGGCTGGTGGCATGAGCTGGGCCACAACACCGTGATGCGCCATATGACGCTGCTGACCACCGACGGCGGCGGCTGCCCCGTGGAATGCGACAACAACATCCTGGCCAACGCCAGTGCCCTGCGCCAGTACGCCATCACCAACGGTGCCGAGAACAACAGCGGCGAGCGCATCGACCATAAGAAGCTCTACCTGGACATCCAGGCGGCACGCGCCACGGGCAAGACCGGCGATGCTCTGCAAGCCGATATGTTCCAGCGCTTCTGGACCAAGGCCAACAAGTCCGACAACGCCATGCGTGCCGTGCACTTCCAGCTGGCCTTCATCTACACCCGGGAACGCCTGGGCCAGGCCCAGCCTCAGCCTGCGGATGTGATCGACTTCCTGGGCCTGCTGGGTCGCGGCGAGCGCCTGATCTATGACAATGCCTACTGGAGCGCCAACAAGAACGCACTGGGCATGAAAGACTATGCCAGCCGGGACATCAGCAACCATGAGCTGCTGTATGTGCTGTCCAGCCGCATCATCGGCCGCGACATGCGCCAGGTCTTTGCCCATTACGGCATTCCTCTGAGTCCGGTCGCTCTGAGTTCGATCGCCGCTCATGGCATGCCCCTGCTCGCTCCCGAGTTCTACGCCATGGTGCCCGGCAAGGGCAACCAGCTGGAGCTGGGCCGCTGGGTGGATCTGACGGGGGGCGTTCCCAGCTACCCTTTCTAAGCCAAACGCCGCAGACCCTGCAGCATCGCCCAGCAAAAAAGGCAGGCCTTGCGGCTTGCCTTTTTCATTTGGATAGCCAGTTGGCGCAGACTGGTGCCCGTCGCCGGGCAATCTGCGCTTCCGAGACCGGAAGAGGATTGTGCGCCGGACTCGATACATTCGCCTGAGCCAAGATGCAACTGATCGATCAATACCTTCCCGCCTTCCAGTTCCAGGAGCGCCATACCCTCATCTCGGACCTGCCACCCAAAATATTGCTGGATGCGGTCATGCTCCCCGGCACCACGCAAGACCCATGGGCCAAGGGATTTATCCGGCTGCGCGAGCTGCCCGATCGTCTGCTTGGCACGCTGGGGGCAAGAAGCGGACTGAGCCAGCGCCCGGCTTTCGGCCTTGAAGACTTCATGCCCCTGGGTCGCGACGCGGATCGAGAGCTGGCCTTCGGTCTCCTGGGACGGTTCTGGCAGCGCGACTACGGCCTGGTCCGGCTGCAGGAACCTGAAGCGCAGTTTGCCCGCTACACCGAGGCCAACCTGGCCAAGCTGGTGCTCAACTTCAGCACGGAACCGACGCCCGAAGGCCAGACGAAGCTGGTGACGCAAACCCGCGTGCATTGCACCGATGGCAGCGCCCTGCGCAGCTTCACCCCCTACTGGTGGTTGATCCGACCGGTCAGCGGTTTGATCCGGCGGCGCCTGCTCACCCGAATCCACAGGGTCGCAGGATCTCTCCATGAATAAGCACAGGCCGCAACAATGAGCTGGAAAAAACTGGCCGATCTGCCCGGGCAGAAAGTGATTGGCACTTACGGCAGCGAGCTCTGGTCCTTGCGGGCGGCCAAAGTCTGGCATCAGGGACGCAAGCTGGCGACCGCCGACGCGGCGAGCTTCGAGATTTCTGTAAATCAGCAATTCATTGCCAGAGATGCCTGCAGCATCTTCCACGCCTGGAGCCGGCTGCCGAATATCGACCGGAACAGCTTTCGCCAGCTGGGCACGTATTGGCTGGACCGCAGCAGTATCTATTTCGAGTACGAAACCTCGCTCAAGCCGCTTGCGGGTAGCGACCCTCTGACTTTTCGCGACCTGGGCGGCGGCTATGGATCCGATGCCCAGGCAGCGTGGTACTGGGGCAGAAGAATGAAAAACTGTATCCGCAGCCGCCATCTGCAGGTGATGCCGGACAATGATCTCTATGCCAGCGACGGCGAGCAAATCTATTGCGACGGCAAGCCTCTGCGTGGCGCCAATCCTTTGCGCTGGCGGATTCTGAACTCCGGATTCTCCGGCGACGACCAGGCCATCTACTACCTGGAGCGCAAGCTGCCGCGTGCGGATCCGCCCTCCTGGCAGCATATTCATGGCGCATGGTCCAGAGACAGAAAGCATGTCTTCCATATGCATCTGATCGAGAAGAATGCCGTGCCGCAGTGCCCGGACCCGGCCTGTGCACCAAGCTGCAGCCGATAAGATCCCGCCCAGCGCGAAAGGCAATGTCCCGGATGCAGGGGATTGCCTTGCAGCCCACATACAAGGAGAGACGATGAAGTACGACGACGCGTCCTGGCACTACGGCGGGGATTTTCCGGCCGATCTTCCGCAGGCCGCGGGCGCCACGCATATCGGCATGTTTCTGGCCTGGCTGATCCGCAACGACTACGCCAGCCAGGAGCTGATCGAAGAAGCCGAAGAGGAGATCGAGCTGCTGAAGAGCGAGAAGTTGAGCGGCGCCCAATTCCTGCTGCGCGTGCTCGACGAGAAGTTCACGAACCAGGAGCTGAACGAGGAAGGCAATGCCTTTACCGTGGCCTATTACCGAGGCGAGGACCACGACAGCAGGTTTGTGGATGATTATTTCGAGGAGTTCGGTGTCGACGGACAGACCATGTATGGTGTGAGCGACGACTGGGAGCAGTTCCACCGGATTGCGCCGAAGATCAATGCCCGATACCAAGCCTGGGTTGCAGCTGGTCGCCCCGAATACCTGATCTGACCGTCAGGCTCGGCCAAGCCTCACTCGCCCCAAAAAAGCGCAGCCAGGGACTGCGCTTTTCATTGGATAGCTGCCAGCGCTTGATGACCAGGCGCTGCAGCCCTGCGGCCATCTCAGATCAACGCGCCGTGGTGTCCGATGCGATGGGAATATAGAAATCCCCGCCCGCCTTGTTGAACTCCTGGGCCTTGGCCTTCATGCCCGCGGCAATGCTGTGCTCGGCGCTCATGCCCTGCTGCTTGGCAAAGTCGCGCACCTCCTGGGTGATCTTCATGGAGCAGAACTTGGGTCCGCACATGGAGCAGAAATGGGCCACCTTGGCGCTGTCCTTGGGCAGGGTCTCATCGTGGTAGGCCTGCGCCGTGTCAGGGTCCAGGCCCAGGTTGAACTGGTCCTGCCAGCGGAAGTCGAAACGCGCCTGTGAGAGTGCATCGTCACGCGAGCGCGCGCCCGGATGGCCCTTGGCAACGTCGGCAGCGTGGGCCGCGATCTTGTACGCGATGATGCCCTGCTTGACGTCGTCGCGGTCAGGCAGCCCCAGATGCTCCTTGGGCGTGACATAGCACAGCATGGCCGTGCCGAACCAGCCGATCATGGCCGCGCCGATGGCCGAAGCAATATGGTCATAGCCGGGAGCGATGTCGATGGTCAGCGGGCCCAGGGTGTAGAACGGTGCCTCGTGGCAGTGCTTGAGCTGCTCGGTCATGTTCTGCTGGATCATGTGCATGGGCACATGGCCGGGGCCTTCGATCATGGTCTGCACATCGTGCTTCCAGGCGATCTGCGTCAGCTCGCCCAGCGTGGCCAGTTCGGCAAACTGGGCATCGTCATTGGCATCGCTGGCGCAGCCGGGGCGCAGGCCGTCGCCCAGCGAGAAGCTCACGTCGTACTGCTTCATGATGTCGCAGATGTCTTCGAAGTGCTCGTAGAGGAAGCTCTCGCGATGGTGGGCCATGCACCACTTGGCCATGATGGAGCCACCGCGCGAGACAATGCCGGTGCGGCGCTGGGCCGTGAGGTGGATATAGGCCAGGCGCACGCCGGCGTGGATGGTGAAGTAGTCCACGCCCTGCTCGGCCTGCTCGACCAGGGTGTCGCGGAAGATCTCCCAGGTCAGGTCTTCGGCAATGCCGCCGACCTTCTCGAGCGCCTGATAGATGGGCACGGTGCCGATGGGCACGGGCGAGTTGCGCACGATCCAGTCGCGCGTGGTGTGGATGTTCCTGCCGGTGGACAGATCCATGACATTGTCCGCGCCCCAGCGAATGGCCCAGACCAGCTTTTCCACCTCTTCCTCGATGCTGGAAGTCACGGCCGAGTTACCGATGTTGGCGTTGATCTTGACCTTGAAATTGCGGCCGATCGCCATGGGCTCGATTTCAGGGTGGTTGATATTGGCCGGAATGATGGCGCGGCCGCGCGCCACCTCGTCGCGCACGAATTCGGGCGTGATGATCTTGGGAATGCTGGCGCCCAGGCTGTTGCCGGCCAGACGCAGCTCGCGCGCCGCGTCCTGCTGGTACTGCGCCATCCATTCGCGGCGGCCGTTCTCGCGCAGGGCCACATACTCCATCTCGGGCGTAATGATGCCGCGCTTGGCATAGTGCATCTGAGTCACGTTCTGGCCGGATTTGGCTCGACGCGGCTGGCGCTGCAGCGCGGCCGCCTCGGCACGCAGCTGGGCCACGCGCGCATCTTCCTCGCCGCGCTTGCCGCCGTCGTCCAGCGCCACGCGCTGGCGACCCACGTAGTACTCGCTATCGCCGCGCGCTTCGATCCAGGCCGCACGCACGCTGGGCAGACCCTGGCGCACGTCGATCTGCACGGCGGGGTCGGTATAGGGGCCCGAGGTGTCGTAGACGCTGACCTGCTCTCCATTGGTGAGCGCAATGTCGCGCACCGGCACACACAGCTGGGGGTGCAGTGCACCGCTCAGATAGCTCTTGGTCGATGCCGGAAATGGCTGGCGCGACTGGGCCAGCAACTCGGTAAAACGGGCGGCATCGGGGGCATGGCCTGCAGCAGGCGTAAAGATGGAATCAGGGGCGTTCATCGCAGTCTCCTCAAAGCGGTTGAAATGCATCAAACGCTCCGTGGAGTGCGGCCCCGTTCTGATCTTGCCCGGCACCGGCCTTGCCCGCTATGGGGTATCCGGCCTGTGCCGCCGAAATTCTGTCATTTCGGCCTGGTTCTTCACGCACCGGCTGCCCAGAAAAGACAAAACCCCAGTGCGCGAGGCGCCTGGGGTTTGCTGTGCCCATGGTTTTCAGGGCTGGCACTGGTGCCGGCTGTCCTGTCCATCCATCGGCCCTGCGTCAGGGTCCCGCTCTTCTTCCGCCGGTATGAACCGGATCAAGTTCGTCGGGTTCGCCTGTACTGTTTTCACAGTGACTGGCATCTCAGCGCTTTCGCACACCCCGGAGCTGCATGCAGTATAGGCTGCTTTTGCCGCATGTTGCACATGCATTGCAGCGGTTTAACTCTCCTGACTCTCAGGTGCCTAATCCGCAGCCTCGTCCAGCCCTTTCAGCGCCAGCCATTCATGGCTGGCCGCACGGCTTGAGCGCCACTGGTTGATGGGAGCGCTGACGTCCTCGTAGCCCAGGGCGATGCCGAAGGCAATCTGGTAGCCCTCTGGCAAGGCCAGCTGCTCGATCAGCATATCGTTGTACATGCGCCAAAAGCCCTGGGCGCAGGTGGCCAGGCCATGCTCCACGGCCAGCAGCATGAAGGACTGCAGGTAAATGCCCAGATCCACCCATTGCGCATAGCCCATGCGCTCTTCCACGGCCACAAAAATGCCTACGGGCGCACCGAACATCTGGCCGTTCTTGGCCAGTTGGGCCAGGCGTGCGGCCTTGTCCTCGCGGCCGATACTGAGTGAGCGGTACAGATCCTCGCCATTTTCAAAACGGCGGCTGCGATAGGGCTCCCACAGTCCGGGCGGGTAGGAGAGGCCGGGACGCGCAACCGCCTCTGTCTCTCTGGCCCTGACACATAGATCCTCGAGCGCCTGCCCGCCCACGGCGGTCACACGCCAGGGCTGCATATTGCCGCCGGACGCGGCCTGCGCCGCAGTCTCCAGCAAGTCCCGCACCGTGGCTGCAGCCACGTTCTGGGGCAGAAAAGCGCGTACCGAGCGGCGCTGCTGCAAGGCTTGACGAATATCCATCTCTTGTTCTTTCCAAAATTGCTGCACTGCAGTGTAGAAGCTTGCGGCATTTTCCCGAGTCTCGCCGGATACCTTGCCGCAGCCGCCCCGGTGCTTGCCCTGATGGCGCGGCCTGCATCAGCTGCGACCATGCTGGCTGCCCGTCGCAGTGACCGGGTACCCACCATCTCAGGAGATGACTCTGATGAAGCCTCGCTCTGTTTGCTCCGCTACCGCTTTCTCCCCCAGAACATTGACGCTGGCATTGGGCTGCCTGCTGGCCGCTGCAGGCGCCCAGGCGCAGGACAAGATTCGCATCGGCTTCATCACCGATATGTCGGGCCTCTACTCCGATGTGGACGGCAAGGGCGGTGCTCTGGCTGTGCAGATGGCCGTGGACGACTTCGGCGGCAAGCTGCTGGGCAAGCCCATCGAGGTGCTGACGGCCGACCACCAGAACAAGGCCGATATCGCGGCCAGCAAGGCGCGCGAGTGGTTTGACACCCAGGGCATGAGCATGCTGATCGGGGGTACCACTTCCAGCGCCGGTCTGGCCATGGGCAAGGTGGCCGACGAAAAGAAAAAGGTCTACATCATCAACGGAGCCGGCACCTCGGCACTGACCAACGAGCAGTGCAGCCCCTATTTTGTGCACTATGCCTATGACACCGTGGCACTGGCCAAGGGCACGGGCAAGGCCGTGGTGGAACTGGGCGGCAAGAACTGGTTCTTTCTGACGGCGGACTATGCCTTTGGCCAGGCCCTGGAAGCCGACACCACGCGCGTCATCAATGCCACCGGCGGCAAGGTGCTGGGCAATGTAAAGCACCCGCTGAACACGGCTGACTTCTCCTCCTTTCTGCTGCAGGCCCAGAACTCCAAGGCCCAGATCCTGGGCCTGGCCAATGCCGGCGGCGACACCATCAATGCCATCAAGTCGGCTCGCGAGTTTGGCCTGACCAAGACCATGAAGCTGGCCGGCCTGCTGCTGTTCAGCTCCGACGTCCACAGTCTGGGCCTCAAGGCCACGGAAGGCCTGATGTTCACCGACAGCTGGTATTGGGACCTGAACCCAGAAAGCCGCAAGTTCTCGGATCGTTTCTTTGCCAAATTCAAGAAGATGCCCACTTCACTGCAGGCCGCCAACTACTCGGCCGCCATGCAGTATCTGAAACTGGCCGAGAAGCTGGGCACGACGGATGCCGACAAGATCATGGCCGGCTTCAAGGCCACGCCACTGTCGGACTTCTATGCCAAGGGCGTGATTCGCCCCGATGGCCGCTATGCCCACGATATGTATCTGCTGCAGGTCAAGGCGCCGGCCGAATCGAAGAAGGCCTGGGATTACTTCAAGGTGCTCAAGACCCTGCCCGGCGACCAGGTCTTCACCACCAAGGAAGAGAGCAAGTGCGCGCTGTGGAAGTGAGTCGCCGCCATTGAGCAAGCAGCCGGGCTGCCTGCATGGAGCCCGGCCTCATGGCTTGCGCTTCATCGGCGGCCCGGCCTTCCTGCCGCATAGGCAGAAGCATCAAGCGCCCGCCTGCACCGGCATCGAGACAAGGCTTATTCGAACCCGCGCAGCTCGCACCAGTCCTCGGGCGCAGCCCTGGTGGAGCGCCACTGGTTGACGGGCGCGGCGCTGTCTTCATAACCCAGTGCCAAGCCAAAGGCAATCTGGTAGCCCGGCGGCAGCGCCAGGTTCCGGCTCACAAAAGTGCTGTAACTGCGCCAGAAGCCCTGGGCACAGGTGGCCAGGCCCTTGTCGGCGGCCAGCAGCATCAGAGATTGCAGATAAATCCCCAGATCCACCCACTGCGCATGCAGCATGCGTTTCTCAACAGCCACGAATACGCCGACCGGCGCACCAAACATCTGGGCGTTGCTGGCCAGCTGCCGCAGCCGCCCAATCCTGTCCTCGCGCCCCATGCCCAATGAGCGATAGAGGTCCTCGCCATTGTCGAAGCGGCGGCTGCGATAGGGCTCCCAGAGCTGAGCCGGATAGACCAGGGCCGCATCGGAGTCAGGGGTCGCCTCGGACATGGCCTGGCGCAATGCCTGCAGACTTGTGCCCGTCAGTGCCATCACGCGCCAGGGCTGGAGATTGCCGCCGGAAGCCGCCAGCCCGGCCTGCACCAGCAACTCCCTGACCTGGGCCGCTCCCACCGCTCTGGACAAAAAGGCACGTACCGAATGACGCTGTCGCAGGGCCTGTTCCACATTCATCATTGCTCGCCTTGGGTTTGAGTTGACAAGCAGTCTTGAGCGGATGGGCAGGGCTTGCGCCCCTCAAATCGACTACGGGCAAGCACCATGAAAAAAGCCAGCGACAGGCGCTGGCTTTCACTATCAAAAAAAAGAAGCATCAATCGCTTTACAGATAAGCGTTTGAGGCCTACTTCCCTAAAATCTGATCGATCTTGTCCTTCTGAAAGGCCTCGGGGCGCTCGGACTCGCAGGGCACACAGTCCTTGACATGACCCTGGATCGAGAGCTTCTCGATGGCGGCCCATAGCAGCGCGATCTGCTTTTCGTGACCGGCTGCGCCTTCGGACAACGAACGCATGGCCTGGGCCACGGGGTCGACTTCGGCCGTCACGCCATAGGCGGTAAAGCCGCTCTTGCCGCAATCCTCGTCGAGCACGACAGCCGCTTGCGCCTTGGCCTCGACCTTGGGAGCCAGCTCATGCTCGGTCACATCGGCGCTCTGCCCGGTCTTGCTGGGAATGATGCGCGCCGGAATGCCGACGGCCGTGGCACCTGCGGGTACGGGCTTGATGACCACGGCATTGCTGCCGATCTTGGCCCCATCGCCCACCTCGAAGCCGCCCAGCACCTTGGCGCCGGCACTGACCACCACGTTCTTGCCCAGGGTCGGGTGGCGCTTGGCCCCCTTGTACAGCGAGGTACCGCCCAGGGTCACACCGTGATAGATGGTGCAGCCATCGCCCACCACGGCGGTTTCGCCGATCACGACACCCATGCCGTGATCGATGAAGACCTCGCGACCGATGACGGCACCAGGGTGGATTTCAATGCCGGTGAACCAGCGTCCCATGTGCGAGATGAAGCGGCCCAGCCATTTGAAGCCATGCGTCCAGCACCAGTGTGCAGGGCGCTGCAGCCAGATGGCGTGCAGCCCCGGATAACAGGTGATGACCTCCCAGGTGCTGCGGGCCGCAGGGTCGCGGTCAAGAATGCACTGGATGTCGGAGCGCAGGCGAGCAAGCATCAAATAACAACGTGAGGAAGTGTTTAGCTTGTGAAGTCTAGCGGGTTGGTGGCTGGCTCTGCAGCATGGCTTTGGCAACACCGCGAAGAATATGGATTTCTTCCTGGGTCAGCTGCGCGCGGTTGAAAAGCTGGTTAAGCCGGGGCATGAGCTTCTTGGGCGCTGCCGGGTCCAGAAAGCCGATATGGGCCAGGGCCTGCTCCCAATGGCCCAGCATGCCCTGCACCTGGGCCATGTCGGCGCGATGCACCTCGGGCGTGTGCTCCACCACGGGAAAGCCGCCAAGCGCCGCGCGCCAGTCATAGGCAACGACCTGAATCGCCGAGCCCAGATTGAGCGAGCCGAACTGCGGATTGGACGGAATCGACAGCGCCACGTCGCAGCGGTAGACATCGTCGTTGCTCATGCCAAAGCGCTCGCAGCCGAACAGAAAGGCCACGCCCTTCTGGTTGCAGACCGCACCGGGCGTGGGCTGGTTATCGGTCAGACCAGCGTCCTCAGCAGGTATGGAGCGCGTATCCAGCTCTCCTTTCAGGAGCAACTCGAAATGCTCGCGCGGCGTGCGTGTGGGCGGGCCGAAGTCACGCGGCGTCATCGCCGTGGCGCACATATGGCTGATGCCCTCCAGGGCTTCATCCAGGGTATCGACCACGCGGGCCCTGTCCAACACGTCCAGTGCGCCGCTGGCACGCTGGATGGTCTCTTCCTTGCGCAACACGTTCTTGTAGCGCGGGCGCACCAGCACCAGGTCGTCGAAGCCCATGGTCTTGAGCGCTCGGGCAGCCGCGCCCACATTGCCGGCATGGCTGGTTTCAATCAGTACGAATCGGGTTTTCATCAACGCAGAACAATGCAAAAGGCCCCACTTGTGGCCTTGATAAGACAGCAGCCTACGCGGCCCGTTCTCTCTCGTATCCGCAAGTGCCGCAGAGAAGACCCTCGGGTCGCCGGGACGAACAAGCAAAAAAAGCGCAGGCTGGGTAGAATTGCGCCCATTGTCGCCGCCCCGCATCGCCGGTCGCGGCTTTTACGTTCTTACCCGCGTAGTTCAGCCCAGTTTTGCTCCGGCTGCATCGCCAACGCACTCACAATTTATGTCGAACTCCCTGCACCCCATGCTCAACGTGGCCATCAAGGCTGCTCGCGCCGCTGGCGCCCTCATCAACCGTGCCGCACTGGATGTGGAATCGGTGCGCGTTGCGCAAAAGCAGGTGAACGACTTTGTGACCGAGGTAGACCAGGCTGCCGAGCGCATCATCATTGAGACGCTGCTCAACGCCTACCCCCAGCATTCCATCCTGGCCGAAGAATCGGGCAGCGAGCACGGTGCCAAGAACTCCGACCATGTCTGGATCATCGATCCCCTGGACGGCACCACCAACTTCATCCACGGCTTCCCCGTTTACTGCGTGAGCATCGCCCTGGCCTACAAGGGCAAGATCGAGCACGCCGTGATCTATGACCCCAGCCGCAACGACCTGTTCACGGCTACCAAGGGCCGCGGCGCCTATCTGAACGAACGCCGCATCCGCGTCTCCAAGCGCACCCAGCTGCGCGACTGCCTGATCTCCACTGGCTTCCCCTTCCGCCGTGGCGACAACTTCAAGCAATACATGCTGATGCTGGGCGACGTCATGCAGCGCACCGCCGGCGTGCGTCGCCCCGGTTCGGCCGCCCTGGATCTGGCCTATGTGGCAGCCGGCTTTGCCGACGGTTTCTTTGAGTCCGGCCTGTCCATCTGGGACGTGGCTGCCGGCTCCCTGCTGGTCAGCGAGGCCGGTGGCCTGGTGGGCAACTTCACAGGCGAAGCCGACTTCCTGGAGCAACGCGAAATCCTGGCGGCCAACCCCCGCATCTACGGCTCGCTGATCCCCGTGCTCGGCAAGTACAGCAAGTTCGCCAGCGCCGGCGAAAAGGCAGCCGTGCGCCAGGCCGTCAAGAGCGGTGAATTCGAAGCCCCCGCCGAAGAAGGCGCCGAGGCAGCTGCCGAAGAAGGCCAGAAGAACGCTGAATAAAAAAGGCGGTCGCCCCACGACTGCGGAAAGGGCCTGGTCCGGTGGACCAGGCCCTTTTTTTATTGCGGCCGCTCCGCTCCAGCCCAATCAATGCCTCTTGACCACACGCAAGGGACAGGCGGCGGAGTCTGCGCCTCTCCACAGAATCCACAAACTCCCGGTCCAGAATCTGCCCGACGACAAATGGGCAGAACAATATGATGGATTTCTTCAGCCAGCACTGGACGCTGGCCATTGACTGGGTATCCGTGCATGCGGTGACTCCCGTGGTCAACGCACTCCATATTGCCGAGGCAGCGGGCGATCCGCGCGAGATTGCCGCCGGCATTCTGATCGCGCTGCTGCAGCTGTTTCTGATCGGCTGTGTGATGCGGCCGCTGGAGAGCCTGCTTCCCGCCGAGCACTGGGCCGACCGCCGCCACACCACCGTGGATCGCAACTACACCCTGCTCATGCTGCTGGGCCTGTTTCCGCTGTTCAGCTTTCTGATCCTCATGCCGGTCGCCCATATGCTGGGCGGCGGCCCGTCCACCTCGGAAGCCAGCGGCCTCAAGGCCTGGGTTCCCTGGTTTGAAGAGCACCCCTATGTATTGTTTGCCGTGTACTACGTGGTCTACGACCTCACGTATTACTGGATGCACCGCGCCCAGCACGTCATTCCCTGGTGGTGGGCCATGCACAGCATGCACCACAGCCAGCGCCAGATGAGCTGCTGGAGCAATGATCGCAGCAACTATCTGGACGGCATGCTGCAAAGCTTTGTGCTGGCCAGCGTGGGCCTGGCCATGGGCGTGGAGCCATCGGAATTCGCCATGCTGGGCCTGCTCAGCGAGCTGGTGCAGAACTTTTCCCACGCCAATGTGGCGCTGCGCCTGGGCTGGCTGGGCCGGGCGGGCGAGCGCCTGCTGGTTGGCCCGCGCTTTCACCGCAACCACCATATGCTGCGCGATGCAACGCGCCCCGAGCGCCACAACTGCAACTTCGGCCAGGTCCTTCCCTGGTGGGATCAGCTGTTCGGCACCGCCCTCTATCACGATGAACAGCTGCGCCCCACGGGCGTGAGCGACCCGGAAGTGGATGCCGACAACGAGCGCGGCGTGATCGCCATGCAGTGGTACACCCTGAAGCGCTTCTGGGGCGCGGTCAGCTGCCGCGCCGGCTGGCGGCTGGGTGATGTGTCCTTCGGGCCGGGCTACCGCCCCGTTCACGATGCCGATGACGCAGAAGCAGAAGCGCCAACCACAAGCGCCAGCCCGCAAAAAGCGGCATGAGATCCCGTGCCAGGGCGGGGTGCCAGCTTGGCGAGCGCAATTTGAAGGCATGGGCGTCACGCGGAGATCTCAGGGCGGCACCAACACGCGCTTCGTCCATCGTCGAGCGAGCCCCGATCAAGGGCTCGATCAGAAAGTGTGCTTCATTCCAGCGTAGATCATGCGCGACTTGCCGCCGGCATCGGACGCCGCCAGCTGCAAACCGCCCATGCCGCCGTTCCAGAAGTTGTAGCGACCGTTCTTCTGGTTGCGCAACTCGATCACCGACAGGTCAAGCGCCGTGCGCTTGCTCAGCGAGTACTGGTAGCTCAGCGATAGCATCTTCGCACCTGAGCTGGCGAGCCTGCTGCCGTTGATGTGCGTTGAAAGCGCCTGCCCCCAGGTTGCAGACAGCAGATGCGGTCCCATGCCGTAGGTCAGCGGGATCGCATACGCCCAGCGATGCTGCGACGTTCCCGAGGCGCGGTCGGTGACCTTGTTGCGGTCGACCAGCAGGCCGAATCGAAAGCCGCTTTGCAGATAGCTGAAAGCGAAGCGGTCGGCATCCTGGTCGAGAGAGCCCACGGTCTGACCCGGCATGCTGCCCTGGGACCTGCGCGAGAGATGGTAGTAGCCGACGCGCAACGGCCCCTTGGTATAGGTGGGGCTGAGGTACCAGGTCTTGTTGCGCTTGGTCTCGGCAGATTCCGCATCGAAGGTATAGGACGCCATGCCGGAGAAGCCTCCGATGCTGGGCGCCTGGTAGCGAATGGTGTTGTTCAGGAAGCCGCCTGCGAAGTAGGCACCGTTGACGGTTCCCAGGACATTGAGCGAGTTGGCGGCATTGGGCGCTGCATCGAATGCACCGTGAAAATCGCCCTGGAACCAGTGATGGCTGAAATACACCGATTGGCGTCCGAGTTGCAGACGCCCCAGCTGCGCGTCCCCCAGTCCCACAAAGAAATTGCGACCAGCCCCGAATGTGCCGGTATCGGCAGCGAAATCCCATTCCAGCCGATAGTAAGCGCTCTTGCCGCCGCCCAGATCTTCCTTGCCATCGAGGTACCAGAAGCTGGTGTTGTTGGTGAGCCGCGCGGCGCTGCGCTCTGCGCTACGGCTGTTGAGCGAGATATGGTCCATCCCCAGTTTGATCTGGCCTCCCAAGGTGACGGTGTTTTGCGCGAGAAGTGCAGTAGGTGCGACGAGCAGGCCCAGGCCCAGCGCAGTTGAAAGCTTGTTCATAGTGCCTCTGTGTGATTGGAGTGTGTTTTTCATGCAGGAATCCGCATGGCAGAACGCGTTTCGAAGTGCGTACCGACGGCAGCCTGGCTCTCGCCGCCTCTGGAAAATCGTGGCTGGCAGCTGCCGGGCAAGGCCGTAGCACCGTCGGAAAACTCGCTGTTGTGCAGGCATTGCGCAAACGCGGCCCCTCTCTGCGGTCGATTGCGCCGAAAGATGCCTGGTATGGAAGACTTCGTCGGCCAGATTCGCAAGAATCCGGCCTGCTGCCAATGCCGAGGAGGCAGAGGCCTAATCGCTCATCTCGGCCCGCCCTGCTCGATCACGAAGCTGACCACGGTGCCGAAGGAGCCGCCGATATTGAGCGCCTGCATGCGACGCGCCTTCGGAATCTGCATGGCACCGGCCTTGCCTGTGACCTGGCGCGCGCAATCCAGAACCATCCGAACGCCGGTCGCGCCCACCGGGTGGCCGCAGCCGATCAGACCGCCACTCATATTCACCGGGCAGCGGCCATCACGATCTATGGAGCCATCTTCCACTGCCTGCCAGCTCTGCCCGGGCGGCGTGAGCCCGAAATGATCGATGGCCACATACTCGGTAGTGGTGAAACAGTCATGGGTCTCGATGCCGTCCAGATCCTGCGTCCCCTGGATGCCTGCCCGGCCCCATGCGTCCTCGATGGTCTGGCGCAAATGCGGAAAGACATAAGCCGAATCACGGCTCAGTTCAAACTTGTCCTTCAGACGCAGCACGGAGTTGCGGTGTCCCCAGCCGGTGATGCGCGCGAGATCCTGAAGCTGCAGGCCGTTGCGTTCCACATAGCTGCGGGCGAAGGCCTCGGACGCCAGAATCACGGCTGCCGCGCCATCGGTCACCTGACCGCAATCCTGCCTGCGGGTTCCGGGCTCCACGAGCGGATTGGCTTCTTCATCGTCGGTGAAGCTCAATTCGTTGAACTGCCAGTTGCGGGTCTGGGCCAGCGGGTTGTTCCTGGCGTGGCCATAGTTCAGCTCGGCGATACGGTTGAGGTACTTGCGATCCAGACCGTAGCGGCGCTGGTACTCCTGGGCCACTGCGCCGAATGCAGCCGGCCACATATACTGGCATTCGATGTCTTCATGCCCCTGCCAGGATGCGGCATTCTGATTGCGCGAGGCTTCATGTCCGGAGAGGTTCTTGAACTCCTCCACGCCAAGCACCAGAACGCAGTCGTAACGGCCCGCCTCGATCTCGGCCATGGCACTGAGCACGCCCAGCGAGGACGAGGCGCAGGCACCCTCATGGCGCATGGCGGCAACACCGTTGAGTTCGGGCACCATCTGCGCGACCATCGAACCCAGGTGCGCCTGCTGACGCTGCAGCTCGCCGAAGGCATTGCCGACATGAATGCTCTCTATCTCCGAGGCCTTCACCTGAACGGCTTCGAGCACGCCGTTCACCCCCTCTCTCACCATGTCGGACAGGTCTTGGCCCTGACGCGACCATGCCCTGGCAAAGTCGGTCTGATAGCCACCCAGAATGTAGGTCGCTTGTGTCATTGGTTCGTCTCCTCTCTGTTTGTGGGTAATCAGGCAGCCTGCTCGCCGCGCAGCTCCGACGCATCGGCCCAGCAGGCGTGCGTTCCACTGCTGATGCGATGCGGCAGGCGGATGCGCGCAACCGGTCCTCGTGCGAGGTCGCTCGCATCAAGCACCACGCACTCCGAGCTATCGGTGTTCATGTCGGTCACGAAGCTGACCACGTAGCCGTCGTCCTCGGCACTGGCATCAAGGGCCGGTGCCATGGGGGACTCGCTGCCGAAGCGGCCTTCACCGAAGCGGTATTCCTGCGTCTCGCCCGTGGTGTGGTCAAAGCGCTGTATCCCGTCGAAAAGAAAGTGTTCCGGGTGCGCGATCATGTTGTAGGAATAGCGATAGGGCCGACCCCAGTGACGTGCATTGATCAGGCCGAACTCAAGATGCCTGTCGAACAGCCTGCGCTCCACGACCCCGCCGGTGCGCAGGTTCAGGCGCCATTCGTAGAGCGTCGGGCCATAGCGGTCGGGACCCAGCGTGGCGCCGGTGTTGTCATAGCCCGCCCTGGGCATGGGCTGCTGCTGGTGGTATCCATGCAGCACGATCTCGTCGCCCTCTTCCCAGGCATTGAGCCAGTGCAGCACATAGGTGGGACTAGCCTCGAACCATTTCACGCCGGTCTGAGGCGCATGACGTCGCGGCACGACGGCAAAGCGGCTGGGTTTCTGATCGAAATAGCTCAGCTTGTGTTTGCCTTGCGCCAGCAGCGACTCGTCCCAATGCAGCGGGAAGTCATTGAGGATCGCGAAGTTCTCGGTGAACATCATGTCGTGCGGCAGACGCGGCCCCGGCAGCGGCACCGGCACGTAGTGCACCAGCTCGTCGCGTGCGTTCACCTCGCCGTAATGCATATATGGCGCTTCTTTGCTGTAGTTGAAGAACAGCAGATCGCCGCTGCTGGGGCAGACTTTGGGATGGGCCGAAATCCCGTTGTCCTTGAGCACTTGCGCTGCCCACGCAGATACGCCGAGCGGCTCCAGCGTGCGCGCATCGAAGCGGTAGGGCTCGCCGCATTGATAGAACGTGGTCAGCGCAGAGCCGGCGTGCACGATCACATCGGTGGCCGAGGTATCCTTCAGCCCGCCGCGCGCGCCCCAGCCCGGACGCTGCGCAAGCCCCGGGTTGTCTATGAGGCCGGCGTACAGCGCATGCCCCGCAGCCTGTTCCTCTTCGAAGCCCTTGGTGCGCAGAAATCGGTTGCGGTATTGCACCTGACCGTTTCTGAAGCTCAGCAGGTGAAGCATGCCATCACCATCGAAGGCGTGGTGCACGCCCCGGGGCTCGTGCACCGGGTTCTGCGTGTTGCGCAGATAGACGCCGTTCAGGCGCCTGGGCACTTCACCGATCACCTCCAGCTCGGTGGCGGTGTACTCAACGAAGTTCGGCGTGAACGGGCCGCTCATGAAATTGTTGTCCCAATTCGTGATGGTGGGCCGTATCCGCCCGACGATTTCGGTATGCATGGGAGTCCTCTTTTCGGTTTCTGGAGTGAATCTGCGCTGATTGCAGACTTTTGCGCTAGCTTGAAAAGAACCTGAAGCGCTCACGGGCTGCATCCCATTCCTGCGCCAGCTGGTCAACCACCTGCGCCACGCTCTGTACCGACTTCACGGCTCCGACACCCTGGCCTGCGGCCCAAACGTCCTTCCACTTGCGTGCGCCGATGGCCCGGTTGCTGTCATAGGAACGCTCTGGCACGGCGGGCATGTTGTCCGGATCGATACCGTTGGCGCGCAGCGACGGCTTGAGCCAGCTGGCGTTGCTGCCTGTGATGCCGGCGCTCACCAGCAGGTCTTCCGAGGTGGCGGCCACGAGCATGTCCTTGTAGGCGGGCTCGGCCATGCTCTGCGTCGTGGGAATGAAGCGCGTGCCCATGTAAACGAGGTCGGCGCCCGAAGCGATGGCTCCCGCGACACCGAAACCATCGCTGATGCCGCCGCCCACGATCACATGGCCGTCGAAGAACTCGCGTACCGCGCTCACGAAGGCGAATGGCGACAGATGGCCGGTGTGTCCACCCGCGCCCGCACAGATGCAGGCCAGCCCGTCGGCCCCCGCCGCCGCAGCCTTCTCGGCAAGCCGCAGACTGATCACATCGGCAATCACGATGCCGCCATAGCCATGCACGGTCTCGATTACGGGCTTCGGACTGCCGAGCGCCGTGACCACTATCGGTGGCTGGTGCCTGGCAATGAGCCGCAGGTCATCCTGCAGCCGCGTGTTGGAGGAATGGGTCACCACATTGGCGCACCACGCCCCGATGGTGGACGGGTCCTGCTCGTCGCGAGCGCGTTGCAGCTGCTGCGTGATGCTCTTCATCCAGTCGTCGAGCACCTCGATCGGGCGTGCATTGGGCGTGGGAAACGCACCCACGATGCCGGCCTTGCAGGCGGCCACGACGAGTTCCGGCCCTGAGACCAGAAACATGGGAGCGGATACCACGGGAATACGCAGGTTCAGCTGCTGCGCGAGGCTGGCCTTTCCGGCGGCCAGGCCGGTCCGGGCATCGGAGGGAAATGTCTGATACATGCGGCCTCCCGTCAGTCTTCGATCTTGAATCCGGAGACCTCGACCACCTTGCGCCAGCGCTGGCTCTCTTCGCGCACAAACTCGGTGAACTCCTTTGGCGACATGGGCATGGGTTCGAAGTCCATGTCGCGCCACCTGGCCCTGAGCTCAGGCGAGCCCAGGATCTTGTTGATCTCGTCGTTCAGACGATTCACCACCGAATCGGGTGTCGATGCCGGGGCGGCAAAGCCCGACCAGATATAGATATTCATTTCGGGCACCCCCTGCTCCGCGAACGTGGGCACATTGGGCAGCAGCTCGGAGCGCCTTGGACTGCTCACGCCGAGCACCTTGAGCCGGCCGGAATCCACCTGCTGCTTGACCGCAATCAGTGGCAGAAAAGCCGTATTGACCTGGCCGCCGATCAGGTTCTGCACCGCCGACGGCGTGCCGTTGAAAGGCACATGGATCAGATTCAGGCCGAGCTTCTCGTTGAGGATCACGCCCGCGAAATGCGATGAATTGCCGACCGTGAACGATGCATAGTTCACCGGCGCTTTCTGGCTCCTGGCCCACTGGGCGAACTCCTGCAGATTGTTCGACGGGACGGTCTTGTTGGCGGCCAGCACCAGGGTGGAGCCGACGAATCCCGTGATCTGGCGGTAGCTCCTTTCAGCGTCGTAAGGCAGCTTTTCTTTGAAGGTATGGGGATTGACGGACAGCATGCTGGTGTTCACCAGCAGCAGGCTGTAGCCATCGGCCGGAGCTCGCGCGGCGGCCTGCGCGGCAACGATGCCGGCGCCGCCGGGCTTGTTGTCGATGATCATCGGCTGGCCCGTGCTCTTGCGGAATTCCTCGGCCACCTGGCGCAGCGCGTTGTCCAGCGTGTTGCCGGCGGCAAACGGCACATAGACATGCACCGGCCGGGCAGGGAACGTTTCTTCGGCAGCCATGGCCACGGGGGCAATCGCAAAGCCGGCAAGCAATGCAGCGGCCATGCGGCGCTGCAAGCGATCATTGTTGGAACAGGGATACATGAGACGACGACTCCTCAAATCAGGCAACGAGACGGGCACACAGGCTTCGGGCAATGAACGCCGGCTGCTCCAGGGGCAGCATGTGACCGGCCTTGTCCACCCACTGCAGCTGCGCGCCAGGAATGCTTAGGGACAGTTCCTCGGAAAGGTCGGGCGGCGTGATCCGATCCTCTTTGCCACACAGCACATGCACCGGCACGTCCAAGGTCCTGAGTGCCTCGCGCAGATCGCGGCGCTGCATGATGGCGCGTGTCTGGCGAATGGCCACCTGCGCGCCGAGCTTGCGCATGGCGCCGATGAGCGGCTCGAGCGCCTCGGACGCCTTCTCGAAGGTCCCCCAGCGCGCAGTGGCTTGAATGGCCTTCTCGAAATCCTTTTCGAAGCTGGCGATGGCCTTCTCACGCATCGGCGCGCTGTTCGGACTTTCCGGCAATCCCGAAGTGGAGATCAGCCACGCTTCGCGAATCGGCCGCAGCGGATGGCTGAGCATTTCAAGGGCCACATAGCCTCCCATCGAGAAGCCCGCGACAAAGCAAGGCGTTTGCGCCGGGACGTCGGCCAGCTGCCGCCACGCATCGCGCGCCATATCCGCTATCGAGACCTGGGTGATCACATCGGCCACCAGAACATGGACCTTGTCGCCCAGTTGCCGGCGCACTCCGGCGATCACCTCGTCCCAGATACTCCTGTCATTGAGCATTCCGGGAATCAGTACCAGCGCGGCGGTGCTCGCAGCGCTTCGGCCGTCCGGCTGCTTGGGCTTGACTGCGTTCATATCGTTTGCCTCCGTTGTCTTTATCGGTTTCTGCTCTGCTTGTTCTCGCGAGCCGCGGATGGCGGCTCAAACCGTCGAAGCCGCACCGGCCCTGGACTGCATCTGTTCGCGCAGCACGCGCTTGAGAACCTTGCCCACCGGGTTGCGCGGCAGCTCGCCAATCACTTCGATGCGCTCGGGCAACTTGAAGGCCGCCACCTTGCCCTCGGTCCTGAGGAACGAGACCAGCTCGGGCAGATCGGGCGGATCCGCACTGTCCTTGGGAGCCACCACGGCGCAGACCTTCTCCCCCAGCACCTCGTCGGGCCAGCCGATCACTGCAACTTCACGCACCTTGGGGTGTGACAGCAGCAGGCTCTCGACCTCCTCGCAGGAGATGTTCATTCCGCCGCGCACGACGATGTCCTTGCAACGGCCGGCAAAGCGGTAGAACTGCTGCCTGTCGCCAGCGATCTCAAACAGATCGCCGCTGCGGTAGTAGCCCAGTTCATCGAATGCGCGGGCGGTGAGCTCGGGGCTGTTGAAGTAGCCCGAAAAAATCATCGGCCCCTTGAAGCGCAGCTCGCCGATCCTGCCGGGCTCACGGATTTCCTCGCCGCTTTCCACATCGACCAGGCGCGTGGCAAGCTTTTGCGAATGCACGGCGTTCCAGCCGAATCCCGAAACACCCACGCGGGGAAAGTAGCTGGCGCGCTGGTGCCGATCGGGAACATCCTGCGGCGTCGAGGACAGTGCAGCCCCTTCATTCGATCCGAAGTAGTTGATGACCTCGATGCCGTAACGCTCTGCAAACTGCTCCATGACCCAGGGCGAGAGCGGGCCGCCGCCGGAGCCTATGCGCCTGAGACGGCTCAGGTCCAGGCCTTCGAGCAGCTCCGGTGCCTTGAGCAGCATGCCCAGCACCGCAGGTGCGGCCACGGTGTAGTCGGTCTGGTTGTCCTGCAGTTGCTGGATGAAGACCTTGAGATCGAACGGATGGTGATGGTGCAGTCCGCCCGCCGTGAGCAGCCAGGCCATCAGGCTGGTCGAAATGCCCGCCATGTTCACAAAGGGAAACGGTATCACCATCTGCACGCCCTGCGGCATCTGGCCCGCGTCTATGACACCCGAGCCGACGATCAGCCATTCGTTGTGGCTTCGCGGAACGCCCTTGGCGCGCGCTTCGGTGCCGGAAGTCCAGCAGACCGTGAACACGTCATCGGCGCTGAGACCGATCTGCCGCATGTGCTCGCGCATCTGCGCGTCGCCTGCCGGCTCGGTTGCGGCAAGCAGTGCATCAAGATCCGCCACGCCGTCCGGCAGCGGCTCGCCTGATCCGTCGGAGTACGACCAGATCCACTGCACCGTGGGCAGCTGCACGCGCATCCCGACCAGCTCCTGCGCCGGCAGGTATCTGCCCAGGCGCTGAGTAGTAATGAGGCCGCGTGCTGCGCTGCTCTGCACGACATATTCGATCTCATGGGTCCGGTACTGCATCGGCACCGGCGAGACGACGACGCCACCGATGGCGCAGGCCAGATAGATGGCATGCAACTCCACGCAGTTCGGCATCTGGACGACGACGACATCGTCCTTGCGCACGCCCTGGACCTTGAGCAAGACGCTCATGCGCCCCACCTGCTCGCGCAGCTCAGCCCAGCTCCAGCGCTGCGGCGCCTTGCCGAACAGCTCCGGGCGATTGGGCGCATCGGCTACGGCAAACAGCGATGGCTGGCGCGCGGCGGTGTCGAGAAAGATCTCGCCGATGGTCGATTGGCCCCACCAGCCTTTGGCGAGGTATTCATCGATGGTTGTCTGCTCTACCAGAATCATGGCCGCTCACCTCCACTTGTCCAGGTTGGACTGGCTCACATAGGTTGCATGGAAGCCGTGCGGCACGCGGCGTGGCAGCAGGATGCGCGCAACCGGTCCGTCAGCCATGCGACTTCCCTTGGCGTCGAAGACCTGGACTTCCGACTGCCTGGTGGTCGGGTTCCAGACAAACATCACGAGATAGCCATCGTCCTCACCGATGGCGTTGTCGCGTGGCGCAAAGCCGCCCTCGTTGTAGAAGTACTGCGGGCCTGCGCTGTAGGCCACATAGCCGCCGGTTTCGAGGTCGTACTTCACCAGTCCTGGAAAGCGCGGCTCCTCAAGCCCGCCCTGCGGGAAGATCACGTGGTACGACCAGCGGTTCTTGCGGCCCTGGTAGGCACTGTTGATGACCGGGAACTCGGTGTTGAGCACATCGTCTATGACACGCTCGCTGGTCTTGCCCGTTTCCAGATTGAAGCGCCACTCGTAGAGCAGAAAATCGCGTTGGCGCATATGGATGGTGCGTTCAAGGCGCTCCGAGTCCAGGCTGCCATCGTCCTTCTCGTACATGCGGTAAGGCGTGCCTATCATCACCACCTCCTGTCCCTCCTCCCAGGCATTCACGACATGCAGCATGTAGGTCGGCCTGGCTTCAAACCAGCGCACATCCGAGGCATTGCCGTAGCGGGGGATGACGCCAAAGCGCGATGGCTGGTCCGCAAAGAAGCGCACCTTGTAGCGTCCGATCGCCAGCGCCTCGGGGTCGGGACGAAGCGGAAAGTCATGCAAGATGGAGTAGTTCTCGGTGACTGCCATGTCATGCGGCAAGCTCGGCTGGGACATGGGCACTTCGATCATGTGACGCAGCTTGCGCTGGGCGTCCACCACGCCATAGCACATATAGGGCGGCTTGGTGTCGTAGTCGAAGAACACCAGCTCGCCGGTGTGCTCGTCAGGCCGCGAATGTGCGGACAGGCGCTTGATCCTGCCGTCGACATCGCCGTTGCCGACGGTCTCCAGCGTGATGGGGTCGAGCGAATACGGCAGACCCGAGCGATACCACATGGCCAGCAGTCGGCCGGCATGGAACTTGACGTCGGTGTTGGCCGTGTTCTTGAGTGGCTGCTCGGGAGTGTCGGCGCGCGGGGCCTCCTTGAGTCCCTTCCACAGCGCATGTCCTGCAGCCTGCTCTTCCAGCAATCCCTCGGTCCGCACCCACTTGTTGCGGTAGCTGGCCCGACCGCGCTCGAAACGCACTGCGTGCAGCATGCCGTCACCGTCGTAGGCGTGATAACGCCATTCAGGTGGATAGAAGGCATTGGGCCCGTTGCGCACATACAGGCCGTTCAGATCGACGGGAAGCTCTCCGATCACCTGGAGATTGTCCCAATGGTCTTCCTCGTCAACCGGGGCATTGTTGCCATTCAACGCAGGGATATCGTGCACAGGCAGGTCTGCTGCATCCATTTGTCTCGCTCCTGTTTGTCACCTGTCAATCAGGCGTCAAATCAGTGTAGGAGCGGGTCGTTGTGAAGCACCGTAAAATTTCGATATTCCATATTTGATATCAATTTTTCAAAATCTATGGATAACACCTGGAACAGATGCGTACCTGCAGGGCTAGAGGAATACGCAGGCGACAAACAGTTCGCCACCACGCTGGCACGAGGGCTGGAGCTTTTGCATTGCTTCACGCCCGAACGCCCGATTCTTGGCAATGGCGAAATGGCCAGCATGCTGGGCCTGCCCAAGGCCACCATTTCACGGCTCAGCTACACGCTGCTGTGTCTCGGCTATCTGGCCACCACCGAGTACTACGGCAAGTACCGGCTCGGCCCTGCAACGCTATCCCTGGGCTATCCGCTTCTGGCCCAGTACACGCTGCGCAGAAGCGCCAGACCGCTCATGCACAAGCTGGCCACGACCTTGGGCTGCAGCGTGTCCATCGGCATTCGCGACCGCTATTCCATGGTCTACATCGAGGTCGTGCGCGGCAGCCGTGGACTGGTCTATTCCCACGATATAGGCAGCACCCATCCGCTGCTCGGAACCGCCATGGGAAGAGCCTACCTTCTTGGCTGCACGCCTGCCGCCCGCGAAGCCTTGATCAATCAGATCAAGATCAAGGACCCACTGCAGTGGCAGCAGCATGAGAAAAAAGTGCTGGAGAACTTCATCGACTACCCTCAGTTCGGCTGCTGTACGTCGGTCGGCGACCTGATTGCCGACGTGCAGGCTGTCGCCGTCCCTTTGGGACGGGTTCACGGCATAGACGTCGCCGCCCTCAGCTGCACGTTCCAGGGCCGCACCCTCGATCTCCACTGGCTCAGGCACGAGGTGGCGCCACAGCTTCAGGCCATTGCCAGCGAGATCTCGTAGCGCCCTGGCAGCAGTACTTCGGCATCCTCATCCGGATTCAGCTTGGGCGGCTTGGGCTGCGCCATCGCGCAAGC
The DNA here is from genome assembly GCF_008121565.1 of Comamonas sp. Z3. NCBI lineage: Bacteria > Pseudomonadati > Pseudomonadota > Betaproteobacteria > Burkholderiales > Comamonadaceae > Comamonas > Comamonas sp. Z3. The sequence goes on from NZ_VOQU01000011.1 coordinate 72,992, forward strand.
CGTATCTGGCGAAAGAGCGTGAATGCCGGCCAGCGCCCGACCTCATGGACCTGGCAAGCCCGAATGCAGGCCTGCTGCAAGCCACGACAAAAGCGGCACAAGAACCAGCTTTTCCCCTTCACGGATAATGCATGCTTTGGCGCCCGCCCGGCTCTGGCGCAGCGCCCCCTGTATTGCATACCGCTGAAGCGATGACCCAGAAAAGCACAGAATCCCCGTCGCTGCCCTATTCCCCAGACATGGCTGACCTCTCGGCGCATACGCCGATGATGCAGCAGTACTTCAAGCTCAAAGCCGACTACCCCGACACGCTGGTTTTCTACCGCATGGGTGACTTTTACGAGCTGTTCTTTGGCGATGCCGAGAAGGTCACGCGCCTGCTGGACATCACGCTGACCTCGCGCGGTCAGACCGCCGGCCAGCCCATTCCCATGGCTGGCGTGCCGTTTCACGCTCTCGAGAACTATCTGGGCCGCCTGATCAAGATGGGCGAGTCGGTGGCGATCTGTGAGCAGGTCGGAGAGATTGGCGCAGGCAAGGGCCCGGTCGAGCGCAAGGTGGTGCGTGTGGTCACGCCCGGCACGCTGACGGACAGCGAACTGCTGTCCGACAAGAGCGAAGCCATCCTGGTCGCCGTGCACACCGCCGGTCGCCAGCGCTGCGGTCTGGCCTGGATGGCCGTGACCCAGGGCCGCATCCATATGGCCGAATGCGCGGCCGATGAACTGGGTGCCTGGCTGTCGCGCATTGCGCCCAGCGAGGTGATCTACAGCGCAGGCGTCACCGAGCGCTTCGAGCAGGCATTGTTTGCCGTCAAGCACAGCAGCGCCATCAGCTGCCCCCTGTCTCCTCGCCCCGACTGGCAGTTCGACTCGGGCCTGGGCGAGCGCAAGCTGCTGGAGCTGCTGGGCGCGGCCAGCCTCAAGGCCTGGGAGGCAGAAGGCCTGCCGCTGGCCCATGGCGCCAGTGCCGCACTGCTGTCCTATGCAGAACATACCCAGGGCCGCAACCTGACCCACATCCACGCCATCCAGGTGCAGCGCGACGACGAGCTGATTGCGCTGCCGCTGGCCACGCGCCGCAATCTGGAGCTGGTCAAGACGCTGCGCGGCGAAGATTCGCCCACGCTGTTCTCCCTGCTGGACAGTTGCATGACCGGCATGGGCAGCCGTCTGCTCAAGACCTGGCTGCTGGAGCCCGAGCGCAATCGCCAATCCGCCATGCAGCGCCTGGAAGCCATAGGCGTGCTGCGCGGCACGGGAGCGGGCATGGCACCCTGGCAAGCCTTGCGTGCCGAGCTCAAGGGCGTGAGCGATGTGGAGCGCATTACCGCCCGCATCGCCCTGCGCCAGGTGCGCCCGCGCGAGCTGGTAGGCCTGTCCAAAACACTGGAAAAAGCGAAGCTGCTGGCGCAATCCGGACAAGCGCCATCCGCCTATCTGACGCAGATCTTCAACGACCTGATTCCGCCCGAAGGCTGTGCCGAGCTGCTGGCCCGCGCAATTCTCGAAGAACCGGCGGCTCTGGTGCGCGACGGCGGCGTGATTGCCACGGGCTTTGATGCCGAACTCGATGAGCTGCGCGCCATCCAGAACAACTGCGACGAGTTTCTGCTGGAGCTGGAGGCCAAGGAAAAGCTGCTCACCGGCATTCCCAATCTGCGCGTGCAGTTCAACAAGGTGCATGGCTTCTATATCGAGGTCACCAACAGCTACAAGGACGCGGTCCCCGAGCGTTTTCGCCGCCGCCAGACGCTCAAGAACGCCGAGCGCTACATCACGCCGGAACTCAAGGCCTTCGAGGACAAGGCCTTGTCGGCCCAGGAGCGAGCGCTGCAGCGCGAGAAGTTCCTGTTCGAGCAGCTGCTCGACCAGCTTCAGCCCCATGTCCCCCAGCTCACGCGCGTGGCCCAGGCAATTGCCGCACTGGACGTTCTGTGCACGCTGGCCGAGCGCTCTCTGACGCTGAACTGGGCCGAGCCGCAGTTCGTCAGCCAGCCATGCATAGAGATCGAGGCCGGTCGCCACCCCGTGGTGGAAGCACGCATGGCCGAGACCTCCAGCGGCAGCTTCATTGCCAACCACACGCGCATGAACCTCAACACGCGCATGCAGATCATCACCGGCCCGAACATGGGCGGTAAATCGACCTATATGCGCCAGGTGGCCTTGATCGTGCTGCTGGCCAGCATGGGCAGCTATGTGCCGGCCGGCGCTTGCCGCCTGGGGCCCATCGATGCCATCCACACGCGTATCGGCGCCGCCGACGATCTGGCCAATGCCCAGTCCACCTTCATGATGGAGATGACCGAGGCCGCGCAGATTCTGCATTCGGCCACGCCCCACTCCCTGGTGCTGATGGACGAGATCGGCCGCGGCACCAGCACCTTCGACGGACTGGCCCTGGCCAGCGGCATTGCCAGCCAGCTGCATGACAAGACCAAGGCGTTCACGCTGTTTGCCACGCACTACTTCGAGCTGACCGAGCTGCCCGCCAAGGCCAAGGCCGCCGTCAACGTGCATGTCAGCGCTGCAGAGTCGGGCAGCGACATCGTGTTTCTGCACGAGATCCAGGCCGGGCCCGCCAGCCGCAGCTACGGTATCCAGGTGGCCAAGCTGGCCGGCATGCCCGCAGGCGTTCTCAACCATGCGCGCCATGCACTGGAAGCCCTCGAATCCCAGGCCGGCGAGAACGAGCTGCAGGTCAATCTGTTCGATGCACCGGAGCTGGTGGACGCCAGCGCCGCCCTCAGCCCGCTGGATCAGGCCATGGCCGACGTCAACCCCGATGCACTGAGCCCGCGCGAAGCGCTGGAGGTGCTCTACCAGCTCAAGAAACTGAGCACCAGCGCCGCCTAAGAACATGTCCTAAGCCTTGCGGACTCAAGCCCGGGCCCGATCTCTTCAGGCCCGGCTTGCGTTCAGGCCTCCAGCAGCTGCGGCTGCCGCTCCTGCACGGACGGGCGACCCTGGGGTCTGTCACCCAGCTTGAAGGCAGACACCTCGCCCATCAGGCGTGCGGCCTGCTCGCGCAGGCTGACTGCTGCGGCGGCCGACTGCTCGACCAGGGCGGAGTTCTGCTGCGTGGCATCGTCCAGCCCGGCCACGGACTGGTTGATCTCGGCAATGCCGCGCCCCTGGGTCTGCGAAGCATCGCTGATCTCCTCGATGATCCGCGTCACCCTGGCCACGGCGTCCAGCAGTTCCTGCATGGTGGCGCCCGCATGCTCCACCTGCTGCGATCCACTGCCCACCTGGGTCACGGAGTCGGTGATGAGCTGGCGCACCTCCTTGGCGGCCTCGGCCGAGCGCTGGGCCAGGCTGCGCACCTCGGCCGCCACCACGGCGAAGCCCCGGCCCTGCTCACCGGCACGCGCAGCCTCCACCGCCGCATTCAGCGCCAGGATATTGGTCTGGAAGGCAATCGAGTCGATCACACCGATGATGTCGGCAATCTTGCGCGACGCGTGGTTGATGCCTTCCATGGTCACCACCACCTGCTCGAATGCTGCACCGCCGCGCTCGGCCACGCCGCGCGCCGACTGCGCCAGCTCGCCCGCACTGCGCGTGGCCTCGGTATTGGCCTGCACGCTGTCCGTCAGCACCGACAGCGATGCCGCCGTCTGCTGCAGGGCACTGGCCGCCTGCTCGGTGCGCTGGCTCAGATCCTGGTTGCCCTGGGCCACCTCTGAGCTGGCCACGGAAATCGAATCGGCGGCCTGGCGCACGGCCCCCACCATGCGCTCAAGCGACGAGACAAAGCGGTTGAAGGCCGAGGCCAGAGCCCCCACCTCGTCATTGCTCTCCACCGGCATGCGACGGCTCAGGTCGCCATGGCCATCGGCAATCTCCTCCAGCATCCGCGCCGCGCGTCCCACAGGTGCCGCAATCGCCCGGCTCACCAGCCAGATCACCAGCAGGCCTATGCCGCCGCCCACGAGGCCAGCCACGGCCGAGGTCAGCGCGATGGTGCGGCGCACGCCGCCCAGCACCTGGGCCTCGGGCAGCTCGGCAATCACATACAGGTCCAGCTCGGGCACATAGGAAGAGGCAATCAGCTGCCGGCCCGAGGGCGCCTCGTACATGGCATGGGCAAAGCGCTCGCGGTTCAGCAGCGCAGCGCTGAGCCCGGCACTGAAGCCGGGCCGGTCCTTGAGCCAGTGCTTGCCGTCCACCAGCGCCGGGTCGCGGTGCACGAGAATGCTGCCGTTGCCGCGCACCAGGGAGACCGAGCCGGACTCACCCACCTGGTAGGCGCGCACGGCCTGGGCCAGCCCGTCCACCGACAGGCCCAGGCCCGCAATGCCCTGCCTGCCCTGGCCCGCATCGAAGCGGACATTGATGAACAGCATATAGGCGTTGGAGCTGACGTCCTTGTCGATCTCCAGCACCTGCGACTTGTCGCCGGCCAGCAGCTCGTAGAACCACTGGTCGCCCTGGCCCTTGGGCGCCAGCCTGCGCGTCACCCCCTGCTCGCCAAAGTACTGGCCCGTGCTGCCCGACACCCAGAACACCGAGGAGGCCCCGGCCTGCTGCTTGACCGCCTGGGCGTATCTGGCCCACGCGGCATTGCCGTCCTCGGGTTCGCCCGCAGCTTCCCAGTCCAGCACATAGCTGTTGCCGGCCAGGGATCTGGCCATGGCCAGCGGCGTGCCGATCTGGCGCAGGATGTCGTTACGGATCTCCCCCACCACGGCCGGCAGCTCCTGTCCCACCACACGCTCGCGCAGGCTGGCGCCTGTCAGCACAAAGCCCAGCGTCGTGGAAATCGCCACGAACAGCAGCAGGCAGGCCAGCATGCTGGACATGAGCTTGGTCCGTATCGACAGGTTGCGAAATGCGTGCATGGGAGACCCTCTTCTAACCAGCTGTAAGCAAGTGTTCTATCAAGGGGCGGCATCTTCTCACGCATACAGGCTCTGCATCTCAGGGACTTCCTCAGCCCGGCCCTGCACACGGGCTTGGATGGGGCACCGGCAACAGTTACAGGGCCGCCACCGGCGTTATTAAAACCCTTCTAAAATCACGTGGCAGCCTGCGTTTGCAGCTATCTATTTAAAAGCACTCAGCGCTTGCTGCGCCTGACATTCATACGTTTTTCATTATTGTCTCTATCACCCATGACATACTGCGTCGCCCTCAAGCTCAACGCCGGCCTGGTGTTTCTGTCCGACTCCCGCACCAATGCAGGACTCGACCAGATCAGCACCTTCCGCAAGGTCATGCTGTACGAGCAACCGGGCGAGCGCTTCATGGTGCTGCAATCGGCTGGCAATCTTTCCATCACCCAGTCGGTGCGCGAGCTGCTGGAGAGCTTTCAGCTGCACGACACGACCACGGACGAGATGCTGACCATCTGGAATGTGCGCAGCATGTTCGATGCCGCGCGCGTGCTGGGCGCGGCCGTGCGCCATGTGCATGAGCGCGAGGCCACGGCCCTGCAGCGCGCCGGGGTGGACTTCAATGTCTCCATGATTTTCGGCGGCCAGATCCAGGGCGAGCGCATGCGCCTGTTCCAGGTCTATTCGGCAGGCAACTTCATCGAGGCCACGGGCGAGACGCCCTACTTCCAGATCGGCGAATCCAAGTACGGCAAGCCCGTGCTGGACCGCGTCATCACCTCCGAAACCCCGCTGGACGAGGCCGCAAAGTGCGCGCTGGTGTCCATGGACAGCACGCTCAAGTCCAACCTCTCGGTGGGCCTGCCGCTGGATCTGATCGTCTACGAGAACAACCGCTTCGCCACGGACCGCATTGTCTGCCTGGACGCCGACAATCCCTATCTGCGCATGCTGCACGACAGCTGGGGCGAGCGCCTGCGCCATGTCTTCGACAGCATCGACGACCCGGCCTGGGACGGCGGCCAGACCGATACGCCGATTCGCATCCACAGCCCGCGCGCACATCCGCTGGTCAAGGTCGGCGCGCCCGTCGCCTCGCGCTCGGCCCATGGGCTGGGTGCAGGCAATAATCCGCCCGCCGCACTGCGCCAGCCCGTGGTGCCGGCTCAGGCGGGCCTGAGCATGGCCGATGAATACCAGCGCCTGCAGACGGCAGAGGAGCAGGCGCGCATGCAAAGACAGGCGGCGCTGTCCAGGCGCTAAACTGATCGACACATCCAACGCCCCCATGGGGCGTTTTTACTGTCCAGCCTGTCCCGCGCCATGTCCCAGCACACTGCCACTGCCAGTACGACGAACACCCTGCCCGTGGTCTTCGCGCATGCCAACAGCTTTCCCATAGGCACCTATCGCCTGCTGTTTTCGCTGCTGCGCCAGCGCGGCATCGAGGCAGGGGGCGTGCAGCGCTTCGGCCATGACCCGCAGCGCCCCGTCACCAACCACTGGCCGCATCTGGTGGACGAGCTGATCGAATACATCGAGCAGCAGGTCGAGCGGCACGGCCGGCCGGTCTATCTCGTGGGCCACTCGCTGGGCGGCATTCTGAGTTTTCAGGCGGCCTCCAAGCGCCCCGATCTGGCGCGCGGCGTGCTGCTGATCGACTCGCCCCTGCTGGGCGGCTGGAAAGCGAACGCCGTGGGCCTGGCCAAGCAGACGCAGATCGTGGCCTCGGTCTCCCCGGGCAAGATCAGCCAGCGCCGGCGCACCACCTGGGCCAGCAACGAGGAGGCGCTGGAGTATTTCCGTGGCAAGAAGGCCTTTGCCCAGTGGCACCCGCAGGTGCTGCAGGACTATGTGCAGCACGGCCTGGAGGACGACCAGGGCAAGCGCAGCCTGCTGTTCAGGCGCGAGGTGGAAACCGCCATCTACAACACCCTGCCCAGCAATCTCAACAACCAGCTCAGGCGTCACCCCGTGCGTTGCCCGGTGGCCTTCATCGGCGGTCGCTCGTCGGTGGAGATGCGCCAGGTGGGCATGGAGATGACGCAGCGCATCACCCGCGGGCGCATCACCATGCTCGACGGCGGCCATCTGTTTCCCATGGAGCGGCCCGAGGCCACCGCCGCCGCCATCGAGGCTTCGCTGCTCAATATGGAGCAGACCATTCTGCAGAAATCCGCTGGCAGCACTCATAAATAAGTAGCTTCTTGCGCTTTTCAGATAACGATTTCAGCATTAAAACTATCTGAAACTCAATCGAGACAAGCGTTAGCAGCTATGAAAAAAGCCGCTTGCAATCACGCAAGCGGCTTTTCTGCGAACAGCGCCAAGGCACTCAATGGTGCCAGTCCACGATGCCGGTATAGGCCGTCACCAGCACGATGATGCCGAAAACGATGCGGTACCAGGCAAAGGGCACAAAGCTGTTGGTGGAGATAAAGCGCAGCAGCCAGCGCACGCACAGCCAGGCGCTGATGAACGAGAAGATCAGGCCCACGGCAAACAGCGGCACATCCGCCATGGACAGCAGCGCGCGCTCCTTGTAGAGGCTGTAGACGCCCGCGCCGATCAGCGTGGGCATGGCCAGGAAGAACGAGAAGTCGGTGGCCGCCTTGCGCGACAGGCCCATGAGCATGCCGCCGATGATGGTGGAGCCGCTGCGGCTGGTGCCGGGCACCAGGGCAAAGCACTGCACCAGGCCGACCTTGAGCGCATCGAGAGCCGTCATATCGTCCACCGACTGCACACGGGTGGCAGCGGCCGGCCGGTTCTCGGCCCAGAGAATCACGAAACCGCCGAGGATGAAGGTGGTCGCCACGATGACGGGCGTGAACAGATGCTCCTGCACGTATTTTCCGAACAGCAGCGCCAGCACCACGGCAGGCAAAAAGCCGATGAGTACGTTGAGCGCGAACTTCTGCGCCTGGCGGCTGCTGGGCAGTTCCACCAGCGTGTCCCGGATCTTCTGCCAATACACCAGCATCACGGCAAAGATGGCCCCGGTCTGGATCGCAATCTCAAACACCTTGGCCTTGCCGCCGACGAAGCCCATCAGCGAACCGGCCAGGATCAGGTGGCCGGTGGAGGAAATCGGCAAGAACTCGGTCAGCCCTTCCACAATGCCCATGATGGCGGCCTTGACCAGCAATAAAGTATCCACGCGAATCGTCCTTTGGATGCAGGGTTGAAGCAAAGCCGCCCATTATCCGCTCGCCATTTTCCCGCTCGCGCTCACAAGACCTTTTCCGGCCACCGATCGACAGACAATCGCAAACTTTTACAAGACATGGCTTGTGGTGATGGGCAAATTCACGCGCCTGTGCTGCAATAGCTGCGCGCCGGTTGTCGGCGTTTTTTCAAAAATCACACCATCATGAAAAAATTTGTGGTCCTGGCTGTCGTGTCCCTGGCCTGCAGCATGAGCATGGCTGCTGGCGACAAACCCAAAACCGCCCAGCAGCAGCTCATGGGCACCTGCAACACCGAAGCCACCGGCAAGAAGGGCGATGAACGCAAGGAGTTCATGAAGTCCTGCCTGTCCGACGGCAAGAAGCGTCAGCAGGAACGCATGAAGAGCTGCAATGCCGACGCCGCCGGCAAAAAGGGCGACGAGCGCAAGACCTTCATGAGCGAGTGCCTGAAGAAGGACTGAGCCGCCTGAGCGGCTTTGCCGCTTCCGCGCAGCGCGCAATGCACAAAGCCACCGCAAGGTGGCTTTGTGGTTTCAGGCGGAGACAGCGGCCAGGGCCGTTCGCCGGGCGCGACGTTTTTTCCACCAGATGACGACGCCGGTGATGGACAGCATGGCCACCATCACGCCGACCAGCGATATCAGCACACGCCCGAAGGTGCCCAGGATGCGACCGCTGTGCAGCGGCAGCTGCAGCTGCACGAACACATCGGCTCCCGTGCCGTGCCAGGGACGATAGCTGCCCAGCACCTCGCCGCTTTCCGAGCTCACATAGACATTGGACAGCCCCATGCCCATGGCCCCGGTCTCATCGTCGGGATCGAAGAAGGACACGTTGTAGAACGGGAAATCCCCGCCATACCAGATACCTCCGGCCTCGGTCTTGATGCCCAGCTGCACCGCCTCCTTGCGCGCGATCTCGATGGCCGTGGCAAAACCGATCTTCGGCTCGATGAAGCTGCCGAAAGGCGCCGGCTTGAGCGTCTCGTAAGGGCCGGGCGTGGTGGTCGAGACCTTGCTCATCACGGGGTAGAACACCTCGCGGTAGAGATTGATCGAGAACGAGGTAAAGGCCACGATGACGATCACGCCCCAGATCCACAGCCCGCCCGCGCGGTGCAGATCGAAATTGAGCTTGTAGGCACCGGCGCCCCAGCGTATGCGCCAGGACGGCATCCAGCGCGCCCACCAGGACTTGCCGCCAGCCTTGGCGGGGGCATCCTGCGCCCCGGCCGCAGCCGCCTTCTTCTTCACCGGCAGGGTCAGCACCAGGGCCCAGAAGCTGTCGGCCAGCCACAGCAGCGCGAGACCGCCCATGAACCAGTAGCCCCAGCGGTTGCTGCCCGCAAACGTGGGGCTGAGCAGGCTTTCATGCAGATGGCGCAGCCAGGGCATGAGATTGCGCCAGCTCAGGGCCAGGCTCTTGGAGTCGCGGTGGCCGGTGATGGAGCCCGTCACCGGGTCCACGAACACCGTGTTGTAGCCCAGCACATGGGGCTTGCCCGTGCCCTGGTCCAGCAGCGGGCGCACCAGAAAGGAGGCTGCCTCACCCTCGCGCAGGCCCAGGCTCATATAGGAGATCTCGACGCGCGCATCGGCCGCCTGCACGGCCTGGGCCAGTTGCAGCGGCGTCTGCAGCGGGCCGCGTCCCGGCGTGTGCAGCATGTCGGCGTTGAGCCAGTCGTCGATTTCATGATCCCACGAGAGCACCGCTCCCGTGAGACCGGTCATGACCAGGAAAGCCGCGAGAAACAGGCCTACCCAGCGATGAACCACGGTCCACAGAGCGCGCATCAGAAGTCCACGCTGGCGGTCAGGGAGAAGGTACGCGGTGCGCCCTGGACCAGATAGCCGTTGGTGGCATAGCCGCCGACCGAGGCCCAGTAGTTGCGGTTGGCCACGTTGTCCACGCGTGCATTCAGGGTCACCAGCTTGCCGCCGACGTCCATCAGGTAGCGGGCGCCCAGGTCAAAGCGGGTCCAGGCCGGCACGCGCTGGGTATTGCCTGCATTGGCGTACTGTGCGCCGGTATACATCAGCCGAGCATTCAATGCCAGACCGCGCACGCCCGGCACATCCCAGTCAGCGCCGATATTGGCCTGGCTGCGGGGCACGCCCACCACGCGCTTGCCGTCATTGGCGCCACTCGCCGTGGTCAGGTATTTGGCGTCCAGCAGGGTCAGGCCGCCGAGCACGCGCAGGCCCTTGACGGGCTCGCCGAACACATTGAACTCCAGACCGCGGTTGCGCTGCTTGCCGAATACCCCGTAGACATTGTTCTCCACATAGGCGCTGGGCATGCTGGTGGTGAAGAAGGAGGCGCTGGCACCGATATTGCCGCCGTCGTATTTGAGGCCCACCTCCTTCTGGCGGGAGACATAGGGAGCGAACACCTGGCCTGCATTGCTGACCACCTGACCACCGTTGGTCATGGGCGCGCTGCCGCCCTTGGCCAACCCTTCGATGTAGTTGGCATAAGCCGACACCTCGGGGGTCAGCTTGAACACCAGGCCCGCCACCGGCGTCACGCGGCTCTTGTCATAGCTGCCCGAGCTCGCGCCCGTCGTGGCATCAAAGCCATCGACCTTGATGGTCTGGTAGCGCATGCCCACCGTCAGCAGCAGGCGCTCATCCATGAAGCCCAGGGTATCGGCCAGCGCCAGGCTGCTGGTCTTGATGCGCTCGATCTCGCGCGGGCTGCCCAGTATGCCGCCCAGTCCGGTATAGGCAGGCGCAGGCAGGGCCACCGGGTTGTAGATGTTGTTGCTCTGGCCGGTTGCATAGTTGTAACCCCAGGCATTGCGCTCGCTGGCGTCGAAGGCCGACAGCGAAGCCACCACCGAGTGCTTGACCGCACCGGTCTCAAACCTGCCGCGCAGGCCCAGCTCGCCGGTCTTGACGCGGTTCCTGCGCGTGTTGTCGAAGCGGTTGACCGAGGCATCGCCAGCCGCGCTGGACAGCGTCAGGCCCGACAGCGCGTTGTCCTCGCTGCCCCGGCGCATGCCCACAGCGGCCCAGCCGGTCCATTGGTCGTTGAAGTCGTATTCCCCACGCACGGTGCCGAACAGGTCACGGCTGTTGGAGTAGGTCCAGGGCTGGGCGTAGTTGGTCTTGCTGTCAGGAGCCGCCGGAATGGGCAGATTGTCCGAAGGCGTCAGCGAGGGACGCGGCGCCGTCAGCTTGTGCTCCTGCCAGCCCAGATCGGCCGACAGACGTGCACGGCTGCTGCGCCAGTCCAGGCCCAGCGAACCGACAGTGGTGTGGACCTTCTCACCGCTCACGCCGGTGCCGCCGCTGCGGCGCGCAAGGTTCAGGCGCACACCGGCTGCATCATCGGGGCCGAAGCGGCGGGCCACATCGGCTGCGGCATAGGCCTGCCCGCCGCTGGCGCCACCCAGGGTGACACGATTGAGCGGCTCGTTGCCAGCGCGCTTGGGCACCACATTGATCAGGCCGCCCAGACCGCCGCCGCTGACGCTGCCCGCACCCGCGCCGCTGAGAAAGGCATTCGCTCCGCGAAACACTTCCACGCGCTCCACGAACTCCGACGCCATGTATTGGCGCGGCACCAGACCGTACAGGCCGTTATAGGCCACATCATCGGAATACAGCACAAAGCCGCGCACAAAGTAGGCCTGCTGGAAATTGCCGAAGCCACGCGCCGAGCGCACGCCTGCATCGTTGAGCAGCACGTCGCCCACGCTCTTGGCCTGCTGATCCTGAATCAGATCACTCGTATAGCTGGTAGCGGAAAACGGAGTCTCCATCATGTCCTGGTTTCCCAGCACGCCGACACGCGCGCCGCGCGCCACCTGCCCGCCCGCAAAAGGCTTGGCCAGACCCTGGGCCGAAGCATCGGCGCTGGCCTCCACGGTCACGGTCTGCAGGGCAGCCTCTGATTCAGTGCTGGAAGTCTGGGCAAAAACAGTCTGCTGGCTGCACAGTGCGAGGGCAGCCAGGGAAATCGGTCGCAGCAGAAACATTTTTTAAATTATTGAGAATGATTTTCAGAATCGTTAATTTTAGTAATCAACCCCCGCCAACGATGTCAAACACCCTGGAGCCTCAACGGGATCCACGGCAAACTGCCAACCCTGAAGCCGCTGCGTGGTATGTGTGCGCGCACAAACCAGGCAGCCACACCGGTCACACCCACGGGGTTGCAGCTGGCTCCGGGTTTCTGTCATTTCGTCGCAAGGCGCTGGCCGCCAGCAGGCCCTGCTTGCACAGTCATGTGCAAGCACCAGGAGCCAGCCATGACACTCACACCTCTGATTGCCTTTCACATGGGTTGCGCCATCGCAGCCACCTTGACCGGAGCCATTGCACTCTGGGCCAGGCGCCAGGCCGGCCCGCTGCCCTGGGTGCACAGAATTGCAGGCCGTGGCTTTGTGCTGCTCATGCTGGCCACGGCCATCTCCGCCTTGTTCATACGCGACTTCAGCCTGCCCAACTGGGCAGGCTTCACGCCCATCCATCTGCTGATCCCCGTGACGCTGGGTGGCCTGGCACTGTCCTTCTGGCATCTGGCCCATCGACGCATCGGCCAGCACCGCAGCGTCATGCGCAAGCTGTACTTCGGCAGCTGCGTGGTCGCAGGGCTGTTCACGCTGCTTCCAGGCCGCCTGCTCGGCAAGCTGCTGTGGCAAGGACTGGCCTGAGCCCCGTACTCATCCCAAGCACTACAAGGAAAAGACATGAACCCGATCTCTGAAGACGTTCTGCACCAGCAGGCACGCCGCCGCGCCGGCATGAAGCTGGGCTGGTATATCCATGCTGCGGTCTATGCCGCAGTGAATCTGGGCCTGATGGCCCTGGCCCTGGCCCTGGCTCTGGGTCAGGGACGGCACTGGGCGGTCTACCCGGCTCTGGGCTGGGGTCTGGGCCTGCTGATACATGGCGCCGTGGTCTGGCTGCTGGCACCCGGCAGCCCGCTCTTTCAGCAGTTGCTGGAGCACGAGCTGAAAACGCTCAAGCGCAGCGAAAAGCGCTAGTTGCCGGATCCCCCATCACCTACCATGGCTGTCATGTCCATGTTCGCGCCCGCCCCCCTGCTTCGTCACGCCGGCATCACCGTGGCGGCCTGCCTGCTGATCGCCGCGGCCCTGACCGCTCTGGGCCAGGGCCTGTGGGATGTCAACCTCGCCTACTCGCTGGCCATAGGCCTGATCAGCTGGCTGAGCATCGATCTGCTCAGGCTGCGCTGGCGCGAGTCCGACCAGATTCCCTGGCCGCGCGGCCTGCGCGGCATGGCCGTGGTGCCGCTGGGAATTGCAGCAGGGCTGGTTCTGGGCAATCCGCTGGGTAGCCTCTATGTTCAGCAGTTCCATCCCGAACTGCCCGCCGCAGGCAGGCCCTCGCTATGGCTGCCGTTTGCCATCACCATGGCGACCAGCATTGCCATGTCCTGGGGCTTTTATGTGGTGGGCAAATCGCGCCATCTGCAGATGCAGGCAGAGCAGGCCCAGCGCCAGGCCGCCGAAGCCAGGCTCAGCCTGCTGCAGGCCCAGCTGGAGCCACATATGCTGTTCAACACCCTGGCCAATCTGCGCGTGCTGATTGCCAGCGATGCGCCACGTGCCGAGCAGATGCTCGACCATCTGATTGCCTACCTGCGTGCCACGCTTGCCGGTTCACGCAACGGCACCCACAGTCTTGCCAGCGAATTTGCCTTGCTGACCGACTACCTGGCCCTGATGCAGATCCGCATGGGCGACAGACTCACCTACTCCCTGACGCTGCCCGCCGATCTGGCCGGACTGCCTGTGCCGCCCCTGCTGCTGCAGCCGCTGGTGGAGAACAGCATTCGCCATGGACTTGAGCCCCAGCTGGCCGGCGGCCATATTGCCGTTCAGGCCGGAATGCTGGATGACAGCCATCTCCTGCTCAGCGTGCATGACAATGGCCTGGGCCTGCCCGAGCTGCCTGGCCAGCCGCCTTCGGGCTCAGGCTTTGGCCTGCAGCAGATTCGCGAACGCCTGGCCAGCCGCTACGGCAGCGCTGCCCGCTTCGACCTGACAGCAGACAGCGCAGGCGGAACCAGGGCCTGCATCGCACTCCCCCTGAAGCCCCAGCCATGAACACCAGCCCGCCGCGCGCCCTGATTGCCGAAGACGAACCGCTGCTGGCCCTGGCATTGCAGCAGTTGCTGGGCCAGCTCTGGCCCCAGTTGCATATAGAGGCCAGGGTGGCCGACGGCATCAGCGCCGTGCAGCAGGCGCTGACCCGGCTGCCCGATCTGCTGTTCCTGGACATTCGCATGCCCGGCCAGACGGGGCTGGAAGCTGCCGCCGAAATCGCCGATGCCTGGCCCGAAGAGCAAGCGCTGCCGGCGATTGTCTTTGTCACCGCCTACGACCAGTACGCCCTGGCGGCCTTCGAGGCCTGCGCCATGGACTATGTGCTCAAGCCGGTGCAGGCGGCGCGCCTCGGCCAGACCGTGCAGCGCCTGCAGCAGTGGTGGCAGCAGCGCCAGCCGGCGCAGGGCACGGACCTTGCCATGCAGAATCACCGTCAGCTCGAGCAGCTGCTCGGGCTGCAGCAGCAACTGCTGGGGCAGGTCCCCGCCGCGCTGCAGATCATCCAGGCCAGCGTCGGCAACCAGATCCATATGGTGAGGGTACAGGACATCATCTACCTCGAAGCCGCCGACAAATACCTGCGCGTGCTGACGGCCAGTCAGGAGTATCTGATCCGTACCCCGCTGAAGGATTTGCTGCCGCAGCTCGACGCGCGCGAGTTCTGGCAAATCCATCGCGGCACCGTGGTGCGGGCGCAAGCCATTGCCAGCGCCCAGCGTGACGAGTCCGGGCGCCTGAGCCTGCTGCTGCGTGACCGCCCTGAAAAACTGGCCGTCAGCCGTCTCTACGCAACGCGCTTCAAGGCGATGTAGCCAGCACCATCACATCCTCCCAGTCCACACCCTGCATGGCATCCCAATGCGCCACGATGACGCTGCGGGGCCGTGCCGGATTCTTGAGCTCAGCGGCCATGGCCGCCAGCGCATGCTGCACATAGCGCTCGGACGGCTTGTCCAGCGCCGCCAGCGGCTCGTCGATCAGTACCAGCTCGGCTGCGCTGGCCCAGCCGGCGGCCATCCACAGCTTGCGCTGCGTGCCCGATGACAGGGCCAGCAGCGGCTTGTGCAAATGCGGCTCCAGCCCGAAGCCCTGCACATGCTGCTCGAACTGCTTCTGCGACCAATGCGCATACAGCGTGCGCTGCAAAGCCACCCAGCTCTCGGCCGGCATCTGGTTGTAGACATCGTTGAGCGGCTGGCGTGGATCCTGCCAGAAGCAGGAGCTTGCAGCCAGGCGGCCGTTGTCGGCGAACGGATAGTGCATCAAGCCCACGCGCAGCGGCAATTGCCCGGCCAATGCCTTGAGCCAGCTGGTCTTGCCCGTGCCCTCGTCGCCTTGCAGCAGACACAGTCCGGCATGCCAGCAATGCGAGGCCTCATGGGCCACTACCCGGCCCGGGTAGCCGAAGCTCACCTGCAGAGCCTGCACCATGCACAGCGACTCGCAGCCATCGTCGAGTTCAGAATTCATAGCTGACAATGCCTTGTATATATATGTCTACGGCTGATTTTGACCAAAGAACCCACAGCCATGCGCGAAGCAAGGCACAGGCACAATGGCGTCCCTCTCAACAGCGCGCAATATGCCATGGCTCTGGATTATCTGGAATTCGATTACAGCGAAGATGAAGAAGGCACGGGCACCTGGGACGCCATGGCCAGCGTCAGGGCCGAGCGCGTGCCGGCTTTGGCCGGCGAAATCGAAGCCCTGCTGCGCTGGGCCAGCCAGAAGTTTGCGGGCCGCCAGGGCGCCCTGGAAGACGGCAATGACTGGGACTATGACCTGCAGGCACAGGACGATGACGGCCAACCCCTGAGCGCCCGCTTCGACAGGGCAGCAGGCAGACTGGAGCTGCAGGCCTCGGCCACGGGCCGCACCACGGTCAGCCTCTGTCTTTCGGGCTCCACGCAGTTCGGCGATGCACTGAGCCAGGCCTTTGATCTCGAAGCCTGACATCCAAGCCCGAGGACGCGGCGCTTGAAGTCAGGTGCTCGCTGTGCACAATGGATGGCTCCAAGCGATCTGCAAAGGCATGTCCATGACCGAGCGACTCTCTGCCCCGTTTGTCATCGAGCAATTCATCAAGGCACCGCGCGAGCTGGTCTACGCGGCCTTCACGCAAGGCGAGCACCTGAGCCAGTGGATGCGCCCGCCCGGCATGATCATGACGCAATGCGATGTGGATGCACGCGAAGGCGGCAGCTTTCATTACGGCATGCGCGCCGAGGCCATGCCCCAGGCGCCCGCCATGTGGGGCAAATGGCGCTTCAGGGAGTTGAAAGCGCCCGAGCGCATCGTCGTCGTGGTGCAGTTCAGCGATACCGCTGGCGGCGTCACGCGCCATCCGATGGCGCCGCAATGGCCGCTTTACACCTTGTCGACCACCACGCTCAGCGAGGAAGCCGGCGGCACGCGCCTGCATCTGGAATGGCGCGCTCTCGATGCCAGCCCGGTCGAAGAAGCGCTGTTCGACAGCTCGCATGCCAGCATGAAGATGGGCTGGAGCGGCAGCATGCAGTTGCTGGCCGGCTATCTGGCCAAGGTACAGGCGGCCTGATGGCAGACCGTCAAGCACTTGTTTGGCCACCCTGGAGCGGCACGGCTGCCGTCCGGTGCGCCCAGGCCGTCGCGGCCTGAGTGCGCTTTGGCGCCCCTGGCCTCGCGGCTCACAGACCCTGAATCGACATCTGCTTGACCCTCTCTGATGCTTCGCAGATCAGGAAGCTTCGCGCTGGAATTTCCACTTGCTGTCCCCTTTGTCAAAGACGAACAGCATGTCGATGGTGCTTCCCAGACTCTGGTTCTGAATGGTGCAGCGATAGCCCGAACCATCCTGTCGGCAGTTTTTCACGCTGACCTCTTTATCCAGCGCCTGATTCAGATCGTCCCTGCCATCCGCGGTCGCGTAGTAGTCATAGAGCGCTTGCTTGACCTGGGTTTCGCCAGGTGCGCCGTTGTTGCTGCACCCCGCAACGGCAGCGACAGTCCCTAAGAGCAAAGCTTTCTTAAACATCTCGGACTCCCGGTGAAACAGGCGATAGCTGGCAGACAAGGGCGACAGGCTGCACAAGCCGACATGCCCTGCACCGCAGACCCAACCCTACCCCAGAGATGGCGGCCAGGGAATGGAGCAGGTTTTATCACGAAGCTGTCCGGCCTGTCCCTCAAATCACGGTGGGACAGCCGTGCACAGCAGCTGCACGCCGACGCGCCATATTCGAGGCCCAGCCGGCCGGGCTCAGCAGTCCATATCCTGGCGCTGCCTGGGCGGCTCGGCCGCATTCCTGCGACTGGCCCCGGCACGCCCGGCCTTGCTCCACTGATAGTCCACGCCATCGGGCGTCTTGCCGTCCTCGACCGCAGACACGCCCACGGGCCCGACCATATCGCGCAACTCCGACGAAATCACCACATGGGCATGGCGCTCGTCCTTGCGCAGCTGCTGGCACAGGGCCAGCGCCTCGCTCATCTGCGCATCGGAGAAGGCCCGGCATTGCGGCTGCCAGACCGGTGTCTGGCCCTCGGGCTCGGAATTGCGCAGGTAGAAAACAGCAATGCTCATGGTTTGATCTTCACAACAACGGAGCCACGGTTGTAACCCAGACCACAAGCCTGCACGGCCCGCTCACTCTTTGCGCAGCCCCGCGCCCAGAGGCTCCCAGCGCCCTGCCACATTCTTGAGCAAGGTGTTCACGGCCGTCAGCCTGCGGTTTCTGACGCTGTTGAGGTTGTTCCGGGCACTGAGCACCGTCGTCTGGGCCGAGATCACGTTCAGATAGGCCACGATACCGGCCTGGTACTGGTTGTTGGCCACGGTCAGCGATTTCTGCGCTGCGGCCAGGGCCTCGGTCTGCACCTGCTCCTCCTGCGCCAGATTGACGGCAGCGACCAGATTGTCCTCCACCTCCTGCAGCGCCGTCAGCACGGTCTGCTTGTAGGCGGCGGCATTCAGGTCCAGTGTGGCACGGGCCGACTCCACGGCCGCCGAACGCGCTCCACCGTCAAACAGACTCATGGCCAGCGCCGGGCCCAGCGACCAGAACAGATTCGGTGCATTGAGCAGATCGGAGAGCACGGAGTTGCGATAGCCGGCCGATGCCGACAGGGTCAGCGAAGGGAAATAGGCCGCGCGCGCCACGCCGATCTGCGCATTGGCCAAGGCCACGCGGCGCTCGGCAGCAGCAATGTCGGGGCGCCTCTCCAGCAAGGTGGAGGCCAGCATCTCGGGCACTGCCGGCGGCGTCGGCAGGTGGCCGGTGACCGGCAGGCTGAAGTTGGCCGGAGCCTTGCCCAGCAAGGCCGCCAGTGCATGCTCGTACTGCGCACGGGTGATCTGGGCGTCGAGCAGGCTGGCCTGGGTGCTCTTGTACTGGGACTGGGCCTGGGCCACATCGGCCGAAGACACCACGCCCGCCTGGTAGCGGTTCTGCGTGAGTTTCAGGCTTTGCCCGTAGGCCTCCAGGCTCTCCTGCAGATACTTCATCTGCGCCTCGGCGGCACGCAGCGAGAAATAGGTCTGGGCCACCGATGCCTGGGCCGACAGACGGGCCGCAGCCAGATCGTCGGCACTGGCCTGGGCCGAAGCCCGGCTGGCATCCACCGCGCCCGAGAGCTTGCCCCAGAGATCCAGCTCCCAGCTGGCGCTCAGGCCCAGCGAGAAGTTGTTGTTGATGCTGCCGCTGCGCGCCACGTTCTCGCCGTTGGTATTGCTGTAGGTGCCGCCGCCGGTCAAGGCACGCGAGCCGCTGCCCGTGGTGCTGAGCGTGGGCAATTGCGCGGCGCGGCTGCTGGCGACGGCCGCCTGGGCCGAGCGCAGACGGGCCACGGCCTGCTCCACGCTGGGGTTGCCTGCGGCTGCCGCTTGCTGCAGCTGATCCAGCGTGCTGTCGCCATACACCGTCCACCACTGGTCGGGCACTGCGGCGGACGGGCTGGCCGCCGAGCTCTGCGCGGGTTGCCAGACGCCGAACTGCGCGGCCTCTGGCGTGGCCTCCTTGAACCGGGCCGGCACATCCAGCCGTGGCGGCTGATAGGCGGGCTGGGTGGAACAGGCGGCCAGCGCCAGCGCCGCAGCAAGCGGCAGCAGACGCGGCATCCAGCGGGGCAGCGCCCGGGGAGAATTCTTCATAAAAGTGAGCTGCTTACGCTTACCCTGATTGGGATTGACGCCGATTTGATTCAAAAAATGTGCTGGCATATTCATCTCACTTCGCCTCAGCCATGACAGAGGCCTGGCCGCCGCGCCTTCTGGCCGGACGGCGCGCCCAGAGGCGCAACACACTGCGGCGCACACGGTCCAGCAGCACATAGACCACGGGCGTGGTGTAGAGCGTGAGCAACTGGCTCAGCAGCAGGCCGCCCACGATCGCAATGCCCAGGGGCTGGCGCAGCTCGGCACCGTCGCCCCGGCCCAGGGCCAGGGGCAGCGCGCCGAACAGGGCCGCCATGGTGGTCATCAGTATGGGGCGCAGGCGCAGATGGCAGGCCCGATAGATGGCCTGGGCCGCCGTGGCATGACCGCCTTTCTCGCGCTCCAGCGCGAAGTCGATCATCATGATGGCGTTCTTCTTGACCAGCCCGATCAGCAGGATCACGCCGATGAAGGCGATCAGCGAGAACTCGGTCTTGAACCACATCAGCGCCAGCAGCGCCCCCACGCCGGCCGAGGGCAAGGTGGACAGAATCGTCAGCGGGTGGACCAGGTTCTCGTAGAGGATGCCCAGCACCAGATAGATGGTGATGATGGCCGCGAGAATCAGCAGGGGCTGACCCGCCAGCGCCTGCTGGAAGGCCCCGGCCGAGCCGCTGAAGCTGCCGCGAATGGACACCGGAACGCCCAGCTCCAGCATGGCATTGCGGATCGCGTCATTGGCCTGCGACAGCGAGACATTGGGCGACAGGTTGTAGCTCACGGTGCTGGCCGGCGTACCGCTCTGGTGCTGCACGGACAACGGCGTGGTCGAGGTGGTGATCCTGGCAAAGGCCGTCAGCGGAATCTGCTGGCCCGCGCTGTTGACGAAGAAGAAGCCGCGCAGCGTCTCCGGGCTCTGCAGATACTGGGACGAGGCCGTCATCACCACACGGTACTGGTTGAGCGGGTTGTAGATCACGCCCACCTGGCGCTGGCCGAAGGCATCGTTGAGCGTGTTGTCGATCTGCGCCACCGTCAGGCCCAGGCGCGTGGCCTGGTCGCGGTCTATGACCAGCTTGGTCTGCATGCCGTTGTCCTGCACATCGCTGTTGACATCGGTCAGCTCCGGCAGCGTGGACAGCACCTGACGGATGCGCGGCTCCCACAGGCGCAGCTCGGCCGTATCGTCGGCCTGCAGCGTGTACTGATAGGAGGACATGCTCTGGCGCCCGCCAATGCGCACATCGCTCTGGGTCATCATGAACAGGCGCGCACCGGGTTCGTCCTTGAGCTTTTCACGCAGGCGGTTGATGACCTCGTCACTCGACACCTTGCGCTCGGCCATGGGCTTGAGCGACATGAACATATTGGCCGAATTGGCCTGGCCGCCGCCGGTAAAGCCGGTCACATACTCCACCGCCGGGTCCTGCTGCACCACATCGAGAAAACGCTTGATGCGGCGCTCCATGGCCTGGAAGGACGTGGACTGGTCGGCACGGATGAAACCCATGACGCGGCCCGTGTCCTCACTGGGCATGAAGCCCTTGTCTATGGTCTGGTAGAGATGGATGTTGAGGCCGATGACCGCCACCAGACTGAGCAGCACCACGGGCTGGTGGCGCAGCCCCCAGGCCAGGGTGTGACGGTACAGCGCCGTCACACGCGCCTCGAAGCGATCCATGGCCAGCGAGACGCGCAGCCAGAAGGCATCCCAGCGGCGCGTGAACGGGCGCCGGGCACGCTCGGCGCGGCGGCGCTCCTCGTCGGCAGGCGTGCGCAGCAGGGCCGCACACATCATGGGCGTGGTGGTCAGCGAGATGATCATGGAGACCAGAATCGCCGCCGACATGACCACGGCAAATTCACGAAAGAAGCGCCCCACGACGCCGGCCATGAACAGAATGGGCACGAACACCGCAATCAGCGACAGACTCATGGAGACCACGGTGAAGCCGATTTCGCGCGCGCCTTCGATGGCCGCCTGCATCGCGGACTTGCCGCGCTCCATGTGGCGCATCACGTTCTCCAGCACCACGATGGCATCGTCCACCACAAAGCCTGCGGCCACCGTCAGCGCCATCAGCGAGAGATTATCCAGCGTGTAGCCGCACAGGTACATGATGCCGAAGGTGCCCATCAGCGACGCTGGCACGGCCACGGCCGGAATCAGCGTGGCGCGCAGCCGGCGCAGAAAGACGAACACCACCATGATGACCAGCGCTATCGAGATCAGCAGCGCGTTCTGCACCTCCTTGACCGAGGCGCGCAGCGTGGGCGTGCGATCCGAGATCACCGTGACATCGATGGCCGGATTGATCGATGCCCTGAGCTGGGGCAGCATGGCGCGCACCTTGTCCACGGACTGCAGGATATTGGCGTCGGGCTGCTTGAACACCTGCAGCAGCACGGCGGGCTTGCCGTTCATGACGCCGTAGTTGCGAACATCCTGCACGGAGTCGGTGACGTCGGCCACATCGGAAAGGCGCACCGCATTGCCGTTGTTCCAGCGCAGCACCAGGGGCGCGTACTCGGCGGCGGTGCGGGCCTGGTCGTTGGTCGCCACCTGCCAGTAATGGTCTTCACGCTCCACGGCGCCCAGGGGGCGATTGGCATTGGTGGCGGTGATGGCTGTACGCACGGCATCCAGCGATACGCCATTGGCCGCCAGACGCACCGGATCCAGCTCCACGCGCACGGCCGGCAGCGCGCCGCCGTTGATCGATGCCTGGCCCACGCCTTCCACCTGGGCCAGCTTCTGGGCCAGCACCGTGGAGGCCGCGTCATACATCTGGCCACGCGTGAGCGAATCCGAAGTCAGCGCCAGAATCATGATGGGCGCGTCTGCCGGATTGACCTTGCGATAGGTCGGGTTGCCCGGCATGCCCGAGGGCAGCAGCGTGCGCGCAGCATTGATGGCGGCCTGCACGTCATGGGCGGCGCTGTCCACCGTGCGCGTCAGATCGAACTGCAGCGTGATGCGCGTGCTGCCCATGCTGGAGCTGGACGTCATCTCGTTGACACCGGCAATCGCGCCCAGGGCACGCTCCAGCGGCGTGGCCACGGTGGCCGCCATGGTGTCCGGCGCCGCGCCGGGCAGGCTGGCGGTCACCGAAATCGTCGGATAGTCCACCTGCGGCAGCGGCGCCACAGGCAGCAGAAAATAGGCCACGCCGCCCACCAGGGCCATGCCGATGGTCAGCAGCATGGTCGCAATGGGTCGGAAGATGAAGGGCGTGGAGATGCTCATGGACGCGCCCCGTCCCGGTCGCCATCGCCTGCCTCGCCCATGACTTCGGCTTCCGAATGCGGCACATGCTTGACGGCCGGCAGGCCGCGCCTGGTGCGCCAGCCCTCGGCCCAGCCCTCAAAGGTCAGATAGATCACCGGCGTGGTGAACAGGGTCAGCAGCTGGCTCAGCAGCAGCCCGCCCACCAGAGTCACGCCCAGCGGCTGGCGCAGCTCGCTGCCCACGCCCGTTCCCAGCATCATGGGCAGCGCGCTCAGCAGGGCCGCCAGCGTGGTCATGAGAATCGGGCGGAAGCGCAGCAGACAGGCCTGGTAGATCGCGTCGCGCGCATTCATGCCTTCCTCGCGCTGGGCGTCCAGCGCGAAGTCGATCATCATGATGGCGTTCTTCTTGACGATGCCGATCAGCAAGATGATGCCGATGATGGCGATGATGTCCAGATCCAGCCCCGCCACCAGCAAGGCCAGCAGCGCCCCCACGCCCGCCGACGGCAGGGTGGAGAGAATCGTGATCGGGTGAATCGTGCTCTCGTAGAGCACGCCCAGCACGATGTACATGGTGATGATGGCGGCCAGCACCAGCAGCAGGGTATTGGACAGCGAGGCCTGGAAAGCCAGCGCTGCGCCCTGGAACTGCGAGTCCACCGACAGCGGAATCTGCCCTTCGTCGCGCAGCTGCCCGATGATGGCCTGGGCCGCCTCCACCGCATGGCCCAGCGACACACCGGATGCGGTGTTGAACGAAATGGTGGCCGCAGGCAGCTGCCCCACATGGTTGACGGCCAGTGCCATCGGGCGCTCGCTCACCGTGGCAATCGAGGACAGCGGCACCGGCGCTCCGTTGCTGGATGCGGCATAGATGTTCTGCAAGGCCTCGGGCCCGATCTTGAACTGCGGCGCCACCTCCAGCACCACCCGGTACTGGTTGGATTGCGTGAAGATGGTGGAGATCAGGCGCTGGCCGAAAGCGTTGTAGAGGGCCGAGTCCACCGACGAGACCGTCACGCCCAGACGGCTGGCCTGGGCACGGTCGATCTGCACATAGGCCTGACGGCCCTGGTTCTGCAGATCGCTGCTCACATCCAGCAACTGGGGCAGTTGCTGCAGACGCTCCACCAGAATTCGGGTACTGGCCGTGAGCTGGTTCATGTCCGGCGAGGAAAGCAGCAGCTGGTACTGGGTGCGGGCCTGGCGGTCTTCTATCGTCAGGTCCTGCACGGGCTGGGCATAGAGGCGGATACCGGGCACGGCCTGGGAATCGTCGGCCAGGCGATTGAGCACCACCGGCAGGCGGTCACGCTGGGCATGGGGCTTGAGGTCGATCTGAATGCGGCCGGTATTCAGCGTGGTATTGGTTCCATCGACGCCGATAAACGAGGAGATGGAAGCCACGGCCGGGTCCTTGAGCAAATGCTCGGCCAGCGCCTGCTGGCGCTCGGCCATGGCGGCAAAGGAGATGGACTGGTCGGCCTCGGTGGTCGCGGCAATCGTGCCCGTATCCTGCTCCGGGAAGAAGCCCTTGGGCACAACGAAGTACAGCAGCACCGTGACCACCAGCGTGGCGATGAACACCAGCCAGGTCAGCTTGCTGTGATCCAGCACCCAGGTCAGCATGCGGCCGTACCCGGCAATCACCTTGTCGAAAAAGCGCGCGACCGCAGCGCCCAAGCCCTTGGACTGCGCCTGGTTCTTCTCGCCCTCGGGCCGGTGTCGCAGCAGGCGCGCGCACAGCATGGGGGTCAGCGTGAGCGAAACCACGGCCGAGATCAGAATCGCCACCGTCATGGTGATGGCGAATTCGTGGAACAGACGCCCCACCACATCCCCCATGAACAGCAGCGGAATCAGCACCGCGACCAGGGAGATGGTCAGCGAGATGATGGTGAAGCCGATCTGCCTGGCGCCCTTGAGCGCGGCCTGCATGGGCGCCTCGCCCTTTTCCACATAGCGGGCAATGTTCTCGATCATCACGATGGCATCGTCCACCACAAAGCCCGTGGCGATGGTCAGGGCCATCAGCGTGAGATTGTTGATGGAAAAACCCGCCAGATACATGACGCCGAAGGTGCCTATCAGCGACAGCGGCACCGCCACGCTGGGAATCAGCGTGGCCGATGCGCTGCGCAGAAACAGGAAGATCACCATCACCACCAGGGCGATGGCCAGGGCCAGCTCGAACTGCATATCCTTGACCGAGGCGCGAATGGTCACGGTGCGATCGGTCAGCACCTGCACGTCGACGGAGGCAGGCAGTGTCTCCTTGAGCTGGGGCAGCAGGTTCTTGATGGCATCGACCGTTTCGATCACATTCGCGCCGGGCTGGCGACGGATATTGAGAATCACGGCCGACTTGGAGCCGGTCTCCGGTGTACCCGACCAGGCGGCCAGACGCGTGTTCTCGGCGTCGTCCACGGTCTGCGCCACATCGGACAGGCGCACGGGATTGCCGTTCTTGAAGGCGATGATGAGGTTGCGATACTCGGCCGCCGACTGCATCTGGTCGTTGGCATCGATGGTCGATGCGCGGTTGGGGCCGTCAAAGCTGCCCTTGGCGGTCTTGACGTTGGCCGCAGAGATGGCGGTGCGCACATCATCCAGCGTCATGCCGAAGCTGGCCAGCGCAGCCGGATTGGCCTGAATGCGCACGGCCGGGCGGCGCGCACCGGCAATGGCCACCAGACCCACGCCCTTGACCTGGGAGAGCTTGGGCGCAAGACGGTTCTCCACCAGGTCGTTGATCCTGATGACGGGCAGCGAAGGCGAGCTGATGGCCAGCGTCAGCACCGGCGCATCGGCCGGGTTGACCTTGCTGTAGAGCGGGGGCATGGGCAGATCGCTGGGCAGCAGATTGGTGCCCGCGTTGATCGCGGCCTGCACCTGCTGCTCGGCCACGTCCATGGACATATCGAGCGCAAAGCGCAGGCTGATGACCGATGCGCCACCCGAACTGGTCGAGGACATCTGGTCCAGGCCCGGCATCTGACCGAACTGGCGCTCCAGCGGTGCCGTGACATTGGAGGTCATCACATCGGGGCTGGCCCCGGGGTAGAGCGTGGTGACCTGTATGGTGGGATAGTCCACCTCGGGCAGGGCCGAGATGGGCAGCAGACGGTAGGCAAGAATGCCCGAGATCAGCACCGCCACCATCAGCAAGCTGGTGGCGATGGGTCTGAGAATGAAGAGGCGCGAGAGATTCATGATGGCCGCAGGCTCTGACTATGCTCAGCGACTCGTGCCGCCGGCTGCCGTACCGGTCTGACCATTGGCTTCGCGCTCGGCGCGCAGCCTCTGGAAGAAGGCGCGGCGCTCTTCGGGCGACAGGGCCTCCAGCTTGGCGCGCTGCTCGGGCGTCAGCTGGGGACGGTCGCCCCGGCCCTCGGCTCTCTCGGCTCGGCCCTCGCCGCCGTCACCACGCTCGGCGCCGGCCTGGGACCTGGCCTCGTTCGCAGCGGCAGGCTTGGCATCCGGCTTTGCATCGGCCTTGGCGTCCGGCCTGGAGGGACTGCCCTGCACCTCACGCGGCTGATCGCCACGGGCGTCCGCGCCGCGAGGTCCCGGGCCCGGGCCCGCATTGCCGCCATTGGCACCGCGCTCGGCGCGCAGCTTCTGGAAGAACTCCTTGCGTTCCTCGGGCGTCATCTTGGAGACTTTTTCACGCTGCTCGGGACTGAGGTTGCGCATCATGCCGCGCGGCTGGCTGGCAGCATCCTGCACGGCCTGGTCGACCTTCTTGACTTTTTCCGAGTCCACCACCGTTACCTGGGCGCCTTCGCGCAGACGGTCGATGCCGTCGGTCACCACCTTGTCGCCGGGCTCCAGTTCGCCGCGCACGCTGACATAGTCACCGTCCGTCACCCCCACCGTGATCTTGCGCTGGGTGACCGTGTTGTCGGGTTTGACCAGATAGACAAAGTTGTTCTGCACCGCATTCGCGGGCACGACCAGCGCCTGATCGATCTGGCGCAGCTGCAGCTTGACGTTGACGAACTGATTCGCGAACAGCTTGCGCTCCGCGTTGTCGAACGAGGCCTTGGCCTTGACCGTGCCCGTGGTCGTGTCGATGGTGTTGTCCAGCGCATTGAGCTGGCCCTTGGCCAGTATCTGCTTTTGCTCGCGGTCCCAGAGTTCGACGGGCATGACCTTGCCCTCGCGCAGTTGCTGGGCCAGCGTCCCCACATGGGCTTCGGGGATGGAGAAGACGGCATCGATGGGGCGAATCTGGGTGATCGTCACCAGCCCGTTGGTATCGGAAGGATTGACCACGTTGCCGAGGTCGGCCTGGCGCAGGCCTAGGCGGCCCGAGATGGGAGCCGTGATCTTGGTATAGCTCAGCTGCAGCTTGGCCGCATCGACCTGACCCTGATCGGCCGCCACCGTGCCCTGCAGCTGGCGCACCAGCGCGGCCTGGGTATCGACCTGCTGGCGGGCTATCGAGTCCTGGGCCTGCAGCTCCTTGTAGCGCTGCAGATCCAGCTGCGCATTCTTGAGCTGGGCCTGATCGCGCGCCAGAGAGCCCTGCACCTGCGCCAGCGAGGCTGCAAAACTGCGCGGGTCGATCTCTGCCAGCAACTGACCGGCCTTGACCTCGTCACCTTCCTTGAAGTGCAGCTTGAGCAGCTCGCCCGAAACCTTGGCACGCACCACAGCCGTGGCACGTGCATTCATGGTGCCAATGGCGCTGACGAGCACACGCATGTCACGCTGCTCCACCACTCCGACGCTCACAGGCTGAGCCTGGCTCATGCCGCCGGGGCCGCCCGGCCCTGCGCGACCGTTGCGCCCGGCGCGTGCGCCAGGCCCACCCGCTCCCTGTTTAGGAGCTGCAGACGCAGACGTATCGCCGCTTGCGCCCTGTTTTTGCGTATACCACCAATAGCCGCCGCCAGCGGCCGCCACAGCGAGCACCACCGTGGCAAGCAAGGCGGGCCGGACCTTGCCCTGCTGTAAAAAATGACGATTGGGGTGCAGATGGGATGAGCTGGACATGGTTGAGCGCAGGAATTTCGAGCCTGAATTGGCGCCAATGGTATCCAGTTGCAAGCAAATCCCGGGTCAGGCAGCGCCGGCTTTGCCAGCATTTACCCCGGCTTTACCTCGGGTTTACCTCGTTAAGTTCCCTCTTGGCAGACTAAAACAGTGCTGACTTTCATAGCCTCAATGTCGGTGTTTTCAGGCCTCATGCTTGGCGGCTGACACCGCCCCTTGCTGCGTCCGCCTTGCGGCGCAAGGAATCCGGCTCCAAGGAGAAACCCATATGACCACCGAACGCCTGACCAATCACCCCGAAGAAGCCGCCGTGCGCGTGCCGCTGGAGCTGTACATGCGCGGCCATGCCGAAGACAAGGCCGAGCATATGCGCGCAGCCTTCATGCTCACGGCCCGGCTGGAGTCCGTGCGCGAAGGCCCGCTGACCTCCTGGGACCTGGACTTCTACTGCCAGCGCTTCAAGAACACGCCCGCCGCCGACGAAGCCACGCGTCGCCGCGTCATCGACTCCCTGGACATCGTGGGCACGGCCGCCATGGCCAAGGTCACGCTCTACCATGGTGCCGTGACCTTCACCGACTACTTTGTGCTGCTCAAGACCGAGCAGGGCTGGAAGATCGCCAACAAGGCTTTCCACGCCCAGCCTCAATAAGGCTAAGCCACCTGCACCAAGCCCCTGGCCTCAGGCCCAGGGGCTTTTTTATTGATGCGCTGGTCAGCGAGTCAGCAGCCAGAGCGCGCCCAGAGCGATGACAGCCCCCAGGCCCCAGGCCCAGACGGGGATGCCAGACGATTCGCGCGGCGGCGCCGAGGGTGTGGCGTCCAGCGGAGCGTAGCTGGTGGAGGCCGCATCGTGCTCCCAGGAGCGTGTATCCGGCTCCTCCGCACTGCCTTCGTCTTCGGGCGGCTCGCTCGGGTGGCGCTGCTGCATCACGGCTTCGAAGCGCGCAAAGAAATCCTCGGCCATGCTCTTGGCAGCGCCGTCGATCAGCCGCTGGCCCAGTTGGGCAATCTTGCCGCCGACCTGGGCCTGCACCTCGTAGTGCAGCTCGCAGTGGCGTTCATCGGTGGGAGTCAGATCCACCTTGGCCTGGCCCTTGCCAAAGCCGGCCACACCGCCCTGTCCTTCAAAGGCAATCGTGTAGCTCTTGGGCGGCTGCACATCCGACAGCGTGACCCGGCCGTTGAACTTGGCCGATACCGGACCGATCTTCACGGACATGATCACGGCATAGGAGCCATCGCCCGCATCCTCGAACTTTTCGCAGCCGGCTAGGCATTGCTGCAAGGTTTGCGGATCGTTGAGCGCCTCCCAGGCCTGCTGCTGGCTCACGGCAAGAGGGCGGCTGGCATGCATTTCCATGGTGTTCTCCTTTTCAATCTCGGTGCGGCAGCTGCAGCAGCTTCGCCAGGTGCGCAGCCAGTTGCTGCAATGACTGCAGGTTGTGCACGGCCAGCATGGCATGGCTGTGACGATGCAGCACCTGCGCGCCCTTGGCCAGCGGGGCATACCCGTCAAAGCGCAACAAGGGGTTGAGCCAGACAATGCGCGCGCTGTGCCGTGCCAGCCACTGCAGCTCCCGCTCCAGCAGCGCACTGTCGCCGGTATCCAGCCCGTCGCTGACCAGCAGCACCAGGGTACGCCTGCCCACCAGATGGCGAGCCTGCTGCCGGCGCAGCTGCGCCAGGCATTCCCCCAGGCAGGTGCCGCCGCCGAAATCATCGATGTCGTGATTGAGCTGGGCCAGCATGGCATCGGGGTCGCTGTGGGCGAAAGCCCGGTCCAGCTCCTGCAGGCCGGTTCCCAGGCTGTAGACATGGCGGCGCAGCTGCGGATAGCGCCGGGGGCTGGTGGCCTGGTGCAGAAATGCCAGCAGCAGACGCACATAACGCTCCATGGAGCCCGACACATCGACCAGCGCCAGCCAGGGCATGGGCAGCCGCTTGCGCCTGCGCCATTTGAGACTTGCCAGCTCGCCGCCCGTGGCTGCCGCAGCTTTCAGACTGGCGGGCCAGTGCACACGCAGCCCCGAGGCGCGCAGCTCGCTTCTGCGACTGCGATAGCTGGGCAGCGGCAAGCGGATATCGCGCGCCAGTTGCTGCACCAGGCGGTACTCGCTGGCACTGAGCTGGTTGAAATCCGCATGCTGCAGCCTGTGCCGGTCGCTGGCCGACATGGCGGCATCCAGCGCCAGTTCCTCGCTCGCGGGCTTTTGCTGTGCGGCACGAATCGCCGACAAGGCCTCCTGCACACGTGGCCTGTGACGCGGCCTGGCCGCCTCCGGCGAGCCCGGCAGCAACTGGCTCAGAAGCTGCCGGGCCACCTCGGGATTGCGAAAGTAGGCAGCAAACAATTCGCGAAAGACCGCCAGGTCCTGTTCGCGTGAAACCAGCACGGCCTCCAGCGCGGCGGCCACGTCCTCGCGGTTCATCCCCACCAGCATCAGGCCTTGCAGGGCCAGTGCCAGGCGCTCGGCATCCACCGCCAGCCCCGCACGGCGCAGCGCGCGGCCAAACCCCAGCAGATTGATGGGCAGTTTGCCGCTGCGCGCGTCCCCCCACCAGCTCGCGCTTGCGGGCCGCTCTGGCGACTGCGCTTGCAGCTCAGGCTGTGGCATCGGGCTCCAGCAATTGCTGCAGACGCTCTGGAGTGAGCGCCGCCACATCTTCGCGCTGCTTGAACAGAATGCCCGCCGTCTCGTGCACCAGCTCGGGGTCTATGACCAGCGTGTCTAGCGCTACCAGTGCCTTGGCCCACTCCACGCTTTCGGCAATGCCGGGCGTGCGCTCGAAGGCATCGGCAAACGGGCGGCTGCGCAGCCGGTCCACAAAACTGGCGATCTGTTCGGTCAACGCCGCCCCGGCTTCGGGCACCTTGGACTGGACAATGGCCAGCTCGCGCTCGCGTTCGGGGTAGTCCAGCCAGTGGTACAGACAGCGGCGCTTGACCGCATCATGCAGATCGCGCGTGCGATTGCTGGTAAGAATGGTCACGGGCGGCACCTGGGCACGGACGACGCCGAGCTCGGGAATGCTGACCTGGTACTCGCCCAGATACTCGAGCAAAAATGCCTCGAAAGGCTCGTCGGCCCGGTCCACCTCGTCAATCAGCAGCACCGCGCCAGGCGCAGGTGCCTGCAGGGCCTGCAGCAAAGGGCGGCGTACCAGATAGCGAGGCTGATAGACCTCCTGCTCGACAGCTTCCAGTTCCGCCGCGCCACGCAGCTCGGCCGCGCGCAGGTGCAACAGCTGCGCGGCGTAATTCCATTCATACAGCGCTTCCCGCTGCTCCAGGCCGTCATAGCACTGCAGCCTGATCAGCTGCCGCGCCAGCACCTGGGACAGCGCCTGCGCCAGCGAGGTCTTGCCAACGCCCGGCTCGCCCTCCAGCAGCAGGGGCCGCTGAAGCCTGAGCGCCAGAAACACGGCCGTGGCCAGACGCCGGTCCGCAAAATAGCCTACCTCCTGCAAGGCGGCGAGCAGCCCATCCACCGACTGCAGAGCGCTTTTCACTTCAGTATTCATAGCTGCTTGCGCTTTACTGATAAGGGATTAAGCCACTTTTCATTCAAAAATCACATCCTATGACAGTCACACTGCCGCAAGGAGACGGCAAGCAAACGCCCCGGCCGACCGCCCACTCGCCCCACCCGTGGCGAGGCTGCCCTCCGCCCAGGCAGGAGCAGCCACTCAGACAAAGCCGCTCAGGGAGAGAGCAGTTGATCCACCGCCCGCTGCGTCAGGACGCTGATCAGCTGCGCCCGGTAGCGCGCACTCGCGTGCAGATCGCTGTTGAGCTCGCTGTCGTCAATAGGCACCGCAGCCGCCGCAGCCGCCGTGAGACTCTGGTTGAGCGCCGCTTCCAGCCCTGCGTGGCGGAAGACCGATAGTCCCGCACCGGTCACGGCCACGCGCACGCCCTGCGCCGTCTGCGCCACAAACACGCCCACCAGCGCAAAGCGCGACGCGGGCTGCTTGAACTTGATATAGGCAGCCTTTCTGGGCACGGGAAAGCGCACCGCCTTGATCAGTTCCCCCTCTTCCAGTGCCGTGGTGTACATGCCCTGGAAGAAGTCGTCTGCCGCAATCTCGCGCCGACTGGTGACCACGACAGCACCCAGACCCAGCACCGCACTGGGATAGCAGGCCGCAGGGTCGTTATTGGCCAGCGAGCCGCCCATCGTGCCGCGCGCTCGCACCTGGCGGTCGCCAATACCGCCGGCCAACTCGGCCAGCGCAGGAATGGCTGCCTGGACCTCGCGGCTGGCGGCGACATCGGCATGACGCGTCATGGCGCCGATCTCGACCTGATCGCCGCCGACGCGGATTCCCGCCAGGCCATCGACCTGGTTGAGATCCACAATCGCGCCGGGCTGGGCCAGGCGCAGCTTCATGGAAGGAATCAGGCTCTGGCCGCCGGCCAGAAACTGACCGCTGGCAGCGCTCACCTCATCCAGCGTCCGGGGGGTGGAGTAACTGAAGGCATACATATGTGTTGTCCTCTCTTCCTCTCAGTCGGGTGCCTCAGGGGCGTGCAGCATCGATGGCCTCCCACACCCGATGTGGGCTGGCAGGCATGTCCAGGTCCTTGACGCCCAGGGAATGCAGGGCATCGAGCACGGCATTGATGACGGCGGGCGGCGAGCCTATGGCCCCGGCCTCGCCGCAGCCCTTGGTGCCCAGCGGGTTGTGAGTGCAGGGCGTGCAGACCGTGCCCAGCTTGAAGTCGGGCAGATCGTCGGCGCGGGGCATGGCGTAGTCCATGAAGCTGCCGGTCAGCAACTGACCCGAGTCACGGTCGTAGACGCAGTTCTCCAGCAGCGCCTGACCTATCCCCTGGGCCAGTCCGCCATGAACCTGACCCTCCACGATCATGGGGTTGATGATGGTGCCGAAATCGTCCACGGCACTGAAGCGGTCGACGCGCACCACGCCCGTGGCAGGGTCCACCTCGACCTCGCAGATATAGGTGCCGGCCGGGAAGGTGAAGTTGGTGGGGTCGTAGAAAGCAGTCTCGTCCAGCCCCGGCTCCAGCTTGTCCAGTGGATAGTTGTGCGGCACATAGGCCGTCAGCGCAATCTGGGCAAACGGCAGCTTTCTGTCGGTGCCGCGCACCGTGAACTCGCCTCCCGCAAAATCGATGTCGGCATCGCTGGCCTCCATCAGGTGGGCGGCGATCTTCTTGGCCTTGGCCTCGATCTTGTCCAGCGCCTTCATGATGGCAGCGCCACCCACGCTGATGGAGCGCGAGCCATAGGTTCCCATGCCAAAGGGCACGCGACCCGTATCGCCATGGACGATCTCGACATGCTCGACGGCAATGCCCAGCCGCGCCGCCACCACCTGGGCAAAAGTCGTCTCATGCCCCTGGCCATGACTGTGCGAGCCCGTGAACACCGTCACGCTGCCCGTGGGGTGGACGCGCACCTCGCCGCACTCGAACAGACCGGCACGTGCGCCCAGCGCCCCGGCAATATTGCTGGGCGCCAGACCGCAGGCTTCGATGTAGCTGCTGTAGCCCAGGCCGCGCTTGAGGCCTCTGGCCTCGCTGGCTGCGCGCCGCGCCGCAAAGCCCGCCACATCGGCCAGTTGCTCGGCCTGATCCATGCAAGCCTGGTAGTCGCCGATGTCGTACTGCAGCGCCACGGGCGTCTGATAGGGAAAGCTGGTGATGAAGTTGCGACGCCTGATCTCGGCCTGGGACAGATTCATTTCCCAGGCACAGCGGCTGACCAGGCGTTCGAGCAGGTACGTGGCCTCGGGACGGCCAGCGCCCCGATAGGCATCCACGGGGGAAGTGTTGGTGAACCAGGCATCGACCTCGATATGGATTTGCGGCGTGGTGTACTGGCCCGCCAGCAAGGTGGCATAAAGGATGGTGGGCACCGCGCTGGCGAAAGTGGACAGGTAGGCGCCCAGATTCGCGTCGGTGTGCACACGCATGGCGAGGAACTTACCATCGGCATCCATGGCCATCTCGGCATGGCTGACATGGTCGCGGCCATGCGCATCGGTCAGAAAGGACTCGCTGCGATCGGCCGTCCACTTGATATTGCGGTTGAGCTTCTTGGCAGCCCAGGTCAGGCAGACATCCTCGGCATACAGAAAGATCTTGGAGCCAAAGCCGCCGCCCACATCGGGCGCAATCACGCGCACCTTGCTCTCTGGCAGGCCCATGACGAAGGCCGTCATCAGCAGCCGCTCCACGTGCGGGTTCTGGTTGGCCACGTACAGCGTGTACTCGTCCATGGCGCGGTTGTAGCTGCCTATGGCCACGCGCGGCTCCATGGCATTGGGTATCAGGCGGTTGTTGACCAGGTCCAGACGGGTCACATGGGCGGCGCCGGCAAACACCGCATCCACTGCCGCCTTGTCGCCAATCGCCCACTGGTAGCAACGGTTGTCGGGAGCGATATCGTGGACCACGGCACCGGGCTTTTTGCCGCCCGCCGCGTCGGCCACGTTCACGACCGCTGGCAGCACCGCGTAATCGACCTCCACCAGCTCGGCCGCATCACGCGCCTGCTGCAGGGTCTCGGCGACCACCATGGCCACCTGGTCGCCCACATAGCGCACGGTATCGAGGGCCAGTATCGGGTGCGGCGGCTCCTTCATGGGCTCGCCATTGGTGCTGGTGATCAGCCAGCCGCAGGGCAGGCCGTTGATGCCGGCGGCCGCCACATCGGCACCCGTGAGCACCTCGACCACGCCTGGTGCCGCCTTGGCGGCATCCACGTTGACGCTGCGCAGCCTCGCATGGGCATGGGGCGAGCGCACAAACACCGCATACGCCTGTGCGCCCAGCGTGATGTCGTCCGTGTACTGGCCAGCGCCGGTCAGAAAGCGATCATCCTCGCGGCGCAGGACGGCTTCGCCGATATGCGGCAGCTTGGAAAAGTCAGATGCACCCATGGTGTGTCTCCTCTTCTAGTTGTGATGCGCTGCTCAGGTGGCGCTCATGCCGTCACGACCCGCTTTGACGGCGGCGACGATGTTCTGGTAGCCCGTGCAGCGGCAGATATTGCCTTCGAGCAGTTCGCGGATCTCGGCATCGGTGGCGCCGGGCTTCTGGCGGCAGAGATCCACCGCACTCATCACCATGCCGGGCGTGCAGAAGCCGCACTGCAGGCCATGACACTGCTTGAAGGCCGCCTGCATGGGGTGCATGGTTCCATCGGCAGCAGCCATGCCCTCTATGGTCTGGACCTCGGCACCCTGGGCCTGCACGGCCAGCATGGTGCAGGACTTGATGGCCTTGCCATTGACCAGCACCGTGCAGGCTCCGCACTGGCTGGTATCGCAGCCCACATGGGTACCCGTCAGGCGCAGCTGTTCACGCAGCGCCTGCACCAGCAAGGTATTGGGGGGGACGTCAATGCTGGCCGCGCGGCCATTGACCGTGAACTGAACATTCATCGTGATGCCTCCTGCCTATATCCGAAGAATTGGGTAACAAAGCACAACCGCACTCTCTATGGTGGGCAGTTACCACCATGCAAGGCGCTAGGGTTGACCCCCAGGCCAGGCGAAACACGCGCAGATATTCTCAAAATGAAACACTGTCCGGAGTCCTCATGTCGCCCGCCAGCCTCGCCACATCCACGCAAGCCGCAGCCCATCCAGGTGCACGCCATTCCCTGCTTGCCCAGGCCAGGCAGCAGTTGCTGGCGATGGACTCATCCCATGCGCTGGTACCGTCTGGTCTTGCCCCCTGGCTCTGGCGCTCTTGGCAGCGCTGCGTGGCGCAGGGCCGTCATCCCGCTCAAACAGTGGAGTTCGAGGCCGTCGGACCTCACGCGCTGCGCCACGCCCAGGACAAGCACCAGCTGCTGCTGCAGGCCGCACGTCCGGTCATGACGCAACTGGTCGCGGCCGTGGGCGCCATGCGCTACTTCTGTCTGCTGACCGATGCCCAGGGACTGGCCCTGGAAGTTCAAGGCCCCGTGGACCACAGCGATCTGCGCGCGCTGGCCGTGGGCCGTGTCGGTGTGGATCTGTCCGAGCGCGGCGTGGGCACCTCGGCCATAGGCGCGACACTGGCCGAACTCAGCCCGGTATGGCTGCACAGGCAGGAGCATTTTTTCGACGATCTGCGCGACTACAGCTGCGCAGGCGCACCGGTATTCGGCCCTCAGGGCGAATGCCTGGGCATGCTGGACATCACCGGCATTGATGTCCCCGAGCGCCCCGAGCTGCTGCTGCTGGCGCTGCGCTGCGCACGCGCCATCGAAGATCGATTGCTGCGGGCCCTGCCTCACACCCTGCTGCTGCGCGTGAACTGGCCCGGCGGGCCGCTGGGCCAGGAGGGCGAAGGCCTGATGGTGTTTGATGCCGAAGGCCGATTGCTGGGCAGCAATACCGTGGCCAGGCAACTGGTGCCACGTCCTCTGCAAGCCCCCGGGGAGGACTCGCTCATTCAGAGCCATGAGCTGCTGGCCCTGCCCTGGAGCCATCTGATCGAGCATGCGCGCCAGAGGCCCGAGGCGCCAATGCAACTGCCGCTGTGGTCCGGTCTGCGCCTGCTGGCGCTGGCACAGGCCGGCCCCTTGCTGCGCGCTCCCGTTATGACGGGCTCCGGCGCAGCCAGCCGGGGATTGCCTGCCAATGCCATGGCCACGCCGCTGCGCACCAGCGAGTTGCTGCTGATTCAGCAGGCCATGCAGGAGGCGCACGGAAATGTAAGCGTGGCAGCCCGCAACCTGGGATTGAGCCGGGCCACGCTCTACCGTCGACTCGCCAGCAAATAAGAGGTCTTGAACCGGATTCAGGGCAGTTTTACTCTCTCCGGATTTGCCCTAGTTTCAGCACACAGCCCCCTCCACGACAGCAGGCGCACACTAGCATCAAAGCCCATTAACAACCCAAAATACCTCAATAAAACAATCACCTAAGCGTTACCAGTCATGCGCTTCCAGCTATCGTCCGCATAGCAGACACAACTGACGCTCGGGCGCCACATTTGCCTGCGTATTTGTAAAAAACACCATACCTGCGTCCGTAGAATCTCCAGTTCGGTTCAAAAACTCAGATCGCCCTAAGGCTTACCAGCCCCAACAGCGCGACGCATACACGGCCTACTTTTTGGAGACACCATGCAGGCTTTACTTGCCCTGTCCAGGGCTATCGACAGGCTCAACGCCTTTGTCGGCAAATATTCAATCTGGCTGATATTTGCCGCCACCTTCATCAGCGCCGCCAACGCCATTGTTCGCAAGGCCTTCGACACCAGCTCCAATGCCTTTCTGGAAGTCCAGTGGTATCTGTTCGCATGGTCCTTTCTGATTGCGGCGGGCTACACCCTGCTGCACCGCGAGCATGTGCGCATCGATGTGATCAACAGCCGTCTGTCCAAAAAGGCCCAGGTCTGGATCGACATCATCGGCTTTGCCTTCTTTCTCACGCCTCTATGCCTGACCATTCTGTGGCTGAGCATGCCGGTGGTGATTCAGATGTACCAGTCCGGCGAGGTGTCGGGCAACCCCGGCGGACTGATCCGCTGGCCTGTGTGGACAGCGATTCCTGTGGGCATCACCTTGCTGCTGCTGCAGGGCATCTCCGAGCTGATCAAGCGCATTGCCTTCCTGACCGGTGACGGCCCCGACCCCATGGGCAAGCTCAGCGACAAGAGCGCCGAGGAAGAGCTGGCCGAGGCCCTGCGTGCCGAAGCCGATCGCAAGCAGGCTGAGGCGCTGGCCGCCCAGGCCAAGGCATAACGGTAGCGGGAGACAATCAATGGAATTCATCGCTACCAACTACGCCCCCATCATGTTTGCGGGGCTGATCTGCTTTTTGCTGCTGGGCTTTCCAGTCGCCTTCAGCCTGGGCGCTGCGGGCCTGGCCTTCGGCTTTCTGGGCATAGAACTGGGCGTCTTCCCCTCCTCCGTGATGGCATGGCTGCCCCAACGCCTGATCGGCATCATGGCCAACGACACCCTGCTGGCCGTACCCTTCTTCACCTTGATGGGCCTGATTCTCGAACGTTCCGGCATGGCGGAGGACCTGCTTGACACTGTCGGTCAGGTGTTCGGCCCCATCCGCGGGGGACTGGCGCTGGCCGTGATCTTTGTGGGCGCCCTGCTGGCTGCCACCACCGGTGTGGTTGCCGCTTCGGTGATCTCCATGGGCCTGATCTCTCTGCCCATCATGCTGCGCTACGGCTATGACCGCCGCCTGGCATCGGGCGTTATCGCGGCCTCGGGCACGCTGGCCCAGATCATCCCGCCCTCGCTGGTGCTGATTCTGATGGCCGACCAACTGGGCAAGAGCGTGGGCGATATGTACAAAGGCGCCTTCATCCCCGGCTTCATGCTCATGGGCCTGTATGTGCTGTGGGTGGTGATTCTGGCCATCTTCAAGCCCAAGATGGTGCCTGCCTTGCCCCTGGAGGCACGCATCTACCGCGAAGCCAACGGCAACTCCGGCTATACCTCGCTGGTCGTGGTGATGGGCCTGTCCACCATCGTGGCCATCTTCCTGGCCAGCCATATGGCCGACCTGCACACCTGGTGGCAGGGCAAGGAAATCACCGAAGTCGCCACCGACGAGAAGATCGTCACCGCCATGTGCGGCGGCACCTTCATCGCCTTCGTGATCGCCTCGCTCAACCGGGTCCTCAAGCTGGGCCTGCTGTCCAAGCTGGCCGAGCGCGTGACCTTTGTGCTGATCCCCCCCCTGCTGCTGATCTTCCTGGTGCTGGGCACCATCTTCCTGGGCATTGCAACACCTACCGAAGGCGGTGCCATGGGCGCCATGGCGGCACTGATCATGGGTTTTGCCCGCCGTCGCCTGAACATGGACCTGCTCAAGCAGGCCCTGGCCTCGACCACCAAGCTGGCCAGCTTTGTGATGTTCATCATGATCGGCGCCACCACCTTCAGTCTGGTCTTCCAGGCTGCAGACGGCCC
Organism: Comamonas sp. Z3; assembly: GCF_008121565.1. Classification (NCBI taxonomy): domain Bacteria; kingdom Pseudomonadati; phylum Pseudomonadota; class Betaproteobacteria; order Burkholderiales; family Comamonadaceae; genus Comamonas; species Comamonas sp. Z3. Next base: position 111,369 of record NZ_VOQU01000011.1, read on the forward strand.
CAAGTGGGTGGAACATCTGCTGACCAGCCTGCCCGGCGGCCAGGTGGGCTTCCTGATCGTGGTCAACATCATGATCTTCTTCCTGGCCTTCTTCCTGGACTACTTTGAACTCTCGTTCATCGTGGTGCCGCTGTTGGGCCCCGTGGCCGAGAAGATGGGCATCGACCTGATCTGGTTCGGCGTACTGCTGGCCGTGAACATGCAGACCTCGTTCATGCATCCGCCCTTCGGCTTTGCACTGTTCTTCCTGCGCTCCGTCGCACCGGACAAGCAGTACGTGGACAAGGTCACCCACAAGGTGATTGAGCCCGTCACCACCATGCAGATCTACAAGGGTGCCGTGCCCTTTGTGCTGATCCAGTTGGTGATGGTGGGCGTGCTGATCGCCTTCCCCGGCATCGTGACCGGCGCGCTCGACAAACCCGTGGTCGTGGACATGAACAAGGTGGGCGACGAAATGCTCAACCAGCTCAACGATGCCGGCGGCGGCTATGGTGCGGACAACCCGTTTGGAGCGCCTGAAGGCGGCGAAGAAGGTTCGGCCCCTGCAGAAGGCAGCCAGCCGGCTCCGGCAGCGCCCGATGCCAGCGGCTACGGCTCGGATGACCCTGCCAAGGCCTTGCAGGATTCACTGAGCTCGGCACCTGCCGCCAAGTAAATCGACGGCTGCTACCGACACAGCCCCGGCTCGCAAGAGCCGGGGCTTTTTCATGGCTAGCAGATTGATGGGTGATGGATCCGCTTCCCTTCAGGAAGCCACCCTGACCGTCACCGAACTGCTGACTGCCGTCCGTCCCCCCTATGCAGACCTGCTGTCCAGATCTGCTGTCTCAGGCCGCCAATGCCCAGGAGTCTTGTGTGGAGCCGGCCTGTCGCAGCAGCGATGGAATGCTGGCAACCGAAGGAATATGGGAACGGCCCTGCCGGGCCGATGTCATCCGCGTATCGAAAGACACCACCGAGGCGGTGCAGGTGGACTCCCAGCATGATCTCGATGGCATGAAAAAACCGCAGCAAGCTGCGGTTTTTCAACACCCAGCGCATGGCGCTGGTGACTCTGATCAGGATCAGATCTTGGCAGTCGCCATGTACTGATTGAAGGGGAACTCGGAGAAGCGGTTCCACAGGATCTGGTCGCGCTGGAAAGCGCGCATGTCCTGGTGAATCTTCTTGAATTCGGGCGACTTGGCTTCGTGCTCGGCAAACACTTCCATGGAAGCCTTGAAACCGGCATCCATCAGCGGTTTGGGGAACATCTTCAGCTGGGTCTTGTTGGCCACCAGACGCTTGATGGCCTGAGGGTTGAGCACCTGGTACTTGCTGGTCATGTCGGCAGCAGCCACGCGGGTTGCAGCGTCCAGGATCGCCTTGTTCTCGGGCGACAGTGCGTTGTACTTCTTCAGGTTGATGAAGAACTCCAGGTCGGCAGAACCTTCCCACCAACCGGGGTAGTAGTAGTAGGGAGCAACCTTGTTGAAGCCCAGCTTCTCATCGTCGTAGGGACCGACGAATTCCACGGCATCCAGCGTACCCTTTTCCAGGGCCTGATAGACATCGCCAGCAGGCATGTTCTGTGCCACCACGCCCAGCTTGGCCATGGCTTCGCCGAACACGCCGCCCCCCAGACGCATCTTCAGACCCTTGAGGTCTTCCACGGTCTTGATTTCCTTGCGGTACCAGCCACCCATCTGGGTCGTGGTGTTGCCTGCGGATGCAGTCTTGAAGTTGTACTTGGCAAAGAAGGCATCCAGCAGCTTGCGGCCATTGCCATGGTCTTTCCAGCCGTTCATCTGCAGCGTGGTCAGGCCGAAGGGCACGGCGCAGCTGAAGGCGAAGATGGGATCCTTGCCCGTGAAGTAGTAGGCAGCAGTCTGTGCCATATCGATGGTGTCGCCCTGCAGTGCATCCACCACACCGAAAGCGGGCATCAGCTCGCCAGCGGGGTGCACCGAGATCTCGAACTTGCCGCCCGACATGGCCTTGACCACTTGCGACAGCTTTTCAGCGCTGCCGAAGATGGTGTCCAGCGACTTGGGAAAGCTCGAGGCCAGGCGCCAGCGCACGGCGGCCTGAGCGTGAACAGCAGGTGCGGCGCCCGCAGCCAGCACGCCAGCGATACCGGCATTTTTCAGAATGGAACGACGATCCACTTTAGTCTCCTTGAGGAACAGATTGGCTGACACAGACCACTGATCTATGCCAGCTCGACTTATGCAACAGGCACAAAATGTACACGAGTCAATCGTTCAGCATGCGATAAAAAGTGACCGTCAGCTTAAGAAGTTCTACCTAGTTAGGTGCATCGAATTCGGCCTCGGCGTCCTGCTTGCGCTGCCTACAGCCGTACCGCGCTCATATAGCTGGCATAGCGGAATTCCGAGAAACGATCCCAGAGCAGCTGGTCATGCTGGAATCCGCGCATGCTGCGGTGAATCTTCTTGAACTGCGCCGACTTGGCCTCATGCTCGGCCATGGTGGCCATCACGGCCTTGAAGCCCGCATCCATCAGCTCGCGTGGAAAGGCGCGCAGCTGCACGCGTTCGCTGAGCAGCTTCTTGAGTGCCGCAGGGTTGTAGGCCAGGTATTTGGCCGTCAGATCCTTGGCGGCCTGCGCCGCCGCGGCTTCCACCATGGCCCGCAGTTCGGGCGTCAGGGCTGCAAAGGACTTGGTATTGATGAAATAGGCCAGCTCGGCGCCACCTTCCCACCAGCCCGGATAGTAGTAGTAGGGAGCGATCTTGCCGAAGCCCAGCTTCTGGTCGTCATAGGGGCCGACGAACTCCACGGCATCAAGGCGATTCTTTTCCAGCGCCTGCTGCGCATCCGCAATAGGCATGTTGACGGCCTGCACGCCCAGCTTTTGCAGCGCATCACCGAGCAAGCCGCCACCGGCGCGCATGCGCAGCCCGTTCAGATCCTGCACGGTCCTGATTTCCTTGCGGTACCAACCGCCCATCTGCGTGCCGGTGTTGCCGGCGCTCAGGCTCTTGATGTTGTACTGGGCGTAGAAATCATCCATGAGCTTGCGCCCGCCGCCCCACTCCATCCAGGCATCCATCTGCCGCGCCGTCAGACCGAAGGGCACGGCGCAACCCAGTGCAAAGCAGTAGTCCTTGTCGGTGAAGTAGTACGGTGCCGTCAAGGCCATTTCGACCACGCCGTTCTGCACTCCCTCCATCACGCCAAAGGCGGGCATCAGCTCGCCCGCGGAGTGCACGCTGACCTCGATCTGGCCACCCGACATGAGACGCAGCGACTGGGCAAACTTCTCGGCCCCGCCAGAGATGGCGTCGAGGACTTTGGGAAAACTCGTCACCAGGCGCCAGCGCAGCACCTCCTGGCTGCGCACCGCCGGAGCCACGCCAGCAGCCAGCACACCAGCCATGCCCACATGTTTGACGAGTGAGCGACGATCCATGAATATTTCTCCGCTAGTAGTTGTCCATTGCCAAGCTGGCTGCAGCAGCCCGATCACAGGCCGGCAGCCACAGGCATTCTAGGAACGCAGACGCCATCCGTGTGGCGATTCACGGTTGCCGTCAGTTTTCTTGACGGCACGCAAAGAAAAAGGCCCTTCATGGAAGGGCCCGGTGTCAATCCAGCGGACTTGCGCAAACCATGTCCATATCGCGTCAGCCTGCAGCCAGACGCTTGCGGATGGAGGCTTCGATGCCTGCGGCATCCAGCCCCTGCAGCGCCAGCAGCTTGGCGGGATCGCCATGCTCGATGAACGCGTCGGGCAGGCCCAGCTGCAGCACGCTCCTGCTCAGACCGGTGGCGGCCAGGCATTCCATCACGGCACTGCCAGCGCCGCCCATGACGCAACCCTCTTCCAGCGTGACGATGAGCTCATGCTCGGCGGCGATCTTGAGCAGCAGTGCTTCGTCAAGCGGCTTGGCCCAGCGCATATTGGCCACGCTGGCGTCGAGCGCTTCGGCAGCTTGCAGCGCGGGGTAGAGCAAGGTGCCGAAAGCCAGAATCGCCACCTTCTTGGAGCTCGATTCGCGGCGCATCTCGCCCTTGCCAAAGGGCAGACCTTCCAGACTCTCCAGCGGCGTCATGCCCACACCGGCACCGCGCGGATAGCGCACACAGACGGGGTGATCCTGCTCATAGGCCGTGGTCAGCAACTGGCGCGTTTCGCGCTCGTCGGCCGGACAGGCCATGCTCATATTGGGAATGCAGCGCACAAACGCAATGTCATAGGCGCCGGCATGCGTGGCCCCGTCGGCACCCACCAGACCTGCGCGGTCCAGGGCGAACACCACGGGCAGGTTCTGCAGCGCGACGTCGTGGATCAGCTGGTCATAGGCACGCTGCAGGAACGTGGAATAGATGGCCACCACGGGCTTGACGCCTTCGCAGGCCATGCCGCCGGCAAAGGTCACGGCATGCTGCTCGGCAATGCCCACGTCGTAGTAGCGACCTGGAAAGCGCTTGTGGAACTCCACCATGCCCGAGCCCTCGCGCATGGCAGGCGTGATGCCGACCAGACGCTGGTCCTTGGCAGCCATATCGCAGAGCCAGTGACCGAACACCTGGGTGAAGGTCTGCTTGGCAGGCGTGGCGGACTTGACCAGACCGACGGCCGGATCGAATTTCCCGGGCCCGTGATAGGCCACGGGATCGGCCTCGGCCAGCTTGTAGCCCTGGCCCTTCTTGGTAACCACATGCAGGAACTGCGGGCCCTTGAGACCCTTGATGTTCTCCAGCGTGGGGATCAGCGAGTCGAGGTCATGACCGTCGATGGGACCGATGTAGTTGAAGCCGAACTGCTCGAACATGGTGGCAGGCACGACCATGCCCTTGGCCTGCTGTTCCAGGCGCTTGGCCAGCTCCAGCAAGGGCGGCACCTGCTTGAGAACGCTCTTGCCCACATCGCGGGCCTTGGCATAGAACTGCCCGCTCATCAGCTGTGCCAGATAGCGATTGAGCGCGCCCACGGGCGGGCTGATGCTCATATCGTTGTCGTTGAGGATGACCAGCAGATTGGCGTCATGCACGCCGCCGTTGTTCAGTGCCTCGAAAGCCATGCCGGCCGTCATCGCACCGTCGCCGATCACGGCGATTGCACGGCGATCCTCGCCTTTTTGCTTGGCGGCCAGTGCCATGCCCAGCGCGGCAGAGATGCTGGTGGACGAGTGTGCCGTGCCAAAAGTGTCGTACTCGCTCTCGGCACGCTGAGGAAAGCCGGACAGGCCGCCGAACTGGCGCAGGGTGGCCATGTGATCGCGGCGACCGGTCAGGATCTTGTGCGGATAGGTCTGGTGGCCCACGTCCCAGACGATGCGGTCATAGGGCGTGTTGAACACCGAGTGCAGCGCCACGGTCAACTCCACCGTCCCCAGGTTGGAGCTGAGGTGCCCGCCGGTCCTTGAGACGCTGTCGATCACATAGGTGCGCAGCTCTGCGGCCAGCGTCTTGAGCTGGGCACGCGAGAGGCCGCGCATGTCTGCGGGATCGTTGATGTTGTGCAGCAGGGAAGAAGTATTCGTGGACATGTTCTATATTTTTCAATAGCTGCTAGCGCCAGCCAATATTCGGTTACAGAGCTTTTCCATTCAATCTCAATGGGTGCGCTGCACGACCATATCAGCAAGTGCGGCCAGGGCCTGGGTGTCGGCCAGACCGCTGCGCGTCAACGCGGCGTGAGCCTGCAGGCGCAACTCCTCGGCATGGGCTCTTGCAGCTTCCAGCCCCAGCAGCGATACAAAAGTGGGCTTGTCATTGGCCGCATCCTTGCCCGCCGTCTTGCCCAGCGTTGCAGAGTCGGCCACTACGTCCAGAATATCGTCCACCACCTGGAAGGCCACGCCCAGTGCCTGGCCGTAGTCGGTCAGCGCGGCCAGTGCCCTGGCGTCGGTCTGTGCATTGCAGGCGGCCCCCATGAGCACGCTGCCCAGCAGCAGCGCACCGGTCTTGAGACGGTGCATCTCGCGCAGCTGCGTCTCGCTCAGTTGCTTGCCCACGCTGGCCAGATCGATGGCCTGACCGCCAGCCATGCCGTGGCTGCCCGCCGCCGCGCCCAGCAGGCGGCACAGCCTGGCCTGCATGGAGCAGGGAATGCCATCGTCTTCAGGCAGCAGCAGCTCGAAGGCCAGGGCCTGCAGAGCATCGCCGGCCAGCAGGGCCGAGGCTTCGCCGAACTGCACATGCACGGTGGGCTTGCCACGACGCATGGTGTCGTTGTCCATGCAGGGCATGTCGTCGTGCACCAGGGAGTAGGCATGAATCAGCTCCACGGCACAACCGGCACGCAGCGTGGCCGCGGCCTGACCGCCCACCGCCTCGGCGGCCGCCCAGACCAGCAACGGTCGCAAGCGCTTGCCTCCGTCGAGCACAGCGTAACGCATGGCCTCACCCAGACCCGCAGGCGCATTGATGCCCACCCAGCGCGACAGCGCTTCTTCGGTGCGCACCAGTCGCTCCTGCATCCAGACGGAAAAATCCAGGGCAGTCTTGCCCTCGTTCAAAGGCGTCGATGGTTCGGCAATCATTGATTCATTCATGGGCTGCATCTTCAAGGCAAAACGCGCGGACACCGGGATCAGTCCTGGGTCCAGGCAGACAGCTTGCCTTCGTCCAATACCTTGACCTGCTCCTGCACGGCATCGAGCTGGCTACGGCAAAAAACCAGCAGCTCCGCAGCGCGCTGGTAGCCGCTGAGCATCTGCTCCAGCGGCAGCTGACCGGATTCGATCTGTGCAATCAGTTGCTCCAGCTCCTGCAAAGCAGCTTCATAGCTGACAGGCTGTTCAGATTTTTTGGCGGCAGCGGCCTTGGGCATGGATGGTGTGGTCAATGTTGGACGGAAGCGACGATTTTAGGCGTCCCTGCACCATTGGCGTGCAATGCCCGCAAAGCCGGCTGGCGCGATATGTTTTGGCTGTAGATTCCCGACCGACCCGGGCCTGCCGCGCCCGCCTTTTTGCCAAGTGGCAAGGGTTTGCAGGCGGCTGGCAACTTGCTGACAGGCGCCGACGGCACCTGGACGAAATAACGTCAATACACGTACCAGAAAAACGGAAATAACCCCACAGCCTATAATCCCATTCCCGTCAAGCCGGCCCCGTGCCTGGTCATCCTGGTCGGGCAAACGCGTCGGCAGGCCATGCGCCACCGCCCATTGCCTGAGGCCCGTGTCCAGACAAGGCCGGTTTCGTTTTTTACCGTGTGCGCAAGTGCACCCTCCCTGTGGGGAGTCTTTAGGTCAAGTCATCCATGACTGATTTAAGTCTTCAACTGCAGCAGGCCGCAAGCCAACTACCAGTTTCAAGTTATTTCGACGAAGCGCTGTTCCAGCGCGAGTTGGAAACGATTTTCAAGCGCGGCCCGCGCTATGTGGGCCACCAGCTGGCCGTTCCCGAGATAGGCGACTACTACGCCCTGCCTCAGGAAAAAGAGGGGCGGGCGCTGGTACGCAATGCCAAAGGCGAGATCGAGCTGATCTCCAACGTCTGCCGCCACCGCCAGGCCGTGATGCTCAAGGGGCGCGGCAATCTGCTGTCCGAAGGCAAGGGCCATGCCGGCGGCAATATCGTCTGCCCGCTGCACCGCTGGACCTACAGCACCAGCGGCGAGCTGCTGGGCGCACCCCATTTCAGCCACGACCCCTGCCTGAACCTCAACAACTACCCGCTGCGCGAGTGGAACGGACTGCTGTTCGAGGACAATGGCCGCGACATCGAGGCCGATCTGGCCGGCATGAAGCTGCGCGAGCAGCTGCAGTTCGACGGCTTTGTGCTCGACCATGTCGAGATGCACGAGTGCAACTACAACTGGAAGACCTTTATCGAGGTCTATCTGGAGGACTACCACGTCGGCCCGTTCCACCCCGGTCTGGGCAACTTCGTCACCTGCGACGATCTGAAGTGGGAATTCGCCAGCGAGTACTCGGTGCAGACCGTGGGCGTAGCCCCGAGTTTCGGCAACCCGGGCTCGGACATCTACAAGAAGTGGCACGAGGTGCTGCTGGCCTACCGCAACGGAGAATTGCCCGATCGCGGTGCCATCTGGCTGACCTACTACCCCCACATCATGGTGGAGTGGTATCCGCATGTGCTGACCGTCTCGACCCTGCACCCGCTGGCAGTGGACAGGACGCTGAACGTGGTGGAGTTCTTCTACCCCGAGGAAATCGCCGCCTTCGAGCCCGAGTTCGTGCAGGCTCAGAAGGCCGCCTACATGGAAACCTGCATCGAGGACGACGAGATCGCCGAGCGCATGGACGGCGGCCGCAAAGCCCTGTATGAACGCGGCGACAACGAGGTCGGCCCCTATCAAAGCCCCATGGAAGACGGCATGCAACATTTCCATGAGTGGTATCGCCGCATCATGGGTGACAGCGCTCCCCAACGCTGAATGAGGTGAACCTCAAGACTGATAGCTGCTATCGCTTACCCCATAAGCACAGCAGCTATTTTTATGCTGAATTGAGTGAGATATGCAAGCCCTGTGGATGGTGTTGGCCGCGTTGATTTTTGCGGTCATGAGTGTGTGTGTGAAGTTTGCCTCCCAGGACTTCAATGCGGCAGAGATCGTGTTCTACCGCGGCCTGGTCAGCATGGCGCTGCTGGTCTGGCTGGCCAGGCGCAGCGGCGTGACGCTGACCACCCAGTACTCGCGCGAGCATGCCTGGCGCAGCTTCGTCGGCGTGATCTCCATGGGAGCCTGGTTCTACGCCATCGGCCATCTGCCGCTGGCCACGGCCACCACGCTCAACTCCATGAGCAGCATCTGGATGGCGGTGTTTCTCATCGCCCAGGGCCTGTGGATGCGCCATACGCTGCGCAAGTCCTATGCGGCCGAACCCGAAACCCGCCGCGCCATTCCCCCCTTCCCCTGGGGCCTCGTGTCCACCGTGGTGGCGGGCTTTGTCGGCGTGCTGCTGGTGCTGCGCCCGACCAGCGCACCGGCCAGCGAATGGGTCGCCGCGCTCGGCGGCCTGTTTGGCGGCATGTTTGCGGCCATGGCTTATATGCAGGTGACCACCCTGTCGCGCCTGGGCGAGCCTGAGACCCGCGTGGTGTTCTATTTCTCGGTCGGTTCGGTCATTGCCGGCGGCATCACCATGCTGTTCACCGGCATCTCGCCCTTCCCCGGCTGGAGCGCTCTGTGGCTGGTGCCAGTGGGCGTACTGGCCGCCGTGGCCCAGGTCTGCATGACCAAGGCCTATGCCTCGGCCGGCAGCAAGAGCAACACCCTGGTCGTCGCCAATCTGCAGTACTCGGGCATTGTGTTTGCCGCCCTGCTCAGCCTGGTGCTGTTCGGCGAGAGCATTCCCCTGATCGGCTGGGGAGGCATCGTGCTCATCGTCGCCAGCGGCGCCGCTGCCACCACCTTGCGCTCCAGAGGCTAACCATGCCGGGGGTGCCGCGCATCTGCGCCATGCCCCCTGCCCGCGGCAGCGACCAGGCCAGATCCGCGCGGCCGGCCATATCCAAACAATGAAGGCCGCTTGAGTCCGGTGCGCTGACCCGATCGCATAATGGTTTGCATCGCGCAAGGCTGCACGCAGTGCCGTCTGCAACAGTCAATCTTTGGAACAGCAAGCCATGAACCACTCGACGCCCGAGCATTACAACACCCTGATTTCCGTCGAACAGCTGGCCCGGCTCAAGGCCAGCGGCAAGCCCTTGATGGTGTTTGACTGCAGCTTTGACCTCATGAACCCGCCTGCCGGCCGAGAGCAGTATCTGCAGGCCCATATCTCGGGCGCCGTCTTCGCCGACCTGGACAAAAATCTCAGCGCACCGCATGGCACGCCCGGCGAGGATGGACAGGTCGCCACCAGCGTGCAATCGGCCTCGGGCGGTCGCCACCCGCTGCCCTCGCGCGAGCGCTTTTCCGCCTGGCTGTCCTCCATAGGCTTTGCCAACGATATGCAGGCCGTGGTCTATGACCGCAACGCCGCCAATTACTGCGGCCGCCTGTGGTGGATGCTGCGCTGGGCCGGCCACGATGCCGTGGCGGTGCTCGATGGCGGGCTGCAGGCCTGGCAGGCGGCCGGCCAGGCGGTGCGCAGCGGGGAAGAGTCCGGCCATTTCCAGTCCAACTTTGAACTGGGCCAGCCGCTGGAGACGCTCAAGACCGTAGATCAGGTCGAGGCCGATCTGGGTCAGGCCACCCAGACCCTCATCGATGCCCGCGCCCCGGCTCGCTACCGCGGCGAGGTGGAGCCCCTGGACCCGGTGGCTGGCCATATTCCGGGCGCGCTGAATCGCCCGTTCAGCAGCAATATCGCCGCCGACGGACGCTTCAAGCCCGCAGCGCTGCTCAAGGCAGAGTTTGACCAGTTGCTGGCCGGACGCGATCCCGCAAGCGTGGTGCACCAGTGCGGCAGCGGCGTCAGCGCCACCCCCAATGTGCTGGCCATGCGGATTGCCGGCTTTGCACCCACGGCCTTGTTTGCCGGCAGCTGGAGCGAGTGGTGCAGCCAGCCTTCGCGGCCGGCCGAGAGGGGCTGAGCCTGACGCATGCCGGTGCCGCGCCAGGCACCGACTTCCAGCGGACACGCTTGTCTCCCTGCACTTGCCGGGTTCACTCCCTGGTCCGGGAGCAGGCCAGGCCGTGATCAACGCCCTACCCATGTAGTCCAGGCCTGCTCCATCGCAGTGCTCCGGGTCATGGCGGCATGGCCGACGCCCATGTCCGCGCTCGCATGTCGATGCGGCTTGGCAACCCGGATGCAGGCCGTTATCACAGGGAATCCGGGTCGTCTCGTTTCATAGGCGATCAGATACCGAACAAAAAGCCGCCTATTTCCTCGTTTGTCATCTTCCGGACAGATTCACAATACATGCACCAGCGGAATCCGGCCTGATGCAACGTCAGCCCCCAACCGGCATCCCAAGTCATCCCGACGGACGGCAAGGCAGTAAGGGAAATCCTACAGCCCTGCCTGTGAAACCAGACCGGCGATACCGACGCTCCCCGACTTCAGTTCGATCAAGGCTTGAAACACAATTCATTTCAACAGATCGAAACACTTTTAACGTCTTGTTTGTGTGTGCCGTGACGGTCTGTCGAGATTGAAAGGACTGGACCCATGAACAACGAACAACTGCTTGCCGAGATCCGTGAAGCCAACCTCACCTACCTGATGCTGGCCCAGACCCTGATCCGCCAGGACAAGGCCGAAGCCGTGTTCCGTCTGGGTCTGAACGAAGAGTCCTGCGAGCTGCTGGGCTCGCTGTCTTCGGCCCAGGTGCTCAAGCTGGCATCGCGCAACACCTTGCTGGCCAGCTTCCGCGCCGATGACGAAATGGTCTGGAGCCTGCTGACCAACCACAGCAGCAACAAGATCGGCAACGCCGCCACCAATACGCTGCACGCCAACATCCTGATGGCCAGCCGTGTCTCCGAAGTGCTCTGAGCACCCGCTAGCGACTACCTGGTTTTAAGGAGAGACAGATGCCCGCCGCCAAGACTGCCACCAAAAGCGTTCTGAACGAATCCAAGCAAATCGAGCGCGCCGCCATGCTCATCGAGATGGGCGCCCGCATGCAGGTGCTGGAGTCCGAGACCACGCTGTCTTATGAACGCCTGATCCGGCTGTACAAGGAAATCTCGGGCAAGTCTCCCTCCAAGGGCCAGCTGCCGTTTTCCACGGACTGGTTTCTGACCTGGCAGGAAAACATCCACAGCTCGCTGTTCCTCAACATCTACGAATACCTGTCCAAGGGCGTGGAGCTGGACTCGGCCGAGCAGCTGACCAAGGCCTATCGCCTCTATACCGAACAGATTCAGGCTGCCGAACTCGAGGTGCTGCTGTCCTTTACCCGCGCCTGGCGCCTGGTGAAGTTTGTCGATGCACAGATGCTGACGCGCACCCAGTGCTCGGTCTGCAAGGGCCAGTTCGTGACTGAGCCTTACGAGAATGCGCGCCACTACCAGTGCGGCCTGTGCAATCCTCCCGCTCGCGCCGGCAAGAGCAAGGCCGCCGGGTCCTTAATGCTTCACTAACCCCCTGAGCGGCTGCGCCGCTTCCCCCCCTCTCTCTTCGGGAGGGGCGGCAGCCTCGCTGCGCGGCGGCGCTTGCTCGCTGCCTCCGGCCTGGAGCACGCCAGTTTTAAAGCTCAACTTTCATAGCTGGTAGCGCCATGCAAAAAAGGGTTTGAAGCATTTATCGGCTTCAAACCCTTTGTTCATTAGTGACAACAGCTCCTGATTCAGGAGCCGCCATCAGCAGTCTCAACCCGTGTTGCGCACTCCGGCGGCAATGCCATTGATGGACAGATGGATGCCGTTCTTGACCCTGTCGTCGGTCTGTCCCGCACGCCAGCGGCGCACCAGCTCCACCTGCAGATGGTTCAGAGGATCGATATAGGGGAAGCGGTGGCGGATGGAACGCGCCAGTGCGGAGTTGTGCTCCAGGCGCTGCTTGTCGCCCGTGATCTGGTTGAGCGCTTCCACCGTGCTCTGCCACTCGGCCTCGATCGCACCGAAGATGCGGCGGCGCAAGCGCGTGTCGGTCACCAGCTCGCTGTAGCGCGAAGCCAGGTTCAGGTCGCTCTTGGCCAGCACCATGTCCATATTCGACAGCAGGGTGCGGAAGAACGGCCACTGGCGGTACATCTTCTGCAGCAGCGCCAGCTGGGCCTTGGCATCCTTGCCCGGACGGTGGATGAAGGCCTGGATCGCCGAGCCGAAACCGTACCAGCCCGGCAGCGTCAGGCGGCACTGGCCCCAACTGAAGCCCCAGGGAATGGCGCGCAGGTCTTCGATGGCCTGGGTCGCCTTGCGCGATGCGGGGCGCGAGCCGATATTGAGTTCGGCGATCTCGCGAATCGGCGTGCTGCTGAAGAAGTAATTGGTAAAGCCCGGAGTCTCGTAGACCAGCGCGCGGTAGGCCGCCATGCTGGTTTCGGACAGAAACGCCGCAGCCTCCAGGAAGGCCTTGGTCGCCGGCTTGGTCGGCTGCAGCAGCGTGGCCTCCAATGTGGCGGCCACCAGGGTCTCCAGATTGCGGCGCCCGATCTCGGGATTGGCATATTTGGAGGCGATGACCTCGCCCTGCTCGGTCAAACGGATCTGACCACGCACCGTGCCTGGCGGCTGCGCCAGAATGGCCTGGTAGCTGGGGCCGCCGCCACGCCCCACAGTGCCACCGCGGCCGTGGAACATGCGCAGCCGGATGCCGTAGTGATCGGCCAGATCGTCAAACAGATCGACCAGCGCAATCTCGGCCCGGTACAGCTCCCAGTTGCTGGTGAAGATGCCGCCGTCCTTGTTGCTGTCGCTGTAGCCCAGCATGATGTCCTGCTCGCCGCCGCTTTTCCGCACCAGCTCGGCAATGCCGGGCAACTGGTAGTAGCGGCGCATGATGGGCGCGGCATTGCGCAGGTCCTCGATGGTCTCGAACAGCGGCACCACGATCAGGTCGCATTGCGCACCGTCCTGCAGGGTGCCGCGCAGCAGGCCCACTTCCTTTTGCAGCAGCAACACCTCGAGCAGATCGCTGACGGTCTCGGTGTGGCTGATGATGCAATGGCGAATCGCCTCGCCGCCCAGGCGCTCGCGCAGGCGCTTGGCGGTCTCGAAGATGGCCAGCTCGCTGCGCGTGTGGTCGCCGTAGTCGCCGCCCATGACGCGCAGGGGGCGTGCGTCTTCGAGCAGGCGCACCAGCAGCGCGCATTTGGCGTCTTCTTCGAGAAGGCTGTAATCAAGCTCGACCTTGGCGACCGAGAGCAGCTCGCGCACCACTTCCTCATGCTTGTCCGAGCTTTGGCGCAGATCCACCGTGGACAGATAGAAGCCGAAGACCCGCACCGCGCGCATCAGCGGGCGCAGGCGCTGCGGCGCCAGCGCATCGCCGTGATAGCGCGACAGCGAGTCGTCGATGATCTGCAGATCGGCCAGAAACGCATCGGCCGATGCATAGGCATTCTGGGGCGCCACGGCATGACGTGCCGCCTCGCCGCCCGTCAGTTGCTTGAGCGTCGCGGCCAGACGCGCATAGATGCCCGTCAGCGCCCGGCGATAAGGCTCGTCGCTGCGGTGCACATTGTGGTCGGGCGAGGCATCGGCCAGCGTCTGCATCTCGGGCGTGATATCGACCAGATTGGCCGACAGCGACAGCTCGCCGCCCAGATAGTGCACCTCGCGCAGATAGTGGCGCAGCGCCACGTCGGCCTGGCGCGACAGGGCCAGCTCCAGACTCTCTGCCGTCACAAAGGGGTTGCCGTCGCGGTCGCCGCCAATCCATTGACCCATGCGCAAAAAGCTCTGCTCGGGCAGCTTCTCGCCCAGCTCCTGCTCCAGCTGCTCGTAGATCTTGGGGATCTCCTGCAGGAACGTGGCCTCGTAATAGGACAGGGCGTTCTCGATCTCGTCGGCCACCGTGAGCTTGGAATGGCGCAGCAGCCGGGTCTGCCAGAGCTGGGCCACGCAGGCACGCAGCTGCGCCTCCACCCGCGTCAGCTCGCGCGGGGTCAGTGCATCCTTGGCACTGTTGTAGAGCTGGGCGCGCATCAGGATATCGTCGCGCTCGGCCAGCAATTGGGCAATGCGGCGCTCGGCCGTCAGAATGCTCTGGCGCTGCACCTCGGTGGGGTGGGCCGTCAGCACCGGCGAGATGAAGCTCCTGGCCAGCGTGTCGACCACCGTGGCGGGCGAGATGCCCGCCCAGCGCAGGCGTGCCAGTGCCACCTCGATGCTGCCTTCCTGTGTGTTGCCGGCGCGCTCGTGCACGGCGCGGCGGCGGATGTGGTGGCGGTCTTCGGCCAGATTGGCCAGGTGCGAGAAATAGGTGAAGGCGCGAATCACGCTCACCGTCTGGTCGCTGGACAGTCCCTTGAGCAGCTTCTTCAGTGCCTTGTCGGCCGCTTCGTCGGCATCGCGCCGGAAGGCCACCGAAAGCTGGCGTACCTGCTCGACCAGCTCGTAGGCCGGCCCACCTTCCTGCTCGCGAATCACATCGCCCAGAATGCGCCCCAGCAGCCGTATGTCCTCGATCAGCGGCAAATCCTTGTCGGTCTTGCGTGCCGGCTTTTCGCCATGTTTGTCTGCATGTGCGGCGCTCTTGGGGCGGGCGGAAGGCATGAACTATTCTCCTTGGGCACGGTGTAAGGCAACTTGCCATGCTAGCATTCCCTGTTACCCGTTCGAGACCGCGCCGTCATGAAATTTTCTGCATCCTCACCCGCATCCATCGTCATTGCCACACGCGAGAGCCAGCTGGCCATGTGGCAGGCCGAGCATGTGCAGGCGATCTTGCGCGGCCGCGGCCACAGCGTCGATCTGCTGGGGATGACGACCAAGGGCGATCAGATTCTGGACCGAGCCCTGTCCAAGGTGGGCGGCAAGGGCCTGTTCGTCAAGGAGCTGGAAGTGGCTCTCGAGGAAGGCCGCGCCGATCTGGCCGTGCACTCACTGAAGGACGTGCCCATGGAGCTGCCCGAGGGCTTTGTGCTGGCCTGCGTGATGACGCGCGAAGACCCGCGCGACGCCTTTGTCTCCAACCGCTATGCATCGCTGGACGAGCTGCCCCAGGGGGCCGTGGTCGGCACCTCCAGCCTGCGTCGCCAGGCCCTGCTGCAGGCGCTGCGCCCCGATCTCAAGATCGAGGCCTTGCGCGGCAATGTCAACACCCGCCTGCGCAAGCTCGACGAAGGTCAGTACGACGCCATCGTGCTCGCCGCCGCCGGCCTGATGCGCCTGGAGATGAGCGATCGCATCCGCGCCAGGTTCGATCCGGCCCAGATGCTTCCCGCTGCCGGTCAAGGCGCATTGGGCATCGAGGTGCGCGCAGACCGCCAGGACATCATCGACGCCCTGGCCCCGCTGGCCCATATGCCCACCTGGCTGACCGTGACTGCCGAGCGCGCCGTCAGCCGCTGCATGGGCGGCAGCTGCTCCATGCCGCTGGCCGCCTACGGCCGCTTTGAAAGCGACATCCTGCACATGGATGCGGCCTGGGGCGACATGGAAGGCGACAAGGGCCTGGTGCGCGTGCAGGCCAGCGCCAGCGTGACGGACTTTGCCAGCGCCAACGCCCTGGGCGAGCAACTGGCCGCGCAGCTGCAAGCGGCGGGTGCCGTACCTGCGGCGCCCAAGCAGGACTGAGCCACGCCTGCCCATGCGCCGTGTTCTGGTCACCCGCCCTTTGCATGATGCGAAACCCTGGGTCGACGCGTTTCGTGCCCGCGGCCTGCAGGCCGAGGTCTTGCCGCTGCTGGCCATCGCAGGCTGCACGGACCCGGCTGCCCATCAAGCTCTGCTGAGCGCACGCCAGCTGGCGCTCAAGCCCGGGCACTACCGGGCCGTGATGTTTGTCAGCGGCAATGCGGCACAGTATTTCTTTGCATCAAACACACCTCAAACGCCCACTGGAAAATCGCTTCTAGCTCCTGATACCAGAGCATGGACTCCGGGCCCGGGTACGGAGCGTGCCTTGCTGGAACTCGGGCTGAGCTTCCGCCAGATCGACGGCCCCAGCCCCGATGCCGCCCAGTTCGAGTCCGAAGCGCTGTGGCAGAACGTCCATGACCAAATTCGAGCGGGCGACCGCGTGCTGATCGTGCGCGGCGCCAGCCCCGCCACCGGCAATGCCGGCAGGCCTGCACCATCCACCCAGGGTGCGGGCCGTGACTGGCTGGCAGCCCGGCTGCGTGACGCCGGAGCCGAGGTGGAACTGCTGGCCGTGTATGAGCGCCAGCTTCCCAGCTGGACGGCGCAGCAGCTGGATGTCGCGCGGCAGGCCGCCAGCGACGGCAGCCTGTGGCTGTTCAGCAGCTCGGAAGCTGTTGCCAACCTGCAACAGCTTCTGCCCCAACAAAAATGGCACCTGGGGTTAGCGCTCACCACCCACGAACGCATTGCCAGCAAAGCACTTTCAGCAGGTTTCGGTCGGGTTTTGCACAGTCGCCCAAGTCTGGACGATGTGGTGGCGTCTATAGAATCGGTTCTATGAGCTCCGATGCCATCCCCACCTCCGACAAGCAACCCATAGCCCCACCACCCAGCCAGGACCATCCCGCCCCTGTTCAGACCGGGCGGGGCGCGCCCGTGGCTCTGGTGCTGACGCTGGGCGCGGTGGCCGTCGCCGCCCTGGTGGCCTGCGGCATGCTGTGGCAGCGCGTGGGCAATATGCAGGAGCAATTGGCGCGTCAGTCGGCGCAGTCGGGCGCTCAGTCGGTGGAGGCACGCACCCTGGCCAAGGACGCTCAGGATCTCGCCCGCGACAGTGCTGCACGCGTTTCCGTGATGGAGGCCCGTGTGGCCGAAATCAGCCTGCAGCGCAACCAGCTTGAAGAGCTGATGCAGAGCATATCGCGCTCGCGCGATGAAAACCTGGTGGCCGATATCGATTCCTCGGTACGCATGGCCCAGCAGCAGGCCGAGCTCTCGGGCAGCCTGCAGCCGCTGGTCGCCAGCCTCAAATCGGCGAGAAAGCGTGTGGAAAGCACGGCCCAGCCGCGCCTGGCCCCGGTGGTGCGCGCCATCGACCTGGATCTGGACAAGCTCTCGCGCATGAGCGTGACGGACACCACGGGAGTGCTCAGCCGTATCGAAGACCTGATCCGCCAGGTAGACGACTTGGCCCTGATCAACGATGTGGGTCGTCCGCGCGCGCGCGATGCCCAGCCCCGCAAGACGGCGGCCGCCCATGACACGCCCGAGGACGCCGATCTCTCGCCCACGCAGTGGATCTGGTGGCAAGGCCAGGGTCAGCGGGTCTGGGACTCCTTCCGGGACGGTGCGGCCGATCTGGTGCGCGTGCGCCGCATCGATCACCCCGAGGTGGCCCTGCTGGCCCCCGAGCAGGGCTATTTCCTGCGAGAAAACCTCAAGCTGCAACTGCTCAATGCCCGTCTGGCACTGCTGTCGCGCCAATGGGAGTCGGCCCGCGCCGACCTGAGCGCGGCAGGCGCCCTGCTCAACAAATACTTCGACGCACGCTCGCGGCGTACCCAGATCGCCCAGGCACAGCTGCAGCAGATTCAGGCCAATCTGCATTCGGGCGGACGCGTACAGCTTGAAGACACGCTGAATGCACTGGCCACGGCGGCAGCCGGCCGCTGATCGGGGAGGACACAGAGATGCGCGCCGCCTTGTGGTTGATGGGTCTGTTTGCCGTGGCCGTGGCCATGGCCTTGTTTGCCGGCAATAACCAAAGCTCGGTCACCTGGTTCTGGTCGCCCTACCGAGTGGACATGTCGCTGAACCTGGCCCTGGTTCTGCTATTTCTCGCGTTCGTGCTGCTCTATGCCGCGCTGCGCGCTCTGGCGGTGCTGCTGCAAATGCCGCACCAGGCACGCCGCTGGCGCATGCAGCAAAAAGAGCGCGGCATGAACCAGAGCCTGCTCGAAGCGCTCTCGCATCTGCAGGCCGGCCGCTTCCTGCGCGCCCGCAAGTCAGCGCTCGCGGCCCTGTCCACCGAACAATCGCTGCGCGAGGCCAAGGCAGGCCTGCCTTATGGCGAGCGCCTGAACGCCACCGCCCATCTGATCGCCGCCGATGCATCCCATGCCTTGCAGGATGCCGCCCTGCGCGACCAGCACTGGCAGCAGGCTCTGGACGTGCTGCCGGTGCCCGGCAACACCCAGGACTCGGAAATTCGCGAAGGCGCCCAGATGCGCGCCGCCCGCTGGGCACTGGACGACCGCGATGCTGCCGAATCGATTCGGCGTCTGGGCGAGCTGCCGCTGGGTGCGGGCCGCCGCACGATTGCCCTGCGCATCAAGCTCAAGGCCGCACGCCTGTCCGGCAACACGCAGGTGGCGCTGGACACCGCCCGTCTGCTGGCCAAGCACCGTGCGTTCTCTCCCGCAGCCTCAGCCAGCGTGGTGCGCGGCCTGCTGTTGGCGAGCATCCGCGATGCGCGCGACACCTCGGCGCTGCAGCAGTTCTGGCTGTCACTGGATGAGGACGAGCGCGCCATGCCCGAAGTGGCCATTCCGGCCACCGAGCGCCTGATCGAACTGGGCGGCGAAGCCCAGCAGGCGCGCACCTGGCTGCTGCCGGTTTGGGAACATCTGCTGACCCAGCCCGGCCCGCGCACGGAAACGCATCTGCCCAAGCTGGTGGAGGTGCTGCAATCGAGCCTGGGCAAGCTGGATGGCGCCTGGCTGGCGCGCATGGAGACTGCGGCCAATGCCAACCCGCGCGAGCCGCGCCTGCAATACCTGGCCGGCATGGCCTGCGTACAGCGCGAGCTGTGGGGCAAGGCCCAGCAGTTGCTGACCCGCGCCGCACCGCAGCTGCAAGACCCCCAGCTGCGCACCCGCGCCTGGCAGCGCCTGGCGCTGATGGCCGAGCACCGTGGCGATATGGAGGCCTCGGCCATCGCCTGGAAACTCGCAGCCCAGGCCATGGTGGTGCTGCCGGACAATCCGGCGCAGGACGAATAGGCGCAGCCTCGCAAGGGACACGGCGTCGCGCGGACGCTATGCGGCCCACGACCCTGCAGCCCCTTAGCGCAAAGCAAAAGGCCACAGCCGCCGCGGCAAATCGCGAGCGACCGTGGCCTCGAGCCAGTCCGGAGTTACTTGCTGTGCTCTATGGTCTTCACATGCTCAGCCACCTGCGCGGCGGTCACGTCGCCAGGTCGGCCGCCCCAGGTCTGACGCATGTAGTTGACCAGATCGGCCATCTCCTCGTTGCTGAGCTTGTCGGCATAGCCCGGCATGGTCTGCATGCGCTCGCCATGAGCCAGATCACGCTCGTGCACGCCCTCGCGGATCACGCGAATCAGGTTGATTGGTGTGGGGAACATGGCCGTGGTGTTGGTGCTCATGGGCACCGACGAATGCGGCTGGCCCTGGCCCTGCGCACCATGGCAGCCCGCGCACAGGCCCAGGTACAGGTTCTCGCCCTTGACGCTGGTCTGCCCCTCGGCAGCCTTGACCTTGGGCCCGGGCAGCTCGCGGTTCTGGGTCAGATAGGCGGCCATGGCGCGCACATCGGCCTCCGCCATGCGCGAGGTGGAATGCTCGAGCACCGATGACATGCGGAAAGTCATCACCCCTTGAGGCGACAGGCCGGTGCGGAAGAATCTGACCAGATCGTCCTTGGTCCACCCGCGCTCGCTCAGGGCATCGGGGGTCAGCGCCGGAGCGTACGAACCCTCGATGGTATTGCCCTCGAGATAGCGCGAGCCATCCATGGCGAAGGTGGCCTTGGTGCGCGGGCTGTGGCATTCGGCACAGTGGCCCAGCACATCCACCAGATACTTGCCGCGCACCAGTTCGTCCACCGACATGTCGAACTCCTTGGCTGCGGGGCGATTGAGCGCATTCCACATGGCCAC
Source organism: Comamonas sp. Z3 (assembly GCF_008121565.1). Taxonomy (NCBI): domain Bacteria; kingdom Pseudomonadati; phylum Pseudomonadota; class Betaproteobacteria; order Burkholderiales; family Comamonadaceae; genus Comamonas; species Comamonas sp. Z3. Next base: position 131,620 of record NZ_VOQU01000011.1, read on the forward strand.
GGCAGGACGGATGTTGAACGGGAAGTTCATCTCGCTGGGCTTGTTGGCGACTTCCACGGCAGGCTGCTTCATCAGCCATACCCAGAGCGCATCGACATCGGCACGCGTGATCTGGTGGTAGCTGGCATAAGGCATGGCCGGATACAGGTTCTTGCGCCCTGGCGCCATGCCGGCAGCCACTGCCCGGTACAGATCGTCGGCCGTCCAGCCACCTATGCCGTGCTCCTTGGAAGGCGAGATATTGGTACCGTAAAGCGTACCCATGGGAGTGACCATGGGTACACCGCCCGCCAGCTCCGCCCCTGTGGCCGGAGAGCTGTGGCAGGCCGCGCAGTCACCACCGCGAAACACCTGCTCGCCGCGTTTGTACAGCGCATCGAACTCCTGCGGACCCAGCTTGGCAAAGTCCACCGTGGCCGGCGGGACGTCACCGCTTGCGCTGCCGTACAGGTACATGCTCCCGGCCACGAGCACGCCCAGAACGGCGGCTGCGCCCAGGCTTTTGATCCAGGTCTTAGCCATTGTTCACGACCTCCTTGCTGCGCTTGCCTGTGGTCAGGCCCGGCGTCTTCAGGATCACGTCGCGCACGGCGTTGTAGTAGCGCACATAGCCGGTGCAGCGGCAGATATGAGGCTCCAGTTGCTCCTCGATGGCTTTTTCCACCTCATCGGCGGGCACGGGGTGCTTCTGGAGTTTTTCCACCAGCACGGTGGCCGAGTTCACAAAGCCGGGCGTGCAGTAGCCGCACTGAAAGGAGTAGTGCTCGAGAAAAGCCTTCTGCACCGGCGAAGGATGGACCACGCCCTTGTCGTCCACCGAGGCAATGCCCTCCACGGTACGAATGGTCTTGCCGTTGAGCCAGGTCACGCCGGTCACGCAGGCAGGCACGGTGATCGAGCCTTTTTCCGGGTCGTCGACGATGATGGTGCAGGCGCGGCACACGCCCTGGCCGCAGCCCAGACGTGTGCCGTTCATGCCCGCGTATTCCTGCAGGAACTCGATCATCATCAAGTCCTTGGGAACGTCGACGGGGCCTACCTGTTTGCGATTGATGGTGGCGGAGAATTGGATACGGTCCTGCATCACAGTGCCTCTTTGATTTTGTCGGGGGTCACGGGGGTGGCATAAAAGCGCTTGCCCGTGGCATGGGCGATGGCGTTGACGCAGGCAGCGACCACCGGAATCATCACCACCTCGGCCATGCCCTTGGGCGGATCGGTGCGCGACAGCGGCGGCAGCACCACGCCCTCGGCCGTCCATACGGCCACTTCGCTGGCGCGCGGCACGTGGTAGCGGTTCAGGTTCCACTGGCCGTTGCCGGGGCCGGTCTCACGGAGCGGCAGGTCTTCGTACAGCGCATGGCCAATGCCCATGGCCACGCCGCCCTGGATCTGGCCGGAGACCAGCTCGGGCACGATCTGCGTGCCGCATTCCAGCCAGGTCTTGTGCGAGAGGATGTTCACCTTGCCCGTGCCCGGGGATACGGACAACTCCACCATGGTGGCGCAGGGCGCGTAGTACACCGTGCCCGCATTGGTGCGCTGCACCGGCGGGTAATAGACCTTGTCGCGTGCGATGAAGGCATAGCCGCCGGATTTCATCGCAGCCTTCTTGGCCTCGCCGGCACCCTTGCCGTACTGCACGGACAGGGCGTCGATCATGGCCTGGAACTTTCTTCCTTCGACCGTGAAGTCGGCCTTGGCCCAGGCCCAGCGGTTGAAGGCGTGCACACAGACGCCGGTCACCATGCCCAGCTCGTGTGCGCGGGCAGCCAGACGCTCCAGGCTCAGCGGCTCCAGGCCCTCGGCCACGAGCATGCGATCACGCCACTCCAGCATGTCTTCGGTGACGGTGCTCGGCAGCAGCTGACCACCACCTTCCTTGCCGGACCAGATCGACTGGGCCGCAGGCCACAGGCAGAGCTTGAGCAGCAGCTGCGCCGCCTGCTGCGTGGCGTGGCGGAAGTAATAGGCCGAGTTCGAGGCCGATACCGGCGAGACCAGGCGCGGTGTCCAGGTCGGGTCCCGCGCCAGCTCGTCTTCCCTGGCCTGAGGCGTGGTGTAGGGCTCGTCCTTGGTATGCAGCGGCAGGTTGTCCCAATGGTTCACCGCGAAGTCCACATCGTCCGCCGGGCGGCCCAGGAAGGGCTCGACCGCCACCAACTGCGCCGTGGTGCTGCCGGTGCCGATCTCGGTGGCGATGTGGCGCATCTTGATGCGCCCCTCGGGCGTGATCTCCAGCTGCGCGATCGAGGCTTCCGCTCCGGTGCCGAAGTCCTTTTGCACCGCACCGAAGCCTATTCCGTAGCGCAGGCCGGGGTTGGCAGCCTCGAAGTCGGCCTTGCGCTTGGCGCGCTCGGTCCACATCGCATCCTTGGCAGCCATGTCGAGTATCTCGCCAATGCGCAGATGCCCCGAGGGCGAGGCCCCCTGGCTGTTCTTCATGCTGCTCTTGAGCACATTGCGTCGGCGCAGCTCGATGGCATCCAGGCCGATCTCCTGGGCGATCTCGTCGACCAGCATCTCGGTATAGGCCATGGACTGCACCGTGCCGTAGCCGCGCATGGAGCCGGCCGTGACGCCGATGGAGGGGTACACCTCGGTCGACAGGTCACTCTCGGGGAAGTAGTAAATGGATTGCGCCGCCGTCACCGCCACCGTGCCCACCGAGGGGCTGAAGTTGGTCACACCGCCGCCGTCGCCCACCATGTGGCAGGTCAGAGCGTGGAACTTGCCGTCCTTGTCCACCGAGATCGCGGTCTCCACATCGAAGGGATGGCGCTTGAGTGCGAACTGGAAATGCTTCCAGCGATCCAGCGCCAGCCGCACCGGGCGGCCCTGTGCGTACAGCGAGGCCAGTGCCACATAGAACGGGAAGGGATGGTGCTCCTTCTGGCCGTAGCCCACGGTGTAGGAGCTGATGTAGTCGAGCTGGTTCAGCGGCAGCTTGCTGTCCTTGAGCATGTGCATCACATGCTCGGCCGTGCCGTAGGGCGCCTGGCTCGCGGCAACCATGTGCAGCGCACCGCTGCCCTGCTCATACCAGGCCAGGCCGTTTTCCATTTCCATGGCCACATGCTCGATGGACTGACTGTAGTACTTGCGCGCAAACGTGCGCAAACCGTCCCTGGGCTGCTTCATCTCGGCCTGGATACGGGCTGACTCGCCCATCAGCGCCCCGAAGGCAGGGTGGCTGCTGTCGGGCCAGTGCACGCCTTTTTCATCGAGCTGCGGCCAGATGACGGTGTTCTTCATGGGCGAGAACCTGTCCTCGCCATAGCCGTCCTCGCCTTGCACGCGTACATAGCGCGCGGCCACATAAGGCGCGCGCGGTGGCTGGGCAGCCTCGGCACCGAAGCGGAAGATCGCCTCATTGAAGCGCAGGCGCTGGTTGGCCACGCGGAACTTCTCGTAGTCGTGCCAGATGGCCACGGCCACCGGGTGCCCCAGCATGGGCGAGACCTGACCCTTCTTGACGAAGAACTCGCCGTAGAAGCCCGGCTCGGGCATTCCCACGCCGTCGGCAGCGATGGACTCGGCGTCAATCAGCACATCGGGCTGGTAGTCGCTGCCCAGCACCGACAGATCCAGGCCTTCGTAGATGCGGTCGGCGCGCGGGATATGGATGGTCAGCGCGTGCGACTGCTGCGCGGGCCAGCCCTGCATGTCCCTGGCGCGCAGGTCGATGGCAAAGACCTTCTGCCCGGTGACCTTGGCCAGGCCGTCGCGGCGGTAGTTGAGGGTGTTGCCATTGATCCAGTGGGTCTCCTGACCGCCGGCAGGCGTTATCAATTCCGCAAGCGCGTCTTTGACCGGGCGCACACTTGCAATCACGCCCATGGCGGCGGCAGCCTTCAGAAAACTGCGCCGATTCAAGTCCAGTTTGGACACGGTTCCAACTCCTTGCTGCAATGCGCACAGCAACAGCAAGGACTGGCGTGGGCACATCGCTAGATGACTATGTATTCCAGGACGTTGTAGACGTCCAAGAGTCAAAAAGCAGGTGATAACGGCTGCAGTTGTTGTCGGCATTACTGCCCACATATCGCCAGCCTTGGCCGTCCGCCACGCTTTGGTCTTTGAAAAGACTAAGAGGCGCGGAGTATAGAAACAGCGGCTGCAAAGCCAGTCCGCGTATTCAAATCACAAGTTAATTACTCGGAAAATTGATCCTCATCAACACCAGTTCCCGACATTGGTGCTTGTCGTGCAAAGCGGCATATCCATATTCCGCTCAGTGCTGAAGAAATCCGCGGCCCTGCTGCAGCCTGCGGTCCGGGCTTTGGTCATTCAGCTTTTTTGAATTGAGACCTCAATCCTGCTGAACCTTTTTGCATTCGTCGCTTCATACACTGCATATCAATTTCAGCAGGCCCCAGCGCCCGCAACCCGCACTTTCTGATTGCAGCTTCCATGAACTCAAGCTCCCGCTACACCGGTACCGCCATCGCCCTGCACTGGGTTCTGGCCCTGGCGCTGATCGGCATCTTCGCCTTTGGTCTCTATATGACAGGCCTGCCTTTCTCGCCCACACGCCTCAAATACTTCAACTGGCACAAATGGGCGGGCATGACGATTCTGATCCTGTCCGTGCTGCGCCTGGTCTGGCGCGTCACCCACCGGCCGCCGGAGCTGCCCGAAGCCGTCACCCGCACCATGCCAGGCTGGCAGCGCATGGCCCACCATGGCGTGCACCACCTGATGTATGCGCTGTTCTTTGCCATCCCGCTGGTGGGATGGATGTACAGCTCGGCAGCAGGCTTTCCCATCGTGCTCTTCGGTCAGCTGCCTCTGCCCGACCTGGTGAGCAAGAGCCCCGAACTGGCCGAAGCGCTCAAACCCTGGCATGGCTATCTGGCCTATGCACTGGCAGCCCTGGTGGTGATGCATATCGCCGCCGTCATCAAGCATCAGATCATTGACCGCGACGGACTGCTGTCACGAATGATTCCAAGCCAGTAGTCCCCCCTGAGCGGCGCTGCCGGGGCGGCCCCCGCCGCTTCCCCCAGGGGGACGACAGCTTTGCTGCGCGGCGGCGCTTGCTTGCTGTCCCGCTCCTTCAAGCCGGACCGGCTTTTGAGTTTTTTATACGTTCATCACAAGGAGTTTTTTGATGAAAATCCTTTTTTCCTCCGCACTGATCGCTACCGCCTTCATGGGCACTGCCGCCCAGGCGGCTCAAGCCCTGGTGCCCGCACAAAGCGCCGTCAACTTTGAAGCCAAGCAGATGGGCGTGCCGCTCAAGGGCCACTTCAAGAAGTTCGACGCCCAGATCGCCTTCGACGCCGCCAAGCCCGAGAGCAGCAAGATCCATTTCACGGTCGATACCGGCAGCGCCACCATGGGTGCCAAGGAAACCGATGCCGAACTGCCCAAGGCAGACTGGTTCAACGTTGCCAAGTTCCCCCAGGCCACGTTCGACTCCAGCGCCGTCAAGGCTCTGGGCGGCGGCAAGTTCCAGGTGGACGGCACGCTGACCATCAAGGGCAATGCACAGAAGGTAAGCCTGCCCGTAACGCTGACCCAGTCCGGAGCCACCACCACTGCCGCCGGCACGCTGGCACTCAAGCGCCTGAACTTCAAGATCGGCGACGGCGACTGGAAGGACACCTCCATGGTGGCCGACGAGGTCAATGTGCAATTCAAGCTGGCTCTGACCGGCGTCGGCAAGCTTTAAGCGTTTTTCGGTCTCAGCCCTTGATAGTCAAGCGCTGACAGCTCATGTTTTGATAGTTCCAATCCCTGAAGGAGTATTCACAATGCGTTCCACTCTGTTCGCCCTGGCCGCTGCGTCCCTGTTTGCCACCGCAGCCCAGGCGGCACCTGCCACTTACGCCATCGACCCCACGCACACGTTCGCGACTTTCGAGATCGATCACTTTGGTGCTTCTACCAACCGTGCCCGCTTCGACAAGAAAAGCGGCACTGTGCAGTTCGACAAGGCGGCCAAGACCGGCAAGGTGGAAGTGACCCTGGACATGACTTCGGTGAACTCCGGCACGCCTGCCTTCAACAAGCACCTGCAAAGCGCCGACATCTTCAACGTGGAAAAATTCCCCGAAGCCAAGTTCGTCTCCGACAAGTTTGTGTTTGACGGCGACAAGCTCAAGGAAGTGACCGGCCAGCTGACGCTGCTGGGCAAGACCGCCCCCATCACCGTCAAGGCCAACAAGTTCACCTGCTACGAAAGCCCCATGCTGCAAAAGCGTGAAGTCTGCGGCGGCGACTTCGAGGCCACCATCGACCGCACCCAGTGGGGCGTGAACTACGGCATCCCTTACGGCTTCCCCAAGGAAGTGCGTCTGGTCCTGCAGATCGAAGCCGTGAAGCAGTAATCCGTCCGCAAAGACTCTCGAGTGAAGCCCTTTGCGGGCTCTCTCTTTGGCCCGGCCCGTGCAAGCGGTCCGGGCTTTTTTGCATCTGCACCCCACTGCAGATGCCAATTCCCCCATGAAAAATTTACTTTAGGTTAATCAATTACGAATAGTAGAATAAAAACACTCACACAATCGAAGGAGACATCGCATGAGCCAAGCCGCCCCTACTCCGGTTTACTCCCAGCCCCGGCGCGCGGACATGAGCCAGCTGCCCGCACCTGCCGCCGTGCAGCAGCTGCACCACTACGCCTACAAGGCCAAGGATGCAGAAGAGACCCGTCACTTCTACGAGGACATCCTGGGCCTGCCGCTCTATCACATCATCCAGAGCGACTACGTCCCCTCCACAGGCGAGTACTGCCCCTACACCCATTTCTTCTTCCGCCTCAAGGACGGCTCCTTCATCGCCTTCTTTGACATTGGCGACGACGAAGCAGCCCTGCCCTCCCCCAACACGCCCATCTGGATCAACCACATCTCCTTCCGTGTGGACTCCGTGCAGGAACTGGAAAACACCAAGGCCCGTCTGCAGGCCTGCGGCGTGGAGGTATTGGGCGTGACAGACCACCACATCTTCAAGAGCATCTATTTCTTCGACCCCAACGGCATCCGCCTGGAGCTGACGGCCCAGTTGGCCGACGAACTGCAGATGCTCAAGGAAAGCAAGACCGCCCATGCACGCCTGGACGAGTGGACCGCACGCAAGGAGCAGTGGCGCAAGGAACGCGCCGAAGGCAAGTCCGGCGCTCCGCTCAAGCCGCAAAGCAACGACCGCCCGGAGTTCGTGCCTCCCGGCACGGTTTAAGAACAGCGCTCCGGGCGCCCCTGACGGCTGCCCGTCCAGATGAAAATCGAAGCGCGGCAATAAAAAAGGCATCCCCAGGGATGCCTTTTGCGCTTTGGGCCGGTCAGACCGCCGACTCAGGCCTTTTTCACGAACTCCGTCTTCAGGCTCATGGCGCCAAAGCCATCGATCTTGCAGTCGATATCGTGATCCCCATCGACCAGGCGGATGTTCTTCACCTTGGTGCCCACCTTGACCACACCTGCCGAGCCCTTGAGCTTCAGATCCTTGATGACGGTGACGCTATCGCCATCCTGCAGCACATTGCCTACGCTGTCGCGGTAGACCCTGGACTCCGGCTCGCCCGCTGCCTGGGCCTCGGCGGACCACTCATGGGCACATTCGGGGCAGACGAACAGGCCTGCATCCTCGTAGGTGAATTCGGAACGGCATTGGGGACAGGGGGGAAATGTGCTCATGGGTAATCCTCTCGTTGTGCGGCCGGGCTGCGGAAACCTCCGGGTCGGCCGCTCTCTGCGCCGGGACGGCTCAGGCCATCCTCGTGCATCTGGGCCACGGGGTGGCAAGCCAGGGCTATGGATGCAGTTTACCCGCCCGGTCTCCGCGACCCAGCTAAAGCCAGTACCCACCCGCGCCGCTCACATGTACCAGATCGCTAGAATCGGTCAATCCGTCTCGAACTATCGACCGCATCCCCAGGGATGCCGTTTTCCTTGACAAGCAAACTATGAGCGACACCCCTGCACAACCCGGCCTGGAGAGCCTGTCCAAATCCTTCGAACCCGCCACCATCGAGGCCCACTGGGGCCCCGAGTGGGAAAAGCGCGGCTACGGCCACGCCGGCGTGCGCGGCACGGGCAAGCCCGATGCAACCCAGCCCTCGTTCTCCATCCAGCTTCCGCCTCCCAATGTGACCGGCACGCTGCACATGGGCCACGCGTTCAACCAGACCATCATGGACTCGCTGACGCGCTACCACCGCATGAAGGGCTACAACACGGCCTGGATTCCCGGCACCGACCACGCCGGCATTGCCACCCAGATCGTGGTCGAGCGCCAACTGCAGACCCAGGGCGTGAGCCGCTATGACCTGGGTCGCGACGAGTTCACCAAGAAGGTCTGGGAGTGGAAGGAACAATCCGGCAACACCATCACCACCCAGATGCGCCGCATGGGCGACACCGTGGACTGGAGCCGTGAGTACTTCACCATGGACGACAAGCTGTCCAAGGTGGTGACCGAGACCTTTGTGAAGCTGTACCAGCAAGGCCTGATCTACCGCGGCAAGCGCCTGGTGAACTGGGACCCGGTGCTGCAGTCGGCCGTCTCCGACCTGGAAGTCGAGAACCAGGAAAAGGACGGCTCGCTCTGGCACATTGCCTACCCGCTGACCAGCGGTGAAGGCAATCTGGTGGTCGCCACCACCCGCCCCGAAACCATGCTGGGCGACGTGGCCGTGATGGTCCACCCCGAAGATGAGCGCTATCGTGCCCTGATCGGCCAGACCGTGACCCTGCCGCTGGTGGGCCGCCAGATCCCCATCATTGCCGACGAATACGTGGACCGGGAGTTCGGCACCGGCGTGGTGAAGGTCACGCCGGCCCACGACCAGAACGACTATCAGGTGGGCCAGCGCCACAAGCTGCCCATGATCTGCGTGCTGACGCTGACTGCCAAGATCAACGACGAGGCGCCCGAGAAATACCGCGGCATGGACCGTTTCGTGGCCCGCAAGGCCATCGTCGCCGACCTGCAAGAGCTGGGCCTGATGGTCGAGATCAAGAAGCACAAGCTGATGGTGCCGATCTGCGACCGTACCGGCCAGGTGATCGAGCCCATGCTGACCGACCAATGGTTCATTGCCATGAGCAAGGTCAGCGACCAGGACCCGAGCGGCAAGTCCATCGCCCAGAAGGCCATCGACGCCGTTGCTTCCGGCGAAGTCCAGTTCGTGCCCGAGAACTGGGTCAATACCTACAACCAGTGGATGAACAACATCCAGGACTGGTGCATCTCGCGCCAGCTCTGGTGGGGCCACCAGATTCCCGCCTGGTATGACGAAGAAGGCAATATCTACGTTGCCAAGAACGAAGCCGAAGCCCAGGCACAGGCCGACCGGATCGCCCCCGGCAAGAAGCTGACCCGCGATGCCGACGTGCTGGACACCTGGTACTCCTCTGCCATGGTGCCGTTCAGCACCATGGGCTGGCCCGAGCAGGGCAATGCCGCCGACGATGACTACAACCTCTACCTGCCCTCCTCGGTGCTGGTGACGGGTTACGACATCATCTTCTTCTGGGTCGCTCGCATGATCATGATGAGCACGCACTTCACCGGTCGCGTGCCGTTCAAGCATGTCTACATCCACGGCCTGGTGCGCGATGCACAGGGCAAGAAGATGAGCAAGTCCGAAGGCAATGTGCTGGACCCGGTCGATCTGATCGACGGCATCTCGCTGGAGCCGCTGCTGGAAAAGCGCACCACCGGCCTGCGCAAGCCCGAGACAGCTCCCCAGGTGCGCAAGAACACGCAAAAGGAATTCCCCGAAGGCATTCCCGCCTACGGCGCCGATGCGCTGCGCTTCACCTTTGCGGCCCTGGCCTCGCTGGGCCGCAGCATCAACTTCGACAGCAAGCGCTGCGAGGGCTATCGCAACTTCTGCAACAAGCTCTGGAACGCCAGCCGCTTTGTGCTGATGAACTGCGAAGGCCATGACTGCGGCCTGGCTCCTCACACCAAGGAACAATGCCAGCCCGGCGGCGAATTCGCTGGCTATATGCACTTCAGCCAGCCCGACCGCTGGATCGCCTCGCAGCTGCAGAAGGTCGAGGCTGAAGTGGCCAAGGGCTTTGCCGAGTTCCGTCTCGACAACGTGGCCAACGCCATCTATGACTTCGTCTGGAACGAGTTCTGCGACTGGTATCTGGAAATCGCCAAGGTGCAGATCCAGACCGGCAACGAAGCCCAGCAGCGCGCCACCCGCCGCACGCTGATCCGTACGCTGGAAGCGATTCTGCGTCTGGCCCACCCCGTCATTCCGTTTGTGACGGAAGAACTGTGGCAGCAGGTTGCGCCCGTGGCCGGCCTCAAGGGCGACTCCATCGCCGTGGCCCGCTATCCCGAAGCTCAGCCCGAGAAGATCGACGAAGCATCGATTGCCTACGTGGGCCGCATCAAGCAGATGGTGGACGCTTGCCGTGCCCTGCGCGGCGAGATGGGTGTGTCTCCCGCCCAGCGCCTGCCACTGCTGGCCGTGGCCGGCAATGCCGATGATTCGGCCTTCCTGCGCGCCAATGCCGACGTGCTCAAGAACCTGGCCAAGCTCAGCGAAGTCAAGGTGTTTGATGACGAAGCCGCCTGGGCTACCGCGGCTCAAGCCTCGCCCGTGAACGTGATGGGTGACATCCGCCTGGCTCTGTTCGTGGAGATCGACGTGGAAGCCGAGAAGGCCCGCCTGAGCAAGGAAGCCAAGCGTCTGGAAGGTGAAATCGTGAAAGCCAATGGCAAGCTGGGCAACGAAGCCTTCTGCGCCAAGGCGCCCGCCGCCGTGCTGGAGCAGGAGCGTAAGCGTCTGGCCGACTTTGGCGCCACGCTGACACGTATCAACGAGCAACTGGCTCGCCTCGGTTAAACACCGCTAAACTGCCTGATAAAACAAGGCGCAGGCAACTGCGCCTTTTTCCATCCAGAAAAGACAAGCACATGAGCAATCAAACCCGCGTCCGCAAAGCCGTGTTCCCCGTTGCAGGTCTGGGCACCCGTTTTCTGCCCGCCACCAAGGCTTCCCCCAAGGAGATGCTGCCCGTGGTGGACAAGCCACTGATCCAGTACGCGGTCGAAGAGGCTTACGAGGCCGGCATCCGCGACATGGTGTTTGTCACCGGCCGCAGCAAGCGGGCCATCGAAGACCATTTCGACACCTCTTACGAGCTCGAGAACGAGCTTGAGAATGCCGGCAAGCAGGCCATGCTGGACCTGGTGCGCAGCGTCAGCCCGGCCGATATGAACTGCCTGTTCGTGCGTCAGCCCCGCTCCCTGGGTCTGGGCCACGCCGTGCTGTGCGCAGAGCCTCTGGTGGGCAACGAGCCCTTTGCCGTGATTCTGGCCGACGATCTGATGACCGGAGAGAATGGCGGCCCCGGCGTGATGGCGCAGATGACGGCCGCCTTCCAGAAGCAGGGCCGCTCGCTGTTGGCCGTGCAGGAAGTGCCGCTTGAGCACACCAAGCGCTACGGCATCGTCAAGGGCGAGCCTGCGGGCGGACCGCTGATGCGTATTGACGAGATCGTGGAAAAGCCCGCTCCGGAAAAAGCCCCGTCGCGCATGGGCGTGGCAGGCCGCTATGTGCTGACCCCGGCCATCTTCGACCAGATCCGCAACCAGCCCCAGGGCGTGGGCGGAGAGATACAGCTGACCGATGCCATAGAGCGCCTGATGCAGCATGAGGCCGTCTACGCCTTCCAGTACGCCGGCAAACGCTATGACTGCGGCAGCAAGGAAGGCTTTCTGCAGGCCACGGTGGAGCTGGCGCTGCAGCACCCCGATGTGGGCGACAGCTTTCGCGAGTACCTCAAGAACCTGAGCCTCTAAGCCCGGTCCCCCAAGCCCCTGATGACAAAGGCCTGCAAATGCAGGCCTTTGTCACGTCAAGCACCGGTCTTCAACGTCGGCGCAGGATATGGATGAATTCATCACCCACCGTCTGCTGCTCCACCAGTTCATTGCCGGTCTGCTTGGCAAAGGCCTGGAAGTCCCGGATGGAGCCGGTATCCGTGGCCACGACCTTGAGCAACTGACCGCTTTGCATGGCGGCCAGCGCTTTCTTGGCCTTGAGAATGGGCAGCGGACAGTTCAGGCCGCGGGTGTCAACTTCTTGGTCTACGTGCATGGGGTGAATTCCTCGTCAGCGCCGATTGTAGAAAAACCGGGCGCTGGCAGCAGCAGCGCGGTCTTTGCTCAAACCAGAGCAGGGGCCACGGTAAAGCGCGGGTCATCGGCCCAGCGTCGCACAGGCCATTTGGCGGGATCAGGCTCGGGGTTCTGGCCGGGACGGAAAGCACCAAAGCGCGGCTCAAAGCCTTTTTGCTTGATCCACTCTGCCAGCGCGTAGCCCGTGCCCGCAGGCCAGCACAGCGACTCCTCGGCCGTCTGCCAACGATATTCCAGCAGCTCCGGAGAAAGCCTCACGTCTTCGGGCCTGCCCTCCACGCGCACATGGTAGGCAATCAGCACCTGATTCATGCGCAGAAACTCCGAGCAGCACAGCAGACGCAGCGCTTTCACGCGCAGCCCTGTTTCTTCGAGCACCTCGCGACAGATTCCGGCTTCGGGCGATTCACCGGCCTCCATAAAGCCTGTGATCAGGCCGAAAACGCCCTCCTGCCACAGCGCATTTCGCGCCAGCAGCACGCGACCATCGTCACCTTCCACCACGGCCGCCAGCACCGGTGTGGGATTGCCCCAGTGCGTGAACCCGCAATTCGGGCAGCGCAGACGCTGTACCTCGCCGCTGTCCTCGCTGGCCACAATCCATTGCAGCTCGGTCGCGCAATTGGAACAAAAGCGGACTTCATAAGCCATATGAGGCTCTCCGTATTCTTCACGACTTACGCAAAACGGATTCAGGCGAGGCGTCTGCCTCAGAAGGCAGGCCGCCGTTGCATTCTTGTTTGCGCAAGTCCTATTCTTGATATTGATAGCAGTCAGCGCTTGATGGATAAGCGCTGCCTGTCATTTGGAGCTTTGATTCACTTTTGCGCTATCACGCAAAAGACATGGCTCATGCCGGGAACACGCCGGTAGAGAGGTAACGATCACCGCGGTCGCAGACCACAAACACGATGGTGGCGTTCTGCTCGCGCTTGGCAATCTCCTGGGCCACCCACAATGCACCGGCGGCCGAGATGCCTGCGAAGATGCCCTCTTCGCGCGCCATGCGTCGGGCCATGTCTTCGGCATCGTCCTGGGACACATAGACTAGCTCGTCGACCAGCGAAGCGTCATAGATCTTGGGCAGATATTCCTCGGGCCATTTACGGATGCCAGGAATGCGCGAGCCCTCGGAAGGCTGAGCGCCGATGATCTTGATGTTCGGGTTCTTTTCCTTGAGGAACTTGGCCACGCCGGTAATGGTTCCGGTAGTACCCATGGCACTCACGAAGTGGGTGATCTCGCCACCGGTCTGCTCCCACAGTTCCGGACCTGTGGTTTCGTAGTGGGCCCGCGGGTTGTCGGGGTTGGCAAACTGATCCAGCAACACCCCCTTGCCCTGCGCCACCATCTGGTCGGCCAGATCGCGCGCATATTCCATGCCGCCGCTCTTTGGCGTCAGAATCAGTTCGGCACCGTAGGCCTTCATGGTCTGGGCGCGTTCAATGGACAGATCCTCGGGCATGATCAGAATCATGCGATAGCCCTTGATGGCAGCAGCCATGGCCAAGGCAATGCCGGTGTTACCCGACGTTGCCTCAATCAGTGCATCGCCCGGCTTGATTTCACCGCGCTCTTCAGCACGCTGGATCATGGACAGCGCAGGCCGGTCCTTGACGGAGCCGGCCGGGTTGTTGCCTTCGAGCTTGCCCAGCACTACGTTTGCACGTTCGCGGTTGGCATCCGCGCCGATGCGTTGCAATGCCACCAGCGGCGTGTGACCGATAGCATGTTCGATGGTCGAATAAGTTTTCATGTCCAATACTGTGCCATAATTCGCGTCTGCGCTAAGCGAAGCCCGGGTGGTGAAATTGGTAGACGCAGGGGACTCAAAATCCCCCGCCGCAAGGCGTGCCGGTTCGATTCCGGCCCCGGGCACCACGGATGTAATGCTATAACTTTTGAAGACGTTCCGGGAAATGTTCCGGCATGTGTTCCGGTTTTGGCAAAAAGATTGCCTGCACGATGACTCATCTTGCAGGCAATTTTTTTTACAGCTTCCAAAGTTCAAGACTGCAGACACCCAGGCACCATTGATCATGCGTTGGTAAGCTGCTGATCGAAGTGCCGGCGCGGCTCTTTTGAGACTGTCAAAAGTCGCGCCGACACAAAGCCTATCCCTTACCTACTTGCTTTCAACCAGTGCCTCAGAGTTCAGGACCGGCGCAACTGTTTCGGACTCAGTAGCTTTGCGCTGAGCCTTCTCAGCCTTCTTTTTCTTTTTCTCGAGCTCCCGCTGCCTTTTTTCGAATTGGTAGTTGGGTTTTGGCATCAGGCGATTCCTTAGTGGTTTAAGTTGCCCACCATAACCGATGAACCGTCCTGGAAAGCCTTAGTTCGCCTGGAACTGTTTTTTGTTTGGCTTCCTGCTCAACTTGACGACCTGCATGCTGATGCCAAGGATGAGCATCACAAGCATGGACGTTGCGACCTTGCCATCAGCCCGCGCAACCACAAGCTAGACCTAACACGCTGCATTCCTCAAAACCCGCACCTCATAGAAGGCCCGCGAGCAGTCTGCAAGCCGTAGCAATCGGCCCACTCACTGGAACAAAAACGCCCTCGAACTGAGGGCGTTTTCTTGAGTTCGCAACTAGATCAGTAGCCGCCGCCATAGCCATCGTTGCCATAGCCAACATTGGGACGAGAGCTGGCACGGAATTCGCGATTGCCACCGAATCCACGACCTTCTTCACGAGGTTTCGCAAGATTGACAACGATCGAACGTCCATCGACGGACATGCCATGCAAACCAGAAATAGCTGCCTGGCATTCGTCCGCAGACGTCATTTCAACGAACGCAAAGCCCTTGGAGCGCCCAGTCTCGCGATCCATCATGACTTTGGCAGAGGTTACGGTTCCGAACTCTGCAAAGTTGCTTCGCAGGCTGGAGTCGGTCACGGAGTATGGCAGGTTGCCAACGTAAATTTTTGTGCTCATGGGAGCCTTTTCTAGTGGTGACGCATCAAGGATTGACGCATCGTTTGAATGTGGCAGTGGGAATGGGAATCCACAGCAACCGAAAAAGTTGGGAGCTCGTTAGCGGCTCAGCACGTCAATGGCTGCATGGAGGTATGCAGCCAGCCTTGGGTTACAGCAAAGATCTTTGCTGCTTCGGTCGAGGCAAATGTTTTGTCAAAGCGAAAAACACGGCAATAGTTGCTGTTCTGCCTTGTGCGCTGAAGTGCGAAGGAAGCTTGAAAGCGACCACAATTGGTCTTGTGTGATGTGGGCGTAACGAAGTACTTGCCCATGGCGATAGGAGTCAGTGGAATCTAGTTCAATCAGAGCAGGCTAGCAGCCCGCATGAGCTTTCGATAACTCGATTGGCTGCTGCTCTACAGCCAACGGTGCGAGATGCCTCGCAAAAAATTCCTTGCCGGACGACGTTCTTGCCTTCCGGAAGACGCTGCAAGGCGACTAGTTGAAGTTTGCAGCTGGTGCCAATCATAATACTTTTACATAAGAAGCGCAAATTTTATTATTTTTTCTTTGCTTGGTGCTCTGCACATCTGCGGGCTACTGCTCCCGCTCATCGAGCGTCTGCCGTTGGTCAGTTGCAGGCAGCCACAAGGGGCCCAACGCTAGGCTGACGCGGCATCAAATATGCCGAATGGCACCAACACCAGCACCTGCTCGGCCTCCTTCACTGCCTCTGCCAGCCACTGATACAAGCGTTCGCTTCACATCTCCAGCGCCAGAATGGCTAGTACACAAGCCATTCCCTGCGTAAAGTGGATACACAACCTGAAGCGGCTTCTACCCACTTTTTTGCCTGCGTCTAAATCGTAGCGATGTTTGCAGCCACCCTCCTTTGCCTTGTAGTGGACACATCAGATAGCAACGCCCTGACTGTCAGCCTGAGAGAAGCCTCGGTTTCTTACTAGAGATTGGCGGCACACACGCTACTCCAAAGTACCGCAGCAACTTCTACCTCAATGCCTGTGCATCACATCGGACTATTCCGTTGACAGAGCAAGCGACGTATAAACGGGCCACTCCCAATTCTTCTTCTCCGAATGTTCAACTTGAACATGAATGTGCGCAGGCTCACTGATCACGCTGCCAAATATGGTTGCGAAAGCCACATCTGCGGCATCCCGCCCCGTTGCAATTCGCATCAGCCCCATGGGAATAGACGTTCCTGATGGGTCAAAAATAAACCAGCGATATCCCAGATAAACTTCCACATAGGCGTGGAAATCGCTTGGCCCCAGAGCCGGATCAGCGCCATAGTCAGTACCTGTCACAAATCGCGCAGGTAAGTTGATTGCTCGGCAAATCGCTATCATTAAATGAGCAAAATCACGACACACACCTACCCGCTCGATCAGCGTGTCGACTGCTGAAGTTGTACCAATAGACGTATTCGACCGAAATGTCACGTTTTGCCTCACCCAATCACAGATCGCTTGGGCTCTGGTGTAGCCTTGCGGCAGATGACCAAACCGATCGACCGCAAACTTCGACAATCGGTCCGACTGGCAGTAGCGGCTGGGATAGACATATTGCATCACCTCTAACGGCAACCGCCGAACAGGCACCTCTGAAACGTATCCTGGCTCGGCCTTATGGTGAGAAATCTCTACGATTGCCTCGTAATGCACAGTCAGTGTGCCAGGCTTGGCACTGACCCTTAGACAACGTTGCGTGACGTCTTGACATTGCTGAATCTCCCAGTCAGCACTTGCCTCACTTACTGTCAAATGCTCAGATGACACTTGTTGATGAGAAGTATTAGCAGCATGTATGTAGAAGAAAAAATCTGCATCGTGCTCTAAAACTTGGTAGTTCAACTTCAGTTGAAAATTAAGTCTGATCATTGCAATCCCGGGCACCCAGAACATCAAGGAAAACTCCTGTCGCTGATCAAGCATCCATCTGCGTCGCGCATTCTGGGTTGCCATTGGAATATGCGCTTCAAGCAGTAGCTCCGGAAATGCCTGCCGCATGCCAGGGGGATATGAAAAACCTTTTCGGCAGAAGATCACCTCCTAAACTCTCCACTTCTGCCAAGACCAATATTTTCCATTGAATCTCAATGAACGATAGTGAAATCAATAAATCCTCGCTCAACTGAGGTAGAAACAAGCTTTACCTTCACTTTTTGACCCACATTAAGAGTAGGGAGGTCTCCCTTCAAGCGACCTTCTGCGGGAGGTTTAAAAATACGCACCCAAGTTCCGCGCTCCCCTACGCCAATGATGAGCCCTGCAAATATTTCACCTCTTCGATCATGCAATAGCAAAGCAGCCTCCGACTTACGCACCTGCCTTTCTACTTTTTGAGCCGCATCCTCTTGAGTGGTGCAATGTGTGGCAAGAGCCTCCAATTCATCGTAGGTATAGGGGGACTTTTCCCCAGCAAGGGTAGATTTGAGCAGACGCAAGGTAATCAGATCTGGGTAACGTCGATTAGGGGCTGTTGAATGCATGTAGTCTTGCACCGCTAATCCGAAATGGCCGATAGATTGCCCGCGCGGGCGCTCAACCACATATTCACCTCGCCCCATCAACTTTATGATCACCAACGATAAATCCGGAAATCTCAAGGGATCTGCCTGGTGCTGCATTGCAAGAAATGCCTGCAAAGCCTCTCCATCAGGCTCATCTGGCAAGCTCCAGCCGTAGCTTTCAGCGACTTCGACAATTCTCTGCCAACGCTCTGGTGAACGGACTACCCTTCGCAATGAAGCGGTGCCTTGCGCGGCCAAGAAGCGCGCCGTGCAACCGTTAGTCGCAATCATCAACTCCTCAATCAATTGACGAGCCCGATTGTGTGGCTGTTGACGAATGTCGATGATGATGTCGCCGTCATACACAGCATGAGGCTGAAAAGTTTCTAACTCCAGCGATCCTTGCGATCGCCTTAGCAATCGCAGTTTCTGAGCGAGCTCATCTTGCATCCTCAACTGGGTGTCCATCCCCGCAACTTTCTGCGCAGACTCTGGCAACTCCCCGACTCCCTCGAACCATTCCGACACTGCGTCGTATGCAAGCTTTGCTTTGTTCCGCACAACTGCCCGATATATGTTCGACTCAATCAGAAGACCATCGCCACTGAAGGTCATCTCTGTGATAAGAGCCAAGCGATCTTGATCTTGGTTCAAAGAGGTGAGACCTGTACATAGCTGCTCTGGCAGCATGGGAAACACTCGAGCAGAGCTATAGACAGAAGTTGTATTTAGCCTCGCATGTTCATCAATCGGAGAGCCTTTCTTGACCACGCTGTCAACATCAGACACGGCAACGAAAACCCGAACCTTGCCCTGCTCTAGTTGCTCGATTGATGATATTTGGTCAAGGTCGCGTGAGTCATCGTTATCAATTGAACACCACAGCAGTTGAGTCATCTGATGAACTCCATGGCCAGACTCTTTCGCGTGACCAGATAGGAGAGACAACTGTTCGAGGACGCCGTGAGAGAACTCTGCTTCCAAGCCTCGGCTATACATGGCCCAGGCCGCGAGGATTGAGATATTTTCTCGGTGATTCGATAGAACGTCTTGCATGGTGCCTTGACCTTCCATATTTTCAATACATTTTGAACCACAATAGCTCATTGTCAAATGATATATTCAATTATCTAGAGCACTACCACAGACATTAGCAGGCATAAATTTTCTACTTGAGGGAAATCCAAAAAATATTCAAACTTAAAATTATATAAACTCAAAAAATCAGTACTTAAAAATCTTAACAACCATCTTCAAAATGTATTTTTCACGCTGAAAATTAAATATAAGTAATATTTCGTATTATTTTTTATTTAAATACAAGCAATGGAGTATCCTAATAATAAAAAATCAAAATAGCTCGCAGTAAAATAACATGCAAAACTGAATTTGATTCAACCGAGATAAATCATGCGCATCCCTCAATTCTTATCTACCATAGATACTGAATATGGGAAACCATTTGAAGGTGGATTCTATGGCGGATTAATAAATATTAACTCAACCATTTATGCGATCGTTTGGGCTCCAAAATCCACCCAAATCAAAGAAAAAATTGACGTTGAAAAAGCGAATGCATTTGATCCCGCTGACAGCAGCAGCAATACTATCGCTTTAGCAGCTGCAGGAAGCCCGCTCGCTAAAGCTGCACTTGCAGCAAACATCAATGGCTATAACGATTGGCTGATACCAGCACGTGACGTATTGGAGCTGGGTTATCGCATGCTAAAGCCATCTCCAAATCGGAACTATGCGAACTATTTTGATGGTGTGAATCACAATAGTCTTCCCGAGGGAAAGCACTACTCTGACTCCTTCCCAGCTCAAACCATCGCACCAGATTTCCTTGACGGAGGATCTGAATCCTTTGATCTTGCTTGGTACTGGTCTAGCAGTCTGCACTCCGGAGGGGTGGCGTTCTGCCAGCATTTCGAAGATGGCTATCAAAGTCACTATCACTCAGTGTCAGCGGTCGGCCTCGCTAGGTTTGTGCGCTTGGCCCAAGTTCCTGTCCAAGCCCTGACAACTACACCCATAGACGCACAGTCCATCAATTTGCACCATTGACCAAGATGTACGGCCCCAGGAAGTCATGGTGCATTCTTCAGCCTGTAACAGGAGAAAGCACTATGGCAATCCGCCTGGCTGCCAGTGTCTTGGAATGAAAGCTATTTGGGTCAGCGAAAATATTGTGAAGTGCGTCAGAGAAGAGCATTGAGCTCGAGAATCTGGAAATGCAAAAGCCCACACCTTTACAGATGCGGGCTTTTTTACGCCGAGTAAAAAATTACTTGCGTGTGTTGGCTAGAGATACAGAGATCACTCGACCACCCAATGACTGATCATTCAGGGAATCGATCGCTGTTTTTGCCTGGGCAGCCGTTCCCATTTCAACAAAGCCGAAGCCGCGCGATTGGCCTGTATTACGGTCAGTTATGACTTCGGAGGACAGGACATCACCGCAGCTAGAGAAATGAGATTTCAGCGTTTCACGATCGACGCCATAGCCAAGATTCGATACGTAGAGATTGCTTTGCATAGGGTACCTTCTAAGTGAATTTCGCTGCGTTTTTTCGGAGCGAAAGATGATTCCCAAGAGAACCACGAGAGTGCTTTGGTGAAGATTAGTCAGTAGCCAAAGCTTCTACTGAGGGATGAAAACTGATGCAGCTCAATTCAACTGGTGACCAAGCACCATGCTCCGGCCTTCTGCCAAAGCATATTTAGAGGCAAGCGACTCATCGGAAAAATGCGGGATGAACCGAAAGATTCGGTCATAAGTACCACGACGAATAGAGACAGCAGCAGTGAATTGACCGCTTGCGTCAGTCTGGGTGAGAGGTGTGACCACGTAGCGGCCAATCTGCTCTGTAGTGTTTTTGTGCAGCATGAAAGCGGACGATCGCACGCACGATTACGCAGACCGTCAAATGAGATAGGGAAGGCCCTTGCTAAGTACAGGGGCAACGCAGATCCGCGAGGATGTTCAGGATCTGGTGGGGTTCGCCTAGAGGGGTGCGACCACCGCGTGCTTTGCTAGAAGAGCGGCTACCTGCGGCCAAGGGGCGGCATTGGTGTCAGACAGGCGCTGTTGGGGCGAACGACCTTAACAGCGAGTGAAACCAGTATAGGTGAACCGAAAGACCTTTGGTTGGAAATCTTCGGCACTTCCTGCTTGACGCTCCTTACATCAAGACCTTCAAAAAATATAGTGGTAGACCACTACGGATTAACCATGTACTGTGGGGCTGACGTCCGGATAGCTACAGAGAGCCTCGCAATGATCAAAACGAAAAAATCCACCGTTCACCATGTCGTGGAGGCCAAGCGATGGGAGCTCAGCAGGGAAAAAGAGCGCATCACCTATCCACCAGAGCATACCGGCCCAGTTCAAATGAATTGGCGCACACGAGAAAACTACTCCGCCACCGACCTCGACTACCGAGGCCGCAGCAAGATTTAGAGTGCTTCCGCAGAATTGCCTTTGCCCGCCATTGCGCGGGCTTTTTTATGAGTATCACAAGCATGACAAATCACACCACCGACAAGCGTTGCGGAAGCTGCGGCGCGCCTCTTCCTGAAGACTTCAAAGAAGAGCAGGGTCAACCACTTCCTTGCGGCCACTAACGGCCTCCAATCTCTCCACATCAGAGCCCGCCAATCAGCGGGCTTTTTCTATTTCATGAGTCCTGATGTTCAAGAGCATGATCATTTACCGCATTGCTGAGAGCTGGCAAAGCGATCTGCAGGTGCTGGAGGATGCGCTGCAAAAGACAATTTTCTAGGAGTGCGGCGCCACACAGGAGCGCTCCGTGGGCCGGGTGCTGCCGCGCGGCGAGCAGCACGGCCCGCTGGTCGAGCAGCGGGTGGTGCGCTTCATGACCGAGGCCAAGGTGCTGCCGGCCAGCGTGCTCAATCGCAAGGTTAACGAGAAGGCCGAGCACATCGAAAAGACCGAGGGCCGCAAGCCAGGCAAGAAAGAGCGCCGCGAACTCAAGGACAAGCTGGCCATGACCTGGGACGACCGGGTGAGCTTTGTGCTGACCGAAGGCCTGCAGATCAAGAACATCACGCTGCTGGATGCGGTCATGGACGGCAACAGCAAGGACGACAGCGGCTTTGATACCGATGTAGCCATAGCCACCGGCGAGCTCTCCCGCCTGCTTCCCGACCTGATCGAAGCCCTGGGCGGCGAAGGTCGCACCGGCATGGGCGATCTGCCCGCCTCGCTGGCCAACAGCGCCAGCACGACCGGCCCGAATGCCGCACCAGCCGACACATCTCCAGGCGAAAGCCCGTTCTAGCCATTCACTCTTCAATCCCCTGCCCGCCATACCGCGGGCTTTTTTCTTTGGAGGCCCCCATGAGTCTGACTTTCGTGAATCACAACGGCGACCCCATCACCGATTCCCGCTTGGCTGCCATCCGAGCTCGAGGAATGGAGCTCGAGCGCCAGCGCCGCCTGGCAGCCAAGGCGGATTCGGTGTCCGTGCACAAGGGCTGGCGCGTCTCGGGCATCAAGCCCGGAATGCAGGAAGAAGCAAAGCAGGCGCACGAGCGGCTCTGCCAGATGGCACAGAAGGCTGGCGGCAGGCCGCCAGAGCCCTTTGATGAAACTGCGTGGCTGCGCACAGCCAAGCGCACCGCACTGCGAAGCAAGCCCTGGACCCTTCAAGCTGCTGCCCAGCAATGCAAGGAGATAGCCATTAAGACCGGCTGGCTTGAGGTGCAGCGCCAAGAAATCAAGAAGCTAGTCGCTTGAGCGTACGGGTAGTCCTGCCTATTACCAGCTCTACATGCCATAGATGCAAACGTATCAATCGTCAAAATTCCCATGTAAGTGTTTGCGCTAAACCGGTTTTTTCCATGAAATGCGCGTACCGTAGGAACAAGGCGATTGGTCAAATAACCTGCCTGCATAGATCCGAAACCTATAGCTCTCAAATCGATTGGACGGCTCGAAATCTCCAAATTTCAAGCATGTCCGAAATCGAGCCAGATCAAAGATGGGCAAGACGTGGCGCAGTCAATTGACCATCTAAGTGAGCTTCTGCCTCTGGTGCTTGCTCAAGCCTAGTCCCCTTTCGGAACTGCTTTCTTTTCCACTAAAGCAAGGCGAATCCTTGAGGATTGCTCAACTGACAGGACCGGAGATTCAATGCAACGTGAAGATCTAGCAATTGCTCCAGCGCCGCAGGCGCTGCAACCAGAAATCATCAGTCACTCGATTTCTCACGATGATCATGTGCGGTCGCCGAATGTGCCTATGAAAAATAGCGATGTGGACATCGACAATCCGGACGCAAGGTCAGCGCAACCCTCCAATGCTATGCAGCTGGAGGCAGAGCATGGTTGGGATGTATATCCAGATCGAATGACATAAGGAGTTTTTATGCATGAACTTTCTCAACGCAAAGTTCACGGCCTCTGGGCAAACCTGAAGTGCATGTTTTTCCCGTGGCCAAAAGCAGAAGAGCCGGAAACGAGCGCATCCCAAAAAACTGAAGCCAACAAGCTGGCCGGCTTTCAACCAGGAAGCACTATTGCAGGAATCATGCTGACACTTGCAATCTTTGGCATGGTTGCTGCAGGCTACTTTGCTTACAGGTATGGGGCTTTCTGAAAAAGCCTTCTTTCTATTCTCATCTCATGGAAATTTACGATAAATAAAATAGCAAATATCTCCAATCTAAAGAGGCCCGCCATCGAGCGGGCTTCTTTACTGGAGCGGGGCTGAGAAGCCTAAATTAGTGACAAGAGCAAGCGCTCAATGCCCATCTTTATTCTTTCAAGCCTGTCCCTGAAGCTCTTTCCCTCTTCCACAAGCCTTGCTAGATCGGACTGCTGCCTGGCCTCTTTAAGAGCCGCAAGATGCAGATCCAGCTTCTCCCGCTGCTCAGTCGCCTGCTCTATCAATCGCTCTATCTGCGCCTGATCAGACGCGTTTGCGCTCGCTTTCTGTGCACGCTTCATAAGCAGGTCGATATGGTCCAAGCTAGCTTCGGATTCACGGATGTGTCTGTCAGCCATCTGTTCTATCGTTTCCATCACGGCCTCCTTGCAGTGAACCCACTGCCTTGCGAATCCGGCTGGCCAGCCCAGAAGAGCTGACTCGTTGAGAAGGAGCAGGTCAAACCTGCCAGCAAACCTTTCCCGTAAGGTACTGCAACGGACCTACCGATGCCAAAAGATCCGTTGCCAACCACTTTGCCCCTAGTGCAAAAGCATCTGCATCAAGCGCCTCTACCACCCTTACACAACTTCTAGCCCGCCACAGAGCGGGCTTTTTGCTTTCTGGAGCCCTATGTCCGTGCTATCTCCTGCCCTTCGCTACCACGGCGCCAAGTTCAGGCAGGCGCCCTGGGTGATGCAGTTTTTTCCAGACCATCGGGTCTATGTCGAGCCATTCGGTGGAGCGGCTGGCGGGCTTCTCCAAAAGCCAGCGCTTACGCCGAGGTCTATAACGACCTGGACGAGGACATTGCGAACTTCTTCCGCGTGCTGCGCGATCCAGACCAGGCCGAACAGCTGATCCAGTCGCTGCACCTCACACCGTATGCGTGAGCTGAGTTCGACCTGTCCTATGAGGACTGCGCTCAGCCTGTCGAGCGAGCAAGGCGCACAGCGGTAGGTGCTGGCATGGGCTTCGGGTCAGCTGGCGCAACCAAGGGAGTCACGGGCTTGCGCATAGACACGGCCACCTCTGGAGCCGCTATCCTGGCCAGCTATCTGCCGTCATCGAGCGCCTGCAAGGCGCCCTGATCGAGAACAGGCCTGCGATCGAGGTCATGCAACAGCACGACACGCCCGATACGCTGCACTTCGTAGATCCGCCTTATGTGTTCGGCACACGCTCACTGCGCAATGTCGTACAGGGCTGCTATCGACACGAAATGACAGACGAACAGCACATGGAGCTGCTGGACGTGCTGAAGAACCTGCAGGGTATGGTCGTTCTGAGCAACTATCCCTCCGACCTCTACGAGCGCGAACTGGGTGGCTGGCAAGTCCACACCACCGGCAGCCGCATATCTGCTGGTCGAGGAACAGCGGTCAAAACAGAAGTGCTTTGGCTCAACTCAGCCTGCCAGCAGCGCGTGACTGCACCGCCCGCTGTTCAGCAAGCGCTTGAGATCCAGCTCGAGCAAACAACACCCCAGCCCGCTGCCGTTGGCTTTAAGGCCAACAGCTGCCTTACTCGGGATTTGGCGACTCAAGACACTGATCTAACCAATCGCTTGGCAGCTCTTTAATCAGCAATATGTATTCCGCAGCGAGCTGCTCAGCGTGCAACTCCGTCTCAGCCGACCCCACCTGAAAGTAGTGCGTCTCTCCACCGTGAGCACATACCCCAACCCTGGCCGCATACATCGAATCGAGTCCGCTCTTCGATGCCGATGAAAACACCTGCAAACCCTGAATTGTGCGCTCCATAAGCCATCCTCCAAAAAGCGAGGTCAATCCTACTGCGGTTAGAGAAACTCA
Organism: Comamonas sp. Z3; assembly: GCF_008121565.1. NCBI lineage: Bacteria > Pseudomonadati > Pseudomonadota > Betaproteobacteria > Burkholderiales > Comamonadaceae > Comamonas > Comamonas sp. Z3. The sequence goes on from NZ_VOQU01000011.1 coordinate 156,671, forward strand.
CGAGCAGCAACGCAGCACCTCGGGCATTGCCCATTCGGAATGACATCGTGCCAGGAAGGAGCAAGCGTAAGCTGTAGACAGAGTCACGGAGGAGCGGACATGGCGAGCAATGCTTCACAACCCGCGCAGACATATCGCTACGAACTGCTGCCAAACAACCTTCACGCTGATTGGACAATCATCGTTGACAGGGTTCGCACAGCCTATGACAGAAAGCCGGAATCGGCCACACAACTGGAGAACGCTCGCCAGCACGGGTTCGGCTTTGTGCGCGCACTCGCGGCAGCTGGACTGGTGACCGTGGCCGCCAAGGCAGACCTGATGGAGCTATTGCTATACCCCAGATCGTCCTGCTGACTGCGGGGATGCCCAGTCTATCAACGGCTCGCAACTCACTCTCGCTCCAGCCGACACTGGCCCGGGCGACCAGTCACCACCTATCCACCAATCACAGCCCGCCACTGGGCCGGCTCTTTGCTTTCTGGAGCCCTATGCGAGCAATTGACCTTTTCGCCGGCGCCGGCGGATTCAGCACCGGTGCGGCCATGGCTGGCGTGGAAGTAGTCTGGGCGGCCAACCACTGGCAGCTTGCAGTGAAGTACCACGCGGTAAACCATCCAGCCGCAGACCACCTCTGCCAGGATTTGCACCAGGCCGACTACAGCGAAGTCCCCGCCGCCGAAATAATGCTGGCTGCGCCCTGCTGCCAGGGGCACAGCAAGGCACGCGGAAAGGCAAAGGGACCCGCAACACGATGCAAGCCGCAGCATCGCCTGGGCGGTTGTCAGCGCCGCCGAATGCCTCAGGCCGCAAGGCATCGTGATCGAGAACGTGCCCGAGTTCCTGCAGTGGATGCTGTTTCCGGCTTGGGAGCTGGCAATGCAGAAACTGGGCTACTCGCTGTCACCACGCCTCGTGGATGCAGCGGATCACGGTGTGCCACAGCACCGCGTGCGCATGTTCATCATTGCCACCAAAAGCCGCGCACCGCTGGTGCTGGACCTGCCGAAGCGCATGCACATACCCTCCAGCGCCTTCCTGGACTTTGACTCGGGGAGCTGGAGCCCGATCGACAAGCCTCGCCGCTCTTGCGCAACCCTGGCACGCGTTGCTGCCGGCCGCGCCGCCCACGGTGACCGCTTTCCGGCACGCTACTACGGCAACGGCCCTGGGACCACCGGTCGTAGCCTGCACCGCCCAATCGGCACGGTCACAACAAAGGCGCGTTGGGCTCTGATTGACGGCAGCCGCATGCGCATGCTGACGGTCCCCGAAAGCTGCGCGGCAATGGGGTTCCCGAAAGACTACCAGTTGCCCCCGCAGACGCACCAAGCCATCCACATGATCGGCAACGCTGTATGCCCACCCGTTGCGCGCGATGTAATTCGCGCCCTCACTGAACAACCTTGGCAGACGTATTCTTGTCTCTCGCGCTCATGCCAGGGCGTGGCTGACTGGAGTGGTTTTCACGCCTTCGCGCGGGATTAGCTTAGGAGCTGTCAGATGACTGGAGCCTATCCACGACTGCGCACCAGGACGCGCCGCCGTAAAAGCGGCAAGGTCGTGGTGTATTACTTCTATGACGCATCGACAGAAGGAAACGGGGAAATTCCCCTTGCTACCGACGTCGATAAAGCAATCGTCCAATGGAAAGAAGTCACTGAGAACGCCCCCCATAGCGCGCGCATCACCGGCACGCTGGAGAAGGCTTTCTCCCGCTGGGAATCAAAGGTGCTGCCGACATACAAAAGCGAAGAGACCCAAAAAGGATATGCCAAGAAAGAACCTCAGGATGAGGCGCCCAGTCTTTGCCGAGGCCACCTGGGACCAGGTGAGCCTGCCGGTGATCAAGGGCTACCTGACAAAGCGCACGGCAAAGACCCAGGGCAATCGGGAGATGGCCCTGCTTTCGGTCATCTGGAACTGGGCGCGCAGCGAAGGCCTCACCTCGCTGCCATGGCCAGCGGCCGGCATGGAGCGCAGCAAGTGGAAGAACAAGGAAAAGGCGCGAAAGATCAAGGTTCGGGACGATGTGTTTGCGACGATCTGCGCCGAGGCAGCCCAGCACATCAAGGACTGCATGGACCTCGGATCCGGCACGGGCATGCGCCTCACTGACTGCATCACGGTTCTGATGCCTCGCGGAAACCTGCTCACACTGGAGGCCAGCAAGACCGGCAAAGAGGCCGAGTGGGACTTGAACCTGTCGGCAGTGCTGCCCGACCTGGTGCGCAGACGCAAAGCCCTTTCGGCTGATCACCTGATGCTGCTCTCCACGGCAGATGGTCAGCCAGTGTCACCCCAGGCGCTTCGCTATGGCTGGGACAAGGCCCGAGGCGTGGCCGTAGAGAAGGCCAGCGAGCGTGGCGAGGCTGAGCTGGCCGAGGCAATCAAGCAACTCTACCTGAGGGACATGCGCAAGCGCGCCGCCCAGAAAGCGGGCAGCCTGGAAGAGGCATCCAAACTGCTGCAGCACAGCGACGAGCGCCTGACAGAACGCCATTACGGCGGCGTCCGGAGGCTGAAACCAGTAGGCAAAAAAGTGTTACGGTTTTGCCTTCTCTGCCTATAAAGAAGTGCGCAAAAAAAACCCGGAAGACATCGGCCCGCAGGCCGCATGAATCCTCAATTCTTCACGGGACTCAAAATCCCCCGCCGCAAGGTGTGCCGGTTCAATTCCGGCCCCGGGGCACCACATACTAAAAGCCGATAAGTCTCAAGGACTTAGCGGCTTTTTATTTTTACCGGCTTGGCTCCTTTTTCCCTGCGACGATCGCGGTTGATTGATTGGCCGTTCGTGAAAAAGACTGCAAGCTCATGGCGCAATTCGAGGCCAATTCGCCAAACCTCGCGCCAGCACCGCCAGCAAGTTAACGAGCGCAAGCCAAGGCAGCAGCCGGGACTGGTCACTGCCCAGCATCTCGATTGGAACCACACGGCGCCTGTCTTGCTCTGTGTGTGCGACAGGCTCTGCGCCTATCTGCTGCACGACATCCGATCCGCGAGCCTGCGCATGATTTCTGCCAGTTCAGAAGATGACGCGACGCCGAAGTCATCGGCAGCGAAGAGCCAGGAAGGCCCCCCGCCCAGTCTGTGCACGATAGATGCTGCTTCCCAGCCAGTCGTACCAAGGAACCTGATGAAGCGGGAGAACTGCTGAATCACGGCAATGCGGACATTGATTGTGTGGCCTGCACCGGGCGAAAAGATTGAAAAACCTTCAGACAAAGCGACTGACAGTTGGCGCCCCGGCATTGCACTATCAAAAATATCAAGCTCAATATTCAAAGACCGATTTATCTTCCAATTATTCCTGTAAGAAAAATTCGATTTCATTAATTTCAAAGTCCCTGCGTTCAAAAATATCTAAATGATACCTTTCAATACCGCATATCTGACAGCCTGCGCCCGGGTTCTGACCTGCATTTTTCGGTAAATATTTTTCACATGCGTCGATACCGTCAAAGTGCTTATTTTCAAGTAGGACCCAATCTCGTGTGTTCTTTTTCCTTGAGCTATCAATCGCAAAACCTCTTTTTCTCTTTCAGTCAATGGCTCGTAGTTCTTATATTCAAGAGGATTTTCTTCAGGAATGGAGGTTTGAAATATCTTAGGCAGTATTTTCTTCGCAACAATCGGAGATATGGATGCCCCGCCATTGGCCACTTCCAGCACGGCCTGCGAATAACTCCCAAACCATGAGTTTTTCAGCAAATATCCCAAGACACCTTTTTTGAAAGCGTCCATGGCGACATCATCTTTTTCACTGGAAGATATTGCAATACTCAACACACCGGGCATTCTCAATTGAACCCAATCCAGTAAATCAGCCCCCTGTCCTTCGCTGAGAGAGAGATCAATGAGGAGCACATCGAACTCCTGCGCAAAGATGCTCTTGCGTGCCTCCCGGTAGCTGGAAGCTTGCCCTACCAGGATGGTCCGAGGATCACGCATGAGCTCCTGCGAGATCACATTCCGGATGTGGCTGTCCTCGTCGACCAGAAAAACCCGCACGGGCTGGCTCTTCTGACCCTTCATGTCAGATGGCCACATATGCCCCAGGATAGAGGACGTGACTTCGGTGCCGCCTGCATCAAAGCGTGGCCCCTTGGATGAGTCAGAGAGGTACATGTGACACCCTATCTGGTGTAAAGGAAAGTTAAAAAATTTCCAGAAAAATAAAATCTCATCCCGCAAAAATCCATTGAAATCCCATAAAGAAAAATTAAGTTTATTTTCTTACAATTTTTCACTTCATAAGTGGGTATTAATTCCAAGCCGTCGATAGAAATTAGATAGAAACCCTTTGATTTTGAAACACAAGAGATAATATAAAAATGAAATAAAGATTACTTTTTTTAACACTGTAAGAATTTTCCGCCAAATACTATATTTTTAATAGCAGCGATTTCAATCGTCACATGGAATTATTCATTTCTTTCAAATGAAAATCTTCCTTGAAAAATACCTTAAAAAAGGGTATTACCGTTTGCACATCGTTTTCTGAAACTGCTTCCAACCGAAAGCGTGTTTTGGAAAGTAACTTAAAACTCCAAAACATGATGGCGGTTAACACTGGCCTTTGCTTAATACCGAGCACTGGTCTTTCGCTCACACACTCTCAGTTGTCTGAGAACTCGCTATTCAAAGGAACGATCATGAAAAAGTCTCTGATTGCCATGGCGGTTATTGCGTTGGCTGGTGTTGCATCTGCTGCCGTGAGCAGCTCCAGCATTGCTGCAACTAACACGACGTCAAGTGCATCGTCTGCAACGCTGTCGGGCGCAGCCAGCTCGGGCAACGGAAGTGCGCTGAGCATGAATAGCGCCACCTCCGGTGCAACCTCGAATGCGAACGCTGCCGGCGGCGCTATCGGCGCAGGCAGTTTTGGCATCGGTGGGGCAGCTGTCGGTGGTAGCGCAACGACCTTCGGCAACGTCAAGAGCCTTTCCGCAACCACCGGCAACGGTGTTGCAGGCGGTGTGGCTGCAACCAATGCCAATGCAGGCTCGGGCGCTGCAGCTGGCTACAGCGCCGGCCCGGTGAGCGGCACAGCCTTCGGTGGAGCTTCTTCGCAGACGGCGAATGTCGCTGCAACTGGCGCCGGCCCTGGCGGTGGCCTGGCTTATATCAACAACAACGCGGGCACCACCTCTGGCTACAACGCCACATCGGGAGCCGTTTCCTCACCCTGGGGCGCGCTGACCAATACGACATCGAACGCTGGCTCTGTGGGTACCGTCCACCAGAACGCCGGGGCATGGGGTAATGCCGGCTACCTCTCCAACGGTGGCGGCACTTCCGGTACTGCTGGTGCAGGCTCTACCGCCAATGCCAACTAAAGCAGAAGTCCCAAGATAGTCGTGTTTGTCCCGGGCCTGGCTGCCTGGCCGGGCTCGGGCAACGTAGGAGCCAAGCATGAAACTCTCAATAGCTCTGTTAAGTCTTTGCGTTCCTTTGTGCAGCTATGCGCAAAGTGCCGACAGCAGCGCGCAAAGCTCCTCCAGCTCCTCATCCGTGGGGGCACAGCAGAATCAATCGGTCACCATTGTCAATCCGGTTGCGGCTCCTGCGGAGAGTCGGTCGGTGTCCACAATGGAGAGCAGGTCCACCTCGACTTCCGACCAGAACATTACAACGAACGGAACGACAACCCAGAACCTCAACAACACGGTGTCCGGGACTTCCAAGAACATCGTGGAGTACACGGGCACCTACACCATGAAGAACGTTCCCAGCGTGAACGGTCCCAACCTCACGACCAGCAACGACACCTGCATGGGCAGCAGCAGCGGCAGTGCCAACGGACCCGGCTTTGGCGTGAGCTTCGGCACGACCTGGACGGACGAGCATTGCAAGCGCCTGAAAATGAGCCGCGAACTCTGGAACAAGGGCATGAAGGCCGCCTCGCTGGCGATGG
>NZ_VOQU01000012.1:0-117881 GCF_008121565.1 Comamonas sp. Z3
GATCCACGTACAGCGCAGCTGTATGACAATTAGTAGGCGTGATTCCTAATCCAGGAGGCCGCTATGGGAAAGACTCTAGCTCTTTTAGCGATGGCACTATGTGGCGCTTCGTCTCTGGCTGCACCCGACTCCAGGGCGGTCAATGAACCGTTGAGCATTCAGCGCCAGATCTTCGGAAGTGGCGAGCAAGGCGCGACGGGAGCGCAGCGAGCCGAGCCAGTGGGTGACTATGGCGTCTGGCATGTGCCCCAGTACCTGCCCGGTTACCCGACTGCCGCAACCATCTGGCCCCGCGCCATCCCTGTGAAATGCAGGGACAGGCAGTGCGAGGGCTATGTGATCACCCCGCAGATGGGGCCAGGTGAGTACCTGTTTTTCGTGCCTACAAGCGAGTAGGCCGCTCAAAGCCATCACAGCGCAACAGCACCTCCATTATGCTGACCGTCAGTCAAGCAACCAGGGCGGACTTACCGTCCCTGGTTGTTTTGCATCGCGCAAATACGCGCTCACCGTGTACTGAGAGCCGCAACCCGCATACCTTCAGGCAATGCAAGCCAGGCGAGGCAGCACGCCCGAGCTCATTCGGCACCAGGTGTTTTTTTGCCAGAAGAACGACTGGAACAATTGCAGCGCCCCAATATGGGCTACAATCCGCCTCCCCATGGACAAGCGCCAGGGCCCAGGAATCCCATGCTTTCGAGGCATGTCCCTGATTCCGGGCATCTCCGGCCCAGAGCTAGCTTCGCTGGCGCAGCCTCCTTTCTCCGTGTGAGAAACCGGAGCATCCAATACGCCACAGATACCTGTCTTTCCCCGTCTGACAAGGCTGGGCCGATCTTGTTCGCTCATTTTTTCGAAGTTGCACAGCCGCTGTGCATAACTTTGCCCAATCTGGTGCATCCACCTGCTTTCGGATCTCATGTCTGGTCGGGATCGCATCCTTGTTCCCTACAGATGCCGATTCGCTACGAGCGGGCTGCGCATACCTGTCTCCAGGATCTTTTCCCTCTCAAAGATCTGTTTTGAGCACCAGCAAAGCTGGACTGTCAACGAGACCTGTTGCTGTCAATCCTCGCAAGCCTGGCTTGATTCAGATCATAAAAAAATCGCTGTTCATGACAGCGATTTTTTCCACAGTTCATGTGGACAAGATTGTGGACATCCAGTGAAATCCTGGTGACAAAGGCTCACAAGCCCTTGTGCTTGCAGCCCGAAAGGTAGGTTGCCTTCAAATCAGGCAACTGCAACCCCGGGGTTAACCCTTGGGCTTTTCAGAGCTGGCGCCGGATCACCAAACGCCCCGACTCGGTGATATGCCAATGCTTCTCTGCATCCTGCTCCACCAGCCCCCGCTCCAGCAGGCGCCTGGAGAGATACTCCTTGGCCGCAGACCACAGGGAGACATCCTCGCCCAGCTCCAGCTTCTTGAGTGTTTCCAATTCATCGACCGTAGGTTCATACACAGGTGCGCGATAGACTGCGGTTTGCATGGTGACTTCTCCTAAGCTCGTGCGATGACTGGCCGCTTCGGTTCCGAAGTGCCTGAGATCCAAGATAAACCTGTCATCCGCGACACGCAATAGTTACCCGCCTGCTTTACCTTTATTCACCCAACCCATACCCCACCCTTACAGAGTTGGCAGCCTGACAACAGGCTGCCAACTCATTATTCAGGAGCTGACCACCTTTATGCTGTATGCGCTTGCCGTACTTTTCGCCTTTCAGCTACTGGGGGAGTTCCTGGCCCGCGTCACGGGCTTGCCTCTGCCGGGCGCGCTGATCGGTACCCTGCTTTTGCTGCTGGGCCTGCTGTTTTACAAACGCCTACCCAAGACACTGGAAGACACGGCTCAGGTGCTGTTACAGAACATGATGCTGCTTTTCATCCCCGTCATTGCGGGCGTGATGCTGGAATTCGACCATCTGCGCCGCGAATGGCTGCCGTTTGTGCTGGCCTGCATTGCCGGCGCTGCCATCACCTTCACCGCGACCGCACTCACCTTCCGCTTCTGCCTGCAGCGCCAGCGCACTCGCAAGCCGGATGACGAGTCCGCCCCAGAGCAGGAGGCCAACGTATGAGCTCCTCACTGCTTGAGCGCCTGCACACCGCCTGGCTGAGCCTGGCCGAAGGCTCGCCCCTGCCCTGGCTGGTGCTGACCATGCTGGTCTATATGGCGGCCATGGCCATCTACCGAAAAAGCGGCAACCGCCCCCTGCTGATACCGGTGTTCACGGGCGTGGTCGTCATCGTCGCCATTCTGATGATCACGGGCACGCCTTATGCGACCTATCGCAGCGGCGTCTCCCTGCTGGGCCTGATGATAGGGCCGGCCACCGTGGCGCTGGCCATCCCGCTGTACGCCCAGCGCGAACGCATCAGCCAACTGTGGCTGCCCATCAGCGTGGCACTGCTGGTGGGCTGTCTGGTCGCGCTGCTTTCAGCCCTGGGTATTGCCTGGGCTTTCGGCGGCTCTCAAGCCACGCTGATCGCCGTGGCCCCCAAGTCGGCCACCATTCCCATCGCCCTGCCCATGGCCGAGCGTTTTGGCGGAACACCCTCGCTGGCCGCCGTGGCCGTGGCCATCACCGGCATCAGCGGCACCATGATGGCACCGCTGCTGTGCCGCATCCTGCGTCTCAGGGACCCGGCGGTCCAGGGCTTTGCGATCGGGCTCACGGCCCATGCCATTGGCACGGCACGCGCCATTCAACTCAACCCCACGGCCGGTGCATTCTCCGCCCTGGCCATGGGGCTGAACGGCGTGGCCACGGCCGTGCTGATGCCACTGGTGCTGGCCATTACCCCCTGGATTTAAAAACAATAGCTACCAGCGCTTTATACATAAGCGCTGAAAGCCATTTTCACTAGGTTTTTCGCTCGCTGCGCCGGTAGGCTGCAAGCGCACCCAGAATCATGGCCATGCCCAGCCACTGCACCGGCTGCGGCCTGGCGCCAAACCAGAGCAGGTCCACCAGCAAGGCCATGACGGGGTAGATGAAGGACAGGCCGGCGATCGCCTGCGCCTGCAGTCTCTGAAATGCCGTGTACATCAATGTGTACATCCAGGCCGTATGCACCAGACCCAGCACCAGCACCGCACTCCAGGCCCTGGGGCCGAAGAGCGCCTGGTCGCGCAGTTCCCACACCCAGGGCAGCAAGCTCAGCGCTCCCGCCAGCATCTGCAGCATGGCAATCTGCGCCGGCGCGATCCGCTTGAGCCGCTGAGTGGCCAAAGTGGCCAAGGCATAAAGACCGGCCGCCAGCAGCGCCAGCCCAATACCCAGCAATTGCCCTTGCGATGCACCCTGGCCAGCCAGTCCCAGCAAGCCACTGCTCAGACCCACGCCAATCAAGGCCAGAACCAGCCAGGGCAGGCGATTGAGCGGCAGCGGCTCACGCTGAAGCAGGGCTGCCAGCAGCAACAGCAAAAAGGGCTGCACGTGATAGACCACCGTGGCGATGGCAATGCCGCTGTACTCATAGGCACGGAACAGGCACAGCCAATTGACGATGAGCGCTGCCGCGCCAAGCAACAGCCAGCCGCACTCGCGCCAGCTAAGCAGTGACCACTGTCCCGACCAGCCAACCCAGGCCGCCAGCCCCAGGCCACCAAGCAAACAGCGCAGCCACACTACCCACAGCACGGGCAGATCGCTTTCCACCACCAGCAGACCGATGGTGCCGGACAGCGCCATGGCCAGCACCATGCGCCAGGTACCACCAGACGGTGGCGCAGCGGCCAAAGCCGGCTTCGAAGCCAGCGTTTGCAAAGAGGAGGAAATCTGGGAAGTCATGACGGCATCGTCCGTCAATCACATCCATGCATCAATACATCCTCATTCCACTTACTATTGCCTGTCAATCAACAATCAAGTCGACCCATGAGCACAGAACCCGGCCTGCTCCCTGAAATGCTGGTTTTCGCCAAGGTGGTGGAGCTGCGCAGCTTTGCCGCCGCTGCGCGGCAACTGGATCTGACCACCTCGGCGGTCAGTCGCAGTGTGGGGCGGCTGGAAGCCCATTGGGGCGTGCAGTTGCTGCACCGCACGACCCGCTCCCTGTCCCTGACCGAGCTGGGTGCCGAGGTCTATGCTGCCTGCAGCCAGTTGGCGCAGACGGCCAGCGATATCCACGCCATTGCCGGCCATTACAGCGGCGTGCCGCGCGGCACGGTGCGGCTGACGGCGCCGACCATTTTTGGTGAAATCTGGCTCAGTGCCCAACTGCCAGCGCTGCGCCGCCAATGGCCGGAGCTGGAGATCGCCGTCAGTCTCAGCGACCAGATGCAGGATCTGGCCCAGCAAGGTCTGGATCTAGCCATTCGCCTGACCCGCCCGGAACAGCTGCCACCCCATATGGTGGCGCGCGAGTTGCGCCAGGTGCGCTATATTGCCGTGGCCTCGCCAGCCTACCTCCAGGGTCTGCCCAAGCCGCCCGGCCATCCGCTGGAGTTGGGCCGCCAGCATGGCGTGGCATGCATCACGCTGGGCTATGGCGACTTTCAGAGCCGGCTGCAATGGCTGCACGGCCAGGATCGCAGCCCGGCGCCTGCCGTGACCGAAGTCGCCGTTCACGCACCTTTGTCCATGGACAGCAGCACGGGCATCATCAATCTGGCGTTGCAGCACCAGGGCATAGGCCTGGTGGCAGACTTTGCCGCCCAGGCCGTGCTGCACAGCGGTGCGCTGATACAGGTTCTGCCCGACTGGCAGCTGACGGGCAATTACGCGCCGCGCACTGCCTATGCGCTGTATATGCCTTCGCGTCACCTGCCACTCAAGGTGCGGGCGCTGATCGACCATCTGGTCGAGGCAGGCCGGCGCCAGCGCTTCTGAAGATCCGGCGCTGCCGTCCACACAGGGGGCAAGTTCTCCCCACCCAGGCACTACAAGCTTGTGGACAAGGCTCGGCAGTGAGCGGGATAAGCAGATCAAGCCATTGTTTTCAAATGATTTTCAGGAACCCGCCCATTTTTTAGGCAAACCACACCCTGCGGCACCCAGAACCCTCAAACTCTGCATTTCATAGCAGCCCAGGCAAGTCTGAATTGGGCTGCAGAGCAGTTCTCCCCAACAAATCGCTACAAGCTTGTGGACAACCCCCGGCAACGCCTTGAATAAGCGAGTTAAGTCCTTATCGGAACTGGATAATCCGAGCGCTGATTATTTTTTAATCAACACGCCATCGGCATCACCAGGCTCTCAGCGCAGCGGCCCTTGCCAATCGGCGAGGCGATAGGCACTGTCCCAGAACAGCCATTCCAGCCGGGCCGCATCCTTGTAGGCTGCATGCATGGCCGCACGCGTGGTCTCGGTGGCCTCCTCGGCCAGGCGATCCACCGTGGCGCAGACGCCGCGCACTGCCGCGTGGAACTCCTCGCTGGCATAGGTATCCACCCAGGCCTGATATGGATTGTCTTTGGCCGAGCGCGCATGAATGTCGCGCCCCACCTCGGCGTAAATCCAGAAACAGGGCAGCAGCGCGGCCACGGCCACCGGGTAAGTGGCGCTCCAGGCCGTGGCCAGCAGATAGCTGGTGTAGTGATGGCAGGCCGGCGTCAGCGGCGTGGCCGCAAACTGCTCGGGCGTGATGCCGAAATCGCGCATGAAGCCGCCATGCAGGGCGCGCTCCACCACCACGGCCTCATTGGCGGCATTGGCAAACTGCACCACGCCTTCGGCGTTATCGGATTTGGCCGCCGCCACAGCCAGCGCGCGGCCATAGGCGACGAGGTAATGCGCATCCTGAATCATGTAGTGGCAAAAGCGCTCCCGACCCAGAGTGCCGGCCGCCAGCTCCTGGTTGAAGGGCAGCTCCAGGGTGCTTTGAAACAGCGCCTGGTTGGCATTCCACAGGCTTTGGCTGAAAGACATGATTCGACTCTCCACTGCAAGAATTCATAGCAGCCAGCGCTTTGCTGACTGGGCAAGCAATCATTCTTGCTGAGATACATGCTTTGGCAGCCCAAATCCCGGCAGATATCCGGTCAAAGCTGTATTTCAAGGCTGGCGCTCTGGCTTGCGGCCAGCGGCCTCCTGCGCCTTGTGCTGCAGCCACTGACTGAACACCCGCAGCGCCGGCGAGGCTTGCGCCTCGGCCGCCAGCTCGGGCGTGACCAGATAGTAGGCGCGGTTGCCGCGCAGCGGCTGCGGGCAGGCGACGATGAGATCGCCACGTGCAATCTCCTGCTCGATCAGCATGGGCGGGATCAACGCCACGCCCAGCCCCTGGCTGGCGGCCACGGCCAGCATGGAGAACAGCTCAAGCCGCATGCCGTCGAGTGCCCGCGGCGCATCGACATGCATCGCGTCGAACCACTGGCGCCAGCCCTGCGGACGCGTGCTTTGCTGCAGCAGCGGCAGGCGCGCAATCACCTCGGGGCCCACCGGCAGCCAGGCACGGCCCGGATCGCGCTGCTGGGCCGTGGCCAGCAATTGCGGGCTGCACACGGGCACGACTTCTTCGTCCATCAGCCACTGCGCCTGCACGCCAGGCCAGCGTTCCACCTGCCCGGGCGTACCCGCATAAAGAGCTGCATCGAACACGGTGTCGGCAAACAGAAAAGGCCGGGTCTGCACATCAATGTGGACGGTGATATCGGGATGCTGCTGGGCCAGCTGCGGCAGGCGTGGCAGCAGCCAGCGGGTGGCAAAAGTAGGCACGGCCGCCAGATTGATGGGGCCGCCCTCGCCCTGGTGGCTCATCAGATCCAGGGTGTCACGCTCCAGCCCCTGCAGCCAGCGCCCGACCTGGGTGGCGTAATGCCGGCCCGCATCGGTGAGCAGCACGCCATGGCGCGTGCGCCTGAACAGGGCCAGCCCCAGAAACTCCTCCAGCGCAATGATCTGGCGCGAGACCGCGCTTTGCGTCAGCGACAGCTCCTGTGCGGCCTTGGTATAGCTGATATGGCGGGCAGCCGATTCGAAGCAGGCCAGGGCCTGGGTGGAGGGAAGCACTCTGCGCATATTACGTATTCCTTGGACGCATTCATAAAAAGCAGATCAAAGTCAAAATCAGATCTATTCGACTTATACATGCATTTCTCTCATCCATAGATGATTATTCATCGTTTGCCAGCCTCTATTTCGGCCACCTAAGATGTGTGCAAGCACTCAGGCGAGAAAGCGCCTGCAGCCCGACACCTTGCATTCAGGAGACGAACATGGCCAATGGCTACCAGTGGGACGACTGCTTCCAGCTCGACCAGCAACTGACCGAAGACGAGCGCATGATCCGCGACGCCGCACGCGATTACTGCCAGGACAAGCTCAAGCCCCGCGTGCAAGCCATGTTCCGCAATGAATCGGTGGACATCAGCATCTTCCGTGAGATGGGCGAGCTGGGCCTTCTGGGCCCTACCATCCCCACGCAGTACGGCGGTGCAGGCCTGAACTATGTGAGCTACGGTCTGGTGGCGCGCGAGATCGAGCGCGTGGACTCCGGCTACCGCTCCATGGCCTCCGTGCAATCGTCCCTGGTGATGGTGCCCATCAACGAGTTCGGCACCGAAGCGCAGAAGATGAAATATCTGCCCAAGCTGGCCTCGGGCGAATTCATCGGCTGCTTCGGCCTGACCGAGCCCGACCACGGCTCCGACCCCGGCTCCATGGCCACTCGCGCCTACAAGGTCGACGGCGGCTATCGCCTCAAGGGCAACAAGATGTGGATCACCAACAGCCCCGTGGCCGACGTGTTCGTGGTCTGGGCCAAGGAAGTGAGCGAGGACGGTACGGTGGGCCAGATCCGCGGCTTTGTGCTGGAAAAGGGCATGAAGGGCCTGTCCGCCCCGGCCATCCACGGCAAGGTGGGTCTGCGCGCCTCCATTACCGGTGAAATCGTGATGGACGACGTGTTCTGCCCCGAAGAGAACGCCTTCCCCGATGTGCGCGGCCTCAAGGGCCCGTTCACCTGCCTGAACAGCGCCCGCTTCGGCATTGCCTGGGGCGCCCTGGGTGCGGCAGAAGACTGCTGGCACACCGCCCGCCAGTACACGCTGGACCGCAAGCAGTTCGGCCGCCCGCTGGCCGCCAACCAGCTGATCCAGAAGAAGCTGGCCGATATGCAGACCGAAATCACGCTGGGACTGCAAGCCGCGCTGCGCGTGGGCCGCATGAAGGACGAGCACCAGAACGTGATCGAGATCACCTCGCTGATCAAGCGCAACAACTGCGGCAAGTCGCTGGACATCGCCCGCATGGCGCGTGACATGCTGGGCGGCAACGGCATCAGCGACGAGTTCGGCGTGGCCCGCCATCTGGTGAACCTCGAGGTGGTGAACACCTACGAAGGCACGCACGATGTGCATGCGCTGATCCTGGGTCGTGCCCAGACCGGTATTGCGGCGTTTGCTAATTAACTCCCCCTGAGCGGCTATGCCGCCGTCCCCCTCCCTGGCGCTTCGCGCCGGAGGGGGACGGGAACCTCGCTGCGGGACGGCCCTTGCTCGTTACCCTTGCGAAAGAGGCGGTGCCGGCCTCCAGCAATAAAAGCCCTTCCGCTATCTATTTGTTAGCTTCTACCGCTTTATTTGCATGGGTTTTGGATAGTTTTTCTATCAAAATCCATACCAATAAAGCGCAAGCAGCTACTGTTTTCATAGTTTTCCACCCGGTTTCTGGACTTCTCCGACATGAATGCATCGACAACCACTCCCACCGGCGCGCTGGCAGGCATCAAGGTGCTGGATCTGTCGCGCGTGCTGGCGGGTCCATGGGCCACGCAGATGCTGGCCGATCTGGGGGCCGATGTGGTCAAGGTGGAGCGCCCTCTCGCCGGCGACGACACACGCCACTGGGGGCCTCCGTTCCTCAGGGACGACGCGGGCAACGATACGCGCGAGGCCAGCTACTTCACGGCCTGCAACCGCAACAAGCGCAGCATCACCGTGGACATGGCGCACCCCGATGGCCGGGCGCTGCTGCAGCGCATGGCGCAAGAGGCCGATGTGGTGGTGGAGAACTTCAAGACCGGAGGACTCGCGCAATACGGTCTGGACTATGAGAGTCTCAAGGTGCTGAACCCGCGCCTGGTGTACTGCTCCATCACGGGCTTCGGCCAGGACGGCCCCTACGCCGAACGCGCGGGCTATGACCTCATGGTGCAGGCCATGTGCGGCCTGATGAGCATCACCGGCCATGCCGATGGCGAGCCCGGCGGCGGCCCCTTGAAGGTGGGCGTGGCCGTGATCGATGTGTTCACGGGGCTGTATGCCAGCAATGCCATCCTGGCCGCGCTCAACGCCCGCGACAACGCGAGAAATGGCAGTGGCCAGGGTCAGTACATCGATATGGCGCTGCTGGATGTGGGCATGGCCGTGCTGGCCAACCAGGCCGCCGGCTTTCTGGCCACCGGCCAGGCGCCGGGCCGCGCCGGCAACACCCATCCCAGCCTGGCGCCGTATCAGGACTTCCCGACGCTGGACGGCAATGTGCTGCTGGCCATCGGCAATGACGGCCAGTTCGCGCGCTTTTGCGCAGCGATCGGCGAGGAAGCCTGGGCACAGGATGCGCGCTTTGCCACCAATACCGCCCGCGTGCGCAACCGCGCGGCGCTGCTTGAGCTGATGAAGCCGCAGATGCGCCAGCGCAGCACCGCCGACTGGATTGCGCTGCTGGAGGACAAGGCCGTGCCCTGCGGGCCCATCAACACCATCGCCCAGGCTTTTGACGACCCGCAGGTCAAGGCCCGAGGCATACACAAGACATTGCCGTCGAGCGCGGGCCACGGCATCTCTGCCATGGCCACCGTGGCCAGCCCCATGCGGCTGTCCGCCACGCCCGTGACCTACCGCAACGCACCGCCCGCACTGGGTCAGCACACTGACGAGGTGCTGCTGGAGTTGGGGCTGAGCCCTGCCGATCTGACGTTGTTGCGGGAGCGCGGTGCGATCTGACACCCTTTTCACCTGGGCAGAGCACGGCATAGATCGGTGCCTGCCTTTCACACATCACACCAAGGAGACAAACATGTTCAAGTTCACCGCCACCGTCGTGGCCGCCCTCGCCGTTTGCGGCGCAGCCCAGGCGCAGAGCAACTACCCCAACAAGCCCATCAGACTGCTGGTGCCCTTTGCCGCCGGCGGCACGACCGACCTGATTGCCCGCATCATTGCCGAGCCTCTGAGCCGTGAACTGGGCCAGTCCGTGGTGGTGGAAAACAAGGGCGGCGGCGGCGGCAGCATCGGCGCCTCCGAAACCGCGCGCGCGGCCCCCGATGGCTACAACCTCGGCATTGCCACCGTCTCCACCACGGCGACCAATCCGGCCATCAACCCCAAGATTCCCTACAACGTGGCCACCGACTTCACGCCCATCGTGAACATTGCCGCCACGCCCAACATCATTGCGGCCAACCCAAAGTTCGCCGGCAAGGACTACAAGAGCTTCCTGGCCGAGATAAAGAACCATCCCGCCAAGTACTCCTACGCATCGCCCGGCCTGGGCTCCATCACCCACCTGATGATGGAAATGTTCAAGCTGGAAACCAAGACCGAGATGACCCACGTGCCCTACCGTGGCTCGGGCCCTGCGCTCAACGACACCGTGGCCGGTCAGGTGCCGCTGATTTTCGACAACCTGCCCTCCACTCTGCCCTTTGTGAAGGAAAAGCGTCTCACGGCCCTGGTCGTCGCCGCTCCGCAGCGCATTGCAGCCCTGCCTGATGTGCCGACCTTCAAGGAAGTCGGCCTGCCCCAGGTCAACCGCATGGCGTACTACGGCATCGTCGGCCCCAAGAACCTGCCCAAGGACGTCGTGGCCAAGATCAACGCGGCCGTGCGCAAGGCCGTGCAGGACCCCAACGTGAAGAAGCGCATCGAGGAAAGCGGCTCCATCATCATGGCCGACACCCCCGAAGCCTTTGCCAAGCAGATGGCCGAAGAGCTGGCCGTCTACAAGAACGTGGTGCAAAAGCAGAACCTGAAGATGGACGAGTAAGCGTCTTCGGCACATGAAAAAAAGTCCTCGCCGGCACATACCGGCGAGGACTTTTTCTTGGCCCCGCCTCATGCACAAGCCAGGTGCTCATGCATGAAACTGGTGCAATGCAAGACCTGTTCTCAGAAACGGTGGCGGATACCCACCAGGGCGCTGGTGCCGGACTTGTTGGGAATGTCCATGCTCACGCGGTCATACATGGCCACCGCATAGACATCGGTGCGCTTGGACAGGAAATGGTCGTAGCCGAGGCTGACGGTGGTGCGTGTGCCGCTGACGTTGCCCACTTCCGACTTGGTGCGTGCAGCCGCTGCCTTGAAGGTGCCAGGCGTGCCGCTGACGGGGATGTCCAGACCCAGCGAGTAGGTGGTGTTCTCGCGATCCTGGGCATTGATCTTGGCCTGGCCGTACGTCGCATAGAGCTTGGCCACGCTGAAGTCATAGCTGCCGCCCACCATCCAGTTGCTCTTGGTCGGCATCACCGCCAGCGATACCGGGTTGTTGATCTGCGCACGCTCGTAGAACGCGGTCAGGCTCAGCGGTCCGCCCGAGTACATCAGGTTCAGGCCCACATTCTTCTTGCCCTTGTTGCCGCTGCTGGTCTGCTCGCCGAACTGGTAATGCACATTGGCCCTGAGGCCGCCGAAACTGGGCGTGGAATACAGGATCTGGTTGCTCCAGCCGGTGTTGGAGGCCGTGGTCAGGCTGTCCGTTCCCCAGGCCGCGGTCGTCATATTGGCATGCAGCACCAGCGGCGAGACCGTGAAGGAGTCGCCAAACGGATTGGTCAGCACCGTGGGCAGGAAGTTAGGCGCCAGGCCACGGCCCAGGCTCACGCGGCCAAAGCTGCCAGCCAGACCCACATTGGCATCACGCGAGAAAAAGGGGTCGGCATCAAAGCGGCCGGGGGTACCGGTATCGGCACGGAAAAAGCTCGTGATATTGAAGTCGGCCTTGAGGCCGCCGCCCAGATCCTCCACGCCCTTCACACCCCACCAGGAAGTGGTCAGACCGCCGGAGCCGACCGAGGCCACGCGCTGCTGGCCTGCCAGCTTCATGGAGCCGGCATAGCTGTCGATGGTGCCGGTGAGCTGCACGGAGCTCTGGGCCTGGGCCGACAGGCTGGCCGCAGCCAGGGCGATGGTGGTGAAGGTAGCGGCAAACGCTTTCATGGGTGGTTTCCTCTCTAAAAAAATTTGAGACAAACCACCCATGCAAGAGTCAGGCCAGTTTTGTATACAAAACTAGGACTTCAAACGAAAGCTGTCGGCCAGCTTCAGCATCATGAACAGCCAGAGCGCGCCGCCCAGCGCAATCAGCAGGCCGCCCACCAGACCGATATGTGTCATGCCCCAATGCTGGCTGACGATGCTGCCCAGCAGCGCGCCGCCGCCAATGCCGATATTGAAAATGCCCGAGAACATGGACATGGCCACATCGGTGGCATCCGGCGCCAGATTCAGTACCTTGGACTGCATGGACAGCGCAAAGCAGATCATGGCAATGCCCCAGACCGAGCTTTGCAGATACAGGCTCCAGACATGCGTGCTGCTCATGACCAGCAGCAGCAGGCTCAGCGCCAGCACGCCGATGGACGACAGCAGAAAGCCCCGCGGAAAGCGCATACCGAACCAGCCGAACAGCACGCTGCCCACAATGCCCATGCCGCCATACAGCAGCAGCACGGCCGTGGTCACATCGCCGGCGTGGCCGGCAATGTCCTGCACAAAGGGCTCGATATAGCTGTAGGCCGTGAACTGACCGGTAATCACCACCACCAGCAGCACATAGATACCTACCAGGGCCGGGCGCCTGAACAGCATGGGCACACTGGACAGGGAGCCCGCGTTCTCGCTGGGCAGCAGAGGCAAGAGCTTGCCCAGCACCAGCATCACCGCCGCCGCCACCCCACCGATGGCCAGAAACGTCATGCGCCAGCCCAGCCATTCACCCACGATGCGACCCAGCGGAATGCCCAGCACCATGGCCACGGAGGTGCCCGTGGCCAGCAGGCTCAGCGCCATGGCCTTCTTGCCCGGCGGCGCCACGCGCACGGCCAGCGAGGCCGTGATGGACCAGAACACCGCATGCGACAGCGCAATGCCGATGCGGCTGATGACCAAAGACGCATAGCTCCAGGCCACGCCCGAGAGCAGATGGCTGAGCACAAACACCGCGAACACGCCCATCAGCAGCTTGCGCCGCTCCACCTTGCGCGTGAGCAGCATGAAGGGCAGCGAGGCCAGCGCGACCACCCAGGCATAGATGGTGAGCATCAGCCCCACCTGCTCAACCTGCATCTCGAAGCTGGCGCCAATGCTGCTGAGCAAACCGACGGGCACGAACTCGCTGGTGTTGAAGACAAAAGCGCCCAGCGCCAGCGCAATGACGCTGAGCCAGGCCTGGGCGGGGGATCGGGCAGGAGATATCGAGGTGGAGATCGGAGAGGCTAAGGGCTCTGTCATGAATTTGCAGCTTGCTGCAACGCAGCATAAAGACCGAATTGTGCGCGCCCATGCGTCAAACAGGGCGCACAGTCCGCTTATTCCGCAGCCATTGCAGGGACGAGGGCCTGCCTGCGCTTCTGAATGAGCCTGGCCAGCAGCACCAGAACCAGTGCAATATTGAAGGCCAGCACCAGCATCGCCTGCCAACTGCTGCGATGCAGCAGATGGAGCAGCTCAAACGGCAGGTACACGGTGCTGGCCAGTACGCCGAACCACTCCCCCCAGGCCTTGTCCTGCCACAGCCCCCAGGCCTCGATGAAGCGCACGGCCGCATAGAGACAGCCGAGCAGCACCAGCGTACTGACCGGCGTGACGTTGAGGGCATCCGCGGCCTGCAGCAGCAGGGCCAGATAGCGTTGCTGAGGCGACAGGCCCGCATGGCCGATCAACTCCAGCACCAGGCGATGGATATCGTGGTGCAGCAGACTCAGCACGCCCCACAGCCCCAACAGCGCCGCCACGCCTTTGGTGGCCTCGAACACGGCCATGGCCTTGACCGCAGTGCGCAGTGACGACTGTGAACTCATGGGCGTTTCCGTCGCTGAAAGCACCACTATAGAAACAACTGCCGGATAGCGCTCGCGCTGACCTTGTGCAGACACGCACCGCCATCCGCGGCAGCTCAAGTGGCTCTAGACGCCTGCGCCCCAGGTAAAGCGCAGGCCCAAGCAGCAGCAGGATCTACGGCAGAATCAATAGGCCACCGTGAAGCGCTCACGCACATGGAGGCCCTGCTCCAGTGCATCGATCAGCGCCACGGCCAGGTCTTGCACCGAAATATCGCCGGGCTGACCGTCAGCCTGCATCAACGGTTCGTCCTTGCCCGTGCGGTACTCGGCAGTGCGGCCCCTGGATTGCGCATCGGAGCCGCCATGAAAGCCCACGGCCGGACTCAGCATGGTCCAGTCCAGAGCGACTTCCCTTTGCAACTCGGCAAACATGTCGCGCGCCGCCGAGGCGCCGGGCTTGATGAACGCCGGGAAGTCGGGCGAATCCACCAACTGCTGGCCATTCACATACAGGCTGCCGGCGCCGCCCACGACCAGATAGCGCTTGATGCCC
Source organism: Comamonas sp. Z3 (assembly GCF_008121565.1). NCBI lineage: Bacteria > Pseudomonadati > Pseudomonadota > Betaproteobacteria > Burkholderiales > Comamonadaceae > Comamonas > Comamonas sp. Z3. The sequence goes on from NZ_VOQU01000012.1 coordinate 14,505, forward strand.
GCAGCCTTGACACCTTGCACGATGGCACGCGAGCCCTGCATGAAATCGGCATAGATATCGGGATTGTTCCAGCCTGCGTTATAGGCGCTGACCACCGCGTCGCAGCCGGTCACGGCTCGCTGCACCTCGTCGGCGTTGAGCACATCGGCCTTGACGAACTGCACATGCTCGCGTGCGGCAGCGGCCTCGGGCTTGCGTACCAGGGCCACGACATCATGACCGCGACGCAGCAGCTCATCCAGCAATCCGGCACCGACAAAACCCGTGGCGCCAATCAATGCAACTTTCATGAAAAAACTCCTTGTATCTTCAACAGGGCTAAAGATTAATCGGCATTAATCGCGAAAAAAACCCCCTTCAGCCACCATGACCTTGAAGCTGCACTTCAAAATAGCCTCATGGAAGATTTCAGACGCATGGCCATTTTTGCCGCCGTGGTGGAGCGCGGCAGCATGAGCGCCGCCGCCCGCCAGCTCGACATGACGCCCTCGGCGGTCAGCCAGCACATCCGTCAGCTGGAGCAGGAGGCCGGCCTGACACTACTGCACCGCTCCACGCGCCAGCTGACGCTGACTGATGCCGGCCAGCGCTTCTACATCCAGTGTGCCGCCATGTGCGAAGCTGCCAGCCGGGCACGCGCCGAACTGGCCGCCGAGCATCAACGCCCCAGCGGCGAGCTGCGTCTGGCCGCCCCAGCCGGCTTTACCCAGCATGCGGCACCGGCGCTCGGCAAGTGGCTGGCCATGCATCCTGAGCTGCGGCTGCGCCTGCTGATGGATGACGCCCCCATAGACCTGATTCAGGCGCGCGTGGATCTGGCGCTGCGCTTCGGCAATCTGCAGGACTCCAGCTGGGTGGCCCGCCATCTGGGGCGCAGCGCCACCGTGCTCTGCGCCTCGCCGCATTGGATCAAGGCGCATGGCAGCACTCCTCGACACCCGGGCGAGCTGGCGCAGCTGCCCTGGCTGGAGATGAGCCGCAGCGACGATGCCCAGGCCGACTTTCTATGGCGACAGCAGGGCACGAACCAGGAGTTCCGGCTGCAGGTGCGCCCGCTCATGGTCAGCAACCACCGCAGCGCGGTGCAGCAATTTTGCGAAGCGGGTCTGGGCCTTGCCCTGCTCTCGGCCCATGACGTGGCAGCCAGTCTGGAGTCTGGCAGCCTGGTGCGCCTGCTGCCCGACTGGAATATGGGCATGCTGGACATCTGGGCCGTCACCGCCAGCCGCGACACCCTGCCCGCCAAGGTGCGCGAGGCCATCGAGGTGCTGCGCGAGTATTTCGGTCAGCTCCAGGGTATGCAGAACTAGCGCAATCCTCAAGCATGCGAGGACCTGGCACCCATCCAGGCCTGCCGCCCAAGCGCTGAAAGCAAAAAAGCCTGCAAATGCGAGGCATCTGCAGGCTTTGCAAAACAGGCCACACCACATGGCCCTGCGCACTCAAACCATCATTTCAGATCAATAGGCGTCTTGTTGCCGTTCACATAGCGGCTCAGCGTATAGCTGGGGTTCTTCATTTCGCCGTTCTTCTCGAACTGGATCTTGGAGGTCACACCCGAGAAGTCGGACTTCTGCAGGAAGGGGATATAGACCTTGGGGTCCCAGGAGTTGGCACGCTTCATGGCGTCGGCCAGCAGCATGGTGCCGTCATAGAAATAGGGGCTGTAGACCTGGAACTGGCCCGGATACTTGGCGTCATAGCGCTTCTTCCACTCCGTGCCGCCAGGCATCTTGGCAATCGAGGCACCGCCATCGGCGCAGACCACGTTCTCCAGCGGCTTGGCGCCTGCAGCCACCTTGGCCAGCTCGGTCACGCAAATGCCGTCGCCGCCGAACATCTTGACGTCATTCATGCCCAGCTGGGCCATCTGGCGCAGCATGGGGCCGGCCTGACCGTACATGCCGCCGTAGAAGATGGCATCGGGCTTCTTGGCCTTGATGGAGGTCAGAATGGCCATGAAGTCCGTGGCCTTGTCGTTGGTGAACTCGTTGGCAACGATCTTGATGCCCTGCTTTTCGGCATCCTTCTTGAACACATTGGCCAGACCCTGACCATAGGCCGTGCGGTCGTCGATCACGGCAACGTTCTTGAGCTTGAGGTTCTTGGCCGCATAGGTGGCCAGTGCAGCACCCAGGGCGTTGTCGTTGGCAATCACGCGATAGGTGGTGTTCCAGCCGGGCTTGGTCAGGTCGGGGTTGGTCGCCGCGCCCGTGATCATGGGAATGCCGCAGTCCTGGAAGACCTTGGACGAAGGAATCGCCACGCCGGAGTTCACAAAGGCCACGGCACCGGCGACCTTGTCATCGCAGAGCTTCTGCGAAGCGGCCGTGCCCTGCTTGGGGTCGGCCACATCGTCTTCGGCCACCAGCACGAACTTGACCTTCTTGCCGCCGATTTCCATGCCCTTGGCGTTCAGGTCCTCGATGGCCATGCGCACGCCGTTTTCATCGTCCTTGCCGAAGTGAGCCTGAGGGCCGGAGGTCGGGCCGATGTGGCCGATCTTGATGATCTGCTCCTGGGCCATCACCCCGCCTGCCATACCTGCTACGACTGTCGCGATACACAACTTGCCAAAATTCTTCATTGCGCACTCCACTCGGTTGAGACAAGACGCAACCTTATGCCCCGCGGCAGGCAATTGGCAATGAGGCAATCACATAGGTGCAGGGAGTGCTACACCGGCACAACAATCAGTGTTTTCAGGGATCGGCAAGTGCGCCGGGCTGTGCTGGAAAAAGCCGCCGCCAACCCATGCTCGCGAAATGGCAGCAGGACCCAAGAAGAACGCCCCAGACTGGGGCGTTCCTTTATCAACAACTGCCGCTCAGGCTGCCTTGGCCTGCAGGAACGCATCCACCTTGGCATGCTGGTCCAGCGTGCTCAGACAGGCATGGGCCACTTCCACGCCCTTCTTCACGAAGTGCTGGCGGAAGAACTCCACATGATCGCCATGTTCGTGGAAGTCGCGCGGCGTCAGCACAGCGGAGAACACGGGCACTTCGGAGTCCATCTGCACGCGCATCAGCCCGTCGATCACGGCCGTGGTCACGAATTCATGGCGATAGATACCGCCGTTGACGATCAGTGCCGTGGCGATCACTGCATCGAAACGACCGCTTTGTGCCAGCTTCTTGGCCAGCAGCGGGATTTCAAAGGCACCGGGCACGCTGAAATGCGTGATGTTGCCTGCCTGCACGCCTTGTGCCTGGAGCTCGGCCTGGGCGGCATCGCGTGCCTGGTAGACCACTTCGGTGTGCCAGCTGGCACTGATGATGGCAATGCGGCTGCGGCCGGCCACAGCCTTCCAGGGCGTACCGTCGGAAGTCGCGTGAGTGGCAAAGTTCATGGAGATGGGGGTCTGATTCATGGTGGTATTTCCAGAAAATTCCAATGAATCAGGGCGTGCGCGAGAACACCTGCCCATGCGGCAGCGACAGCTGCACCACGGACCAATGCTGCGCGATCTCTTTCATCCGGACTATGACCGTCGGCTCTGGCATCTCACCAGATCTGCTGACCCTGCAGGCTCTGGCGAGACTGCAGGCGCTCGCGGGCTGCTGCAGTCAATGCAAGGCATTGCCGCAGATACCGCCGGTGGGGAATTGCACCCCGCCCTGAGAACGCTGCTTTGCAGTGAACCTGAATTCACCGCAAGACGAAGTCATTCTAGCGAGGCTTTGGCTGCGCTTTTGACAAAAGGGTCACTATGGCGCCAATCTGAAAAATCAAGACAAACTGCCATCATCTCCCGTCCACAAAGCGAAGAAAGCTCTCATTTGAGGAGCACTTGGCATCATGAAGTCAACCCGGAACAGCCGCCGGACGTTGAGAGCACAAAGCCTTGTTTCCACCCACACCTCCAACCGACCCGCCATGAAGTCATCCCTGCAGGCAATGATGTCCACCTCCACACGCTGGGCCAGCATGGGGGCTTTGGCGGTGCTGTGCACGGCGTGCGCGGTTCCCGGCGAGTACGACTCCGGCTATGGCGGTGGCTACGGTGGCAGCTATGGCTCCACCACCGTCTACAGCACCCAGCCTGCTTATCCGGCCTATCCCGCCTACCCGGTGTACCAGGGCCAGGACCGCAATGACTGGGCATGGCGCGAACGTGAACGCCGTCAATGGGAGCGCCAGCGCGAGCTGGAACGCGATCGCGCCCAGAACATGCGCGATCGCGAGCAATGGCAGCGTCAGATGGAACGCGACCGCGCTCAGCAACAGCGCGACCGGGACCAGCAGCGCCGCGACTGGGATCGTCAGCAATCCCAGAATCGCCGCGATCAGGACCAGATGCGCCGCCAGCAGGAGCGCGAGCAGCAACAGCAATCGCAGCAGCGCGAGCGTGACCGCATGCAGGCCGAACGCGATCGCCAGCAACAGGCCCGCGACCGCCAACAGCAAGACCGCGAACGTGAGCGCGATCAGCGCCAGCAGCAACGCCCGCGCGAAGGCCAGCAGCAAGGCTTTCCTCCTCGCGGCGACTGGCGCTGACCGGATGCTGCGGCACGGCACCGCTTCTGCTTTTCCTGCCGCCACTTCATAATTTGCAGGCAGTCAAACGCCTTTGAAGGAGCGGTCATGTCAGAGCCCCTATCTCCCACCGTCATCATGCGCAAGCTGCCGCTGGGCTTGCTGCTGGGCTGGGCGCTGATCGCAGGCACGGCCCAGGCTCAGGTCATGCGCTGTGTCGATGCCAAGACCGGCGAGGTGACCTATACCAACGGCCGCTGCATCCCGGGCGAAATGAGCACGCAGATTCAGGCGGCGCAAAGCGCCGAGGAAATTGCGTCCGAACGCGCCAATGCCAGCCAGGCGCGGGAGCGCAGCAAGGCCCAGATGGCGCGCGACGATGCCCAGCGCCGTCAGCGCGAAGAGCAGGAGCGCAAGGAGCGCGAAGCCGCCGAGAGAGCCCAGGCCCGGGCCGGTGCCAATCTGGAAAACACGGCCGCCTGCCGCCAGGCCCGCGAGCGCTACAACGCCATACTGGCCGAAGCCAGCCCCGATCCGGCCACCTGGGGAGAGCGCAGCCAGGCGGCCCAGGCCCAGATGGAGATGAGCTGCCTGGGCGCAGCCGCCTACCAGCAACTGCAGCAAAGCCGGGCGCTGCAGCCCAATGCCATCAACCGCCCGCAGTGGGGCTATGGCTATCCCAACCGCTACCCGCCGGCACGTCCCACGCCATCGCAGCCACCCGCCAAGATCGTCAACTGCAATGTCTTCCGCTGCTATGACAACCGCGGCGGCGTTCATCCGATACCGTAGTCCCCCTGAGGCGCTGTGCGCCTTCCCCCAGGGAGCGACAGCTTCGCTGCGCGGCGGCGCTTGCTTGCTGCCCAATGCCTGACCGCGCCAATTTTGGACGATCGTGCTCTTGGCCCCCTGCCTAGCTTTGCAGGCCCTCAGTCACCGTGGGATAGCGCAGCCTGAGCCGCAATTCGCGCTTGAGCCGCCGATTCGACAGCCGCCGCGACTCGCTCATGAAGCTCAGCAGACTTGCGGGCAGTTCGGTCTGCGCCTGCTCGCGTGAGATGCGCGGCGGCCTGGCCAAGCCGTAGAGATCGGCCGCCAGATCGAAGTAATCCCCCATCTTCAACTGCGTGTCGTCGCTGGCGTGATAGATGCGCTGCGCCTTGCCACGCCACAGCGCAAGCAGGCAGGCACGCGCCAGGTCATCGGCATGAATATGGTTGGTATAGACATCGTCTTCGGGCTGCAGCACGGCGGTGCCACGCTGCAGCCGGGTGCGGGGCGTACCGCCCTCCCGATCTGGGGCATAGATGCCGGGAATGCGCAGCAGGCTGGTCCGCAGACCCGAGCGCCCTGCAAAGCGCACCGCGAGTTCGGCATTCACGCGGCGCTGAGCTCTGGCAGTCGTCGGCGCAACGGATCGGGTTTCGCTCACCCACTGCCCCTGGCAATCGCCATAAACGCCCGAGGTCGATGCATAGACCAGGCTGCGCGGCAGGCTGCGCAGGCGCAGTGCCCGCAGCAGCGCCGTGGTGCGGGTGTCCAGCCACCAGCGTTCATCCCCGGCAGCCGGTGCCGGAGGCGGCGCCAGGTGCAGCACACGCGTCGCGATACCTGCCAGTCTGCGCAGGCTGGCCGGATCATCCAGATCCCCCCACAAAGGCCTCACGGCCTGGGCATGCAGCAAACCGGCCCGCTCCGGATTGTGGCTCAAGGCCAGCACTTGGACTGCCTGCCTGCCGCGGCCCGAAGTGAGCAGCAATCGGGACACGCGCCGACCCACATCGCCGTGGCCGACGATCAATAGACGTTCACGACGAAAGCGCGCTGGCAGCGCGCCCAATGGGCTTTGGTTTGAGGGCAAAATCGGGACCTGGTGCGTACAAGTTCTAAGGAGCCGCTGGCGTTGCTGCGACAGCAGCAGCGCCGACAAAAAAGGCTGCCGGATACGCCTTCAAGGATAACCAAAACGTCATGACCGAGATTGCCCACGCTTCGTTTGAAATTACCGTCCAGCCCAGTGGACGTGCTTTTGCCACTCAGGGCGCTGAAACCATTCTGGCTGCGGCGATTCGTACCGGCGTCGGCCTGCCCTACGGCTGCAAGGACGGTGCCTGCGGCTCCTGCAAGTGCAAGAAGCTCAGCGGTGACGTCAGCCATGGCACGCACTCGGACAAGGCTTTGAGCGCCGAGGAGGAAGCCAGCGGCTATGTGCTGACCTGCTGCGCCACACCCCACAGCGATGTGGTGCTGGAGTCGCGCCAGGTCACGGATGCCAGTTCCTTTCCCATCAAGAAGATGCCCGTACGCGTGGCTGCGCTCGAGAAGAAGTCGCATGACGTGATGCAGGTGCGCCTGCAGTTGCCGGCCAGCGAGAAGTTCAAGTACCACGCCGGCCAGTATGTGGAGTTCATACTGCGTGACGGCGCCCGCCGTGCCTATTCCATGGCCACCGCGCCTCATGTGCAGGAAACGGCGCCCGGCATCGAGTTGCATATCCGTCACATGCAGGGCGGCAAGTTCACCGACCATGTCTTCGGTGGCATGAAGGAAAAGGAAATCCTGCGTGTGGAGGGGCCGTTCGGCAGCTTCTTCCTGCGCGAGGACTCGGACAAGCCCATCATCCTGCTGGCCTCGGGCACGGGCTTTGCCCCCATCAAGGCCCTGATCGAGCATATGCGCCACAAGGGGATCAACCGCCCCGTCGCGCTGTACTGGGGCGGCCGCCGCCCCTCCGATCTGTACGACGCCAGCTGGATTGCCGAGCACACGGCCGCGATGCCCCAGTTCAGGTATGTCCCCGTGATCTCCGACGCCCTGGCCGAGGATGCCTGGACAGGCCGCACCGGCTTTGTCCACCAGGCCGTGCTGGACGACTTTGCCGACCTGTCCGGCTACCAGGTCTATGCCTGCGGAGCTCCCATCGTCGTGGATTCGGCTCGCGCCGCTTATACCAGCGAACGCGCCCTGCCTGCCGAAGAGTTCTACGCCGACGCCTTCACCTCCGAAGCGGACAAGTAAGAGCGCTGTTTTTCGCAAGCCCCGATGCATTCCATGACGCATCAGGGTTTACGCGCAATTTTCTTGCACAAGTAACCGCCAGTTCCGGAGCCGCTGCAATTTTTTGCACAATAGAGCTCTATGAACCGTAGAAACAGCCTTCTCTCGGTCATGGCGGCCGTTGCTGCCTTGGCCTCTCCTCTCTCCCAGGCCCAAGAACCCATCCGTCTGATCGTGCCCTATGCGCCCGGTGGTCCGCTGGACATCACCTCCCGCGCTCTGGCAGAGCGGGTGCGCGATTCTCTGGGCGTCGTCATCATCGACAACAAGGCCGGTGCCGGTGGCAATATCGGCGCCGACGCCATTGCCAAGGCCCAGCCCGACGGCCTGACCATAGGCCTGGCCGCCACGGCCACGCATGCCGTCAACCCATGGCTCTATACCAAGATGCCCTATGACGCGGGCAAGGACTTTGCCGGCATCACCCAGATGGTGCGCGTGCCCAATGTGCTGGTGATGAATGCCGCCAAGGCCGAGCAGCTCAAGATCCATAGCGTGGCCGATCTGATCACCTACGCCAAGGGCCATCCCGGCAAGCTCAACTACGGCAGCGGCGGCAATGGCTCCGCAGGCCATCTGGCCGGCGAGATGCTCAAGCAAAAGGCCGGCATCTTCGCCCTGCACGTACCCTACCGTGGCGCCAACCCCGCCCAACTGGCCCTGCTGTCTGGCGAGGTGGACTTCAATATCGACAACCTGGCTGCAGCCGCTCCCAATATCAAGAGCGGCAAGCTGGTGGCCCTGGCGGTGACTTCGCTCAACGCCTCGCCGCTGCTGCCCGGCGTGCCCGCGCTGTCCAAGACCTACCCCGGTTTTGCCATCGACACCTGGTGGGGACTGGTGGCCCCGGCCGGCACCCCCAAGCCGGTGCTGGACAAGCTGAGCAAGGCCTTCAATGATGCCCTGCACGCACCGGAAACCAAGACCCGCTTCAACGCCCTGATGGCCGAACCCGTAGGCTCCACGCCTGCAGAATTCGACAAGTTCATGGCCGCCGAGCGAGCCAAGTACCAGCCCATCGTCAAGGCCTCCGGCGCCAAGGTCGACTGACGGGCCCTGACACGGATAAAAAAGCCCCGGCAGCCTGACGGCCCCGGGGCTTTTTTCAGTCAGTTTCAGCCTCAATCGCTTGCCAGGCAAGCGCAAGAAGCTATCAAATCTGAACTACGCTGACAGTTCTATCCACCAGCCCTGAACCAGGCTGCGTTCTATGCCCTGATCTGCCACGGCCTGCAGTTGTTCGGCGCTCACGCAGCCGGGCGCAATTTCGGCCAGTGGCACCAGCACAAAGGCGCGCTGCCACATGCGCGGGTGGGGAAGAATCAGCTCGGGAGCCTGCGACTGCCTGTCGCCCCATAGCTCGATATCCAGATCCAGCGTGCGCGGTGCATTGCGGTAGGGGCGTTCGCGTCCGGCCTGCAGCTCGATCGCCTGCAGCGCGTGCAGCAGATTCAGCGGCTCCTGCTCGGTGCGCAGCAGCGCCACCGCATTCAGATAGTCAGGCCCGGAAGAATCAATGGGTTTGCTGCTGTAGAGCGAGGAAACGGCCAGCAGCTCGGTCCGGGCCAGCCCGGCCATCGCCGCCACGGCCCGGGACAGGGTCTGGCGCGCATCGCCCAGATTGGCCCCGAGACCGACGGCAACCGTATCGGTCGCCAGGGCAGGCGGTCTATTCATCGCCACCGGCTGCAGGAGCAGCGCCAGCGGATGGTTTGCGGCGACGGCGGCGGCGCTTTTTGGGCGCGGCGGCATCTCCTTCTGCAACGACCTGATCCAGCGGGCTGTCCTGCTCGCCTTCGGCTTTTTTCTTCGCCACGCGATGCACCTTGGGAGTCGTTTGCTGCTGGGCGCGCTGGCGGGCACGCTGCTCGTCGCGGGCCTGGGCAATCAAGTCATCGCGCTGGGCATCATCGGCCTGCTGGAACTCCTGCCACCAGCTGGCCAGGCTTTCCTCGACCTCGCCGATATCGGCACGCAGGCGCATGAAGTCAAAACCGGCCCGGAAGCGCGGCTGCGCCACCATGGAGAGCGGGGTGGCTCCGGTGCGCTTGTCAAAGCGTGGCTGCATGACCCAGATCTCGCGCATATCGGCGGCCAGCTTGCCCCGGCCCGAGACATCGCCGATACGCTGATCGAACACCTCGTCGATCGACTCCTGCAGTGCAGGGAAAGGGTGATAGCTCTTGGCCAGACGCTTTTCCCAGCCCTGCTTGACGTCCTGCCACAGCACGCAGGCCAGCAAAAAGCTGGGCGCCACGGGCTTGCCTTCGGCCACGCGGCGGTCGGTATCCATCAGTGCGGCCTGCACGAAGGGATGGTCGGCGCGCTCCATGACCACGTCCAGCAGCGGATAGATGCCGCGAGACAGACCCAATTCCTTGAGCTGTGCCACCGAGGCCAGCGCGTGACCGGTCTGCAGCAGCTTGAGCATTTCGTCGAACAATCGGCTTTGCGGCACTTCCTGCAGCAGCGGCTCGCACTCGACCAGAGGCTTGGCGGTCTTGGCTTCGAGCTTGAAGCCCTTGCTGCTGAGCTTGGCGGCAAAGCGCACGGCACGAATGATGCGCACCGGGTCTTCGCGGTAGCGCGTGGCCGGATCGCCGATCATGCGCAGCACCTTCTTCTTGGCATCCGCAATGCCGCCGTGATAGTCGACCACGATCTGTGTCTCGGGGTCGTAGTACATGGCGTTGATGGTGAAGTCGCGGCGCGTGGCGTCCTGGTCCTGCGGGCCCCAGACGTTGTCGCGCAGAACGCGGCCACTGGCATCCACGGCATGTTTCAGCCCTGCGAGCTGATTCTTGCTGGTACGTTCATTGCCGCTGACCTGCTCGGCCGCACTGTTGTCCAGAAAGGCCCGGAAGGTGGACACCTCGATGACTTCGTTTTCACGGCCACGGCCATAGACCACGTGCACGATCCGAAAGCGCTTGCCGATGATGAAGGCACGGCGAAACAGATTCTTGACCTGTTCGGGCGTGGCATCGGTGGCCACGTCGAAGTCCTTGGGGCGCAGGCCCAGCAGCAGGTCGCGCACGGCGCCGCCGACGATATAGGCCTCGTGGCCAGAGCGCTTGAGAGTCTGCACCACGTCGATGGCGCGACGGTCCACCAGGTTCGGGTCTATGCCATGAACCTGAACCGGCACTTCCTCACGCTTGCCGAACTTGGGCTTGCGCGAGCGGGGAGCTGCGGGCGCCTTGCCCAGCAGCTTGTCAATAATGGTCTTGATCATGGTGCTTCGCTAAATAGGTCCACGATGCGCCAGCCGCGTTCCTCGGCCAGGGCACGCAAGCGCGCATCGGGGTTGGTGGCCACCGGGTGATCCACTTTTTCAAGCAGCGGCACATCGTTCATGGAGTCGCTGTAGAAGGTCGCCTCGACGTCCTCCCAGCGCAGGCCGCGCTGGGTCAGCCATTCGGTCATGCGCACGACCTTGCCCTCGCGCATATTGGGAGTGCCGGCGATCTCGCCGGTGAACCAGCCGCTGTCATCACGCACCAGCTCGGTCGCCAGCAGATGATGCACGCCGAAAGCCTGGGCGATGGGACGCGTCACAAACTCGTTGGTGGCCGAGGTGATGACCACGGTATCGCCCGCATCCAGGTGCTGCTGCACCAATGCCAGGGCGGCAGGCTTCATGGCGGGACGAATCACTTCATCCATGAAACGCTGGTGCGCAGCCATGGCCGCAGCCGCGCCGCGCTGAACCACAGCAGCCGTGGCAAAGCGCACATAGTCGGGGATGTTGAGACGGCCGGCCAGATAGTCGTCAAAAAAGGCATCGTTCTGGCGCCCGAACTCCTCGCGGTCGCACCAGCCGATGGCGATGGAGAACTCGCCCCAGCCATGGTCGGAGTCCAGCGGCAGCAGCGTATGGTCCAGGTCAAACAGGGCCAGCCTGGGCTTGATAGCCAATTCAGAAGTCGACATTCAAATCCAACAAAAAATGCTGTGGCATGGCCAAAGCGGGGAGCGTGACCGGAGGCCTCACTCGGTTTCCAGCATGGTCTTGAGCAGCGGGATGGTGATGGCGCGCTTGTTGCGCAAGGCAAAACCGTCCAGCATGTCCAGCAGCTGCATCAGCGAGCCCAGATCGCGAGAAAAGCGTCTGAGCATGTAATCCATCACTTCGTCGCTCAAAAACACGCCACGGGCATCGGCTTCCTGACGCAGCACGGCACGCCGTGCCGACTCGTCGAGCAGATGCAGCTGATAGACATGACCCCAGCCAAGACGGGTGCGCAAGTCCTCACGCATCTTGAGATCGGCGACTGGCAGCTGACCCGCAGCCAGCACCCAGCGCGGCAGGCCGGTGGCGGGACTGGTGGCATTCACAAACCAGTTGAAGGCACGCGCCTGCTGGAACGGTGTGTAGATATCCACATCGTCCATGAGCACGGCGGCCCAGCGCTCGTCGAACTCGGGCGGGAACGGCGTGGATGCATCCATCCAGCCCACCATCGCGCCTTGCTCGCGCAAAGCTTCTCGCACCGCCTTGAGCAAATGACTCTTGCCGGACCCGGCCTCTCCCCAGAGATAGGTGGGCACAGGCGTGCGCGACTGCTGCAGCTGACCATCGCCCACCCAGTGACGCAGATGATCGATCAGCGCAGCATTCGGGCCGACGAAGAAACGCGCAAGCGTCGGGCCGGGCGCCATGCTGATATCCAGAGCCAGCTGCTTCATCTGCGACATACGCGCAGCGCCCCCTTTCCTGGGCATTCAACAGCCCATGCGGCGAAATCTGGCAGGAGATTCATCGGCATCAATGGTGAAAGATACAAAGGCCCGGACGCGCATTTAGATCAGGCCCTGCAATATGCCCTAGCGTGATCACTCGGTAACAAAAGCACTAATTTTAGTCTGCACTCGCAGCCCCGGGCGGGTTCGGGCTGATTTTGCCTACTGCCGTTGTTGCAGCCAGACCATGAATGCTGCAGCAAAACCCTTTGACGCATGTCCGGCCGCCCCCGCTGCACGGGCAAGCGCCGTAGAATCCCGGGGTTTCCGCCCAGCAGGGCGCCCCCGCACCGGATCCATCGATGAGCTCTTCCGCACCCTCCTCTACTCCCATTTCCTACAAAGACGCCGGTGTTGACATCGACGCAGGCGACGCCCTGGTCGAACGCATCAAGCCCCTGGCCAAGAAAACCATGCGCGAAGGCGTGATGGCCGGCATCGGCGGCTTCGGCGCCCTGTTCGAGGTGCCCAAGCGATACAAGGAACCCGTGCTGGTGTCCGGCACCGACGGCGTGGGCACCAAGCTCAAGCTGGCCTTCGAGTGGAATATGCACGACACCGTGGGCATCGACCTGGTGGCAATGAGCGTGAACGATGTGCTGGTGCAAGGTGCCGAGCCCCTGTTCTTCCTCGACTACTTCGCCTGCGGCAAGCTGCATGTGGACACGGCCGCCGCCGTGGTGGGCGGCATTGCCAAGGGCTGCGAGCTGTCCGGCTGCGCGCTGATCGGTGGTGAAACCGCCGAGATGCCCGGCATGTACCCCGATGGCGAATACGATCTGGCCGGCTTTGCCGTCGGCGCGGTCGAGAAGTCCAAGATCCTCAGCGGTCAGAACGTCAAGCCCGGCGACGTGGTGCTGGGCCTGGCCTCGCACGGCGTGCACTCCAATGGCTTCTCTCTGGTGCGCAAGTGCATCGAGCGCGCCGAAGCCCAGGGCAGCCTGCCCGAGACCCTGGACGGCAAGCCCTTCAAGGCCGCCATCATGGAGCCCACGCGCCTGTATGTGAAGAACGTGCTGGCCGCACTGGACAAGCACCCCATCAAGGCCCTGGCCCACATCACCGGCGGCGGCCTGCTGGAAAACATTCCCCGCGTGCTGCCCGAAGGCACCGCAGCCCATCTCAAGGCTGGCAGCTGGCCTCAGACCGAGCTGTTCGCCTGGCTGCAAAAGACCGCCGGTATTGACGACATCGAGATGAACCGCACGTTCAACAACGGTATCGGCATGGTGGTTGTGGTGGCCGCTGAAGACGCAGAAGCCACGGCAGCCACACTGGCCGAGCTGGGCGAGAAGGTCTACAACATCGGCGCCATCACGGAAATCGGCTCCGGCAAGCCCGTTGAAGTGCGCTAAGCAGGTCTTCATCACAGCCCCTCTATCCCGACCTGAATGACGCAGCATTTGCCCGCCCCCATCACTACGCAACCGGGTGCTTCACCCAAGGTCATACTGGCCAGTTACATATTGATGGGGGCAGCGCTGCTGCTCGTCATGCATCAGGGGATTCTTCCCGGACTGCTGTGCGTATGCGTGGGTTTCATGCTGACCCGCGCCCTGTCTCGCCTGCTGTCCCGGCTCAGTCCTCGCGCCTTTGCCCGCAATCAGCTGCCGCACTGGGCCCAGGTGGCGGCGACCACCGTCGTGATTCTGGCGCCCCTGGCCCTGCTCAGCGGCGCCCTCTCCCAAACCCGCACCTACATCACCGAGGCCCCCGCCCAGTACAAGGAACTGCTGGACTACCTCGCGGCCACGGTGCTGGAGCTGCGAGAGAAACTGCCCTCGGACATTGCCGATCAACTGCCTGACGGCGCCCAGGAGATTCAAAGCAAGCTGGCCGGCTATCTGGCCGCCAAGGCCGGCGTGCTGGCCACTGCAGGCCGAGCCTGGCTTACCGGCCTGCTCTACGCCTATGTGGGCCTGATCATCGGCGCTCTGGCCGCCGTACGCCCCATCGCCACGCGCCACCCGCCGCTGGTGCAGGCCCTGCAGCAGCGCATCGGACACTTTGCCCTGGCCTTCAAGCAGATCGTGGCCGCCCAGTTCTGGATCGCCGCCTTCAACACCTTGCTGACCTCCATCTTCCTGCTGGCCATATTGCCGATCTGGAAGCTGCAGCTGCCCTATACCCCCGCGCTGATCACGCTGACTTTCATCGCCGGCCTGATCCCCATCGTCGGCAACCTGCTGTGCAACGCCGTACTGACGCTGGTCGGCCTGTCGGTGTCGCCCGTGGCCGCCGCCGCCTGCCTGGGCTTCCTGATCCTGATCCACAAGGCCGAATACGTGATCAACGCCAAGGTCGTGGGAACGCGCACGCACATGGGCGTATGGGAGCTGCTGGCCGTGATGTTCGTGGCCGAGTCCGTCTTCGGCCCCGCCGGTCTGGTGGCGGCACCGCTGTTCTACGCCTATCTCAAGAAAGAGCTGGAAGCCGCACAGCTGGTGTAGGCTGGCAGCTTTCAGCCCGCGCGGCGCAGCCGGGCGATGGTCTTGACGATGTAATCGGCCTCCTGCCCCTGCGCAGCGGGCGCATAACGCTCCAGATCCGATAGCGCTCTTTCAACTACCCCCCATTGGGCATAGGCCATGCCTCGGTCCCGGTACAGCTCTTCGCGACCGGGCTGCAGCAAAATCAGGCGATTGAGCACGGCCACCAGCATGGGCCAGTCCTTCTGGACCTGATGAATCTCCTGCAGATTGCGCAGCATGCGCGCCATGACATCACGCGGATGGGCTGCCTGCAGATACAGACCCAGCGGCGGCGCATCGTCGGGCGTTATGCCTGCCTGATCGAGAAACGGCTGCAGGCGCTCCGCCAGCGCACTTGCGGAATAGGAATCGCCCGTCAGCGGGTCCTGCACCACCTGGCCCTGCGGCAGCATGGCCTTGACCAGGAAATGCCCCGGAAAGCCTATGCCTTCCACCGTCAGACCGATGCTGGCAGCCAGTTCCAGCCAGATCAGCGCCACGCTGATGGGAATGCCGCGCCGCGTCTGCAGCACATGGTGGATATAACTGTTGGCGGGGTCGTAGTAGTTGTTGAGGTTGCCGGCAAAGCCCAGCTCGCCATAGAAGAACTTGTTGAGCACAGCGAGCTTGTGCAGGCCGTCTTCCTCACCAGCCAGACGCTGCACCAGACGCACCTGCAGCCTGTCCAGATCGGCCTGCACGGCCTGCAGGTCAAGATCAGGCTCGGCATCCTGGGCAATGCTGATGGCCGCTTCCATCAGGGCAAAGTTATCGTCGCTCTGCACCAGGGACGCAAAATACTGCAGGGCCGTGGGGTACTCGTCAATCGTCCAGCTCATAAACCGGTTTGTAAGCCGCCTTGGCAGGCCACGCAAGCGGAATGCCCTTGATACGCCTGTAAAAACTGCACTGGCCGCTCACTTTTCCAATAGCAGCGCGAGCTCTAGCGGCGCAGCAACTGACGCAGATTCAGGCCTGACAACCTCAGCGCGCCGAAGTAGAGCACGGCGGCCCCGGCCATCATGGCGGCCAGCAGCCCAGCACGCAGCAAGCCATTGCTACGCAGGCCCACCCAGTCGAAATGTTGACTGCCCCAGAGCAGCAGCACCGCCAGCAAGGCACTGGCAGAGATCACCTGCAGGATGAACTTCAGCCACCCCGGTCCGGGCTTGTAGGTGCCGCGACGCAGCAAGCCGATGAGCAGCCAGGTCGCATTGACCAGCGCAGCTAGGCCGATGGACAGGGCCAGCCCCGTGTGCTTGAGCCAGGGCACCAGCACCAGATTGAGCAACTGCGTAATGACCAGCACCACGATCGCGATCTTCACGGGTGTGCGGATGTCCTGGCTGGCGTAATAGCCTGGCGCCAGCACCTTGATGGCCACCAGGCCCAGCAGGCCAGCGCCGTAGCCCATCAGCGCCAGGGCGATCTGTCCCACATCGCTGTCATGCAGGGCGCCACGATGGAACAGCGTGGCTACCAGCGGCGTGGCGAAGGTCAGCAGGCCCACGGCGCAGGGCACGGCCAGCAGCACCACCAGTCGCAGCCCCCAGTCCAGCATATTGGAGTAGCGCTCGCCGTCACCGGCCGCCCTGGCGGACGCCAGCTGCGGCGTCAGCACCACGCCCAGGGCCACGCCCAGCAGGGACGTGGGAAACTCCATCAGACGGTCGGCATAGAACAGCCAGGTCACGCTGCCGGGCGCCATATAGGAAGCGATCTGGGTGTTGATCATCAATGAAACCTGGGCCACGCCAACCCCCAGCAGCGCCGGCCCCATCAGCGCCAGGATACGGCGCACGCCTGCCTCGTCCCAGGCTGCGCGAATGGCTGCAGGCGAAAAGCCGATCCGGGGCATCAGCCCCATGGAGCGCAGCGCCGGAATCTGCACCGCCAGCTGCAGCACCCCGCCCAGCATCACGCCGCCGGCCATGGCGTAGATGGGCTCTATGCCCTGCTTTTCGAACCAGGGTGCTCCCAGCAGAGCCGCCACGATCATGCTGAGATTGAGCAGCACGGGCGTGGCGGCCGATACCGCGAACTTCTTCCAAGTATTGAGAATGCCTGCCGACAACGCCACCAGCGACATGAAGCCGATATAGGGGAACATCCAGCGCGTCATCACCACAGCGGCGTGATAGCCGTCGGGCGACTGGCGCATGCCACTGGCCAGCAACCAGACCAGCAGCGGAGCGCCGATCACACCCAGCACGCAGACCACCAGCAGCGCCCAGAACAGCAGGGTTGCAACATGACTGATCAGGTGGCGCGTGGCCTCCTCGCCATCCCGGGTCTTGCTCGCGGCCAGCACCGGCACAAAGGCCTGACTGAAAGCGCCCTCGGCGAACAGACGACGAAAGAGATTGGGAATTCTGAAAGCGACATTGAAGGCATCGGTCAGCGCATTGGCGCCGAACATGGAGGCCATGAGCAGATCGCGCACCAGCCCCGAAATACGGGAGGCCAGCGTCAGAAGAGATACGGTGGAGGCGGCTTTGAACAGTGACACGCAGCGAAGTGTATGCGTTCATGCCAAGCGCTGCAGGCTGATTTGCGGCGCTTTTCACTCTGTAGCAATCCAGCGATCTCAAACCAGACAAGGCCCAACACAGAGACATCGAGCAAGGGCCTTGGCGGCCCCGCCACCCCGCAGCGAGGATGTCGTCCCCCTTAAAGGGGGAGGCGGCAAAGTCGCACAGGGGGTGATACAATCCAGGGTTTTGCTGACATCATCCTCAGACACACAAGGAAATAAATCATGGCAACTAAAGCCAAAAAGAACCCCCGCCTGGCTTCTGGCCGCAAGCGCGCCCGCCAGAACGTCAAGCTGAACGCTGCGAACACTTCGCTGCGTTCCAAGTACCGTACTGCTGTCAAGAATGTCGAGAAGGCTGTTGTGGCCGGCGACAAGACCAAGGCAGCTGAACTGTTTGCCAAGGCTCAGTCCGTGATCGACGCGATCGCCGACAAGGGCATCTTCCACAAGAACAAGGCAGCTCGCGACAAGAGCCGCCTGTCCGCCAAGGTCAAGACCCTGGCTCTGGCTGCTTAACACCAGCCTCCCTCAAGCACGGATGACTTCGGTCATCTGCCGTTTGTAACGGGTGCGCTGTCAGCAAAAACATCAAAACCGCCTTAGGGCGGTTTTTTTGTTGTCCGCGCTCGACAGATAACTGACTTATCAGCGCATGCGCAAACCGCCTCTCCCTCTAGCACAAAGCGTCCTAATACGAATTGATTAGCGTCAGATTTTGACTTCCCTAGGACAATCCCCAGGTCGGGGAGTCTCATGTCTTTTATAGGACTTGCCCCGTATCTTCGCAAAAAGCCTGCAGCCTGCCCGCAGGCTTTTTTGATACTCAAGTCTAGAAAAAGTCATGAAAAAGTCGATCAAAGCAGGACTGGGAGCCGTCGCGGCCCTGGTCCTGGCCGCGCTATTGTTTTTGTTTTGGCCAATATTTCCTCGCTCCGTCCCCAAGGCCGAGAACGAGCAGCCCGTTGATGTGGTGATGGTGGGCGCCGGTGTGATGAGCACGACGCTGGCCACCTACCTGCAGGAGCTGCAGCCCGACTGGAAGATCGAGGTCTTCGAGCGCCTGGACGGCGTGGCCCTGGAAAGCTCCAACGGCTGGAACAACGCCGGTACCGGCCACTCGGGCTTTGCCGAACTCAACTACACGCCCCAGCTGCCCGATGGCAGCGTGGAAACCAAGCGTGCCGTGGGCATTGCCGAGCAGTTCGAGGTGACGCGCCAGTTCTGGGCCCACCAGGTCGGCCGCGGCCATCTGCAGTCGCCCGAGACTTTCGTGAACGCCACGCCCCATATGAGCTTCGTCTGGGGTGATGACAACATCGCCTTCCTCAAGAAGCGCCAGCAGGCCCTGGTCCAGAACCCCCTGTTCTACGGCATGGAGTACTCCGAAGACCAGGCACAGATCAAGAAGTGGGCCCCGCTGATGATCGAAGGCCGTGATCCGGCCCAGAAGATCGCCGCCACCTATATGCCCCTGGGCACCGACGTGAACCATGGCGTCTGGACCGAGCAGCTGATGGCCTCGCTCCAGAAGGGCCCCAACTTCCAGCTGCACCTGCAAAGCGAAGTCACGGCCCTGCGCCAGAACGCCGACAAGACCTGGAACGTGACCGTGGCCGATCTGGCCAAGGGCGGCCAGGAAAAGACCGTCAAGGCCAAGTTCGTCTTCGTCGGTGCCGGCGGTGCCGCACTCAAGCTGCTGCAGGCCTCGGGCATCCCCGAATCCAAGAACTACGCCGGCTTCCCCGTGGGCGGCCAGTTCCTGGCCATCGAGAACCCCGAGCTGGCCAAGCGCCACGACGTCAAGGCCTACGGCATTGCCTCCACCGGCTCACCCCCCATGTCCGTGCCCCACCTGGACGCCCGCCAGCTCGACGGCAAGCCCGTGGTGCTGTTCGGCCCCTTTGCACTGGCCACCACCAAGTTCCTCAAGAACGGCTCCTGGTGGGACCTGTTCTCCTCGGTCACCCATGACAATCTGATGGGCATGCTGCGCGTGGGCATCCACAACCTGGACCTGGTCCAGTACCTGATGCAGCAGGCCGAGCTGACCGACGCAGACCGTCAGGCCGTGCTGGCCCAGTACTTCCCCGAAGCCAAGCGCGAGGACTGGAAGCTGGTCACCGCCGGCCAGCGTGTGCAGATCATCAAGCGCGACCCTGAAAAAGGCGCCGTGCTGCAGTTCGGCACCGAAATCGTGGGCTCGGAAGACGGCAGCATCGCCGCCCTGCTGGGTGCCTCGCCCGGTGCCTCGACCGCTCCCCACATCATGCTGAACCTGCTCAAGAAGTCCTTCCCCGAGCAGATGGCCAGCACCGAGTGGAAGGCCCACATCCAGCAGATCGTGCCCTCCTACGGCCGCAAGATCAACGAGGATGCCGCCTATACCAACGAGATCCGCCGCATGACCAGCTCGGCCCTGAAGCTGCCCTATGTGGATGTCCCTGCCGATCTGGGCAAGAAGGCCGAAGCGGCTCCCGCGCCTGCCGCAGCTCCCCAGAACCCCACCCAGCTGAACAAGGAAATGCAGGCGCTCTAGGCCCGGCACTCCCCGCACCGGCCTGCCGGTGCCCGCCCCGCCGGCCTGTGCCGCGCGGGGTTTTTTCTTGCAGAGTCCGCCGCCTGGTGCTCTGCAATTTCCTTTACCCCATGCACCAGCCCCTGACCCACGCACCGATAGGCCGCGCCCTGCTGCGTTTTTCCCTGCCTCTGTGGGGCGGCTATGTGCTGCAGTCGCTCAATACCTCGGTCAATGCCTTCTGGATCGGACGCCACCTGGGTGAGAGCGCACTGTCTGCTGCCCTGCATGCCAACAATCTGCTGTTCGCACTGATCGCTCTGGTCTTCGGCATCAGCCAGGCCGCCAATCTGCTGGTGGCTCAGGCCGTGGGCGCGGGCCGCTGGACCCTGGCCCGCCGCATCACGGCCACCAGTGCCAGCCTGTTTCTGGGCATGTCCCTGCTGATGGCCGCCCTGGGCTGGCCGCTGGCAGTCCCCATGCTGGACGCCGTGGGGGCCGATCCCGCCACCGCCGCGCTGGCCGTGGACTATCTGCGCGTGCTCTTTCTCGCGCTGCCGCCCATGCTGCTGCTGATCTTCGTGGCCGCCGTGCTGCGCGGCACGGGCGACAGTCGCACGCCTTTCGTGGCCCTGCTGGGCGTGGCCCTGGGCGATGCCCTGCTCAACCCCTTGTTCATCTTCGGTGCCGGCCCCCTGCCCGGCCTGGGCATGGCAGGCTCGGCACTGGCCACCCTGGTGGCCAACAGCCTGGGCCTGGCGGGCCTGCTGGCCTGGCTGCGCTGGCAGCGGCTGCCGCTATGGATAGGCTGGCGCCAGCGCCGCCATTGGCGGCCAGTGCCTGAGCTGCTGCGCTGCCTGGTCATCAAGGGCCTGCCCATGGGCCTGCAGATGCTGGTGGTCTCGCTCTCCCTGGTGCTGATGCTGGCCCTGATCAACACCCATGGCACCCATGTTTCTGCCGCCTACGGCGCGGCCCTGCAGCTATGGGCCTATGTGCAGATGCCGGCTATTGCAGTGGCCTCGGCCTGCACCACCATCGCCGCCCAGAACGTGGGCGCCGGTCACTGGCCACGTGTGGCGCGCACGGCGCGTGCCGGCGTGGCCTGCCACCTGCTGCTGACCGGCGCCTGCGTGGCCCTGCTGCTGGCCTGCGACCAGTCCGTGCTGGCCCTGTTTCTGCCCGAGGGCAGCACGGCCCTTGAGCCCGCGCGCCACCTCAACCGCATCGTGCTGGGCTCGTTCGTGCTGCTCGGCGTGAGCAGCGTGCTGGCCGGCGTGGTGCGTTCCACGGGGGCGGTGCTGGCTCCTCTGGTCATCCAGGCCCTGGCGCTGTGGGGCCTTCGCCTGCCTCTGGCCTGGGGGTTGCAGCCTCTGTGGGGGCAGGATGCGCTGTGGTGGAGCTTTCCGCTCAGCGCGCTGGCATCCATGCTGCTGTCCATCGCCTACTACCGCTGGGGCCCGTGGCGCCAGTCACGGCTGCTGGACAGCACGACAGCGCAGAACTAGCCCGCCCGCAGCACACAGATACAAAAAAAGCTTCCCGTGGAAGCCTTTGTCGTTTGCGCGGCGCCTCTGGGCACCTGAAAAATCACTTCTTGCCAGCTGGCAGCTTGTCAGGCAGCAGGCAGGCCTCGGCCACTTGCAGATCGTTGTCCTTGGCGAAATTCAGACAGAAGTCCCAGGCCATGGGTTCGTAGTCGCGCAGATCCCGGTTGATGACCACGCATTTGGTGCCGTTCATCACCGTGGGCACGCACCAGGGAGAGTAGCTCAGATGGCTTCCGGCGCAGGCACCACCAGGACGAAACTGACTCATGACACCGGCCAAGCGCTCGGCCCAGTCGCTGGGTCGAAAGGTTTTTCCGGCATGAGTCATACCCATGATGAACAGTTCTTTGCTGGAAGGGGTAACCATCAAATATTCGCCAAAAAGATCCGGCAACCAGGCGGGATCCCCGCCAACATGCCTAAACGACTATTCTAACTCTTGTATAAGAGCCATGCTGTCAACCCCACAATGGCGTAGGTTGATTGCATGGCAGCGATGCGCAATCCGCAATGTTGGGGGCTATCCGGGCACTCTAGAATCAAAGCTCTCATTTTTCAGGTGCCGCTGTGCGCCGTTGACCTTCCTTCTCAGGAGACTCTTGCAATGACCGCTTTCATCGAGGCAGCTTCGCCCCACGTTATGCCCACTTACGGCCGCGTACCCATCGCGCTGGAGCGCGGCCAGGGCTGCCGCGTTTGGGACGTGAACGGCAAGGAATACCTGGACGCGCTGGGCGGCATCGCCGTCAACACCCTGGGGCACAACCACCCCAAGCTGGTGCCCGCGCTGCAGGATCAACTGGCCAAGCTGATCCACACCAGCAACTACTACCATGTGCCCGGCCAGGAAACCCTGGCCAAGCTGCTGACCGAGCGCTCGGGGATGACCAATGTGTTCTTCTGCAACACCGGCCTGGAAGCCAACGAGGCAGCCATCAAGATCGCCCGCAAGTACGGCGTGGACAAGGGCATCGCCAAGCCAGAGATCGTGGTCTACGACCATGCTTTCCATGGCCGCTCCATTGCCACCATGAGTGCCACCGCCAACCCCAAGGTGCGCGACGGCTTCGGTGCTCTGCTCGACGGTTTCACTCGCGTGCCCCCCAATGACTTCGAGGCACTGACTGCGGCCACCGAAGGCAATCCCCATATCGTCGCGGTGATGATGGAGCCCATCCAGGGCGAAGGCGGCCTGCACCCCATGCGCGCCGACTACCTCAAGAAGGTGCGCGAGCTGTGCGATGCCAAGGGCTGGCTGCTGATCATGGACGAGGTGCAGGCCGGCATGGGCCGCACCGGCAAGTGGTTTGCCCACCAGTGGGCCGGCATCACCCCCGATGTGATGACCCTGGCCAAGGGCCTGGGCTCGGGCGTGCCCGTGGGCGCCGTGGTGGCGCACAAGGCGGCTGCCGAAGTGCTCAAGCCCGGCAACCACGGCTCCACCTTTGGCGGCAACCCGCTGTCCATGCGTGCCGGCGTGGAAACCATCCGCATCATGGAAGAGGACGGCCTGCTGTCCCATACCACCGAGGTGGGCGACTACCTGAAGGCTAAACTGCAGTCTGAACTGGGCAGCCTCGAAGGCTTTGTCGAAGTGCGCGGCCAGGGTCTGATGATCGGCGTGGAGCTGGCCAAGCCCTGCGGCGAGCTGATTGGCCAGGCCGCAGAAGCCGGCCTGCTGCTGAGCGTGACCGCCGACACCGTGATTCGCCTGGTGCCGCCGCTGATCCTGAGCAAGGCCGAAGCCGACGAAATCGTCGCCAGGCTCAAGCCCCTGGTTCAAGCCATCCTGGCCGCCTGATCCTCAAGGAATACTGCATGAAGCATTACCTGCAATTTAGCGACTTCACCGCCGACGAATACGACTACCTGCTGGAACGCGCAGCCCTGATCAAGAAGAAGTTCAAGGGTTACGAAAAGCACCACACGCTGACCGACCGCACCATGGCCATGATCTTCGAGAAGGCCAGCACGCGCACCCGCGTCAGCTTCGAAGCCGGCATGTACCAGCTCGGCGGCTCGGTGGTCCATCTGACCACGGGCGACAGCCAGCTGGGCCGCTCCGAGCCCATCGAGGACAGCGCTCGCGTCATCAGCCGCATGACCGACCTGGTCATGATCCGCACCTTCGGTCAGGACAAGATAGCGCGCTTTGCCGAGTACTCGCGCGTGCCCGTCATCAACGGCCTGACCAACGAGTTCCACCCCTGCCAGATCCTGGCCGACATCTTCACCTTCATCGAGCACCGCGGCTCGATCAAGGGCAAGGTGGTTGCCTGGGTGGGCGACGGCAACAACATGGCCAACACCTGGCTGCAGGCGGCCGACCTGCTGGGCTTCACGGTCCACGTCAGAACGCCCGGCGGCTACGAGGTGGACGAACAGCTGGCCTTCAACGGCAAGCCCGTCAACCCCGGCTGCTACAAGGTGTTCAAGGATCCTCTCGAAGCCTGCAAGGGTGCCGATCTGGTCACCACCGATGTCTGGACCAGCATGGGCTACGAGGCCGAGAACGAGGCGCGCAAGAAGGCTTTTGCCGACTGGTGCGTGGATGCCGAGATGATGGCCTCGGCCAAGTCCGACGCCCTGTTCATGCACTGCCTGCCTGCCCACCGCGGCGAGGAAGTGGAGGCCGAAGTCATCGACGGACCGCAATCCGTGGTCTGGGACGAGGCCGAAAATCGCATGCATGTGCAAAAGGCACTCATGGAGTACCTGCTGCTGGGCCGCCAGCCAGGCTGATTCGGCACGTCCGGGCTCATCTGCATACCTTCACCTCCATGCACCTGAGCCACATCACATCCCCACACCGCCAGCGGGCCCTGCGCCAGCTGGCGGTGTTTCTGTTTCCGCTGCGCCCCACGCAGGGCGATGCGCGCTACGGCCAGCGCGGCGGCCTGCTGGCGCTGCGCCAGCCCCACATGGCACGCCACACGCGCGTGCCATCCGTCTTCGGCCCGCGCAAATCCTTTGCCGCGCGCGTGCGGGCGCTTCATGTCCGCATCCACACCTTCTATCTGAAGTTTCTTCAAGGCCATACCTAGTGGCCCGGCACCGGAAGCCGCAGGCAGCCCTGCGCGCCGGCTTCTTCCCTCGACCTCCAACAGCCGTCCTTGCCCGAGGAGGACGGCGTGACCCCGATGCCTGAATCCTTGAAGAAACACGATGTCCGAATCCGTCCACCCCTGCCTGAACTGTGGCGCCTGCTGCCAGAACTACCGTGTGGAGTTTTCCATTTACGAGCTGCAGTCCATGGGCGGCACCGTCCCCGATGAACTGGCCCATGAAGTGCCCGGCAAGGGCAACCGCGCGCGCATGAACGGCACGGAACGCCACCCGGTGCGCTGCGTGGCGCTGCGCGAGCTGCCCGAAGTCGGCGCAGGCTGCATAGGCTGCGGCATCTACGAGCAGCGCTCGCGCCCCTGCCGCGACTTTCCGTTTGCCTCTTACGGCTGCCACGACACACGCGAGAAGTTCGGCCTGCCGGCGCTGAGCGAGGAAGAAGTCCAGCCCTGGCTGGAGGCCGCCTGAGATTTCGACAAACCGGCCAGCGCTATCAAATAAAAAGCTGCCTGCGCTTGCCAATCAGGGAATTCAGATACAAAAGCATCTGAATTGCAGAGATAGCAAGCGCAGGCAGCTATATTTTTAGCTGATTTGATCAGGCTCCGCCTGTGTTCAGGCCTTTCGGGTGTCCGAGCAGCTGTCGCCGCCACAGGCGCTGCAACCGCCGCAGCTGCCGCTCTTGGCCGCCGGAGCCAGCGAAGGATGAACCCGCGTCAGCTTGCGGCGCAGACCGGCCGGCATGAAACGCCAGGCCAGCGATACGGCGGCCACCAGCACGATGGCGCCGACTATCAGTTCCTGCCACATAGACAATCCTTTCTCAGCCCCAGCCCAGGGCCACGGCGATGCGATAGGTCACGAAGCTGGCCAGATAGGCCAGAGCAAACAGATAGCCGGCCATCAGCAGCGGATAGCGCCAGCCATTGGTTTCGCGCTTGACCATGGCCAGCGTGGAGATGCACTGGGGCGCAAACACGAACCAGACCAGCAGGGACAGCGCGGTCGCCATCGACCAGCTGCTGGCGATCAGCGGGCTCAGCTGCTGGGCCATCGCGTCATCGCCCACGGCCGACAGCGCATACACCGTACCGAGCGCCCCCACCGCCACCTCGCGAGCGGCCATGCCGGGCACCAGCGCAATGGCGATCTGCCAGTTGAAGCCGATGGGCGCCAGCACCACTTCCAGGGCACGGCCGATCTGGCCCGCAAAGCTGTAGCGAATCGCGCCTTCGGTCACGCCCTCGGGAGCGCCGGGGTAACTGGAGAGGAACCACAGCACGATGCTGACGGTCAGGATGATGCCGCCGACGCGGCGCAGGAAGATCATGGCCCGCTCGTACAGGCCCAGCACCAGGCTGCGCAGGCTGGGGATGCGGTAGGAAGGCAGCTCCATCAGCAGCGGCGTGCGGGTCTTGACCCTGGTGGCCAGCTTGCCCACCCAGGCCACGGCCATGGCACTGACGATGCCGCCGACATAGAGGGCAAACAGCACCAGGCCCTGCAGATTGAAGAAGCCGGCCACGGTCTGCTCGGGGATGAAGGCACCGATCAGCAGCGTGTACACGGGCAGGCGTGCCGAGCAGGTCATCAGCGGCGCGATCATGATGGTCAGCAAACGGTCGCGCCAGCTCGAAATCGAACGCGTGGCCATGATGCCGGGCACGGCACAGGCAAAGCTGGACAGCAGCGGAATGAAGGAGCGTCCGGACAGGCCCACGCTGCCCATGATGCGGTCCAGCAAAAAGGCGGCGCGCGGCAGATAGCCCGAGTCTTCCAGCACCAGGATGAAGAAGAACAGAATCAGGATCTGCGGCAGAAAGACCACCACCGAGCCGGTGCCGGCGATCACGCCGTCGACCAGCAGGCTGCGCAGCACGCCATCGGGCATCACGCCATGCACCCATTGGCCGAAGTCGCTGACCAGGCCTTCGATGCCGTCCATCAGGGGCTCGGCCCAGCTGAACACGGCCTGGAACATCAGGAACAGCGTCACCACCAGCAGCAGCGTGCCCCACAGCGGGTGCAGCACCACGGAGTCGATGCGATCGTCACGCTGCGTGGGAGCCGCAGGCTCCTGCACGGTCTGGCGCATGATCTCGGCCACCTGCTGGTGCAGGGCCAGCAGCTGGGCGCGCGAGTTGCTACCCGTCACGGGCTTGAACTGGCCTTCGAGCGTCGGAGCCTTGAGCTGCCTGGCCTGATCGCTGTCCAGCCAGGTCAGCAAATCCCTGGCGCCGGACAGATGCACGCCCACGCTCTCCACCACGGGCACGCCCAGCAGCTCGCTGAGCTTGGCCTTGTCGATGACCAGGCCCTGGCGACGCGCCATATCGCTCATATTGAGCACCACCACCATGGGCAGGCCCAGGGCGCGTGCTTCCAGCACCAGCCGCAGGTTCAGGCGCAGATGGGTGGCATCGGTCACGCAGACCAGCAGCTCGGGCGGCGCTTCGCGCGGGTGCTGGCCCTTGACGATGTCGCGCGTGATGCGCTCGTCCTCGCTGTGCGCATCCAGGCTGTAGGTGCCGGGCAGGTCCAGCACGCGCACGCGGCGCTTGCCGGGCGTGCTCAGCCAGCCTTCCTTGCGCTCCACGGTCACGCCTGCGTAGTTCGCCACCTTCTGGCGGGCGCCGGTCAGCAGATTGAACAGCGCCGTCTTGCCGCAATTCGGGTTGCCCAGCAGCGCTGCGCGCAGGGGCGCCTGCTCCGCAGCTTGAGGGCTCATCATGGTGATCTGGGATTCGCGCGCGTTCATGCTGCGGCCTCCAGCTGCACCAGCACCTGGGCCGCCTCGTGGCGGCGCAGCGCAAACGTCGCCTGACCTATGCGCACGGCCAGCGGGTCGGGGCCGGGAAAGCCGGTGGCGACGACGCGCACGGACTCGCCAGGCAGAAAACCGATTTCCATGAGTCTGAGCAACAGGCTTTCATCCTCGCCTTCGGAGGAAGCCAGATCCACCACCCGGGCTGGCTGATTCACCACCAGCTGATCCAGGCCCATGACGGGCCCGGTTGCGGCGGCCGTGGCTGCAGCGCTGGAAGATGGCACGCCGGATTCAGACGCTTGAACAGAAAAAGCATTCATGGACGAAGTAACTGACACTGCCTCAGACCTCGCCGAGGGGGACTGCAAAGAACTCAT
Source organism: Comamonas sp. Z3 (assembly GCF_008121565.1). Lineage (NCBI taxonomy): Bacteria > Pseudomonadati > Pseudomonadota > Betaproteobacteria > Burkholderiales > Comamonadaceae > Comamonas > Comamonas sp. Z3. Next base: position 42,060 of record NZ_VOQU01000012.1, read on the forward strand.
AGCGCATTATTAATTGATTTTGATTCTCATTTTCCATTGACTGTAGGCGATTGGTGCACAACGGTGGCGAATTGACACCAGCAGCATGGATTATTGGGAGGGTATTGCGCAACGCGGTTGACAAATCGGCAGCCCGGCACAACCCAAGGATTTGCACAGCTGCGAAAATCGCCGTCCCACCGGAAAAATTCCGCCTCTCCCATGACTCATCCCTGCCTTAGCTGCGGCGCCTGCTGTGCGTCCTTTCGTGTCGATTTTTCCGTACACGAGTCCCAGGAGCATGGGGGCAGCGTCCCCGCCGGGCTGGTCGAGGAGGTCACCGACTACACCTGCCGCATGCGCGGCACGGACTGGGCCAGGCCGCGCTGTGCCGCCCTGGTGGGCAAGGTGGGAGAGAAGGCGTACTGCGGCATCTATGAATGGCGCCCCTCGCCTTGCCGCGAGTTCGCCGCGGGCTCGGATGCCTGCAACCGCGTGCGCCAGCGCCATCAGCTGCCGGTGCTGGAAAGCGGCCTGATCTAGGAGCCTGGCCAGCCATAGGCCGCCAGATCCGGGGATCAGGCGTCCTGCTCGATCAGCACCACGCCGATATTGTCCTTGCCGCCTGCGGCATTGGCCGCCTCGATCAAGGCCTCCTGCAATTGAGCCAGCGGCAGGTTTTCATCGAACAGGGATTCAAGGCTGGCGTCGCTGAGCATATCGGTCAGGCCGTCCGAGCACAGCAAAATGCGATCCCCCTGCTGCAGCAGCCAGTGACTGAGCTCGGGCTCCACCTGGGGCATGACACCCAGCGCTCTTGTCACCAGATGGCCGTAGCGCGAGGTCCTGGCATCGGCCTCGCTGATCAGGCCGGCATCGATATCCTGCTGAACCAGGGAGTGATCCCGCGTCAGGCGCTGCAGCCGGCCGCCCCGCCAGGCATAGGCCCTGGAGTCGCCCAGATGGGCGATCAGCACCTCGCTCGCCAGCACCAGGGCAGCCACCACCGTGGTGCCCATGCCGCTGCAACCGGGCGTGGACTGCGCGGCGGCATAGATGGCCGTATTGGCCATGTGCAGGGCGTCGGTCAGCTCCTGGGCAACCAGGTCCGGCGAATCCTCACTGTCGGAGCAGTGCTGTACTGCCGCCGCAATCAGGTCCACCGCCATGGTACTGGCCACCTCTCCCGCGTTATAGCCGCCCATGCCATCGGCCAACACGGCAGCAGGCCATGGCTGGAGCTGGGGATGGATGCCAACGGCGTCCTCGTTATTGAGGCGCTGCTGTCCAATATCGGCACGGGCCACCATGCGCACGGCGGGCCACACGCTGGAAGAACCGGGGGGGGCGGCTAGAGACATCTGAGAATCAGGGAACGACGAAAAATGGTGTCAGCTCTCGAGCGTAGCGCAGCCATTGGCAACCCAAACATCGGAATAGTCCCATATTCTAGGCTGCGCGAAGCCTTAAGTGCTCCGAGGCCCGAAACGTCTTTCACAGCGGCACCGGCAGGCCTCCTATCCGCCCCTTGAACTCCTGCAGCGAGAAATGCGTGTGCACCTGGCGCACGCCCGGCAGGCGGTGCAGCTTGCGCTGCAGCAGATCCGAATAAGCATCGAGATCGCGGGCCACGATGACCAGCAAAAAGTCCTCGGGACCCGAGATGCCGTGGAACATCACCACCTCGGGAATCGCGCACACGGCCTTCTCGAAGTTCAGCGACGACTCTTCGTTCTGGTGATCGATCGCCACCATCACAAAGGCCAGCACGCCAAAGCCCACGGCCCGCCGGTCCAGCGCAGCGTGATAGCCGGTGATCACACCCTCGTCCTCGAGATGCTTGATGCGCCGCCATGAAGGCGACTGCGACAGATTGACTCGCTGCGCCAGCTCGCCGGAAGTCAGCCGTGCGTTGTCCTGCAGCGCTTGGACCAGCAGACGGTCGGTCTTGTCGAGCTCACCTTGCATAAAAATACTCACCCATCTTAAATTATTAAATTAATTATCCAATTTAATAGGCGTTTATGGATAACCATTAAATCATCCCACAGGTCGGCAAATAGCATGGCTCTCCAAAGCCAAAACCACCACGGAGACACCCATGCCGGCCTTTGAGGAAATCGTCCAGCGAGAGTCTGGACTCAAGCAACAACTGTCCGCAGGACAGATGACCATGATCGCCATCGGCGGTGCCGTCGGCACCGGCCTGTTCCTGGGCAGCGGCTTCGCCATTGGCTTTGCCGGGCCTAGCGTGCTCATCAGCTATGCCGTCGGCGCCGTGATCTCGCTGTTGCTCATGGGCTGCCTGGCCGAGATGACCGTGGCCCATCCGACCTCGGGCTCGTTCGGCGCCTATGCAGAGCACTACATCGCGCCCATCGCCGGCTTTCTCGTGCGCTATGCCTACTGGGCGGCCGTGGTGCTGGCCGTGGGCACCGAGGTGACGGCCATAGGCCTGTACATGGGCTACTGGTTCCCCGAAGTGCCGCGCTGGACCTGGGTGGTGCTGTTCTCGGCCCTGCTGATAGGCGTGAACATGATGAGCGTCAAGGCCTTCGGTGCCGTGGAGTACAGTTTCTCCCTGGTAAAGATCGTGGCCATCGTGGCCTTCATACTGATCGGCGCCTGGGTCGTCTTCGGCACTCGGCCCGCCGGCGTGGGTTTTGGCAACTACGTCAACAACGGCGGCTTCTTCCCCAACGGTGCCTGGGGAACCTGGGTGGGCGTGATCATCGCCATCTTTAGCTACCTGAGCATCGAGATGATCGCCGTCGCCGCAGGCGAAGCCAAGGACCCGCAGCGCGCCGTCACCAGCGCCTTTCGCTCCACCATGGTGCGCCTGGTGGTTTTCTACCTGGCCACCATCGCGCTGATGCTGGCCATCGTGCCCTGGGCCACGGCTGGCAAGGAAGGCAGCCCCTTCGTGAAGGTGATGGAGATCATCGGTATCCCTGGCGCGGCCAGCGTGATCAACTTCGTGGTGCTCGTCGCCGCACTGTCGGCCATGAACAGCCAGCTCTACATCACCACACGCATGATGTTCAGCCTCTCGCGCGCCGGCCATGCGCCCGCCGTGCTGGGACGCGTCAACTCGCGCGGCGTGCCCCTGCCAGCGCTGCTGCTGTCCTGCCTGGGCATTGCCGTGGCCACGCTGTTCAATATCGTGAACCCCGAGCAGTCCTTCATGCTGATGATGGCCGTGTCCATGTTCGGAGCCATGTTCACCTGGTTCATGATCTTCGTGACCCATCTGTTCTTCCGCACCCGCCGCGCACGCCAAGGCGCTGCGCCGCTGGCCTTCCGCATGCGGGGCTTCCCGGCGCTGACGCTGCTCGGTGCCGCACTCATGCTGGCCGCGCTGGTGTCCACGCTGTTCACAGACATATTCCGCCTCACGCTGCTGACCGGCGTGCCTTTCTTGCTGCTGCTGGCTGCCGTCTATGGGCTGTGGTATCGCAAGCCCACCACAGCGGCCACTGCCGCCCAGACCATTGTCTAGGCCGCAGCCGCCCGTTCTATCCGATTTCATCTGCAAGCAAACAACACCATGACGACTGCCTCCGCCTCCGTTTTCGCCCATGTCCCCCCCTACCCCGGCGACCCCATACTCTCGCTGATGGAAGCCTTCCAGCAGGATGCACGCGCCGACAAGGTCAGCCTGAGCATCGGCCTGTACTTCGACGAGCAGGGCCGCCTGCCCGTGCTCAACTGCGTGCGCCAGGCCGCCCAGGCCCTGGCAGGGCACATCCCCCCCTGCGGCTATCTGCCCATCGAAGGCATTTGCGAGTATCGCCAACGGGTGCAGAACCTGGTGTTCGGTGCCGACCACGAGGCCGTGCACGCCAGGCGCATCGCCACACTGCAGACCTTGGGTGGCTCCGGCGCGCTCAAGGTCGGCGCCGATTTCATCAAGCACTATTTCCCCGATGCCGAGATCTGGTTCAGCGACCCGACCTGGGAGAACCACCTGGCCATCTTCGAAGGTGCAGGCCTGCACACGCACAGCTACCCCTACTACGACCCGGCCACGGGCGGCCTGCGTTTCGATGCCATGCTGGATACGCTGCGCGGCATTCCCTCGGGCAGCGTGGTGCTGCTGCATGCGAGCTGTCACAACCCCACGGGCGTGGACCTGTCACGCGAGCAGTGGCAGCAGCTGATTCCCGTGATCGTCGGGCGCGGCCTGATCCCCTTTGTAGACATGGCCTACCAGGGCTTCGGCGACGGCATCGATGACGACGCCTGGTCCGTGCGCGCTCTGGCTGCTGCCGGTGCCCAGGTCTTTGTGGCCAATTCGTTCTCAAAGAACTTCTCGTTGTACGGCGAACGCGTGGGCGGCCTGAGCGTGGTCTGCAACGACGCGGCCACGGCTGCCAATGTGCTGGGCCAGCTCAAGGCCACGGTGCGCCGCAACTATTCCTCGCCGCCCACCCAGGGCGCGCGCCTGGTACAGCAGGTGCTGCAGTCTGCCGAGCTCAGCCAGTTGTGGGTCGAGGAGCTGGCACAGATGCGCGGCCGCATCAAGGACATGCGCGCCCAGCTGCAGCAAGCGCTGCACGAGCGCTTCGGCGAGCGCCGTGACTTCGGCTTTCTGCTGAGCCAGCGCGGCATGTTCAGCTACACCGGCATCACCGAACCCCAGGTCAACCGCCTGCGTGAGGAGCACGGCGTCTACCTGATCCGCTCGGGCCGGATGTGCATGTCGGGTCTGTCTCGGGCCAATGTGCAGCATGTGGCCGACGCCATCGCCCACGTGCTGGCCTGAGGTCCGCCATGAAGCAAGTGATCGATATAGGCCTGCCGCCACTCAAGCAGCCCTTCTCCTGGGCCGTCAAGGCCTGCGGCAGCATGCTGTTCACGGCCCATGGTCCCGTGCGCGAGGACGGAAGCATAGACACCGGCACCATAGCGGAGCAGGCGCGCCTGACATTTGCCAACCTGCGCCGGGCCGTGCACGCGGCCAATGGCACGCTTGCCGACGTGACGCAGGTGCTCATCTACATGACCGAGGTAGGCGACATGCCTGTGATCGACGCCGTGTATCGCGAGTTCTTCGATGCCCCCTACCCCAACCGCTCCAGCATGGGCGTGGCCGCTCTCGTCGTGCCGGGCATGAAGATCGAAATAGTGGCCTACGCCATGCTGCCCTGACGAGCACTGGCATGCCAGCCCGCCGAGCGCAATTGCGTTCAATACAGGGCTGGTGCGCCGCGCGACACTGCAGCCCTTGTGCAGTTCCGCGTCCGCGCGCATCCTCATGTCCTCCTCACTGCTCGCCATGGGCATCTTCACCCTCGTCGGTGCCATCACCCCCGGCCCCGTCAACGTGCTGGCCCTTCGCCACGGCGCAGCAAGGTCCCGCCTGGCCTGTGCCTGCTATGTGCTGGGCGCCAGCGGAAGCTATGCCGCGGTAGTCTGGGTCATGGGCCAGGGTGCCCATTGGCTGATGCAAGCCCTGCCGCACCTGTCCACTGCGGCCGAGTGGCTGTGCGCCGCCTATCTGCTATGGCTGGCCTGGCGGCTGGCCCATGCGCCTGTGGAGACTCCTGTCACCGAAGCGCAGAAGCACAACGATTCGGCCCGCATGCTCCAGCTTCTGCTGCAGGGTGTGGCCGTCCAGACCCTCAACCCCAAGGCCTGGCTGGTGGCGCTGGCCGGTATCGGCCTGTTCGTGCTGCCTCAGGCCAATAGGGCCATGGCACAGTGGCAGTTCTGTACCATGTCACTGCTGGCCTGCCTGATCGGTGTGGGCTGCTGGGCGCTGCTGGGCCAGTGGCTGTCGGGCTGGCTGCACACACCGCGCCGCCAGCGGCGGTTTTACCGGCTGCTGGCCCTGCTGCTGGTGGCCAGCGTGGCGGCCATGCTGGCATGATGGCCGGCAGCGCTCACCGACACAGCCATGACTATCTCGCCACACCGCTTTCACCGCCACCCAGCCGCCCCCTGGGCCGAGCTGCGAGACAGCGCGCCTTCGCCGCATTGTTTCCGGCTGCACATGCATGCCGAGTATTCGATAGGCATCGTCGATGCGGGCTGCACCGTCTTCCACCATGCGCATGGACCGCAGCCCATCGAAGCCGGAGGGGTAGTACTGCTAGAGCCCGGTGCCTGGCATGCCTGCAATCCCGAGCCCGGCGCCCCCTGGGCCTACCGCATGCTGTTCGTCGATGCTGACTGGCTGCACGCGCGGCTGGGCGTCACCGCGATGCGCTTTGCGCAGCGGGCGCTTGCCGACGCGAACATTGCCCGCCTGGTGGACAGCCTGTGCCGTCCCGTCAACGGACCGACCGCGGCGCGGCGACTGGCCCTGGGACTGGAGCGGTTGATGGCCCGCTGTGCTGAACCTGCTGCAGCGCCTTTGCACGCCAATAGTGCCGAACTCCAGGCCGCTTTGAGGCGCCTGCATGCAGAGCCCGATGCCGGGATCACCGTGCAGTCCCTGGCCCAGGAATGCGGCATGAGCGCCACGCGCTTCATCCGCCGCTTCAAGGCCGCCACGGGCATGACTCCCGGCAGCTACCGGCTCAATCTGCGCCTCAACGGAGCGCGCCGCCTGCTGGCCTCCGGCACCGCGCTGTCCGAGGCCGCCCATGCCATGGGCTTTGCCGACCAGGCCCATATGCAGCGCGCCTTCAAGGCCCATCATGCGCTGACGCCCGGCAACTACGCCGGGATGCCGCGCTGAGCCGGCTGGGCCTGCGCCAAGGACATTCGCCGCCACGCCGCTGCAGCCGGTCATTCGCGGGATACTTGCCGCTTCGATTTTTCGCATGCGCAAGTCAGCAATGGCCAACTTTGACAGTATTCAGCAACGCGAGACAGGCTTGCAGCAGCACCTGAACTCCGCCCAGATGACCATGATCGCCATCGGCGGCGCCATCGGTACCGGCCTCTTCATGGGCAGCGCCTTTGCCATCGGCTTTGCCGGCCCCAGCGTGCTCATCAGCTACGCCATCGGCGCCTTCATCGGCCTGCTGCTCATGGGATGCCTGGCCGAGATGACCGTGGCCCACCCCACCTCTGGCTCCTTCGGCGCCTATGCCGAGCACTACATCAGTCCGCTGGCCGGCTTTGTGGTGCGCTATGCCTACTGGGGGGCCGTGGTGCTGGCCGTGGGCATGGAGGTCACGGCCGTGGGCAAGTACATGGCTTACTGGTTCCCGGCCGTGGACCCGTGGATCTGGGTAGCACTGTTCTCGGTCCTGCTGGCCGCCGTCAACGCCACCAGCGTCAAGGCCTTCGGTCAGGTCGAATACTGGTTTTCCATGGTCAAGGTGATTGCCATCGTGGCCTTTATCCTGATCGGCGCCTATGTGGTCTTCGGCACCCGGCCCGAGGGCGTGGGTTTCGACAACTACTTTGTCGACGGCGGCTTCTTCCCCAACGGCTGGTGGGGCACCTGGGTGGGCGTGATCGTGGCCATCTTCAGCTATCTGAGCCTGGAGTCCATTGCCATTGCTGCCGGCGAAGCCCAGAACCCCAAGCAGGCCGTGACCCGTGCCTTCCGTACCACGGTGCTGCGCCTGGTGCTGTTCTATCTGCTGTCGCTGGCACTGATGCTGGCCATCGTGCCCTGGAGCCATGCGGGCACGGACAAGAGCCCGTTCGTCAAGGTGATGGAGATTTTGCAGATTCCAGGCGCAGCCGCGGCCCTCAACTTCGTGGTGTTGCTGGCCTCGCTGTCGGCCATGAACAGCCAGCTCTACGTCACCTCGCGCATGATGTTCAGCCTCTCGCGCGGCGGCTATGCCCCCAAGGGACTGAGCAAGCTCAGCAAAAGCGGTGTACCGCTGGGCGCGATTGCCGTCTCCTGCCTGGGCATGGCCGTGGCCATGGTGCTCAACGTGCTCAAGCCCGAGCAGTCGCTGGAGCTGATGATGTCGATCGCCATGTTCGGCGCCATGTTTGCATGGTTCATGGTGTTCGTGACCCATCTGTTCTTCCGCCCGCGCTGGCTGCGCGAGCATCCTGGCCAGAAGCTGGAGTTCCGCATGTGGGGCTTTCCCGTGCTGACGCTGGTCGGGGCGCTGCTGATGGCGGGCGTGATCGTCACCACGCTGTTTACCAAGGAGTTCCACACCACCGTGCTGGTGGGCGTGCCGTTTCTGATCGTGCTGGTGCTGGTCTATGCTCTCTGGTATAGAAGGAAGAAGGTTACCCCCTGAGGCGCTAGCGCGCCTTCCCCCAAGGGGGACGACAGCCTTTGCTGCGGGACGGCCCTTGCTGGCTGTCCCGCACTCGGGCCTGTTATCGATCAAGAGCGACCGAACCCATTCATACACACCATGACACGCCAGATCTGGGATATTTCTCCTGCCATCCATCCTGCCGCACCGGTGTTTCCGGGCGACACGCCCTATAGCCAGGAATGGGTGGCCAGCATTGGCCCGGGCTGCCCGGTCAATGTCAGCGCCATTCATCTTTCACCCCATGTGGGCGCGCATGCCGATGCGCCGCTGCACTACGATCCGCAGGGCGCGGCCATCGGTGCCCTCGATCTGGATGCCTTTCTCGGCCCCTGCCGCGTGATCCACGCCATAGACTGCGGACCGCTGATCGAATGGCGTCACATAGCGCACGCCATCGATGCCGGCCTGCCCGAGCGCGTTCTGGTGCGCACCTACAGGAAAGCGCCCACCGGCTGGGACGCCGAGTTGGCCGCCTATGCCCCCGAGACCGTGCAAAGGCTGGCCGACCTGGGCGTCAAGCTGATCGGCATAGACACTGCCAGCATCGACCCCGCCAGCAGCAAGAGCCTGGACAGCCATATGGTGATCCGCCAGCGTGGCCTACGCGTGCTCGAGAACCTGGTGCTCGATGAAGTGAGCGAAGGCGACTATGAGCTGATCGCGTTGCCGCTCAAGCTCACCGAAGCCGATGCCTCGCCGGTGCGTGCCATCCTGCGCAGCCTGCCCTGAAGCGCTGGGCGCGAAGAAACCGATGTCCGCGCTGCGAGGCGGCTGGGCCGCCCCGGTCTCGGACACAATAAGCGGTTCCCGGTCCAGCCAGATTTGAATCAAAACCCGCTTCAGCGCAGACACAATCAGCGTCAGAAGCTATCAAAATGAGAGAAGGAAGACAATGACCACTTTGCAGGACTGCCAGGCTCTGGACGCCCAGGACCCGCTGCGCGCGCTGCGCGAACGCTTTGCCCTGCCCCAGGGCATGATCTACCTGGACGGCAATTCCCTGGGTGCCCAGCCCAAGGCCGCCGCCGCGCGCGCGGCCGAAGTGGTGACGCAGGAATGGGGCCAGGACCTCATCACCTCCTGGAACAAGGCCGGCTGGATCACGCTGCCCGAGCGCCTTGGCAACCAGTTCGCTGCCTGGCTGGGCGTGGGCCAGGGCGAACTGGTGTTCACCGACACCACGTCCATCAATCTCTACAAGGTGCTGAGCGCTGCCGCGCGCATCGCCCGCGAAGATGCGCCCGGCCGCAAGAAGCTGATCAGCGAGCGCAGCAACTTCCCCACCGACCTCTATATCGCCCAGTCCGTGTGTCAGGAATACGGCCTGGAGCTGGTGCTGCTCGAACCCGAGGAAATCGCCGACGCGCTGCAGACCGATGTGGCGATCTCCCTGCTCACCCATGTCAACTACCGCACCGGTGCCATGCACGATATGGCAGCCGTCACGGCCGCCGCCCATGCCAAAGGCATTCTCTGCGTCTGGGATCTGTGCCATAGCGCAGGTGCCGTGCCCGTGGACCTCAAGGGCGCCGATGCCGACTTTGCCGTGGGCTGCAGCTACAAATACCTCAACGGCGGCCCCGGCGCACCGGCCTTTGTCTGGGCGCATCCGCGCCTGATCAACCGCTTCTGGCAGCCGCTGTCGGGATGGTTCGGCCACGCCGAGCCTTTCAAGTTCGTGCCCGACTATCACCCCGCCCAGGGCATCCAGCGCTATCTCTGCGGCACCCAGCCCATGATCAGCATGAGCGTGCTGCAATGCGGCATCGACATCTACACCGAGGCCGAGGCTTTCGGCGGCATGGCCGCGCTGCGCCAGAAATCGCTGGCGCTGACCGACCTGTTCATCCAGCTCGTGGAAGAGCGCTGCCAGGGCCACGGCCTGGGTCTGGCGACACCGCGCGAGCATGCAGCACGCGGCTCCCAGGTCTGCCTGACCCGGGAAGAAGGCCTGGGCCTGGACGGCCAGAACAGCGGTGCCTACGCCATTGTCCAGGCGCTGATCGCACGCGGCGTGATCGGCGACTTCCGCAAGGGCGACGGCGGCACGGGCAAGCACAGGGACATTCTGCGCTTCGGCTTCACGCCGCTGTATGTGGGCTTTGCCGATGTCTGGAACGCCGTCGAGCATCTGCGCCAGGTGCTGGAATCGGGCGAATGGCAGCGGCCCGAGTTCAATACCGTGCATGCGGTGACCTGAGGCCTGCAGCCCGGGCACGGGCCGGCCGGCATCCGGTCAGGCCCGTGCCCAGCTCCAATTGAGTACGCCCATCAGCGCCACGGCGGCCAGGTCCAGCATCAGCACGCTTTGCTGCACCCAGCGCCGCTGGTCAGCCCCCTGCTCCAGCAGTTGCACGGCCATCTCCACCTTGCCGGGCGAAGCCATGAGCAGCAGCGAGGCACTGACGTTGTGCACCGCCATGAATGGCAGCAGCGGCGCGCCCAGCGCACGGGCGATCTCGGCCTGCGTGGCCGCAAACATGGCATTGGCCCCGGTATTGGAGCCGGTCACGAAGCCGCCCAGCGCTCCCACAAAGGGTGCGGCCAGCAAATACAGCGGCCCGCTGCGGGCCAGCACCTGCGCCAGCTGCGCGGCCATGCCCGAAACCGCCATCAGCACGCCCAGCACAATGAACAGCGCCGTGACCGGTGCCACCTGCTGCCAGGCGCGCCAGACCTTTGCCAGCGATGGGCGCGCCGGCCGGCCTCGCGTGAAAAAAACCGCAGCCACCAGCAGCCACAGTCCCGGCGAAGCCAGCCCATGCCAGGCAGCGGGCAGATCCAGGGTGCGCATCAGCGCTGCGGCCGCCAGCACGCCACCCAGCAGCAGCGCATAGGCGGCCAGCGCACGCCGCCCCGGTGCGCTCAGGGGCGGCTTGTCCGCGTCCGCTTGCGACACGCGCAGGCGCAGCAGATGCCAGCCCACCACCAGCAAGGCACCGAGTGCCCCCGCGGGCGCCGTGCCGGCCAGGGTATTCATCAGAGCCACGGTCGCCGTCAGCAACAGACCCGACAGCAGGCCCTGCAGCAGAGCCGGCCAGCGACGGTCCGGCGCACTCGCCAGAGCCGCCGCCGCCATGCCGGTGATGACAAACGGAATCACGCTGACCAGGGCCGAAGCCTGACCCAGCTCCTTGAACGGCAGACCTGCCATGGTGGCCGCCACCAGCGTCCCCGGCCCCATGGAACCCCAGGGCACCGCGCAAAGGCCCAGCAGGCCGATGAGCACCACCTTGCGCGGCGGCAAGCCGAAGTGCGCGAGCAGCGGTATGCCGATGGTCACACCCACGCCAAAGCCGGTGACCGACTCGGCAAACGGCGTGATGCCATGCACCACCAGCAGCACGGCGCCCGTACCGCTGCCGGCCCTGGCCAGCAGCCAGTCGGCCAGGACCTTCTGCGCTCCCGACGCGCGCAGCACCTCGGACAGCAGCAGCCCGCCCCCCACGATCAGCAGCACCTCCAGCAACACCGGCGCCCAGTGCATGCCCGCGGCCAGCCATGTCGCAGCGGGCTGCGCAAAGGCTGCAGCAATCACCAGTAGCGCCACCGCCACGCCCAGCGCTGCGGCATGCAGCGAGCGCCAGCCCGCCAGCAGGACGGCGATGACGGTGGCCACGGGCAAGGCACTGATAAACATGTACATTGCATTCATCCTCGAAAAATAATTTCCTATACGCAAAATTATTTTCTCATAGGAAAATTTTCAATACAAGAACAGACGCCATGAAAAGGAGCCAGGCTTGAACTCCACCACTGCATCGCAGGCATCGGAGCAGGATGCGCTTTTCGGCGCCGCCGTCCGCGCGCGCCGCGCCCAGCTGGGCATCACACTGGATCAGCTGGCCCAGGCCAGCGGCGTCTCACCGGGCGCGCTGTCGCGCGTGGAACGCGGCCTGCTGGCCACCAGCCTGCGCAATGCCATGGCAATTGCACAAGGTCTGGGCTGCGAGCTTGGCGAGCTGGTGCAAAGCGCACCCAGCGCGCAGATCACGCGCGCCGGCGAGAATCTGCGCTTTGTCGACGAGGCCAGCGGCGTGGAGCGCCTGGCCCTGGCCAGCCCCAGCGCGGGTGTGAACCTCGTGCATTACCGCTTTCCGCCGCATGCGGTCTCCAGCCATTTCGCGGCCCATCGCGCAGGCACGCGCGAGGTCTTTCACGTGCTGGAAGGCAGCATCGAAGTCTTTACCGCCCAGGAGCAGGTGCTGCTGCACGCGGGCGACACGGCCACGCTGGTGGTGGACAGCGAGCACCGGCTGGCCAACGCCTCGGGCCAACCCGCACGCTTGCTGCTGCTGGTGCTGTCGCCGCCGCTCTGAAGCGCTGCCGCCTGTCAATAGGCGCTGTCGGCCAGCGAGGCCCAGAGGTGCGCTGCCACCAGCGCGCGCCAGGGCTTGAACTGTTCCAGCCAGTCGCTGGCGGCACGCGCATCGGGCTTGTCGCTGCCGTTAAGCAGGCCTATGGCCCGGCGCACTGCCACATCCCCATGCAGGCTACCGTCGGGCCAGCCATAGCCGCGCAGCAAGGTGTAGTTCACCGTCCACGGCCCGATGCCCTTGACCGCCAGTAATTGCGCCGAGGCAGCGGCCACATCCTGCTCCTGCCACTGGCCAGCGGCGCTGCGGGCGGCCCAGTCGTCCAGCGGCAGGCTATCCTCGGCAACGGCCTGGGCCACGGCCAGCAGGGTCTGGGCCTTGGCCTGGGAAAAGCCCGCGCCGCGCAGCGCGTCCAGCCCCAAGGCCGCCACGCGCTGAGCATCGGGATAGGCATGCAGCGCCGGCATGCCCCCGTCTTGCGCCAGCGGCTCGCCCGCCAGCGCGATCAGCTTGCGCCGCAGCGAAACGGCTACGGCCACCGTGATCTGCTGGCCGGTGATGGCCCAGGTCAGCGCCTCGAAGGGCGTGGGCGAGCCGGGCACATGCAGGCCAGCCTGGCGCGACAGCAGCGCCCCCAGCTCAGGGTGGTCGCCATGCGCCAGTTCCAGCTGGCCGGGCGCGTAGATCAGCCCCAGCATGCGTTTCACCATGGCCTGCAGCGCTGCCCGGTCTGCCTCGGCCGGCTCTGCGTGCGCTGCATGCAAGCTGGCCTGCACCCGTCCGCTCTGCCATTGCAGCTGCAGCAAGGCGGGGCTGTGCTTCCACATGATGGCCTTGTGCAGGCTGCGCGCGCCGGCATCGACCCGCTCGGCCAGTTGCTGCTCGTCGCGATCATGGAAATGTACGAATTCGTCAAAGCGGTAACGCGCGGGCAGGGCAATGGAGACTTCAAGCAGCATGCGGTTTTCTATCACAGCGGGCTGCGCCGGAGCGCGCCTGTGCTTCATTCATGAAATTCATAGCTTCTATCGCTCATCAATCAATGATTTCAGATAGATATCCATCTAAAAACGTTGAGTAGCATGCGATAGCAGCTCTCTTTAAGAGAGCTTGGGTTGGGCCTGCTGGGCCTCGCGCAGCAGCAGCGCGCGCTTGCGCTCCACGCCCCAGCGATAGCCCGAAATGCTGCCGTCGTTGCGCAGCACACGGTGACAGGGCACGGCCACGGCAATCGGATTGGCCGCCACCGCGCTGGCCACGGCCCGCGTGGCACTTGGCTGGCCCAGATGCCGGGCCAGTTCGCTGTAGCTGACGGTCTGCCCGGCCGGAATGCGCTGCAGCGCCTGCCAGACGCGCTGCTGAAACGCCGTGCCCTGAATATCCAGCGGCAGGGCCAGCCCCAGCCGGGGCTGCTCCATCAGCGCCACCACCTGGGCCACGGTCTGTTCATACCGGGCATCGGCACCGATCAGCTGCGCCGCCGCAAAACGCCGCTGCAGATCGTCGACCAGCGCATGCGGGTCATCGCCCAGCAGCACGCAGCACACGCCCTTGTCGGTGCTGGCCACCAGCAGGCTGCCCAGCGAGCATTCGGCCAGGGCAAAGCGGATGCGCTGGTCCTGGCCGCGCCTGCGATAGGACTGCGGCGCCATGCCCAGCATGGCCGGTGCGTCCTTGTAGAAGCTGCTGCTGGCTTCATAGCCGCTCAGATAGGCCGCATCGGTAACCGACTCGCTGGCCTCCTGCGCCAGCGCATCGCGCACATGCCTGCCGCGATGGGCCTTGGCATAGGCCTTGGGCGTGAGCCCCGTGGCACGCTTGAAGCTGCGGTGCAGCTGCCAGGGGCTGAGCCCCAGCCGCTGGGCCAGCTCATCCAGCGCGGGCATGGGCTCTTCGCTCTCCAGCCAGCGGCAGCACAGGACCATGCGCTCATCGATTGGCGGGTTGGCGGCGGCTGTAGAGGGCAGAGGACTGGACATGGCTTGAATCTCGGCTGAGTGCGTTTTCCGTCACGGGTCTGTGACTGGCCTGAATTTACGCAAAGCTTTGGCAGCTTGCATCCACGTTCTTGCAGGCTTTGCGGGCCCGGATTCGGTTACGCTGCGCGCACCGATCCAACAAACATGATTTCACCATGACGAACGAATCCTCCGGCTGCCCTCTGCATGGCGGCGCAGCCATCGTCCGCGACGAGAAAGCCCAGCTCGACTTCAGCCGCGACATGAGCTATGGCGACTATCTGCATCTGGACCAGATTCTCACGGCCCAGCACCCGCTGTCGCCGGCCCATGACGAGATGCTGTTCATCGTGCAGCACCAGACCAGCGAGCTGTGGATGAAGCTGATGCTGCACGAGGTGCGCGCGGCCACCGCCGCCATTGCCAATGCCTCGGGCACGACCAAGCCCGATGCCTTCAAGATGCTGGCGCGCGTCTCGCGCATCATGGAGCAGCTGGTCAGCGCCTGGACCGTGCTGTCCACCATGACGCCGCCCGAATACTCGGCCATGCGCCCCTATCTGGCCAACTCCAGCGGCTTCCAGAGCTACCAGTACCGCTGCATCGAGTTCGCGCTGGGCAACAAGAACGCGGCCATGCTCCAGCCCCACGCGCATCGCTCGGACCTGCTGGCCCAGGTACAGGCCGCCTACGAATCACCATCGCTGTACGACGTGGCCCTGCAGCTGCTGGCGCGCGAAGGCATCGCCGTGCCTGCCGACCGCCTGCAGCGCGACTGGACCCAGCCCTATGAAGCCAGCGAGGGCGTCAAGCAGGCCTGGATCACCGTCTACCGCGATCCGCACAAGCACTGGGATCTGTACCAGCTGGGCGAAAAGCTGGCCGATATCGAAGACGCCTTCCGTCTCTGGCGCTTCCGCCACCTGACCACGGTGGAGCGCGTCATCGGCTTCAAGCGCGGCACGGGCGGCACCGGCGGCGTGAGCTACCTCAAGAAGATGCTGGACGTGGTACTGTTTCCCGAGATCTGGAGCCTGCGCACCGAGCTGTAAGCGGGCCCGGCCATCGCCACTCAGGCTGCCCCTGCTGCTCTTTCGTGACAGCGCGGGCAGCCTGAATTATTTAGGCTCCGTGCAAAACCTAACATCACAACTAACTGCCCATGCCTTCCGATCACAGCGCCGCCCCGGCTGCGCCGAACCCCAGCCCGAAGCCCGACTCCTCCGCCTGGGCCATGCTGGTCTGCCTGCTCACGGGCTTTGCACTGAGCCAGGCCTTTCGCACGGTCACCTCCATCATCGCCGACGGTCTGCGCACGGACTTTGGCCTCTCCGCGCAGTCGCTAGGCTCGTTTGCCGGGCTGTTTGCGCTGTCCTTCGGCGTGG
Organism: Comamonas sp. Z3; assembly: GCF_008121565.1. Classification (NCBI taxonomy): domain Bacteria; kingdom Pseudomonadati; phylum Pseudomonadota; class Betaproteobacteria; order Burkholderiales; family Comamonadaceae; genus Comamonas; species Comamonas sp. Z3. The sequence continues at coordinate 57,887 of NZ_VOQU01000012.1, forward strand.
CGCAGCTGCTCATGGGCATAGGCATGGATATCTACGGCCTGCGCCGTACCGTGCTGCTGGCCTTTCCGCTGTCGATTGCGGGCGCCGCGCTGTCCGCACTGGCACCCAGCTATTCCTGGCTGATGCTGGGCCAGTTGCTGATCGGCGTGGGCTGCTCGCCCGCCTTTCTGGCCAGCACCATGTTCATCGCACGCCACTTTCCAGCCGATAAATTTGCCTATCTCTCGGGCATAGGCCTGGGTCTGGGCGGACTGGGCCTGCTGTTCACCGGCACGCCCATGGCCTGGCTGGTGCAGCATCTGGGCTGGCGTGCCGGCTTTGTGCTGCTGGCGGTGCTGAGTGTGTTGTCCTGGCTGCTGATCTTCTTCAAGGTGCACGAGCCCGAACTGCCCGGCGACGCACTGCCCAAGCCCGGTTTCATGCAGGCGCTGCAGGGTTTTGGCAGCCTGCTGCTGCTGCCTCACACCTGGGGTATCGTGCTGCTGGGCATGGTCAGCTATGCCTCGTTTCTCACGGTGCGCGGACTCTGGCTCAGCCCCATGCTGATGGACCGCTACCAGTTCTCCCTGGTCACCACCGGCAACGTGGCCCTGGCCTGCTCCGTCATTTCGCTGTTCGTGCCTTCCATGTTCGGCCGGCTCGATCCGGGACCTGCCAGACGCCGCCAGCGCATCGCACGCTTTGCGCTGCTGATGGCCGGCATTTTTGTGGCCCTGGCCCTGGTCCACCAGTCCGTGGGCAGCGTGGTTCTGCTGATGGCCATGAGCGTGCTGTCGGGCTACGGCACGCTCATCTATGCCGATGTGCGCTCCTCCTACCCGCCGGCCACGACGGGACGCGCCCTGTCCATCTTCACCATGGCCATGTTTCTCGGAGCCGCACTCATGCAGTGGCTGTCGGGTCTGGTCGCAGGGGTTGCGGAGCGCCAGAATGCCGACATCTACCAGGCCGTGATGCTGATGATTGCCGCCATGCTTGGTGGCGGCGTGCTGGCCTACCGGGTCATCAAGCCCTCGCCGCTGCTGCTCAAGGCCGATCACTAGAGCACGGCGGGAGCTGCGCCCGCGCTAGAGCGCGTTCTCGTAGAGCCAGGGCACATCCATGATGCGCCCCCCCAGAGCGCGCAGCGACAGATCGCGTCCCCAGCGCAGCGGCCCTGTCGCATGGAAGATGCGGCCATTGCGCAGCGAGCGCTCCTGCACCCTGGCATTGCGCTGCCAGCGATTCAGCGCATAGCGCCGCAGACGCAGGCTGACGTCCAGATCATGCATGGACAGAGCGCTTTGCAGTTCGGCAGCATCCTCGATGGCCATGCCTGCGCCCTGGGCCAGATAGGGACGCATGGGATGGGCGGCGTCGCCGAGCAAGGCCACCAGACCCTGCGCCATCTGGGCCTGTGACGACAGCGGCTGGCGGTCGGCCACCGGCCACAAGCGCCATTCGCCACCTCCACCCGGCACATGCTGCACCAGATCCTGCAGATAGCCACAAGTGCCCTGAAGCTGCTGCAGCAGGTCGGGCAGATTGGCGGAATGGTCCCAGTGATCGAGATCCTCAGGCGCCGGCCCCTGGACGATGATCACCAGATTCTGCAGCTCTCCCCGGCGCACGGGGTACTGAATCGCGTGCAGCTGCGGCCCCAGCCATGCCGTGACCTCGCTGGTGCGCAAGCGCTTGGGCAGATTGGCCTGGTGCACCATGGCACGATAGGCCAGATGCCCTGTCACTCGCGGAGGTCCGTCGCCCAGCATCTGGGCCCGCATGGCACTGCGCACGCCATCGGCTCCGATCAGGGCATCGCCCTCGATGAGCTTTCCCGAGCTGGTGCGGATGGTGACCACGCCGTCCTGCTCGCTGTAGCTGCTGACGGCCTGGTTGAGGTTGAGGTGAACCTCGGCCAGACCCTGCAGGGTCTCCAGCAGGATCCCGTGCAGGTCGGCGCGATGAATGGTGAGATAGCTGGCCCCGTAGCGCTGCACCATATCCACGCCCAGTGGCAAACGGCCCAGCTCCTGCCCTGTCACGGCGCTGCAGGCACGCAAGGCCTGGGGGGACGCCACGACCTGCTGCAAGGATCGCTGCAGCCCCCAGGCCTGAAGACGGCGCACCACATTGGGCCCAAGCTGAATGCCGGCCCCCACTTCCGAAAACTGCGCGGCACGCTCGAACAAACGTACCCCCCAGTCGGCACGTACCGCCCCTATGGCAGCGGCCAGACCACCAATACCGCCACCTGCAATCAACACCTGCTTGTTCATGGACTCTTATTGTGCCGCCTAGTCAGCTGCATCGACGAGAACTCCGATTTGCGCTGCCGCAAACTTTGCCCCATGAAAAAAGCCCGCCAAGGCGGGCTCTTTCAACGTGCGCAAGCAGATCAAATAGCGAACTTTTCACGGTCCTGGTCTGCAATCCACTTTGGCGGCTTGCCGCGGCCGGTCCAAGTCTGACCCGTTGCAGGATCACGATACTTGGGAGCCACCTTGGCGCCAGCATTGGCGGAAGAGCGCGCGCGAGCGGGAGGGAAAACATCTTCAGCAGTCAAGCCGTACTCAGCAATCAGGCCACGCACCTTGCTCACGGCTTCGGCCAGTTCACGCGAACGGGCTTCATTGATTTGCTGTTCCAGCTCTTCTCTCTGCTTCAGGAGTTCCTTGTAAGTGCTCATGATTTGCGCTTCTCGGTTGATTAAAGTGGATTCATTATAAATGCGGGAATTTCAAATTCATCTTTTTCCGAGTAAGCAAAAACCACAATTCAAAATATTTATAAAATGCAACCATGTGTTAATAAATAGCTATTCACTCCGAGGAACCGCCAATATCTTGTCGCTGCCTTGCCCATCCATATCAACGACTTCCAATATCCCTCGCCTGCACCAGACCTTCTCGCGCGGAACGTGCAAATGACCGCTCTCAGCGATGAATAAACCGGCCAGCGTGTTATGGATGCCATTGTCTTCATCGGGCAATACCCGAATTGCCAGCCTGGCCTTCAATTCGGCGACAGGCATCAGATCAGCCTGGACCCGTCCTCTCTTCGGGTTGCCCAGGCCCTGGCGTCCTCCATTGAGCGAGGCTCTCCGGTAATCGCCTCCCGCAAATCACGCGGCGTCATGATGCCCTGAACCATGCCATATTCATCAACCGCAAACACCATGCGTCCTGTTTTGGCGCGCAGCTGACCGAGCAGAGCTCCATCCCGGTCAGGGCTTCAGGCAAGAATGCAGAAGCCAGCACATGCTCTCTCGGCAAGTTGCCTGATCTCTCGCCCAGCGACAGTAGCCTGGACAGGGTGAGATGCCCAGCACCTCATCCAGCGAACCACGATCTACCGGATACCAGGAATGCCCGCCCATCGCCCTGCCTTCGGCGCAGGCATGCAAGCCTCAGATATCGTCATTCCGCCACCCAATCAATGCACATCGGCGCGGCGGACCATTAAAGATGTGAGATATCCATCGTCTAAATGCAAAACATTGCGCACCATCTGGTGCTCATGTGCCTCAATCCAACCCGCTTGGCGCCCCTCTTCCATACTGGCCCGATTTCCTGCTCGGTCACCGTCGTGCTGGCAGATTCACCAATACTGAGCAAAGTCAAAATGACATGCGTAGAAAATGCCAACAAACGCACAAAGGGCTTTGCCACAGAGGCAACCCAGGCCATAGGTCGCATCGCCAATACCGAAACCGGCTTGGGATGGAGCTGCCCTATACGCGCGGCAAGCAGTTCGTCGAAGATAATCGTTATAAATGTAATAGCAGTTACGACGATAGACGTTGCCGAAATGGCGGAAACCCTTTCCGATATTCCCAGCGATACCCGCCAAACTGCCAGCCCTTCGCTGAAAGCAGCCTTGCCCAAATTCCGTTGGGCAGCCCGATGGAAGTAATCCCCACTTGCACGGACGACAGAAATTGCGTGGGGTTATCGAGCAGTTCCAGCGCACCCTGCGCGCCCTTGTCCCGCCTGCGCCAAAGCCGGCAATCTGGCCTTGCGACTGGAGTCCCATGCCGATTCCGACATTGAAAACATCCCGTTGGGCAGCGCCAGCAATGCAATCAGCAGAAAATCCATGACTGTCCATCAGAAAGAAGACCATGGCACTTTACTGTATCGGGGACATTCAGGGCTGCGACGACGCTTTCGAGCGCTTGTTGCAGACCGTGGATTTCTCCGCAAGTCGGGACACACTTTATGTGCTCGGCGACCTTGTCAATCGCGGCCCCAAATCCGCCGAAGTATTACGCCGCTGCATGCAGGCCGGCGATGCCATGCGACCGCTGCTCGGCAATCACGACCTCCATCTGCTGGCCGCAGCCCAGGGTCTGCGCCGGCAAAGCAGGCGCGACACATTGGCCCAGGTTCTGAGCGCACCCGATTGCGATGCCCTGCTGCACTGGCTGCGCCAGCAGCCCCTGGCTCGCCTGCATGTCAATGCCTCGGGCGAGCAGTGGCTCATGGTGCATGCCGGCGTGCTGCCCCCATGGAGCGTGCAGGACGTCATGGCCTTGAGCGCCGAAGTCGAGACCGTGCTGCAATCCGCCGGACACGCGCGCTTTCTGCAGAATATGTATGGCAACCAGCCTGATCGCTGGTCCGCCGAGCTGCAAGGCGACGACCGGCTGCGCTGCGTCGTCAACGCCTTTACCCGTCTGCGCTTTTGCAGTGCCGACGGCGTCATGGACTTCGAGAGCGCGGAGTCCGCCGATCAGGCACCTGAAGGCCTGATGCCCTGGTTCGATGTGCCGGGCCGGCTCACCGCCGGTACGCCCATGGCTTTCGGCCACTGGTCCACGCTGGGCCATGTCAACCGGCCCGATCTGATGGCCATGGATACCGGCTGCGTCTGGGGCGGCTGCCTCAGCATGATGAAAATCGGCGAGCGCATGGACGAACGAGAGCTGATACAGCTGCAGTGTCCGCAGGCCCAGGCACCCGGCGCCAAGGGATAGAGCAAAGAAAAACGCCTGCATCCGGCAGGCGTTTTCCTGGGGCAATCACCCAGTGCTCAGGAAGCCACGACAGGCGCTCTGAACAAGGCTGCGACCTTGCGCTTGGGCTTGATGCTCGCGCTCTTGACCGGGGCAACATGCGTGCTGTCCCAGGATGCAGTCTCGCCGGCGCTGCTGGCCTCATAGGGCCTCTCGAAGAATGGGTCCGCATTGGCAGGACGCGGGGCCATGCGCGAAGGACGGTGTGCATAGCCGCCACGGGGCGCTGCATCGAACTCGCGTTCGCGACGTGGGCGATATTCCTCATCGCTGCGGCTGCGCCGTGGGGGGCGCAAGTCCAGCATGGGCGCGGGTTCGACGTCGATCTTCTTCTTGATCAGCTTTTCGATGTCGGCCACATTGCGGCTGTCATGGTCGGTCACCAGCGTCACGGCCAGACCCGATGCGCCGGCGCGACCGGTACGGCCGATGCGGTGCACATAGTCTTCGGCGTTGAAAGGCACGTCGTAGTTGAACACGGCGGGCACATCCTTGATGTCCAGACCGCGCGCGGCCACATCGGTACAGACCAGCAGATCCACCTCGCCGGCCTTGAAGGCTTCCAGTGCCTTCAGGCGTTCGTCCTGGCTCTTGTCTCCATGCAGTGCGCCGGCGCGCAGACCGTCACGCTCCAGGGCACGCGTCAGGCGCGCACAGCCCAGCTTGCTGTTGGAGAAGATGAAGGCCTGGCGAATGTCGCGCTCCTTGAGCACGGAACGAATCGCGTAACGCTTGTCGTCATCCGAGACCTTGTAGAAGCGCTGCTCCACGGTGGAGGCCGTCTCATTGGGTCGTGCCACCTCGATCGTCACCGGATCCTGCAGATAGCTGCCGGCCAGCCGCTTGATCTCCGGCGAGAACGTGGCCGAGAACAGCAGCGTGGTGCGGCTCTTGGGCAGATAGGAGAGGATGCGCTGCAGATCGGGCAGAAAGCCGATATCCAGCATGCGGTCGGCCTCGTCCAGCACTACATATTCCACCTGGTTGAGCACCACATTCTTGGCTTCGATGTGGTCCAGCAGACGACCTGGCGTGGCCACCAGCACCTCGACGCCTTTTTTCAGCTCGAGGGTCTGGGGTTTCATGTCCATGCCACCGAAGACCACGGTGCTGCGCAGCTTGGTGTGCTTGGCGTACAGGGCAATCTGTTGTGCCACCTGATCGGCCAGCTCACGCGTGGGCAGCAGCACCAGGGCACGCACCGGATGGCGGGCAGGCGATGCTGAAGCGTTTTCATGGCGCATCAGGCGCTGCAGCAGGGGCAGGGAGAAAGCCGCCGTCTTGCCAGTGCCGGTCTGGGCTGCGCCCATGACGTCCTTGCCGGTCAATACCACCGGAATGGCCTGCGCCTGAATCGGAGTCATGGACTCATAGCCCATGTCGGCCACTGCGCGTGCCAGGGGCTCAGCCAAGTGAAGATTGGAGAAAGAGCTTGTCATTGAGAGCGCTATTGTCGCACCGAGTGGGTTTTTCGCGTTGGCTTTGTGATTTTCTGCAGACGCAAAGCCTTCGCCCCCTCTGTTTGCGGGCAAAAAAAGCCTTGCCAATATCCCGTGCAATCTATCGGGATAACCCGGATTTTCACATTCTGCCGCTCCAAAAACAAAGGCGTGTGACAAAGCACACGCCTGCCGCCAGGCAGCTTGTGACTCAAAGCGACTGGGCCGAAAAGGTGTCGCAGGCCTTGACGCTGCCGGTCTTGTAGCCCTGGGTGAACCAGCGCACACGCTGGGCGCTGGAGCCATGGGTAAAGCTGTCGGGACGCACCGTGCCCGTGGCTTCACGCTGCAGCTTGTCGTCGCCGATTTGCTGGGCGGCATTCACGGCCGACTCGATATCGCCCTGCTCCAGCCAGCTCTTGGCCTGCTGCGACTTGTTGGCCCAGATGCCGGCCAGACAGTCGGCCTGCAGCTCCAGGCGTACGGACATGGCGTTCTGCTCACGCTCGCTGACACGACCGCGCATGGCATCCACCTTGCCCGAGATGCCGAGCAGGTTCTGCACATGGTGTCCCACCTCGTGGGCCACCACATAGGCACGCGCGAACTCGCCGGGCGCGCCCAGCTGACGGCTCATGGTGCTGAAGAAGTCCATGTCCAGATAGACCTTGCGGTCACCCGGGCAGTAGAACGGCCCCATGGCCGACTGCCCCGTGCCGCAGGCCGTGGGCGTCACGCCGGTGAACAGCACCAGCTTGGGGTTCTGATACTGGGCACCGCCTTCACGGAAAATCTGGGCCCAGACATCCTCGGTCGAGGCCAGCACCGTGGAGACGAACCTGCCGCCCTGGTCATCTGCTGCGGGACGATGGGCGGGAGCCTGCTGCACCTGGGGCGATCCGCCGCCAGAGAGCACGCCGATGGTGGTCAGCGGATTGATGCCGAACACGCCCCAGCCAATCAGCGCCAGCACCACCGTGCCGATGCCTATGCTGCGGCCACCAATGGGGAAACCACCGCCGCCACCGTCTCCACGGCGGTCTTCGACATTGTCCGACTCGCGGTTACCTTCCCATCTCATGGTGCGTTCTCCTTTGCTGTGTTGCACGCGGCCTGTGCCGGGTGGCAATATTAAGGGCTGGGGCTGCGACCGAAGGTATCAAGCTGTGCTTTTGCCGCACCGGTCAAGCTGCAGTGCAGCATTGTTGACGTTTGGTCAGGTTTTCAGCGGCCGGCAGGCACGGGTATCAGGTTCACGCCCGGCGTTCCCGGTGTGGACTGGGGCTGGTTGCGGGCGACCTGCTCCTCCACCACATCGACCATGCTCAGAAACAGGAAAGCCACTGCCAGCAGGCCGACAACGGCCAGGACGGCCGATGCCCAGAGCCTGGCGGAAGAGGATTTGCGCGGCGTTGCCGCCTGCTGCTGGGTAGGCTCATAGGACGCGGCCGAGCCGCCATCCCGCCAGACCGGCTCGACAGGACCGCGGCTGGAAGGCGCTTGTGTCCAGGTAGGGTCCTTGCGTTGCCCGGAGCGGGAAGAAAAGCCAAACATGAGTGCACAGAATCGATGAATAAGACAGTGGCTATTGTGCGCGCTGCCAGCCCTTGCTCCCGGCGTCTATGCAGCGACCTGCTGTCGGCCAACACCGGGCCGGGCTTGCAATTCTGTAAGCTCGAAGCCCTGTCCGCTGCCCTCATACGACTGCCCATGAATGCCCTGACCCAGCCATCTACAGCGTCTCTCGATGCCAACGCTACTGCCGCACTGCTGCCATGGACCGCCCTGGCCGATGAAATCGAAGCACTTTTGCTCCAGCTGCAAAACAGTGGCGGTGTCACTGTTCCGCCACGCATCGTCATGCCCACGGCTGCGGACAACTGTCTGTTCTGCATGCCGGCCACCGATGGCCAGGTGGCCATGACCAAGCTCATCAGCTTCACGCCCGGCAATGCCCAGGCGGGCAGACCCACCATTCAGGGCGATATCGTGGTCTTTGACGCGGCCACCGGAGAGCGCCAGCTGATTCTGGACGGTCCCACCGTCACGGCCAGACGCACCGCCGCCGTCTCGCTGCTGGCAGCACGCCGTCTGGCCCCCAGGCCTGAAGGCGCACTGCTCATCGTCGGCGCCGGCGTGCAGGGCAGCGCCCATCTGCAGGCCTTTGCCCAGGGCCTGGGCACGCAGGAAGTCTGGATTCACTCGCGCAGCGCCCATAGTGCGCAGCGGCTTGCAGACCAGGCCCGCGACCTGGGTCTGCAGGCACGCATCGCCGATGACCTGGAGGAAGCTGCCCGGCACTGCCCGCTGATCGTGACCTGCACGCCCGCACAGGCCGTGGTGCTGCACGAGGCCGCGCGGCCCGATGCCTTTGTCTGCGCCGTGGGTGCCTTCACCCCCAAAATGGTGGAACTGGCTCCGGCGCTGTGCCAGCGCTTTCTGCGTGAAGGCCAGATCGTCGTCGACACCGAAGATGCGCTGCACGAGGCCGGCGACCTGCTGCAGGCCCGCATTGACGTCAGCACCCTGCCCACACTGGCCACCGTGGTGCAGCACAACTGGTCGCGCCCCACGACCCCTGTGCTCTTCAAATCCTGTGGCTGGGGCGGCTGGGATCTGGCCGCCACACGCCTGGCACGGCGCCAGCATCAGCTGAGCCTCCTCGTTTAAGCCGCTTCCACACGCTCATTTATCAGAAGCATCAATCCTTTGATAAATAAGCGCCAGAGCGATTTTTCGTGATTCCCCGCTGATCCCCCTCCCCCGCCAAAGGCAGCGGCCGACCTTCTGATTTGTCTCTCAGGTGACAAACATCAAAAAAGCGGTTTTAATAATACTCAGATTGAGTATAAATATTTAACAGCACAACTCAGGATGGAGACGATGACGATCAAAACCGTGGAATTCGACCAGCCCGCACCGGGCAGCAGCACCCAGTGCAGCACAGGCCAGGCCTGGGCCAGGGTGCTGCCGCCGCAGGACCGCCAGCAGCAGCGCGAAACGGCACAGCGCATCAAGGCCTTGCTCAGGGAACGCAATGCCGTCATGGTCGCCCACTACTACGTGGACGGCGCACTGCAGGATCTGGCACGCGATACCGGAGGCTGTGTGGGCGACTCGCTGGAGATGGCGCGCTTTGGCGCCAACCACCCGGCCAGGACCCTGATCGTGGCCGGAGTGCGCTTCATGGGCGAGACCGCCAAGATCCTGAGCCCCGAAAAAACCGTGCTCATGCCCGACGGCGATGCCACCTGCTCGCTGGATCTGGGCTGCCCGGCCGACGAATTCAGCCGGTTCTGCGACGCCCATCCCGATCGCACCGTGGTCGTCTATGCCAATACCAGCGCCGCCGTGAAAGCCCGGGCCGACTGGGTGGTCACCTCGTCGGTAGGACAGGACATCGTGGCCGCCCTGCATGCCCGCGGCGAGAAAATCCTCTGGGCGCCCGACCGCCACCTGGGCAGCCATATCCAGCAGCAGACCGGCGCCGACATGCTGCTGTGGCAGGGCAGCTGCGTGGTCCATGACGAATTCAAGGCCGACGAGCTGCAAGCCCTGGCCAACGCCCACCCCGGGGCCGCGATTCTGGTTCACCCCGAATCGCCTGCCGCCGTCACGGCGCTGGCCGATGTGGTGGGCTCCACCACCCAGCTGATTGCCGCCGTGGGCAAGCTGCCCACCGACAGCTTCATCGTCGCCACCGATCAGGGCATTCTTCACGATATGCGCCAGCGCTATCCGGGCAAGCGCTTTCTCGCAGCCCCGACGGCGGGCACGGGCGGCAGCTGCAAAAGCTGCGCCTTCTGCCCCTGGATGGCCATGAACAGCCTGCCCGGCGTGGAGAGGACGCTGCAGCAAGGCAGCGGCGCCATCGAACTGGATGCGGCGCTGGGCCGGGCCGCCCGCAAGCCCATTCAGCGCATGCTGGACTTCGCGGCGGCACAGCGCCAGCCGGTACGCGCCAGCGGCGAACTGGAACGCGACGCGGCCCTGTTCCAGAACTTCGGTCCGGCCTGAGCGAGGACAAGCACCATGCCCCAATCCCCGACCGGCAGCGATGTGCTCATCATCGGCTGCGGACTGGCCGGCCTGACGCTGGCGCTCAGCCTGCCCAGCAGGCTGCGCATCACCGTGCTCAGCAAAAGCCGTGCCGACGAATGCGCCAGTGCCTGGGCGCAAGGCGGCATTGCCGCCGTGCTGGACCCCGCCGACAGCCTGCAGTCCCATGTGCAGGACACGCTGATCGCCGGCGCCGGCCTCTGCGACGAAGCTGCCGTGCGCCGCATCCTGGAGCAGGGCCCCCAGGCCATCGCCTGGCTGCAAGCCCTGGGCGTGCCCTTCAGCACCGATGCCGAAGGCCGCCTGCACCTGACGCGCGAAGGCGGTCACAGCGCACGGCGCATCGTGCATGCGGCCGACCGCACCGGGCATGCCGTGCACCAGACCTTGCTGCAGGCCTGCCAGCGCCTGAAGCACATCACCTTGCTGCAGCATTGCAGCGCCATGGAACTGCTGCAGGACGCTCAGCAGCGCTGCGTGGGCGCCAGCGTGCGCAATGCCGATGGCCAGCAGCAGAACATGCTGGCCAGCCATACGGTGCTGGCCACGGGCGGCATGGGCCAGATCTACCCCAGCACCACCAACCCGGCCACGGCGACCGGCGACGGCATCGCCATGGCCTGGCGCGCGGGCTGTGTCGTGCGCGACCTGGAGTTCATGCAGTTCCACCCCACGGCCTTGCAGGTGGGCGGCCGGTCCGTGGGCCTGGTCTCGGAAGCGCTGCGCGGCGAAGGTGCCCTGCTGTGCCTGCCGGACCGGCACGGCCAGCCTGGCGAGCGCTTCATGCTGCGCCACGACCCGCGCGCCGAGCTGGCGCCGCGCGATATCGTGGCCCGTGCCATCGATGGCGAAATGCGTGCCCACCAGTTGCCCCATGTGCTGCTGGACATCACACACCGCAGCCGCGACTGGCTGACCCGGCATTTTCCGGGCGTCATGGCGCTGTGCGCGCAGCACGGCATAGACATCGCCACCCAGCCCATTCCTGTCGCGCCCTGCGCCCACTATGCCTGCGGCGGCGTGCAGGCCCATGTGGACGGCCGCACCGCCGTGGCCGGGCTGTGGGCGATTGGCGAGGTGGCCCGCACCGGCCTGCATGGCGCCAATCGGCTGGCCAGCAACTCGCTGCTGGAATGCGTGGTCATGGCCAGGTCTGCCGCCCTGCGCATGGCCGAGCAGCCACTGCACAGGCCGGCGGCGATTCATGACAGGCCGCGCAAGTCCGGCAAGAGCCTGAGCGCTGAAAGCCAGCAGGAGATGCGCCAGGTGCTGCAGCAGCTCATGCTGCACAACGTCGGCATCGTGCGCAGCAACCACAGCCTGATTGCGGCGGCCAAGCAACTGGTGCTGTGGCGCGCTCAATGGCGCGGCGCCGACCCAGCACTTCGCAACCAGCTGGCGCTGTGCAGCCTGATGGTGGACGCAGCGCTGCAGCGCCATGCCAGCGTGGGCGCGCACTGCAATCTGGACTGGCCGGCGCTCGAGGCGGCAGCCGCCTGACCCCGCCCAGCAGCCTCGCTGGAAAGCAAAAAGCCCGCTGTATCCGCAGCGGGCTTTTTTGGCGAAGCAACAGGTTTCAGGCCTTGGGCAGGGTCACGCCATGCTGGCCCTGGTACTTGCCGTTGCGGTCCTTGTAGCTGACTTCGCATTGCTCGTCGCCCTGGAAGAACAGCACCTGGGCGCAGCCTTCGCCCGCATAGATCTTGGCCGGCAAAGGCGTGGTGTTGGAGAACTCCAGCGTCACATAGCCTTCCCACTCGGGCTCGAAGGGCGTCACGTTGACGATGATGCCGCAGCGCGCATAAGTGCTCTTGCCCAGGCAGACGGTCAGCACGTCGCGCGGGATGCGGAAGTACTCCATCGTGCGGGCCAGAGCAAAGCTGTTGGGCGGAATGATGCAATAGTCACCCTCGAAGTCGACAAAGCTCTTCTCGTCAAAATTCTTGGGGTCCACCACCGTGCTGTGGATATTCGTGAAGACCTTAAATTCGCGGGCGCAACGAATGTCGTAGCCATAGCTTGAAGTGCCGTAGCTGATGATCTTCTTGCCGTCGACCTGGCGCACCTGGCCAGGCTCGAAAGGCTCGATCATGCCGTGCTGCTCCGCCATCTGACGGATCCATTTGTCGCTCTTGATGCTCATTAGAAGTCCTGTATCGCTTGATTTTTCATAGCGTTGTGCGCTCACAAATCAAGCGCAAGACCGCTATTTTGCTTGAGAAACAATGGTTTGCTCAATCAGGCGGTCATCTCCGAGGATGATCATGGCAAACAGCAGCTCGTCCAGATTGCGCGCCTGGGCCGTCTTGCGCGCCAGCAGCGGCGTGCAGCCGGGGTTGATGACGACCAGATCGGCCTCGCAGCCGGGCTGCAGATTGCCGATCACGCCCTGCAGACCCAGCGCGCGCGCAGCGCCTGCCGTGTGCTGCCACCACAGGTTCTGGGGCGACAGGCTCTGGCCCTGCTTGGCATGGCCCTCGCGCCCCACCACATAGGCGGCCTGCATGGTGCGAAACGGCGAGAAGCTCATGCCGCCACCCACGTCGCTGGCCAGGCCGTAGAGCATGCCGGCCTGGTCGGCCTTGAGGTAGTCGAAATAGCCGCTGGCCAGAAACTGGTTGCTGGTCGGGCTGATGGCCGCTGCCGAGCGCGTGTCGTGCATGAGCTGGCGGTCGGTTTCGTCGAGCCAGATGCTGTGCGCATAGACGGCGCGCTCGCGCATCAGGCCGAAGTCGTCATAGACGGCCAGATAGCTGCGCGCGGCGGGGAACAGCTCCTTGACCCAGGCAATCTCGTCCAGGTTCTCGGCCACATGGGACTGAATCCAGACATCGCCATACCTGGCTGCCAGCTCGCCCGCACCGCGCAGCTGCGCTTCGGTGCTGGTCGGTGCAAAGCGCGGCGTGATCGCATAGCCCAGGCGGTCCACGCCATGCCAGCGCTGGATCAGCGTTTCGGTGTCGATCAGGCCTTGCTCGGTCTCGTCGCGCACGCCATCGGGGCTGTTGCGGTCCTGCAGCACCTTGCCGGCAATCATGCGCATGCTGCGCTTTTGCGCTGCCGTCATGATGGCATCCACCGAGGTCGGATGCGAGGTTGCAAAGGCCAGCGCCGTGGTCACACCGTTGCGCAGCAGCTCGTTCATGAAGAAATCGGCCACGCCATCGGCATATTCGCGATCGTGAAAACGCGACTCGTGCGGGAAGGTGTAGTTCTCCAGCCAGGGCAGCAGGCCAGGGGCCGGCGCGCCGATCACATCGGTCTGCGGGTAGTGGATATGCAGGTCGACAAAGCCGGGTGCCAGCAGCCTGCCGGGCAGGTGAATGACTTGCACGCCTTCGCGCTCGAGATACTGGTCGGCCAGCGCCTGCCAGCTGCCCGCAGCCACCACACGCTGCACGCCCGCGGCATCGGGAGCAATCGCCAGCAAGGCGTCGGAGTCATAAACCGCTTGGCCGTCATCGGCGAAGCGCAGCAGGGCACTACGATAGATTTTCATGGACCAGAGCTTACGCGCCCGCTCTCGCCTGCGGAACACGGCAGCGCTTATAGAGGCTATACGGCTGCGCGCAGGCCAGGGCTTTCGCTATCAATAACAAAGCTTGTTTCGCTTTCTAGTCATTGAATTCAATGCCATTTATATCTGAAATCAAGTATCAGAAAGCGATAGAAGCTAGCATTTTTGCTAGTTCGACAGACCTGAAACCAGCGTCGCCCCCCTTACCGCAGCCGCGCCACTAGGCGGCGCAGCTTCTGGCCACGGCCAGAAAGGCGCGCACCGCGGGCGAGTTCTCGCGCTCGCGGTAGGCCAGCGCCATGTGCACGTTTTCCTTGAAGTCGCGCAGCGGCCTGAAGGCCACGCCCGGCTGATTGAGCAGGCGGTTCGACTCGGGCAGCACCACAATGCCATAGCCCGCGGCCGCCAGGCTGGTTGCCGTGACGAAGTCGTTGACGCGATAGGCCTCGCGAGCCGAAAAACCGGCCGTCTCGGCCAGCCGCGCCAACACCTCGGCAAAGCCTTCGCTTTCGTTGATGAACTGCGGCGCAATAAAGGTCTGGCCGCGCAGATCGGCCACGCTGATGGACTCATGGCGTGCCAGAGGGTGGTTCTCGGCCAGCGCCACCATGAAGGGCTCGCTGTGCACGATGACCGCCTTGACACCCTCGGGGTAGCGACGGCGCGGCCGCAGCAGACCGGCATCGATCTCGCCCTGCTGCAGCGCCTGCAGCTGGCGCGGCGTCTCCATGGCCAGCACCTGCATATGCACCTGCTCATGGCCGGGGCGGAACTGCGTGAGCATGCGCGCCAGCACACCCGAGGTCACGGACGAGGAGATATAGCCCAGCTTGACATGGCCGCTCATGCCCTGGGCCGCCAGCTGCCCGATCTGCTGGGCCCGCTCCATATGGCGCAGCACGGCCACGGCTTCGTCATAAAGCAGCTCGCCCGCATCGGTCAGCGTGATGGGCTTGCGCTTGTTGCGCTGCAGCAGGCGCACGCCCAGCTGCTGCTCCAGCTGCTGCACCTGCACGCTGACCGCAGATTGGGCCACGCCCAGCTTGTCGGCGGCACGCGAGAAATGCAGCTCCTGGGCCACGGTGACGAAGTGCTCGAGTTGGCGGTAGCTGAGCATGGATTTAATCTGAATTTCTTATCAAAAAATGCATTTAACCCCGTAGATCGTATCAAACAAGAAGTGTTCAATCACACCATTCCTGATTGAAGTACCCGCCCACCATGAACGCTACGACCCCCCAGCAACTGATTCAGCCTGCCGCCTACGAGATCAGCACTCACCCCGAGCATCCCCGCCTGCTGAAGCTGACCCTGAACGCCGACGCACTGAACGCCTTCCTGGCCGATGTGCGCGATATCGACGTGCAGAACCTCGAGTACGTGCCTTTCATGCGCTTTCACCTGGCGCGCCGCCTGAAGGCCCACATGGGTGACGACTTTGGCGAGACCCTGGTGAACATCATCAAGGACCGCAGGCATGGCGGCTTTGTGCTGGGTCTGGAAGGCGTGAGCCAGGATAGCGACGACTATGTGAAGTTCGGCACCGCCATCGGCCATATCCTGGGCCCGGCCAACCACGACTCCATGTCCAACAAGTACTACGCACGCTTCCTGGTCAAGCACACCGACGCCAGCGACTCCTATCTGCGCCAGGCTTACCGTCTGTTCACCATGCACACCGACGGTACCTTCGTGACCGAGGCCACCGACTGGCTGCTGATGATGAAGTTCGACGAGCGAAACGCCGTGGGCGGCGAGTCGCGCTTTCTGCACCTGGACGACTGGAGCGAGCTGGACCGCTTCGTGCAGGACCCGCTGGGCGCCAGGCCCCTGCTGTACAAGGCCCCCGGCTCCAAGAACGTGAGCGAGCGTGTCGAGCGCCCCGTGTTCTTCCACGGCGAGTTCGGCCTGTCCATCTCCTTCATCGACCAGTTCGTGCAACCGGCCAACGACGCCGAAGCCGAATACCTGCAGAATCTGTCGGAATCGATGGAAAATTCGTCCGGCACCCGCACCGTCAGTCTGCCCGCCGGCGACCTGGTGGTTCTGAACAACTACTTCTATGTGCACGGCCGCGCACCGTTCGAGCGTAACGAGCAACTGCACCGCGAGCTGATGCGTCAGCGCGGTACATTCGCTCAGTAAACCTTGAACACCTGATGTTTCTGTCACGCCCCCGTGCACCGCAAGTGTGCGGGGGCGCAGCCAGTTAAACCCCTGAATTTCGCTCCCGAAGCGCCCTACCATGGCATCGTCACAAGCCCCTGCTGCAAACGCAGCCTCCGCCCCCAAAGCGCAAGCCGCCTACGGCCAACGCGCAGGGCTTCCCCGTCATCTGCAGAACATCCTGTCGCTGCAGGACTTCGAGGCCGCAGCGCGCAAGCACCTGCCCCGCCCGCTTTACGGCTATGTCTCCGGCGCGGCCGAAGACTGTGTCTCGCTGCAGGCCAACCGTGACAGCTTCCAGCAATACGGCTTCAGCTCCAGGGTCATGGTGGATGTGTCGCAACGCCATCAGAAAGTGGAGCTGTTCGGCCAGACCTGGGACTCGCCCTTCGGCGTGGCCCCCGTGGGCATCAGCGCCATCTCGGCCTATCGCGGCGATCTGGTGCTGGCGCAGACGGCGGCTGCCAACCGCATTCCCGCCATCATGAGCGGCACCTCCCTGATCCCCATGGAAGAAGTGGCCAAGGCCGCGCCATCGACCTGGTTCCAGGCCTATCTGCCCGGCGACACCACGCGCATCGACGGCCTGATCGAGCGCATCGAGGCCGCCGGCTTCGGCACCCTGGTCATCACCGTGGACATCCCCGTCTGGGCCAACCGCGAGAACAATGTGCGCACCGGCTTCTCCATGCCGCTGCGTCCCTCGCTGCGCCTGGCCTATGACGGCATCACCCGTCCGCGCTGGATGGTGGGCACCATGCTGCGCACCCTGATCAACCACGGCATGCCGCACTTCGAGAATTCGTTTGCCACGCGCGGCGCGCCTCTGCTGTCGGGCACCGCCATCCGCGATACCACGGGCCGCGACCACCTGAACTGGAAGCACATCGAGCGCATCCGTCAGCGCTGGCAGGGCAACCTCATCATCAAGGGCATCCTCAACGAAGATGATGCCGTGATGGCCGCCGATATCGGCGCGCAAGGCATCGTGGTCTCCAACCACGGCGGCCGTCAGCTCGACGGCGTGGTCGCCCCGCTGCAGATGCTGCCCTATGTGGTGGACCGCGTGGGCCACCGCACGGCCGTGATGATGGACAGCGGCATTCGCCGCGGCAGCGATGTGCTCAAGGCCGTGGCCCTGGGCGCGCGCATGGTGTTTCTGGGCCGCCCCTTCATGTACGCAGCCGCAGTTGGCGGTGCACAGGGCGTGGACCATGCCATCACCTTGCTGCGTGACGAGGTGGACCGCAATATGGCCATGCTGGGCGCGACATCCATGGCCGAGATCACCCGCGACTGCCTGCGCGCGACGCGGGGCTGAAACCGGTCAGCCTCTAAGATAGGACGCTTGAACCATAAAAAAGGAGAGCGTCATGCCCATGTTTGTAGACCACTCGCCCCCTGGCGAGTGCATTTTCTGCAAGCTCGTCAAAGGGGAGATTCCATCGGCCAAGGTCTATGAGGACGAGCTGACCATCGCCTTCATGGACATCGGCCAGGCCACGCGAGGCCATGTGCTGGTGGCCAGCAAGCGCCATGCCGTCAATCTGCTGGAGCTGACGCGCGAGGAAGCCGGCGCAGTGATGCAGACGGCCCAGCGCGTGGCGGCCGCGGTGAACAGGGCTTTCGATCCCGACGGCATCAATATCTTCCAGGCCAATGGTGCGCCGGCGGGGCAGACGGTGTTTCACTTTCATCTGCATGTGCTGCCGCGCTTCGAGGGCGATGGCCTGTCCGTGGTCTGGCAACGCGAGGAACCGGGCTTTGCCGTGCTGGGCGTGCTGGCCGAGAAAATCAAGGCCGAATTGGCGTAAGTCGAATCACCATTAAAAAAAGAGCTGCCAGCGCTTGATGGCCAATCGCTGGCAGCTCTTTTTACTTGAAATCCCTGCTTTAGTGGGATTCGGCGCTCCTGATGGCATCCGCCACCTGGGACGGCGTCACATCCCCCTTCTGGCGGCCCCAACGCAGGCGCATATAGTTGACCAGATCGGCCATGTCTTCATGGCTGAGCTGATCGGCAAAGCCGGGCATGGCCTGCATGCGCTCGCCATGGGCCAGATCACGCTCGGGCAGGCCTTCGCGGATCACGCGCACCAGGTTCAGCGGCGTGGGAAACATGGCCGTGGTGTTGGTGTCGAGGCGCAGCGAGGAATGCGGCTGGCCCTGGCCATCGACGCCATGGCAGCCTGCGCACAGACCGAGGTAGACGCGCTCGCCATTGGCCGAGGTCGGGGTCTGAGGCGCTTCGGCAAACGGCGGCTTGGGCTCAGGCTTTTCACCCTGCATCAGATAGGCGGCCATGGCCTTGAGGTCGGCCTCCTCCATATGCGCACTCGAATGCTGGAGCACGGGGAACATGCCCATGGTCATCACGCCCTGGGGCGAGAGGCCGGTGCGCAGAAACTGCAGCAGGTCCCGCTCGCTCCAGCCACGCGCGGCCATGGACTTGGGGCGCAGGTCGGGGGCGTAGGCGCCTTCGATCACATTGCCCGCCAGCGACTGCTTGAGGTCCATGGCAAAGCTGCTGGTGCGCGGCGTATGGCATTCGCCGCAGTGACCCAGGGTGTTGACCAGATAGGCGCCGCGATCGAGCGTATTGACAGCCTCGGGGGCGGGCTCGCCCGCAGGGCGCTCCAGCGCATTCCATAGCGCCAGACCGGGACGGATGCTGAACGGAAAGTTCATCTCCGGCGAGCGGTTGGCTACTTCCACGGCGCTCTGGGCCTGCAGCCAGACCCAGAGCGCATCGACATCGGCGCGCGTGATGTCGTGATAGCTGGCGTAGGGCATGGCTGGATAGAGGTTCTTGCGCCCCGGTGCCATGCCGCGCGCCACGGCGCGGTAGAGATCGTCGGCCGACCACTTGCCTATGCCGTGCTCCCTGGAGGGCGAGATATTCGTGCCGTACAAGGTGCCCATGGGCGTGACCATGGCCATGCCTCCGGCCAGCTCGGCCCCCGTGGTGGGCGAGCTGTGGCAGGCCGCGCAGTCGGCAGCGCGAAACACCTGCAGGCCGCGGTCGAACAGCTTCTGCTTCTGCTCGGCGCTGATGTTGGCAAAGTCCACCGTGGCAGGCGGCACGCTGCCGCTTGCACTGCCCGCGATATACATGCCGCCCAACACCACCACGGCTGCGGCGGCAATGCCTGCGGCGATCCTGGTGAATTTGCTGCGTTGAGCCTTATCCATGACGGCTGACCTCCCGCGTGCGCTGGCCCGTGGTCAGGCCCGGCGTGGCCAGAATCAGGTCGCGCACGGCGTGGTAGTAGCGCACATAGCCGGTGCAGCGACAGATATGCTTGTCCAGCGCGGCTTCCACGGCTTCTTCCACGGCGTCGGCATCCACGGGCCTGGCCTGCAGCTGCTCCATCAGCACGGTGGCCGAGTTCACGAAACCCGGTGTGCAATAGCCGCACTGGAACGAGAAATGCTCGAGAAACGCCTTTTGCACGGCAGAAGCCATGATCCGGCCGGTGTCATCGGTGCGGGCCGCGCCTTCGATGGTGCGCAGGCTTTTGCCATTGAGCCAGGCGACGCCAGTCACGCAGGCCGGCACGGCATGCGGGCCCTTGCCGGGCTCGTCCACGATGATGGTGCAGGCGCGGCACACACCCTGGCCGCAGCCAAGGCGCGTACCGTTCAAGCCCGCATATTCCTGCAGGAACTCGATCATCATCAGATCCTTGGGCAGCTCATGCGGGCCGGTCTTTTGACCGTTGATGGTGGCGGAAAACTGGATACGTTGCTGCATCACAATGCCTTCTTGATTCGTTCCGCGCTCAGCGGCAGTTGATAGAAGCGCTTGCCGGTGGCGTGGGCCACGGCGTTGGCGCAGGCAGCAACGACGGGGATCATCACCACTTCGGCCATGCCCTTGGGCGGGTCGGTGCGCGAGACCGGAGGCAGCACATGACCCTCGGCCGTCCACACCGCCAGCTCGCTGGCGCGCGGCAGGTGGTAGCGGTTGAAGTTCCAGCTGCCGTTGCCGGGGCCGCTCGGCCCCAGGGGCAGCTCTTCGTACAGAGCGTGGCCGATACCCATGGCCACGCCGCCCTGCAACTGGCCAGAGACCAGCTCGGGTACGATCTGCGAGCCGCATTCCAGCCAGGTCTTGTGCCCCAGCAAGCTCACCTTGCCGGTGCCCGTGGATACGGCCAGCTCCACCAGCGTGGCGCAAGGCGCGTAGTACACCGCGCCCGCCGCCAGACGGTGCACCGGCGGATAGCTGACCTTGACGCGCGGCTGGAAGGCATAGCCGGCACTGTCCATCGCGGCCTTATGCGCCGCATCGGCACCATTGCCAAAGCGAACGGACAGCGCATCGATCTCGGCGGCAAAGCGCTTGCCGCCCAGCTCGAACTCGGCACTGGCCCAGGAGCGGCGATTGAAGGTGTGGACGCAGACACCGGTGATCAGACCCAGCTCATGGGCGCGTGCGGCCAGGCGCTCCAGCGTCAAGGGCTCCATGGCTCCGGCCACCAGCTTGCCGTCCTTCCACTCGGCTTCATCGAGCGAGACCGGCATGCCCTGCAGCGGCCCGCCAAACGGGTTGCCCCAGATGGACAGTGCCGCAGGCCACAGACCATGGGCCAGCAACAGCTTGGCGGCCTGGCGCGTGGTGTGGGTGAAGTAGTAGGCCGAGTTGGAGGCCGATTGCGGCGAGGTGAAGCTGGGCACCCAGTACGGGTCCTGCGACTGGCGATCCTCATCGGCCTGGGGCGTGGAGTTGGGTTGCTCCTGCGTGTGCACGGGCATCTCGGGCCATTTCTGCGCCGCAAACTCCACCTCGTCCACAGGGCGGCCGAGAAAGGGCTCTGCCGCCAGCATCTGCGCCGTGGTGGTGCCGGTGCCGATTTCTGCCGTGATGTGCTTCATCTTGAGCTTGCCTTCGGGCGATAGCTCGATCAATGCCAGCGCGGCTTCGCCGGCGGTACCAAAGCTTTTTTGCACCGAGGCAAAACCCACGCCGTAGCGCATGCCGGGATGGGCGGCCTCGTACTCGGCCTTGCGTTGGGCACGGTTCACCCACACCGGATCCTTGGCGGCCAGGGCGAGAATCTCGCCGATGCGCAACTGACCCGCAGGCACGGCGCCCTGGGTGTTGCGCAAACCTGTACGCAGCATGTTCTTCTGGCGCAGCGCGATGGCATCCATGCCGATCTGCTCGGCAATTTCATCGACCAGCATTTCGGTCGGAGCCATGGACTGCAGCGTGCCGTAGCCGCGCACCGACCCCGCCGTGATCTCGCTGCTGGGGAAGACGGCCACCGACAGATCGCTCTTGGGAAAGTAGTACACCGACTGCGAAGAAGCGACACCAAGCGTGCCCACCGAAGGGCTGAAGTTCATGGTGCCGCCGCCATCGCCGCGCATGTCCACCGAGAAGGCCTGGAACTGCCCCTGGGCATCCACGGCAATCGTGGTCTTGAGGTCGAAGGGGTGGCGCTTGAGTGCGAACTGGAAATGCTGCCAGCGGTCCAGCGCCAGGCGCACCGGACGGCCTTGCGCATACAGCGCCGCCAGGCCCACATAGAAAGGAAAGGAGTGATGCTCCTTCTGCCCATAGCCCACGGTGTAGGCGCTCAGATAATCCATTTCCTTGAGCGCAAAGCGGCTGGCCTTGACCATGCCGACCACATGGCCCGCCGTGGCGTAGGGCGCCTGGGTGGCGCCCACCATATGCATCACGCCCTTGCTCTCTTCATACCAGGCCAGACCGTTTTCGGGCTCCAGAGCGGCGGGCTCCATGGACTGGCTGTGGTAGTCGCGGGAAAAGACCTGGGTGCCCTCGGGCGGCTGCTTGAGCAACTGCTGGATCTGGGCCGAATACTGCATGGCCTTGCCATGCTTGGGATCGTCCGCGCCAGGCCATTGCACCTCGGGGCCGGTCAGCTGCGGGCGCACGATACCGTTGTACAGAGGCGCGTACAGATCGGGCTCGTCGTGCTTTTCGGCTCCCATGCGCACATAGCGCGCGGCCACATAGGGCTTGCGCTTGGGTGGTGTGGCGGCTGCGCCCCACTGGAAGATTCCGTCATTGAAACGCAGCAGGCGCACGGCTTCGCGGTAGCGCTCGTAGTCATGCCAGATCCCCATGGCCACGGGCTGGCCCAGCATGGGCGAGACCTGGCCCTTGGGCAAGAAGTAGCTGCCGTAAAAACCCGGCTCGGGCATGTGCACGCCATCGGCCTCGGCGCGCTCGGCGTCCACCAGCACATCGGGGGCAAAGTCCTTGCCCAGCACGGACAGATCCAGACCTTCGTAGATGCGGTCGGCACGCGGAACCATGATCAAAAGCGCATAGGACTGCTTGTCGGGCCAGCCCGCCATGTCGCGCGCGCGCAGGTCGATGGCAAACAGCTTCTGGCCCGTGACCTTGGCCATGCCGTCGCGGCGGTAGCGCAGCCGGCCGCCGTCCATCCAGGCAGCGTCCTGAGCGCTTGCCGGCTCGACCATCTGCGCCAGCGCCTGCTCCAGCGGGCGCACTGCGGCAAGCACTCCCAGGGCGGCTGCGGCCTTCAAAAAGCTGCGCCGGCTCAAATCCGATTTGGGCACATTCATTCTCCAGTGAGCAAACCGAAGCGGCGGCAGGCCAGCACCCCGGTCGCAATTGACTCGCAGCGCTGCCCGACAACCAGGGCAACGCTCGGATATCTGCGCATCGGCCGGCACTGCGGCCGGCCGGCATGGCGATATCGTTTTCAAAAAGAAAATCGATTTGGCATCTGGATTGCTTCAATCTTCTTTATGAATAATTGATGCAAAGCCAAAATAACCAAATCGATTTGGGCGAAGTAAAGTATACAAAAACTTCTGCAATGCCTGCCGCGCGCTTCGCAATGACCGCCCGCACTCTTGAGGAATTCCATGGCCGACACGCCCAGCCAACGCATCACCATCTCCGACGTGGCCCGTCAGGCCGGTGTTTCACGCACCACGGTCTCGCACGCGCTCAATGGCCGCGGTCAGGTCGACCCGGCCACACGCCTGAAGGTGGAGGAAGCTGCGCGCAGCCTCGGCTACCGGCCCAATCGTCATGCGCAGCGCCTGCGCACAGGCGGCGCCAGCATGATTGCGCTGATGTCGTCCATGCCATTCACGGTCTCGGGCGGCCCCTCGCGACTGGGGTTCTTCATGGAAGTGGCAGCTGTCGCTGCCTCGTCGGCGCTTGAACGCGGCCTGGTCATGGCGCTGGTTCCGCCGCACCGACCCGGCCAGACTTCGCTGAACCTGCTCGATATCGACGGCGCACTGGTCATAGAGCCGCAGGCCGGCGACCCCCAGCTGGCAGAGCTGCTGCAGCAGGGCCTGCCGGTGGTGTCCATCGGCCGCCCGGGTGGCGACAATGTCAACGTCCCCTATGTCGATCTGCTGTCGGGTCCGGCCACGCAGATGCTGCTCACGCATATGCTGGCGGCCGGAGCCAGGCAGATCGGGCTGGTGGTCGGCGCCTCGGAGCGCACCTCCTACAGCCAGGCCGAGCAGGCCTATGCAGCCATGGCGGCAGGCCATGGCATGCAGCCTGTGGTGTTGCGCATGGACGAAGCCGAGGGCGAGGACGGAGGCCATGCTGCGGCACAGCAGTTGCTGGGCGAACACCCCGAGCTCGATGCACTGCTGGTCATGGTCGATGCCTTTGCCGTGGGCGCTGCCCGCTACGCCCAGCAGGCAGGCCTGCGCATTCCCGAAGACCTGATGCTGGCCACGCGTTACGACGGACTGCGTGCGCGCAGCTGCGAGCCGCCACTGACGGCACTGGACCTGCATCTGGAGGCTATCGCCCAGCAGGCGGTCGATCTGCTGTTCGAGCATCTGCGCGGCGACACCACGCGGCGCATGGCCACCGGACCTATGCCAGCCCTGGCGCTGCGCCGCTCCACGCAAAGAAAGCCCGGTTGAATCACTTCAACCGGGCTTTCAATCGTCGGAACCCAGGCTATCGGCGCTTGTGAAGACGGCTGCTGCGCCGCTCAGCAGTCACTTCGTCAAGCTGCGGCATACTGCCGAAACACTTCGTCAAGGCCTGCAATCCATTCCTGCTTCTGCGCCTCGCTGGCAAAGCTCGCTTCCAGGCTGTTGCGCGCCAGCTGATAGGCCTCGGGCGCGCCCATGCCCGTGGCGGCAAATAGCTGGGTGTAGTTTTCGTTGACATAGCCGCCGAAATAGGCAGGGTCGTCCGAGTTGATCATGACCTTGAGCCCGGCCGCCAGAAGGCGCGGCAGATTGTGATCGGCCAGGTCCTTGATCACGCAGAGCTTGAGATTCGACAACGGGCAGACCGTCAGCGGTATCTGCTCCTTGACCAGCCTCTGCATCAGCAGCGCATCCTGCTCTGACTGCACTCCATGGTCGATGCGCTCCACGTTCAGCACATCCAATGCGCCCCAGATATAGGCGGGCGGCCCCTCCTCTCCCGCATGGGCCACCAGACGCAAGCCCAGTTGCTTGCAGCGTTCAAACACGCGGGCGAACTTCTCGGGCGGATTGCCCAGCTCGCTGCTGTCCAGCCCCACGCCGATAAAGCGATCACGCAGCGGAAGCGCGGCCTCCAGCGTCTGCAGGGCGCTTTCCTCGCTCAGATGGCGCAGAAAGCTCAGGATCAGCGAGGAGGAAATGCCCTGCTCGATCTGAGCGTCGCGGCAGGCGCGATAAAGACCGTTGATGACGGTCTCCATCGCAACGCCCCGCTCGGTATGGGTCTGCGGGTCGAAGAATATTTCCGTGTGCACCACATTGTCGGCCACGGCACGATCCAGATAGGCACGCGCCATGTCGTAGAAATCCTGCTCATGCAGCAGCACGCTGGCACCCGCGTAATAGATGTCCAGAAAGCTCTGCAGGTCGGTGAATGCATAGGCCGCGCGCAGCGCCTCCACGCTGTCATAGGCCAGAGGTATCTGGTTGCGCTGCGCCAGCGCAAAAATCAGTTCGGGCTCCAGCGAGCCCTCGATATGCATATGCAGCTCGGCCTTGGGCATGGCGCGCAGCAGCTCAGGCAGACGGGCAACATCTACGGCAGGCACGGTGTTCATCTTTATTCTCCTTGGCGCTGCGCGCCATTCAATGTCTTGCCTATCAAACAGGCACAGCTCAGGCCACATGGCCAGCCCGACAGGTCTGCGACTTCGGTCTTGCCGCCACGAGCCCCTCGCTCACCCGCATGGACGCCAATGCGGCAAAGCCTCTCAGGCCGGTCTCAGCAGGTTCCGAAGCCTATCGCCTGGGCCTTCAGGAAGCGGCGATAGGCCGACGACATGCGGTCGGCCGCCGAGTGCATTTCCGCGCGCGGATCCAGCGGCAGGGCCTTGGGCAGCTGCGACTCCAGCACAGGCTGGTCCTGCACAAAGATGGTGTGCTGGAAGGTCTGCAACTGCTCGTCGGTCGATTCAAAGTCCGCGACCGCAAGCCGGAACCAGACACGGCTGGTTTCGGGAGTGACGGGGCAGATGAACAGACCGATCTGCTCGCGCCAGCCCTGCTTGGAGCTGCCCTCTTCGGGAATCTTGGTCAGCACGGCGGTGTAAGCAGCGGTCACCTCGTAGGTGTATTCCACCTCGGCCGCCTGGGTGGAATGCAGATTGGACTGGGGTTGCACGGCCTTGCAACCCGTCGCCAGCACGCCGGTGGCGGTGCTCTCCACCTTGTAGGCGGCAATGGCCGTGGCGTCGCGGCTGCCCAGCCAGCCTTCGTGCACAAAGCCGAAGTGGGACATGTCGAGAAAGTTCTCGATGATGCGCGGTGCACTGGCAGCCACATCGTAGGACCCGCAGTTCACCTTGCGCAGATGCTGGTCCGTTTCGGCAGCGAACACGGGCAGCTGACTGTCGGAAGGCTCAAGTCGCACCCAGATCAGGCCATAGGCTTCCTGCACCTCGAAGGCCTGCACGCGCTGCGATGCAGGGGGCGTGAAATCGGGCACGGCGGGCACTTTCACGCATTGGCCTCCCGATGAGAATTGCCAGCCGTGATAAGGGCATTCCAGATGCCCGTTTTCCACACGCCCCATGGACAGGCGTGCACCACGATGGGGGCAGCGGTCCACAAAGGATTGAACCAGTCCCTCCGCATTGCGCCACAGCACCAGCGGCTGTTCCAGCAGCAGCACGGAAAACGGCGCGCTCACCACATCGGAGGATTGGGCAACAGGATGCCAGAGGGTACGTTCAGTCATGGGGATACTCGTCATTATCGAAATACAAAGGGCCGCTCTGCGGCGGCCCTGTCGCTGCAAGTCGTTTCTGGACGACTGTTAACAGCCAACACTACGCGGCAAACCAGGGGTCTGCCTTGAAGACATGCGCCGCAAGCCGCAATCGGAGCGACAAGGCGGCGCGATGCCTGATCGGCAGTGCTTACTTGGCGTCGCCGCCGGGCACTTTGCCTTCCACGCCCTTGACGTAGAAATTGATGCCTTTGAGGAAGCCGTCGTCGGCAACCTTGTCGGCAGCGATCAGCTCCTTGCCGTCCTGGCCGGTGATTGGGCCCTTCCAGATGGTGAATGTACCTTCCTTCAGTCCCTTTTTCACGTCCTCAACCTTTGCTTTGATCTCGGCGGGAATGTCGTCGGCCAGAGAAACAATGTCGATCACGCCTTCCTTGACGCCCCACCAGGTCTGGCGGCTGCTCCACTTGCCGTCCAGTGCGCTGCGCGTGGAGTCGATGTAGTAAGGCGCCCAGTTGATGATGGACGAGCCCAGGTGAGCCTTGGGGCCGTAGGCCGTCATGTCCGAATCCCAGCCGAAGGCACGCTTGCCTTTTTCCTCGGCCGTCTTCAGCACTGCTGGCGAATCGGTGTTCTGGAACAGGATGTCGGCGCCGCCGTTGATCAGGCTGGTTGCAGCTTCGGTTTCCTTGGGAGGGCTGAACCATTCGTTGACCCAGACCACCTTGGTCTTGATCTTGGGATTCACGGACTGGGCACCCAGCGTGAAGCTGTTGATATTGCGGATGACTTCGGGAATCGGCACCGAACCCACCACGCCCAGGGTGTTGGACTTGGTCATGCCGCCAGCAATGATGCCGGCCAGATAGGCGCCTTCGTAAGTGCGGCTGTCATAGGTGCTGACATTGGCGGCGGTCTTGTAGCCGGTGGCGTGTTCCCACTTCACGTCGGCGAACTCGGGGGCCAGCTTCTGGATCACGTCCATATAGCCGAAGGTGGTACCGAACACCAGCTTGTTGCCCTGCGACGCCATGTCGCGCAGCACGCGCTCGGCATCGGCACCTTCGGGCACGCTCTCCACGTAGCTGGTCTTGATCTTGTCACCGAACTCTTTTTCCAGGGCCTTGCGGGCCTGGTCATGGGCAAAGGACCAGCCACCGTCGCCCACCGGGCCGACATAAGCAAAAGCAATCTTCAGAGGTTCCGGAGCAGCGGCGGCAGGTGCGGCAGCGGGTGCAGCAGCTGGCGCCGGTGCTTCTTCCTTCTTGCCGCAGCCCACGAGAGCGGCCGAGGCCACAGCCGTCAGTGCAGCGACCTTGATCAATGAACGCTTGTGCAAATCAGTCATTAAAGTTTCCTTGGAACAAAGAGTGAGGTTTGAAACCGGCAACAGCGCAGTACCTGGGATGCCGGTTACACCTTGGGCAATATATGCATAAACCGAGCCAAATTGCAGCCCGGTATCCTGAAAACGACAGCGCAAAAAGAAAGGCCCCGAGGGGCCTTTGATCGGACGTCGGTCGGACGTCCCGCAGTCAATGCTTATTGGGCGCCGGGCACCTTGCCCTCGATACCGTTCACATAGAAGTTGATGCTGCGCAGCCAGGCGTCGTCCGCCACCTTGCCGGCTTCCAGCAACTCCTTGCCGGTGTTGTCCTTGATGGGACCTGTCCAGACGGCGAAGGAGCCGTCCTTCAGGCCGGCGCGGGCCTTCTCCACCTTGTCCTTGATTTCCTGGGGCACGTCGTCGGCGATCTTCTTCAGATCGATGGCGCCTTCCTTCACGCCCCACCAGAAGTTGCCGGTCTGCCACTTGCCGGCCAGCGTGTCTTCCACCACCTTGCTGTAGTAGGGAGTCCAGTCGATCACGGCAGAGCCCAGATGGGCCTTGGGTGCGAAGCCGCTCATGTCGCCGTCCTTGCCGAAGGCACGGGCACCGCGCTCTTCGGCCGTCTTCAGCACGGCGGGGGAGTTGGTGTTCTGGTACATCACGTCCACGCCACCGTTGATCAGGCTGTTGGCAGCTTCGGATTCCTTGGGAGGAGCGAACCACTCGTTCACCCAGACCACCTTGGCCTTGATCGAGGGATCAATGCTCTGGGCGCCCAGCACAAAGCTGTTGATATTGCGCACCACTTCGGGAATGGGCACCGAAGCCACCACGCCCACGGTCTTGGTCTTGGTCATGGCACCCGCCACGATACCGGCCAGATAAGCGCCTTCAAAGGTCTTGGTGTCGTAAACCGCCGCGTTGTCGGCCGTCTTGTAGCCGGTGGCATGTTCGAACTTCACATCCTTGGCGTCAGCGGCGACCTTTTGCACAAAGTCCTGATAGCCGAAGCTGGTGGCAAATACCAGCTTGTTGCCCTGGCCGATCATGTCACGCATCACACGCTCGGCGTCGGCAGACTCGGGAACGCTCTCGACCATGGAAGTCTCGATCTTGTCGCCGAACTTTTCCTGAATGGCCTTGCGGCCCAGCTCGTGCTGATAGGTCCAGCCGCCGTCGCCGATGGGGCTCACATACATGAAGCCGATCTTGAGCTTGTCGGCAGCAGGTGCTGCCGCAGGTGCGGCGGCAGGCGCTGCAGGAGCCTCTTCCTTCTTGCCGCAAGCGGTCAGCACCGCCATGGAAACAGCCGACAGGCCGATCATCTTGATCAGAGCGCGTTTGCCCAGAGTCGTCATTGGAGTTGTCCTCTCGTTATTTTTGAAAAGCGGATTGCACCACATTTGGGCATCACGCTCCAGGGTAGAAGGGTTTTCCCAGGGAGGCCGGCATATTGGCCCGAATCCAGGTCGGATTACGCGAGATCAGCACCAGCACCACGATGGTGGCCAGATAAGGCAGCATGGACAGAATCTGGCTGGGCACCTGAACCCCCGTGGCCTGCAGGTGGAACTGCAGCATGGTCACTCCGCCAAACAGATAGGCACCCAGCAGGACGCGGGCCGGGCGCCAGGTCGCAAATGTCGTCAGCGCCAGAGCGATCCAGCCTCGGCCCGACACCATGTTCTCCACCCACAGCGGCGTGTAGACCACGGAGATGAAGGCGCCCGCAAGACCGCACATGGCTCCGCCAAACATCACGGCCATCAGACGGATGCGTCGCACGGGGTAGCCCAGGGCATGGGCCGAGGATGGCGACTCGCCGACCGAGCGCAACACCAGGCCCGCACGCGTGCGGTACAGAAACCAGACCATCAGGGTGGCCAGCACGATGGCACCGTATACGAGCGGGTGCAGTGTGAACAAGGCCGGGCCCACGACCGGCAGATCTGCCAGGCCAGGAATCGAGTACTTGGGCAGCTCGGGCAGCTTGGCCTGTACATAGCCCAGGCCCACAAACGCCGAGAAGCCTGCGCCGAACAGCGACAGCGCAAGACCGGTTGCGTACTGGTTGGTGTTGAACCAGATCACCAGCCCGCCAAAGATGGCCGCCAGCAAGGCCCCGGCGAGCATGCCCGCGCCAAAGCCCATCCAAGTATTGCCGGTGTGCACGGTAGCGGCAAAACCGGCAATGGCGGCGCAAAGCATCATGCCTTCGGCGCCGAGATTGACGATGCCCGATTTTTCATTGATCAGCAGGCCCAGGGCCGCCAGCGCCAGAACAGTGCCGGCGCTGAGGGTGGAGCCCAGCAGCAGTGCATAGGATTCCATGGATCAGGCTCCCTTCACTGCAGAAATGGCGCCGCCGACCTTTTTCGCCACCCAGCGGATGCGATAGGCCACCAACGTGTCGCAAGCCAGCAGCGCGAACAGCAGCAGTCCCTGGAAGACGCCGGTCAGCGCCTTGGGCAGGCCCAGACGCGACTGCGCCAGCTCGCCACCGATATAAAACATGCTCATGAGAATGGCCGAGAAAATCATACCCACAGGATGCAGGCGCCCCACAAAGGCCACGATGATGGCCGCAAAGCCGTAGCCAGCGGGCACATAGGGCGTGAGCTGACCCAGGGGGCCTGCGACTTCCAGCGCCCCCGCCAGACCGGCTGTAGCGCCGGAAATCAGCAACGCCGTCCACAGCGCCTTGCGCGAGGAAAAACCGGCATAGCGTGCCGCCGACGGCGCCAGGCCACCGACCTGCAGCGCGAAGCCGGCGCGCGTGCGAAACAGGAATGCCCACAGCAGACCGGCACCCAGCAGCGAGATGATGACGCCGATATTCATGCGCATGCCCTGCACCAGCCGAGGAATCTGCGTGACGCGTTCGAAGCTCTTGGTCTGCGGGAAGTTGTAGCCCATGGGATCCTTCCAGGGACCGTAGACCAGATAGCCCAGCACCAGCGTGGCCACATAAACCAGCATCAGGCTGACCAGAATTTCGTTGGCGTTGAAGCGGTCGCGCAGCAAGGCGACGATGCCCGCCCAGACCATGCCGCCCAGCATGCCGGCGATCAGGATGGCCGGCACGATCCAGGGTCCTGTGGTCTTGTCGGCCAGCAAGGCAATGCCGCCCGCAGCCACCGCACCGATGACGAACTGGCCTTCTGCACCGATATTCCAGACATTGGAGCGAAAGCACACGGCCAGCCCCAGCGCGATCAGCAGCAAAGGCGTGGCCTTCACGGCCAGCTCGCCCAGGGCATAGCCCGATCTGATGGGTTCCCAGAAAAAGGCCTGCAAGCCCTTGACCGGATCCTTGCCCAGCAGTGCGAACAGGCAGACCCCGACCAGCACGGTGATCAGCAATGCCAGAATCGGCGAGCCATAAGTCCAGAATCTGGATGCCTGGGGGCGTTGTTCCAGCTTAAGCATGGGCACCTCCCTGCACCGCCGCCGCACCCCACAGGCCGCTCATCCATTCGCCAATCTGCTGCACCGTGGCAGCCGCTCTATCCACCGAAGGACTCAGGCGGCCCTTGGCCACCACATGCAGGCGGTCACAAATCTCAAACAACTCGTCCAACTCCTCACTGACCACCAGCACGGCGCAACCCTGGTCGCGCAGCTTGAGAATCTCGCCCCGGATCTGCGCCGCAGCCCCCACATCCACCCCCCAGGTGGGCTGAGAGATGATGAGCAGACGCGGCTTGGCATCAATTTCACGACCCACGATGAACTTCTGCAGATTGCCGCCCGAAAGCGACTGCGCGGCCGAGTTCGGACCGCCGGCCTTGACGTTGAAGCGGCCGATGATGTCCCGCGCCTGCGCCTGCAGCGCCGCCATGCGGATCCAGCCGCCCTTGCCCACTGCGGTCTTGCGCGTCAGCAACAGGTTGTGGGCCAGGCCCATGCTGGGCACGGCTCCGCGCCCCAGACGCTCTTCCGGCACGAAATGCAGGCCCATGCCACGGCGCCGACTCGGCCCCATGCGTCCGACGCCCTTGCCCAGCAACTGCACGGCCTCTGCCTCGGAGCGTGTGTCCTCGCCGGACAGCGCATACATCAGCTCCTTCTGGCCGTTGCCGGAGACGCCTGCAATACCGACGACTTCGCCCGCACGCACCTGCAGCGCAATGCTCTGCAGATCGACACCGAAAGGGTCCTGGCTCCTGAGCGACAGCCCCTGCACACGCAGCACGGTATCGCCGGTATTCGCCGTGCGGTGCTCCAGCTCCGGCGGCTCCGAGCCGATCATCATGCGCGACAGCGAAGCATTGGTCTCGTTGGCCGGATTGCACTCCCCCGTCACCACGCCGCCGCGCAGCACCGTACAGGCCGTGCACAGCGAGCGGATTTCATGCAACTTGTGGCTGATATAGAGGATGGAGCAGCCTTGCGCAGCCAGGCGGCGCAGCACCACAAACAGCATCTCCACCGCCTGGGGCGTGAGCACCGAGGTGGGCTCGTCCAGAATCAGTACCCGGGGATTGGTCAGCAGGGCACGGATGATTTCCACACGCTGCATTTCGC
Organism: Comamonas sp. Z3; assembly: GCF_008121565.1. Taxonomy (NCBI): domain Bacteria; kingdom Pseudomonadati; phylum Pseudomonadota; class Betaproteobacteria; order Burkholderiales; family Comamonadaceae; genus Comamonas; species Comamonas sp. Z3. Next base: position 90,086 of record NZ_VOQU01000012.1, read on the forward strand.
CGACGGAAAGCGTGTGCACGGGGCGATGCGGATCCACCTCCAGCCCGTAATCGCGAGCCGTGGCCTGAATGTTCTCGATCACCTTGGCCAGTGCAATGCTCTTGTCCAGGCCCAGCCAGACGTTCTCCGCCACGGTCAGCGTGTCGAACAGACTGAAATGCTGGAACACCATGGCAATGCCCAGTGCCCGGGCTTCCTGCGGATTGCGGATCTGCACCGGCTTGCCGTCGACCAGGATGGCGCCCTCGTCAGGCTTGACCGCACCATAGATGATCTTCATCAGCGTGGACTTGCCAGCGCCGTTTTCGCCCAGGATGGCGTGGATCTCGCCGGGCTTAACTTTCAGCGATACCTTGCTATTCGCAACCACAGCCGGGTACCGCTTGGTAATACCCTCCAACTGCAAACGCGCAGGCGCACTCGCAGAGGGGGAATGTGTCGGGGGGGGATTCATCGCTGGATTGTCTCTCAATTCAAATAACAAATTGACTCAAACAGGCTCTATGCGCTGAACAGGAATACGATACAAGCTATTGATTTCGCAGCGTTAGTGCAACATTGCGAACCACCTCTCGCAGCCAGCGTGTGGCGGCACCAGCATGTGAACGCGCATGCCAGAGCTGGTAATAGACCAACGGGGGGAATTCCACAGGGCAAGGCAATATGGCCAGGGACAGACGTTCACTGAAACGCTCGCAGAACAATCTGCCCGAGGTCATGACAAGCAAGCTTGATGCCACCATGTCGGGTATCAGACTGAAATGCGCGCAGCGTGCCACCACCTGGCGACTCAGGCCCATGCCCGCCAACTGTTCGTCTATCACGCCCAGGGCACCGGGATAGGCCGGTGTAGGCGCAATGTGCTCGGCCTCCAGCCATTGCTGTATATCCCAGCCCCTGCGCACTGCCGGATGCTTGGGACTGACCAGGCAGACCACCTCGTCCTCGAACAGCTTGGCCATGTGCAGACCTTCCGGAGGCTGCGGCCAGTTGCCGATGACCACATCGATCTCGCCATCGGCCAGTTGCCCCTCGTAATGCGCCTCGGCGCTCAGCGGCAGAAAGTCCACCGGACAATGCGGGGCCTGCGCTTTCATGGCCGACATCAGTCGCGGCAGGAACTGGGGATCCAGATAGTCGCTGGCCGCAATGCGGAAAGTACGCGTCGAGGTACGCGGGTCAAAATGCCGCGCATCGCTGAACAGTCCTTCGGCGGCACGCAGAATGTCTGCCGAAGGCTGGACCATGCGCAGACCCACATCGGTAGGCTGCATCTGTGCCCCTGACCGCACCAGCAGAGGATCGCCCGCCAGTTCGCGCAGACGCCGCAAGGCGGCCGACACCGCCGGCTGGTGCATGCCCAGCCGCAGGGCCGCCCTGGAGACGCTGCGCTCCGTCAGCACCGTGTGCAGCACCCTGATCAGGTGCAAATCTATCTTGTCGAACAAGGTCTGGTCGCGCATAGGTCACGGCCATCCGGGCACTTGGCACGGCCAGCCTCATCCATTTTGTATACAAAGCAGCCGCAGAGCGTAACTCAGTCAGCCCCTTTGAGCAGCCAAGGGATTGCCCTCTAAGCCGTCATATCTGCCTTGAATTCGGCATGCTCAATCCGGCTCAGACCGCTGCCGTCATCACTTCCACGCGGTTGCGCCCTTTGCGCTTGGCGGCATAGCAGGCCATGTCGGCCCCCTTGAAGGCGCTGGCCGCAGTGTGGTAGCTGGCATCCAGCAGCAACATGCCGATGCTGGCACTCAACATATAGCGCTGGCCCTGGTAGGAGCCCTCCCAGTCCTGGATGGCCATGCACAGCAGTTGCGCATGGCGCATTCCTTCTTCCCGGCTGATTCCGGCCATGAGAATCGCAAATTCATCGCCCCCCACCCTGGCGACCCAGCCATGGGGGCGCACCGTGGACTCGATCAACCGAGCGATATGACCGAGCACCTCGTCGCCCACCTCGCGCCCTCCCTGACGATTGACCTGGGAAAAGTGGTCCAGATCCACATACAGCACGATGCCATGCACCATGGGTTCGCTCTGGGAGCGCGAGATCGCATTCGCTCGCCCCATGCTTTCCAGATAGTCGCGGCTCGTATATTCCTGCAGCCATTCCTTGAGCCGCAGGGCGAAAGCCGTGCGGTTGGGCAGGCGCGTCAAGGGATCGTGCATGGCTTTCCAGCTCGATTGCTCGCGCAACTGGCGCTGAGTGGTCACATCCTCGAGCTCCCAGACCAGATATTGGCCATCCAGCGCCTTTCCCGACTGCTCCCAGGCCCGGTGCATGCGCAGCATGCTCTGGCCGTGAATTCGCACCCATATCGGCCTTGAATCTTTGCGCATCAGGCAGACTTCGCCATCAAACTGTCCGTAGGTATCCAGTGCACGCCGGACCCGCCCCATCAAATCCTCATAGTCGGCCTCGCTGGCACACAAGTCACGCACGGCCAGGCCCTGCATTTCCCGAGGCTGATAGCCCAATACCCTGGCGGCCTGCATGCCCACACGCTGCACCGTGGAGCCATGCGTCACGATCAGCCCCACAGGGGCATAGTCCATCAAGGTCTGCAGCTGCATCTGCAGTTCACGCTCCTGCTCGCCATGCGCCTCGTATCCGCCACCCAGGGCCTGCAAGGCAGAGCGCAGAGTCTGGGCCTCTCCCCAGTCATGATCGGACAGGCCATGCCACCAGTTGGCGCCCCGGGTGGCCGAATCCATCTCCAGCATCAAGCCGCGTCGGGAAGCCCGCTCTGCCGAGCGAAACAAGGCCGTCAACGGATAGGCGATCAGGCAAAGCACCACACCCAGCAGTCCGGCCAATGCCAGCAAGGCCGTGGCCAGCCAGCCCATCATCCTGGCCGAGACTCCGGGCACCCATTCCTGGACATCGCTGACCTTCAGCAAAGTCCATTGCGCCCAGGGCAAAGGCATGGCGCTCCAGAGCTGGTTGTTTCTCTGCTCGCTGACCGCACCGGCCTGCGCCATCTTGAGCCAGGCCCGATCGATTCCGCCCGGCAGCACGGCATCGCCCGCAGCGGCCGGCAATTGCCACTGTCCCTTGCTGCTGAAAGCCAGCGGACGCAGATCGCGATCAATCAGCAGCAACTGACCACCCGCTTCGGCAGAAGTGGATTCCAGCGAAAACAAAACCGACAAGGGTGCCCGGTAGCTGCCGCCAAGAACCCCCTGCAGCTTGCCTTGCAGATCGCGCACCGGCACCACGTTCTGAAACTCCAGCTGCAGCCCTGCATCACCGGGACGCACCCAGGCCTGAGTAATGGGCTTGCCCTCTGCCAGCGAGCGCTTGAGCACTTCGCGCAGCGGCTCGTCGAGCTGCTCTGCGGAAAGCGCCTGCTCCTGGCGCAGATTGACCAGCAACTGCCCCTTGCCATTGGCAAGCTGGATCTGCTCGTACTGCTGCGCCATGGATGCGGGCTGCCTGAGCAAGGCCTCCAGAGACTCCTGGGAGTCATGCATATGCCCCGCCAGCACAGCGGACAGAGCATGCAAGGGCTTTTGCTGCTGTTCGACCCTGAAGGCCAGCGAACGCGCCGCGTACTCCAATGCCTTGGTCTGCGCCGGCAAGGCTCCATCCGTGACGGCCCGGCGCAGGGAGTAGGCCACCCAACCCGCAGCGCCGGTGCCAGCCAGCAGCACAGCGATCATGGCAACCAGCACCATGCTGCGCAGCATGGGCCCGGGCCCTCTGCGTACCCGGCCAGCATCTGCTACGGCAGCAGCCTCCTCTGGCTGCGGCGGCGCAACCCAGGGCGGCTCTGATGGCAGTGAGAGGACAGCATCTGACATGGGCCTCAATATAGAGAGCCGATGTCTGCAACCCAACGAGAGGAAACCCCGGAGGTTGTCGATAAATGCTACGCCGAGCGACTCCAGTCAGCGCATTGCCAGACGTTGCGGGGCCCAGGGGCCCGGCCCGGTATTTACCCCAGCGCCAGCACTTCCAGAGCGCCTGGCCTGGGCAATTCAATGACATTGCCCCGCCCGGCAATCAGACCATGCTCGCGCAACTGCCTGAGCACGCGCGAGAAGGTTTCCGGTGCAATCCCCAGCTGGGCGGCAATCATGCGTTTGCGCGCCTTGAGGGTGACACGCAAGCCAATGCCGTTTCCAGCCGGACTGGCATGGCTCAGCAACCACTGGGCACAGCGGGCTTCTGCATCCTGCGCTAGTCGGCTGACCGCCAAGTCGGTCTGCGAGCAATAGGCTTTGGCCATATCCCTGAGCAGGTATTGCACGGCCGGGGCCAGCTCCGCCACAGCACCGAGAAAGCGCGCCAGAGGAATGATGTAGATGCGCCCTGCGGTCTGTGCCTGCATATCAAGGCAGGAAGGGCGATCCTGCAGTGCAAAAGCCGCGTCCAGCCAAGCCGGCCCTTCCACCTGTCCGAGGTGATGGCGCATGGCTGAATCCTGTCCCACACCCAGCATCACGCTGCCGCTTTCCAGGTACAGCACCGAATCGAGGGATTTGCGACGTTGCCTGAGCCAGTAGCCTGGAGCAAAGCTCTCGGGCTGCCCAAACGTGGAAGCGATTTGCGACATGGAGGGCATGGTGAACATGTGCTTCACTGTGCCGGTCTTTTTGCCGATTCATGTTGAGCCACATCAACAAGGCATGGTACGCAACAAAAAAGCCGCAGTGAAAACTGCGGCTTTTGCGCTTCACAAGCCCATACTCAGTTCACGGCGGCGCCGGACTCGTACCAGGTCTTGATCAGATTGCGCTCGTCCTCGGACAGTGCGCCAGGGTTGCCGAAAGGCATTTTCTTCAGCTGCACCACCTGTTGGTAGATTTGCTGAGCGTGCGACTTCACAGCGTCGGGCGAGTCCAGACGGACAGCCTTTTGCTGGATGGCCGTGCCGTGGCAGACCACGCAGTGCTGCTGGAAGATGGCATTGACCTTGGCGAAGCCTTCACCACCGGCAGCAGCCGGTGCCGTGGCTGCGCCTTCGGCGGCGGGAGCCGCTGGCTCGGCAGTGGCAGTGACAGCGGGCGCTGCAGGAGCAGCAGTCGCGGCCGGAGCAGGAGCGGCAGACGCTGCAGCAACGGGAGCGGGCGCGGGCTTGAGCCAGACGAAAACGGCCAGCAGAGCAGCCACACCGACAGCAGCGTAAGGCCAGGGGTGGTTGTTGCGGCCCAGCTTGTAACCGTGGCGCATCACGAAGAACTGGCGAATGGCAGCGCCGGCAAACATCATGCCGATCAGCACCAGCCAGTTCATCTTGTGGCTATACAGCCAGCCATAGTGGTTGGACAGCATGGCGAACAGCACCGGCAGCGTGAAATACGTGTTGTGCACGCTGCGCTGCTTGGCACGTTGGCCGTGACGCGGGTCCACGGGCTCGCCAGCCTTCAGGGATGCCACCACCTTGCGCTGGCCAGGAATGATCCAGAAGAACACGTTGGCGCTCATGGAGGTCGCGATCATCGCGCCCATCAGCAGGAAGGCTGCCTGGCCGGGGAAGATGTGGCAGGCCAGATAGGCTGCGATACACACCAGCACCAGAACCATGGCGCCTACCGTGGCATCGCCATTCTTCTTCTGACCGAAGGTGCGGCAGATGAAGTCATACAGCAGCCAGAAGACCACCAGGAAGCCCAGAGCCGAAGCCACGGCAGCGCCGGTGCTCATGGCATTGGGGTCGCCGGGAGTGACCAGATAGATATTGGCGTTCCAGAGGTAGGAGACCGTCAGCAGGGCAAAACCGGACAGCCACGTGGTGTAGCTTTCCCAGTAGAACCAGTGCAGGTGATCCGGCATCTTGGGAGGAGACACATTGAACTTCACGGGGTGGTAGAAACCGCCACCGTGCACAGCCCAGAGTTCGCCGTTGACGCCCTGCTTTTTCAGGTCGTCATCCACGGGCGGCGTCAAGCTGCTGTCCAGGAACACGAAGTAGAAGGAGGAACCGACCCAGGCGATCGCGGTAATGACGTGGAGCCACCGCAACAGCAGGCCGGCCCAGTCGAGAATGTAGCTTTCCATAGCTCTGAACCTTGGCAGCGTGGGGCTGCCGAACAACCTGCTCACCACTGCGGGCGCTCTGAGCAGAAGAAAAGGCCGCGCTCCCGGACGTTACACACGGGGCACCGCTGCGACCATTCTGTCGACCGAAAGTGTATGCAATTTTTGCGACTACAACTCTCGAATTCGGGATAAACCACCCTAGAGATTTCCCTAGTACGAGAGCCATGAGCAAGTATCGGGCCTGCTTTTCAGGGCATGCAACCGGCGGTTTACATGCCCGATGCACCAAATCAGGGCATACCCCGCACCATCAGCTCGCAGGCAGATGCTGCAGAAGCTGCGCCGCCACTGCGACCGCGATCACCTCGGGCTCCTTGCCGGTAATGCCCGGAACGCCGATCGGGCAGGTGATGTGAGCCAGCTCCTCGTCGCTGAATCCTCGCCTGCGCAAGCGGCTGCTGAAGCTGGCCCACTTGGTCTTGCTGCCGATCAGTCCCACAAAAGGCAGGTCTCCCCGCTCGCGCTGGCGCAACAGGCATTGGGCCACCACTTCCAGGTCCTCGGCATGGCTGAAGCTCATGACCAGCACTTGCGACTGCGGCGGCAGCTGCGCCACCGCGGCCTGGACCGGATCGGAATGCTCGCACTGCACGCCAATCTGCTCCTGCACTGGAAAGACTGCATCGCGGCTGTCCACCCAGATCACCCGGTACGGCAGGCTGCGCAGAATGCGCACCAGCGCATGCCCCACATGGCCCGCACCGAACAAGGCCACGCATTGCGAGGGCTCCGGCATCAAGGCCCGCAGACGCTGGGCATCGCGGGCCTCGAACCATTCGAAGTGCAACTCCAGCGCACCGCCACAGCATTGGCCCAGGCTGGGGCCAAGGGCATAGCGCTGGACATGCTCGCGCGAGGCGGCGCAATCCCCGCCCCACTGCGCCAGCAACTGACGCGCCAGGGCAATCGCCTGCCATTCCAGATGGCCCCCGCCTATCGTCCCCATCACCTCATCGGCAAACACAGCCATCCAGGCCCCCTCCTCACGGGGCACGGAGCCACGGGTGGCCTGCACCTGCACCCGGCACAGCGGCTGCTGCGCCAGACGGTTCAAGATTCCTTGCTGTGTTTCGCTCCACATGACTGAACGCCGATTGCTTTGATGACCGATATTCATGCATTTTCCGGTCCGCAATAGACAAACAAGCGTATGAGCACCTTAATCGGATGCATATCCAGGCCCTGTCTGACGAGTGGTTGCAGATTTTTCATGGGGCGGCATCGGAATTCAGCCCTGAGGCTGCGACCCCCACCCATTTACGGCTACGCTTGGCGTCATGTCCGAAACCCACGACCCCTCCCCCGCCAAACCAGTCCGCCGTCCCCTGAACTGGCTGCGGACCGGGATGATGGCTGCCGTTGCCGCCGTGCTGACCGCCTGTCAGATCGCGCCTCAAAGCCCGTCCATAGGCACGACGCCTGCCGACAAGGCCAGTCCAAGCTATCGCAAGCAGGCCGCCCAGCATCTGTACGAGCGCAACTCGGGCCGCATCTACAAGGGCATGCTGCCGCCCATGCTGTATGCAATCGGCGTGTTGCAGGTCCAGCTCGACGGCCAGGGCCGTGTGAAAAACCTGCACTGGATGCGCAAGCCCAGTCACGCTCCCGAAGTGGTGGCCGAAATCGAGCGGGCCGTGCGCTCCGCCGCGCCCTTTCCTGCGCCGGGTCGCAGCGTGACCTATACCGACACCTGGCTGTGGGACAAGTCGGGACGTTTCCAGCTCGACACCTTGACCGAAGGTCAGCTGGGCGAGTAACCCCACATATCAAGCGGCCCGCTCAAACAGCGGGCCGAAGTGCCGGCGCTGCGCCGGCTGCTCTCCTGGTTCAGGACGCCAAGAATCACCCGGCCATCGCAGCGCTGCGGTCCCGGCGCGAGAACAGCGAGATAAGTACCGGGAAGACGATCAGCACCAGCAGCGGCGCCATGCTGATGCCACCGACCACCACCAGTGCCAGCGGGCGCTGTACCTGGGAACCGATGGCCGTCGAGAAGGCTGCCGGAAGCAGCCCCACGGCGGCCGCCAGGCAGGTCATCATCACGGGACGGAAGCGCACCTCGCAGGCCTCGAGCACCGCAGCCGAGCGTTCCCGCCCGCGCGCCATCAGCTGGTTGAAGTACGACAGCAGGATGATGCCTTCCATCACCGCGATACCAAAGAGCGCGATGAAGCCAATCGCCGCCGAGACACTGAAGGGCGTGCCCGTGACGAACAGCGCAAACACACCGCCCACCATGGCCATGGGTATCACGCTCAGGCCCAGCATCGTGTCCGTGAACGAGGCGAAAGTGGCATACAGCAGCAGCGCAATCAGGACCAGCGTCACCGGCACGATCACGGTCAGACGATCGATGGCGTCCTGCAGATTGCCGAACTGGCCGGCCCATTCCAGCCGATAGCCCGGTGGCAGCTTCAGCTTGGCGATGCGCTCCTGCGCCTCGTGGATGGCACCGCCCAGGTCGCGGTCGCGCACGCTGAACTTGATGGGAATGTAGCGCTGCTGGCCTTCGCGGTAGATGAAGGCCGGACCCGAGACCAGTTCCACCTTGGCGATCTCGCTCAGAGGGATCTGATGCACACGGCCGGACTCTTCGTCCTTGGCGCCCACGGTCAGGCGCTTGATGGCCTCGATGTCGTTGCGGTACTCGGCCGCCAGTCGCACCCGGATCGGGAAGAAGCGGTCGCTGCCTCGCTCGAACAGATTGCCCGCTTCAGTGCCGCCTATGGCCGCCTCGATTGCGGTATTGACGTCCCCGGTGCTCAGGCCATGGCGGCCCGCTGCCAGCCGGTCCACCTGGATATTGAGCGTGGGCTGGCCGAGCAGCGTATACACACTCAGGTCAGTGATCCCCGGAACCTCGCTCATCACCTCCTTGATCTGCTCCGAAGTCGCCTTGAGCTGATCCAGGTCGTAGCCGAACACCTTGACCGTGTTCTCGCCCTTCACGCCCGATATCGACTCGGCCACGTTGTCCTGCAGGTACTGGGAGAAATTGAACTCCACGCCGGGGAACTCCTCCTCCAGCTGCACCCCCAGTTCGCGGATCAGGCGCGGCTTGTCCATGCCGGGACGCCAGTGCGCCCGGGCCAGCAAGGGCACATTGAACTCAGCGTTGAAGAAGCCGTTGGAGTCCGTGCCGTCATCGGTGCGGCCTTGTTGCGAGACTACGGTGTCGACCTCGGGAAGCGCCGAGATCATGCGGCGGATACGGTTCACCGTGTCATTGCCGGCCTCCAGCGAAATCGAAGACGGCATGGTGGCACGCACCCACAGATTGCCCTCCTCCAGCGTCGGCAGAAATTCCAGACCCAGCCCACGGATACCGATCAGCGAGGCCAGCACCAGCACGGCAGCCCCGGCCACCGTGGTGAACTTGTTCGCCATGGCAGCGCGCAGCGCCGGAAGGTAGATGCAGCGCAGCTTGCGCACAAACCAGGTTTCGCGGTGCTCGGCGTTCTCCGACAGCAGCAATGCGCTCAGCGCCGGAGCCACCGTGAAGGTGGCGATCAGGCCGCCGGCCAGTGCATAGGCATAGGTTTGCGCCATGGGCCCGAAGATATGGCCTTCCACGCCGCTGAGCGTGAACAAGGGCAGGAAGCCGGCCAGGATGATGATGGCTGCGAACATGATGGGCTTGCTTACCTCGGTCGAGGCGCGGTAGATAGCAGCCAGCTTGCCGGTAAAGCCGGCGGGCACGGGCGCCAGCGGTGCCTGCGAGTCTCCATGCTCGCCGTTGTTCGCATGGCCCGATAGATGCCGGAAGATGTTCTCCACGATGATCACCGTGGCATCGATGATCAACCCGAAGTCGATCGCCCCCAGCGACAGCAGATTGGCCGACTCGCCTCTGAGCACCATGATTGCGATGGCAAAGAAGAAGGCGAACGGAATGGCCGACGCGACCACCACGGCACTGCGCAGATCGCCCAGGAACAACCACTGCACGCCGAACACCAGCAGCACACCGAACAGGATGTTGAACAGCACCGTCTTGGTGGTGATTGCGATCAGCTCGCTGCGGTCGTAGATGCGCTCGATGCGCACGCCTGGCGGCAGCAGGTCGGACGCATTGATGCGATCCACCTCGGCTTTCACGCGAGCCATGACCGGCGTGCTTTTCTCGCCGCGGCGCATCAGCACCGTGCCTTGCACGATGTCGTCGTTGTCGTCACGCCCTGCAATACCGAGACGCGGAAGCTGGCTGACCTTGACCTCGCCGATGTCGCTCACCCGCACCGGATTGCCGTTCGACTGCGTGAGCAGCGTGTTGCGGATGTCGTCGATATGCTGGATCAGGCCCACGCCGCGCACCACGGCCGACTGCTGGCCCACGTTGACGGTCTGGCCTCCCACGTTGACATTGCTGTCATTGAGCTTTTCCACCAGCTCCGGCATCGTCAGGCCGAAGGCCGCCAGCTTGCTGGTGTCGACCTGGACTTCGAAAACCTTGGTCTTGCCGCCCCAGCTCGACACGTCCAGCACACCGGGCACGGCGCGAAAACGCCGCTCGACCACCCAGTCCTGCAGCGTGCGCAGATCGAGCACGCTGTAGCCGGGAGGACCCACGAGCTGATAGCGGTACACCTCGCCAATCGGGCTCCAGGGCGAGATTTCGGGCTGCACGCCGTTTTGCAGCGGCGGCAGCTGGGCCAGCAGGTTCAGCACTTTCTGCAGTGCTTCCTCGTAGGTCAGGTCATAGGTGAACTGCAGACGCACGTCGGACAGGCCGAACAGCGAGATCGAGCGGATGGCGCTCAAATGCTGGGCCGTGGTCAGCCCGGTCTCGACCGGAATGGTGATATAGCGCTCGATATCCTCGGCCGACTGGCCTTCGTTCTGCGTAATGACCTGCACGGCAGGCGGCACAGGGTCCGGGTAGGCCTCGATGTTGAGATTGGTGAAGGCAATCACGCCCACTCCCAGCAACACCAGGAACATGGCGATGACCAGACCCCGCAACTGCAGGACCGATTTGATGAGTGCGTGGATCATGGCTTACTTGTTGTCTCTTGCAGAAGCCAGGGCGGCTGCGCGGTCGATGAACAGGCTGCCCGCGGTGATGACCTGGTTGTCGGGCTGAAGCCCATCGAGCACCTGCATCCAGTCTCCATTGACCAGACCGGCCTTGAAGCTGCGCAGCTCGGCGCTGCCGTCGGCGTTCATGATCCAGACACGGGTGGCATCGCCCTCGTGGATCACGGCCTCGCGCGGCACGGCCAGGCTGGGCGCGGTTTCTCCGGTCAGGATGCGCACCTGCGCGAACATTTCGGGCTTGAGCAGGCCGTCGCGGTTGTCCACCACGGCGCGCACGAGCAGGCGGCGGCTGTCTCCGTCCAGCGCAGAGCCCACGTAGCTGACCTTGGCATTGAAGGTCTGCCCGGGCAGCGTCAGCACCGTGAAGTCCACGGGCTGCTGCAGGCGAACGGCTGCGGCATCGCTTTCGCGCACATAGGCCAGCAACCAGATCTTGGAGATGTCGCCGATCAGCAGCGGCGCCTCGCCATCGCCCGAGCCGCCGTCCACGAACTGGCCCGGGCCCACATTGCGCTGCAACACCACGCCGGCGATGGGGGAGTACACCGGGGCATCCGATGAGATGACACCGCTGTTCTCGAACTTCTGGATCTCGGCCGGCGTCTTGCCCAGCAGCTTCAGACGGCTGCGCACGGCCTGCAGCGCAATCTCGGCCGAACGCAGGTCGCTTTGCGCCGCCAGCAGGGCTGCGCGCGCCTCATCCCAGTCCTTTTTCGAGGCGGCTTCGTCCTTGTGCAGGGCATTGAGCCGGGCTTCCACCGCAGCGCTCAGCTCGAGCTGGGACTTGGCCTTGCGGTGGTCGCCCAGGGCGGCGATAAAGTCTTTTTGCGTCTCGATGGAGTCCGAGGCTTCCACCGATAGCAGCTTCTGCCCGCGCTGCACCTTGTCCCCGGAATTGACCAGCAGCTCGGTCACGCGTCCGCCAAATGGCGAATAAATGCGGGTGAGGCGGTTTTCGTCCAGGGCGATCTTGCCTTCAGTCACCACCTCGGCATGGAACGGCCGACTCTGCACCTGCTGCACGGTGAAGGCTGCACGCTGCTTTTCGCTGGGATGGAACAGATGCTGACGCGTCTTGGCTGCAGAGGCCTGCGTCGCGGCCGCCGCGGCAGGCATGCGCTTGCCTCCCCCCTGCCACAGCAGCACCCCGCCGCCCAGCACCACGCAGGATGCCAGGATGACCAGAACGGTGGCTTTGGGAGATAAGCGCAAAACAGGGTTGTGGTGATGCTTGTCCATATCAGTCGCTAGTTCCAGAAATATCGGTTCTCATCCGCCGCACGGCAGCCATCCGGCAAAGAGAGGCCGGGAGGCTTGGCTGTCGTGCCGCGTCCTGTCGTTGTGCCGGTGCTAATCCTTGGATGCCACCGTGTCGGCCCTGGCCTGGTTCCACCAGCCGCCGCCCAGCGCCTGGAAGAGCGCAGCGGTATCGACCAGCCGAGCTGCCTGGGCCTGTACACGCGCGATCACCGCTTCCTGGTAAGCCTGCTGGCTTGCCGTCAGGGCCAGCGCGTCCACCTCGCCGGCGGCGAGCTGCTTTTGCACCAGCATCAGCGCACGCTGCGTGGCACGCTCGGTGCGCACGGCCGCATTCAGCGCTTCGGCGTCCGACTTCAAGGCATACAGCGTGTTGGACACATCCTGGAATGCGGCGATCACCGCCTCCTTGTAGAGCGCCGCAGACTGGTCGAAGGCTGCTTGAGCAGCCTTGCGCTCATACATCAGCGTGCCGCCCGCAAACAGCGTCTGGCTCATCTCGGCAACGATGCTCCAGAACGGATTGCCTGTCGCAAACATCTGGCCGAACGCGCCGGCCGCTCCGCCACGTGCAGCCGTGAGCGAGAACTGCGGCAGCATATTGGCCGTGGCGACACCGATCTGCGCACTGGCTGCCTGCAGCTCGGCCGCCGCCACGCGCACATCGGGACGCTGCTCCACCAGTTGGGAAGGCAGACTCAGCGGCAGCTCCTGAGGCAGCTTCAGCGAATCGATGCTGAACTGGTGCTCGGGCGCCTCGGCCGGCAAGCGGCCGATCAACGCAGCCAGGGCGTTGCGCGATTGCTCCAGCTGCTTCTCGAGCTCTGGCAGTTGCTGCTCGCTCTGTGCCAAGGCAGCTTCCACCAGGGCGACATCCAGCCCGGCCACCTGACCCACTGCCAGCTGGCGCCGCAGAATCTCCAGCGCCCTTGTATTGGCGAGCACAATGGCCCGGGTCGCGGCAATCTGATCGCGCACCGACGCCTGCTCGACAGCCGTCGTCACCACATTCGCAGCCAGCGTCAGATAGGTGGCTTCGAGCTGAAAGCGCTGTGCCTCGGCCGAGGCACGCAGTGCTTCGACCGCGCGCCGGTTGCCGCCAAAAACATCGGGCGTGAAGCCGACCGACACCTGCGCCGTGTGCAGAGTGAAGGGCGACTCGCCGGCGTCCTTCTGGCGACTCGGCGTATATCCGGCCTGCACCCTGGGCAGGTATGCACCGCGCTGCGCCTTCACCATGGCCTGAGCCTGGCGCAGCGCGGCCTGCGCCGCCGCCACGGTCGGGTTGGCCTTGAGCGCCTCCTGCACCAGGGCATCGAGCTCGGGCGACTGGAAGTGCGTCCACCAGCGATCCGGCACATCGACTCCTGCCAGAAACTGCTGCGCCTGCCCGGTGCTTCCGGGCGCAGCGACGGTGGCGGCCGGGAATGCTTCGCGGGTGAACGCCGCATTGGCGGGCGGTGGCGGCCGCTGGAAATCGGGGCCGACCGCGCAGCCTGTCAGCAGCACCGCCCAGACCGGCAAGGCGAGGAGTCGCAGGTCGCTGCTCGTTCTGAATACTATGGGGCTCACTCTGCAAGTGCTCCTTCCCAGTGCCGCAGGCCTGGGACAAAAAGTTTCTTACGACAGGGCCGGCACCATTGCCAACTCTGCATCCCACTTATGATCGGCAGCTGCCGGGAGAGTCCCCCAACAGGGCCGACCCTGTCAGGACAGACGGTGTTCTGCAGCCCGTGAGCCGGCGTGACTTCGAAGCAAAACACCGCCGATCAAGCGCGGCGCAGGCGTCTGCGCAAAGCAGCAACGCCATGGAATCCACGGGCCGTGCTCCCATCGAGGCGCCATGCTCGATCACCATCCGCATTGGTTGTTTTCGCTCTCCGATGTGACAATCGCGGAAGACTTTTTGACTCTAGCAATCGAAGCTTGATCCAGCCCTTCCCCAAGCTTTCTTGAACCTTTCCGGATGACTTGCCATGCGCCTGCTTTTGATCGAGGACGACCTGGAACTGGCCAATGGCCTGGTGCACAGCCTTGCGCAATCCAATTACGCGGTGGACGCGGTGCACACCGGCCACGCTGCCACAGAGGCCTGCAAAACCACGGCCTATGAATTGCTGATCCTCGACCTTGGACTGCCGGATGAGGACGGCCTCAGCGTGCTGCGCCGTCTGCGCAGACAGGGGGTCGCGGCGCCCGTGATCATCCTCACGGCCAGATACGATCTGCAAGATCGCATCTCCGGCCTGGACGCGGGCGGCGACGACTATCTTCCCAAACCCTTTGCGCTGGGTGAGCTGGAAGCGCGCATTCGCGCGCTGCTGCGGCGCGGATCGTCCAGCGGCGCCAGCCTCACGCTGGGGTTTGGAGACCTGATGCTGGACCCGGCGGCACGCATCGCCACCGTGCACGACCATGAACTGATGCTCACGGCGCGCGAGATGGCGGTGCTGGAGCTGCTGCTCAGGCGCCAGGGCCGCATCATCAGCAAGCAGCAGATCATCGAGTCGCTCTACACCTGGGCCAGCGACATCAATCCCTCCTCCATCGAGGTCTTCGTGAGCCGCCTGCGGCGCAAGCTGGAGGACGCCGGCGCCGGTGTCGGCATTCGCATGCTGCGCGGATTGGGCTACCGCCTGGAACAGCAGCCCCGCCCTCAGACCCATGAATAAGTCGACCCGCTTCAGCCTGCGCCGACGCCTGCTGGTGCGCCTGTTCGGGCCCTTGTCCCTGACCCTGATCTTTGGCGCACTGGGCACCATCTGGCTGGCCAGGCATATCGCCTCCGTCGTCTACGACCGCTGGCTCTACGACGCCGCCATGACGCTGGCCCAGCAGATCACGCATGACGGCGAGCGCTCCATACTCGACCTGCCAAAGGCGGCCAAGGAGATGTTCGAGTTCGACAGCATCGATGAAATCTCGGAAGAAGTGCGCTCGCTCAAGCATGGCGTCATGCTGCACAACGCCGACTTCCCGCTGCCGCCTAGCGGCCTGGCACTGAACACGCCTTATTTCTACGACGGCAGAATCGGCCCGCGCCAGGTTCGCATCGTGGCGGTGCGCCTGCAATATCCCAACGACGAGTTCCTCATCCAGGTGGCACAGACCCGGCGCAAGCACGATTCCATCATCGAGGAAATCCTGCGTTACGCCGTGCCACTGCTGGCGCTGGTGCTGATGCTGGCAGGTGTCGTGGTGTGGCTTGCCGTGGATTCCGGCCTCAAGGTCATTGATAGGCTCACGCGCAATCTGGATCGCTACGAACCCGAGAAGCTGGCACCACTGGACAAGGCAGAGGGAGTGCCGACGGAGCTCGAGCCCCTGCTGAACGCCCTGGATCAGTTGATCGCAAGAGTGGCGAACTCGCAGGATGTGCAGCAGCGCTTCATCGCCAACGCCGCCCATCAATTGCGCACGCCGCTCACGACCTTGCAGGTACAGACGGAGCGGGCGGTGCGCGAGCCCGACGAAGCCCGGCGGGCCGAAGCGTTCACGCATATCCTCACCGCCGTGAGGCGCGCGCGCCACCTCACCCACCAGTTGCTGACGCTGGCGCGATCGGAGCAATCCATGCCGATGACGCCGGTGGATCTGGCCGAGCTGGCGCGTGAGGAGCTCGAACGCTGGGCCGATGCGGCCATTGCCCGCCACATGGACCTGGGCTACGACGGCCCGGACGCCGGCGTCTGGGTGCCGGGCTCGGCAGTGCTGCTGCGCGAGCTGATCGGCAATCTGGTGGACAACGCCATCCGCTATGGCCAATCAGGCGGCAGGGTGACCCTGAGCCTGCAGTCATCTCCCGTCCTGCTGGCCGTGGACGACGACGGACCGGGCATTCCCGCCCAGGAAAGGCCGCTGGTGCTGGAGCGCTTCTATCGCGGCCAGGACGGTAGCGGCGATGGCTGCGGTCTGGGGCTGCCCATCGTCAAGGAAATCGCTGCAAGGCATGGTGCGGTGCTGAGGATTCTCGACCATCCGCGAGGCAGGGGAACCTGCATCGAAATCGCGTTTGCGCAGTGAGCCGGCAGGCTGCGGGGCACTGCCTGCGCGCTGGCCGCACAACTCCCGGGCCCGGCGCGCATGCAACGCATGCCTTCGGCTGCGGACAACAAAAAACCGGCCGAGGCCGGTTGTTTGTGGCAACAAGCCGGCAAGGCTTATTCGACCACCTTGGTGATCTTGGTGCCCTGCAGCGACACGCCAGCCTCCAGGCCCGCATTGGTCAGCACATAGCTGGTGACGGGAGCCTGGGCGGTCGTGGTGTCAACGCTGCCGTTGGCGCCGATCCTGCCGGCGGCCACGGTGGCATCGGCGCCCACGGACCAGCCGTCACTACGCAGGAACTTGTCCAGCGCTTCCTGTGTGTTGAACACATAGATCACGGCCTTGGACTGGCCGCCGGCCTGCCAGCCGATGGAAGCCGCCGTGGTGCTGTAGAAGCCACGGTTCTGGCCGCCCACGCGCAGCACGCCACGGCCATGCTCGACCCCCACCACAAAGCTGCCGCCAATCACCGACGGGAAGATCAGCACCCCCTTGGCGCGTTGCACCATTTCCTTGGATCCTGGTGCGGTCTGGTACAGACGCTCCAGTGCTGCATTGGCACGCGTATTGATCGTCGTGGCATCAGCACGGGGCGCCGCTGCGGTTTCAGGCTTGGTCGTGGTGCAGGCCGTCATGGTCATGGCACCGGCAGCCAGTGCGGCAGCCATCGCAACAGAACGCAGAGAAATTTGACGCATACCTATATCCTTTCATGGGATGAATGTGTAGACACATTTCAGAGGCAGAAGGTCCTGCGGTCCGACATTGGTTCGCTTTTGCACATCCCCCCGATGCAAAGCTGTCAGATGCAGGGTTGGCTCGATGCTAGTCGGCAGCCTTGCCGATAAAACCCGGCAGTTACAGCTTGCGCCATTGGCCTACAGAAGACAAGCGCAGGTGTCGAAAAATACCTACAACAAGGACATGCGCCAAGAACGGGCCTGATCTAAGCGCGATCAAGCGAGAACACTGAAATAGGCGCTAGCATTGTTGATGTAGCCATAGCTCGGACGACAGGAAGTTCATGAAGTTCTGGAATTATTTTCACCACCCCAAGGCAGCGCTGGTTGTGCTGCGTGTCACGCTGGCCTTGCTCATGCTGCTGCACGGCTGGGCCAAGATTCGCTATGGCATCGGCAGCATCGAGGCCAAGATCGAGAGCCTGGGCGCTCCGGGCTTTCTGGCCTATGCGGTCTATCTGGGCGAAGTGGTCGCCCCCTTGCTGCTGCTGGTGGGCCTGTGGGTGGTGCCGGCCGCCCTGGTGATTGCGGTGAATATGGTGGTGGCATTTGCGCTGATGCACACCCGGCAGATTCTGATGCTCAACAACACCGGCGGCTGGGCGCTGGAGTTGCAGGCCTTTTACTTCGTAAGCGCCCTGGTGGTGGCCATGGCCTATTCCAAAGGCAAATAAGTCATTAAAAACAGGAGCGGCTTGCGCCTGTCATCTATTGGTTTCAATGCCTTTTCATGCTGAAACCTTTAAATGACGTGCGCAAGCCGCTCTTGTTTTTGATATATCTCCCGCTTCGAGAAACTTACGTCCCGCTCAGGAGCCGCGATAGGTGGAGTAGCTCCAGGGACTGACCAGCAGAGGCACATGGTAGTGCTGCTCCACATTGGCCACGCCGAAGTCCAGGCTCACCTTGTTCAGAAAGCTGGGTTCCGGCAGCTGCACGCCACGGGCCTTGAAGTAGGCCGCAACGTCAAAGGTCAGGCGATAAGTGCCGACCTTGAGCGTGTTGTTGTCGAACAGCGGCGCATCGGTACGGCCGTCGTGATTGAGCACCAGGCTCTTGATCAACGTGGCCTTGTCGCCTTCGGTGGAAAACAGCTCGACGGCCATGCCTGCGGCGGGGCAGCCATTCATGGTGTCGAGAACGTGGGTGCTCAGGCCCATGGAAATCTCCTCACAGGCAGTTTGCCACTGCCCTTGGTTGTATCAAACACACGACTTGCGCAAAAAACGAGTTCAGGCAGGACGTCTGCCTCAGAAGGCAGGCCGTTGTTGCATTCTTGTTTGCGTAAGTCCTAAAACATCTATGCCATCACAAAGTCTGCCCGCGTGCGAGCGCTGCGCTTTGATTTCCAAAGTGTATACAGTTTCTGTACTCCATCAAAGGCTTTTCTGCCTTGACTTTCAGGCACATAGCCAGGTCTGCCCGGTTGGCTTCCTTTCCAGCCTCTATACACTGGTCCGACTCATCAAGCGAACAGGAGACAACGCATGCAATTGCGCACCACCGCCCTGGCAGCCAGCCTGCTCATCGCTCTGACCGGCCTGAGCGCCTGCAGCAGCACCGCAGCGCCGGAGCCCGCGCGCAAGGACGGCACGGCTCAGGCCAGCGGCAACGATGCCAAGGCCCAGGCCGCCGCGCCAGCCGTCACCCAGACTGCCGCCGCCCAGGCTGCCGCTGCCGCCTACGACTTCGAGCTGGATGTCTTTCACCCCGTCATCGCCAAGAACGGCATGGTGGCCTCGGAGCAGGAACTGGCCACGCAGATCGGCGTGGATATTCTCAAAGCGGGCGGCAATGCCGTCGATGCCGCCGTGGCCGTGGGCTTTGCCCTGGCTGTGGCCCTGCCCAATGCCGGCAATATCGGCGGCGGCGGCTTCATGATGGTGCACGATACGCGGAGCGGCAAGGACATTGCGTTGGACTTCCGCGAGGTGGCCCCAAGGGGCGCGTCACGCACCATGTACCTGGATGCCGATGGCAAGGTCATAGACGGGAAATCGCTCCACACCCACTACGCCGTGGGCGTGCCCGGCACCGTGGCGGGCATGACGCACGCGCTCTCGCGCTGGGGCAGCATGCCGCTGGCCAGGGTCATGGCGCCGGCGATTGCGCTGGCGGACAAGGGCTATCCCGTCAGCGTAACCCTGGCCAAGACCCTGGAGCAGGAAAAAAAGCAGATGGGCCGCTGGCCGGCCACCCAGGCCGTTTTCTGGAAGAACGGCGCGCCGCTGCAAACCGGCGAGCGGCTGGTGCAAAAGGATCTGGCGCAGTCCCTGCGCCTGATCAGCCAGCAAGGCGCCAAGGCTTTCTATCAGGGAGCGATCGCGCAGAAGATCGCTGCTGAAATGGCACCGCATGCCAATGCCATCACTCTGCAGGACCTGCGCGATTACAAGGTGGCCGAGCGCGAACCCGTGCGCGGCAGCTACCGTGGCTACCAGATCGTGACCATGCCTCCGCCCTCCTCGGGCGGCGCGCATCTGATTCAGATTCTGAACATGATGGAGCGCTGGCCCATGAATCAATGGGGCGCCAACAGTGCGCAAAGCATGCACTACATGACCGAGGCCATGAAGCTCGCCTATGCCGACCGCTCGGAATACCTGGGCGACCCGGACTTCGTGAAGATTCCGCTCAAGGGACTGATCTCCAAGAACTATGCCGGCGAGCTGGCTGCGGGCATCAAGCCCCAGCAGGCCAGGCCCAGCCAGGACATCCGGCCCGGCCGGCCCCAGGCCTATGAAAGCGACCAGACCACCCATTACTCCGTGGTGGACAAGGCCGGCAATGCCGTGGCCGTGACCTATACGCTGAACACCAATTTCGGCAGCGGCATCGTCGCCAGGGGCACGGGCATTCTGCTCAACAACGAGATGGACGATTTCTCGGCCAAGCCCGGTGTGGCCAATGCCTATGGTCTGGTGGGCGGCGATGCGAATGCCGTGCAGGCCGGCAAGCGGCCGCTGTCGTCGATGACGCCGACCCTGGTGCTCAAGGACGGCAAGCCGGTCCTCGTCACCGGCAGTCCGGGCGGAGCGCGCATCATCACCACGGTGCTGCAGCAGGTCGTCAATCACATCGACTTCGGCATGAACCCGGCCGAGGCGGCGTCCACGCCGCGCTTTCATCACCAGTGGACGCCTGACGAGCTGCGCGTTGAAAAAGGCTTCAGCCCAGATACGCTGGCCCTGCTCAGGCAATGGGGCCACAAGGTGGCACTGAAGGCATCCATGGGCCGCTCGCAGACCATCGAGGTCCGTGACGGCCTGCTGCGCGGTGCCTCGGACCCGCGCAATCCTGATGGAAAAACCATGGGGTTCTGACGCCGAACAAAAAAGCCGCGCTCCCCCGAGCGCGGCTTTCACTTGAGGCGGCTGCTGGCCGTACGCGTGGCCAGTGGCCGCCCTCCCCACCTCTCTTTATTCAGCCTTCTGACCGATTTCGAAGTTGGCCTGGATTTCCAGGGCACGCACCATGCCCGAATGATCCCAGGCTGCACCGCCGTGGGCCACGCAGCTGTTGAACAGTTCCTGTGCCTGTGCCGTGTTGGGCAGAGACACGCCCAGCTGACGTGCGCTGGACAGGGCCAGGTTCAGGTCCTTCTGGTGCAAGGCGATGCGGAAGCCGGGATCGAAGGTGCGCTTGATCATGCGTTCGGCATGCACTTCCAGGATCTTGGAAGAGGCAAAGCCGCCCAGCAGGGCTTCACGCACGCGAGCTGGATCGGCACCGGCGCGCGATGCGAACAGCAGGGCTTCGGCCACGGCTTCGATGTTCAGCGCCACGATGATCTGGTTGGCCACCTTGGCCGTCTGGCCGTCGCCGTTGCCGCCCACCAGGGTGATGTTCTTGCCCATCTTGTCGAACAGGGGCTTGACGCGCTCGAAAGCCGCATCGGGGCCGCCGACCATGATGGACAGGGTGCCGTTCTTGGCACCGACTTCACCGCCGGAGACGGGAGCGTCCAGGTACTGGGCGCCGGCGGCTTCGATGCGCTTGGCGAAGTCCTTGGTGGCCACGGGCGAGATGGAGGACATGTCGACCACGATCTTGCCGGCGCTGCCCTTCAGACCGGCTGCCACGCCGTCTTCACCGAACAGCACCTTCTCCACGTCGGGAGTGTCGGGCACCATGATGAAAATGATGTCGGCACGCTCGGCCACGCCGCGAGCGGTGGTGCACTGGGTGGCGCTGGTTTCGGCGATGTTGGCAGGCACCTTGCCCACGGTGTTGACGAACAGCTGGTGGCCGGCCGCAATCAGGTGGCCGCACATGGGCGCGCCCATGATGCCCAGACCGATAAAGCCCAGCTTGAGAGACGATGCGTTCATGGTTGTACTCCTCAGTTTTCTTGATACTCAAATTCGGGGGCTGGTGGCGCTTTGCGAGCAGGCGCCACAGGCCTTGTCATCCATTCAGGCAGCCACGGCGACCTTGCTCCAGCCGCCGATCTTCTGCAGCCAGCCCAGGCCGGACTCGGTGCCGTTGGCGGGCTTGTATTCGCAGCCGATCCAGCCGTCGTAGCCGATGCGATCCAGGTGTGCGAACAGGAAGGGGTAGTTGATCTCGCCGGTGCCGGGTTCGTTGCGACCGGGGTTGTCGGCCAGCTGGATGTGACCGATGCGGCCCAGCTGCTTTTGCATGGTGGCAGCCAGCTCGCCTTCCACGCGCTGGGCGTGGTAGATGTCGTACTGCACAAAGGCGTTGGGCGCACCCACTTCGTCCAGGATGGACAGGGCATCCTCGGTGCGGTTCAGGTAGAAGCCGGGGATGTCGAAGGGGTTGATGGGCTCGATGAGCAGGCGGATGTTGGCAGCGCTCAGGGCGGCGGCAGCAAAGCGCAGGTTTTCCACGAAAGTGCGGCGCACCACGGCAGTGTCGACACCGGCAGGAACCTTGCCGGCCAGGCAGTTGAGCTGGGGCACACCCAGGGCGTGGGCATAGGTCACGGCCTTGACCACGCCGGCGCGGAACTCGTCCACGCGCTTGGGGTCGCAGGCAATGCCGCGCTCGCCCGCATCCCAGTCGCCAGCGGGCAGGTTGTGCAGAACAATCTTCAGGCCGGTGGCGTCCAGGCGCTCCTTGATCTCTTCCACGGTATGAGCGTAGGGGAAGAGAAACTCCACGGCTTCAAAGCCTGCGTTTGCGGCACGCTCAAAACGCTCGAGGAAAGGCACCTCGGTGAACAACATGCTCAGGTTGGCTGCAAAACGGGGCATGATAAAAGTCTCCGGTAATCGTTAATGGTGGGGCTGGCGGACGCCAAGCAAGGGCCTGAGCCGGCCGCGCCGCCCCGCAGCGAAAGCGTCGTCCCCCTCCTGCAAAGGCAGGGGGGAGCGGCACAGCCGCTCAGGGGGAGTTTTCCTATCAGTCCAGCAGAGCCAGTGCGCTGGGCGCGTCGGCCTTTTCGGTCGCCAGGTCTTCGAACTCGACCACGTTGTCGATTTCGGCGCCCATGGAGATGTTGGTCACACGCTCCAGGATGCACTCGATCACCACAGGGGTCTTGTGCTCGGCCATCCAGGCTTCGGCCTGCTGCATGGCGGGGGCAAAGTCTTCGGCGCGATGAACGCGGATGGCCTTGCAACCCAGGCCTTCAACGACCTTAACATGGTCAACACCGTAGCCGCGGGTCGCATCACCCTCATCCATGTTGATATTGTCGAACGCCAATTGCACGCAATAGTCGATCGAGAAAGCGCGCTGTGCCTGACGGATCAGACCCAGATAGCTGTTGTTCACCAGCACGTGAACATAGGGCAGCTTGAACTGCGCCCCCACGGCCAGCTCTTCGATCATGAACTGGAAGTCGTAGTCGCCGGACAGCGCCACGATCTTGCGCTGGGGATCGGCCACGCGCACGCCCAGAGCGGCGGGAGTGGTCCAGCCCAGAGGACCGGCCTGGCCGCAGTTGATCCAGTTGCGGGGCTTGTACACGTGCAGGAACTGGGCACCGGCGATCTGCGACAGACCGATGGTGGACACATAGGTGGTGTCGCGGTCCAGCGTGTTGTTCATGCACTGGTAGACGCGCTGGGGCTTCATCGGCACGTTGTCGAAGTTGGTCTTGCGCAGATACTCGACGCTGTTCTTGCGACCCTGGCACTCGGCCACCCAGGCCTTGCGGCACTTGAGCTTGCCGGCTGCCTTCCACTCCTTGGCGACGGCAACGAATTGCTCCAGAGCCGCCTTGGCATCGGAGACGATGCCGTAGTCAGGCGCGAACACGCGGCCGATCTGCGTGGGCTCGATGTCCACGTGGATGAACTTGCGGCCCTTGGTGTAGACCTCGACCGAGCCGGTGTGACGGTTGGCCCAGCGGTTGCCGATGCCGAACACGAAGTCCGAAGCCAGCATGTTGGCATTGCCGTAGCGGTGGCTGGTCTGCAGACCGCACATGCCGACCATCAGGGGGTGATCGTCGGGGATGGTGCCCCAGCCCATCAAGGTGGGGATCACGGGCACGTTCAGGATCTCGGCCAGCTCGACCATCAGATCGGAGGCATCGGCGTTGATCACACCGCCGCCGGAGACCAGCAAGGGACGCTCGGATTCGTTGAGCATCTCGATGGCCTTCTCGGCCTGCTTGCGCGAGGCAGCTGGCTTGTAGGCAGGCAGGGGCTCGTAGGTGTCGATGTCGAACTCGATCTCGGCCAGTTGCACGTCGATGGGCAGATCGATCAGCACGGGGCCGGGACGACCGGAGCGCATCAGGTGGAAAGCCTGCTGGAAGGCACGTGGCACCTGGGCAGGTTCCAGCACGGTAGTGGCCCACTTGGTCACGGGCTTGGCGATGGAGGCGATGTCCACGGCCTGGAAGTCTTCCTTGTGCAGACGCGAGCGAGGTGCCTGGCCGGTAATGCACAGGATTGGAATGGAGTCGGCGCTGGCCGAGTACAGACCGGTGATCATGTCGGTGCCGGCGGGGCCGCTGGTGCCGATGCACACGCCGATGTTGCCGGCCACCGCACGGGTGTAGCCTTCGGCCATGTGGCTGGCGCCTTCGACGTGACGGGCCAGGATGTGGCCGATGCCACCGTGGTCCTTCAGCGCTGCGTACAGCGGATTGATGGCGGCACCGGGAACGCCGAATGCAACGCTAACACCTTCTTTTTCGAGCACGCGGACTGCGGCTTCGATTGCTTTCATTTTGGCCATGAGGTCTCCTTCAAACTGAAATGAACTTTAGTCAAGACCCTTGCTTGCCGGAAGCCGGTTGCAGACCATAAAATTTATTCCACCCAAGAATAAATAGGAGATGAACCCATGGACAGACTCGACGCGATGCACATGTTTGTGCGCGTGGTGGAGACCGGCAGTTTCACCAAGGTCGCCCAGGAATTCGCCACCACCCAGCCCACCGTGACCAAGCAGGTCGCGGCCATGGAGGCTCGCCTCAAGGTGCGTCTGCTCAACCGCAATACGCGCGGCGTGAGCCTGACCGAAGCCGGCGCGCTTTACTACGAAAAGTGCAAGATCATCGTCAGCGACGTGGCCGAAGCGGAGAACGTGGTCAAGGTGCGCCAGACCCAGGTCCAGGGTCAGCTGCGCATCGGCAGCTCGGTGGCCTTCGGACGCCGGGTACTCATTCCGCTAGCCATGGATTTCATGAAGCACAACCCGCAGGTACAGGTCGATCTGAGCTTCGAGGACCGCTACACCGATCTGGTGGCCAACGGCATCGACGTGGCACTGCGCCTGGGCAAGCTGGCCGACTCCTCGCTGGGCGCGCGCATGCTGGGCGTCAACCCCTGGGTGCTGGTGGCCTCCAACACCTATCTGCGCAAGCACGGCACGCCGCGCCGCCCCTCGGACCTCAAGGAGCATTCCACGCTGATCTACAGCAGCGTGCAGGGCAACGATATCTGGCGCCTGCGCAATGCCAGCGGCGAGCCGGTGTCGATTCCCGTTACCGGGCGGCTGCGCTCCAACAATCTCTCGGCCCTGCTGGCTGCGGCCCGCTCGCACATGGGCATTGCGGCCCTGCCGCGCTACGTGGCCCAGGATTCGCTCAAGGACGGTCGCGTGGTGGAAGTGCTCAAGACCTGCCGCCTGCCCGAGCAGGAGATCCACGCCGTCTACCCCTCGCCGCGTCTGGTGCCGCAGAAAGTGCAGTCCTTCATCGCCTTCCTTCAGGGCAAGTTCGACGATGCCTGGTGGGAGGATCTGCCGCGGGGCGGGTGATTGCATATTGATTCTGCAAAAGAATCAATCCCTGCATATCGCTATTAAAAACAAAGCACCTACCGCCCTCTGGTCAATAACTTCAGCATCAATACAGCCTGAAATCCTTGATGTTCAGGCGCAAGCTGCTATCGATACAGCGGATCAGAGCACCAGGATGGCACGGAAGTCGTTGACATTGGTATGCGTCGGACCGGTGATCACCAGATCGCCCAGTGCCGAGAAATAGCCATAGGCATCGTTGCGATCCAGGTGATCGCTGATGCGCAGATCCAGCTCTGCCGCGCGCTTGAGCGTGCAGGGCGAGACACGGGCTCCCGCATTGTCCTCGACACCGTCGATGCCGTCGGTATCCGCAGCCAGCGCCCAGACCTTTTCCTGACCCTGCAGGGCCTGGGCCAGACCCAGGCAGAACTCGCCGGCACGCCCGCCGCGCCCCTTGGCCGCACCGGGTTGACGCGGGCGGATGGTCACCGTGGTTTCGCCACCCGAGAGAATCACGCAGGGCTTGGCAAAAGGCTGGTCATGCCTGGCCACGGCACGCGCCAGCGCTGCATGGACCTTGCCCACCTCGCGCGACTCTCCCTCCATCTCGTCAGACAGCACATGCACGGCAATGCCGGCCGCGCGGGCAGCCGCCGCCGCGGCCTTCAGCGACTGCTGCGGCGTGGCGATCAGATGCACCTCATGGCCTTCGAAGCGGGCATCACCGGGCTTGGGCGTCTCCAGCTCGCCGGCTTGCAGCGCAGCGCGCACGGACTCGGGAATGCCGATCTGGTAGCGGTCCAGGATGGCCAGTGCATCGGCACAGGTCGACGCGTCCGGCACCGTCGGTCCGCTGGCGATCACCGAAGGATCGTCGCCGGGCACATCGCTGATGGTCAGCGTCACCACTTTGGCGGGATGGCAGGCGGCTGCCAGACGGCCGCCCTTGATGCGCGAGAGGTGCTTGCGCACGCAGTTCATCTCGCCAATCGCCGCGCCGCTCTCCAGCAGCGCCTTGTTGATGCGCTGCTTCTCAGCCAGGTCGATGCCTTCGGCGGGAAGCGTCAGCAGGGAAGAGCCACCGCCGGAGATGAGGCAGATCACCAGATCGTCGGCCGTCAGCCCCTCGGTCAGCGCCAGAATGCGCTCGGCCGCAGCCAGACCCGCCGCGTCCGGCACCGGGTGGGCGGCTTCCACCACCTCCAGGCGCTGGGCCAGCCCTTCGGGGCGTGGGGGAATGTGTGCGTAGCGCGTCACCACCAGACCCGACAGCGGGGCATCCTGCGGCCACAGAGCTTCCAGCGCCTGCGCCATGGAGCCGCCGGCCTTGCCTGCGCCCAGCACCAGTGTGCGCCCCTTGGGCGGCTTGGGCAGATGGCGCGCCAGACCCTCGATGGGCAGGGCATTGCGCACCGCCACGTCATATAGATGACGCAGAAAGCCAGCCGGGTCTTGCTGGGGAACAGGCGTTGCCGCGGCCTGCGCGCGCGAGGATGTATTCTGTGCTTGCATAGCTGCGCATTGTGCATTCGGGCTTTTTTCCCTTACAGAGGGCCCCCAGTCACAACACTGCTGATCTTTGCAATACCAATGTTGCAAGCCCTTGCTCCCATTGGGTTTGCGCGCTTGCGCACAGCTTTCTGCGCCTGAACATCGATACAAACACCATGTTTGGTGAACAGAAACTGTATACAAAACTTGTCTTCAACCGCTATGATGGATTTATGGAAACTTCCACCACCAGTTTCATTGTCGAAAGCCTGACCAAGGCCATCGTCGAGCATCGCCTGATGCCCGGCACCAAGCTGGCCGAGCAAAAGTTGGCCGACCACTTTGGAGTTTCCCGCACCCTGGTGCGCCAGGCCCTGTTCCAGCTTTCGCAGAACCGTCTGATCCGGCTCGAGCCCGCCCGCGGCGCCTTTGTGGCCACGCCTTCGGTGGACGAGGCGCGCCAGGTGTTTGCCGTGCGCCGCATGCTCGAGGCCGAGATGGTGCGCAGCTTTGTCAAGCAAAGCAGCGCCGCCAAGATTCGCGCCCTCAAGCAGCATGTGGCTGCCGAGAAGAAGGCCATGGAAGCCAATGACGTGGGCCAGCGCACCGAGCTGCTGGGCGACTTCCACGTGCGCATGGCCGAGCTCATGGGCAACGAGGTGCTGGCACAGCTGCTGGGCGAGCTGATTTCCCGCTGCGCATTGATCACCCTGATGTACCAGTCTGCATCGGCGGCCGAGCATTCGCACGAAGAACATGCCGACATCGTGACCGCGCTGGCCGCGGGCGATGCCGAACATGCGGTGCAGCTGATGCAGCTGCACCTGGACCACGTGGAAGCAGGCCTGACCTTCGACCGCGATTTGCCAACGAACGACTTGTCGATGGCACTTTCATCCGTATCCCTATGACTTACGATTCCACCGCCTCCTACCCACGCGACCTGATTGGCTACGGCCGCAACACGCCCCATCCCGAATGGCCCGGCAAAGCCCGCGTGGCCGTT
>NZ_VOQU01000013.1:0-60401 GCF_008121565.1 Comamonas sp. Z3
ACCGCTGGCGACGACTCCGTCAAGGACAGCTTCACGGTCACCGTCACCGATGCGGCCAACCAGAGCAAGTCCGACAACCTGGTCGTGCTCATCACCGACACGGCTCCCGAAGCCAAGCCCGACACGGGCAACGTCAGCGAAGGCTCGACCCTGACCGTGGCAGCCGCCGCAGGCGTTCTGGCCAACGACAAGGCCGGTGCCGACGGCTGGAATGCGGGCGGCGCTGTGGTGGGCGTGAGCAACAGCAGCAGCGTGCAGGGCACAGCCAACGCCACCGGCTTCACGATCGTGGGCCAGTACGGCACCCTGAGCCTGAACAAGGACGGAAGCTACAGCTACACCTCCAACCCCAATGCCGTCACCAAGGGCGAGGCAGACGTGTTCACCTACACCGTCAAGGACGGCGACGGTGACCTGAGCACCGCCACCCTGACGATCAACGTGGCCGACGTGACCGGCACCCCCGTGACCACCACGGGCGGATCGGTCACCGAAGCAGGCCTGGCCGGCGGCACGAGCGCCGGGCAAGGCAACGTCTACAGCGGCAGCCTGAGCCTTCAGTCGGGCTGGACGGCGCAGGCGGCCTCGGGCACGACGGCCAACGGCACCTACACGGTCAAGGCGGACGGCACTTACACCTTCACGCTGACCTCGGCGACCACGGACGTGGCCGGCCAGGCAGAGACCAATAGCTTCACGTACACCGCGAAGGACGCCAACGGCAACACCGTCACCAACACCGTCACGGTCACCATCGTGGACGACACCCCGGTGGCGGCCAGCATCAATGCCGGCTCGCTGACCGAAGATGCGGCGCAGACTTCTCTGAGCGGCACGGTGGCACCGGCAGCAGGCAACAGCAATAGCTTTGGCGGCGACGGTGCGGCGACCACGGGAGCCACCGGCTGGGGCAGCGTCAGCGCCAAGCTGGGAGCCACCACGGTCAACCTCGGCGACTATGGCAAGCTCACGCAAAACTCCGACGGGACCTGGAAGTTCGAGCTGGACAACAGCAAGCCTGCCACCCAGGCGCTGACCACCGGTCAGAGCATCATCGTGACGATGGGCTATACGCTTACCGACAAGGACGGCGACCAGCGCAGCAACAATGTCACCTTCCAGATCAACGGGGTAAACGACGCTTTCCCTGATAAAAACACGACGACCGAGGATCACGCTGTTTCAGGGAATGTGCTGCTCAACGATGAGGGCTATGTCTCGGGTGGAGCTCTTGCCATTACAAGCTTTAGTGTCAACGGCTCGACCTACAGCGTGGGTGCTAGTGCCGTGAACGTGATGGATGCGGGCAAGGTCGTCGGAACGATTTCTTTGGCTGCGAATGGCGGTTATGTCTTTACGCCAAGCAGCGATTGGAGCGGCAAGGTTCCGACCGTGACCTACACCACCAATACAGGAGTCACCAGCACGCTGGATATTGATGTGACGCCAGTTGCGGATACTCCCTTGGTGACGGTGAATGTGGGTGCAGGATCGACGCCGGTTACGACTTCGATCACTGCTACCAGCGTGAACAGCTCAAATGCGGGCCACACCGTGACGGCTTACAACATCAATGGCTCGAAGGGGGCGGTGAGTGTCGTGACCGGAACGGATCACGATGGTTTTGGTGTGGTTGGCGCCGCGTCCGGCGATTCCACTGAAATTGGACGCAGTTCGTCAGGTTCTGAATCTTTGGCTATTCAATTCAATGTACCTGTGACGGCCATCACGGTGCAGTTTGCCTGGTTGGCTTCGGGAGAGTGGGCGCGTTATCAAATGTTTGACGAGGCGAAAAAGCCCGTTGTTCTGGGATACAACGCAGACGGCACTGTCAATGCGGCCAGCGGTCTTTATGGATTCGTCAAGGGCGGCACCGACAAGGTGGATACGCAGTTCAAACTGAGTGTGCCCGCAGGAAACACGATCAGTCAGATCGTCTTTGACGCACCGCGTGTGGATGATGACTATCTGATCAACAAGGTAACTTACACGACGGCAACGACTTATCCGCTCACGATCACGGCTACTCCTCAGGATGTGGACTACTCCGAGGCGGTCACGAAGGTGACTGTGGAAGTACCAAAGGGCGTCACGCTGTCCGCTGGAACCCAGATTGATGCGACTCACTGGTCCTTGCCATTGGTCAGCAACGGCAGTTACTCGGTGAGCATTGATCCCATTACCAAGGCTGTCACCATCACCGGTCTGAATATGACCGTTCCTGAGAATGTGCAGGTCAATGAGATCAAGGTCGTTGCAGTAGTTGCCGACGGCAGCAGTACGGCGGACGGGAGCGCGAGCTTCACCAGCAAGCCGGATGCAGTCGACGATACGAACAGCGCAACATTGACATCGAAGAGCGTGGCTACCGCACCGTCGATTACTGCGCTGGCGACTTTCACCAGTGGTGAAGCCAACGCGTGGAAGCTTGACAATTCAAGCAGCACTCGCGTCTACAAGAGCAACTCCGAGTTGTCGAGCACGGACACGCTGAACAGCGACAAGGGCAAATGGCTGGTCAGTTCCGTCAATGGCACGACATGGGATGGCAGCTCCACCGGCGGTGGCTTGGTACTGACCGACAATAACGGTCGGGCGAGCGGTGATGCCAAGGCGGTGACACCGACCTACACCCCGACCGTGGCGGGGACCACGCTGCAGTTCAAGGTAACCAGCTTCAGCAATGCGAGCAGTTCCAGTGATTCTGTGAACTGGACGCTCTACAAGAGCACCGATGGCGGGGTAACTTGGTCCGCTGTGTCCGGGCAAGCCAACTCCGGCGTCATTACCGGAACGGGCACCTACACCACGACGGCACTTGAAGCGGACGCGACCTATCGCATTCTCTTGACCGTGCATGAGGGAAATAGCAACAGCATGGATGCTGCGGTGACGTTCGATGACTTCACGGCCAACGTTCCCAACCCGGACACCATCGTCTGGAGCAGCACGGCCGTAGCTGGCTCGGTCACGTCCAATGACACACTGGGTACGCTGGGAGAGACATCGACGCTGTCGGTGTTCAACGGTTCGACCTGGGTTAATGCGGCATCGGGCGGTACGACAATCAACGGCAGCTACGGCACGTTGCTGATCAAGGCCGACGGCTCATACACCTACACGCCGACCGCGAGCGCAGCCGGAGCAGGCAAGGTCGAACACTTCGACTACAAGCTGACCCAGGCCGATGGCGATACCGATACGGCAAGCCTGGACATTAGCATCGACGCGACCGGACCGGGCGCCACGACACTGGCTGCTTCCCGCATGGCTAGCGATACCGGCAGCCATGAAGTGCACAGCACCTCGTCCGGCGACTCGCTGCTGGGCACTGCCGAAGACGACTTGTTCATCTGGCACCAGGGCGATGCGGGTACGGTGTCGCGTCCAGTCACCGATGTAGTGAAGAACTTCGGTGCCTCGGGTAACGACGCACTTGATCTGGGCGATCTGCTGCAAGGCGAAGAGGCTTCGAGTGATCTGAGCAAGTTCCTGCACCTTGAGACCCGTACCGAAGCCGATGGCAAGACCATCGATACGGTGATCAAGGTTTCGACGGCTGGCGCACTCGATGCGAATGGTAATGGCTTCAACCAGAAGATCTTGGTCGAGGGCGTGGATCTGGTGGGCGCGAGCCATGATCAGAATGCCTTGATCAAGGAGCTGATCGATCAGGGCAAGCTCAAGATCGACCACAGCTGATAAGAGGGCCCCGGAGAGGGCCGGCAGAAGTCTTGAATTATCAAGTCTTCTGCCGCCTTGCCCGGTGGCGATCGCCAGGTCGTTTTCAGAGCTTGCATGATTGGTTACATTTGTGAGCGTCGAGTCTTGGTCGTGTTCTTTCGGAACTATCAAGATTCATAGCGGTTATCACAATATCTACAGGCGTTCTAAGCAGATTCTGTCTTGGACGCTTGCTCTTCCTGCAACTCGATTGAGCACCTCGCCCAGCCTACTGTTTCCACATCCCGTGGAAAGAACTCAGCGTCTGTCGCGCAGAGGCATGCTTTTGTATGGCTCGGCGATTGTCGGGGGCTGGGCGCTGCAAAAAGGCTTTGAAGCGGTTGCGCTGGATTTCGACAGCGAACGGCTGCAGAGCACCATGCAGTCGCGCTATGGCAGTGCCGGGGTGCAGAGACTGGGGCAGTGGCTGGCGATGCTGCAGGCTCAGAAAGACAGGCCGTTGCAACAGCAGCTGCCGACCGTCAACACGTTCTGGAACCGCGCGGTGCTGCAATCGGAGGACAGCATGCTCTGGTCCCAGCCTGACTATTGGGCCACGCCGCTGGAAACACTGGGCAAGGGGGCGGGAGACTGCGAGGACTATGTGATTGGCAAGTATTTCTCGCTGCTGCGCCTGGGAGTGGCGGTAGAGAAACTGCGCCTGATCTATGTACGCGCGCGCCTGGGTGGCGTGGGCAGTACGCAGAGCATTGCGCATATGGTGCTGGGCTATTACGAGACACCTGCTGCCGAGCCGCTGGTGCTGGACAGCTTGCTGGACAACATCATGCCGGCCAGCCAGCGCAAGGACTTGACTCCCGTGTTCAGCTTCAATGCCCAGGGTGTCTATGTCGCGGGTGCACAGACAACGTCAGTGGATCGAATTACGCGTTGGCGCGATTTGTTGGCGCGCATGAAGCAGGAAGGTTTTTTGCCATGAATGCCATGTTCCGCGGTGCAGGCAGCGAAGCCCTATTGAATGGTCGACACAGATAAGGCAGCAAGATGTCGTTGTTGAAACAACTTTTGATCAGAGTGACGGTGGCCATTGTGGCCATCTTGATCGGCACCCTGGCGTTCAGCATTGGTGCCGCGCGCCAGTATCTGGATGGACAGTTGCAGTCCGAAAGCGAGAACGCGGCATCGTCGCTGGCCTTGTCACTGTCGCAGCCGGCCAATCAGGACTCGGTCACTCAGGAGCTGCTGATGATGGCCTTGTTCGACGGCGGACAGTTCAAGCTGATTCGACTGGCCTCGCCCCAGGGCGAGACCTTGTTCGAGCGCCGGCGCGACAACGGCACGACCGAGAGTTCTGCCGCCGCAGCGAAGCCCAGGCAAAGTGCTGCTCCGCGGTGGTTTGTCGAGATGCTGCCGCTGCGCTCGCCCAAGGCCGAGCGTGTGATCAGCGATGGCTGGAAGCAGGTCGGGCAGCTGACGCTGGTTGTGGACGACAGCTATGCCAGCCAGGCGCTCTGGGGCAGCAGCGTGCGTCTGGCTGGAGTGGTTGTGCTGGCCGGGTTGGCCTGGGCTTTCTTTGTCGTCTTGCTGTTTCGTTGGTTCCGCAAGGTCTTGCAGCAGGAAATCTCGGCACAGGTTCAGGCGATTGGCCGCCAGCCGGATGAGGCGGAATCGGCGCAGCCTGCCAGGGCTGCAGTGGCCGAGCTGGTACCGGTGCTCAGCGCTATTGCGGATACCCGTGAGCGGGTGCAGGCAACGGCGCTGGAGCAAATGGCACGTATCGAATCGCTGGAGATCGAGGTCAATCGTGATCCGGTCACCCAGCTGCCTAACCGCAAGTATTTCGTCAACGAGCTGCGTCGCGCGCTCAGCGGTGCCGATGGTCTGGCAGCGCATGGCCATGTGATGCTGTTTCGCCAGCGCGATCTGCTGGCCCTGAATGCCCAGATGTCGCGAGCCAGCGCCGATGCCTGGCTCGCGGCGATGGGTGAGCAGGTCAATCAGGTGTTGAAGAGTCATGCTGACTGCAAGGCTCAGCTGGCCCGCCTCAATGGCTCGGACTTTGTGGTGCTCATGCCGGCCCTGGCGGGGCCTCAGGCCATGTCACTGGTGCAGCAGATCCGTCAGGTGCTGTTGTCCATGCGTGTGACCCTGAGCAGTGGTCAGTGGTGCCGCTGGAGCTTTGCCCTGACCGATTACTCGGCATCGAGCTCGGTAACCGGTGTGCTTGCACGGCTGGACTACGGTCTGATGCGTGCCGAGAGCTCGGGACAGGCCGAAGTGGAATATGTGGCCTACGGCGATGATGAGGTGGTTTCCGATCTGGCCGGAGAAACCTTGTGGCGTCAGATGCTGATTGCGGCCCTGGAGGCGCAGGATGCGCTTTCCCTGTCCGTTCAGCCGCTGCAATTCAAGGGCAGCAACGGGATGCAGGAGCGCGGCGAAGCGTCGCTCTCGCTGCGCACTGCTTCCGGCGAGACCTTGATGGGTTCTCTGTTCCTGCCGGTTGCCGTGCGCCTGGGCCTGTCGGCAGAGTTCGATTTGCGAGCGGTGGCCCTTGGGGCTGCGTGGCTTGAGCAGAACGATTGCGAGCTGGTCATTCGAATCTCCTTGCCCTCGCTGGCCCAGCCCGACTTCCTGGGCCGTCTGCGTGAAGAGCTGAGTGCACAGAAGTGGGAGCATCGCCTGTCCCTGCTCTGTCTGGAGCTGGATGCGCATGGACTGACGGCCTATCCCGATGAGGTGGCCGAATTCTGCCGGGCCATGGCATTGGCCGGTGTCGGCGTGGGGTTGCGCCGTCTGGATCAGCAGCCCATGGGCCTGACCAAGCTCCACACCTTGCCGCTGCGCTATGTGAAGCTGGGCAGCGAGTTCTCGGAGCAGGCCGCCCAGAGCCCGGGTGCCCTGCATCTGCTGCAAGCCATCGCCGAGACCGCGACAGCACTGGGAATCCAGGTGATGGTGAGCGACTCCGTCAATGCGGAGACCGCGCAACTGCTGCATCGGCAAAACGCGTTGACGCTGGCCGTCTGAAACGGCGAATTCTCCAACCCACCAAAAAGGGGCGCATGAGGCGCCCCTTTTTGGTGGGTCATGGGATCCTAATGGGTCGTGGTCTGATCGGCAATCTGGACCCGCCTGGCATAGCGCTGCGCCAGCACCGCACAGACCATGAGCTGGATCTGGTGGAACAGCATCAGCGGCAGCACGATCGCGCCCACGGATGCGGCAGGAAAGAGCACATTGGCCATGGGAATACCGCTGACCATGCTTTTCTTGGAGCCGCAGAAGACCAGCGTGATCTCGTCTTCCTTGCTGAAGCCCAGGCGACGTGCGCCCCAGGTGGTGATGAAGAGCACGGCGGCCAGCAGGATGGAGCACAGCACGATCAAGCCCAGCAGTGAGGGAATCGGCGTCTGCTTCCACAGGCCGCTGATGACTGCGGCGCTGAAGGCGGCATAGACCACAAACAGGATGGAGCCCTGGTCCACCAGCTTGATGATGGAAGCGCGACGCTGCAGGAAGCCGCCGATCACGGGGCGCATCAGATGGCCGATGACAAAGGGCAGCAGCAGCGTCATGGCAATCTTTCCAATGGCATGCAATGCATCGCCGCCTTCCGCATTCTTGTGCAGGACCAGACTCACCAGAATCGGCGTGACCAGAATGCCCAGCAAGGTGGAGGCCGATGCGCTGCACACGGCCGCAGGCACATTGCCGCGCGCCATGGAGGTGAAGGCAATCGCCGATTGCACGGTGGCGGGCAGGGTGCAGAGAAACAGCACGCCGATATACATCTCGGTGGTGACCAGGGGCGAAAGCACCGGGCGCAGTGCCAGCCCCAGCACGGGGAACAGCACAAAGGTGGCGATGAAGATCCAGACATGCAGGCGCCAGTGGCCTATGCCCGCCAAGATGGCCTGGCGCGAGAGCTTGGCGCCGTGCAGAAAGAACAGCAGGCTGACGATGCCGGTGGTGACAAGTTCCACATATTCAGCCACCTGGCCCGATGCGGGCAGAAAGCTGGCGAGGATGACGGTGGCAATCAGTGCCAGCGTGAAGTTATCGGGGAGAAAGCGGGGGCGAGACATATTCTTGAGCTGAAGCCATCCATGCAAGGCACCGGGTCGGTGCGCGATGGCTGCGTATTGGACACGCAATCCATTTAAAAGAGAAATGGATTTATTCGATAGACCTATAATTTTTCGATATGAATATCAGTCTGCGTCAACTGCGTGCCTTTGTGGCAGTGGCCCAAAGCAGCAGTTTCAGCCGCGCCGCCGACGCCCTGGCCTTGACGCAGCCTGCCGTCAGCCGCAATGTGACGGATCTGGAGCAAGCCATGGGTTTGCTGCTGCTGCATCGCACCACGCGTGAGGTGGAGCTGACCGAGGCCGGGCGTCTGCTGCTGGGCAATCTCTCTCGCGTGCTGGAGGATCTGGATGCCTGTCTGCTGGAGGTGCAGGGCCTGGCGACACAGCGCAAGGGCCGGGTCAAGGTGGCCAGCAGTCCCACGCTTTCCGCCCACCTGATGCCGCAATGCATTGCACGCGGCAGGCAGCAGTCGCCGGGCGTCAATATCCAGTTGCTCGATCGCATTCAAAGCGATGTGCTGCTCAGCGTGCGCAGCGGCGAGGTGGATTTTGGCGTGGTGATCGACCCTTCCGAGAAACAGGATCTGCATGCGCAGAGCATTCTGGCCGAGCCCTTTTGTCTGGTCTGTCTTTCCTCGCATGACCTGGCGCGCAAGAAAGAGGTGAACTGGGCACGGCTGGCGGGCGAATCCCTGGTGCTGCTGGACCATGCATCGGGCAGTCGCCGCCTGATCGATGCCGCGCTGCAGGCCCATGGCGCGGCGGCATCGGTGGTCCAGGAAGTGGGGCATACGACCACCATCTACAGCATGGTGCAGCAGGGTCTGGGTCTGAGCGTGGTGCCGCGTCTCGCCATTCCTTCGGCCTGGGCTGCTCAGGCCGCCACTGCCGCGGCGGCGGGCAGTGCGGTCCTGGTCAGCCGTCCCCTGGTGCCCCGGGTGCAGCGCAGCATCATGCTGGTCAAGCGCCAGCAGCGTGAACTATCGCCCGTCGCGCATCTGGTCTGGGATCTGATTGCGGCAGAGGCCGTCAGCCTGCTGGACGGATAGCGGCTCAGGGCCGGAGCACGATGCGCGAATCAATCACCAGCCCTTGCGGTTGCGGCGCGACATAGACCGGCTGGGGCGGGGCCATGTACACGGGCTGGGGTGCATGGTAGGCCGCGGGACGGCTCCTGCACTTGCGCTTTTCCTTGTACTCGCCGTTGCTCTTCCACTTGCGCTCCACCTTGCATTGGCCATCCCAGTACTCTTCCTTGTGCTCGCGCTTGTGGTGATGGTGATGATGGCGGTCATGTGCCAGGCTGGTCAGAGGTGTGGCAATCAGCGCCATGGGCAGGCAGATGGAAACGAGAGCAAGGGTTTTCTTCATTCTGGATGGGGCAGTCCAAGGCCGGAGCCATGGCTGCATCGGTGTTCAAAACGCTGCGAGCATAAGCGCAATGCACCGAGGAGACTGTATCAATTCATGAGCGCAATTCGCACTGTGGCTGTGCCTTGTGCGTGGGTTGTTGTTCCATGCTCATAAAAAATATGAGCGCCTTACGCAATAAATACAGGAATTTCAGACTATTTTCCATCTGAAATGGAGAATTGGAAAGCGGAAGAAGCTATGTATTAAGTAGCTTTTCTTCGAGGGCTGTTTTGACGTGGACTACGGTAGACACGAAGCCGTGAATGCCATGGCTTCCGGGTCCAGGCATTCCTCCCGGGCCGCGGCGCCGGGATGCCTGCAAGGCCAGTTCGATGATGGCCTGCCTGACAGTGCGGCACCATCAGCAGGGCGGTAGCAGCCATGCCATGGGGCGCAGAGTTCTTGGAGGGATAGTTGGGGTGAGGCCGGTTGCAGCCTTGCTGCTCCGGCTTCCGCATGCCTAAGGGATGTCGGTCAAGGCTGACTGCCGACTCCGGAGGTGATGCAGCATCTGGCGCCAAGTGGCGCGAGCCTGCCTCAAGCGAATTCCGGTGCCAGAGCCCTGATGTTGGCACGATGCTGCTGAGCGGGCGCTTGCGCAGCGCCGAAGCTGGTGGTCGGGGGCCGTCCACCAGATCCACTGCTGATGCTTAGTGGCGGCGCTGCTGCGGCGCGGGATGGCTGTTGTTGGAGCGCTCGATGTGACGGAAGGTCAGGCGACCCTTGTTCAGATCGTAGGGAGACATCTCCAGCGTTACCTTGTCGCCTGCCAGCACGCGAATGCGGTGCTTGCGCATCTTGCCGCCGGAGTAGGCAATCAGCTGGTGGCCGTTGTCCAGCGT
Organism: Comamonas sp. Z3; assembly: GCF_008121565.1. Lineage (NCBI taxonomy): Bacteria > Pseudomonadati > Pseudomonadota > Betaproteobacteria > Burkholderiales > Comamonadaceae > Comamonas > Comamonas sp. Z3. The sequence goes on from NZ_VOQU01000013.1 coordinate 10,031, forward strand.
TACACGAAAACGGGCGTCCGGCAAAACTTCGTCCACTCTGCCTTGCATTTCAATCAATTCTTCTTTGGCCAAAACATTTCCTTTCAACAAAAAGGTCAGTTCAACTGGTTGTCCAGCACCATACTGCGCCCTTCGGCGAGTGCATATTTGCTGGCCATGTCCGGGGTGTCGAACTGGCGGATAAATCTGAAAATCCGGTCATAGGTTCCGCGACGGATGGAAACCGCTGCAGCAACCTTGCCGGAGTGAGTCATTTGGGTGAGGGCAGTCACAATGTAGTTGCCGACACGCTCTGTGATTTGTTCTGTGTGCATATCGAGTCAACGGGCGGCACCAACCCTGGGCAGGGCATGCCGTCCAATGAAAAATGAAGGAATCCGGCTCTGACGAGTCGGGATCAAATAAGCCAGCCCGCTTGCGGGTGGCTCATGCTTCTTGCCAGGGAATGCTCCGGCTGTATGTAGCCGAGCGTGGGCAACGTGAGATCTGCCTGAGAGATGCTGCGCAGGGCAAGTGCCGCGCAGCAACGCAGATATTATAAAGCATTGCTCTTTTATGCGCAAATCGTAATGAGTCGCGGTGCTGGCAGAGATGGTCGCCGGGTGGCCGGCCCTTGCGCATCGCGCGGCTGATAGGCTGCGCAGGGTGATGGTGTGGAGGTTAAAGCGCTCTTGGCATCCAGGTGGAAGTTGTCATGCAAGGACTGCAAGGCCGCAGCAGCGCTTGCTGCAGAGCTGAGAGGCTCGATCGTGGAAAAAAGGCTTGGCTAATAGGAGAGGGCCGCTGGCTAGCTAAAACGCTGCAAGCCCCTGCTTGTCAGCGCCCCACGATGAAGAGGCGGTACAGCGATTTGCTGCACCATGGGATTAATCATAAACGCAATTGAGAATCGTTCACAAATAACCCTTTGACGTCGAGGACTAAGGGTTGAGGAAGCGGCGGCCAAAGAGTCGGCCATGAACGCCGAGACCAAGGCATGCAGGCCGGCAAGAGAGAGGACCACAGACGGGAACGCGGCAGAAGGCCAGACAGCCAGAGTCAGGCCGGCGGCGATCAATATTGTGGGTGCCCTGCAAGAGGGCGGCTTGTGCAGGTTGCCGCTAACGGGTTGAGACTTTTGCCATCTGGCTGTCACATTTCAAAGGCAAGATGCGTAGCGCTGGGTTCTGGTTGTAGCACTGAAAGATGGCTTGACCCCTGGCGCCAATTCCAAAGCCTCGGCCCCAGTGCCGGGGCTTTTTGCTGGCCCGAAAACGCAGTCCCAACGAATCGCTGGATTGCCGGACTTGTCCAGGTCTACAGGATCTTGAGCGGCAATTCCGCCTGCAGTCGAAGCTGATTCATATTGGCCTCGCCTTGGGCCTTGTTGGTGCGATGCACGCCGTAGCGCAGCTGCAAATTCAGATGCTTCGCCGCCCCATGCTGCACCGTGTATCTGAGCAGAAGGTCGCGTTCCCAGTGCTTGCCCTGGGTTCCCGAATAGCCGAGGTAGCTGGCATACACGGCATTGAGGCGGCTATTGTCGATTCCGGAGCCTCTGGTGTAGGCAACGCCCGCGCTCAACCCCGGGGTGGCGATGGAACCCAGGTCCACATCGTATTTGAGTTGCCAGGACGCTTCGCGCGGGCCGTTGAAGTCGGACAGCTGCATGGCGTTCTCCAACCAGATGGAGCCGCGGTTCACATAGTCAAACGGATTGTTGCCGTTGACCTTCTGGTAGCCGAGGCCGAATCTGTGAGCGCCTGCGACGTAGCTGCTCATCAGGCTCCAGGTGGTGGTGTCAATCTCGCCAGACCTGGCCCTGCCGGTATCGGTGCTGCGATAGAGGTTCAGGTTGAACGACAGCGCACGCTTGTCTGACAGAGGAAGCTTGTAAAAACTTCCCAGGTACGCGGTGTTCCAGTTATCCGCGTATTGTCCGTAGTAGCTGCTCAGCGTCAGATGTGGAACGGGAGTGTCCCATGCTGCGCCTACAAAGCTGAAGGAGCCGCTGGTTACGCCCGAATAGTTGCCCAGCAGGTCGGCACCGTTCTTGCGCGCATTGCGGTCGGCCCAGCCGGTAAATCGCCCGGCCTGCAGCGTGAGTGTGGGGATGTCTCTGCTGATGACTTGCCAGCCCCGATTGCTTTCAGGCAGCAATCGGGTATCGGACGAACTGAAGATCGGTGTCTTGGTCCGCATCTCGCCCACTTTCAGTTCCGTGGAAGAGATTCGGGCTTTCAGTGCAGCGCCGGCACGACCGAAGCTATCCGCAATCTCTTGCCCATCCTTGGCCACGTAGCGAGGCGTTGCCCGTGCATGCTCGGCCTGTGTCCCCAGATTGACGGCGCCATAGGCATGTGCATCGAGCCCCAGGCCGAGAACGCCCTGCGTGTAGCCCGATTCGTAATTGAGCATCAGGCCGTAAGCCGATTCTCGGGCCAGTGTCTGACCTCTTTGTCCGCTGGCCGCACGAAAGCTGCTTCCTTTCTGGTAGTCGAGCTGTTCAAGCAGCATGCGGTTTTGCATATGGAGTGCAGCGCCCTCGACAAAGCCTTTGGCGTCATCTTGTGCCCCGGCAACAGCGCCACCACTGGCGCATAGCATGACGGTGCGCAGTGCCCAAAGACGACAAACACGGACTCTCATCGAATGGATCTTTTCAGTGGCGGCTGCAGGCCCGATGGGCCGGATTTCATTGGCCATGGTGTGGCTCTCTGGATGTTCGGGCTGCGGTCTGGGCGCGTGCAGCGATGTCCTGGAAGCGCTGCCTCGCCTGTTCAGGCACGTCATCCGGTACTGATAGCTGGGACAAGGGGCTGTCGCCGACCTGGATCAGCATCACCATGCCCATTGCATAGTGGGGCTGGCACTTGACGCCGTAAAGACCTGGCGCGGTCATGGTGACCGTGATTTCCTGATTGGTCTTGCCTCTGAAGAGCGTCGCGCCTGCCGGCGCCATCCCCGCGATGGATACCGCATCGTGCCCGCTGCTGGTCGCGAGGAATTTGACGCTGTCGCCTGCTGCGATCCTGACGAACTCGGGCTCGTACGCCATGGCTCCGTGAGGACCTCGGTTGAGCATCTTGATTTCGATGGTTTCTGCTGTGGCGAAGTGCCCTGACAAACTGCAGGCAAGCAAGGCGGCAATACGGATGGCGCTGGGAGCAGGCATGGGGAACTTTCGGTTTTAGTGACTGGCCATCGCTTGAAAGCGCAGCACGTGGCTGCCGTCTTCCGGATCCAGCAAGGCGCGCACCTGAACCTGAAAGACTTGCTGCAGCAAATCCGGACTCAGCACCTCCAGGGGCTTGCCCAGCTGAACCAGGCGGCCCTGATGCATGACGGCCAGACGGTCGCAGGCCATGGCTTGGTTGAGGTCGTGCAGCGCGATCACCTTGGTGATGGGAAGCTTCCGGATCAGCTGCATCAGCGAAAGTTGTTGGTGGATATCGAGGTGGTTGCAGGGTTCGTCGAGCAGCATCAACTGGGGCTGTTGCGCCAGAGCCCGTGCAATATGTGCTCTCTGGCGCTCGCCGCCCGACAAGGTGTTCCAGCGGCTGCCTGCCTTGGATAGCAGGCCGACATCGCGCAGCGCATCTTTGACGATGTTCTGGTCGGAGGTCGACAAAGGAGCCAACGCGGACAGCCAGGGCGTTCGCCCGAGCTCCACGGCCTCGGCCACGGTGATGGCATCGAGGGTGTCGGCGTCCTGCGCCACCAAGGCCAGCCGGCGCGCCACGGCACGCCTTGGCAGGCGCCGCAGTGCCTGTCCCCCCAGCAGCACCTCGCCCGAGCTGGGCTTGAGCACACCGGATAGCAGTCGCAGCAGGCTGGATTTACCCGAGCCGTTCGGCCCTATGAGTCCCAGCATTTCACCCGGCTGCACTTGCAGGCAGACCTGCTGGACAATGGCTGTGCCACGCGCCTTCCAGCTGATATCGCATGCTTCAAGCGCGACAATGTCCGGCTTGGCGAGGGGGTCAGGCGTCATGCATGACCTCTTCGGCCTCTGAGCAAAATGCCGGCAAACACCGGCGCGCCGACCAGGGCGGTGATGACGCCAATGGGCAGAACCTGTCCGTTGATCAGGGTGCGTGAAACCACATCGGCGGCAATCAGGAAGATGGCTCCGATCAAGGCGCTGGCCGGGATCAGGCGCCCATGGCGCACGCCAACCAGCAGACGGGCCGCATGAGGAATCACCAAGCCCACGAAGCCAATCGCTCCGACCACGGAAACCATGACGGCTGTCATCAAGGCAGCTGCCAGCAGCAGGGTCAGCTGCACGCGGCGCACGGGCACTCCCAGCGCGGCGGCCGATTCGCTGCCGAAGGTGAACGCGTCCAGAGAGCGGGCATGCATCAGACACACCAGCACTCCTGCCATAGTCACCGATGCCGTCAAAACCGTATCGGGCCAGCGCACGCCGCTCAGGTTGCCGAGCAGCCAGAACATGATGCCGCGCGCCTGCTCGGCACTGCCGGACTTGGTGATGATTAACGAGGTCAGCGCATTGAACAGCTGCGAGCCGGCAATGCCGGCCAGCACGATTTGCCCGCCGTTACGCAGGCCGCCATTGCCAGCGGCATGGGCCAGCAAGGCCACCAGGGCAAATGCGCAAACCGCTCCGAGGAAAGCCCCGGTGCTCATCGATACCAAGCCCGCACCCAGGCCGGCGACCGAAACCAGCACGGCCCCCGTGGAAGCGCCTGCTGAAATGCCCAGCAGGTAGGGCTCGGCCAAGGCATTGCGCAGCAGGGACTGCAGAACAACGCCGCAGACGGCCAGCCCGGCCCCGCAGCTGGCTGCGACCAGGGCTCTGCTCAGGCGGTAATTCCAGACAATGCCCGCATTGATGGGGTCTATGACGTAGCTGGTGCCCAGCATTTGATTTGCGAGCACCTCGTATACGATGCGGGCGGAGATATCGGTCTCGCCAATCGCTATGCCGGACACGACGGCCAGCAGCAGCAAGGCCGCTGCTGCGGCCCCGAGCAGGGCGGCGCGCAGCAACCGGCCGGCCGGTAGATGCGGTCTGGAAAGGCTCGGCGTGTAGGTATTCATGGCTCAGCGGCCGGGGCAAGGTGCGCCGGCATGCGGACTTCGTTGATGCCTGGCTTATTTGGAGAGGCCTTCGATCGTCAGCACCGCATTGGCAATCTGCTCCATGCCGTCCACCTGGCGGATGGATCCCTGCAGGGCATCGGCGTCGACGATCACGATGCGGCCGTTCTTGACGGCATCCATGTGCTGGGTGACGGGATCCTTCTTGAGGAAGTCCAGCTTTTTCTGGTAGTCGTCTGCGGGGAAGCGGCGACGGTCCATGCGGGCAACGATCAAAATCGAGGGATTGGCCCTGGCAATCGTCTCCCAGCCCACGGTCGGCCACTCCTCTGCGGATGTGATGACGTTGCGCAAGCCCAGAGCTTGCATCATGTAGCCGGCCACGCCGTTCTTGCCGGCCATATAGGGGTCGGCGGCCAGGTCTGCGCTGGAGAACCACAGTGCGGCAGACAGGTTCTGGAGCCCGGAGGATTTGACCTTGGCCACGGCCTGGGTCTGGCGATCGCTCAGCGCTTTGACCAGGCTTTCGCCGCGGGCCTCGACATCAAAAGCCTGGGCCAGCTGGCGAATGCCTTTGTACAGGGCTTTCACGTCGTAGCTGGCAGTACGCGTGCCGTCCGATCCCACAAGATTGTTCTTGCCTTCGCAGTCGGCAGGCATGGCATAGGTGGCGATGCGCAGATCATGGAATTGCTCGCGCGTGCCCACCACGCCATCCTTGCCCACCATCCATTCAAACTGCGAAACCACCAAGGCGGGGCGCTTGCCGAGGACCGACTCGAAGCTGGGAATGTTGTCGGACAGGCGTGGCACCTTGTCGTTGACAGCCTTGAAGCGGGGCTGTACCGGGTTGAACCAGAGCGCTGTTCCGACAACCTTGTCGCCCAGGCCGAGGGCATAAAGCATTTCAGTGCCTGCCTGACCTATGGTGACCACCGAGGTGGGCGCCTTGTCGAGAGTGAGGGTGTAGCCGCAGTTTTGCAGTTGCACAGGAAAGTCGGTTGCATGAGCGGAAAATGCGGTAGCGAGCAGGGCAGTGCTGGCAAGGCTTCGAAGCAGCATCGGAATATCTTTCCAGAAGCGGCGAAAAGCACCTTGGAAGACATAGCAGGACACGCGCCTGAACTTTGCCTTGAGTGGCAGCACGTTAGCGGAGCGATGAAATGCTCACTTCCCGGACACCCCGCCGGCAATGAATTGTTGGTGCTCTGGCAGGTCTCCTGACTGGCAAATCATCGCTGGCTCATCGCCTTCCCAAACAGATGTTCAGTGGCTGTGTGATGGCTGGCTCATTGCCTACAGTTGCGGGGGCAGTTCCATTTCACGGGCCGGCCCCGAAGGTGCCTGACCACTGGATTCCCTCATGCATTCGCCGCAGCGCACGCATGTTCTTGTGAAACCAAAGTTGCGGTAATGTAGCTGATTTTGTAGCAACAGTCCCAAGCCAAGACGACGAATGAGCTCGGATTGCCTCTCCATGCCCCGCTTGCAAGACATTTCCATCCAGCGCGTTCGTGAATTGCATCAGGTTCACAGCTTTCTGCAAAGCGCACGTGTTTCCATGTTCGGAGGGCGCATCGCTTCACTGGAAATTCCCGAGGATCTTCGCCATTTCGAAGAGACCTATCTGTCGGGCAGCGGCTGCATGCTGGCGGCTCTCGATGCTGACCAAAGCGTGCAGGCCACGATTGCCTGCCGGGACTATGACGGCAGATTTGCGCAACTGGATTTCGGACCGCAGAAGGTGGTCGAGGTCGTGCGCCTGTTTGTCGCGCCGCAATTCCGGCGCTCAGGCGTGGGGCAGGCGATGCTGGATGTGCTGATGCACCATGCTCTGGCCCAGCAGGTGCAAGTGCTTTATCTGCACACCCATCCATTCCTGCAGGGAGCTCTTGAGTTCTGGCAAAGACAGGGCTTTGCGGTGATCGAGCGCGAAGAAGACCCGCTATGGCAGACCGTTCATATGCAGCGTCTCATGTGAAGCTTGGGAGAGCTGTCCAAGGCTCGGGCTGTCGACCGGGTCCTCGACCTGCGCATTGGAAGCGGAGGTGAAATCGAGCATGTCTGCGCCAGACACCGGGTATGAATTGTTATGATATTGATAATTCGATATCAATAAAGCCAACAACTTGTCCTCTCTGTCTTCTCCATCAGCAAGTGCTGGCCGTCTGCAATCGATCGATGCGCTGCGTGGTCTGGTCATGCTGTTCATGTTGCTCGACCATGTCCGTGAAACCTTTTATCTGCATCTGCAGGTTCCCGACCCCATGGTCGTGGCTGACACTCCGCCCGGCCTGTTTTTCCCGCGCATGCTGGCCCATTTGTGTGCGCCGGTATTCGTGTTTTTGACGGGCCTGGGGGCGTATCTGTATGCCAGCCGGCATGCCGGGGCTGCTCAGGCGCGCACCGCATCCGGCTTTTTGTGGCGGCGCGGCCTGTTCTTGGTGCTGCTGGAGGTGACGGTCGTCAACTTTGCCTGGACCTTCCAATTTCCTCCCGCCAAGATCTTTCTGCAGGTGATCTGGGCGATCGGTCTCTCCATGCTGGCCCTGTCGGTGCTGGTATGGCTGCCACGCAAGGCATTGCTGCTGCTGGGGCTGGTGCTGATTGCGGGGCACAACCTGCTCGATGGTCTGCATTTTCCTGCGGGCCACGTGATGCATATGCCCTGGGCGATCCTACATGACCGTGGCTGGCTGGAGCTGGCTGGAGTGCAACTGCGCACGTCCTATCCTCTGCTGCCCTGGATCGGCGTGATTGCTCTGGGCTACGGCATCGGTCCGTGGTTTGGCAAAGCCTGTGATTCGGCGCAGCGCAGCCGTTGTCTGCTGATGGCAGGCATTGCCTCCCTGCTGGGCTTTGCGATGCTGCGCACGCTCAATGTCTATGGTGATGCGCCCTGGCTGGCCGGTACGAATGCGCTGCAGACACTGATGTCCTGGTTCAACGTCACCAAGTATCCGCCCTCGCTGTTGTTCCTGATGTTGACGCTCGGTATCGGCTTGCTGCTGCTATGCGCCTTCGAGAACGCCGCAGGCCGCACCGGGCTGCAAATGCTGGCCACCTTGGGGGCCGCACCCATGTTCTTTTATGTGCTGCACCTGTACGTGCTCAAGTTCATGTACCTGGCGGCGGTGGCGTTCTGGGGGGCCAACCAGGGACAGTTGTTCGGACTGAGCAGCCTGCTTTGGCTGTGGGTGATCGCAGCGCTGCTGGCCGTGGCTCTGTATCCCGCAGCAAGCTGGTTTGCCGCACTCAAGCAGCGCCGGCGCGACATTACCTGGCTCAAGTACCTCTAGGATCGAGCCACGGCACAATACGGCCTCCTGTCGCTATTGACCCCGCCTCGCCACGATGAACACCTCCAAGCAACGATCCACCAAGCAGCGCGCGGCCATTGAGCAGGCCATGGCAGAGGCCGACAGGCCGCTTGCGCCACAGGAGGTGCTGGAGTTGGCGCAGGCAAGCTTACCCGGGCTCGGCATTGCAACCGTGTACCGGGCACTCAAGGCGATGGCCGAAGAGGGATTCCTTCATGAGGTGCACCTGCCCGAGCGCACCCCCATGTATGAGGTGGCAGGGCACGGCCACCATCATCATTTCCAATGCACGGTCTGCCAGCGGGTGTTCGATGTGCATGCCTGCCCCGGCAATCTGGCGAGCTTGGCGCCAGCGGGATTTCTGGTCGACAGCCATGAAATCACGCTGTATGGCCGCTGCCGTGACTGCGCAGCCTGAACTAGCATGGCCTGCTTGCGGTGTCGGTACCTGAGGAGCGCAGCGGGCGACTTGACCGCTGCCAACTGCTTCAAGGCTGCCGTTCGCAGGTGGATTTCCGGTGGCGGCAAAGAGCGGTTGGATGGCGTTGACAACGCTTGATACTTCCAATGTCGAGAGCGCTTTGTTGGCATTCGGTGCAGGGCCTGCGCCTTGTGCATCAGGCAGGTCTTTGCTCCGGCTCGTGAACCAATTGTTCGGTGATCTTCTGGCAGGCACAGGCGTGGCAAATGACTGGCGTCCCGCACTGCCAATCTATGGGTGACGAACAGGTGCAGAGCCTGCCTTGAGTCGGCTCCTGCCGGACAGCCCCATCGCTTTCGGCAAAGTGGGTGCGTTGTCCTTGCGGGAGTCTGGAGGTTCTGCAGGCAAGTCATGGGGCACAATCAATCACAATTGCTCCACACTGTAGTGGAGTGCTTGCCAACACGGTGGACATTCTGATGGCGCGCAGCGGTACTCTCATCAACCAGGTCATGTCGCATATTCGGGCGGGCATTGCTTCTCGAAGCATCTTGCCCGGAACGCGGCTGCCCTCGATCCGGCAGCAGGCCCGGCTGCTGAAAATGTCGGTTTCCACCGTGGTGGAAGCGTATGAGCGACTGGCGGCAGAAGGCACTGTCGTATCGCGCCCCGGTGCCGGTTTCTATGTCAACGGGCCCGTGGCGCCGCTTGCCTTGATGAAGTTGGGGCCCAGGCTCGACCGTGTTGTCGACCCCTTGTGGGTGTCGCGTCAGTCGTTGGAGAGCGACCCTGCATCGCTGCGGCCCGGTTGTGGCTGGCTGCCGCCCACATGGATGTTCGAGGACGGGCTAAGGCGAGCACTGCGGGCACAGGCGCGAGGCTCGCTGTCGGAGCTGACGGAGTATTCGACACCTCTCGGGAACCCGGCCTTGCGCCAGCTTCTGGTCCGTCGCATGGCTGCCACGGGTATCGATGCGTCACCCGAGCAGGTGATGCTGACGGAATCAGGAACGCAAGCAATCGACTTGATTTTCCGTTTTCTGCTGAAGCCCGGGGACAAGGTTCTGGTTGATGATCCCTGCTATTTCAATTTCCATGCCCTGCTCAAAGCCCATCAGGTTCAGGCGATTGGAGTGCCTTACACGGCCCAGGGGCCGGATCTGCCCTTGTTCGAAAAGGCTCTTCAAGAGCATTCACCGAGGCTATACATCACCAATTCGGGGATTCACAACCCGACGGGAGCAGCCCTGTCTCCACTCGTTGCCCACAGACTCCTCAAGCTCGTTGACAGCTCCGAGCTGGTGATCGTGGAGGACGACATCTTTGCGGATTTCGAGAGCACCCACGCGCCCAGACTGGCTGCATTTGACGGGCTTGCACGCGTCATCCACATCGGCAGCTTTTCAAAGACGGTGTCGGCATCCATACGTTGCGGATTCGTGGCTGCCAGGCCCGAGTGGATTGATGCGCTGGTCGACCTCAAAATTGCCACGAGCTTCGGTGGAGGCCGTTTGGCGGAGGCACTTATTCTGAAGACGCTGACGGATGGCGGTTACAGAAAGCACATGGAAACCGTGCGTCAGCGGCTGTCGCAGGAGATGGAAAAGGTGGCCGGTCGTTTGCAGAAGATGGGGGTCAGGCCCGCCCTGATACCGCAGGCAGGCATGTTTCTTTGGTGCCGGCTGCCGCAAGGCATCGATGCCGCAGCGCTTGCGCGCACCTGTCTTCACGAGGGCGTGGTGCTTGCACCAGGCAATTCCTTTAGCCAGTCCCAGTCGGCCGGAGATTTTCTGCGCTTCAACGTTTCACAGTGCTCCGACGAGCGTGTTTTTTCCGTCCTGGCTCGAGCATTGAAGCGCCCGGCTCTGGGCCGGATTCAGGACTAGGCTTACGTTCTGTACTGGTTTTTATTGAATACAGTTTCTTTAAACTGTGCTGTTTTGTGCATGGTTGACGCACAGGCATCATGATGTACTCAAGGCTCGATTGAGGAGCCTTGAATGGAGAAAAGTACTGGCGGATGGGTCAACGGGATGATTGGCGTCGCCATCTTTGCCGGATCGTTGCCTGCCACTCGCGTGGCCGTCGCAGATTTGAATCCCACATTTCTGACATGCGCACGCGCTGCAGTTGCAGCGCTTTTGGCCTGGCTGCTGCTGCTTTTGCAACGGGAGCGCCGACCATCGTTGGCCGATCTGCCATCACTGGCAATTACCGCGGCGGGCGTGGTCGTCGGATTTCCATTGTTTACAGCGCTGGCGCTGCAGCACGTGACTTCGGCGCACTCCATCGTATTTGTCGGCTTGTTGCCGCTGTGTACCGCAGCCTTTGCCGTGCTGCGCGGTGGCGAGCGTCCTCGGCCGCTGTTCTGGGTCTTCTCGGCAGCGGGCGCTGCGGTGGTTGCAGGTTATGCGGCAATGGGAGGGGCGCAGGCATCCCTCACCGGTGATTTGCTGATGCTCGCCGCCGTCGTCGTTTGCGGCATGGGCTATGCGGAGGGCGCTCGTCTGTCGCGCAAGCTAGGGGGCTGGCAGGTCATCAGCTGGGCACTCATCCTGTCCTTGCCTGTGATGCTGCCTATTGCGCTGTGGACGACTCCGCCGGCCTTGGCGAATGTCGGCATGCACGCTTGGCTCAGCTTTGCCTATGTGGCACTCTTCAGTCAGCTTATCGGTTTTGTGTTCTGGTATCGCGGCCTGGCCCAGGGCGGCATAGCGGCAGTCGGCCAGCTGCAGCTGCTGCAGCCTTTTATGGGCCTGGGCCTTGCGGCTCTGCTGCTGAACGAGTCCGTGAGCTGGTCGATGCTTGTCGTGACTTTGCTTGCGGTGGTCTGTGTCTCTGGCGCCAAAAAGTATGCCTGATGGGCATGCCGCGACCATGGCATTCCGGGGCTGTCGATTGCGTGAGCAGATCGGGAAGCCATGGCTGGCGCCGATACGAGCCCTGCAGCGATTTGAGGAGCAGCAAAGCCGTTGCTGATTCATGCTTGCTCAAGACCGCAGCGGGCTCAGCCACTGTCAGGCAAAGCCTGGTCGGATACGACTATTCGGGCTTCAGGCTGCTTCGGCTTTTGCGGGCCAGTTCGACGAAGGCGAGGGCAGCCGGCGAGAGTTTGTCAAAGCGCAATGCGGCCAATGCTATTTCACGGCGGCAACGAGGCTTCAGCGGGCGATAGACCACACCTGCAGGTGGGACAGGCAGAGCCAGACGCGCGGCAATAGTGACGGCACTGCCTTGTGCGACAAAGCCCATCATGGAGGTGAGCTGCTCAAACCTGAATAGCGTTCTGGGTTCGGCCCCGTGGCTGGCCAGAAATGCATCGATGTGGGGGCCTGAGCCAGCGCTGGTTCGGATAAAGGGCTGTCCATGCAGGTCCATGGCGCCGATGGCGGATCGGGACGCCAGGAAATGCGTAGCAGGCATCACTGCCACCAGTTCGTCTTTGGCCAGGGTCAGGGTGTCGAAGCGCTCATCGGGCAAGGTGACAAAGCCCAGTTCCACGCGCCGCTCCAGCAGCCATTGAACGACCACGCTGTCGGTGGCTTCCTCAATGTGCACCTCGACCAAGGGGTGCTCATTCTGAAAGCGTGCCAGTAGCTTTGGCAGCAGCTGCAGCGACGAAGTGGCACCAAAGGACGCAATGCGCAAGCGGCCCCGGGCAATGCCGTGTTCTGCATCGGCTTCCTGCTGCAAGGCCTCTTTCTGCTGGAGGACGTCGTTGGCACGGATCAGTAGCCGGGCGCCCACCTCGGTCAATGTTGCGGCAGCGCCTTCCCGCTTGACAAGCGTGACGCCCAGCGCTGTTTCCAGCTGTTTGATGGCATGGCTGACGCCACTTTGAGAAATACCGAGTACGGCCGCTGCGCGCGAGAAACTGCCCATCCGGGCGAGTGCGGCAAAGACTTCGAGTTGCGTGAATGTCATGAGTTTTTGCTCATTCGACGATGAGTTCCGATTAGCAGATAGTAGCTGGCATGAACCCCTCACGAACCTCAACCCATATGGGACTGATTGCCATGGCTGCCCTGTGGGGCGCTTCCTGGCCATGGGGGCGCATCGTCGCCCAGGCCATGCCCCCGCTGGCTGCAGCCAGCCTGCGCTTCTGGCTGGCCAGCCTGTTGCTGGTGTTGTGGCTGTATCGCAGCGGCCGCATGAGTGCATTGCGCACCCTTGGGGGGAGCCAATGGGCGGGCCTGGCCTGTGCTTGCGCCGTAGGGGTGCTGGGCTACTCGGTGTTCTTTTTGCTGGCACTCAAGACAGTGCTTGCAGGCAAGGCGGCTACGGTGGTGGCGCTTAATCCGGTGTTGACCATGCTTTTTGCGGTGCTGCTGTTTCGTGAACGCGCGAACACCGTCATGTGCCTGGGCCTGGGTTTGGCCGTGATGGGCACTTTGTATGCGCTCAGTGATGGTGCTCCAGCCGCTCTGATGTCTTCTTCTGGTGCCGGAGAGTGGCTGCTGCTGGGCTGCGCTGCTTGCTGGGTCGCGTACACCTTGATTGGACGCGTCGTGCTGACCAGCGTGGATGCGCTCACCGCGACATCGGTGACTGCCTGCATGGGGGCGGTGCTGCTGTTGGTGGCGAGTTTCGTGCAGGAGGGGGGCTCTGCATGGGCCGGCCTGTTGAAAGCGACTGCGCCAGCCTGGTACAGCCTGGTGGCACTGGCGCTGGGGGCCACGGCGCTGGCATACGTCTGGTATCTGAAAGGCGTACAACAGCTGGGTGCCGGAGTGGCTGCCGCATATATGGCACTGGTGCCACTGTTTGGCATGCTGTGGTCCAGCCTCTGGCTGCAGGAGCCCGTCACCAGATCGTTGCTGGAGGGCGGCGCGGCTTCCATTCTGGGTATGTTGTTGATGAATGCGGGGCGTATGAGGATGGGGAGAGAAGTCCCTGCGACGAATGTCTGACTTGCCATGGGTTCAGGCACTCGATGCAGCCCATTCGCCAATGCCCCTCCGCCAGGGGTCTATATCCTGATGCTCGTTGGGCTGTTCATGTTTTCTCGCAGTCGAGCCAATTGCTCTGCGAGTGACCCCAGATGCCAGGGCCCCACCTCAGCGGCCCCTTGCTGCTCTCGTTCGTTTCGTGCAGCCAGGCGCAGCGAATTGCAGAAGCGAATCCGAATGTCGCCGGCTGCGGCGAATCGCTTGACCCTCGACGCGGCAGATTAGGCGTCACGACGGGAGTCAGCAGCGGATTGCAGGCTCCCAACCGGATCAGGACATGCGGTCATCCGAGACCGTGGCAGGTAGACGTTGCAGGCCATGACCAAACCAGCCAATGCGCTCCGTCTGGCGCACATCCAGCTGGGGAACGTAAGGCTTGATGTCTATCACGGGGGTGCCGTCCAGCATGTCGTTGCCGCGAAAGCGCAATATGCGCTCATTCAAGTGCACCAGCTTCACGATGGACAGACCAATCCGGTTGGGCCGGGCCGGAGCGCGCGTGGCAAACACCCCGTGGCTCACGGTATCCATAAACGGCACGACTTCCAGCTTCTCCACGGCCTGGTGCAGATGGGTGAGCAGGATGAGAAATTCAAAGCCTTCGATATCACGCAATCCTGCGGTGAATTCTTCGAGGATCTCCAGCTCGCCTTCCGCATCGGCCGCCGCCACGGTCTGTATCGGCATGCCCTGCGTGCTTTGAAAAGGGCTATGGATGATGCCAATGGGGCGTAGGGTGATGGTGTCGGTCATAGGCGGTGATCTCTTGTTTCCTAGTGTTATATTCCGTCGAATATAACGTGTGCGTTGCAACACAGATGCCATCTTCTACCGAAGTTCTGAATGTCGATTGCTATTACCGATAACGCCGGCCCCCTTGATCTGAATCGAAATCGAGGGCTCCATTTTTCGCGACGCGTCTTCGCTCGCAACCTTCTGGGGCTGGCCTGCGTGGCCACGCTGCTTGCCAGCACGCCCGCAAGGGCCGCCGAGACCGTACTGGTTGCCGCGATGGGAGGCTATCGCAAGCCGGTGCTTGAACTGATTGAGGCGTTTCGCAAGCAAACGGGAGTTGAAGCGCAGGCTGCCTTCGGGCATATCAAGCAGATCGAGACCCAGGCTCGGCAGAACCGGGAAGTCGCCTTTCTGATTGGTGACAAGAGTCTGCTGGAGCCCACCGGACTTTTCAGCCGCTTCGACCGTCTCGGGACAGGCCGGCTGGTTCTGGTAGCCCGCAAGGGCAAGTCGCTAAGCAGCCCTGAGGATCTGAAAGACGCAGCCTTCGGCCGGGTTGCACTTCCTCATCGCACCCGGACGGTATTTGGCGGCGCAGCCGATGCTTGCGTGAAGCGACTTCACCTCGCCGATGCGCTGTCGTCCAAGCTGCTCGAGGTTGAAGGTGTGCCTCAGGTGGGGAGCTACTTAAGCTCCGGCGAGGTCGATGCAGGGTTTGTGAACAAGACCGAGGCGTTGGCGCTTGCCGGTCGCGCAGGCCCCATGCTCGAACTGCCCCAGAGTTGCTACGACCCCATAGAAATATCGCTCGGCACCGTCAGGGATCGTGCACTTACCGAGTCGCAGAGCCGGTTTCAGGCCTTTATGCAAGGCGACACTGCCCGGCGCATCATGACCGCCAATGGCCTCTGAGCTTTTGGCGGACTGATTTGCTCCCCGAGACTTGTGCCTGGACGTCCTTTCCGCTCACTCTGAAAGTGATGGGTTAGAGCGTGCTGCTGCAACTGGCGCTTGGCGTCCCGCTGGCCTGGGTTCTGGCCCGTTGCAGCTTTCGCGGCAAGGCCTTGCTCGATGCACTGGTGACCTTGCCCCTGGTCTTTCCGCCGATCGTCATTGGCTATGTACTGCTGCTATTGCTCGGGAGAGAGGGCTGGCTGCTGGCCTGGTTGCCGCAGGATTGGAGACCACATTGGGTCTTCAGTGAAACAGGCCTGGTCATCGCTGCGGTGGTCGCTGGCCTGCCGCTGATGGTCAAACCTGCTCAAGCTGCCTTCGCCGAAATGGATGACTCATTGCGTGAGGTGGCTGCGACGCTGGGGGCACGACCTTGGCAAGTGATCATCAAGATCGAGTTGCCGCTGGGCAGGCTTGGCATCTTGGCTGGCCTGGTGCTGGCCGCCGGGCGGTCGATGGGAGAGGTCGGTATTTCGCTGATGCTGGGAGGCAATATCAGCGGGCGCACCGAAACACTGTCGCTGGCTGTCTACAACCATGTGCTGGGGTCGGAAGCAGACTGTGCGAATGCGCTGTCCCTGGTGCTGGCCGGGCTGGCCGCGCTGGCGTTCTTCTTGCTCCGGAAGTTCGAGCGGCCAATTGCGAAAACAGGTTGAGGCCTGTTTTCATTTCTCCTGCCAGCGTTGCTCGCATGGCCGCGTTTACTTCGCTTGGAAACCTGTTTGCGGCATGTACTTTCGGGGAGGTTGCACAAAGCTCAGTGAGGCTTTTGCGACTCGGTAACTGCTGTGCTGGGCATTGAATCGCGGCAGCCGTTGCGCTGGGCCGGCTCTGACACGCCCGGGCCCCAGACGGCTCTTACCGCATCGAGCATGGCAGGCTTTCGCGGCGGCGGGGTCACAGCAACACTGCCCAGGCTGATGAATCCTGCCAGATACTCCGTGGACTCGACCCCCAGTTCCGTGCAGAGCAAGGAGTCGAAGCAGCGTTCACCGCTGAGCATGATGGCGCCATAGCCGAGCTGATGTGCTGCATTCAGGAGGTTACTCAGTGCGCAGCCGGCTGCCAGGCATTGCTCACGCTCCGGCACTCGCATGCGCAGCTTGGGCGATATGACGAAAGCCAGCAAGGCTGGGCTGCGCGTGGCGTGCTCGCGGGCACGCTTGATATCCTCAGGGGACGCCAGAGGGTCGCGCCTGAGCTTCTCCTGTTCAAACAAATCTGCCAGCTTCGCGCGGGAATCAGCGGGAAATACAAGCACACGCCAAGGGTGCAAGCCGCCATGATCTGGTGCGCTGAGTGCAGCTTCGATCATCAGGTCGATCTCTTGGCGATCTGGTCCCGGTGCCTCAAGCCGCTTCGGCGAAATGGAGCGTCGCTCCAGGAGAGGGGCAATCGCCTTCCTGCTATTTGAAGCGGCAAATACCTGCTTGAGCGTGGAAAGCGCTTCGGACAAGTTTTGCGCCCAGGCAACAACCTTCTCGCCTTCCACCGTGAACCCGCGAAAAACTGCCCCTGTCTTGACCAGGGCACAGCCGTATTCGCGTTCGACGCCTGCCACTGCTTTTTTCAGCTGGGCTTGAGAGAGTTGACATGCGGCGGCTGCGGCCGCCCAGTCCTGCTGCCGATGGAGGGCCAGCAGGTAGGAAATCTGATCTTGCTGCACTAGAGCCCTCTACTCGACATGATCGTTGTGGAATACGAACAAGGAACGGGGTGGTCGAACCAGCCCATGAACGGTGATTGGTGCCAGCGGGTTGATCATGTCCTGGCGCATGGAGCGCGCATCTTCTCGAACGGATGTCTGCCTTCGCAGGGCTGTGACAGCTGGCGCATATCTTTCAGGAGGCAGCATTCAGTCATCAGCCCCTGAATATCGGATCAAGGGACGTAACAGAGGCTTGAGCGGGTCAGGCGTATTGTCCAGCTCGGACAGCGCATCGGCATGCTCATACAAGGCAGCGGCCACGCCTGCAGGGTACGCCTGATGCCGGCCGGCCACTTCAAGGCGCGTGTAGAGCGCCGATGCAATGGCCTTGCGTTGCTCCGGTCGGTCGAGGTGAAGTCCCCATATGGACTCCTCCAACAGTATTTCCAGCACCTGCAGTCGCTCTTCGAGGCTGAGTTTTTCGCTGCCCATATGGATCTCAATTCACGTAAGCGCAAGGGTTCGGGAGGCTGGAGCAGCGGAGTGCAGAACAAGTCGCTGCACGCCCGGCAGATGCAATCTGCCAGGTCGGCTTTCGTTATATCTCAGTATATATTACGAAGCGTTGAGCTTTGCTCCCAATGCCGGGATGAACACTTGTGATGCGGTTTGCTACCGGGGCCGCCGAGCATGGTTCGAAGCGTTCAGCGTCCTGTTGCCGTGCTGCAGGGGCGGCGCTGTGCTGTGAAGTTCATGCTGAAGTGATCGGGCCCAATGCAATGGGCGCATGCTTTGCATGAGGCCCGTCCGGGTTGTGCACGATGCCGCGGCATGCCGGCGACGGCGTTGTCAGCCCGCCTGGCTGCTGCGGACCATGGCGACTAGCTGGTCCAAATCGGCTTCACAGGCCTTGAGAGCATGCTGCTCGATGCGCCGATACAAGGCGACGACCTGATGGCCTGTTTCGGTGAGCGCGGTACCGCCGCCATGAGAGCCGCCGGTTGATGTGACCACCGCGGGGGTCTTCAGCGCCTGATTGATGCCATCGACCAGCAGCCAGGCCCGGCGGTAGGACATGCCCAGGGATTTGGCCGCCGCAGCGATGGATTTTGTGTCGTTGATGGCTTCCAGGAGCTCGATCTTTCCGGGGCCAATGGCAATGATGTCATCTGCCATCACACGCATGCGAAGCTTCACCACTGGTGCAGCAAGATTGGAGCTTGAGGGTGTGTGGGACATGTGGTTTGAAATCGAGAACCGAGAAGTGACTGGAAACGCAGTCTAACCATGCCGCCTAAGCGGGGCTACTGCAGCGCAGCATGAATGATCGGGAGGGGATGCAGCTGCGCAAATTCCTGCCGAAAAGGGGGACGTGCGATGACTCACTTTTCAAGGCGTTGGGGACTCGGACAGAGTGGCTGTCTTCGGGTGAACTTGAAAGAGCATCTAGCGAGTCAGCCTTGCTGTTCGGTGCACGCGAGGCCTGTCTTCGCCGCATTGGTCACGCTGGAGCAATTGCGCGCGCGACGCCAGGCGTCAACGGTGCCTTGATAGAGCAGACAGGAAATCTACACTCGCCGCAAGGCCATGGACATCAAAAAGTGAGCGTGTAGCGTATGACTAGAAAAGACTTCAGGTACTTTTCATAGTGAAATTTATATAAACAATACGTGAGAAGCTCACTTTTTAATGAGAGTAGCCAGGCACAAAGCCTCAGACTGCAACTGACTCTTGCATGGCATGGCTCGCTTCACCGCCAGATGACAAGCATGTGTCTAAACACTCTCGATCAAGGTGGGAGGAACCATGAAGATGAGTCAGCACCAATATCGCCGAACAGTTCAACGCGCTGATTTCGAGGAGATGCATGGCTGTGTTGACTTAAGTCAGCAAGCATTCAACAGGGGCGACGACTTCCCGCTGAAAATATTACGCTGGTTTACTCACCATCTTTAGGAAACGTCTTGTGTCAAAAATCACGGTGGAAAAATACGTGGCCGGAACCTTGGAAAACAGCTTTGGAGTCCCTTTATTCGCGGTGAATATTCTGGCTCAGCTTCTACCCGCTTCCGCCAGCAAAGAGCTTGCAGGTCGGGGCATAGACCTCCAGGGCATTCTCCATGCCAAACAACAGGGCACGTCATATCGCTCTTCGGTTGCGGTGACGGAGGAGGGCGTAGAAAAAACGGTGGTCATTACAGTTGCATAGGGCTCAAGCGCTTGCACCGGCTGCTTGCCATGAACCCTCCAGGCTTTAGTCTTGGACATTGCTTGTAATCTCTGGAGAGCTTCCATGTCTCACACGGCCTAATGCAAAGTGGCCGAGATCGAGCCGACGAAATGGATGCTTCCACTGGCTGCCTGGGTCAAGGGGGGAACAGATATTGGAATTGCAACAGCAAGCATTGGCAGACAGATTTTCATGACTGCTCTACTTTCTGGGATCGTTTGAGGAAAACGCTCTTCACATTTGGAGTGATCAAATAATCACATACTCAAATCGGTGTCCGATTGTGTGCTGACTGTGGTTGCATCCGGCGCGATATGCGAGTGCGCGATTGCTCATGGAATCGGTCATCCAGCGGCACAAGGCACGAGAGGCAGTGGCGTGGGTAAAGTACGCCTCAGTCGCCGCCTCGGCCAATCCTGCTTTTTCATGTGCATCTTGGCGTCTGTTCAGCAAGACTGGTATCCCTGGCCGCAACTCGGCAAGACTGAAGGAATCCGCAGTGCGTAACGCATTGCCATCTCCGAGCGGTCATGGCGCATTCCACACAGGACACGCCATGGGGCTGCCTCGTGAGTTTGGACATTTGCAGGCCATCCTCCTGTGTGAATCGGGCGTGAAAGATATACCAGCTTGGGTGTGCCAGGCCCAATCCGTCACTAGAGATGTGGAAGCAACGGGCGATCCGGCGCTGTGGAAACGGGCCCTGGCTGGCCGGCATTCGCATGCGCCGATGATCGAGCACGCGCTGTGGTGGGCTTCCATGACGGTCACCTCCGTGGGCTCCAGCATCGTTCCCGAGACAACTCTGGGCAAAGTCTGTACTGCGCTGCTGGCGACCTGTGGAATGACGATCTTTCCCATATTCACGGTCTACATCACCTCCCTCGCGCAGCGTATGAATCAAAGCCGATAGAGCATTTGCCCTGTCTGTGAGGAGCAAGGCTCGGGGGCAGTTCCAGGCCAGCGCAGGCATGGCCAGACCGTACGTGTGCCAGGCAAGGAGTAGCCCTGTGCTCCGGTGCTGCACTCCAGGCATCTCGCGCGATGCATCTAGCTCATTGATGCAATGAAGGCGCTGTCCATGCACGCCGGTTACCTCGAGCCAGAGCCGTAGGAATTCCTCATTCCTTGACGCCGGGCCGGCTGTGGCTTCGCCAATCGGCGCGTCTTGCTTTCTGGCCGCTCTGGATGGTGGACACCCGGGGCGTCTAGAGTCTCGAGCGGGTTCTTGCCTCTATGGGCTACTGAGATGATGAACCCCGCACAGGGGCGGGCTCCGAGGTACTGCCTGGTGGCTTGCAGCTGCTTATCGAGAAAGCGAACTTGATTCTGGCCGGGCTGTGTAGCTGCTCCGAATTCCATGTGTGGTGACATGGTGCTTGCTTGCGTATCCAGTCACATGACTCTGCCTAAGGGTCAGCCAGGATCGGCAGCGAGGCGAGGGCTGGGCCTGCCTCGGTCTGTAGGAGCACTGCGCCTTCTTCATCTGACTCCCCTTTTTGAGGGGCTCAACAGGCCCTTGCGCCCAAAGACCGGCTGCCGTCTTGGCATAAGCCGATGCGTTGCAAGCCGCATCCTGCGCTTGACATTGTCTGAAATGGGAAAGAGCCCACCGTCACCATGGACGGTTGATGTATCACCTATGAGACAAGATGTGCTATCTCTATTTGGTTACAAAAGATACATAAAGACACGTTATTTTAAATAACGTAGATTGTTTTCTATTTTCAATAAAGGATGGCTATGGGCTTTTTGAAAGATATGAAACTGAGCAGCATGCTTGCCTTTGGATTTGCAACTGTGATCTTGATTGGCTTCCTGGTCGCTGCTTATGCTCGGCTGGAGTTGGTACAGGTCGGCGAGGAAGTCCAGGTGCTTTCGCAGGAGCGTGTGGCCAATATGCTGCTGTTGCAGGAGTTGCGAGACGATATCGGCCTTATCGAGCGCCAAGTGCGCAACTTGGCCCTGCTGACAGACCCAGCTCAGGTTGCCGAAGAGCACGCACGCTACACCAGTGTGCGCAAGCATGCCGCGGGAGTGATTGAGCGACTGCGTACCAACCTGAAATCGGCTGAGTTGCGTGTCCACATGCAAAAAGTGGAGCAATTGCGTCCCGCTTATATTGCGGCCCTGGACAAGTCGGCACAGATGGGCCTGGACAATGATCAGGAGGGCGCACGCGACCTGATCCTGGGCGAGCAGCGTCAGCTGCAGCGCCAGTATCTCGAAGCCCTGGATGAAATGATCGCCTACCAGCGGCGAATGACCTCCGCAACAGCCGAGTCCTCAGCCAAGGATGTGATGGCTGCCAGCGCCGCATTGCTGATTCTGTCCCTGCTTTCAGCTGTGTTGGGGGTGACGGTGGCCTGGGCTATCACGCGCCGTGTCAGGGGGCAGCTTGGCGGCGAGCCGGCGTATGCCGTGCAGATCGCGCAACAGGTGGCTCAGGGCAATTTGGCTGTGAATGTGGAGCGCCGCGTGGGCGACGAAACCAGTGTGCTGGCTGCCATGGACCAGATGCGCGGCCGTTTGGCTCAGATCGTGGGCGAGGTGCGGGCCAGCAGCGAATCCATTGCAACAGGTGCAAACCAGATTGCGACAGGCAACACAGACCTGAGCCAGCGAACCGAAGAGCAAGCGTCCAACCTTGAGGAGACTGCGGCGTCGATGGAAGAGATGAATTCCACGGTGCGCCAGAATGCCGACACCGTGCGCACGGCCGCTCAGCTCGCAAATGCCGCCAGCTCGACGGCAGGCCGTGGTGGTGAGGTGGTGCGTCAGGTCGTGCGCACCATGGAAGACATCACTGCCAGTTCGCGCCGCATTAGCGACATCATCGGTGTCATCGACTCCATTGCCTTTCAGACCAATATTCTGGCCCTCAATGCTGCAGTGGAAGCGGCCCGGGCCGGTGAGCAGGGGCGTGGTTTTGCCGTGGTCGCCAGTGAGGTTCGCACCCTGGCCCATCGCTCGGCACAGGCTGCCAGGGAAATCAAGGACCTGATCGGTGAAAGCGTGTCCAAAGTTGACGCCGGCGCCCATCAGGTGGATCAGGCTGGCGCAACCATGCAGGAAGTCGTCGAGCAGGCTCGGCGCGTCGCCGAACTCCTGGACGAGGTGGGCGCGGCCACGCAAGAGCAGGTACAGGGCATCTCCCAGGTCAATGTTGCAGTGAACCAGTTGGACCAGGTCACGCAGCAGAATGCTGCCTTGGTAGAGGAATCCTCTGCCGCTGCCGACAGTCTCAGCAGCCAGGCAGCGCGTCTGGTCGAGCTGGTCAGGGTCTTTCGTTTGGGTGGGGCAGTCGTTGACACTGCTGCTCCCGTTCGCCCAAGCGCGTCCGTGACGGTGACGCAGCGACAGGCGAAGGCACCTGCTGCGTCAGCTCGTACATCTGCCATGCCACGCGCTGTCACCAAGGCCACGATGCTGGCGCCTGCCGCGGCACCTGCCCGGGCGCCCAAGGAGCCCGTAGCGTTGAGCGGTTCATTGGACGACTGGGAGAGGTTCTGAATCACGGGCTGACTGGGCTGGATGAAGGCCGTGGAGCGGCCAAGGAGTGCTGCCAGGATGTCAGGTTGGAATGCGTCAAGTGATATCCGATCTGCAACAGTTTGCAGCAAGGCGCCTTGGTCCTGGTTTTCAGTTCTGGTTCAGGGCTTGGCTCAAAGGAGAAGCCTGCCGACGGCTCCAGGGTGATCCAACCATGCGCTATGGCTTGGCCTGAGTGACCAGCAGAGCCGGCAAAGATGGACAGGCCTTCTCGGCACCGTGCCGATCCAGTCGGCGCGGCCCGGTTTGGCCGCGTCCTTGAACTCCCGTTTCTCCTTCTTGCCTTTGCGCGATGTGTCATGAATCGCTTCGTGGCACATATCTATCAATAGCAAGCAACCATCTCTATGACCCAGGCTGTGCTGCAAGGGCCATGAATTGTTGGTGGTTGCGAGTGGCGTGCGTGGAATTTCATTTGGACAAAGAAAAAGCCCGCGAGCGGCTGCTGCGGACTTGGATAGAGCGCCGACGACCTTGCGGGTCATGCCT
This sequence comes from Comamonas sp. Z3, assembly GCF_008121565.1. Lineage (NCBI taxonomy): Bacteria > Pseudomonadati > Pseudomonadota > Betaproteobacteria > Burkholderiales > Comamonadaceae > Comamonas > Comamonas sp. Z3. The sequence goes on from NZ_VOQU01000013.1 coordinate 33,375, forward strand.
GGGGAATTTGGTTGAGGGAGGGAAGGCCCAGGCTCGGCAAAACTGTTGGATTGCGTCGAATTCTGCTTGAGGCCTCTGGGGCAAACAAGACGAGTTCGGCTTACCTAAAAGTGGTGATGCGCTGTCTGGCGTGGCCGCTGTCGCTCACGACGCGCGCTCTCAATCGGCCGTCGCCTTGGCGCACTCCTAAGCGGCCCCACCTGCTCCAGTCGTCTCGCAGGATGGCCCCACTCCGCTTTGCGGAGGTGCGCCATAGTTGCCGGATGCTGGCTAATTGCCCACGTTCTCGTCTTCGAGGTGAGTGCCATCTTTGGTTGATAAAAAAAGCGCCTCATTTGAGGCGCTTTTGCTGAGCGAGTGACTGGGTCAGTGCTGCTGCTTGAAATCCAAGCCTTTCTGTACAGCATCCCTCATGCGCTGGTCCCGCTCGTCGCCAGAAACAGGCTTGCTGAGGCGGTCCTCAATTTTTGCTTCGGACTCAGGGAATGCAGGAAGCTCTGAGCGAGTGGCAGCGCCTTTGGGCAGGTATGAGGGCTGTGCCTGGAAATACACAAACAGGATCGCTACTGTTGCCGGCAGGATCCAAACCTTCTTTAGCCTCCAACTCAAGCCAAGACCTGCTGCCACGATCATGAAAGGCAGAAGGTTGAAGAGCAGCGTCATTTGCCAATACTCACCATGGGAACCGCATCACCCAACGTTGTGGTGGGTAATTGACCATTCCACTTTTCGATCCAGGCACGATCATTTTCCAGCTTGCGCAACTGAAGAACCCGACTGTCTACGGATTGAGCCAGCACTGTTTGAGACATGGCTTCCGTTTCCGCCTTTTCCTTGTCAATCGCTCGCTGCAGACGGGCTTCCTGCAATTCGCGCTCTAACTGCGCTTTGGAGATCGCCAATTGAGCTTCTTCTTTTTGGATCGCTTCGCGGCGCTCTGCAGCGGACTCCTGCGCATCCGTGATGATTTTGGGGTACTTCAGATTGGTGATGCCCACAAAGCGAACAGAGAAGGGGGTCAACGATTCGATGGCCTTGCCAAGTTGTGCCCGCAAGTCAGAGTTGATCTTTTCATTGCTCGAAGCGATTTCACTGATAGAGAGCTTGCTCAGGTATTCGCGTACCTCGGCTTGAATGATTTGACTGGCATAGGTGCGATACACCTGCTCGTTTGCAATAGTGGAGATATCTCCCGTCACCTCTGTCGGTGCGACAGCATTGAACAGCTCCGCCGTTTTCTTTGGATTAATGCTTAAGGTCGCGCGGATGGTCACTTCCAGATTCAGCTTATCTTCAGGTATGAAGATGTTCATGCTCTCCTGATAGGCCTTGTCTGATACATCCAGCAAGACCAGGCGGTCACAGTATGCCCAGCACTGGCCTAAGCGAAATTTGGACGTGGGGATCAAGCTTTCCTGATAGCCATCTTTGGTCATGATCTTGCCAACATGTGCAGGTGGAACCTCCACTTTTTGACCGCATGCTCCTAACACAAAGGCGGCAGTCACCGCTGACAAACTGATTCTGTGCTTCTTCAATAAATTCAAATCGAGCCGCCTCCTTCGCAGCTATCAAGCCGAGATTGAAACAAACTGCAGCTCTGTATGCAAGGCGCCCAGGATATTACGAATGGTCCGTCTGGCCGGGCGGGCAGGGTATAAGCATGCCGCAGGCTGCCCAAACGCTCACGTTTCAGAATCTGCAGACACAATAAAGCTACCTAAAGGGTGGCTATAAAAAGCCCGCTCAGGGCGGGCATGGGTTAATCGATGAGGCCGAGGTCGCGCAGCGCTTCTGTTTCCTGAATGTACTCAGCATCTTCAATCGGCAGCACGCCGTCAGGCCCATAAACATTGCGCTGGGTGCACCCATGCCCGTTCAATGTGTTCGACCTTGTAGCCGTGCGGCTCCCATATTTCGGTGATGTTGATGCGTGTCATTGGCTCACTCTACTCAAACCAATGCCCTGCGCGCCAGGCGCTGGTTTGAGCGCTGATCTCGTCCAGGAGCTGGCGCTGCTTTCGCGGTTATATCGGTCATATGCGCGTGGCTCACTCCTCAAATCATCGGTCAGCTTTGAGCCCCTACCGTCTTTCCCGTGGCTCCCACGCTTGCCTGCGGATGGTTGCGCTCGGTCCTGGTCATCCAGCCTGTTCATCTCGCCATTTCGTGCGTGATCTTTTTCGCAACGTGTGGCTGCCTGGTCGCGATGCTCTCGCTGGCATCGATTCAGCAGTGCTCTGGCCCGCGTGTACCCGCTGGAACTTTGGTTTGGAATTACCGTTGTGAGCAATTGATAACGTGTAAGGGTATCTACCACAAAGATGCCCAAGCTAGTCCCACGGCAGTCAACCTTCATAGCGTTTACCTTTGAACCAAGGCCGCAGTTCGTGGCCTTGTTCATAAGGAGAACATCATGAATACTGATCAAGTCAAGGGCACGTTGAAGGACGCAGCAGGTAAGGTTCAGCAGAAGTTTGGTGAACTCGTTGACAGCCCTGAACAGGAAGCCAAGGGCATCGCGAAACAGGTTCAAGGCACTGCCCAGAAGAAAGCCGGTGACTTGAAGGAAGCGATTCACGACGCGGCCAAAAAGTAAGCTTCTCAGGTTGCAATGAACACAGCCCGCTTGGTACGCCAGCGGGCTGTGTTCATTTTCTGGTCATGGTGTAGGCCACTGAATGAAGATTCATGCTGTGAATTTATACATATGTGCTAGAATGCCTTGGTCGGGGAAAGAAGCTGGCGCCTAGGAATGGTGGTCGGCCCCCGACGCGGAATATCGCGAGGTGGAGCAGTCTGGTAGCTCGTCGGGCTCATAACCCGAAGGTCGTTGGTTCAAATCCGGCCCTCGCAACCACTTAAAGCCCTGATCGGAAACGGTCGGGGCTTTTTGCCATCTGGCTGCCATATCTCGAGCGCAAGGTGCGTGTCGCTGGGTTCAGGCTGAAGCACTGAAAGATGGCTTGATCCCTGGCGCTAATTCCCAAGCCTCGGTCACCGTGCCGAGGCTTTTTTGGTTGGCCTGGTGCGCTTGCAGGTGTGGCTGTCGCGACGGCCGCTTTACTTGCCGCCGACGCGTCAAGCAACCTGCAGAATAGGCGTGACTGTTCTACAGCAAGTGAGGTCGGCGAAAGAGGCTCAAGAAGGTCTTCTCGGTTGGATTGCTCTCTCTGGGACTGATGTCGGTACTCGGTTGATCGGGGGGCGTCGTGGCTCCCGAGCGACATTCACGGCTAGCGGTGGTTCATGTCCAAGAGCGCGTGATGCCTGAGTCATCATCGAAGAGCGAGGCGCACCGCCGTCGCTTCGGTGGCATTGGGTGAACCGGTGCTGGCGCTGGGAGTGAGACCAGTGGGTTTGGCATAAAGGCCACTGCTTGGCGAGTACAGTGCCTCCCATGCTGCAGAGCATCGTTGAAAACAGACCGCCGGCACCGAGCCCGACCCATTGTTTGGGCTCCTGGTCGTTGGATATGGCGCGGAGAGCTGGGCAACTGGTTCTGGATCAAGGGCCAGTGGCACTAGCATCGAAGCTATCCAGTCCTGCAAGCCGCCTTGCGACGGAACTGAGCGGCAGCCTCTGAGTTCAGTGGCCGACTCCGCAGACCCCTTGTTTGCGATGGGCCTTGGCAATCTCAGTCGGCTGGCAACTCAGTCAATCTGCCGTGATTTTTCGTTCACGGATGATGCGGCTCCACTTTTCATTCTCTGTCGAAATGAATTTGGCTAGTTCTTCACGCGAGGTAGGGGCCGCAGTTTGACCGTGCTTGAGCAGGTTCGCCCGAACCTCAGGCGCATTCAGCACCTTTACGAGTTCAATGTTCCATCTGTCCAGCAATGGTTTGGGTGTTTTTCCAGGCGCAACGAACGCATACCAATTGGTGGCATTGAAGCCGGGATAGGACTCTGCAACGGTGGGTACATTGGGCAGGTAGGCTGGGCGTGTCAGACCGGTGGTCGCGAGCGGAATGAGCTTGCCGGACTCGATATGCGGCAGTGCCGTAGGCGGCGCAGCATAGAAAGAGCCCACGCGTCCTCCCAGCACGTCCTGCAAAGCCGGTGCTCCGCCCTTGTAGGGAATGTGAACCGTATCGATCTTGGCAATGTCGTTCAGCAATTCTCCCGCCAGGTGAGCTGCAGAGCCGGGGCCCGTGGAGGCAAAGTCCAACTTGCCCGGTTCGCGTTTGGCCGCAGCGACAAACTCTCCCAAGGTTTTGATGCCTTTGCTTGCAGGCACGACAAGAACATTGGGAAAGGTCACGCCCATGGTGATGGGGGCGAGATCTTTGAGAGGGTCGTAGCTCACTTTCATGAAGTGAGGTGAGATGCTCAAGGGGCCTATGGAGCCAAACAACAAGACGGAGCCATCTGTGGCCCCATGAGCTACCTGGGCATGTGCCAGGTTGCCACCTGCGCCAGGTTTGTTATCTACGACCACGCTTTGGCCGATGTTTTCGCCGAGTTTCTTGGCAATGATGCGTGCCGCGATGTCCGCTGAGCCACCGGCGGCAAAGCCGACCACCATGGTGACGGGCCGTTTGGGTGGGAATTCCTGGGCGTAGGCGCCGGCAGGCGGCAGGCAGGCTGCCAATGCGGCAGCCAGGACGAGAGGGCGTCTTTGCATGTTGTCTCCTGGTCGAGTCGTAATCAACTCTGTGCAAGCGGCCATCGTAAATTTCAGGGACTATTCTGTAAATTGCAAGATATGGGTAGACTATTGCATGGAGCGCATTAAATTCGACATCTCCGAGTTGCAGGCCTTTGTAGCCACTGCTGAGAATTCAAGCTTTCGCATCGCTGCAGAGCGTCTTTGCCTATCAGCGCCGGCGTTGAGTCGAAGAATTGAGCGCCTGGAAGATGCTTTGGGAACCAAGCTGCTTGAGCGCACAACCAGACACGTTCAGCTGACCGCAATTGGCCAGGAGTTCCTCACTGAAGCGCGTGCTGCGTTAGAGGGCCTTGAGACTGCAGTGCAGCGGGTTAACGATCAGACCCTGCCTCGTCGGGGATCGGTGACGGTGGCTTGCATCCCATCGGTTGCAAACCATCTCCTGCCTAATGCACTGCGTGCCTTTGCTGCCGAGTACCCGGAAGTTCAAGTCCATGTCATTGATGAGAATGCAAGCCATGTCCTGGATGCCGTAGTACGCGGTCGAGCAGATTTCGGCGTGAGCTTTACTGGAAGCCAGGAGCCCGGAATCCAATTCGAGACCTGGACGCGTGAGCGATACGTGTTGGCGATGCTGCACAGTCATGCATGGGCATGTCGCTCAGAGATTGCATGGACCGAACTCGCCGGAGAGCGCCTCGTATCGGTATCGCATCAGAGCAGTAACCGCCTGCTTTTGGACCAAGTCATGGCGGGCTTGCCGGATCAGCCAATGGCCTGGTACGAATGCAACCATGTCACCGGCGCACTCGCTCTTGTAGAGGCCGGGTTGGGCATGGCAGCCATTCCGCAGCTTGCACTGCCAGAGAGTCATCCGAAGCTCCGTGGTGTGCCGCTGACCGAGCCTCAGTTGTGGCGCACTTTGGGCTTGATAAAGAAGCGAGGGCGTGTGCTTAGTCCTGCCGCTGAATCTCTGAAGACTCGCTTGCTCGCTGCCCATGTGGATCTCTGAATCCCCACGCTGTTGATTTCCACTCAGAAGAGATGCGTCAGGTGCAAACACACTGGCCTGCAATTTGCCAGAAACTCTCAAATGCGAATCTGGCTGAACTGAGTCATTCAGGAGCCAGGACCTGAATGGCGGTAATCACTGACACCAGCCGTTGAACGCCGTGGCCGCTTTTGATTGCAGCGACGGACTGGTTCGACCCTGAGCAATCATTGAGGTCGGACTCCGAATACAAGTGAAGTGGGGGATACTGGAGTACGTCAAATGGGGGCTACTCTATAGCTTGAGCCCACTTCGTGAAAGCATCCAAACGACGCTGCATATCTCTGCGGTAGAACACAGCGATCAATGGTTCAATGATCCATCCTGGAAGCGCAGGACGGGCCTTAAAGTTGTAGATGAAGCAAACTTCTGTCTTTCCGTCCTGCAGTGGTTTAAAGCGCCACGTCCCACCGAAATTGCTAAGGATCCATGGCCCCTTGGTCATTAGGACCGCTGCGTGCGTAGGGGGAGAAAACGATATGTACTTCGACTCAATCACTGAGCCACTTCGATTCTTGCAATGAGACTTGATGCCAACCGCCGCAGTTTGATGGCCCCCAATGAGGTATGCCTCGCAAAGATATCTATCCCATTCGAGTCTGCGTGCGTAGTCCTGAGAAAGCCAGAAAAGCACAGCAGTTGGCTTTGCGATGATGGAGGAGACGGAGATGCGCATATTTTGAGGGACAGTTAAATTCAGACGAAAGCTGTCGCTGGCGATGCCTCCCAATACTTGAGTGGACTTGAGTTTGGAATTCAGTCCCAGCGGCGGCTTCTGACCGCGAGCAGAAGTTGGAGATCAACTGCTTCAACCTATGTCCACAGGCGAGTTGCCAAGCCACCACTCCAAACTGGCGCACCTAGATTGTGATAGTGCCTGTCAAATAACGAGCACAGTGACCGGCCACTTTGACGTTTGAATCGGTCACCTCGCAAAACAGGGTGCCTGTGCGCTGTGATGCCTGGTGCGCAATCAGGACCTTCTTATGGAGTTTCTCGGACCAGTATGGAGCAAGTGCTGCGTGTATGGAGCCGGTCACCGGATCTTCATCCCCGCCGTTTGCAGGCCAGAAATAGCGGCTGACAAAATCGTAGGGAGCACCCACGTCCGCAGGTGCCGTAACCACCACGTCCAATGGGCCCAAAGATTCGAGCAGTTCTAGGTTGGGTTTGACCGACCGCACGCCAGCTTCGGACGTATAGACAGCCATATAAGCCTGTTGATTCACCCAGACATGGTCGGGTGAGGGGCTTAGACCCTCAAGAAGGGCAGCTGGAACCTCGCCCAAGGGGCGTGCATCTCGGCGTGGGAAGGTCATGACGATACGCCCAGTGTGCTCTCTTGCTGCTGTGACATCGCCGACTGCCGCGGCCCAGAACGTTATGTTGCGCAGTTGTGGGTCGGCCTCAAAGAGAACAAATGCACTGGCCAGCGTTGCGTGGCCACAAAATGCGATTTCCTTGAGCGGAGAGAACCACCGGATCTCAAAGGCATTTCGCGCAGGGCTCCAAACCAGGAAGGAGGTTTCGGAGAGGTTGTTTTCCGTTGCGATGGCCTGGAGTGTGGGCTCCGCGAGCCAATCTTCCAGCAAGACAACCGCAGCTTGGTTGCCTTTGAACTGGACGGATGTGAATGCGTCAACGATGTGGATGGGAAGTTGCATGGTGAACAGGCCGAGGGGGAATTTTGGGACTTTGGCTGGTGCATGAACCTGCAGCTGCGCTTGCTGCCTTCGCACTGCCATCCCCACGCTGAGCATGATAGTCGGGCCGGGCGAGGCCGCTGCCAGCCGTCAATGGCGCTGGATGAGGCCGGTCATCAGTACTTTTGCCGAGGCAGCCAGGCGCACTTGTATCCGTTTCAGCAGCGCCCTGACACGCCCCGTCACGGAATGGCGATGGCTGTACGCTCCCTGCAATTGCAATGGCGTGGGGCGCAGGTTCAGTGGCAACTACTGCAATCGGCCTGCAGCGAGGTCTTCCTGGCAGGGATAGGCCGCCACAATCGCAAATCCTATGCCTTGCCGTGCGCCTGCCACGGCCAGTTCTCCGCTTTTGACGCGGTAGCGGCTGCGAACCGGTACCTTGACGATGTCGCCCGCAGCATCCTGAAGCTGCCAGGGCTGCCCCTTCAGCGCACTGAGGGTGATGATGCAGGGCAGAGACTTCAGTCCACGCACATGGCGTGGCATACCTGTCTTGGTCAGCAGGGACGCGGCGGCAACCACGATGCTGGGCAGTGTGGCGACTTCGCGTGTGATGAAAGCGCGGTCCTCCTGGTGACCTCGGTGGAAGACGATAGAAAGGTCGAGGTCTTCTCGAAGCACTTCCAGTCCGGTCATTCGGGTATCGCATTCGAGCTTGATCCCCGGATGGAGGCTACAGAATTCGGCGAGGACGGGAGCAAGCAGCCTTGGCGCCTCGCCCGGCATGCACATCTTCAAAGGACTACGCAGTTCGCTCTGTACCGCACCAAGTTCATCCTGCGTGGAGAGCAAAGTGTCGATAAAGGGCACGGTGCGCTCGTAGAGCAGCCGGCCGGCTTCCGTCATGCGCAGATGTCCGTTATGCAACTGGGAGTGCTGCAGTTCGATAAGCGGTATCCGGACGGCCTGCTCCAACTGGCAGTTGCATGACATCTTTACGCATGTACAGTCAGAGCCTTTGGAGACCGTTGAAATCCAGCAGTGAAAGCAGTTTGTCGTCATGAGCAAAGCAAACTCCGCGCAGTCCGTTCGTATACGAATACTGGTGGTCGATGCCCCACCTGAAGTTTGGTTCGCCGTGCAGCGCGGCAAGTCGGACTTGCTCGATCCATTGGACGGCCAGCAGGAGCCTCTTCGATTCGAGTTCTCGCTTCGCTTGGGATCACCCCTCGCAACGGGCGCAGTCAATTTCCTGGGTGAGTTCGCGCAGGGCCCATCTTCCGAACGTTTCGTTTACATCAATTCCGGCACCCTTGCGGGGCAGGCGGGCTCGCCCTGGACTCGTCGCGCCAAGCTGAAGCTGGCGTCTATTCCCCAGGAAGTCGTCGACGCCGTGCTCTCCTCTGGAGGAGTCATTGAGGCACGCGTTCAAGGGACGATGGGAGACGGCGGCCCTGTTTGCGCTTCGCTGAAGCCGCATGCAGTCGTCTGGGGCGTTGCGCACGATGCGGCTTAGTCTCCGATACATCTGTTGGTACCTGTTCTCCGCGGAATGAGAAAAGCCCGCTATTGCGGGCTGTGAGTTTTGGTGGCTGGCGAGGCCGATGTGCGGCCTGCACCTCCTTTGGAGACTATTCTGATTTCGTCGTCTGTCTGGATTGGCTGTTTTTTGTCAGCATGGGAATCACGCTCAGGATAAGAAGCGCAAAGATTGTGCTGATGACTGCTGTTGCCTCTTCACCGAGTCCTGCGCATACGCCGATGGCAGCCGTGAGCCAAAGTCCGGCGGCAGTAGTCAGGCCCTTTACATGAGGTGCTGAATTCTCGCCATCAGATTTAAGGATCGCCCCGGCACCGAGAAAGCCGACGCCAGTGATGACCCCTTGCACTACTCGTGCAGCATTCGCTGTATCCACACCAGACTGTAGCGACACCAGCACGACCAAAGATGATCCCATTGCCACCAGCATATGGGTGCGCAAGCCAGCAGCTTTTCCGTTGGCCTCGCGTTGCCAGCCGAGGAGCCCACCCAGGACGGCCGCCAGAAACAGGCGAACCACGATTCTTGTCGCTTGGGCAGCGTCTGGGACATCTGAAAACTCACTGGCAATGGTGCTGGTGATGGTGTTGAGCGTGTCATTCATTGATGGGTCCTTCGATCGGTGAGCAACCGGCGATGAAGCGAGGTGCAGGCAGGCATGCAAAGCCATTTTGGTTGTGCTGTAGGAATTGAGGAGTAGGCATAGGGCTCCAGATAGCAAAAAGCCTGCTTATTGGCGGGCTGTTGATGGGTGGATAGGTCGTGACTGGTCGTGCCGGCCAGCTTCAGCTCAGTTAGTAGTGAGCCGCGAGCCGTATTGCGCACGGGGGCGCTGGCCCGCCCGAAAAGCTATGCGCATTGGATGAGCTCAGGTGCCAAAGGGCAGAGCCGTCTACGGACTGGGAATCCCGGTACTCAACAGGATGACCTGGGGTATAGCAATAGCTCCATCAGGTCTGCCTTGCCAGCTACCGTCACTAGTCCAGCTGCCGCGAGTGCGCGCACAAAGCCGAACCCGTGCTGTCGAGCGTTTTCCAGCTGTATCGCCGATTCCGGCTTCTTGTCATAGGCTGCGCGAACCCTGTCAACGATGATTTTCCAATCAGCGTGAAGGTTGCTTGGCAACAGTTCGTAGCGATATGTCTGTACGGTTACTGAAGCATTGCTCGTCATGTTCGCTCCTCCGTGACATGGCCTCCAGCTTACGCTTCTTCCCTCCTGGCATGAGGTCATTCGGAATGAAAAAGCCCGCGGCGGCGGGCTGGGGTGTTGGTGCTCAGGTGGGAAATGTTCATGCTCTTGAACATTGAGACTCCAGAAATAGAAAAAGCCCGCAGGTGCGGGCTTCAGGTAAAGATGGGTAGGTGGCAGCAAGTCGATGGGCGGATAGGGCTTTCCGAGATCCCAGCGTGACTGCCAGTGAGCGATGTACTGCTTCGCAACTTCAGGCATGTCGCGAATGACAACGACTTTCTCTGAGTTGGCTGTTTCAGCAGACGGTGCAAAGTTGAATGAGCCTGTTTCTGCGGTAGAGCCGTCAACGATGATGACTTTGTCGTGATGAATGTGAAAGTGGTCGTTGGTTCTTGAATCGACGCCGTTGCTGGTGACAAAGACCATGGCCTTTTTGCTGGTCTTGCCTTTGTTGCGCTTCTTGTCGACCACAACTCTGCCCTTGACGCTGCGGTTCTTGGCCGCCACTAGTGCTTGCATGATGTCGGCGCCTGAAATGCGTAGGCCAAATGGTCATTCTCGTGAACCTATGGACTCCTGAAATGACGAAGCCCGCTCAATGACGGGCCGTTCAGATTTAAAAGTTGGCGGTTGCGGCCGCTGAGTACTGGGGCTTGAGCGTTGCGGCTCATGTCATGGATAACGTGCAGCTTGTTGTGGGTTGAGGACATGCGGTACTTTACATATTGGGGTGATGGCGCCGGCACGGTAGATCTGACTACTTTGCTCTTTTAGGAGCGAGATTTCGGTCAAATTGACGTGGTTCTCAACGCACTGGTCCCCAGCTAGGAGCTGGTCATGGAAACGATTGAGCAAATGGCTGAAAGACACATACGCGAGTCCGAAGCTGATCTGAATCACATCGATGTGCTGATGAAGCGTGCGCAGAAGGCGAGTGCAAACGCCGCAGATCAAGCAGAAGCCGAGATGCTTTTAGAGCAGGCCGCCAAGCAGCACGCAAAGTTGGATCAACATTTGACGGCCCTAAGAAGCCAGCAAGAGCCTGACCACGAGAAGCTGGCCGAGGAAGGGGCGCGCTTCAGAGAGGCGCTTGGGAAAATACGGTCGAATCTCGAAGTACTGCTAGCTTCCTGGCTGTGATTGCGCAGTGCTCGCGCCGACAGACTGTGACTTAACACGATGTTGGCGGCTATCGGTCGTGCGGTTGCCCTTGAGCGGCATAGCTCCAGAAAAGAAAAAGCCACCGAATCGGTGGCGGATGGAAACAGGTGGGTGCCGAAGTCACGGCGGCACTTTCAGGCATTGCACAGTCTTGCCGTCCAGCCACTCGGCGTGCATGCCCGGGAAGGCGAACTCGTCGCGCAGGCTTGGGGTGATGCTTTGGGGGTCATCGGCTTGGGCATCAGGCACAGTCAGCCAGGCCACGATAAGCAGGGCGCCAACGATGACTAGCGCGGAGTCAACAATCGTCTTGAGCATGAGGATCTCCTGTTCAATAATCGCGCGCAGCTATCAAAGCTGAATGCATAGAGGGGCCAGGCTTCGGGCGTGAGCGCCATGATCACGGCCGCACCGACTAGGCAGAAGAGGCCGAAGCCGGTGAGAGCCCATTGCGCGGCGGGCAGCAGCTTTGTGGTGTGGGATCTGGATGGAGTCGAATGCTTGGTCTCCTGTAGGCAAAGAAAAAGCCCGCAAGCGATTGCTGCGGGCGTTAGGTGAGAAGCAGTGTGTTTTGTGGAGATCTGGCGATCAAGTCTTCATCGCATCGCTGAAACTGTGGTGCTCATTCGGCAATGGCGACTTGTTATGCTGACAGATCATCAGAGTTAATGGGGGAGCCATGTCGAGTTTGGGATCGTGGCGCTAGTCGTTGGCGGTGCACTGAGCGCGTTTGCCGCAGTAGCACACTTGGCGTGTATCGCAATGGGCGCTCCCGCCTACCGGGTGATGGGAGCGAGTGAGCGGATGGTCCGAGCTGCCGAGCAAGGAAAGCCTAGGCCAGCACTGATAACGCTTTTCATCGCAATGATTTGGTTCATTTGCGCGGGTTACGCATTGGCCGGAGCTGGCATCATTGAGCCCTTGCCGCTAACCAAACTCGCTCTCACAGCTATCTGTGCCGTGTATCTGGCGCGGGCGGTTGCTTTTCCACTTCTCAAACCGGTGTTCCCTGCAAACACGCAGACTTTCTGGCTGGTGTCATCTGGCATCTGTCTTGTGATTGGGCTGTTTCACTTGGTTGGCCTCGTTGAAGTGTGGGGCGCACTCTAGGCATTTCACTGATCAACACTCAGTGTCTTTCGCAAGCGCTGGTGATGACAAAAGAAAGCCCGCTGGCGTTTGCTGCGGGCTTGAATAAAGAGCCGGCGACCTTTCGGGTCGCGCCTGGGGAGAGGTCAGAAAGGGAGGGGGAGATATCCCAGGCCCGGCGTAACAGGTAGATGGGGTCGAATTCTGCATGACGCGTTTAGGGCGATCAATAGGAGCTCGTCTTACACCAAAGGAGGTAGAACCATCTGGTGTGGTCACTGTCGCCAAGACGCAAGCGCCGTGCTCCTGATTGCCGCCAGCCCAGGCCCATTCCTGAACTGCCGTACCTGATCGAGTGGTCACACCGGATGGCCCCGTTAGAGCCCTGCGGGGGAAGGCACATGCATGTCGCATGCTGGCCGAACACTCACATCTCGAGATCTCCGTGCACCAAAAAGCCACCTCGGAAGGTGGCTGTTGAAAATGAAACCACGAAATCGTGGGAGGACTGTCGAGCACTGTAGCTACCAGTAACGATAGCTATGGTGCATGCGCGATTGCTTCTCTTTTTGCCTCCGCTTGTTTTTTTCAGGAGGTCCGCACTGCTCGATGTTGGGTGGACTGGGGAGTGGCTCGCCTCTGGCGAAGACTCGTCTGACTGTTCTCCAAACCTTCAGGAATGAAGATGGGATGCGGTTTACTGACATATAGACCTCCGGACTGACACGCGCGAGCTACGGGCTCGCTGCGTCTCCGTGTGGTGCTGTCACACCTTGTCGTTGACAGCAGGTGCTTCGGAGCTGGGCTGTGGGGCTTTTGGTGTCGGTGCGAGTGGTGGATCGAGACTGGATTCGATGGGTTGAATCTGTGAAATCGGCTCGAGGAGCATCACCCACATATCACGCCAGAACTCGGACTGACGCTTGTAGCCAAGTAATGAAAACATATAGACCTCCGGTCAGATGCTTGCTCAAGCGGCAGAGATTTTGTTGAGGACCGCTTGCAGCAAAAGACGGTTCGTTTTTTTGCGCAGCATCTGCTCAGGAGATTCCTCCTGCAGCTGTGCATCCGTTTGAAATGGCGTGTGAAAGATTCGGTCGTCATCCGGCACCGCCCGGGAATCGACTTCCTGTTTCACGGCGGGAAGCCGGGAGCGGATGTTGAAGATGGTTTTGTCGATGAAAGACATATAGACCTCCGGTCTATGCTGGCGGTCCAAGATAGGCCGTCTCACACCACAGTACTCCTTTTAATGCCCTTAAACGGATCACGTCAGCAATGAACTGCGGGGCGTCATTCGCAGCCGTTTTTCCAACGAAAAAGCCACCTTGAAAGGTGGCTCAGGATCCGGATTTCCTGCTCTTCAGGCTTAAGGAACCGTTGAGTCAGGCCTTGTCCGTGGTTGCCTCTGCATGGTGCGCTGGCTGCTGCGCTTCGGGCTTGGCGGAAGGCTCTTGTTCGAAACTTGAAGGGCTTGGTGGAAGCTCGGAGATGGGCTCGAGGATGATCGACCACATGTCGCGCCAGAATGCGACGTACCTTTGGTACAGAAGGAGTGGAAACATATAGACCTCCGGTCTAAAGCAGCAAATCCAGACGACTTGCATGTGTCCACGGTACGCTTTTTAAAGACCTTAAACGCTGCTGGAAAACAACCGAGAAGGTGGTTTGGCTGCCCTCTCTAAACGGCTGCTCGACACAACCGTTCCAGCCCTGACGTGACAAAACTGCTGTCCATATCGCTACTGCTTGCGTTGCTGCTGTTGTTCTTCCTCGTTCCTTTTCTTCGGTACGCGCGGTTTGCCTTGTTGCTGTGGGGCTGGGAGCCCATCCGTGAAAAAGAACATCAGCTTCAAGGTGTCCCAAAAGGATGGGGTGGAGATGGGAATGGGGTTACCTGACAAGTAGACCTCCGGTCTAGGATGGCAAATCAAGATTGACTGCCTCGTCCCACCGTACTCCTTTAAATGACCTTAAACGGCACCCTTGAAAAATAGACGCTTGCAAGGCCAGTCGCCTCACGGTGTTCGGGCCCGGCCAGAGCTGGAGCTACCCGGCTTTGAGCTGCAGCCTCCGGCCATGGACTTCGGCGCCGCGCCGGAGTTGGTGATCGGCCAGGCCCCGGCCTTGCCCCAGATGCGGGAGGTGGCCATTCCCGATGCGCCGGACTTTCTGGCGCTGACCACCCACCAGTTTGGCGGCGTGAATCTGCACGAGGATTGGCTGGACAAGCTGGACGACATGCCCGAGCTGCAGCTGTTGGAGCCCGCGCCCTTTGAGTTCAAGCGCGCGCCGGGCTATGCATCTGGCCTGCTGGACAACCTGAAGGCCATGATCGCATCCCGCATTCAGGGCGGTACCGGCCTGAAGCCCGAAGCAGAGCAGGCCATCTGGGATCGATCGCGCGACCGCGAAACCCAGGTGGCGCTGGCGCGCGAGCAGGAGGTGATGCGCGCAGCCGAGGCGCTGGGCTTTCCGCTGCCGTCCGGGGTGCTGGCCGGCCAGCTGGCCGATGCCCGGCGCGAGTTGCACGACAAGCTCTCGGGCCTGTCGCGCGACATTGCCATCAAGCAGGCCGGGCTGGAGCAGGCCAACGTCAAGGATGCGACCACCCAGGGGCTGGCGCTGGAAGGTCAGTTGATGGACCAGGCCATGCAGCTGGACCGCCTGTCGTTTGAGGCGGCCAAGGCGACGGCTGACCATGAGATTGCGACCCACAACGCAGCGCTGGAGCGCTTCAAGGCGCTACTGGACGGCTATCGCACCTATGCCATGGCCTATGAAACCGTGATCAAGGCCGAGATGAACAAGGTGGAGGTCTACAAGGCCCTGCTGCAGGCCGAGCAGACCAAGGTGTAGATCAATCAATCGCCGCTGAGAGGCAGACATCAAGCAGTACGAGGCGGGCTCCAACATCAGCCTGCAGACGGCCAAGCTCAATGCCGATGTAGCGATTCAGAGCAATGTCGTGCAGCTGGAGGCGGCCAAGATTGGCCTCACGACTTCGGCGCAGCGCGTGGCCAGCGCCTGGAGCATGGTGTCGGCCTCGGCAGGTATCACTGGCGGCGTCAGTTGGGGCTATAGCGGCTCGCTGGATCAGT
This sequence comes from Comamonas sp. Z3, assembly GCF_008121565.1. Lineage (NCBI taxonomy): Bacteria > Pseudomonadati > Pseudomonadota > Betaproteobacteria > Burkholderiales > Comamonadaceae > Comamonas > Comamonas sp. Z3. Next base: position 48,768 of record NZ_VOQU01000013.1, read on the forward strand.
GAGGAGGGCCTGGAAACGACCCCGAGCCGTCATTCAGCAAGGCAGTCTGCGTCTTGCTCTGGACTCAGGCTCTGGATCGTCTGGATCACGAAATTTCCTCGATATATACATCTGCGCTACTGGGACGATTTTGCGTAGACATCCGCACTGAGCACCTCCAGGCCGACGAAAGGCTCACCGCCTTCGACCCAGGCATCGTGACCGGGCGGGATTGCATAGGACTCGCCCGGACTGAGTGTTGTCTGAGATCCGTCTTGCATCTGCACGGTGAGCGTTCCAGAAACAACATGCCCCACATGCGAGAGCTGACAATAGTCGGTCTTCACCACGGGCTTGATGCATTCTGACCAACGCCATCCGGGCTCGAAATTGAAACGCCCGATCGTGTAGCCCTGAAGCTTCACTACCTCGACACGGGTTTTGTCGGGCGTTCGAAGCTCGTCCGGCCTGCCATGCGACTTGACCTCAAGCTTTTCAACATTGACTGGAGTGACCATGACTTTCTCCTTCAGTTAAGCTGGCCCCCGCCATCGCGGCATTCTTAAGGGAGTCGCTAATGAGTGAGAGGACAAATGAAAAGCTATCGCTGTGCCATGCGCATGGCAATACCTACAAAAAGGTGGGTCGTAACGGGTGCCGGAAATCCCATTGCGGGCGATCAGCTTTCTTGGGTAATGTGAAGCACACAACCGAGTTTCAAGAGTTTTGTTACCAAATTCTGTCGCTTCCTGAATCGCATCGAGATCAAGAGCAAACCGACGCCCACAGTCCGTAACACCGCACTGACACGTCGCTGACGGAGCCCCCTAGCATTGCGCAGTCTTATCACCAAGAAGGTAGCTTATGAGTAACTCGCGTGGATTTCGGCCTGTCAAGGCCTTGTGCTGGACGGGTCTGGGCTTGATTGCTGCCGGGCTGGCAGCATGTGGCGGAGGTGGTGGTGGCGATAGCTCCCCACAGCAAGGCACGCTCAAGCTGGCCATGACCGACGCTCCGGCGTGTGGCTATGACCATGTCTATGTCACAGTCACCAAAATCCGCGTGCATCAGAGCGCCACGGCAGGTGCCACGGATTCCGGCTGGAGCGAACTGACGATTCCTGCCCAGCGCATTGACCTGCTCGGTTTGACCAACGGCGTGCTGCAGGAATTGGGTTCGCTGCCACTACCGGCGGGCAATTATCAGCAGGTCCGCCTGGTGCTGGCCGACAACCCGTCCAACCCGACCCCCGCCAACCCCTTGGCCAATGCCCTGGTGCTGTCAGGCTCGACCAACGAGATCGCACTGACCACTCCCAGTGGACAACAAAGCGGCTTCAAGCTCAAGGCCAACTTCAATGTCACCGGCGGCCAGGTCGCCGATATGGTTCTGGACTTCGATGCCTGCAAGTCCATTGTCAAGGCAGGTAACTCCGGCAACTACAACCTCAAACCCGTGGTGGCTGTCATCAAGCGGTTGACGACAGCAATTGTGGGCTATGTGGATCCTGCCCTGGCCTCCAGCGTCGTGGTGTCCACGCGGGACCCGGACAACAACCTGCGCGCCACCGTGCCCAACGCCACTACAGGCAAGTTCGTACTGGCCTACCTGCCGGAGAACACCAACTACACCGTCGTCGTTGCAGGCCAGAATCTGACCACCGCCGCAGTGACTGGCATTCCGGTCTCGATCGCTGCTGGTACCACCACGCTCAACGCATCGACAGCCCCCATTCCACTGCCGGCATCTGCTTCGGCGACTGTTGCGGGCAAGGTGACAAACACATCCAATACGCCTTTGACAGATGCTGAGGTGAATGCCCAGCAAGTGCTCAGTGCAGGTCAAAGGCTCGATGCTGCATGGACTTTGGTTGACCCTGCCAATGCAAACTACAGCCTGAACCTGCCATTGGTGGCGCCCAACAAGGCTCCTTACGTCGCAAGCGGGCCTTTGGTGTTCACTGCGGACACAGCTGCTGCTGGCAAGTACAACATCCTGGGCAGCGCTGCCGGCTACACCACTCAGACCACTGCACCAGCCATGGTGCTGACTACTGCCAACAGCTTGACCACCAAGGATCTGGTGCTCGCTCCTTAATGAAGCCGGAAGACCATGCCCATCTCGAGCCACCAATCAGATGGCATGGTCGCAAACCCAATAAATCAAACAAGGAGGATCTGCGATGAAGCAAGTTTTAGGAATTCTGGCAATTGTTGGCACTCTGTTGAGCGGATGTGCTGTCTACACCCCCAGTGGAGCTGTTGTAGTCGATGGTCCTAGAGGCGGGGGTAATTTCTGTCCGCCAGGCCAAGCCAAGAAAGGCAACTGCTAAAACAGGTGCGGGCCTTTCGCGATCTGATACCCACATGAACGAATGAGCAACATGCTCTATCGCATCAAGACTATTTGAGCACCACTACTTGGACGTAGTTGGCATCTCGTTAAGCCACCCGCAAGGTGGCTTTTTTTTTGTCCTGAGCAGGGCGCAACTGGGTTATTGAAAATAGATAATATTTATTAATTAAAATATATCGATAGAAATTGTTGACAATTTATAAAATTTATGAAAATATTGAACTTAATTGATGTCTTTGAATGGGCGCAGTAACTCTGATGTGAGTGAAGCCTCCTTAAGCCACCCTCCACTGGGTGGCTTTTTTTCACTGAAGTCTGAGCCATCCGGTGTGACCACTCGAGCAGGTTCGGCAGCTCAGGAATCGGCTTGGGCGGCTGTCGATCAAGAGCACTGCGCGGCTTCTGCGGGGTGGCAACAGTAGTCGCGCCAGATGGCACTTCGATGCAGCCATCGCTGTGAGTGCCGTTCATCTTTGACCAGCATTCCACTCCGAGTTGACCGGCGTGCCTGAACTGGTCACTGACAGCAGCCGACCCCAAGCTGTCGATCGGCGGTGCACTACAGCTGTCTGCTTCTGGCCGTTAGCGGCTATGTGGTGCACCCCTCTAGGGTTCGACCGCTGAGCCCGTGCCCGGAACACTCCGGGGTATGAAAAAAGCTCTCGCATCAATGCTGGCGCTGCTGGGCATTCATCAGCATCCGAGTGCCGAGCAAAGACAAGACATTGTGGTCGCGGCCGCGCAAGCCACGCCGGGAGCTTCCGGCTCGCAGGCCTGCCCCTAAGCGACTGGCTGGACCTGGCATCGATCGCTTTGGCATGAACCCCACGGGCACGAAACTGCTGCACTTCGGCCAGGCCAAGGAGATGCTGGAGCACTGCATCAATGGCGGCACTGCCAGTGCCAGTTCGCTGCCTGCCCACCAGCAGCGCGTGCTGGATGAAAAGCAGGAGCTGGAGATCCGAATCGCCAGGCGGGACGAGTTCATTCTGCGCAATGCGTTGTTCTGCCAGCTGGACCCTGACGAGCAGGCTCGTATGCGCCGCCAGCTTGATGTAATGCGTGAGCTGTCTGTGATCCTGGGCGAGCGCGTTAAGGAATTTTGAAATCAGGATGCGCAGGCGCCCAGGCTGGGGCTGCGAATACCTATAGCCAGATCAGTCAGACGCAGATCGCGGCGGGCTCTGCCAATAGTGGACTTTGGGGCGCGTTAGGGAGTGCAGCCGGCATGATGGGTGCTGCGTATTTGGGGAGGCCGGTGGGCAACAACACACCAACCCAATTTACCTCAGATCGAGAACAGAAGCGCGATATACAGGCTGCTTCCACAAAAGGCGCGCTGAGTGCTGTAAAGGATACGCCAGTTGCGCTGTGGCGCTACAAAGAGAACGCTGCGGCTGCGGATGGTGGGGCGGTTCACGTGGGGCCAATGGTGCAAGATCTTCAGCGGAATGCCGGAAATGCTGTTGCGCCAGAAGGCAAAAAAAATTGACCTCATCAGCGCAAACGGGCTCTTAATGGGGTCCATTCAAGAACTGTCAAAGCAAGTTGACAGCATCGCCTCTAGCGTTGGGGGCGGCCACGGCACTGGTAAATCGGGGTGGTATCGGGGAGGCAAGCAGTTCGTTGCAGCGCTTGCTCATGAATCAGGAAGCCTGAATTAAGCTGAGGTATCGCTTTTCCGGCCTTACAGAGTCATTCGTCATGCATTGACCAGTTGGAGCATATTCAAACACCCGACCGTTACGGATATAGAAAAGATTGTTGCATGTAACGTTGTTGTCCACGCAGTTAGCACTAACGGCAGTGCCACCGCAATACGTACCCTTGAGAGCATTTATATATAGTTCCTGACTTCGACTCCTGATGAGGTTGTACGAGTTGTCATCTGCATCGTCGAAAAAAGTGAATGCGTGTCCAGCGCTTCCACTGGCATTCCCTTCCAGTTATCTAAGTCGGCTTGGCGAACAGTCGCAATCTCTTGGGTCGCGCATCCGACAAGCGTCATGGCGGCAATGCTCATCACGAGTTGAAAAGCTCTCATCTTTCTCATTCCTCCTATGTGAAGGCATGTAGCAGAGGAGCAACTGCGGTCTGTCAGCAGCCCTCGACCCAAGGCATTTCCGTCCCATCGACCGCAATCATCACGCACCACATCGCTGATGATCAGTCCGCATTAGCCAATCCACAGCAGTGACAGACCTGCCCCTGTCACCATAGAGGCCAGTCCCAGACTGACTCGTGTTCCATATTTGGCTCCCCCGACGGCGAACGCCAGTACGGATTTGGCGATTGCGCTGGAAGCAAGAATCACAACCAACCCCCATTGAGTGGTGGACAGGGGCAGACTACCTGATGCAAAAAGCTGCCCTAAGCTAGCAGCCGCGGCATGCAGTTCGGCCAAAGCTGCAAATGCCGCCGCGACCAGGACGCCAGTGCTGCCAAAGGCATGCTGGAGCCAGGCGCCTAGAACTAACATCAGCGCAATGGTGCCGGCAATCAGCAATGCAGTTGAAAGCTTAAATACCCGTTCGGTCTCAAACGCAGTTTGCGTGGCAATTTTTGGTCGATTCAGCAATCCTGTGGCAGCAGCCAGCACAAGGCAGGCTGCTGCAACGATAAGAGGCACTGCCATGGATAGCATTAGCGCAAGGGATGTGGCAGAGAGAATGGCTATGAACAGACATAGCGAGGCCAACTGAGCCAGCATTGCACTGCCGAAGGCTTGCGCTTGCTGATGTTCGTCTGACTTGGCCAAGTTGCCAAGGCTGGCGATAGCCGCAGTAGATGACACAAACCCAGAAAAGAATCCGGTAACAGGCAGTCCCCAATGTGGGCCGAGCACTCGGGTAAGTATGTGGCCCAGCATGCCGACAGCCATGAACAGCACAACCACTTTCCAAAGGGCTGCGAGGCTTAGTACACCCCATGGATCTACAGGCGCGTGCGGCAAAAGTGGCATCACGACCAGCGCTGCAGCACCCAGCAGAAGGCCATCCCTCAGTTCATTCTCTGTGAGTAACTCACGACTCCAGCGTTGTATGGGACCTTTGGAATGCACCAGCAAGGCGCAAAGGATGCCCAGGGCTGCAGTCAAGGTAGGACTCTTGTGCGATAGGGCACCCAGAGTTAATGTAAAAAGTAGAGTCACTTCACTGGTCAGCCCTGGGTCTTTGGGGGCTGAGTGCCAGTAGGCTGCAACGGTCAGAGCACCGACCAACAGAAGTACAACGGCAAAGGGCAGCACGCCTAACCACCAGGCCGCGCAGCCAAGCAACGCTGCTATGGCATGGGTACGAGTTCCAGCGATGCTCTCGTGCTCACTCCCGCGACGCTCACTCACGAGCCCGATAAGCAGACCACAGCCTAAGGAGACTACCCAATGATCGACACCGGCCCAACTCAGCTGCATAAGTCTCAACCTCTCGATGTGAGTAAGGCTCGTCCGATTGATGGGACTACGCCTCAGCTACTACTACGCAGCATAGTTGAGTACGAGATGACGCCGAAAGCAATAAGAGCTGGATCGTAAGACGCCTAAATCTCTATCTAAGGCCTCCGCGTGACGGAGGAGGGGTCAAGCCTGCACGCTCCCTCAATAGCCCTCGACCAAAGGCATTGCCGTCCCATCGACCGCAATCATCACGCCCGTGGTGTTGGGGGCGATTTCTATTGGGACGCCCCACAGCTCATTGGGCTTGCCCAAGGAGTTGACGATGTTGAACTGCCGCAGTGCTTCCGGCGGCATCTTGATCAGTTTGGGGTAGGCGTTGTCGTGGGCCTTTCAGTGCCTCAGGAAGGCTTGGCAGACGCGCTTGTGGGCGGTGTGGATCGGCGATTCATCGGTCATGGTGCGATTGTGTCAGAGCATGTTGCCGTGACACCAATCCCGTGGAAGCCTTCGTCTGGGACCAGATGTTTGTAGGCAGTTGTCGATTGGAGTGAGTCTCGTGAACGGCAATGTGGTCCAGTCTTCTAGGCTGGGTTTTCCTTTAGCCAGTTTGGGTGAAGACTTGGCGAGCCAAGGCATGAAAAATATTGCTTCCCAGTCAATGAATAGGCGATATGCGACTTCTATTAGTGTTTGCGGCAGTTTTTGCTCCAGGCTGCGTACCCGGGCGGTTTTCCTGACTTGAGGGCTGCATTGGCGTCTCGGAATGCTCAACAAAGGGATCAATCCCGACACAGGTGAAACGCTGGTTGAAACCAAGCGCCGAAAAGCACAAAGCTCAGCAAATTTTCAACGCGACTTGTCAAATCTATCGACGAACTTGCGCCAGCAGCTGGCCAATGTTGAAGCTGCTTCACGTGGTAGCTCTGTAGCAGCAGACAGAGCAAGAGCTGAGCGCAATGCGCGATACGCTGCGGACGAACGCTTGCCTGTTCAATAAAAATCTATGCCAGAAATCACCATGCCCCATTCCTTCATTTTCCGGCTATTGAAACTATCGCCCGTGGTCTTAATGAGTGGTTGCGCTGCGGTGCAGTATTACACCGGCGCCTACGATGATTCGGACGAGAGCGGGATCGTCATGATGCAGCAGTCCTACCGGGGTCTCGACTGCGACGGCTTGGCGAATTCATTGAAAGGAATGCAGGGAAACACGGCCAACGAATCGACCGGCCAGTCCTACGGCCGCCGGATCAACGTCGCCGCGATCCAGCGGGTGCAGGTGGAGAAGAACTGTGCGGCCGCTAGGCCGGTCTCCGCGGCGGAGGCTAAACCGGCGATGCCACCGGTTCCGACCGCCAAGTCGAACGCTGCCATGGCGGCAGGCCCGCTCAACCTTCAGCGGCTTGGAGTGAAGGTCGATGCGGTACCTCCGGCGCTGGCCGCTGCCATGCAGTTGCCGACGGGGCGCGGTGTTCTAGTGGTGTCACTGCAAAAAGGGCGTCCCGCAGACCGCGCCGGCCTGAAGCCGACCGAGGTGGTGCTGGAGGCTTCCGGCCAGGTGCTGGAGTCGCCTGCCCAGCTCGATGCAATCGTCAAGCGCATGCGCGATGGCTATCCCTTGCCTCTGGTCGTCCGGGGCGATACAGGCGAGCGCGAGGTAACGGTGTTGTTGGCGCGCATCGGAGCGGTCGCCGCTCCTGCACCCAAGGCGGCGACCCCGGCATCGGCCGCGAAGTGAGGTTCGCCATGCAATCGAAATCGCCGTCGATCTCTTTCTTCCGGACCCTGGTGGCACTGACCCTGCTTGGCTTGGCTGCTTCTGCGCAGGCTCAGGTCAAGACAGGTTTCGGCTTCTGCTATGTGCAGGATTTAACCAACTTCAAGACCTATGCCTCGCCGGTGTTCCCGGTGTCGTGGAAGCCAGGTGAAGAACTTCCTCGGGCGGAAGCCTTGGCGACTGAGTTCTTGGCCGTAGTCACCGCCGTTGGCGGCACCGGTCAGAAGAATTGCTATCCGCCAAACGAGTCCAAAGCGGTAGCCGATTCCGAGCGGGCGGAAGTTAAGCGACTGGGAACTAGTACCTTCCTGCAGAAATGGCAGGACCTCGCCTTCACCCCCAGGCCCTGGGATCCCGCGCAGCGGTCCCTTTCCGGCAACCGGACTCGCTATTTCTTCTGCGCGGTCGGCGACCCAGACCTACGCAAGGGGGCCGCCACCAGCGTCTTCCCGGTTGAGGTTCCGGCGGCCAACCCGTCCGCCGCCTTCACCCTGGCCGAGCTTTACACGGAGGAATTCACCCGCGATGTGCTCCCGGGCCTGAGGCTGTCGGCGGTCTATCCGAGCTGCCTTTCGTTTGAATCGATGGCGGAGGCACAGCACGGACGCGCAGTGCACAAGAAGGTATTCGATGGTTTCAACCTCACCTTCGTCGATCTGAGCTGGCGGCCGACTGCGCGTTTGCCCGACGCCGCCTCGGCTGCGCCGGTGCGGCGCTCATCGACCACACCCGTGCCGGCATCCACCGCCGGAAAGCAGGGGCCGGGCACAGTCGTCACACCGATTTCCGCCGACGGTCTGGGCGCCACTTTCGGTGCACTGACACCTTCCTTGTCGGAAGCCCTGCAACTGGGTCAACGCAAGGGTGTGATGGTGGTGGATGTCACGCCGGGTGGAGCTGCCGCAGCAGCCGGCTTGAAGCCGCTGGACGTCATTCTGGAGTTCGCCGGGCAGAAGGTGTCCGGACCGGTTGAGCTGCAAACCATCGTCGCTAGCACACGGGCCGGTTACCGCGCCCCGCTGCAGGTATGGCGCAAACAGGCATTGCTGAACATCTCGATCACCTTGTCGGCAAGCGTGCAGGTGCCTGTACCTGTGGCTATGCCGGCACTGACTCCGTCCGGCCCCGCGCGCCCGCTACCGCGCGGGCTGATTGGCGCGCAAGTCACGAAGCTGACCCCTGCGCTGCAGCAGGCGCTGAGCGCCGCTTCGACCGATGGAGTCATGGTAACGAACACCGTACCCGGCAAAGCAGCTGAGGAGTCGGGTATCCGCAGCGGAGACGTCATTCTGCAGGCGCTCGACCAGCCGGTGCGCGACCTGAACGATCTGGCCACCATTCTCGGGCAGGTGCCTGACGGCCAGACGGTCATGCTGCGTATTCTGCGGGGCGGCCGCGACCTGGACCTTCCAGTCGGCCCGATCCGCAGCGATACGCCAGCGCTGCCGGCCGGACGGACCTATGCCTTCGCTGCCAAGATCGTGCCGCCGCCTGTCGTCAAGCGTTTTTGCCATATGCACGTGCAAACGACGCAGGACTTCTTCGACAAGGGAGTGCGGTCAAACGTCTTCGAGTTGAATGCGGACGAAAGTGAGAAAACCGCCTTGCGTGTGATGACCGCCTTTATCGCCCGAGCTAACGAGGCGGAACCGGCTCGGTGGGACAGCCCTGCACGGGTCTATTGCGAAGCTTCCCACTGCAGCGGCATAAGTACTCAGCGTCATCACATGATGACCTCGTTCTGCTCGGCCGACCGGCAACAGGCGGACGATATGCTGATCGCTTCCGAACGCGGAAAGTCATTGCCGCGCATCGAATTCAATCCGAAGTAGTCGGTCGAGTCACTGGCCCTGGTCTTGCCAATGCCCAGCCCTCACCCTGGGTCGCCTTGACTGACCCGGTTCAGGACCAGTTCACGTGCGGCGCCGGACGGCAGGTTCCTTGCTAAGTGACGAACTGGCATTTTCGGCCAATGGTTGTCAGGCCGAATTTGCCTGCGGCTGACCGCTTCATGTCGGTGTGAACCTGCGCACGGCACTCAAAAAAGCGCAGGGGCGCGCACAACATCTGCCGGGGCAGTAGCTACGGCTTGTAGGCCATTGAGCTGAGCTGGAAGCAAAACAAAAACACTTCCGGGCGAATGAAGACCCCCCAGGACGGTGCATCGGTTATGGTGGGTAACTTAAACCACTAAGGAATCGCCTGATGCCAAAACCCAACTACCAATTCGAAAAAAGGCAGCGGGAGCTCGAGAAGAGGAAAAAGAAGGCTGAGAAGGCTCAGCGCAAAGCTACAGGGTCCGAAACAGTTGCGCCAGTCCTGAATTCTGAGGCACCGGTTGAGAACAAGTAGGTAAGGGATAGGCGAGGGGCTCAGCGCGCCGCTGGCGCTGCGGTGCTTGCCTCGGCTGATGTGCTTTGGCAAGCGCTAGAAAAGGTGAAGTAATGGACGAAGCTCTGCATGCAGCCATTGCGGCCGTGATCCCGAACTGCTTCGGCACCGTGGCTCCAGCCAATGCGCAAACGCCTTACGTGATCTGGCAGCGCTTCGCCGGCGAAACCAGCGAATACTTGGATAACGAGGATTCACAGGTTGATGGCGCTGATGTGCAGATTCGCATCTTCAGCCAAGACATCCTTGAGCCGAAGCGGCTGATGCCTCAACTGGTGAGCGCGCTGCGACAGCATCCAGACCTGACCATTCGCCCGGTCGGAAACTTCCGCGATGACTTCGACCACGATATGGAGCTGTTTTCGGCGGACCAAGACCTCACAGTTAATTATTGAGTTCATCTCGGCCAGGGATGGTGTTTGCTACCATCCTCTTCACATCAAGGAGGGGATATGAGGGGTTTCATCACATTTGCGACTGCGGCAATTGCGCTGAGTTTCGCTCTAAGTTTGCCTGCTGTGGCTGCAGGTGCGAAGTCAAATGCAAAGGCACAAAATAGAATAGTTGATGATGGCTATGCAAAGACAGCATTGAGTTTGTCTGATGAAAAGCTACCGCAAAATTTTAAAGGCTACAGTTGCACTGAGATAGTAAAAGGATTGCAGTCGTTAAACATTAAAAAGGACGAATTTGAAACAAAGCAGGAATTTGAAGATCGGCTGATGAATGATGGCTTGAAGAAATTGAGTGGATCAATAACTGCGGTTGATCCAATGATTTTTGTGTACAACAAAAGTCTTTCAGACTTCAAATACGACCCGGAATCTCAGGCATTTAAGGGGCGAAGCTACTTTGGCAAAGACGGGATGCTCAAAGAGGGATACGAGCTGTTCGACGCAGCGCCCCTAGTCATACTCAGTAACTCGAGAAAAAGTTACATAGGTGTCAATGGATTTGGTGCGAGTACAAAGGTTGAAGAGTCTAGTACAAAAGTTTGCGGCGTAATTTTTAAGCAAGCCAAGAAAAAAACAATTTATGGTCCGTTAAAAATTGAATACAACATACCTATGGCGTCTGAAAAAGCCAGAGAGCTAAAGGATTCCCTGAAAATCGCTTTTGTCGGAGCTTTGTCTATCCCTTATTTGGGAAGATACGTATCTTTTTCAAAGCCAACCGTCTCTAGTCCTTATGACATTAGCATTACTGGCGATTCAATCGTTATTCGACTTGAAGAAGTTTGGGTTTTTGATGAAAAAACAGGTGAGATTTTCGCGAGGGTACAGCCCTCAGAATAATCGGTATGCATTTTTACACGCCGCCTTCGGGCGGCTTTTTTTTGCCCAAATGGGCGTCTGCCACCCGCCGCTGAGCGGGTTTTGTTTGCCTGAAAGGGGCACAACCATGCGCAAAGTTCCTCTGCCCGATGGGGCAAAACTCTATCTGTACACCGCCGCGCTGACCGCCTTGGCGGCGGGCGAAATGTCCAATGCCGCACATGCGGTGGTGGAGGTGGCCAATGTATTGACCCAGTGAAAACCTGCTCAGGTGTTACCGTCGAGAGAAAGACACCATGAGCACATTGATGGAAGAAGAGATCAAACGCTGGACCGAAAAGCGCAAGACGGCACTGATCCTGGAGATCATCCAGGGCAAGACCAGCGTGTCGGAGGCCAGTCGAACCTATGACCTGCCGCCGTCGGAGATTGAGGGCTGGGTGGAAGATGGCCGCAAGGGCATG
>NZ_VOQU01000014.1:0-20133 GCF_008121565.1 Comamonas sp. Z3
TGATCCACGTACAGCGCAGCTGTATGACAATTAGTAGGCGTGATTCCTAATCCAGGAGGCCGCTATGGGAAAGACTCTAGCTCTTTTAGCGATGGCACTATGTGGCGCTTCGTCTCTGGCTGCACCCGACTCCAGGGCGGTCAATGAACCGTTGAGCATTCAGCGCCAGATCTTCGGAAGTGGCGAGCAAGGCGCGACGGGAGCGCAGCAAGCCGAGCCAGTGGGTGACTATGGCGTCTGGCATGTGCCCCAGTACCTGCCCGGTTACCCGACTGCCGCAACCATCTGGCCCCGCGCCATCCCTGTGAAATGCAGGGACAGGCAGTGCGAGGGCTATGTGATCACCCCGCAGATGGGGCCAGGTGAGTACCTGTTTTTCGTGCCTACAAGCGAGTAGGCTGTTGATTTCCATTCAAAACTGACTCGCCGGGGATGCGGACAATAGCCTGTGGGGGCAGGTCGTGTGACCTACGACCTCGGTGCGCGCGTTGCGACGAAGATCGACAGCAAGCCTGTCACTTTTCGAGCGGCGGTGCTGAACGCATCCAACAAGGCCTAGTAAGGGATGCCTCTGCTTTCCAGCCTGGCACTGGGGGCTCCACGCACGTTTGCGCTGTCGGCAACGATGGATTCCTGACCGGATTGGAACCTGGACTCGGCACAGTCACTGCCCTTCAGCATGCGCCGAGTCACAAGGGTCTTGGTCCGGTCTGACTGCAGGCGCCGCCTGTCGACAAGCCATGGTGCAGTTCGGGGTTGGCAACTTGATGTCATCAGTTGCTGTCCCTTTAAGGCGCAAGGGGAGGACTGGTTCTGACCGGCGGATGACCATCTGGGTGGCATCAACCCAGAGGAGTTTGATCACGCCTGGGCTTGAGGCTGGGAAGTGTCTACTGGAGTCGGGCAGTCCGCTTTCAAGCAGCTGCCTGAATGGTTGATTGATCGGACCTCCGATATCTGCAGCCCAAATATCACGATTTATTGAACTCTCGGTGAGGACTTCAAGACCAGGTGCGCCGAACAATGCACCCATGTCCTCCCTCACACGTCAACCGCCGAAACGCAGTGTCTCCGTGCAGCCCCTGTGGCTGCGCATCACCCACTGGCTGAATGCTTTAGCCGTGCTGATCATGGTGATGAGCGGCTGGCGTATCTATAACGCATCACCTATTTTTGACTTTGCCTTTCCAGACAACATCACGCTGGGTGGCTGGTTAGGCGGCGCGCTGCAATGGCATTTCGCCGGTATGTGGCTGTTTGCGCTGAACGGGTTTGCTTATCTGCTGCTGAATCTGATCACTGGAAGGTTTGGGCAGCGAATGTTCCCCGTTTCAGCGCGCGGCATAGTGCGTGACGCCTGGCTTGCGCTGACGGCTCGCTTGTCGCATGCAGACATGAGCCATTACAACCAGGTGCAGCGTGCAGCCTATCTCTTTGCTGTGGTGGATTTGATATTGCTGGTGCTCAGTGGTCTCGTGATCTGGAAATCGGTGCAGTTTCCGCTACTGCGTGAGCTTTTGGGCGGATACGACATGGCCCGCCGCATTCATTTCTATTGCATGACAGCCATTGTCTGCTTTGTCGCCGTTCACCTTCTTATGGTCGTGCTGGTTCCGCGGTCGCTGCTTGTCATGCTGCTCGGTCGCTCCACCTTGCGCTCGGTCAACAAGGAATCCACATCATGAACACTTCCATCTGGCATCGGGACAACGCTGAAGCCGTGGTCGCCGAGGCCCGGAACTTGCTAAACAGACAGTTGCCACAGGCATCGCGCCGGAAGTTTCTTGCGCGCGGGCTCACACTGGGAGGCCTGGGGCTGCTTGCAGGATGCAGCATTGAGGACAACGCTACTGCCGAAGCCGCGCTGACGCGGATCTCGCAGTTCAATGATCGGGTGCAGGGCTGGCTTTTTGACTCTTCACGCCTCGCCCCCACTTACCCGGAGTCGATGATCACCCGGCCATTTCCATTCAACGCTTTCTACGACGAAAGCAAGGTGCCAGAAGTGGACGAAGCGAGGTTTCTTTTGGAGGTGACAGGGCTTGTCGCCGACAAGCATCGCTGGACGCTCCATGAACTGCGTGCACTGCCGCAGTACACGCAGGTTACGCGCCACATCTGTGTGGAAGGCTGGAGCGCCATCGGCAAATGGGGTGGTCCACGCTTTGGTGACTTTTTACGTGCCGTCGGTGCAGACCTCGGAGCTCGCTATGTGGGCTTCCAATGCGCCGACGACTACTACACCAGTATCGACATGGCGACGGCGCTGCATCCTCAGACGCTGCTGGCACTCGACTGGGATGGCCAACCACTGCCGCCCAAGTACGGCTTCCCCATGAAGTTGCGCATGCCTACCAAGCTTGGCTACAAGAATCCGAAGCACATAAAGGCCATCTTCGTGAGCAACACCTTCAACCGAGGCTACTGGGAAGACCAGGGCTACAACTGGTTCGGCGGCAGCTGACGCCACACCTGTTTCCTATTTCCCCCGTTCCCCCTGCGGCTCACGCCGCGTTTTCCACCTGAGCCAAGAAAGTACCATCATGAAACACGCATTCACTACCACCGCGCTCTCCGTGTGTCTGGCACTGAGCGCCGCCTCGGCATTTGCAGCCGATGCGATGACCAAGGATTCCATGGGCAAGGATCACATGGCAATGGAAAAGCCTGCCATGGGAAAGGACTCCAAGCACAAAGACGCCATGAGCATGGACAAAGAAATGGGCAAGGGCGCAATGACCAAGGGAGACAAATCTGCCAAGGATCACATGGGCAAGGACAAGATGTCTAAGGATTCGATGTCGAAAGACTCAATGTCCAAGGACGGCATGAGCAAATAATCAGCCGGGGAGTGGCAAGGCGCTCCCTGCAGATTGTCACTCCCGGGCCGCCAACTGCCTTTCGGTCGTACATGATTCGGATGTACTGGGCACCAGGCTCGCCAAGCGGTAATACCGCCGATACGTTGGCGCGAAGCCTTTCATACTTCGTTCGGCTTCGCGCCTCGTCTCAATTCCTTAGCGGCGGTGCCTGCTCCTGGCAAAGCTCAGGGCGGTGGAACGCCTCAAGCTCCCCTCCAACGAAATCTTAGATCTGGACGGCTCGACCGATGAACTGGATAGGGCCTGTGGGGCGCCCAATCGGTGAGCCTCCATAGGGTTCCAGGGTCAGCTCGAACAACTGGTTGGGCTGTAGCGGAGGGAGCTTGTCAACCGGAACCTCTATGGCCTCGCCTGGCTTTACCAGACCAAGCGATACCGGCGCGCTCCAGCCATCGGCCTTGGTCCAGAATTGCAAGGATTTCTCGGCAGGAACATTGTCGATACCTAGTGGCACCAGACGGAGTCTGCCCTCGACCTGGGCCTGTACCAACCAGCCAGGAGACTGGCTCTGAGGCGCCGCAAGCACCACAAAGTAGCGTGGCGCAGCAGGGGGCGAAGCCTCGCGCAGTACAAGAATAGCCGCCAGTACTGCGGCAGCGGCAAAGCCAGTACCCGTCAGTCCGCGCCATAGAGCGAGGCTCTCCCATTGCCACCAGCGTATTTTGGTCGATGCAGCTTGAGTGCGCTTTGCTGGCGCAATACTTGCGGCGATGCGTTGCCATAGGCTGGCCCCAGGATCGACTGGCTCGGCGAGCGAGGTCAGTGGCAACAGACGCTGCTCCCATTCGTCCACCGCTGCCCGAAGGGCGGGCTCGTGCGGCAGGCGCGCCTCAATGGTGCGACGCTGACCAGCACCGAGTGTGCCCAGTACATACTCTCCGGCCTGTGTATGCAGGTCGTCTGGAGGCGTTTGTGGTTGGGTTTCGCTGCTCATTGCATGCATTCCCGCAGTGCGCGCAGTCCGCGCTGAATCCAGGCCTTGACGGTGCCCAGGGGTGCTTGCAACCGCTCGGCAATCTCGCTGTGGCTGCAGCCGTCCACATAGGCGTGCAACAAACAGGCACGGCGCGCTGGCTCCAAGCCGTCAAGGCAATGCCCAAGACGGCCGAGCGACGCCTGCCGTGCAAGCTCATCGCCACCATCCTGCCAGGCTGCAAAGGCTGCCTGTGCATCCAGGTGCGCTGTAGCCGGTTCGTCAAGCACGGTTTCGCGCGCGCCATCGCGTACGCGATTCAGGGCCGCATGCCTGACGATGCTGTAGATCCATCCACGGGCAGAGCCACGGCTGGCGTCAAAACTCGATGCCCGCTCCCAGATGGACACAAAAGCGTCGTGAAGCACATCCTCTGCCGCAGCGCGGTCACGAACTATTCTGAGAGCCACACCCAGCAGGTAGCGTGCTTCATGCACATAGATGCGGCGCAAGGCTTCGCGATCACCTTGCGCGCAGGCCTGCAGCGCAGCGGCGTGGTCGAAAGCGTCGTCTTGGAGGGCGGCAGCAGGCGGCACAAATAAAAGCTTGGAAGGAAATAGAGATAGTCCCTTCACGCATTCTAGTCATGCCGCTGCAAAGCCTTACATCGTGGGTTTCCAGAAGATGTAGTCGGCCTGGTACTTGACCATGGTCTTTTGCCCCTTTGTGGCGGTGGTGCAAGGCTTGTCGGCAGGAGCAGTGCCCCCTTGGAGTGCGACGCGCTGGATGTAGCTAACGTCTACCAGCGCTCCGTTACCCATGGCTGGATTGGCCTTCACCAACTGGTATGGCAGGTTGCCGGCACCAGATGGCGCGACGGCTAGCTGCGTGGCGGTGAGCTTGGAGCCGTCGTTGGCTTCCCAGGTGGCGGGAGGGCCATAGTAGCGGCCCACAGTTTTGCCGGAGCGGTCTTTCAGCACCGCATCGGGGCCGACAAAGACCCATTCGGTTTGACCTGGTGCGTTGGCCTTGTCCCTGCATTCGTAAGTGATGTCGCCACTGCCTACCGTTTCCCAAGCGACCTTGTGACCGGATGGAACCTGGATAGACGCCGGCAGCGAAGCCTGGGAGAAGGTACCGGCCGGAGACTGCATCGAGCCGCAGGCAGCGAGCAGGGCTGCGGTGGAGGCAATGGCAGCAATAGCGGTGAGGCGGTATGCGAAGCGAGTGGTCGACATTGAGATTCTCCAATTAGATCGGTTGGAAAGGTTCACTGAGGCAGCACATTGCTTGTGTTGCTATAGCTACTACCCGCGAGACCGATGTTTGGATGCACCGAACGCGAAAATATTTCAGTTGCTTGGGCAGTACTAGGCCTCGGGCGGCTTTCTCGGGCAGCTTGCACGCCGAGCGCTCATTTCCTGGGGTTCAAGACTTGCCCAGAAACATCCGCTCACTCCTTGCGATTAATGATGTTGCTTCTCATTTCTCGAATGACCAGGCTTGCGGGTACCCAGCGTGAAGCACAAGGACACCTCAAGCTTTGCGGGCTGCATCCGGCCCCTGTGCCGATGAGTTGGGCAAACAGGGTCCTGGTGCATCACCCTTAGGAGACCCGGACTGCTTGTGCTGCGCTTGCCGCTCAACGATGGCGCTGGCAAAGGGGAAAATGGGAGACAGCTTTGCTGTTGTGTTCTACAAATTCCCGCTTGATCGCAGCCGCATAGCAGGCGAGGCTGGCGCTGCGATATGGAAGGAAGGGGGTCTGCAGCCACTCAGTCAGTCGTTTGAGCTTGGCAACAGAATCATGCTCCACGCAATCCATGGGGAAGACGACCAGGCAGGAGCAAGTCAGCAGGAGATCCAGCAGGCCTTTGAGGTCTTCCTGACCGCCATCGGGTGCAGGAACTCTCCAGCGTTGCGTTGAACACAGTCCCGAATCGTGGGATTGGAGTTAGGTCGCCCGCCTGCATAAAGCACTTTTTGGACCTGCAGCAGTGCCTGGTTACGGGTTGCCGTGGTGGCCTGGCCGTAGCTGGCATCACTGAGATAGTGCAACTCTGCCTCGCAGCGGCAAGGTCCTCTGCCAGATATTGGCTGTGTTGCTTCGCGCTTGCCAGTTCTGCTTTCAGCTGAAGAATCAACTGCTGTGATTCTTGTATGGCGCGTTCGGCATGCACGTGTCGCCGGACTTGCAGATCTTCCATTTGGCGACAGAGGAATGGCATGGCCCGTTCACTGGATTGCATGCGCAGTTGGGCAGTACGTTGTTCGAGCTCCATCGCTTGCTGGCGGAAATCGCTGCATTGCGACGGACGAAGGCATTTTCTTTGCTTACTCGCGCATTCTCACGCGGTAGATGACTGGCATGGCTCCGCGTCTAATCTTCGCCTCATATGTGGATGGCTTATGCAGCAAGCCGAATGCTTGCTGAGTATCTGTTTATTAAACAACGAAAATAGCAATAGGAAAATTCTGATTTTATTTTCCATTTTTGGGGTTGCCGTTAATCAATGCCTGGCTAGGACCAGATTTAGCAATGAGGCAAGACTAGTCAAGTCATGTTCTTCCTGCATTTGTCTCTTGGTGTGATTGAGGCAGAGCCTTGTTCGGTTAGATGGGGCTATTCGATCAAACTCCATCTTTGTCAATTTTTATAAAGAGATATTTCCGCGATGTAGGTTTTGCGTAATAGTCCTCTGGCATAACGTGAATGCTACTCACGCGAAAAAAATGACACAAGAAATACCAAAGTCCTTGATGAGGGAGAAAAAATATAGTCACCGCCTTCATTTAATGCCTCTATTTGCGGCATTGGTGGGCCTGGCTGCTCCCGCTTTTGCGCAGCTTTCCGGCAGCGCCGCCATTGAGCAACAGCAGCTACAGCGGCAGCAAGAGCGCGAACGTGAGCTGCGCGAACGCATGACTCCGAATGCGAACACTTTGCAGCCACAAGTGAAACCCGAAACGCTCGCGATGCCAGATGGCGAAATGCCTTGCTTCGCGCTGCATGCGCTTGAATTGACAGGGCCCAAGCTTGATGCATTGCCTTGGCTCGGGGCTGCGGCAGGCATTGATCTGAGCACCCGGCCCTGCGTAGGGGCCAAGGGGGTCGAGGTCATCCTGGCGAGAATGCAGCAAGCAGTGCTGGAGCATGGCTACGTGACCTCCAGAGTGATGGTGGTCCCTCAAAACCTCAAAGACGGTGTGTTGAACGTCGCTTTCATTCCCGGCGTTCTCAGAGCCATTCGATTTACCCAAGAGAGCACGGCAAGCACATCGCTGTTCGCCGCTTTGCCTTCCAAACCCGGAGAGTTACTGCAGCTTCGTGATATAGAGCAAGGTCTGGAGAATCTCAAGCGAGTACCAACGGCAGATGCCGATATTCAGATCACTCCCGCTGAAGGCCCCGAGGCGGAGCCTGGTCAAAGTGATCTGATGATTACTTATAAGAATATCAGCCCCTTGCGCTCGAACGTCGCCATGGATAATGGTGGCACCAAATCAACGGGAAAATTACAAGGTACAGGAACGGTATCCTGGGACAACCCGCTGGGCCTGAATGACCTGATGTACTTCAGCTTCGGCGGAGGCGTTGGCAATGGCGGCAGCCGTGGCACCGAAACCCGGGCCGCACAGTATTCCCTGCCTTTCGGGTATTGGTTGCTGGCCCTGTCGGGTTCCTATAACCAATACCACCAGGGCGTTGCGGGTGCTTATCAAAACTACACCTACAGCGGCGAATCCAGCAATCTGGATCTCAAGCTCAGCCGGGTGGTATTCCGCAATGCCTCTTCCAAGACCACGGCCGGCATCAAGGCCTTCCAGCGGACTTCCAACAACTACATCGACGATGTGGAGATCGATGTCCAGCGTCGGCGTACCTCGGGCTTTGAACTGAGCCTGAACCAGCGCAGCTATCTAGGCAATGCCATCCTGGATGCCAATCTGGCCTACAAGCGAGGCACGGGTGCTTTTGCTGCCTTGCATGCGCCAGAGGAGCCCTTTGGTGAAGGCACTTCGCGCATGAAGCTCTATATCGCCGATCTGGCATTGACCAAGCCCTTCGAGCTGGGTGGCACCAAACTCAGATTCACCAGCAACTGGCATGGCCAGTGGAACAAGACACCACTGACCCCGCAGGATCGCCTTGGCATTGGAGGCCGTTATACCGTGCGGGGCTTCGACGGCGAAAGCACCTTGCTGGCCGAACGAGGCTGGTACTGGCGCAACGAACTCAGCGCGCCCTTGAGTCTGGGCGTTGCAGGCAATGCAGAGGCCTTTGTGGGGCTGGATACCGGCCATGTGAGCGGACCTTCCGCCCAATACCTGGTGGGGCAGTCCTTGACCGGCGCTGCCATTGGACTGCGTGGCGCCTGGCGCAACCTCTCCTATGAAGTCTTTGTGGCCACGCCTGTCAAAAAGCCGGAGCACTTCCGAACCTCCCACACCAATCTGGCATTGAGCCTGGCCTACAGCTTCTGAGGCGTCGTCATGAACAAGAATCTTCACCGCGTTATCTTCAACAAAGCCCGTGGCATCCGGATGGTGGTGCAGGAAACAGCTTCCAGCGAAGGCAAGGCCGGCAATGGCAGCACACAGACAGGCGCTTCTGATGCTGGTGCCTTGTCGGCGGGCAGTTTGCGCACTGCCAAGTCCTTCCTGAGCGCTTTCCCGTTCTCTGCTGCAGCCAAGACAGCAGGCATGCTGGCCTTGGCTCTGGGGGCTCCTGCCGGTTTTGCGCAGATCATTGCCGACCCCTCGGCCCCCAATCGACAGCGCCCCACGGTTCTGGAATCAGCCAACGGCACCCCCACGGTCAATATCCAGACCCCTTCTGCAGGTGGCGTCAGCCGCAACACCTACCAGCAGTTCGACATCGGACAAAAGGGAGCCATCCTCAACAACAGCCGCACCAATGTACAAACCCAGATTGGTGGCTGGGTGCAAGGCAATCCATGGCTGGCCAACGGCAGCGCCCGGGTTATCGTCAATGAAGTCAATTCCGCCGCTCAGTCTCGCCTGATGGGGCCGCTGGAGGTCGCAGGCCAGCGGGCCGACGTCATCATTGCCAATCCTTCGGGTCTGGTGGTCGATGGCCTGTCCTTCATCAATGCCGCTGGAGTGACGCTCACCACGGGTCGCCCTCTGTATGGAGCCAATGGCAGTCTGGACGGCTTCAATGTTCAAGGCGGCCAGATCAGCCTGCAAGGCAGCGGCATGGATGCCACCAAGGCAGATTACGCCAATATCCTGGCCCGGGCCATCTCGCTCAATGCGGGTGTGTGGGCCCAGGAGTTGAAGGTTGTCACAGGCGTCAACCAGATCACCACAGACGGCAGCGTCCAGCAAAGCAACCCCAGCCCAGTTGGTGCAGAGTCTGTGAAGCCCGGGTTCGCACTGGATGTCGCCCAACTGGGCGGTATGTACGCGGGCAGGATTTTCATTGTGGGTACCGAGTCCGGCCTGGGTGTCAGAAATGCGGGCACTTTATCAGCGACAACAGGTGGTCTGACCCTGAGTGCCGATGGACAGTTGAGCAATTCTGGTGTGATCGCCAGCAACCATGTCGATGCCAATCTGAATGTATCGAGCAAAGGTATCGACAACAGCGGAACTTTGAGCAGTCAGCGTGATATCACCATCAATGACGGTGGCTCTGGGCTGAGCAACTCAGGAGCCATTCAGGCGGGCCAGCAACTGACAATCCAGGCAGGGCAGCTCACCAACCAAAGCACGGGCAACCTTACGACACAGCGGCTGGACGTCACTGCCCTGGATCTGAACAATGCAGGCTCCATAGCGCAAACCGGCTCTCAAGACTTGCGCATTCAAACTGCGTCATTGAGCAACAGTGGCTCCAAGGCTGTGCTGGGAGCGCCTTCTGCAACGACCAATGGCACAGGCGCAGGTGGCGGTACAGGCACTGATTCGGGTGGGGCGGGCTCAGATGGTGCCAGCACGACAGCTCCCCCCACCTCTGGTCAGGACGGCAGCGCTGTCCAGACATCGCCAGTGGCCCCTGTGGTGCTTGCCACTGGCAATATCAACGTGGTGCAGAGCCTCACCAACACAGGCAAGATCGTTGCCAATGGTGCGACTGATGTCTCGACTTCTCAGTCCTTGACCAATAGTGGCAGCGTCAACGCTCGGCAACTTCACAGCGAGGGAAGTCTGGACAATAGCCAGGGGAGTCTGGTCGTTCAAAACTTCTCCGGTTCCCAAACTGCCTTGCAAAACCGGTCAGGCTCGTTCTATGTACAGACTGATCTGAAGCTTGATGCTCAGGATCTGGATAACTCCAGCGGCACGATTGGTAGCGCCCAATCGCTCACCATCAATGCCAAAGATGGGGTTGTCAACACTGCGGGGACGCTGACCGCAGGCAAAGACCTGACGGTCCAGGCTCAAAGCGTAGGCAATGACAGTGGCCGCATCGTGAGCAATACGGGCAGCGTTTCTCTGGATACATCTGGGGCGCTGAGCAATCTCAAAGGCCAGATCGGCACGGTATCCACAGCAGCTGACGCCCAGGTGCGCATACAGGCGCAATCACTGGAAAACAGCCGAGGTGAGATCTCTCAAAACGGCTCAGGCCAGCTGAGCATTCAGGTTGCTGATGCAGTGCAAAGCAATCAGGGCCTGATCGCCAGCAACGGCAGCACGCAAATCAAGGCCGCTAGCTTCAGCAACGACGCCGGTAACGTCTCCGCCCTCAAAAAACTGGACATCGCCAGCAGCCAGAGCATCAGCAACGTGGCTGGCAGTATGCAAGCAGGCGACGGCTCCACCACGAATGTGTCTGATGGCTCCCTGAAACTCCGAGCAGGTGGAAACATCGACAACCGCAGCGGAACGCTGTTCGCCAACGCGGCCTTGAATGCACAAGCGACCAGCATCGACAACAGCAAAGGATCGCTGGCCACCATGGGTGATATGCAAGTGCATACGTCCGGTGACTCGATCAATAACGCGGGCAAGATTCAGGCCAATGGCAACGTAGACATCCAATCCACGCAAAAGATTGAAAACCAATCTGGCGTGATCGCCAGCGGTGGAAAATTAAACCTCCAGACCCAGAATCTGCAAACCCAGAGAGGTCAAGTCAGCGCAGGCAAAGATGCGACCCTGGTCACTCAAACCCTGGACAACACCGAAGGGTCCATCACTCAGTCCTCTCAAGGGCAGTTGTCCATTACCGCCAGCGCCGCTCTGACCAATGGGGCTGGCAAGATCATCAGCAACGGCGACCTCGGTATCTCCGCAGGCCAGACGAACAACCAAAGTGGTGAAATCACCAGCCTGCAAAACGCTCAGATTCAAGTGGTGGACCTGCAAAGTGAGCAAGGTGTGATTCAGTCTGGCGCTGCTTTGGACCTGCAAAGCGCCTCGGACATCAACGCCAGAAAAGGCACGATCCAGTCGCAAGGGCCTTTAAACATTGACGCCAAAGGTCAGCTCACCAGCGCCGAAGGCATGATCCTCAGCAGCGACTCAGCCTCCATTCAAAGCGCAGGTCTGGATAACGCATCGGGCACCATCAGCAGCACGGCATCCATCAAGATTCAAACCGGCGCTCTGCAAAACGATCAAGGCACGCTTGCCGCCAACAATGACCTCAAGCTGATCAGCACAGCCCTGAGCAACCAGTCCGGCCAGATCGGGGCGCAGAGCATTGCCATCGACACCCGGCAAGGAGCGCTGAACAACGACGACGGCAAGATCATTGCCTCTGCGGGCAATCTTGACGTGCAAAGCGGGGCGCTGCACAGCGACAAGGGCTGGATGCAGGCGGCGCAGGACCTGCAGATCAACACCCACGGCCAGACCCTGACCAACACGGGAACCCTGCTGGCCTTGGGCAACGCCAGCGTCGACAGCGGCGATCTGGACAACACGAGTGGCACCATTCAGGCGGGGACCAGCCAGAGTACTGCCACGGGTACTTCCAATCTGACGCTGAACGCAGCAGGTGCACTGACCAATGGTCAAGGCACGATTGCCGCCAACAATGACCTCAAGCTGACCAGCTCGGCCTTGAGCAACCAGTCCGGCCAGATCGGTGCGCAGAGCATTGCCATTGACACCCAGCAAGGAGCGCTGAACAACGACGACGGCAAGATCATTGCCTCTGCGGGCAATCTGGACGTTCAAAGCGGAGCGCTGCACAGCGACAAGGGCTGGATGCAGGCGGCGCAGGACCTGCAGATCCACACCCATGGTCAGGCACTGACCAACACTGGCACCTTGCTGGCCATGGCCAATGCCACGGTGAACAGTGGCGATCTGCACAACACCGGTGGCACCATTCAGGCGGGGACCAGCCAGAGTGCTGCCACGGGTACTTCCAATCTGACGCTGAACGCAGCAGGTGCACTGACCAATGGTCAAGGCACGATTGCCGCCAACAATGACCTCAAGCTGACCAGCTCGGCCTTGAGCAACCAGTCCGGCCAGATCGGTGCGCAGAGCATTGCCATTGACACCCAGCAAGGAGCGCTGAACAACGACAGCGGCAAGATCATTGCCTCTGCGGGCAATCTGGACGTTCAAAGCGGAGCGCTGCACAGCGACAAGGGCTGGCTGCAGGCGGCGCAGGACCTGCAGATCCACACCCATGGCCAGACCCTGACCAATACCGGCACCATGCTGGCCTTGGGCAACGCCCGCATCGACAGCGGCAATCTGGACAACACGAGTGGCACCATTCAGGCGGGGACCAGCCAGTCCTCAGGCAGCTCAAGCCTGAACGTGACGTCGGCGGGAGTGCTTACCAATGATCAGGGCACGATTGCGGCCAACAACGACCTCCAACTCAACAGCACAGCCCTGAGCAACCAGTCCGGCCAGATCGGTGCGCAAAGCATTGCCATTGACACCCGGCAAGGAGCGCTGAACAACGACGACGGCAAGGTCATTGCCTCTGCGGGCAATCTGGACGTTCAAAGCGGGGCGCTGCACAGCGACAAGGGCTGGATGCAGGCGGCGCAGGACCTGCAGATCAACACCCACGGCCAGACCCTGACTAACACGGGAACCCTGCTGGCCTTGGGCAACGCCAGCGTCGACAGCGGCGATCTGGACAACACGAGTGGCACCATTCAGGCGGGGACCAGCCAGAGTACTGCCACGGGTACTTCCAATCTGACGCTGAACGCAGCAGGTGCACTGACCAATGATCAAGGCACGATTGCCGCCAACAATGACCTCAAGCTGACCAGCACGGCCCTGAGCAACCAGTCCGGCCAGATCGGGGCGCAGAGCATTGCCATCGACACCCGGCAAGGAGCGCTGAACAACGACGACGGCAAGATCATTGCCTCTGCGGGCAATCTGGACGTGCAAAGCGGGGCGCTGCACAGCGACAAGGGCTGGATGCAGGCGGCGCAGGACCTGCAGATCCACACCCATGGTCAGGCACTGACCAATACCGGCACCTTGCTGGCCTTGGGCAATGCCACGGTGAACAGTGGCGATCTGCACAACACCGGTGGCACCATTCAGGCGGGGACCAGCCAGAGTACTGCCACGGGTGCTTCCAATCTGACGCTGAACGCAGCAGGTGCACTGACCAATGGTCAAGGCACGATTTCCGCCAACAATGACCTCAAGCTGACTAGCACGGCCCTGAGCAACCAGTCCGGCCAGATCGGTGCGCAAAGCATTACCATCGACTCCCGGCAAGGAGCGCTGAACAACGACGACGGCAAGATCATTGCCTCTGCGGGCAATCTGGACGTTCAAAGCGGGGCGCTGCACAGCGACAAGGGCTGGTTGCAGGCGGCGAAGGATCTGCAGATCCACACCCATGGTCAGAGCCTGACCAATACCGGCACCATGCTGGCCTTGGGCAATGCCACGGTGAACAGTGGCGATCTGCACAACACCGGTGGCACCATTCAGGCGGGGACCAGCCAGAGTGCTGCCACGGGTGCTTCCAATCTGACGCTGAACGCAGCAGGTGCACTGACCAATGATCAAGGCACGATTGCTGCCAACAATGACCTCCAACTCAACAGCACAGCCCTGAGCAACCAGTCCGGCCAGATCGGTGCGCAAAGCATTACCATCGACACCCGGCAAGGAGCGCTGAACAACGACGACGGCAAGATCATTGCCTCTGCGGGCAATCTTGACGTTCAAAGCGGGGCGCTGCACAGCGACAAGGGCTGGCTGCAGGCTGCGAAGGATCTGCAGATCCACACCCATGGTCAGACCCTGACCAATACCGGCACCATGCTGGCCTTGGGCAACGCCCGCATCGACAGCGGCAATCTGGACAACACGGGCGGCACCATTCAGGCCGGCACCAGCCAGTCCTCAGGCAGCTCAAGCCTGAACGTGACGTCGGCGGGAGTGCTCACCAATGATCAGGGCACGATTGCGGCCAACAACGACCTCCAACTCAACAGCACAGCCCTGAGCAACCAGTCCGGCCAGATCGGTGCGCAAAGCATTACCATCGACTCCCGGCAAGGAGCGCTGAACAACGACGACGGCAAGATCATTGCCTCTGCGGGCAATCTGGACGTTCAAAGCGGGGCGCTGCACAGCGACAAGGGCTGGATGCAGGCGGCGCAGGACCTGCAGATCCACACCCATGGCCAGACCCTGACCAATACCGGCACCATGCTGGCCTTGGGCAATGCCCGCATCGACAGCGGCGATCTGGACAACACGAGTGGCACCATTCAGGCCGGAGGCGAGGCATCCGCTGCCGCAGCACTGAGCGTGCAATCCACGGGCACTATCACCAACGCAGGCGGCCATCTTCTGGCAAGCACCGACGTGGGGCTCATCGCCAATGCGCTGGATAACAGCAATGGAGAAGTAGGAGCGGGGCGACATCTGACCGTTCAGACTCAGGCTGCGGTCTCCAACTCTGCTGGCAAGCTGGTGGGTAATGCCGGTGTGGATTTGAAGAGTGCAAGCCTGCTCAACGACCGGCAAGCAGTGATCGGCTCCAGCATGGGCGATGTCAACATCGCTACGGGTGTCCTCGACAACCGCTCTGGGGTCATCACGGCGCAGGGCTCTGCATCCGTCACCAGCCAAAGCCTGGACAATACTCAAGGGCAAATTGGCGCTGGTCGTTTAAGCCTCAATACGCAGGGTCAGCAACTGATCAACACCGATGGCCAGATTTTGGCGAGCAGTGGTGACCTGAGCCTTCAAAGTGGTTGGCTGGACAATCAGCGTGGTCGCATTGCTGCCTTGCAAAATGCCACGCTTACCTCCAACGGTATTCGCAATGATGAGGGACGCATTACAGCAGACTCCCTGCAAATCCAGAGCCGGGATGGGGCCGGTACCTGGAGCGCTGTCTCCAACCAGGGGGGCGCCATCTTGGCCGATCAGCGCCTGCAACTCGATAGTGCTGCGCTGAACAATACGGCAGGTGCCATACAAACCACGGCCTCAATCAGCACGCTTGCGATCGACAGTCATGGCGGCGATATCACCAACCAGCAGTCTGGCAATGCTGGCGGCATCGTGTCTTCGGGCACATTGAATATCGATGCCCAAGAAGGACGCATCAACAACAGCCAGGGTGGCTATATCGGTGCCTCTGGCGATACGCACATCTCAGGCAGTCGCGTCAGCAACCAAGGCGGTGCCATCGCCTCCAACAGCAGCTTGCAAGTGAGCAGCACGGCAGCCGACGGCATTGCCATCGACAACACCAGCGGAGGGTCCATCCAGTCCACGGCAGACATCAAGCTGTATGCCTCCACTGCAGAAATTGCCAACACAGGCGGCTCCATCATCGCCAACAACGACTTGCTGATCCAAAGCAGCGGCAAGGTCAACAACGACCAGGGCGTGATCAAGGCAGGGCATGATCTGTCCGTGGTCGATGCAGGCGTTGCGGGCGGCTCTGCATTGAACAGTGCTACCCAGACCTTGAGCAATCAAGGCGGAACCCTGTTTGCTGGCAATAACTTCGGCATCAAGAACCAGGGACTCTCCGGGGCCGGAAGCTTGCAGGCGCAAGGCGGCATGCAATTGGCGTTCGCTGGTAACTACATCCACCAAGGCGAGTTAAGCGTCAACGGCGACCTGAGTGTCGAAAGCGGTGGCGACTTCACCAATCAGGGCAGCATCAAGGGCGGTAGCAGCGTTACGGTTTCCGGCAATAACGTCGATAACCAAGGTGGTGCAGAAATCAGCTCGGCTGGCGTTACAACCGTCAACGCCAGCCAAACCTTGACCAACCGGGGGCTGATCGACGGCAGCGACACCCGAGTCAACGCCGGTGCCATGGACAATGTGGGCACAGGCCGGATCTATGGGGACCACGTCTCCATCAGCGCTGGCACGCTCAGCAACCGATCCGAGAACGGCACCAGTGCCACTATCGCCTCGCGCGAAGACCTGGATATCGGTGCTGTGGCGGTCAACAACCAGGGCGGTGCTACCTTGCTGAGCCTGGGAAACATGCGTTTCGGAGGTGCGCTGGACGCCAATCGTTTTGCCACGGGTCAGGCACAAGTCATCAACAACACCGGCTCCAGGATCGATGCGACAGGCAGTCTCAGCATGGTTGCAGCAGTGGTGAACAACACCAATGCAGGCATAGAGATTGCGAGGCAGGAGTTTGTGGGCACTCACGCTGGCGAGAGTCTGGTGCAACTGCCTGGGCAGCAGCCGGAAAGCGCCAGCCTGTATCGAGAAGTCTGGAGTGGCACCTTCATTCCCTTCTACGACTACAGTCCTTTCTCACCAACGGTCAATGGCATTCCTGGAAACCGCTCCGATGGGCGGATTTTCAAGCCTGTGCATCCGGATAAATTCCTGACGACCATTCCGGTGGCCTACAAGGAAACGGTGTCCTGCGGCAGCGGCGATGACACAAGCCCTTGCACTTACACGTATACCTACGAACCGGCGGGGTCCACGCGGTTTGCAGAGTACGGTATTGCCGTGCCGGTGGGCTACTCCACGATACCCCCGCAACCCTTGACATATGGAGCTTATGTCGGTGAGTCTGGAACCGTCTATTGGCCTCCCGGCTCAAACCAGGGCGGTTATGAAGCAGCTCAAGCCGTGTATGTGGACTCCATCGCTGCGGCCAAGAATCTGAACGACGCCATATTGGCCCAGATGCAGGAATACAACCGCATCGAGACCAGCTCGCGGGACTACACCATCATTGACGGCGTTACCGAATCGGTTTACAGGGACAGAGTCCTTTCCTCCAAGCCTGGCCAGATCACGGCTGGCGGAAATATCGATATCTCGGGTGCACTGAATAATTCCGACTCCACCGTGATCGCCGGGGGAAGTATCAACGTTGGTCAGTTGAACAACCAATCCACGGTGGAGGGCGTCGAGACCAAGGCGTTGAACGGCACCGCGGTCTTCTACTCTTGGAAATACCACGGTGGATTCAGTAGCTCCCAGGAGCGACGTGCGTCGGCTCCTCAGGCATTTGCCAGCTCCCAGAGCACCACGTTTGAACTGCCCACCGTCGTTTTCCTGCAAAATCAGGCAGGCACAGGCCCTGTTGACAGCGTGGGCGCCAACCACAACACGGGTAGCAATGCCTCGGGTAATGGTGCAACGGCCACCGGAGCGGGTTCCGCTAACGGTAGTGCTGGCTCCATAGCCCAGCAAGGAGGCCCTGGTGCACAAGGGCCCAGTGCATCGGGTCAGCAGGCGGTTGGTCTGCAAAGTGCAGCTGCCGCTTCCGGCGGCGCGGCCAATGAAAGCGAAGCGATTGCTGCCACGCAGGCAAGCCAGCAGGTGGCCCTGGGCACCAACACGGGCAGTATTGGCAGCCTGGCTGGAGCCAACGCTGCGGGCGCCGATGGTGCCGTGCAGTCTGGCGCAGTGAATGCTTCGGCCCTAGCAGGAGCGAGCATCAATGCTGCAGGTTCGTCTGGCGCTGGAGCGGGCGTCACGGGCAACGTGCCAACGGTATCGCAGCAACCGATTACCAGCGCCAATGGTGAGGCGGTTGTGGTGCGCACTGTGTCTTCCGGGCCCACGCTGCCCAGCAGCAGCTTGTATGTGGTCAATGCACAAAACGGCAACCATCCCCTGGTGGAAACCGACCCTGCGTTCACCAATCGCCAGAACTGGCTGTCCTCGGACTATATGCTGCAAGCCTTGAGCCTGGACCCCGCCCTGCAGCAAAAGCGTTTGGGCGACGGCTTCTATGAGCAGCAGCTGGTTCAACAGCAGATTGCACAGTTGACCGGGCGCCGCTTCCTGGGGGACTACACCAGCAACGACGCTCAGTATCAGGCACTGCTGCAAAACGGCACCACCTTCGCCAAGGCGCATGGTCTGCGCCCGGGGGTGGAACTCAGCGCAGAGCAGGTGGCGCAGCTGACCAGCGATCTGGTCTGGCTGGTTTCCCAGAACGTCGCCATGGCGGATGGCTCCGTGCAAAGCGTGCTGGTTCCCAAGGTCTATGTAGTGGCCCGACCCGGCGATCTCAGCGCCACAGGCACTCTGATCAGCGGCGACACGATATCCGTCAAAACCGATGGAGATGTCAATAACAGCGGCACAATCGCCGGCCGCCGCGCTGTGCTGATCGCCGCCAACGATATCAACAATATCGGTGGACACATCGTCAGCGACTCTGTCTCTCTGAGTGCTGGGCGTGACATCAATGTGGTGGGGGGAACCGTCTCTGCGGCGCTGCAACTGCTGGCCCAGGCCGGCAACGACATCAACGTCGTCACGACCACGCGCACCACCAGCGGAGGAACAGCGCAGAACGGGTATTCCAATACGGTCATTGATCGGGTCGCAGGCCTCGCTGTCACCGGCCCATTGGATGCAGACCTCGGCCAAGGTGGGGTGATGGCGCTGAATGCCGGCAATGACATCAATCTGCAAGCTGCTCAGATTACGAATGCGGTTGAAAATGGAGTGACGCGCATCAATGCTGGCAACGATGTCAATCTTTCGACACTCAATATCTCGACAGACAACCGCATTACCTGGGACCCCAAAAACCATCTGTTCTTTGGCGGTAGCCAGGAGGCAGGCACCCAGATCAATACCCAAGGCACTACGGTCATCCGCGCCGGCAACGATATCAACGCCCGAGCAGCCCAGGTACAGACCACCCAGGACCTTCGCCTGAGCGCAGGCAAGGACGTCAACATCACGGCTGGTCAGGCGACGCAATCGCTGGACAACGCCTACTTCACCAAATCGTCGGGCCTGCTGGGCTCCAGCACCAAAACCCTGGTGGACAATGCGCATCAAACCCAGGCGCAGGGCAGCGGCCTGGGCGGCGACACCATCGCCATCAGCGCAGGGCGGGACATCACCGTGGCTGGCAGCAATGTTGTCTCGGACAACGGCACAGCCCTGCAAGCCGGGCGCCATGTCAACATCGTCGCGGTCGAAGAAACATCCAGCGAACAGCACCTTCGCAAGAGCACCAGCAGCGGACTCCTCGGAGGTGGGGCCGGAATAGGCGTGACCATCGGCAGCCGCATGCAAAGCACTGACCAGGCCATCACCGGCACCAGCGCAGCAGGCTCCACTGTCGGCAGCATCAATGGCAATGTGAACATCGTGGCCGGCGAATCCTACCGCCAGGTCGGCAGTGACGTCATGGCTCCGAAGGCAGACATCAACATCGTCGCCAAAGATATTGCCATCACCGAAGCAGAGCAACGGCAAACGAGCGAAACGCACACCCGCTTAAAGCAAAGCGGCCTGAGCGTCAGCATTGGAAGTGCCGTCATCAGTGCCGGTCAGACGGCACAAAGCATGGCCGAGGCTGCAGGCAAGACCAGCGATGCGCGCATGCAGGCTCTGGCCGCTGGTGCAGCGGCGCTCAACGCCTACAACCAAGGCAAGGACATCGGTGACGCCGCCGGTGCCCTGGCTTCAGGCAATCCCTCAGCAGCAGGCTCCATCTCCGTCTCGGTCGGCTCCAGCAAAAGCCAGAGCGACAGCTATCAGAGCGGCACGATCAGCCATGGCAGTAGCGTACAGGCTGGCGGCAACGTCAACCTCATCGCCACTGGCGCTGGTAAAGACAGCAATATCCTTATCCAGGGCAGCGACATCACGGCAGGCAAGGATGCCACCCTGATGGCCGACAACCAGATCACCTTGCTGGCTTCGCAAGACAGCCACAGCGATCGCAGCACCAACAGCAACTCCAGCGGCAGCATTGGCGTATCCGTTGGCGCGAACACCGGCATCACCGCCAGCGTCAGCCAAGGAAAAGGCCATGCCAACAGCGACGACGTCAGCTACAACAACACCCATATAACGGCAGGCAACAGCGTCACCCTCCAGTCCGGCGGCGACACCCACCTCAAGGGGGCCGTGGTCAGCGGCAAGCAAGTCATCGCCGAT
>NZ_VOQU01000015.1:0-5556 GCF_008121565.1 Comamonas sp. Z3
GGCTCCTTAAAAAAATACAGCCGATAAGCGTGGGCGTTTGAGGGCAAGCAGCCAGTTCTTCGGAACAAACTCTTCGGAGTTATCAAACGCTCACAAAAACAGTAATGAGGAAGAATTAATTCTTCTTGATTCCGTCAAGTGAGTGAGCAGTCGAAAGACTTTAAATTCAAGATCGAACTATAGAGTTTGATCCTGGCTCAGATTGAACGCTGGCGGCATGCTTTACACATGCAAGTCGAACGGTAACAGGTCTTCGGATGCTGACGAGTGGCGAACGGGTGAGTAATACATCGGAACGTGCCTAGTAGTGGGGGATAACTACTCGAAAGAGTAGCTAATACCGCATGAGATCTACGGATGAAAGCAGGGGACCTTCGGGCCTTGTGCTACTAGAGCGGCTGATGGCAGATTAGGTAGTTGGTGGGGTAAAAGCTTACCAAGCCTGCGATCTGTAGCTGGTCTGAGAGGACGACCAGCCACACTGGGACTGAGACACGGCCCAGACTCCTACGGGAGGCAGCAGTGGGGAATTTTGGACAATGGGCGAAAGCCTGATCCAGCAATGCCGCGTGCAGGATGAAGGCCCTCGGGTTGTAAACTGCTTTTGTACGGAACGAAAAGCCTGGGGCTAATATCCCCGGGTCATGACGGTACCGTAAGAATAAGCACCGGCTAACTACGTGCCAGCAGCCGCGGTAATACGTAGGGTGCAAGCGTTAATCGGAATTACTGGGCGTAAAGCGTGCGCAGGCGGTTTTGTAAGACAGTGGTGAAATCCCCGGGCTCAACCTGGGAACTGCCATTGTGACTGCAAAGCTAGAGTGCGGCAGAGGGGGATGGAATTCCGCGTGTAGCAGTGAAATGCGTAGATATGCGGAGGAACACCGATGGCGAAGGCAATCCCCTGGGCCTGCACTGACGCTCATGCACGAAAGCGTGGGGAGCAAACAGGATTAGATACCCTGGTAGTCCACGCCCTAAACGATGTCAACTGGTTGTTGGGTCTTAACTGACTCAGTAACGAAGCTAACGCGTGAAGTTGACCGCCTGGGGAGTACGGCCGCAAGGTTGAAACTCAAAGGAATTGACGGGGACCCGCACAAGCGGTGGATGATGTGGTTTAATTCGATGCAACGCGAAAAACCTTACCCACCTTTGACATGGCAGGAACTTACCAGAGATGGTTTGGTGCTCGAAAGAGAACCTGCACACAGGTGCTGCATGGCTGTCGTCAGCTCGTGTCGTGAGATGTTGGGTTAAGTCCCGCAACGAGCGCAACCCTTGCCATTAGTTGCTACATTCAGTTGAGCACTCTAATGGGACTGCCGGTGACAAACCGGAGGAAGGTGGGGATGACGTCAAGTCCTCATGGCCCTTATAGGTGGGGCTACACACGTCATACAATGGCTGGTACAAAGGGTTGCCAACCCGCGAGGGGGAGCTAATCCCATAAAGCCAGTCGTAGTCCGGATCGCAGTCTGCAACTCGACTGCGTGAAGTCGGAATCGCTAGTAATCGTGGATCAGAATGTCACGGTGAATACGTTCCCGGGTCTTGTACACACCGCCCGTCACACCATGGGAGCGGGTCTCGCCAGAAGTAGGTAGCCTAACCGCAAGGAGGGCGCTTACCACGGCGGGGTTCGTGACTGGGGTGAAGTCGTAACAAGGTAGCCGTATCGGAAGGTGCGGCTGGATCACCTCCTTTCTGGAAAAATGCTGCTTCAAATTGAACGTCCACACTTATCGGTTGTTGGAACAAGCCAGGTGGCCTGCTGAGTGACAGCGGGCTGCATGGAATGGGTCTGTAGCTCAGCTGGTTAGAGCACTGTGTTGATAACGCAGGGGTCGTTGGTTCGAGCCCAACTAGACCCACCAAGATTCCAATATCTGGTTCGAGGATCCCGGGGGATTAGCTCAGCTGGGAGAGCACCTGCTTTGCAAGCAGGGGGTCGTCGGTTCGATCCCGTCATCCTCCACCAAAAATGATAGCGCCGAAAGGTGCTATAATCGTTGGCTCAGCAGATGTGAAGCGCAAGCGGATCGGAAGCAGAAAAAAACCAAATTCAATATAAAAGCAGTCTGCTTCAGACTGCTTTTATATTGATCTTTGATCAATAGGCTGTTCTTTAAAAATTCATAGAGTCGAAATCAGCGTTGCTGGTGGAAAGCGCAAACCAAGGTTTGTGCACCGTGCCGCCAGCAACATTTTGATTGCGTCAAAACAGATATTTTGCGAATGCAAATTTATCTAGTAATGACGAATATTCTCTAAGCTGTATCGAAAGATGCAGCCAAAGATATTCACATTACGGCATAACGCGTGAGGTGCAAGACCTCACCAGTCTTTGAACACCAGGCTTTGATTCTCGCTAAGAGAATCCAAAGTTATAGGGTCAAGTGACTAAGAGCATATGGTGGATGCCTTGGCGATGATAGGCGACGAAAGACGTGATAGCCTGCGATAAGCTTCGGGGAGCTGGCAAATAAGCTTTGATCCGGAGATTTCTGAATGGGGGAACCCACCTCGCAAGAGGTATCGTGCACTGAATACATAGGTGCTCGAAGCGAACCTGGAGAACTGAAACATCTAAGTACCCAGAGGAAAAGACATCAACCGAGATTCCGATAGTAGTGGCGAGCGAATTCGGAAGAGCCTTGCAGTGATAGTCGATCAGTTAACAAAACGGCATGGAAAGGCCGACCATAGTGGGTGATAGTCCCGTATGTGAAAACCGATCGGTGGTACTAGGCTGCAGACAAGTAGGGCGGGGCACGAGAAACCCTGTCTGAATATGGGGGGACCATCCTCCAAGGCTAAATACTCATCATCGACCGATAGTGAACCAGTACCGTGAGGGAAAGGCGAAAAGAACCCCGGGAGGGGAGTGAAATAGATCCTGAAACCGTATGCTTACAAAAAGTCGGAGCCCTTCGGGGTGACGGCGTACCTTTTGTATAATGGGTCAGCGACTTACATTCAGTGGCAAGCTTAACCGAATAGGGGAGGCGAAGAGAAATCGAGTCCGAATAGGGCGATTAGTCGCTGGGTGTAGACCCGAAACCAAGTGATCTATCCATGGCCAGGATGAAGGTGCCGTAACAGGTACTGGAGGTCCGAACCCACTAATGTTGCAAAATTAGGGGATGAGCTGTGGATAGGGGTGAAAGGCTAAACAAACTTGGAAATAGCTGGTTCTCTCCGAAAACTATTTAGGTAGTGCCTCAAGTATTACCGTCGGGGGTAGAGCACTGTTTAGGCTAGGGGGTCATGGCGACTTACCAAACCTATGCAAACTCCGAATACCGACGAGTACAGCTTGGGAGACAGAGCACCGGGTGCTAACGTCCGGACTCAAGAGGGAAACAACCCAGACCGCCAGCTAAGGTCCCTAAAACGGGCTAAGTGGGAAACGAAGTGGGAAGGCTAAAACAGTCAGGATGTTGGCTTAGAAGCAGCCATCATTTAAAGAAAGCGTAATAGCTCACTGATCGAGTCGTCCTGCGCGGAAGATGTAACGGGGCTAAGCCAGTTACCGAAGCTGCGGATGTGCCATTTATGGCACGTGGTAGGAGAGCGTTCTGTAAGCCTGTGAAGGTGTCTGGTAACGGATGCTGGAGGTATCAGAAGTGCGAATGCTGACATGAGTAGCGTTAAAGGGGGTGAAAAGCCCCCTCGCCGTAAGCGCAAGGTTTCCTACGCAACGTTCATCGGCGTAGGGTGAGTCGGCCCCTAAGGCGAGGCAGAGATGCGTAGCTGATGGGAAACAGGTCAATATTCCTGTACCGATCAATAGTGCGATGTGGGGACGGAGAAGGTTAGCTCAGCCAACTGTTGGAATAGTTGGTTCAAGCGTGTAGTCGTGCTCTTTAGGCAAATCCGGAGAGCTGAGATGAGGCGTGATAACGAGTGTGCTTGCACACGAAGTGAGTGATACCCTGCTTCCAGGAAAAGCCACTAAGCTTCAGCTATTGACGACCGTACCGCAAACCGACACTGGTGCGCGAGATGAGTATTCTAAGGCGCTTGAGAGAACTCAGGAGAAGGAACTCGGCAAATTGACACCGTAACTTCGGGAGAAGGTGTACCCCAAGTAAGTGAAGTTGTACAAACGGAGCTCAAAGGGGTTGCAAAAAATTGGTGGCTGCGACTGTTTAATAAAAACACAGCACTCTGCAAACACGAAAGTGGACGTATAGGGTGTGACGCCTGCCCGGTGCTGGAAGATTAAATGATGGGGTGCAAGCTCTTGATTGAAGTCCCAGTAAACGGCGGCCGTAACTATAACGGTCCTAAGGTAGCGAAATTCCTTGTCGGGTAAGTTCCGACCTGCACGAATGGCGTAACGATGGCCACACTGTCTCCTCCTGAGACTCAGCGAAGTTGAAATGTTTGTGATGATGCAATCTCCCCGCGGAAAGACGGAAAGACCCCATGAACCTTTACTGTAGCTTTGTATTGGACTTTGAACGGATCTGTGTAGGATAGGTGGGAGGCTTTGAAGTGAGGTCGCTAGATCTCATGGAGCCGACGTTGAAATACCACCCTGGTGCGTTTGAGGTTCTAACCTGGATCCATTATCTGGATCGGGGACAGTGCATGGTAGGCAGTTTGACTGGGGCGGTCTCCTCCCAAAGCGTAACGGAGGAGTTCGAAGGTACGCTAGTTACGGTCGGACATCGTGACGATAGTGCAATGGCATAAGCGTGCTTAACTGCGAGACTGACAAGTCGAGCAGATGCGAAAGCAGGACATAGTGATCCGGTGGTTCTGTATGGAAGGGCCATCGCTCAACGGATAAAAGGTACTCTGGGGATAACAGGCTGATACCGCCCAAGAGTTCATATCGACGGCGGTGTTTGGCACCTCGATGTCGGCTCATCTCATCCTGGGGCTGTAGTCGGTCCCAAGGGTATGGCTGTTCGCCATTTAAAGAGGTACGTGAGCTGGGTTTAAAACGTCGTGAGACAGTTTGGTCCCTATCTTCCGTGGGCGCTGCAGATTTGAGGAAGCCTGCTCCTAGTACGAGAGGACCGGAGTGGACACACCTCTGGTGTACCTGTTGTCACGCCAGTGGCATCGCAGGGTAGCTAAGTGTGGAAGAGATAACCGCTGAAAGCATCTAAGCGGGAAACTCGTTTCAAGATGAGATCTGCCGGGGCCTTGAGCCCCCTGAAGGGTCGTTGTAGACCACGACGTTGATAGGCTGGGTGTGGAAGCGCAGTAATGCGTTAAGCTAACCAGTACTAATTGCCCGTGCGGCTTGACCCTATAACTTTGGGCAAGCCTGGAAAAATGAAAGACAGAACGCAAGTTCTAGTTATGCCGAAAAGGCGCAATCGAAAAGCTGATTGAAGACTCTATGAATTCGTTGGATTGAAGGTGAGCGAGATTAAGAAGTTAATCGAGGCGCTGTCAATCTGACAAAAAGTTTATGCCTGATGACCATAGCAAGTTGGTACCACTCCTTCCCATCCCGAACAGGACAGTGAAACGACTTTGCGCCGATGATAGTGCGGGTTCCCGTGTGAAAGTAGGTCATCGTCAGGCTCTTAC
>NZ_VOQU01000016.1:0-4082 GCF_008121565.1 Comamonas sp. Z3
GCAAGGTCAACAGCCACTACCAAAGCGTCACCGAGCAAAGCGGCATACAAGCCGGCGACGGCGGCTTCCAGGTCAGCGTCAAGGGCGACACCGATCTCAAGGGCGGTGTCATCGCCAGCACCCAAGCCGCTGTAGACCAGGACAAGAACCGCTTCAGCACCGGAGGCACGCTCACCACCAGCGACCTGCACAACAGCGCCCATTACGAAGGCCAGGCGATTGGCGTCAACGTCAACACTGGCCAGCAAGGCGGCAAGCATGTCGTCAACGGGGTGGGGGCCGGCGTAGGCCAGGACAGCAGCAGTGCCCAAGGCACCACCACGGCAGGAATCTCCGGCATCGCCGGCGACCAGAGCGTGCGCACAGGCGACACCACCGGCATCGAGCGGATCTTCGACCAGAACAAGGTGCAGCGCGAGATCGATGCTCAGGTGGCGATCACGGCGGAGTTTGGCAAGCAGGCTAGTAAGGCTGCAGGAACCTACGCGGATCAGCGGGCCATCGCAGCTCGCAGAGCAGGCAACGAAGCCGAAGCCAAAAAGTGGGATGAAGGCGGCGAGTACCGCAATGCATTGCACACTGGAATTGGCGCGTTGACCGGAGGATTGGAAGGCGCAGTGGGCGCAGCCCTCAGTACATCGGCGCTGCCAAGCATCGGAGAAAGCATTGCGGCACTGAATTTGCCCGATGGGGTGCGAGATGCATTGAATGCGGCGGTAGGAACTGCTTTGGGAGCTGTGGGCGGTACATCGGGTGCCGCAGCGGGCCTGAATCAGGCAGGCAACAACTACATCAGTCACAGCCCATTCCGACAGGTCCGTCAAACCGTCAGTCAGGAAAATGCCCGGTTGCTGAATGCATGTGGCGCTAACTGCACCCAGGCGGACTTTCTGAACATCGACCAGCAAGTAGCCCAGGTGGAGCGAGCTGCTAATCTGGCAGCCATTGGGCAAGTCAGCTCCATGACCCAGCAGCAGGCCCAGGAGTTGGCGCAACTGTTGTTGGAGTTGGCTCCGGTCTATGGAACGGGAGAGTCGGCACTGCAACTGATCACGGGCCAGAGTAGCCTGACGGGGGAGGAGGCTAGTCGATTCTGGGCTGCTATTGGGGTAGTGCCGGTGGCGGGAGGAGTGCTTAAGAAAGTGGGAGAGCCTGCCGCTGAGGCAATTTCTAAGATATTCAAAGAAATTGGCAATCCTGCTGAAAACTTGATTGATGCAGCTAAAGGATCTGGTAAGTTTTCAGATCTTTCGGGAGGCTCTAAACTCTATCCAGATGGCAGCATCAGAACAGCTGATGGGAAATTTGCAAGTATTACGGGGAATGCTGCTCCAGGAACCAAGGCTGCATCAGATTATGCAGAATTTTTAAATAAAAATGGAGTAAATGTTGTGGGTGAGGAACTGGTTATAAATGGCCCCTTGGGTCCCAGGCGTTACGATATTGTTGTAAGAGATTCTTCCGGAAAACTTCAGGGAATAGAAATTAAAACAGGATCAGCCAAAAAAACTTTATATCAAGAGTTTACGGATATCTTTGTTAATAAGTTTGGAGCTCAAGGAGTTGGTAAAATATCCGGGGAAAAAATTGAATCTTCTATTACAATTTATCTGAATTGAAGTTACCATGATTTTAGAGCAAGAAGGTAAGAAAACAGTAGAAAATCCTACTGTGAATCAGATCAAGAAGGCTATTTCCTCTTTGAGGAGCTATGGGCCTTCTTCTTTTGCATCCATCACGAATTCAAAAGGAAAATATTTGCAAGTTGCTGGTGGCGGTATCACCTGCATGCTGGAGTTGTATGATCCTGAAGTCAAGCAAAGATTTCGAGCATTCGGTGATAAAAAAAATCCG
This sequence comes from Comamonas sp. Z3, assembly GCF_008121565.1. Taxonomy (NCBI): domain Bacteria; kingdom Pseudomonadati; phylum Pseudomonadota; class Betaproteobacteria; order Burkholderiales; family Comamonadaceae; genus Comamonas; species Comamonas sp. Z3. The sequence goes on from NZ_VOQU01000016.1 coordinate 1,855, forward strand.
GTATTTCCTGATGGAACGTTACTTGTTTTTGGAGCTGGAAAATTAACAATGCAATCTGATGAGTGGTTCTTTGCTGATAAAATCGCAGAGGCATTTTGCAATTTTTCAAAAGAGGAGCCGCTACCTACTGATATTAAGTGGAGACCAGCTCCTGGTTTCTGAGTCAGGAAAAAAGTCAGTGCTATGAGAGCAGTATGGCTAGTAACGATAGCCTGTTTCTTGTCAAGCATATAGCGACTGAGGGTTGACTAATGCATTTGCATGCATAAGCATTAACTAAGAGGGACCGTGTTACAGATGATGCCCGAAAAGGCAAGAGCCACTTCAACAGAAATGAGGTCACAACAACAACATGCACGTGGCTGCAGGCAACACCGTCACCATCCAGTCTGGCGGTGAACCAACCTTATGGGCCGTAGTCAGCGGCAAACTCCGCTCTGTGGGCATCCTCACCAAAGGTGGCGTCAGCGCAGGCAAGAGCCGCATTGACAGCAACTATCAAAGCGTCACTGAACAAGACGACAAGAGCGCCGCTCCGATGCACGGTAATCAAGTTGTTTTCAAGGCAAAAAACAAGGCTCTGTGACATGCAGCCCAGCGCACCAGGCGCCAGGCTACGTGGGTCATTGTTTGTCGTAAATCATCCTTCGCTCAGCGCTCGACAACCGTTCTCGGTCTTGCGCATGGTGATCTTGCCCTTCATCTGAAGCTGCTGCTCTTGCAGCCAGTACAGGACGTCCTGCGACTTTATGGCTTCCATGCGGACTTGCTGCAAGGCGGGGTCGAAGAGCTTCGCGGAGCCTCCATTCGGGCATCCGGCAACGTACATGGACCATACCTTTTCCGTCACCTGGTTGTAGATGGTGTTCTTGGGCTGGTTGCGCTCTTGCCTTTGCCGTGCTTCCTGCTCTATCGCATCGAGCGCCTGCATCTTCTGGCGCAGGCTGCTCGGCAACGGATGCTCGTTTTCCCACTGGACCAGCGCTTTCCGATATGCGTCTTCTTCCAGGAAGCCCATTCCCGGCGGGTTGTTGAAGTTGAAGTCTTCTCGACGGGGGGCGCTGCTGTTGTGCTCCTTGCGTAACGCCAGGATCTCAGTCTTGAGCGTTGCGATTTGCTGTTGATCGGCCTTTCCGGCATCCTCCCAGGCTTTCATTCGGTCGCGTTCCTCCATGTAGGTCTGGCGCATGCGCTTCAAGGTATCGGGGTCCTTGAGCTCGATGTCGTAGGTGAACTCGACACGGTAGTGGCCATCTTCTTCATAGCCGTTGGTCTTCTTGACGTGGGTCACCTTGACGTTGTCGCAGGCGGCGAACTGGGGCTCCAGGAATTTTTCGACATCGCTGTCACTGGGGGCAGAGCTGCAGCCAGCCAGGGTCAGGGCGGTGCAAAGAAGGAGTTGCTTTTTCATCGAGAGGGATCTCCGGTCAATGTGAAGTGGGGCAGGGCATGGCAGTGCAAAGCCCGTTTGGCGCTGTGTGCTATGAGCCAGGATGGCTGGGCACAATGGCTGTGCTCTTGAGGTGCGGAACTACAAAGCAAGAAGCAATGCGCTCCACTGGAGCGCATTGCTTTATGAGGCCGCTGGGCGGCAGGGGCAGGTTGATCGGGCAACGCTTATTGAGAAATGCCCAGGGTCACGTAGTTGGCCTTGCCGTCGATGACCGGTGTGGTCAGGCCCTTTTGGGTCGAGACACCGACATAGGCATAGGTCGTCTTGCCGCCCAAGGTGATCTTGTAGACCTTGGCATGCGTGATGGAGTTTTCTGCAGGATCCTCCATCCCTTCGCTGGTCAATGCCTTGGAGAAGCCAAAGTTGGGCGCATCGGGAACGCCACCGTTTTCGGTGAACACCACGGAGTCGTCGGCTCGGATTTCCAGCGTGCCGGTGGAGCTGCAGTCCTCGAATTCGTTGAACACCTTGCCGTGCAGCTCGGAGGTATCGGTGACGGGAACCCAGTCCTCGGACAGATAGGCGTACTGCCCGTGATGGCTGGAGCCAAAGGCACCAGCGCCTTGCGTGCAGTACTGCGCGATGCGATTGCCCAGCAGGCTGGTCACCGCCACAAAGGGCAGGCCCACCCGGTTCACATTGCCGTCCATGTATTGACCCAGTGAAAACCTGCTCAGGTGTTACCGTCGAGAGAAAGACACCATGAGCACATTGATGGAAGAAGAGATCAAACGCTGGACCGCAAAGCGCAAGACGGCACTGATCCTGGAGATCA
>NZ_VOQU01000017.1:0-3740 GCF_008121565.1 Comamonas sp. Z3
AAAGCGCAAGACGGCACTGATCCTGGAGATCATCCAGGGCAAGACCAGCGTGTCGGAGGCCAGTCGAACCTATGACCTGCCGCCGTCGGAGATTGAGGGCTGGGTGGAAGATGGCCGCAAGGGCATGGAGAATGCGCTGAAGGCCAACCCGCAGGATGTGCGCGAGCAGTACGAGCGCCAACTGAAGGAGTTGCAGGAGGCCTACGGCGAGGCGATGCTGGAGTTGCGCGCAAGAAAAAAATTGCAGTCCCTGCTGGGCGAGGACGAGAAGTGATCGAGACGATCCGCCAGGGACTGCAGGCCGACGGCATCACCGTCTCGATCAGCAAGCTGTGCCGGTGGTTCGAGGTGCCGCGGCGCAGCGTGTACTACCGGCCGGTGAAGGCTGCACCCACGCTGCAGGGGCACTTCGTGGCCCCGATCAAGGCCATGATCGAGGAGAACCCGTCCTTCGGGTACCGAACCGTGGCGCACCTGCTGGGGTTCAACAAGAACACGGTGCAGCGCATCTTCCAGCTCAAGGGCTGGCAGGTGCGCAAGCGCCCGGTGGGCTTCAGGCCCCGGATCCAGTCGCTGCCCTCGGTGGCCAAGGCGCCCAACGAGCGCTGGGCCACGGATATGTGCCGGGTCTGGGCCGGGCGTGATGGCTGGACGACGATGGCCTTGGTGATCGACTGCCACAGCCGCGAACTGCTGGGCTGGCACCTGTCGCGCAGTGGGAAATCGAAGACGGCGGAGTCAGCACTGGAGCAGGCCCTGATCGCGCGCTTCGGCACGCTGGGCCGAGTATCTGAGCCGTTCCTGCTGCGTTCAGACAATGGCCTGGTCTTCACCAGCCGCAGCTTCACCTCGCTGGTCAGAAGCTATGGGCTGCGCCAGGAGTTCATCACGCCACACAGCCCCGAGCAGAACGGCTTGGTCGAGAGGGTGATCCGTACGCTCAAGGAGCAATGCGTGCATCGGCATCGCTTCGAATCGCTGCAGCATGCCAGTCGCCTGATCGGGGACTGGATCCACTTCTACAACCACCGACGCCCTCATCAGGCGTTGAACATGAGAACACCCGCTGAGGCATTCGCATTAGCGGCCTGACCTGTGCAGGTTCTGCTGGGTCAATACATCACCGAGCAAAGCGGCATACAAGCCGGCGACGGCGGCTTCCAGGTCAGCGTCAAGGGCGACACCGATCTCAAGGGCGGAGTCATCGCCAGCACCCAAGCCGCTGTAGACCAGGGCAAGAACCGCTTCAACACCGGAGGCACGCTCACCACCAGCGACCTGCACAACAGCGCCCATTACGAAGGCCAGGCGGTTGGCGTCAACGTCAACACCGGCCAGCAAGGCGGCAAGCATGTCGTCAACGGTGTGGGAGCGGGTGTAGGCCAGGACAGCGGCAGTGCCCAAAGCACCACCACGGCCGGCATCTCCGGCATCGCCGGCGACCAGAGCGTGCGCACGGGCGATGCCACGGGGATTGAGCGGATATTTGATCAGAACAAGGTGCAGCGAGAAATCGATGCACAGGTGGCGATCACGGCGGAGTTTGGCAAGCAGGCCAGCAAGGCCGCAGGAACCTACGCGGATCAGCAGGCCATCGCAGCTCGCAGAGCAGGCAACGAAGCCGAAGCCAAAAAGTGGGATGAAGGCGGCGAGTACCGCAATGCATTGCACACTGGAATTGGCGCGTTGACCGGAGGATTGGGGGGCGCAGTGGGCACAGCCCTCAGTGCATCGGCGCTGCCCAGTATCGGAGAAAGCATTGCGGCACTGAATTTGCCCGATGGGGTGCGAGACGCGCTGAATGCCGCGATAGGCACGGCGTTGGGGGCGGTAGGCGGTGCATCGGGTGCCACAGCGGGCCTGAATCAGGCCGGCAACAACTACATCAGTCACAGCCCGTTCCGACAGGTTCGTCAAACCGTCAGTCAGGAAAATGCCCGGTTGCTGAATGCATGTGGCGCTAACTGCACCCAGGCGGACTTTCTGAACATCGACCAGCAAGTTGCTCAGGTGGAGCGAGCTGCTAATCTGGCAGCCATTGCGCAAGTCAGCTCCATGACCCAGCATCAGGCCCAGGAGCTGGCACAACTGATGTTGGAGTTGGCTCCGGTCTATGGAACGGGAGAGTCGGCACTGCAACTGATCACGGGCCAGAGCAGCCTGACAGGGGAGGAGGCTAGTCGGTTCTGGGCCGCTATTGGTGTAGTGCCGGTGGCGGGAGGCGTGTTGAAGAAAGTGGGAGAACCCGCCTCTGAGGCAATCTCTAAGATATTCAAAGAAATTGGCAATCCTGCTGAAAACTTGCTTGGTGTAGCTAAAGAAGGTGGGGCGGTAGGAAAGGTAGAAGACGTTGCCAACGGTAAGGTCAAGTGGGTCGATGAAAATGCGGGAATGAGTCAGCGAGCTCGTGATTACAATGACACAGCAACTGGAACACGGTCGAACCCTGCTACTCAGTCTGGTCAAGCGCCTGCCCTAGAAAGGACTATGCCTGATGGATCAACGAGAACCGTTAAGTTTGACGGTGTTGATGGTGATGTTTTGGTGGATCGAAAAATTTCAGTCGTTACTACAAGTAAGGCGAAAGAGCAAGCGCTTCGGCAGTCAGATGCATTGAGTCAGAATGGTTTGACAGGACGCTGGGAGGTTCCTAATCAAAGCCAGGCATCAAGAGCGCAAAAAATGTTTGATGAGCTTGGTATAAAAAATATTTCTGTGAAGGTGGTTCATGAGCCAGGAAATCAATAAATTCGTCGCACAAGCAATCATTGAAAATGCTTTATTTTTTGAATTTTCGGGAGAAAAAATAATTGATCCCGATGCCGCGATTCAGGCGCTTGAACAAATGGCTGCAACATTGCAAATGGCGGACACAGAAACTAAAGCATCGTTGTGTTTGCATTTTAAAAATATTGCAATGCAGTATTCTGGCGAGAAAGCAGATTTTGTCGCGAGCTTAGATGATGCGTTAGGCTTGTTTGACGCATAAGGTGAATGATGCGTTAGAGCAGTCTAGCCAAGGCATTTCTCTGTTTATCTCTAGGACAAGGGTCGCAAAGGATGTACTGCTGTGGCCCTAACACCAGTTGAAGGCCCTGCCTGAGGTAGCGACGGCGTTGAACGATGAAACTCTACGGGCGAACTGCAGGATGCAGCCAAAGGGCTGGCTGACGGTGCCCCTCCAAGGCCGCCTCTATCTCCGTCTCGGTCGGCTCCAGCAAAAGCCAGAGCGACAGCTATCAGAGCGGCACAAGCAGCCATGGCAGTAGCGTACAGGCTGGCGGCAATGTCAACCTCATCGCCACCGGTGCAGGCAAAGACAGCAATATCCTTATCCAGGGCAGCGACATCACGGCAGGCAAGGATGCCACCCTGATGGCCGACAACCAGATCACCTTGCTGGCTTCGCAAGACAGCCACAGCGATCGCAGCACCAACAGCAACTCCAGCGGCAGCATTGGCGTATCCGTTGGCGCGAACACCGGCATCACCGCCAGCGTCAGCCAAGGAAAAGGCCATTCCAACAGCGACGACGTCAGCTACAACAACACCCATATAGCCGCAGGCAACACCGTCACCCTCCAGTCGGGCGGCGACACCCACCTAAAGGGAGCCGTGGTCAGCGGCAAGCAAGTCATCGCCGACGTGGGCGGCGATCTGAAGATCGAAAGCCTGCAGGACAGCAGCCGCTTTGAAGGCAAGCAGCAAAGCAGTGGTGGCTCCATCACGCTCAGCCCGGC
>NZ_VOQU01000018.1:0-1174 GCF_008121565.1 Comamonas sp. Z3
GTGACGCCTCGCCTCAAGACCGTGAAGGTCTCCGAGCCTGCCAAGCGCGGCGCTGGCGTCAAGGTGGCCGATGTGGCCGCTCTGGTCGACAAGCTGAAAAACGAAGCGAAGGTCATCTAAGGCCCCCTGAGCCGCTTCGCGTCATCCCCCGCAGGGGGACGACACCCTCGGTGCGGGGCGGCCCTTCCTCGGTGTCCCGCGCCTGAGTCGTGCCAGATGGTCCGGCTGCGGGTGATGCAGGCACCATGAAAAATTCTAGAGAAAGACGACTGAAATGACCTCTCTCGTTATTGCAGAACACGACAACGCTTCGATCAAGACTGCGACCCTGAACACCGTGACGGCTGCCAAGGCCTGCGGCGGTGATGTACATGTGCTGGTGGCCGGCGAAGGCGCTGCCGCTGCGGCCGCTGCGGCCGCCCAGATCGCCGGTGTCTCCAAGGTCATCCATGCCGACGGCGCCAGCCTCAAGGACGGCCTGGCCGAGAACGTGGCGGCCCAGGTGCTGAGCATTGCCAGCAACTACAGCCACATCCTGTTTTCCTCGACCGCCTCGGGCAAGAACGTGGCGCCCCGCGTGGCCGCCAAGCTGGACGTGGCCCAGATCAGCGACATCACCAAGGTCGACTCCGCCGACACCTTCGAGCGCCCCATCTACGCGGGCAACGCCATTGCCACCGTGCAGTCCGCCGATGCCGTCAAGGTCATCACCGTGCGTACCACGGGCTTTGACGCAGCGGCTGCCACAGGCGGTTCTGCGGCCGTGGAAACAGCCGCAGCCGTGGCCGACAGCGGCAAGAGCAGCTTTGTGGGCCGCGAAGTGACCAAGAGCGAGCGTCCCGAGCTGACGGCCGCCAAGATCATCGTCTCCGGCGGTCGCGCGCTGGGCTCGGCCGAGAAATTCCAGGAAGTCATGTCGCCGCTGGCCGACAAGCTGGGAGCTGCCATCGGCGCTTCGCGCGCTGCGGTGGATGCGGGCTATGCGCCCAACGACCTGCAGGTGGGTCAGACGGGCAAGATCGTGGCGCCGCAGCTGTACATTGCCTGCGGCATCTCGGGAGCGATCCAGCATCTGGCGGGCATGAAGGACTCCAAGGTGATCGTGGCGATCAACAAGGACCCCGAGGCACCGATCTTCTCGGTGGCCGATTACGGGCTGGAAGCCGATCTGTTC
>NZ_VOQU01000019.1:0-929 GCF_008121565.1 Comamonas sp. Z3
GCCTACTCGCTTGTAGGCACGAAAAACAGGTACTCACCTGGCCCCATCTGCGGGGTGATCACATAGCCCTCGCACTGCCTGTCCCTGCATTTCACAGGGATGGCGCGGGGCCAGATGGTTGCGGCAGTCGGGTAACCGGGCAGGTACTGGGGCACATGCCAGACGCCATAGTCACCCACTGGCTCGGCTTGCTGCGCTCCCGTCGCGCCTTGCTCGCCACTTCCGAAGATCTGGCGCTGAATGCTCAACGGTTCATTGACCGCCCTGGAGTCGGGTGCAGCCAGAGACGAAGCGCCACATAGTGCCATCGCTAAAAGAGCTAGAGTCTTTCCCATAGCGGCCTCCTGGATTAGGAATCACGCCTACTAATTGTCATACAGCTGCGCTGTACGTGGATCATCCATCACGGAGGTGACAACCGAGGGGCGAGTGACTTCAGGTGCCAAGCCTGACTGAGCCTCTGCAGGCGGCGCAGCAGGATTGGTGCTGCCCTGTGCCGAGGCATCCGGTCCGTAGTTGTTTCGGCGCTCGTCTGCAGTCATGGACTGCGGGCATTTCGAGCCCGTGATCTCCAGGGCCACGCGCGCTGCGGGGTCCATGCAGTCCATCGCCAGCGAGGCGGCCTTCATGCCCTTGTTCCAGAGTTCGCGGCTCATTTTCAGGCGCTTGCAATGCTCGTCCGTCCAGGTCGTGCCGAAGCTCACGCCAAAGCCGGGTCCGTTGGCACTGCCACTGCTGCTGCCCATGCAGGTGTCGTTGCTGGTCGTGAGGTTGGGGCCGTTCACGCTGGGAACGTTCTTCATGGTGTAGGTGCCCGTGTACTCCACGATGTTCTTGGAAGTCCCGGACACCGTGCTGTTCAGATTCTGGGTTGTCGTTCCGTTCGTTGTAATGTTCTGGTCGGAAGTCGAGGTGGACCTGCTCTCCAT
>NZ_VOQU01000002.1:0-848995 GCF_008121565.1 Comamonas sp. Z3
CGTCAGGCTCTTACAGTGAAAACCCCGTAGTCGCAAGATTACGGGGTTTTTTATTGGGTGCTTCAAAACGAGGAGCGCCTGTCGCATGCTGTCAAAGTATTGCAGCTTCAAAAATACCGGAAATCCAAAAAAAGAGAGCGCTAGGCGCTCTCTTTTTATTCTTGCGTGGGTGCGTAGAAGCGCAGGATGCCGTTTTCATCCAGGCGCCGCGTCAGTTGTCGGCTGTACCAGAGATAGTGCAGGTGGGCCAGAGCCTCGCCCATGGCAAAAGTCATCTGGTGGGTGTCCAGCTGGCGTTTGAAGAGGATGGGAAGGATGTCGGCAGCGCTCAGTCCTTGCTGCCGGGAGGCTTGCATGATGTCGTCCAGGCGCTCCTGGTGGTGGTCGAGCAGTTGCTGGACACGGGTATGCAATCCTGTGAAGGGTTTGCCATGCGAGGGCAGAACATAGATGTCCTGGGGGAGCTCGAAATAGCGCTTGAGCGATGTGAGAAACAGCTGCAGCGGATTGGCTTCGGGCTCGGAAGAATGCACGCTGACATTGGCGGAAATCCGGGGTAGAACCATGTCGCCGCTGATCAGTGTCTCGAGCTCGGCGCAATACAGCGCCATGTGCTCCGGTGCGTGGCCATAGCCGGCAATGCATTGCCATGGGCGGCCGTTGATGTTGATCTGGTCGCCATCCATGATGCGGTGATAGATGTCGGGGATGGGGGCCACCAGGGAAGAGTAGTAGCTGCCACGGCCGCGCACATGGAGCAGAAATTCTTCATCTCTCTGTCCGTGCAGGCTGTAGAAGTCCGCACCGGACTCGCCACCGAAGCCATCCCTGTCCTTCATGGCGACGCGGGCGACGTTGTAATCGGTGGCGCTGATCCAGAGGGGGGCATTCCACTGCCGGCAGATCCAGCCGGCCAGGCCGATATGGTCGGGGTGCATGTGGGTGACGATGACACGCAAGATGGGCAGGCCTTGCAGCTCGGAGGCAAAGATCTGCTCCCATTGATCGCGCGCCTCGGTGCGGTTGACGCAGCAGTCGACGACCGTCCAGCCTTCGCGTGTCTGACCATGGAGATCCATCTGGCGATCACGCAGCAGCCAGAGGTTGATGTGGTCCAGGGCAAATGGCAAGGTCATGCGGATCCACTTGACGCCGGGTGCGACTTCCAGGGTCTGGGCCGGACCGGGCAAGGTATCGCCGAGCGGGTAATGAAGTGCGGATTCTTGGCTTGAGGTCATGAGGCTGTATTTCGTTTAGCATTGACGTTAACGTAAACGTCAGTTTTGTCAAAGCATTTTAGAGACCGGCCTGCCCCATGCAGTCGCCTGTGCGATGCAAGACTCGGAACTCCACGAAATCATGTCGACCATCTACACCATCAGCGATCTTGCCAAAGAGTTTGATCTCACGACCCGGGCCATCCGTTTTTATGAGGACATGGGCTTGCTGCAGCCCGAGCGCTCCGGCGCAGGCGGTCGCAACCGCGTGTACTCGTCCCGAGACCGCGCACGTCTGCGTCTGACACTGCGGGCCAAGCGCCTGGGACTGTCGCTGTCCGAGGCCAAGGAAATCATCGACATGTACGACAGCCCGCGCGATACGGGCGTGCAGTTGCGCAAATTTCTCGATGTACTGGCCATCCATCGCAAGCAGCTTGAAGCGCAGATGGCCGATCTGCAGGTGACTCTGGATGAGGTGCGAGAGCAGGAAAAAGAGGCACGCACACTGCTGAAAAGAAGCGAGAGCAAAAATGGCGCATAATTGACGTTTACGTAAACGTCAATTGAAGCGCTTCGCTGGAGAATTGCCCATGTCTGCTGCAGGTAGCACCGAGTCTCGGGATTTCGTCGATAGGGTGAGACAGAGCTTTGCCAAGCAAGGCGCGATGGCCACGATTGGTGCAGAGCTGACCCTGGTGGAGCCTGGCGCTGTGGATATCTGCTTGGACTGGGCTGCGGGCCTGACGCAGCAGCACGGTTTTCTGCATGCCGGCATGCTCTCCACTGCACTCGACTCGGCCTGCGGCTATGCGGGACTGACGCTGATGCCAATGGATGCCGCAGTGCTCACCATCGAATTCAAGATCAATCTGCTGGCCCCGGCCAAGGGCCAGCGCTTTCGCATGGAGGGCCGGGTCATCAAGCCCGGGCGCACCATCACCGTATCCGAAGGCAAGGCATTTGCGATTGACCAGGGAAAAGAGAAGCTGGTTGCCACGATGAGCTGCACCCTGATGTGCGTGCAGCAGCGCGAAGGCATACAGCACTGACAAGACGATTCATCAGACCATATCTACAGGAGACAACCATGAGCCTTGCCAATCTGCCAGGACTGAACTTCCAGCTCGGTGAAGACATCGATGCGCTGCGCGATGCCGTGCGTGAATTTGCCCAGATCGAGATTGCTCCGCGTGCGGCCGAGATCGACCGCAGCGACCAGTTCCCCATGGATCTGTGGCGCAAGTTCGGCGAATTGGGCGTGCTCGGCATCACCGTCTCCGAGCAATATGGCGGTGCCGACATGGGCTATCTGGCGCATATGGTGGCGATGGAGGAAATCTCGCGCGCCAGTGCCTCCGTGGGCCTGTCCTATGGCGCTCACAGCAATCTGTGCGTGAATCAGATCAATCGCAACGGCAGCGAGGCGCAAAAGGCCAAGTATCTGCCCAAGCTCATCAGCGGCGAGCATGTGGGAGCTCTGGCCATGAGCGAGCCCGGCGCCGGCTCTGACGTGATCAGCATGAAGCTCAAGGCAGAGGACAAGGGCGGCTACTACCTGCTCAATGGCAGCAAGATGTGGATCACCAACGGGCCCGATGCCGATACCCTGGTGGTCTATGCCAAGACCGAGCCGGAGATGGGCGCGCGCGGCGTCACGGCCTTTCTGATCGAGAAGGGCATGCAGGGCTTCTCGATCGCGCAAAAGCTCGACAAGCTGGGCATGCGCGGCAGCCACACGGGCGAGCTGGTGTTCCAGAACGTGGAAGTGCCCGCAGAAAACATACTGGGCGGCCTGAACATGGGCGCCAAGGTCTTGATGAGCGGACTGGACTATGAGCGCGCCGTGCTGACCGGCGGCCCGCTGGGCATCATGCAGTCCGTCATGGACAATGTCGTCCCCTATATCCACGACCGCAAGCAGTTTGGCCAGAGCATCGGCGAGTTCCAGCTGGTCCAGGGCAAGGTGGCAGATATGTACACCGTGCTGCAAGCTGGCCGCTCTTTTGCCTATACGGTCGCTAAAAACCTGGATCTTCTGGGAACCGAGCATGTGCGCCAGGTTCGCAAGGACTGCGCCAGCGTCATCCTGTGGTGCGCCGAAAAGGCCACCTGGATGGCCGGCGAAGGCGTGCAAATCTATGGCGGCAATGGGTATATCAACGAGTATCCGCTCGGTCGCCTGTGGCGAGATGCGAAACTCTACGAGATTGGCGCTGGCACCAGCGAAATTCGCCGCATGCTCATAGGCCGCGAGCTGTTTGCTGAAACCTGCTGAAAAAGCGGGAGCTGCGCCGTTCTTTCAACCACAAAAAGAAGGATAGCTTCATGACAACGACCTCCATCGAAGAACTGTTTGTCCACAACCGCGAATGGGCAGACCAGATGGAGCGTGATCGTCCTGGTTTCTTTACCGGACTGATGGCGCAGCAAAAACCCAAATACATGTGGATAGGCTGCTCGGACAGCCGCGTGCCAGCCAACCAGATCACGGGTCTGGAGCCTGGCGAGGTCTTCGTGCACCGCAACGTGGCCAATGTGGTCGTACCCAGCGACCTGAACTGCCTGTCCACCATCCAGTACTCGGTCGATCATCTGAAGATCGAGCACCTGATGGTGGTGGGCCATTATGGCTGCGGCGGCGTGTATGCGGCGCTGAACAATCTGCGCCTGGGCCTGGTGGACAACTGGACCCGCCACGTGCGCGACGTGCGCGACAAGCACATCAAGCTGCTGGAAGGTATCTCCACCCAGTTCCGCCACGATGTGCTGTGCGAGCTCAACGCCATCGAGCAGGTGGTCAATGTGGCCCAGTCCACCGTCATGCAGGACGCCTGGGCCCGCGGCCAGAAGGTGACCCTGCACGGCTGGTGCTACAGCCTCAACAACGGCCACATCACCAACCTCGAAATGACCGTGCCAGGCGTGGGCGGTCTGGAGGATGTCTACAACAAGGCTGTCGAGAAGGTCGCTGCGCGCAAGCGTGACTGATCGCTGCCGCTGCGCAGTTGCAGTGCCCTCAAGCGGACCCAAGACCGGTGTCGCTTGTTCCGCTTGAGAGTGCTGATCACTTATTTGGAGCGACTGGCCCGCCATGTTTCCGCAACGACTGGACGCCCCCGAGGCCTATGCGATTGCGCAGGCCCTGATGCATGGCTACAACCAGCATTACCGCATGTTCAGTGCGGAGGCTGCCCGGGCCAAGCAACGCTTCGAGGCCATGGACTGGCCGGGCCAGCAGCAGGCTCAGCGTGAACGCATAGAGTTCTACGACCGCCAGGTGCGTGCCTGCATCCAGAGGCTGGAAGAGGAGTTTTCCGCCAGCCTGCAGAGCATGGCTGTCTGGCAGCAGGTCAAGCTCCATTACATCGGCCTGATGGTCGATCACCTGCAGCCCGAGCTGGCCGAGACCTTCTTCAACTCGGTCACCACCAAGATTCTGCACCGTACGCATTTCCAGAACGACTTCATCTTCGTGCGTGCGGCCGTCAGCACCGAATACCTCGAAAACACCGCGCCGGGGGCGGTACCCATCTACCGCGCCTATTACCCGGGCAATCTCGCCCAGCTCGAGGGTACGCTGCAGACCCTGTTCGAGCAGCTGCAGCTGCAATGCAGCTTCGAAAACCTGCCGCGCGACGTGCATCTGCTGGCCGAGCGCATACGCCAGAGGCTGGCAGGCCTGACGCTCAGGGCCAACTTCCAGCTCCAGGTGCTGTCCAGCCTGTTCTACCGCAACAAGGGGGCGTATCTGGTCGGCAAGATCATCACCGGCTATACCGAGCTGCCGCTGGCGATTCCCATACTGCATGGAGAGCACGAGCAACTGATACTGCATGCGGCCCTGTTCGGCGAGGACGACCTGCATGCGCTGTTCAGCTTTGCGCGCGCCTACTTCATGGTGGAGATGGAAGTGCCCAGCGCCTATGTGAGCTTTCTGCGCAGCCTCATGCCGCGCAAGCCCAAGGCGGAAATCTATAACGCCCTGGGTCTGGCCAAGCAGGGCAAGACCCTGTTCTACCGCGACTTTTTGCATCATCTGCGCCATTCCAGCGATAAGTTGCGCATCGCGCCCGGCATCAAGGGCCTGGTCATGCTGGTGTTCGATCTGCCCAGCTTCCCCTATGTGTTCAAGCTCATCAAGGACCGTATCGCCAGCAGCAAGGATGTTTCGCGTCCTCAGGTCAAGGCCAAGTACCAGCTGGTCAAGAAGCATGACCGCGGCGGTCGCATGGCCGACACCATGGAGTACAGCCTGGTGGCCTTTCCCAAGGAGCGCTTCAGCGACGAACTGCTGGCCGAGCTGCAGGCCCAGGCCCCCGAGCAGATCGAGATCAGCGACCGTGATGGCGACGGGCAGATGGAAGTCATCATCAGCCACCTCTACATAGAGCGCCGCCTGGTGCCGCTGAACCTGTTCCTGATGGAGTGTCTGGCGGAAGCAGACACCAAGCCGGAGCGTCGCGCAGCCATGGAGCGGGCGATTCTCGAATACGGCAATGCCATCAAGGACCTGGTCGCCACGAATATCTTTCCCGGCGACATGCTGTGGAAGAACTTCGGCGTCACGCGCGGCGGCAAGGTGGTGTTCTACGACTATGACGAGATCGAATACCTGACCGATTGCAATTTCCGCCAGGTGCCGCAGCCACGCACCGAGGAAGAGGAGATGTCGGGCGACGTCTGGTATTCGGTCGGCCCCAGGGATGTCTTTCCCGAGACCTTCGGTCCTTTTCTGCTGGGCCACCCGGCCGTGCGCGACATCTTCATGCGCCATCACGCCGACTTGCTGGAGGCAGACTTCTGGCGTGCCCACCAGAGCCGCATCCGTGACGGCCATTTCCTGGACGTGTTTCCCTATGAGCGCAGCCGCTTTCTGCATGCCGGCGACGCAGGACTGGACACGCAGCGTTTCGAGAGTTCCGCCCATAGCCTCGTTTGAAGAGGCAGATCACATCCATCCATTTTTCAAGGAGACAAACCATGCATCAGGATCCCGTAGTCATCGTCAGCGCAGCCCGCACTCCCATGGGCGCGTTTCAGGGCGATTTTTCCGATCTGGCTGCCCATGATCTGGGCGGCGCCGCCATCAAGGCCGCGGTCGAACGTGCGGGCATCCGGCCCGAGCTGGTGGAGGAAGTGCTGTTCGGCAACTGCCTGATGGCCGGCCAGGGCCAGGCTCCGGCTCGTCAGGCCGGCTTCAAGGGCGGTCTGCCGCAGAGTACGGGCGCCGTGACCCTGTCCAAGATGTGCGGCGCGGGCATGGAGGCGACCATCCTGGCACATGACCAGCTCATCGCCGGCAGCCGCGAGGTGATGATTGCCGGCGGTATGGAGAGCATGACCAATGCTCCCTATCTGCTCAAGAAGGGGCGTGGCGGCTACCGCATGGGACATGACAAGATCTTCGACCACATGATGCTCGACGGTCTGGAAGACGCCTATGAAGCCGGCCGCTCCATGGGCACCTTCGGTGAGGACTGCGCCGCCAAATACCAGTTCACGCGCGAAGCGCAGGATGCGTTTGCCATTGCCAGCGTGCAGCGCGCCCAGGCCGCCGCGCAAAGCGGTGCTTTTGACGCCGAAATCACGCCCGTCACCGTCAAGACCCGCAAGGGCGACGTGACCGTCAGCGTTGACGAAGGCCCGGCCAAGGCCAAGCTGGACAAGATCTCCAGCCTCAAGCCTGCGTTCAAGAAGGACGGCACCATCACGGCGGCGTCGAGCTCCAGCATCAACGATGGCGCTGCCGCCATGGTGCTGATGCGCGAGTCCACCGCCAAGCAGCTGGGCTGCAAGCCGCTGGCGCGCATCGTCTCGCATGCCACCTTTGCGCAGGCTCCCGAGTGGTTCACCACCGCGCCCGTCGGCGCGACCGAGAAGGCGCTGAAGAAGGCAGGCTGGGCCGTGGAGGATGTGGATCTGTGGGAGATCAACGAAGCCTTTGCCGTGGTGCCCATGGCGCTGATGGCCGATCTCAAGGTCTCGCATGACAAGGTCAACGTGAACGGCGGCGCCTGCGCCCTTGGACACCCGATTGGCGCCAGCGGCGCGCGCATTCTGGTCACCCTGCTGCACGCGCTGAAGACACGCGGCAAGAAGAAGGGCCTGGCCACGCTGTGCATCGGCGGCGGCGAGGCCACGGCCATGGCCGTTGAGCTGATCTGACGTCATTTGCTCAGAATCGTCACCAGTTTGCTCTACAGTGAACGCATGTTCAACGGATTGCACGCATTCGCGCTGAATGTGTGCAGTTCACATTGCGGAAATCATTCATGAGCGCAGACATTCACCACGACGAGAGCGAGACCATCAAGCCGCTGGAGCCGCAGCAGATTGATGCTTTCTGGGGCGATTTTTCCAACCAGCTGAGCCAGCTGGAGGAACTCGATCGTCAGGAGTTTGTGGAGAGCTCCAATGAGCTGCTGCAGCAATATGCGCCGGGCCTGAGCATGGAGCTGGAGGGCAAGCTCGGCGAAGCCGGCTCCCGTCTGGTGATTTCTGCCCATGGCAACACGGCGCAGTTCGAGAATGCGCAGGCCCTGGTGCGCCAGGCGCCACGTTTCGAGCATTACAGCGTGCAGGCGTTTCGCAGTCGCGCACTGGGCAGCAATTTCGGCATGCGCATGGACGGCTTCGAGCTGGCCTGCTCCGATATCCGCGTGGGCTACTACGATGCGGGAGGCATCATCGGGCTCAAGCTCTCGTTCGAGAAGCCCATAGCCCGGGACATGGCCGAGCATGCGCAGCACATGGCTTTCATCATGCTGGACCATGTACTGGGCGAGTGGGATTTTTCGGTGCGCGTGGGCCCGGTGGAATTTGTCGACGAGGCGGCGGCCGATGTCTACGGCTCCGCGCTGCTGTCGGAGTTTCCGCCGCTGTTCGATGGCTTCATCCGCCAGCAGCTGGGCCGCAGCTATGAATTCCCCCAGGAGGACAGCGACCGCTGGCTGTCTCTGGAAGTGCGCGCGCAGGATGCCGACGAGGACGCCGCCCCCGACATCCTGACCTTTCACGATGGTGCCAATGCCGTGGCCACGCGCGCCGATCTGTCTCACTTCATGGAGTGGCGCTTCAGCTTCTCCAGCCAGCAGGAGCTGGACGGCGTGCGCGATGCCCAGGATGCGCTGGACGAGCAGCTCAGCCGCGAGCAGCGCGGCATTCTGGCCTTCTCGCGCGTGGAAAACATGAGTGCCCGCGTGGCCACCTACTATGTGGAGGACCCGGCCCATGCGGTGCAGCTGGCCGGACAGCTGGGCCGCCAGCATGTGCCGGATCTGGAGGGCGAGCTCAGCGTGAGCTTCGACCCTTCCTGGAACGAGTTCCTGTCGCTGTACGCAGCCATCCACCGCAATGACCGTCCCGAGGAGGTGCTGGCCTCATGATCACATCGCGCGAGCAACTGATGCAGTTGTATGACCCTCCGGCCGAGCGCGCGTTGCTCAAGCAGCAGTGCGAGCTCGACAGGCACTGTCTGCGCTTCATCGCGCTGTCGCCCTTCCTGGTCATGGCCACGGGCGGTGCCGGCGGGGCCCTGCTCGATGCCTCGCCGCGCGGCGGCAAGCCGGGCTTCGTCAAGGCGCCCGATGCCAATACCTTGCTCATTCCCGATGCAGGCGGCAACAACCGGCTCGACAGCCTGAGCAATCTGCTCGACGATCCGCGCCTGGGCCTGCTGTTCCTTGTGCCGGGTTTTGACGAAACCCTGCGCGTCAACGGCAGCGCCCAACTGCGTGACGAGGCGCATTACACGGCCTTGTTTGCCAGCGATCATTTCCGTCCCAAGCTGGTGATCGAAGTCCATGTGCAGGAAGCCTATCTGCACTGTGCCAAGGCGCTGATGCGCTCGCGTCTGTGGAGCGAGGAGGCCAGGGTGGCACGCAACGTCATGCCCTCGCTCAATCAGATCATCCATGCGCAGATGGGGCTGACGGCCCAGCCCGAGTCGCAGGAAAGCATGGTGGCCCGTTATGGGGCCATGATTGCCGCCGAGCAGATCAAGAAAAATTGATAGCTGCTTGCGCTTTTCATGAAAGGATTCTGAATGAAAAACACCTTGAAACCTCATATTCATAGGCGCAAGAAGCTATGGCTTTGATACTCATCATGGGCGCGTCGCGCGGCCTGGGCCGAGCCCTGGCCGAGGCCTATCTGGCGCAAGGCCATCAGGTGATTGCCACCGTGCGCAAGGCCGAGGACAAGGCCGATCTGCAGGCACGCGGTGCCCGGGTGCTGCAGGTCGATCTGGCCGATCCGGCCAGCGTCAGCGGCCTGGCCTGGCAGCTCGAAGGGGCCAGCATCGATATCGCACTTTACGTGGCCGGTGTCTGGGACGGTCATGACGCAGGCGTGCCGCCTACCCAGCAGCAGTTCGATCTGGTGATGCACAGCAATGTGCTGGGCTTCATGCAGGCCCTGCCGCAGATTGCGCCCATGGTGCAGGAGGCCGGCGGCGTGATCGGCGCCTTCTCCAGCGGCATGTCCCTGCTGGGTGATGCGGACGAGAGCGCCTGGCTGTACCGCGTCAGCAAGGCTGCGCTCAATATGGCCGTGGTCTCGGCCTGCCGCCAATGGCCGGGCCTGACACTGCTGGCGCTGGACCCGGGCTGGGTGCAGACCGAGATGGGCGGTGCTGCGGCCCCGCTGTCGGTGAGCCAAAGCGTGCAGGGGCTGATGCAGGCCCTGGCGCAGGTCAAGCCCGAAGACCGTGGTCAGCTGCTGCGCCACGACGGCAGATACATCCAGCTTCTAGACGCCTAGCCCAGGCTGAACAAAGGGCATATAGCTATAAATATCGGAGACAACATGCTGCTGAACCAGGACCAGGAAATGATCCGCGACGCTCTGCGCGATTTTGTGCGCGAGCAGATCACCCCCCATGCCGCGCGCTGGGACAAGGAACATGAGTTCCCCAAGGAGGTGCACCAGGGGCTGGCCGCTCTCGGTGCCTATGGCATCTGCGTGCCCGAGGAACTCGGCGGTGCGGGCCTGGACTATGTGAGCCTGGCCTTGGTGCTTGAGGAAATCGCAGCCGGCGATGGCGGCACCAGCACCGTCATCAGCGTGACCAACTGCCCGGTCAATGCCATCCTGATGAAGTACGGCAATGCCGGCCAGCAGGAGCAATGGCTGCGCCCGCTGGCGCAGGGGCAGATGCTGGGTGCCTTCTGCTTGACCGAGCCCCATGTGGGCAGCGATGCCTCGGCGTTGCGCACCACGGCCGTGCGCGATGGTGGCGACTACGTGATCAACGGCGTCAAGCAGTTCATCACCAGTGGCAAGAATGGCGATGTGGCCATCGTCATTGCCGTCACCGACAAGGCGGCGGGCAAGAAGGGCATGAGCGCCTTCATCGTGCCCACCCGCAATCCCGGCTACCAGGTGGCACGCCTGGAGGACAAGCTGGGCCAGCACAGCAGCGATACGGCGCAGATCAATTTCGAGAACTGCCGCATTCCCGCCGCGAACCTGATCGGGGCCGAGGGCGAGGGCTACAGGATTGCTCTGTCGGCGCTGGAGGGCGGGCGTATCGGCATTGCCGCGCAAAGCGTGGGCATGGCGCGTGCCGCCTTTGAATGTGCACTGCAGTACAGCAAGGAGCGCGAGAGCTTTGGCCAGCCCATCTTCAACCATCAGGCCGTGGGTTTCAGGCTTGCCGACTGCGCCACGCAGATCGAAGCGGCCCGTCAGCTGATCTGGCATGCCGCCAGCCTGCGCGATGCGGGTCTTCCCTGCCTCAAGGAGGCAGCCATGGCCAAGCTCTTTGCCAGCGAGATGGCCGAGCGCGTATGCAGCGCCGCCATCCAGACCCTGGGCGGCTATGGCGTGGTGAGCGACTTCCCCGTGGAACGCATCTACCGCGATGTGCGCGTATGCCAGATCTACGAGGGCACCAGCGATGTGCAGAAGATCCTGATCCAGCGGGCGCTGGCCTGACGGGCTCCTGGGGGCAAAAGAGCGGCCTTGTCAACTGCCGTGCCGGGGTGTTGTGGCGCACCTGGGGACGCGCCGGTTGCCGACGTCACAAGGCCTGCTTAGGATGTGCTCAGCGGGAATGGTAACCTGCAGAGTCTTCAACCATTTGCAGCAGGAGTCCGGCATGCCTTTTGCCCAGGTCAATGGTCAGAATATCTACTACGAGGACACGGGAGGGCGCGGCCCGGCCCTGGTGTTCTCGCACGGCCTGCTCATGGATCACACCATGTTCGAGCCGCAGATACAGGCTTTGCAGGGGCAGTATCGCTGCATCAGCTGGGACGAGCGTGGCCACGGGCAGACTGCGGATCCCGAGCATTGCGAGGCCTTCAGCTACTACGACTCGGCCGACGATCTGGCCGCCCTGCTCAAGTACCTGGGCGTGGAAAAGGCCGTGCTCGTGGGCATGTCGCAAGGCGGCTATCTCTCGCTGCGCTGCGCGCTGATTCACCCCGATGTCGTGGGCGCGCTGGTGCTGATCGACACCCAGGCCATGCTGGAGGATCCCGAGCAGATGCCGCACCACGAGGCGCTGCTCAAGGCCTGGATGGAGCATGGTCTCTCGGACGACATGGCGACCATCGTGGAGCACACGATCCTGGGCCAGGGCTGGCCCGGGGCTGCGCAGTGGCGCGCCAAATGGAAGCAGGCCTCGCCGATCAATCTGGGGCAGAGCTTTGCGACGCTGGCGCTGCGCGACGACATCAGCCCGCGCCTGGCCGAGATCAAGGTGCCGGCACTGGTGATTCATGGTGACAAGGATGCGGCCATCGGCGTGGAACGCGCGCGCGCCATGTTCAAGGGCCTGCCCCATGCCCAGTGGGTGGATGTGGCAGGCGCAGGCCATGCGGCCAATCTCACGCACCCCGAACCCGTGAACGCGGCCATCAGGCAGTTCCTGGACGGCCTGCACTGAGGCTCAGGCCTCCCCGAGCTCGGCCATGCTGCGCTTGCGCAGCACCACGGTGATCTGGCCGTTGGTCTCTATCGTGGCGCGCTCCACCTCATGCGCGTTGAGACAGCCATTGGCGCGCAGGGCCGCTGACAGGTCTTCGCTCGTGATCTGCTCCTGCATCATCAGACCGGGCTGCACCACGCCCTGGTGAATCAGGACCTTGGGCCTGCCATTTACCAGCCTGCGCAGCCGGGCAAAGCGGTAACTCAGGTGCGAGAGCAGCGCATGGCAGCCCAGCAGCGTGGCGGCACTGATCAGGCCGCCGATCAGCGAGTTGTCGCCCGCGTTCATGGAGTTCTGTACCGCGTTGGACAGAATCAGCAGCAGCACCAGATCGAAAGGGGCGTACTGCCCGGTCTGGCGCCTGCCGGTCAAGCGCAGAAACACCAGCAGGAACAGGTAGACGCAGACTCCGCGAATCATGAACTCCCACCAGGGAACCAGCATGGAAAACATAGGCAGACCTTTGAGCAGCGAGCTGTGAACTGCTGCTACTGTGCTCTGGGGCGAGCGACTGTGCAAGCCGGCGGGCTCGTCTTGGCCGACAATGCAGCATTGCCAATCAAGAGTGCCAAAGTTGTGAAAGAAGCCGATAAAAAGCGGGACTGTCCTTGCGGACGCAAGAATGCCAAGGATCGGTCGCTGGCCTATGCCGATTGCTGCGGCCGCTATATCGATCACTGGGATACCCGGCCCGCTCCCGATGCCGAGGCTTTGATGCGCTCGCGCTATACGGCCTTCGTGTCTGAGAACCAGGAATACTTGCAAGCCACCTGGCATGCCAGCCAGCGCCCGGCGCAGCTGGATTTCGATGCCGCCACCAAATGGCTGGGACTGGAGGTAAAGCAGTTCAGGCCGACCGGCGAGGCCTCGGCGGAGGTCGAATTCGTCGCCCGCTACCGCCTGGCGGGTCGCGCCGTGCGTCTGCATGAGCGCAGCCGCTTCGTGCTCGATGCCGGGCGCTGGTTCTACGTCGATGGCGACCAGTTCTGAAGGTGCTTCGGCCGAGCTGACCCGGCTGCAGGCCGGTCTGCGCCTGTTGCAGTCACTGGCTTCGCGTGGCTCCTCCGAAATCGCGGCCTTGCTGATTCCGGCGCTGCTGCTGTGGGTCAGCACCCGCAACAGTCCCGCCGTCAGCGCAGGGCTGGCCTGGTGGTGGGGACTGATGGTCCTCATGGCACTGGGTTTTTTGCTGTTCCGCCGCTCGCTGCATCGCCAGTGGCGGTCGGCGCGCGACTGGGAGCCGCCACGACTGCAGGCCGCATTGACCGCATGGCAGCGGCAGCTGGCGCTGGCCGCGTTGATCAATGGCCTGCTCTGGGTCAGCGTGCTCGCATTTACCTGGGGCGAAAGCCATAGCGAGCTGCGCCTGCTGATCTATCTGGTGCTGCTCGGCGTGATGGCATCGGCCGCCACTTTTCTGGCGCCGGTGCCGCAGGTGTTCGCGGCCTTCATGGCGGGCATCTACCTGCCCATGCTGCTGTGCACGCTGCATTACTTTCCGCACAAAGGTCCTTATCTGCTGCCGCTGCTGCTGTTGTATGGCGCCATACTCGCCCGCCACGCCTGGGGCGCACGGCGTTTTGTGCAGCAGCAGATGGCGCATGAGCTGGAGCGCCAGGCGCTGGCAGAGCGCTACCGCGAAGCCAAGGAGCAGGCCGAGAATGCACTGGCCGAAAAGAACTGGTTTATCTCCGCCGCCAGCCACGATCTGCGGCAACCCCTGCATGCCATGGGTCTGATGCTCCAAGCTGCTCATCAGCGCAATCAGGATGACGATCTGGCGCAGCTGCTGCAGGAAATGCAGGCCTGCACGCGCGACCTGGGCTCCATGTTCAATGACCTGATGGACCTGTCGCGCCTGGAGGGCGACAGCTTCGCACCACAGTGGCAGGCGGTCCCCATGAAGGCGGTGCTTGACGAAGCCCAACGCCTGTTTGCGCGCGACGCAGCGCAGCGCGGGCTGCGTCTGCGCGTCAGGCAGCCAGCCCATATGCCGGCGCTGTGTACGGATGCGGTGCTGCTGCGGCAGATGGTTTTCAATCTGCTGCAGAACGCGCTGCGCTACACCGAAGAGGGCGGGGTGCTGCTGGTGCTGCGGCGTCGGCAGGGACGCTGGTTGCTGCAGGTCTGGGACAGCGGCTGCGGCATGAGCGAGCAGGAATGCGCGCAGGTCTTCATGCGCCACTATCGCAGCCCTGGCCGGCGGCTGCGCGATGCCAGAGAGGGCGTGCCGGCACCATTGCGCGGGCGTGGCCTGGGCCTGTCCGTGGTGGCGCTGGCGGCGCAACGTCTGGGCGTGGAATATGGCGTGCAGTCGCTGCCGGGCAAGGGTTCTTGTTTCTGGCTGCGCTGGCCGCAAGATGCCGAGCAATGGCAGGCTTCGTCAGCGCTGCCGACGCCGCCGCCCTTGTCCGGGCAGCCGTGGTTCGCCCCCCTGTCAGGGCGCTGTCTGGTCGTGGAAAGCGATGCACAGCTGGCCCCGGTGCTGGTGCGGATCTTGCAGAGTTGGGGCGTTCAGGTGCAAAGAGCGGCCGATCTGTCCGAGGCGCAGCAACTGCTGGCCGGTGGCTGGCAGCCGGACTTCGTGCTGTGTGATCAGCGGCTCAAGGATGGTGCCCGCGGAATGGACTGCCTGATGCAGCTGCTGGACGAGCATCCACAGGCCAGCGGGGCCTTGATGAGCGGTGACGAGGCGGTGCTGGAGCAGGTGCAGGATCAGGGCTATCTGGCCCTGGCGACGCCCTTGCAGCCCGATCAGCTGCACGCCGTGCTGGCGCGCTGCATGGCGAGCCGCCAGGCTGCCTAGTCCAGATCGACCTCGATGCCGCGCATGCGTGTGATCAGCGCCACGCGGTTGCTGGCACCCAGGCGTTGCAGCAGGGCGGTGACATGCTCCTTGACCGTGTATTCGGACAGGTTCAGGGCCTGCGCGATGGCTCGGTTGGACTTGCCTTGCAGCAACAGGCTCAGCACCTGGGACTGACGCGCCGTGATGCCCAGCTCTCTGGCGCTCATGTGCAAGGTGCTGCCCGCAGCGGATGCTGGCGGTGCGGCAGGAATCGGAGGCAGAGCCTCGAACCAGGAGCGGCCGGACAGCAGGGCTTGCACGGCCATTTGGAACACCTGAGCCGTGCTGCTCTTGTGCACAAAGCCATGTACACCCGCGGCTGCGGCCTTGTTGACGATGGCCGGGTGCTTGTCGCCGCTGGTCACCAGGATGCGCGTACCGGGCGCCAAGGCCAGGATGCTGTGCACGAACTCCAGTGATGCGCCATCTTCCAGCCAGAAATCCATCACGGTGATGACGGGCTCGCCCAGCGCAGCAATCACGGCCAGGGCCTCGTTGCCGTGGGCAGCACAGCGCACCTGGCGTACGCCGGCGCTGGTCATCAGTACCTGGGCCATGCCTTCGGCGACCAGTGGATGGTCATCCACCACCAGTGCATAGGGGGGCGCGCTCAGCTGGGTAATGCTCAGAATTTGCGGTAGATCGGGCATGAGCGTTCCTTTGGGGCTTGGTAACAAAGACCCCTCATCGGTAGGGAGCCAACTGGTGGCAAGCCTTCCGACAATGACTGTAAGACGACGCTGATGCTTATCTCTCAGTGTCGGGATATGGACATTTTCAACCAACATCAGGACTGAGGAGCAAGCCCGTGCCATCTCTCACGCAAATCACCCGTAGAACCGCAGCCCTGCTGCTGATTTCCACCCTGGCTGCCTGTGGCGGCGGCGACGGAGGCAGCGGCGCAGGCTCAGGAGGCGGCTCCGAAGGCGGCGGCAATACGGGAGGCGGGGACAACGGCGGCGGCAACAATGGTGGAGGTACCGGCGGCGGCACCGGCAATCAGGCCGTCACGGGGACCTACAAGATGGGCGGCCAGACGGCCACCAGCCATGCGCAGATGCTGGATGCCGCCAACAGCATGGGTGCCGACGGCTATGCGCTGTTCAGCTCCCTGGCGGGCTCGATCAGCCCAACCAGTACGGAGATCGGCGACTTCTATCTCACGGATACCGCGCATGCAGGCCGCAAGTTCAGCTATGTCAATCCTGCAGCGCAGCCATCGCGCACCGCCTTTCTGGCCCAGCTGAATCAACAGGGCAGCAGCGGCTATATGTACAAGTCCGATGCCGTGTTCAGCGATGTCAGCGACATCCGCAGCGTCTATGTCAAGGACAACAGCCGCAGCGACCAGTTCAGCTACCGGACGGTGACGCCCGTGGCCACGACTGCCGAAGCCTTTGCCACGGAGCTCAACGGCCAGGGCGCCGAAGGCTATCGCTATCTGGGTCCCCAGATCGTCAACAACGAGCTGTTCAGCCTGTATGCCAAGCGCAATGACAGCGTCACCTATACCTATCAGGTCGACAAGGTCGGCAGCGCATCCTCGGCTGCCGATGCTGCAGAAATGAGAACGCGCCTGGCACAGAAGGGTGCGGACGGCTGGTTCATCCGCGGCACGCAGGGGCTGGGCGGCGACCCGATGAACTTGAACTATGTGGATGTCTTCGAGAAAAGCTCGGCGCAGAATGGCGCCATCGAATATCTGGTCGAGGCCTCGGCAAGCAGTGATTCGCTCACGACCCAGCTGAACAATATGAATGCCAATGCGGCCAACGGCTTCTTCTATTTCAGCGGCATCATGACTGCCGACGGCAAGACCAGTACCATCTACGTCAAGAACAGCGCATGGATGATCAATCCACTGGCCGGAGTGACCTTCCCCTGAACCCGAAAAGGGCGTGAGCGCATAATCACGCCCTCCGTTTCTTGATACTAGGCGCCGTTGGGCGCCTTTTTCGCATCTTCCGATGCGCTGGTAATGTTCCCATGACTGCTTTTGACGCTGTGCTTTTCGACTGTGACGGTGTGCTGGTGGACAGCGAATCCATCACCAATCGCGTGCTGTGCACCATGCTCAACGAATCCGGCTGGGCGATCAGCCAGGAACAGTGCACGCGTGACTTCATCGGCAAAACGGTACGCAGCCAGGCGGCCGTGATCGAGGCCCATACCGGCAAGCCGCTGACCGATGCCTGGATGGCAGAGTTCTACGAGCGCCGCAATGCCGCGCTGAGTGCCGAGCTGGTAGCCATCGACGGCGCACTGGAAGCGGTCAGGCAGATTCATGCACTGTGCGATGGACGCATTGCCTGCGCCTCCGGTGCGGACCGTGCCAAGGTGGAGATGCAGCTCACCAAGGCGGGCATGGCGCCTTATTTCGAAGGCCATGTCTACAGCGGTCATGAAATGCCGCGCAGCAAGCCCTTCCCCGATGTGTATCTGGCTGCGGCCGAGGCGCTGAAGGCCGATCCTGCCAGGTGCCTGGTGATCGAGGACACCATGACCGGGGTTCAGGCCGGCGTGGCAGCAGGTGCCACCGTCTGGGGCTATTTCCCGGCCGACCAGGGCCATGCCACGGCAGAGCAACTGCTCGAGGCTGGCGCCGCGTGCGTGTTCGGCGACATGGGCGATCTGCCCGCCATGTTCGACGCCGTGCGCAGGAGTGCCGCCAGCGCCTTGGCCGGCGATGTCGACGAGCACGACCTGCGCTAAAACTCAGTCCCAGATCGACAGCGCCTCGCGCAGCTGCTTCATGGGCTGATCGTCGATCACGCTGTTGTGCAGCAGTATCACGCGCTGCACGGGCCAGCTTTCGACCTGCTTCACCCAGCTGCGCACGGCAGCCCTGTCCCTGACCAGCAGGCGCACGGTGCGCGGCACGGTCAGGCGCTCATGCCCGCCCGTCAGGCCCAGATACATGCGTACCGGCAGGCTTAGCGGTCCCTGCCAGCATTGCAGCACGTCGGTGGCTATGAGGCTGCCGCTGGCCGGGTGGAACCACAGCGTCTCGTCGAGCATGGGAAGGCCGTCCAGCCGCAGGCATTGCAGCTGGCCCGCCCAGGGCGCCTCGGAGTCTGGCGGCAAGGGCTCCAGCAGCGGCAGATCGGGGCGCTTGCGCAGCACGCCCTGGGTGCCATAGATCCGGGCCTGGGGATAAAGCCTGGCCAGCTTGCCCACGAACAGATGGTGCATGGCGCTGGGGGCCACAATGGCTTGCAGCGGCCCCAGGGCATCGAGCGCCGCTTTCTGCCCGTCCGTCAACGGTACGGCAGAGTGCGAGAACAAGCTGCCGTCGGCCAGCCGGATCACGGTCATGCGGGTGCTGACCTTCATTCCTGCATTGCTGAAGTGATAGCTGAGAGCCCAGACTCCGTCAGCGATTGCCTGCCAGGTTTCTGTGGATTTGTGCACGGCGAACTCCTTTGCGTCAGACGGCACGCTGGCCGGCGGTCTTGCGAAACTCCGAAGGGGACAGCCCTGTCCAGAGGCGAAAGGCTCGGATAAAGCTCTTGTCGTTGAGAAAGCCGCAGGCCTGGGCCACACGCTTGATGGGGCGGCTGGTGCGCAGCAGCAGCGCAATCGCGCGCTCGCGCCGGATATCGTCCTTGAGCGCCTGCAGCGAAACACCTTCTTCCTTGAGCTGGCGGTGCAGGCTGCGCTGCGACAGATGCAGCTGGCGCGACAGGGTCTCGGCCGTCTGCTGCTCCTCCCCGCTGGCGGCCAGCAGATGGCGCACGCGCTGTACCAGCGTCTTCTCGCGCTGATAGGGACGCACCTGGATCGGCAGGGCGCGCTGCAGCATGCGGTTGAGGGCTGCCTCATCGCGCGCCAGCGGTGCCTGCAGCCAGCGCGCTTCGAACTGCAGGCTGGCAACTGGCGCCCCAAAGGCAATGCTGCCCGGCGCGAACAGCACCTTGTAGACATCGGCATGCGCGGGCTCGGCAAACGGGAAGCTGGCATGCAGCAGGCTGATCGGTTCGTTGATCAGCCAGCTGGCAAAGCCGTGGATATTGCGCAGCACCGATACCATGCAGAACTCGCGCATGCTTCCCAGCGGGCGGCTTTCATGCAAGGTGAGCGTGGCAATGCCGGCCTGCTCGCCGAGCTGCAGTTGCAGGTCCTGCGCAATCAGGCCGTGATGGCGGCACCAGCGAGCCAGCGCCAGGCCCAGATGGGGGGCGCTGATGCTGGCACGGGCCAGCATGCCGTAGCTGCCCCAGGGCAGACGGCGCTCGAACCAGCCCAGGGCCTCGTCGTCGAGTTCGCGCATGGCCGCGTCGGAAAGCGCCTCCATCTGCAAGGCCGTGATGCGCTCTTCGGCATCATTGATCAGCTCTGGCGGGATTTGTGCCTTTTCCAGCGCGCCAAGCGCTGACATCTGCCTTGCTTCATAAGCACGGACAATCGCTTGGACAAACGCCATGGGGGTAATTGCCGGGTGCGATTTGAGCACAGAGCTGGCATGGTGTGGCAGTGGAGTCTTGACCAGGGAAGGGGTGAGCATTTGGCAATTATTGCAACCTTGCTGACCTCTTCTGAACAGGGCTTGCCCTTATTCTGAGATGCAGAAAACGGTGCTGAATGGACGCTGTGCAGCCAGTTTGCGGTTGGCTGCCGGCACGCAAGGAGACACAAGACCATGCCATCGCAAGTGAACCCGCTGACCGTCAGCTATGCCAAGGGGCGCACGGATGTGCCGCTGATCGAGCAGACGATAGGCGATTTTTTTGCCGCAATGGCAGGGCGCCAGGGCGCGCGTGACGCGCTGGTCAGCCGTCATCAGGGTCTGCGCTACAGCTATGCCCAACTGCATCAGGCCGCGCGCCAGCTGGCCAGCGCGTTGCTGTCTCGAGGGCTGGTCAAGGGGGACCGGGTAGGTATCTGGAGCCATAACAATGCCGAGTGGGTGCTGATGCAGCTGGCTACGGCTCAGGTGGGACTGGTGCTGGTCAATATCAACCCGGCCTATCGCACCTCTGAAGTCGAATACGCGCTCAACAAGGTGGGCTGCAAGGCGCTGGTGTCCATGCCGCGCTTCAAGACCAGCGACTATCTGGGCATGCTGCGCGAGCTGGCGCCCGAGCTGGCGAGCTGCGCACCAGGCCAGCTGCAATCCAGACGCCTGCCTGCCTTGCGCACGGTGGTGTGGATTGATGCGGCCGGCCCAGGTGCAGCGGATCTGGACGTCGAACAGCCCGGCATGCTGCGTTTTTCGCAGCTGATGGCGCAGGGCACCAGTGCGGATGAGCGCATTGATGCCATTGCGGCCACGCTCAGCAATCTCGATCCCATCAACATCCAGTTCACCAGTGGCACCACGGGCTTTCCCAAGGGCGCGACGCTGACGCACCGCAACATTCTCAATAACGGCTTTTTCATTGGCGAATGCATGCGCCTCACACCCGAGGACCGGCTTTGCATTCCCGTGCCCCTGTATCACTGCTTCGGCATGGTGCTGGGCAATCTGGCCTGCTTCACCCACGGCTCGACCATCGTCTATCCGAATGACGGCTTCGATCCCATCACCGTGCTGGAGGCGGTGCAGGCCGAGAAATGCACGGGCCTGCATGGCGTGCCCACCATGTTCATTGCCGAGCTCGACCACCCGCGCTTTGCCAAGTTCGATCTCTCCACGTTGCGCACCGGCATCATGGCCGGCTCGCCCTGTCCCATCGAGGTGATGAAGCGCGTGGTGCGCGACATGCATCTGAGCGAGATCACCATCGCCTACGGCATGACGGAAACCAGTCCCGTGAGCTGCCAGAGCGATGCCGATACGCCGCTGGAAAAGCGCGTGGCCACCGTGGGCAAGGTGCAGCCGCATCTGGAGGTGAAGATCGTGGACCCGTCCACGGGCGAGATCATGGCGCCCGGCCAGTCGGGAGAGCTGTGCACGCGCGGCTATTCCGTCATGCACGGCTACTGGGACGACGAGGCCAGAACCCGCGAGGCCATCGATGCCGAGCAGTGGATGCACACCGGCGATCTGGCGACCATGGACGCCGAAGGCTATGTGAATATCGTCGGCCGCATCAAGGACATGGTGATCCGTGGCGGCGAGAACATCTACCCACGTGAGATCGAGGAATTCCTCTATCGCCACCCCAAGGTGCAGGACGTGCAGGTGGTGGGCGTGCCCGATGTGCGCTATGGCGAGGAACTGTGTGCCTGGGTCATCGTCAAGCCCGGCCTGGAACTCGGCGAAGACGAGGTGCGCGACTTCTGCAAGGGACAGATCGCGCACTACAAGGTGCCGCGCTATATCCGCTTTGTGCAGGCCTTCCCGATGACGGTGACGGGCAAGATACAGAAGTTCAGGATTCGCGACGAGATGATCGAGTTGCTGGATCTGCGCCTGATCAAGACCGCCTGAAAATGGACTACCCCCTGTGCCGCTTCGCGACTTCCCTGCGCCGGGTGCCCCCCAAGGGGGACGACGCCCTTGCTGCGAGGCGGCTCTTGCTGGGCGTCTGTGACTTAGTGGTTGGCGTGCGTGCTGGTCATGGGCAGACCGGCAGCGCGGCGGGCGACCACGAGGCGCTTGCGCATGGCGATTTCCTGCATGTCCAGCTCGCTGACCAGGCTGCGCAGCGACTCGTCGTTGATGCGGTGGGCCTGTCTTTCGGCGTAGTAAAAGTCCCGTTCGGCATGAATGCACTCGATGCGGGTCTCGATCTCCATCACATAGCGCAGCTTGCGCTGGCGCACGACTTCGGGGGCCTCGCGCAGCAGCTCTATGCTCTGCGCGGCGCCGCTGCCGTCGTCGAGCAACTGGATGCGGTTGCGGTACTCCTGGGTCAGGTGACCGTTGACCTCCTGGCGCATCGCCACCCACTCGGGGTCGCGGCGCTGCATTTCTTCCTCGCTCAGCGTCAGCTTGGCCATGGCCGCCATGCAGGCCTGTTCGCGGGCCAGGCGCTCCTCGCGCACGGTGGGCGACTCTTCGTGCGGGGGCAGATGGCGCAGCACGATGGGCAGGCCCACGGCACCGATCACCAGCGTGAACAAAATCGTGCCCGTGGCGAGAAAGACCAGCATGTCGCGGCCCGGAAAGGGCTGGCCGTTGTTCAGCAGCATGGGCACGGACAGCGCACCGGCCAGTGTGACCGCACCGCGAATGCCGGCCAGCGTGGTGGCCAGATTCAGCAGTGGCGAGGGGCGCTCGGACATCTTGCCCTGCCGGTGGGCGCGCAGCAGCGAGCCATGCACACCCAGGACCAGCCAGATCCAGCGCATCAGCAGCAGCGCAAACGAAATGGCAGCCACATAGCCGACCAGAATCCACCAGTCATGGCCTGCCTGATGCAGCGGCACGCCGATGATGGATGGCAGCTGCAGGCCCAGCAGCAGGAAGATGGCGCCGTTGAAGGCGGCTTCCACCATGCTCCAGGTGCCTTCGGTCTGCAGGCGTTCGCTGATGTAGCTGCTGCGCTCCAGATCGGCGAAATTGGTGGCGATGCCGGCGGCCACGGCAGCCAGAATGCCGGAGACACCGATCTTCTCGCCCACGATATAGGCGGCAAAAGGCAGCAGCACCAGCAGCAACACCATCTGCGTGGCTGCGACATCGCCCAGACGGCGCGTGATGGTGCCGCGCGCATGGCTGAAGCCCCAGCCTATCAGCGCACCCACACCCAGGCCGCCGACGGCCATCCAGGTGAACTCCTTGGCCACTTCGCCCCAGGAGAACATGCCGGTCAGCGTGGCGGCAATCGCAAATTTCAGCGCCACCAGGCCCGATGCGTCGTTGAGCAGCGACTCGCCTTCCAGCACATGCATCGTCTTCTCGGGCATGCCCAGATTGCGCGTGATGGCCGAAACGGCCACGGCATCGGTGGGCGAGATCACGGCGGCCAGGGCGAAGGCCACGGTCAGCGGAATTTCGGGAATCATCCAATGGACGAGATAGCCCAGGCCCAGCACGGTGAACAGCACCAGGCCCAGGGCCAGCAGCAAGATCGGCTTGGCCAGTGCAAAGAATTCACGCTTGGGAATGCGCCAGCCGTCGGCGAACAGCAGCGGCGGAATGAAGAGCAACAGGAACAGCTCGGGGTCGAACGCGATGTGCAGGCCGGCTTGCGGCCAGGCAATCAGCGCACCCAGCGCGATCTGAATCAGAGGCAGGGGAATGGCCCGGACATAGCGGGCCACAATGCCTGTCAGCGCTCCCAGCAGCAAGACAAGCAGAACAGTTTCAACAGCGTGCATGAGGCATTTTCTTCAACTGCCGTGGCAGCGCCGTGTCTGAGCAAGAAAAAAACCAAGTTCTCACATCAGTTATCAAGCGGCAAAGTACGAGCCGTAACTCCTGAAACAGGCGTGTGCCAAGCACGGGACGGCCAGCAAGGACCGCTCCGCAGCGAGGCCATCGTCCCCCTAAGGGGGAAGCGGCGCAGCCGCTCAGGGGGCAATCATTTTTTAAGAGGCAAGCGATGAGCATTCTGGGCACACAACTGAATCCGCGTTCGGCAGATTTCCTGGCCAACGCCGCAGCCATGCAGGCGCTGGTCAATGAGCTGCATGCACGCTGCGATCAGAACGCGCTGGGCGGCAACGAGGCCGCGCGCGCCAAGCATGTGGCGCGCGGCAAGCTCCTGCCGCGCGAGCGCGTGCAGCGGCTGCTGGACCCCGGCACGCCATTCCTGGAGCTGTCGCCGCTGGCCGCGCTCAATATGTACAACAACGATGCACCGGGCGCGGGCGTGATTGTCGGCGTGGGCCGGGTCAGCGGCGTGGACTGCATGATCGTCTGCAACGACGCCACCGTGAAGGGCGGAACCTACTACCCGATGACGGTGAAAAAGCATCTGCGCGCACAGGAAGTGGCGGCACAGAACCGTCTGCCCTGCATCTATCTGGTCGACTCGGGCGGTGCCAACCTGCCCAATCAGGATGAGGTCTTCCCCGATCGCGAGCATTTCGGCCGCATCTTCTACAACCAGGCCAATATGAGCGCCCAGGGCATCGCCCAGATCGCCGTGGTCATGGGTTCGTGCACGGCAGGCGGCGCCTATGTGCCGGCCATGAGCGACGAGTCCATCATCGTCAAGAACCAGGGCACCATCTTCCTGGGCGGCCCTCCCCTGGTCAAGGCCGCCACCGGCGAGGTGGTCAGTGCCGAGGACCTGGGCGGCGGCGATGTGCACACGCGTCTGTCGGGCGTGGCCGACCATCTGGCCGAGAACGATCTGCATGCACTGGCGCTGGCTCGCCAGGCGGTGGCAAACCTGAACAAGGACAAGCCCATTTCCCAGGCCGATCATGCACCTGCCGCGCCCCTCTTCGAGAGCGAAGAGCTGTATGGCGTGATTCCCGTCGATACGCGCAAGCCCTTCGATGTGCGCGAGATCATTGCCCGCATCGTGGATGGCAGCCAGTTCGACGAGTTCAAGGCCCGCTTCGGCAACACCCTGGTCTGCGGCTTTGCGCGCATCGAGGGCATGCAGGTCGGCATCATCGCCAACAACGGCATCCTGTTTTCCGAGTCGGCCGTCAAGGGCGCACACTTCATCGAGCTGTGCTGCCAGCGCAAGGTGCCGCTGGTGTTCCTGCAGAACATCACGGGCTTTATGGTGGGCCGCAAATACGAAAACGAAGGCATTGCCCGTCACGGCGCCAAGCTGGTCACGGCCGTGGCCACGGCAGCGGTGCCCAAGTTCACCATCATCATCGGCGGCAGCTTTGGCGCGGGCAACTACGGCATGTGCGGCCGCGCCTATTCGCCCCGCTTCCTCTGGATGTGGCCCAACGCGCGCATCAGCGTCATGGGCGGCGAGCAGGCGGCCAGCGTGCTGGCCACCGTCAAGCGCGACGGTATCGAAGCCAAGGGAGCTAGCTGGAGTGCGGAAGAGGAGGAACGCTTCAAGGCGCCCATCCGCCAGCAGTACGAAGACCAGGGTCATCCCTTCTACGCGACGGCACGCCTCTGGGACGACGGCGTCATCGATCCCGCCGACACGCGCCGCGTGCTGGCGCTGGGTCTGGCTGCGGCACGCAATGCGCCGATTGAGGACACCCGCTTTGGTGTCTTCCGCATGTAAGCACACGGAGGCCCGAACATGATGCGCTGCACCGTCGCCGCCCTGATGCAAGCGCTGCTGTCTGCAGCGCTGGCACTGTCCGTGGCGGCGCAGGCCCGGGCCGAGGTGCAGCAGTTCGATGCGCGCATTCCGGTCTGGGTGCCGGAGGCCGGCAGCACGCCCGCGCGCACTGCCGAGCTCGCAGGCCATGTCTATCGTCCCCTGGGTCTCGGACCCTGGGGGCTGATCGTGCTCAGCCACGGCACGCCCAGCGGCAAAGAGGCGCGCGAAGCCATGACCGATCGCTACGGCCCGCAGGCGCGCGCTCTGGCCGAACTGGGCTATGTGGTGGTGACGGGTTTGCGCCGCGGCTATGGCGCATCGGACGGTCCTCTGGCCGACCGCTACGGCAGCTGCGATGATCCCGACTATGGCCATGCAGCCCAGGAGGCTGCGCGCGATGTGGCGGCCATCATGGCTTACGGGCAGAAGTTGCCCTATGTCGACAGCACGCATGTGGTGCTGCTGGGCAAGTCTGCCGGCGGCTTTGCCTCGCTGGCGCTGGCGGCCCAGCAACCCGCAGGTCTGCGCGGCGTCATCAATTTTGCCGGTGGCCGCGGTTCGCAGCAGCAGATGCGTGAGAAGACATCGGTCTGCGGCGAGGCGCAACTGCTCAAGACCGTGGCCGGCTTTGCCGCCACCAGCCAGGTGCCCCAGCTGTGGATCTATGCCGAGAACGATAGCTACTTTCGACCGCCGCTGGTGCGCCAGATGGCGCAAAGCTATCTGGCGGCAGGCCGGAAGCTGACCCTGGTGTTCGTGCCGCCAAGCGGCGCGGAAGGACACCAGTTTTTTGACCGGGCCGCCAATATCGGGCAATGGCTGCCGCAGGTCCGTGAATTCCTGATGCAGCAGCTGCCGGGTACGGCGGCTGCGCAACTGCAAAGCCATAACTCACTGGGAGACAAGCCATGACCGCTTTGACTTTGACCGTGGACGGCGGCATCGCCCGCGTTACGCTGGCTCAGCCCGCCATCCGTAATGCCTTCAGCGATGCGGCGATTGCCGAGATCACCGCCGCATTCCTTCAGGTCGGCGAGCGTGCCGATGTGCGCGCCGTGGTGCTGGCCGCCGAAGGACCCGCATTCTGCGCGGGCGCGGACCTGAACTGGATGCGCCGCATGGCCGATTACTCGCGCGACGAAAACCGCGTCGATGCGGGTCTGCTGGCCGAGATGCTGCGCGTCATCTACGAATGCCCCAAGCCCACGATTGCGCGTGTGCAGGGCGATGTCTATGCGGGCGGCATGGGCCTGGTGGCCTCCTGCGATATGGCGGTGGCGGCCGACACGGCAGGTTTCTGCCTCAGCGAGGTCAAGATCGGCCTGATTCCCGCCACCATCAGCCCCTATGTGATCCGTGCCATGGGTGCCAGGGCCGCGCACCGCTACTTTCTCACGGGCGAGCGCTTTTCGGCGCAGGAGGCGCATCGCATCGGCTATGTGCACGAGGTGGTCGATGCCGACGGGCTGGATGCCGTGGTCGACGGCTGGCTCAAGCATTTGCTGAGTGCCGGCCCCGCAGCGGTGCGGGCCTGCAAGCGCCTGGTGCTGGACATGGCCGAGCGCGAGATCAGCGAGCAGCTGATTGCGGCGACCGTGGAGTCGATTGCCACCATCCGCGCCAGCAGCGAAGGCAAGGAAGGCGTGCAGGCCTTTCTCAACAAGCGCAAACCCAACTGGCTGCCCGGATGAGATGACAGACCTGGCGGCCGGGGCGCTTCAGCCTGCGGGCTCGCATAGGAAATGAACACCATGGATATCTGGCAAACCATCATCGACTGGCTGCACCGCACCGGCCTGCACATCGATCCCGATACGGCCAGGGCCGTGGGCGATGCCGCGAGCCAGGTGGGCGATGTGGCCGCCAGGGCCGGGCAGGCCTTGGGACAGATGGACATGGCGTCCATGCTGGCGCTGGCGGCGGCTCTGGGCTGGGCCAGCGGTTTTCGCCTCTATGCCGTGGTGTTCGCCGTGGGCCTGCTGGGTGCCAGCGGTCTGATGCCGCTGCCTGGTGGTCTGCATGTGCTGCAGCACCCGATGGTTCTGCTCATCAGCGGCGGCCTGCTGTTCGTGGAGTTCTTTGCCGACAAGATTCCCGTGGTGGATTCGGTCTGGGACCTGTTCCAGAGCGTGTTGCGCATTCCGGCCGGTGCGGCGCTGGCAGCCTCGGTCTTCGGCGCCGACAACACCACCATGGCCATGGCCGCCGCGCTGATGGGCGGCACGCTGGCCGCGACCAGCCAGGCCGCCAAGACCACCACGCGTGCCCTCATCAATACCTCGCCCGAACCGTTCTCCAACTTGGGAGCCAGTCTGGCGGAAGACACGGTGTCGCTGGGCGCCATCTGGCTGGCGCTGACCAATCCGCTGGTGTTTGCCGCCGTGCTGCTGGTCGTGGTGATTGCGATGTGGCTGGTGATCTGGGCGCTTTGGCGCTTTCTCAAGGCGATTTTTCGACGCCTGCGCGGCAGTGGTGAGGCGCAGGATCCATTGCAAAAAACATAGCTGCTTGCGTTTGATGGATATGCGCTGAGCGGTGAATTGACCGATAAACGGAGACGATATGTTCAAGAAAATTCTGATTGCCAATCGTGGTGAGATCGCCTGCCGTGTGGCCGCGACCGCCCGCCGCATGGGTGTGAAGACCGTGGCCGTGTACTCGGATGCCGATGCCCAGGCCAAGCATGTGGCGGCCTGCGACGAGGCCGTGCACATCGGCGGCAGCGCGCCCAAGGACAGCTATCTGCGCTGGGAGCGCATTCTGGAGGCTGCCAAGGCCACGGGTGCCGAAGCCATCCACCCCGGCTATGGCTTCCTCTCCGAGAACGAGGACTTTGCCAATGCCTGCGCAGCGGCCGGCCTGGTCTTCATCGGCCCGCCCGCCAGCGCGATCCGCGCCATGGGTCTCAAGGCCGAGTCCAAGCAACTGATGGAAAAGGCCGGCGTGCCGCTGGTGCCCGGCTATCACGGACACGACCAGAACCCCGAGCTGCTGCACCGGGAGGCCGATCGCATCGGCTATCCCGTGCTCATCAAGGCCAGCGCGGGCGGCGGCGGCAAGGGCATGCGTCTGGTGGAAAAGAGCGAGGACTTTGCGGCTTCGCTGGAGTCCTGCAAGCGCGAAGCCATCAACAGCTTCGGCAACGATGCCGTGCTGATCGAGAAGTACGTGCTGCGCCCGCGCCATATCGAGATTCAGGTGTTTGGCGACACGCAGGGCAACTGCGTCTATCTGTTCGAACGCGACTGCTCGGTGCAGCGCCGCCACCAGAAGGTACTGGAGGAAGCGCCGGCGCCGGGCATGACTGCCGCGCTGCGCCAGAAGATGGGCGAGGCCGCCGTGGCCGCCGCCAAGGCCGTGAACTATGTGGGCGCGGGCACGGTGGAGTTCATCGTCGAGCAGCCCGGCGGCTACGACCAGCCCGAAGCCATGAAGTTCTACTTCATGGAAATGAACACCCGGCTGCAGGTGGAGCACCCCGTGACCGAAGCCATCACGGGCGAGGATCTGGTGCGCTGGCAGCTGCTGGTGGCTTCGGGACAGCCTTTGCCCAAGGCACAGTCGGAACTCCGTATCCAGGGCCATGCCATCGAGGCACGCATCTGCGCCGAGAACCCCGAGAACAACTTCCTGCCCGCCACCGGTCATCTGGCCGTCTATCGCAAGCCCGAATGCAGCAGCTTCGAGATCAGCGATGTGCGCGTGGACGACGGCGTACGCGAGGGCGATGCGATCAGCCCCTTCTACGACTCCATGATCGCCAAGCTCATCGTCCATGGCGAGGACCGTGCCCAGGCGCTGGCGCGTCTGGACGCGGCGCTGGCTCAGACCCATATCGTGGGCCTGACGACCAATGTGCAGTTTCTGCGCCAGGTGGTGAAGAGCCAGGCTTTCTCCAATGCCTTGCTCGATACCGCGCTGATCGAGCGCGAGCGCGAGGCCTTGTTCGGCAAGGATTTCGTGGGCCGCGACCTGGCCGTCGCCGCTGCCATGGCCTGGCAGCTGCAGGGCGAGCAGGCCGCGCAAGGCGCAGACCCCTTCAGCCGGCGCGACGGCTGGCGCATGTCGGGCCGCTATGTGCGTGCGTTCGGCTTTGCCTACCGCGGCGAGGACTTCACGGCCGGCCTGGCCTACGGTCGCGGCATGCAGGCGGCGCAGACCTATCAGCTCGGCATTGGCGAGGGCGAAGGCCGCAGCGATGCCGCGCTGCAGTGGCGCGCACTGGCCGACGGGCGGCTGGAGCTGGGCCTGGACGGCAAGCGCACGGTGGTCGTGGTCCATGCCCAGGGCGACCAGCTGTCCATCTTCACCGAAGCGGGCAGCACCCAGATCACCGTGGTCGACCAGCTGGCCCACGCCGGCGATACCGGCCATGAAGGCGGCCGCCTGACGGCGCCCATGCCCGGCAAGGTGGTGTCTTTCACGGTCAAGGCCGGCGACAAGGTCAGCAAGGGCCAGCCGCTGGCTGTGATGGAGGCCATGAAGATGGAGCACACGATTGCCGCCCCCGGCGATGGCGTGGTGCTGGAGCTGCTGTATGTGCCCGGCGACCAGGTCAGCGAAGGCGCGGAGCTGCTGCGCATCGAGGTGGCCGCCTGATCCGCCCAGGGTTGAACTGTTTAACAAAAAGAGCGGCTTGCGCTGGACTATCCATGAATTCAGTCACTTTCAATGGTGAAATCAAGACATGTAAAGCGCAAGAAGCTTCTTTTTTGATAGCGGTCCATTGGCCACCTGCGTCTGCAGCGGTCATGGCAAAGCGTTAGGCTTGGCATCCATGAAAGTCTTATTTTGCTGTGACGATACGCGGCCGGAACCCTGGCTCAAAGGTTTGCATGACGCGCTGCCGGGTGCGGAGATTGCCATCTGGGAGCCGGGCGCAGCCCAGGCCGACTATGCATTGGTCTGGGCGCCGCCCCAGCAGTTCCTCGACGAGCAGGCGGCCGGCCTGAAGGCCATGTTCAATATCGGCGCGGGCGTGGATGCCTTGCTGCCGCTGCGTATTCCCGCCGCGCTGCCCGTCTACCGTCTCGAGGATGCGGGCATGGCTGTGCAGATGGCCGAGTATGTGGCCCAGGCAGTGATCCGCTTCTTCCGTGGCCTCGATCGGTACGAGTCCGACATGGCGCAGGGCCTGTGGCAGCACCAGCGCAACCCCAGGCGGGTGGACTATCCCGTGGGCGTGATGGGCCTGGGCAAGATGGGCGAGCGCGTGGCCAGGGCGTTGACGGTGTTCGATTTCAAGGTCAATGGCTGGAGCCGCTCGCCGCGCGAGCTGCAGGGCGTCGAATGCTTCAGCGGCATGGACAGCCTGGACCGCTTTCTGTCCGAGACGCGCATTCTGGTCAACCTGCTGCCCCTGCACGACGAGACCCGCGACATCATCAACGCCCGCACGCTGGCGCTGCTGCAGCCCGGCGCCTATGTGATCAACGTGGGGCGCGGCGGCCATGTGGTCGATGCCGACCTGATTGCGCAGATCGAGTCCGGCCATGTCAGCGGCGCCATGCTGGACGTGTTCCGCGAGGAGCCGCTGCCCGAGAATCACCCGTTCTGGAAGCAGTCCGGGATCATCCTCACCCCCCATACCTCGGCCCGCACGCTGGCAGCGGACAGCATTGCCCAGATCGTGGGCAAGGTCGCCGCCATGAGCCGGGGTGAGCCCGTCACAGGTCGAGTCGACCTGAGCAAGGGCTATTGATAGCAAGGAGACAAGAATGAAGTACCCCGCACGCGTCAAGATCATCGATGTGGGCCCGCGCGACGGCCTGCAGAACGAAAAGCAGCCTGTGCCTGCCGCCGTCAAGATCGAGCTGGTGCAGCGCCTGCAGGACGCAGGCCTCAAGGAGATCGAGGTCACCAGCTATGTGTCGCCCAAATGGGTGCCGCAGATGGCGGACAACGCCGAAGTCATGGCTGGCATGGTGCGCAGAGCCGGGGTGCGGTATTCGGTGCTCACGCCGAATCTCAAGGGCTTCGAAGCCGCGCTGGCCAGCAAGCCCGACGAGATCGTGGTGTTCGGCGCGGCCAGCGAGGCCTTCAGCCAGCGCAACATCAACTGCTCGATTGCCGAGAGTATCGAGCGCTTTGCGCCCGTGGTGCAGGCGGCCCTGGAGGCAGGCATTGCCGTGCGCGGCGCCATGAGCTGCACCGTGGGCT
This sequence comes from Comamonas sp. Z3, assembly GCF_008121565.1. Taxonomy (NCBI): domain Bacteria; kingdom Pseudomonadati; phylum Pseudomonadota; class Betaproteobacteria; order Burkholderiales; family Comamonadaceae; genus Comamonas; species Comamonas sp. Z3. The sequence goes on from NZ_VOQU01000002.1 coordinate 31,243, forward strand.
GCCCCTACGAAGGCGAGATCGCGCCCGAGAAGGTGGGCTATCTGGCCGGGCTGATGAAGAGCATCGGCGTGCAGCGCGTGGATGTGGCCGACACCATCGGCGTGGGCACGCCCGTCAAGGTGCAAAAGGCGCTGGAGGCCACGCTGGCGCACTTCGATATCGACCAGGTGTCCGGCCATTTCCACGATACTTACGGCCAGGCCCTGAGCAACACGCTGGCGGCGCTGGATCTGGGGGTCTGGAACTTCCAGTCATCGGTCGCCGGACTGGGCGGCTGTCCCTATGCCAAGGGCGCCACGGGCAATGTGGCCACCGAAGACGTGGTCTATCTGCTGCAGGGCATGGGCATAGAGACCGGCATCGACCTCGACAAGCTGATCGATGCGGGCCAGTTCATCAGCGAGCATCTGGGTCGCCCCACGCAGTCGCGCGTGGCCAAGGCCTTGCTGACCAGGCGCGCGGGCTGAGGCCAAGCGCAGCCCGGGCAGGCATGGGCGTTGTTACCATCGCCGCCATGCAAGCAAGAACAAGTTTTTCGTGGGCCCTGTGTCTGGCGGCAGCTACCCTGCTGGGAGGCTGCGCCGGCATGGATGCCCAGGAGTGCAGGGACACGGACTGGGCCTATCTGGGTCAGCTCGATGCCATGGATGGCAGGCTGGACCTGTCCACCCGTGCCAGACGGCATTTCAAGGCCTGCAAGGACCAGGGCGTGCAGATGGATGCACGGGCCTATCAGCAGGGCTGGCTGCGCGGCCTGCAGGATTTCTGCACTCCCGAAAGCGGCAAGAGCTATGCGGAAGCCGGCAGAAAGTTCCAGCCGGGCTATTGCCCGGCGCCGCTGGAGGCGGCGTTTCTGCAAGGCTATGCGCCGGCGCGCGACCGCTATCAGGACAGGCAGTCGGTGCTTGAGCTGGAGCGTCGCATCGAGGCCAAGAGAAAAGAGCTGCGCGAGGCGCGTGACGCCAAGAACAGTGCCGGACATATCGCCTATGTCCAGAAAGACCTGCGTGATTTGCAGCTGGAGCTGGTGCAGCTCAGGCTCAAGCTGGCACAGTAGGGGCCGTGACGCTGCCGGATGGCGGCGCGATTTTCAGGAAAACATCATGTGTGGGTCAGAACTTCATGCGCTGCCGGAAGGCGTGCAGCGCGTCAGCCGCTTTTTGCAGGATGCCGGTCATCCGCATGCGCCGCAAATGCTGGACGGTGCGGCGCGTACCGCACAGGAGGCGGCAGACCAGCTCAGCATTCTGGTCGGGCAGGTGGCCAAGAGCATCATCTTCAAGCGCAGGAGCGATGGCGCGGCCGTGCTGGTCGTGACTTCGGGCGACAGGCGTGTCGATGAAAAGAAAGTGACGCAGCTGGTGGGCAAGGTCGGCCGCGCCGACGCGGACTTCGTCAAGGCCAGCACCGGCTTCTCGATTGGCGGCGTCAGCCCCGTGGCCCATGCAACCAAGGTGGTGACCTTGATCGATGCCGAGCTGCAGCGCTTCGAGACGGTGTGGGCCGCAGCAGGCCATCCGCACGGCGTGTTTCCTGCATCGCCCGCGCAGCTGCAGTCGCTGACCGCAGCCCCCTGGTCGGACGTGGTGGAGCAGGCATGAGTACGGAACTTCTTCAGGAGCAGCAGGCTCAGCAGCTGGCGCAACTGGCCGCCAAGGCCGAGGTGGCCCTGGTCTGGGCCGAGGCCGACCAGCCCGTGGCTTCGCCCTGCATCAACGTCTGCCGCATGACGCAGGACCGCAGCCATTGCCAGGGCTGCTTCAGAACCATTGACGAGATTCGCGCCTGGTCCAAGGGCGATGCCGAGCTGCGTCTGGAGATCTGGGGCCGGCTGCTGCAGCGCGCCGGCCTCGAGGACCCGCGCCAGGCCGAGATCTGATCACCCTTAGAGGAGAGTCGACATGAAGCACATCACCTGTTACCTGGACTTTGTGTCGCCTTATGCGTGGCTGGCGCTGGAGCAGATGCCCAAGGCGCTGCAAGGGCTCAGCTATCACGTGGACTATCGCCCGGTATTGCTCGGGGCCTTGCTGCAAGGCAATGCCAACCCTGGCCCGGCCGGCATTCCGGCCAAGAGACTGTGGACTTACAGGCATGTGACTTGGCTGGGTCAGGCGCTGGGCGTGGAGTTGCAGATGCCGGCACAGCATCCGTTCAAGCCGCTGCCGCTGCTGCGGCTGGCGCTGGCCCATGGGCGTGACGGCAGCATCAACCGCTTTGTGGCGCAGGCCGTGATGCAGCATGTCTGGCAGGGCGGCCATGAGGCCAATGATGCGCAGCGCCTGCAGGAGCTGCGCGCGCAGTTGAAGGAGCAGCTGCGCCAGGAAGAGGACAGTGCCGAGGTCAAGCAATGGCTGCGCGGCAATACCGAACAGGCGCAGCAGGCCGGCGTGTTCGGCGTGCCGGCCTGGGTGGTGGACGGCCATGTCTTCTGGGGACTCGATGCCTTGCCCATGCTGCGCAGCTATCTGGAGGGCAATGCCTGGTTCGATGCGCAGTGGCAGGCGTCGGCCCAGGTGGAGTCAGGCCTGGGCTGAAGCCTGATTCAGGCCTGTAGAGCTGCAGGCCTGTCGTTCACTCTCTTACTGCGCTGTGGCCTGCTTGGCAGCGCCGCGATAGCGCTCCAGCCAGTGGGCATAGGGCGCGGGCAGGGTCCAGTCGGGGCGGGCCACGCCCAGGCTTTGCGCCAGCTGATAGGTGTAATGCGGGTTGGCCAGATGGGCGCGGCCGATCATGACCAGATCGACCTGGTGCTCGGCCACGATGCGCTCGGCAACCTGCGGATCATCCATGCCCCAGCCCGAAGCCACGGGCAGGCCGGCACTGCGGCTCACGCGCTGGGCAATCGGCGCCAGGAAGGCGGGCGTGCCCCAGGGGATCTTCACATCGGGAATCACGAAGTTGACGCTGACATTGAGCAGGTCCAGGCCGCGCTCGCGCATCTGGCGCGTGACGGCGATGGATTCCTCCAGGGTTTCTTCATCGCGGCCGTCGTACTCGATGACGCCGAAGCGCGCCGTCAGTGGCAGATGCTCGGGCCAGACCTCGCGCACCCTGGCCACGGTCTCCAGCAGAAAGCGGGCGCGGTTGCTGAAGCTGCCGCCGTAGGCATCGTCGCGCTGGTTGCTGTGGGGCGAGAAAAAGCTCTGTGCCAGATAGCCGTGGGCAAAGTGCAGCTCCAGCCATTCGAAGCCGGCCGCAAGCGCGCGGCGGGCTGCCGCGACAAAGTCGGCCTGCACGCGGGCGATGTCCTCCAGCGTCATGGCGCGGGGGACGCGCGGCAGACCGCCGCCAAAGGCAATGGCCGATGGTGCGATCGGCTGCCAGCCGCGGGCATCGCCTTCGGCAATATGGTCGTCGCCTTCCCAGGGATTGTTGGCGCTGGCCTTGCGTCCGGCATGGGCGATCTGGATGCCGGGCACGGCGCCTGCGGCCTTGATGCCGGCGGCAATGCGCGACATGCCTTCGATCTGGGCGTCGTTCCACAGGCCGGTGCAGTCGGGCGAGATGCGGCCTTCGGGCGACACGCCCGTGGCTTCGACAATCACCAGCCCCGCGCCGCCGCGCGCCATGGAGGCGTAGTGGACCTGGTGCCAGTCATTGGTGAGACCGTCCACGGCGCTGTACTGGCACATCGGCGGAATGGCGATGCGGTTGCGCAGGGTCAGGCTTTTGAGAGTGAAAGGGGTAAAGAGTGCAGACATGCGGAGTATCGGTGGTGCGAATGGAATGAGCCGGCAGTCCTGCAGCAGAGCAGGATGCCAAAAGTTTGATAGCGACCTACGCGCCTCATGGCTGGTTTTCAGCATTAAAGACATCTGAAAATCAATGAATGAAGGTGCTGGAAGCTATCAAAAAATCAAGGACAGCGAGATTCTGAAAACTGCGGAGACCGGCCCCGGGCAATGATCTGCCTGGAGACGAAGTTTTCGGTGTTGCCCGGCATGAGGTCGGCGGGCCAGTGAATGCGGTGCATGCAGGGCTTCTGTCGAAGAGGATTGGGGAAATGATGGGGTCTGTGGTGAAATAAATCCAATCGATATTTCTGATTTGTGAAATCATGCCGACTGATATCAAGAGTCTGGACCTGAATCTGCTCAAGGCCCTGGATGCGCTGCTGGACGAGCGCAGCGTGACGCGCGCTGCCGAGCGTCTGGCGCTGACCCAGCCGGCGGTCAGCGGCATGCTGACGCGACTGCGCGAGAGCTTCGACGATCCCTTGTTCGTGCGCACGCAGCGCGGCATCGCCCCCACGCTGCGCGCGCTGGCACTGGCTGGGCCGCTCAAGGAATTGCTGTGCAATGCCGAGGCGCTGCTGCGTCCCCAGGCCTTTGATCCCGCTACGGCACATATGACGCTGCGCATTGCCGCCACGGATTACGCGCTGCAGGCGGTGGTGCTGCCGTTTCTGGCCGTGTTGCGTCAGCGCGCGCCTGGTCTGTGTGTGGCCGTGGTGCCGGCCCAGCATCTGCCGCTGCACGAGCGGCTGGAGCGCGGCGATATCGATATGGCGCTGGTTACGCCGGAGCGCACGGCCCCCGATCTGCATGCACGCCGGCTGTTCGACGAACGCTATGTCTGCGTGATGCGCCAGGGCCATCCCGATGCGCGCCGGCGCGGCCTGTCACTGCAGCGCTTCTGCGCTCTGGATCATGCGCTGGTGTCCTATGACGGAGGCAGTTTTCATGGTGTGACGGACGAGGCGCTGGAGCGCCTGGGACTGCGGCGGCGTGTGGCGCTTTCTGTGACCAGCTTTCTGGTGCTGCCCGAAATCCTGCGCAGCAGCGATCTGATTGCCGTCGTGCCGCGGCGTCTGGTCAAGCCCGACTCGGGGCTGGTGGTGCTGGAGCCGCCGCTGGAGATTCCGGGTTTCACCAAGACGGCTGCCTGGCATGCGCGCACCCATCGCTCTCCAGGGCACCAGTGGGCACGGGAGCTGCTGTTCGAGCTGGCGCAGGCCGGCGGGATGGACGTGGAATGAGCGCGGCCCGCAGAAACCGTGGCGGTCTCTGCGGGCCGAGGTGAGGGCAGATTCCTGCCGGGGCCCGGCATGGTGCCAGGCCCTTCACATCATCAGTGGCCGGATGCGCCTGCGGCGCCCAGACCGGTTTCCGAACGCACTTGCTGCGCAGGGAACACGGCGCGCTCCTTGGCTGCCTGAGCGCTCTTGTCGAGCACGGAGAACAGCCACACGCCAAAGAAGCCGATCGCCATGGAGAACAGTGCAGGCGAGGCGTATGGGAACCATGCCGAGCCGGCCGGGTTGCCCAAGGTGCCTTCCCATACCGAGGGCGAGACAATGGTCAGGCCCACGGAGGAGACCAGACCCAGGAAGCCGCCGATCACGGCGCCCTTGGTGGTGCAGTCTTTCCACAGCACGGACAGCAGCAGGGGCGGGAAGTTGGCCGAAGCCGCCACGGCAAAGGCCAGCGAGACCATGAAGGCAATGTTCTGCTTCTCGAACACAATGCCCAGCAGCACGGCGACAAAGCCCAGGCACAGCGTGGTGATGCGCGAAACCCGCAGTTCGGAGGCGCTGTCGGCCTTGCCCTTCTTGATCACGGTGGCGTAGAGGTCGTGCGAGACAGCCGAGGCGCCAGACAGGGTCAGGCCTGCGACCACAGCCAGAATGGTGGCAAAGGCCACGGCCGAGATAAAGCCGTAGAACACATCGCCGCCCACGCTCTTGGCCACCAGCACGGCTGCCATATTGGCCGTGCCTGCGCCGCCGTGGATCACGCCCTTGGCCGTGTCTGCCATTTCGGGGTTGGTGAGCACCAGGGTGATGGCGCCGAAGCCGATGATGAAGATCAGCACATAGAAGTAGCCGATCCAGGTCGTGGCCCAGAACACGCTCTTGCGCGCTTCCTTGGCGTCAGGCACGGTGAAGAAGCGCATCAGGATGTGGGGCAGGCCCAGCGTGCCGAACATCAGCGCCATGCCGAAGCTGATGGCGGAGATCGGGTCCTTGATGAAGCCGCCCGGGCCCATGATGGCCAGGCCCAGTTTCTCTGCGACGGATGGCTCGGCACCGCCATTGGCGGCGATCTGGGTGCGTACCTTCACGCCTTCGGCAAACAATGCTTCGGGGCTGAAGCCGTATTTGGACAACACCATGAAGCCCATGAAGGTGACGCCGGCCAGCAGCAGGCAGGCCTTGATGATCTGCACCCAGGTAGTGGCCGTCATGCCGCCAAACAGCACATAGATCATCATCAGACCGCCGACCAGCACCACGGCAATCCAGTAGTCCAGGCCAAACAGCAGCTTGATGAGCTGGCCTGCGCCGACCATCTGGGCAATCAGGTAGAAGGCCACCACCACCAGCGTGCCGCAGGAGGCAAAAATCCGGAAGGGCTTTTGCTCGAAACGGTAGCCGGCGACGTCGGCAAAAGTGAAGCGGCCCAGATTGCGCAGGCGTTCCGCCAGCAGAAAAGTCAGAATCGGCCAGCCCACCAGAAAGCCGATGGAGTAGATCAGGCCGTCATAGCCGCTGGCCATGACGGAGGCCGAGATGCCGAGGAAGGAGGCGGCGGACATATAGTCGCCCGCAATCGCCAGACCGTTCTGAAAGCCGGTGATGCCGCCGCCTGCGGTATAGAAGTCGGAGGCCGACTTGGTGCGGCCCGCAGCCCATTTGGTGATCCACAGGGTTGCCACCACAAAGGCGGTGAACATGATGATGGCCGTCCAGTTGGTGGCCTGCTTGGCGGCGTTGCCGACGTCACCGCCGGCGGCCAGCACGGGCGCCGTTGCGGCCAGCGCCGCAGCGCCCGCCAGCCATTGTGAAGAGATGCGCTGCTTCATTGCTTGATGCCTTTGAGAATGTCGCGGGTGAGCTGATCAAACTCGTTGTTGGCGCGGCGCACATAGAGGCCGGTAATGATCACGGAAAAAATGATGACGCCCATGCCGATGGGAATGCCCAGCGTGGTCACTCCCGCGCCGATGGGCTGCGCCAGGAACTCCTTGTCGAACGCGATCAGCGCGACATAGCCGTAGTACACGATCAGCATCAGAACGGTCAGTGCCAGGCCCAGTCGATTGCGCTTGCGGCGCAGTTGCTGGTAGGCGGGGTTGCTTTGGATGGTCTCTATCACCGGGTCTCGCACAGCGTTGTCTCCTTTGAAGTTTTCCAGCCTGCCATCAGCTACGCGGTGGCTTGCTTGCAATGCATTCTGAGAAGCCCGTCTGACCGCCCCCTTACTTACGATATCGGTGTTTGCCCCCGGTTTTTCACATCGGAAAAAAACGGGTCCGGGTAAGTGCGGAGAGGGTCGGGTAATGCCCAGTCTTGAATTTTGGAGAAGCGATTTTTTGTAAGTTGGCGGTCAGTTGTCGCTTTGATATTGGGCAAACAGGTGAGTTGGCAGCGCCTGACATTCCAAAAACCTAGGAGACAAACATGGCCATCAATGCGACAGCAAACATGGGAGGTAAATCGGCCCCACGGCCGATGAGCCCGGAAGAGCGCAAAGTCATCTTTGCGTCTTCACTCGGAACCGTTTTCGAGTGGTACGACTTCTATCTATACGGATCTCTGGCAGCCATCATCGCCAAGCAGTTCTTCAGCGGTCTGGATGCGGGGTCGGCCTTCATCTTCGCCTTGCTGGCCTTTGCGGCAGGCTTCATCGTGCGCCCCTTCGGCGCGCTGGTGTTCGGCCGTCTGGGCGACATGATCGGGCGCAAGTACACCTTCCTGGTGACGATCCTGATCATGGGCCTGTCCACCTTCATCGTGGGGATCTTGCCCAACTACGCCAGCATCGGCGTGGCCGCTCCCGTCATCCTGATCGCGCTGCGCATGCTGCAAGGCCTGGCCCTGGGCGGCGAGTACGGCGGCGCTGCCACCTATGTGGCCGAGCATGCGCCGCAGGGCAGGCGCGGTGCCTACACCTCGTGGATCCAGACCACGGCAACGCTGGGCCTGTTCCTGTCGCTGCTGGTGATCCTGGGCGTGCGCACCATGCTGGGCGAAGAAGCGTTTGCCGACTGGGGCTGGCGCATTCCCTTCCTGGTGTCCATCCTGCTGCTGGCCATCTCGGTCTGGATTCGCATGACGCTGTCCGAGTCTCCCGCCTTCCAGAAGATGAAGGCCGAAGGCAAGGTCTCCAAGGCACCGTTGACGGAGTCCTTCGGCCAGTGGAAGAACCTGAAGATCGTGATCCTGGCGCTGGTCGGCCTGACTGCGGGCCAGGCCGTGGTGTGGTACACCGGCCAGTTCTACGCGCTGTTCTTCCTGACCCAGCAGCTCAAGGTCGATGCCGTCACGGCCAACCTGATGATTGCGGCTGCCCTGCTGATCGGCACGCCTTTCTTTGTGATCTTCGGTACGCTGTCCGACAAGATCGGACGCAAGCCCATCATCATGCTGGGCTGCATTCTGGCGGTGCTGACCTACTTCCCCGCTTTCAAGGCGCTGACCGAAGCAGCCAACCCCGATCTTGCCGCCGCACAGGCCAAGAACAAGGTGGTCATCGTGGCCGATCCTGCGGAGTGCTCCTTCCAGTTCAACCCCACAGGTACCACCAAGTTCACCAGTTCCTGCGACGTGGCCAAGCAGGTGCTGGCTGCCGGTTCCGTGAGCTATGAAACAGAGGATGCACCAGCCGGCACGCAGGCCATGATCCGTATCGGCTCGACCGAGATCCCTTCGTTCTCGCTCAAGGGCCTGCCCGCTGACGAGGCCAAGGCCAAGGACGGCGCCTTCAAGAAGACCGTGGCTGCAGAGCTGGCCAAGGACGGCTATCCCACCAAGGCCGACCCTGCCAAGATGAACAAGGTCATGATGGTCGTGATCCTGACCTATCTGGTGCTGCTGGTGACCATGGTCTACGGCCCGATTGCGGCCATGCTGGTGGAGCTGTTCCCGACCCGCATCCGCTACACCTCGATGAGCTTGCCCTACCACATCGGCAACGGCTGGTTCGGTGGTCTGCTGCCCACCATGTCCTTCGCCATCGTGGCGCAGACCGGCAATATGTACAACGGTCTCTGGTACCCCATCATCATCGCCGGTGTGACGGCCGTGATCGGTACGCTGTTCGTGCCCGAAACCAAGGATCGCGACATCTACGCCGAAGACTGATGTGAAGTGACGGTGCTGCAATTTATGCAGCATCACATCGAAGACCTGCAAGGCTCGTGCTTTGCAGGTCTTATGCCTTTTACTGCAGCACTAATGGGTTACAGCAGTGTGGCAACAAAGCATCATTGCGTTACTTTTTTGCGATGCAAATCATGCTTTTGAGAGGGGCCCACCTAGAATCACACCTAGCCGCGAGAGGGCCAACAACCTACAAGCCAATGCGGTGCAAAAACACTATCCCAGGATATAGGAGCATTGAATGACCAAGATGACTCGCATCGCTCTGGCCGCACTGGCTGTGATGGGCGCGACCACTGCAATGGCACAGAGCAGCGTGACGCTGTACGGCCGTATCAACACCACCGTCGAGCGTCAGAAGTCCGGTGATCAGTCCGTGTCCGGCCTGTACAACAATGCCTCGCGCTGGGGCATTCGCGGCACCGAAGATCTGGGTGGCGGCCTGAAGGCTGGCTTCACGCTGGAGTCCGGCTTCAACTCCGACACCGGCACCGGTTCCGCCTGGACCCATCCCACGACCGGCATGTCCTTTGCCCGTCAGAGCGAAGTGAACCTGTCGGGTGGCTTCGGCATGATCCGTCTGGGCAACTTCGTGCCCGAGTCCTACTATGCAACCGCTGACTACATCAGCATGCACAACCACGACACCGGTTCTTCTTCCGATGCGCTGTACTACGATCCCGTCTGGTTCGGCGGTCTGAGCACCAAGAACAAGGTCGGCTACCGCACCCCCAGCATGGGCGGTCTGACGGTGGATGCCTCCGTGTCGCTGCACGAGAAGGATCCTACGGTCGGTCCCCGCAAGAACGGCTATGACCTGGCCGCCAACTACGCCACCGGTCCTCTGCACCTGGGCGCTGGCTTCAGCAAGGTGGGCGACAACTGGCAAGCTGCCCTGCGCGGCCTGTACACCTTCGGTCAAGTGACTCTGGGTGCCTACTACCAGCGCAACAAGGACGACAACCAGATCACCGGCACCGGCGCCGGCTCGCGCAACAACTTCCGTCTGTCGGCCATGTATGCCCTGGGCGCTTCGGAGTTCCACGCCAACGTGGGTCACGCCAACAAGTGGAGCCACATCGCCGACTCTGCAGCCACTCAGTGGACTCTGGGCTACAACTACAACCTGAGCAAGCGCACCAAGGTCTATGGCTACTACACCAAGGTGAACAACAGCAAGGGTGCGAACTATGTGACCGGTGCTGCCGGCGCGGACTTCAGCTCCTTCGCTCTGGGCGTGCGCCACAACTTCTAATTTGTGCACCGCGCAAGCGGTGTCTCCAGCAGCTGCAGCTGATAATGCAGACCATTACTCCAAGTTCATACCCCATGTCGCGAGGCATGGGGTTTTTTCTTATGCGCAGCCCGACCTGTAGTAAGCCACGCGCAAACTCGATGGGGCTCAATGGTCGTGCTGACCGTAGCGGCGCAAGCCGCCGCCACGGCTGCTTTTCATAACGACTCTGGAGACTGATATGTGGAAGCTCGCGATTGGTTTTGTGGTGTTTGCCGCCGTGGCGCTGTTTGTCATCATGAAGGCGGGTGACAAGGTGGACATGAGCGGCGAAAAACATGGTGCGGATGCAATCCATGCACCGGCGGAGTCCAAATGAACACTGCCGCACCCGCGCAAAGCCCCGCAAGCCGGGGCTTTTTTTCGGCCGCTGCAAAACCTTAATGCACATGCGCAACCCAGGTTCTTGCCAGGACTGCCTAGAATGTTTGGCCTCCATTGAAAAGACCGCAGAACATGACGCAGGGCCTGATCCGTATCCGTGGTGCTCGCCAGCACAATCTTCGCAATCTGGACATCGACATCCGTACCGGTGAGCTGACCGTGGTCACCGGTCCCAGCGGCTCGGGCAAGTCCAGCCTGGTGTTCGACACCTTGTACGCCGAAGGTCAGCGTCGCTATGTGGAGACCTTCTCCGCCTATGCGCGGCAGTTCCTCGACCGCATGGACAAGCCGGCCGTGGACAAGGTCGAGGGTGTGCCGCCCGCGATTGCCATCGACCAGACCAACCCGGTGCGCAACTCGCGCTCCACCGTGGGCACGATGACGGAGATCAACGATCACCTCAAGCTGCTGTTTGCGCGCGCGGCCCAGCTGTTTGACAGCAGGACGGCCCTGCCGGTGCGCCATGACACGGCGGACAGCATTTACGCCGAACTGGCCCAGCGCTGCGAGGCGGCGGGCGATCCGCGCATTGCCATCACCTTCCCGGTGGAGCTGCCGGCCAATACCTCGGCCGAAGAGGTGGAGCAATGGCTGTCTGCCAGCGGCTTCACCAAGGTGCAGGCCGAGCGCGAGGTGGAGCGCGCTCATGCGGCCAGTGACGAAGTCGCCAAGGGCAAGAAAAAAGCCAAGCCAGCCCCCGAGAAGATCAAGGTGCTGGATGTGATCGCCGACCGCTTTCGCCTCGGCAAGGCCGAGCGCGCCCGTGCCATGGAGGCGATCGAGGTGGGCCTCAAGCGCGGCAGCGGCAGGCTCACGGTGTATGTGCTGCCCGAGAGTGCTGCAGAGGCGGCCGAGCCCGAGCTGTGGAAGTTCTCGCTGGGTCTGCATTGCCCTGAAAGCAATCTGACCTATCAGGAGCCGATTCCCTCGCTGTTCTCGTTCAACTCCGCAGTGGGAGCCTGCGATGCCTGCCGTGGTTTCGGGCGCGTCATCGGGGTGGACTGGGGTCTGGTGATTCCGAACGAAAAACTCACCTTGCGCACCGGTGTCATCAAGCCGATCCAGACGCCGGCCTGGAAGGAGATTCAGGACGACCTGATGCGCCACTCCGAGGCCGAGGGCATTCCGCGCGATACGGCCTGGTCCAAGCTGACCCAGGCGCAGAAGGACTGGGTGATCGAGGGCTCGCCCAACTGGAACGGCAAGTGGAGCCAGACCTGGTATGGCATTCGCCGCTTCTTCGAGTACCTCGAAAGCAAGGCCTACAAGATGCATATCCGGGTGCTGCTGTCCAAGTACCGCAGCTATACCGAATGCCCGAGCTGCGGCGGTGCCCGCCTCAAGACCGAAAGCCTGCTCTGGCGCATTGGCAGCAAGCAGGCAGCGGATGCCGTGCTGCCGCCCGGCGACGAGAGCGGCAGATACCAGCGCTTCATGCCGCAGGCAGTGGGCTGGAGCCGTGAGCAGCTGGAAAGCCTGCCAGGCCTGTGTCTGCATGATCTGATGCGTCTGCCGATCACGCGCCTGCGCGAGTTCTTTGCACAGCTGGTGCCCAGCGAGGCAGCCGACAGGAACGATGGCGAAACCCAGGCCTTGAAGATGCTGCATGCCGAAGTCATGACGCGGCTGCAGTATCTGTGCGATGTGGGCATAGGCTATCTCACGCTGGACCGCCAGAGCCGCACGCTGAGCGGTGGCGAGGTGCAGCGCATCAACCTCACCACCGCTCTAGGCACTTCGCTGGTCAACACCTTGTTCGTGCTCGACGAGCCATCGATAGGTCTGCACCCGCGCGATATGGAACGCATCACCGAGGCCATGCAGCGCCTGCGCGATGCGGGCAATACGCTGGTGGTGGTGGAGCATGACCCGGCAGTGATGTTTGCCGCCGACCGCATGATCGACATGGGCCCTGGCCCCGGTGCGCGCGGCGGCCAGATCGTGTTCGACGGCACGCCAGAGGATCTGCGCCAGGCCGATACCCTGACCGGTGCCTACCTGGGCGGGCGCAAGCAGGTGGGTTTCGGCCTCAAGCGCATGGTGACCGAGAGCACGCCGCGCCTGATTCTCGAAGGCGCGCGCGAACACAATCTGCAGGGCATCAGCGTGGACTTTCCGCTGCAGCGCCTGGTCACCATCACCGGCGTTTCGGGCTCGGGCAAATCCACGCTGATCCAGGATGTGCTGGTGCCTGCGCTGATGCGTCACTTCGGCAAGCCCACCGATGCCGCAGGCGCATTCGAGCGCCTGCTGGGCGCAGACCATCTGGCCGATGTGATGTTCGTGGACCAGTCTCCGATCGGCAAGACGGCGCGCTCCAACCCGGTCAGCTATGTGGGCGCCTGGGATGCGATCCGCGAGCTGTTCGCCGTGGCACCACTGTCGCGCCAGCGCGGCTACACCGCTGCCAAGTTCAGCTTCAACAGCGGCGACGGCCGCTGCCCGACCTGCGGCGGCTCGGGCTTCGAGCATGTGGAGATGCAGTTCCTCTCGGACGTCTATCTGCGCTGCCCGGACTGCAACGGCACGCGTTATCGCCCCGAGATTCTGGAAGTGAAAATCGAGCGCAACGGCCAGCCGCTGAATGTGGCCGATGTGCTGGAAATCACGGTGGCCGAAGCCGCGCTGCTGTTTGCGCAGGACCGCGACGTGATCCGCGCGCTGCAGCCCATCGTCGATGTGGGCCTGGAATACGTGAAGCTCGGCCAGCCGGTTCCCACGCTGTCGGGCGGCGAGGCCCAGCGCCTCAAGCTCGCAGGCTTTCTGGCCGAGGCGGCCAAGGCGCAGTCCAAATCCAAGCAGTCGCTGGCCAAGAAAGGCACGCTGTTCCTGTTCGACGAGCCCACGACCGGCCTGCATTTCGAAGACATCGCCAAGCTCATGCGCGCATTGCGCAAGCTGCTGGAAGCGGGCCACTCGCTGATCGTCATCGAGCACAACCTGGACGTGATTCGCGCCAGCGACTGGCTGATCGATCTGGGCCCTGAAGGCGGTGATGGCGGCGGTCTGATCGTCGCCGAGGGCACGCCCGAGGAGGTGCGCCATGTGAAGGAGTCGCACACGGCCCAGGCCCTGCGCGAATACGACCTGGCCATGGGCGTGGGCGGCGAGGCGGTGCGCGAAGTCGCTCCCATGCTCTACAAGCCGCAGCGCAAGGCCCAGGCCGAAAAGGCGCCGCAGGCCAAGAACGCGATCGAGATCGTCAATGCCAAGGAACACAACCTCAAGTCCCTGAGTGTGGATGTGCCACGCGGCAAGTTCAATGTGGTGACCGGGGTGTCGGGGTCGGGCAAGTCCACGCTGGCTTTCGACATCCTGTTCAACGAAGGCCAGCGCCGCTATCTCGAATCGCTCAATGCCTATGCGCGCTCCATCGTGCAGCCTGCGGGCCGTCCCGAGGTTGATGCGGTCTATGGCATACCGCCCACGGTGGCCATCGAGCAGCGCCTGTCGCGCGGCGGTCGCAAGTCCACGGTGGGCACGACCACCGAGATCTGGCACTTTCTGCGCCTGCTCTATGTGAAGCTGGGCGTGCAGCATTGCATCCACGACGATGCCATCGTGCAGCCGCAGACCGAGGAAAGCATTGCCGCGCAGCTGATGACGAATTTCCGCGGCCAGACCATAGGCCTGCTGAGTCCGCTGGTCGTCAACCGCAAGGGCGTCTATACCGAGCTGGCCGACTGGGCCAGACCCAAGGGCTACACGCATCTGCGCGTGGACGGCGAGTTTCTGCCGACCACGGGCTTTCCGCGCATAGATCGCTTCAAGGAACACACCATCGAGCTGCCCGTGGCCAGCGTGACGGTGACCGCAGCCAACGAGAAGGAGCTGCGCGGCCATCTGCGCCAGGCACTGGAAATCGGCAAGGGCGTGCTGCATGTGCTGTCCGGCATCGAGAACCTGGCCGACGCCATGCAGGGCGGCCGGAGCACGGCCGGCATCGGCGCGCTGCAGGTGTTCTCCACCCAGCGTGCCTGCCCGGTCTGCGCCACCAGCTATGCCGAGCTGGACCCGCGTCTGTTCTCCTACAACAGCAAGCATGGCTGGTGCCCCGATTGCGTGGGCACGGGCGTGAAGCTGACCAAGGACCAGCGCAAGGTCTATGACGACACCTTGCTGGCCGACGACAACCGTGGCCGGGAGGTGAAGTTCGAGGGCCAGGAAGTGGAAGATCTGGCCGAGGTGGAATGCCCCAAGTGCCACGGCACACGTCTGAACCCCGTGGCGCGAGCCGTGAAGTTTCACGACGAGGCGATTACCGATATCGCCCAGCTGTCGGTCAGCGATGTGCGCCGCTGGATACAGAGTCTGGAGCTTACGGGCCGCGAAGCCGATATTGCGCGCGATCTGATTCCCGAGATCCAGAGCCGTCTCGAATTTCTTGAAGAAGTCGGTCTCAACTATCTGACGCTGGACCGCGGCGCCCCCACCCTGAGCGGGGGCGAGGCCCAGCGCATCCGTCTGGCCGCACAGCTGGGCAGCAATCTGCAGGGCGTCTGCTATGTGCTGGACGAACCCACCATCGGCCTGCATGCGCGCGACAACCAGATTCTGCTCAATGCCTTGCACAAGCTCGGCGACAAGGGCAACACGCTGGTGGTGGTGGAGCACGACGAAGACACGATTCGCCGCGCCGATCACGTGATCGATATCGGCCCCAGCGCCGGCATTCGCGGCGGCCGTCTGGTGGCCGAGGGCACGGTTGCCGACATCATGGCGGCCAAGGACTCGGTCACCGGGCGCTATCTGCTGCACGCCATGCGCCACCCTTTCAAGCCACGTCTGTGGGTGGGAGAGGGCCAGCCTCCGGTACAGCCGGCTGCTATCGATGCAGAAGCTTCTGACGCTGGCGATATGGAGGCTTCAGACAAGAAGCCATCCAAAGCCAAGAAAAAGAAAGCGGTAGCTGCTAATGAAAATGTGGTTCAGCAAGAGAGCGACGCATTGCACTGGCTGACGGTGCTGGGCGCGAATCTGCACAATCTGCAGAATGTGGACGCGCGCGTTCCGCTCGAGCGGCTGGTGGCCGTGACCGGGGTTTCGGGCTCGGGCAAGTCCACGCTGGCGCGCGATGTGCTGCTGAGCAATGTGGCGGCCTGGGTGCAGCAGCGCTCGACCAAGGCCGGCCGCGATGCCATGGATGCCGGCAAGTCGCCGGCGCTCGTGGGCTGCAAGGGGCTCAAGGGCTTCGAGACCATCGATCGCGTGCTCGAAGTCGACCAGACTCCGATCGGCAAGACGCCGCGCTCCTGCCCCGCGACCTATATCGGCTTCTGGGACACGATTCGCAAGCTGTTCGCCGAGACCCTGGAGGCCAAGGCACGCGGCTATGCGGCCGGCCGCTTCTCGTTCAACACCGGTGAAGGCCGTTGCCCGGCCTGCGAGGGCCAGGGCGTGCGCACCATCGAGATGAGCTTTCTGCCCGATGTGAAAGTGCCTTGCGAAGTCTGCCACGGCGCACGCTTCAACCCCGAAACGCTGGCCGTGACCTGGCGCGGCAAGAGCATTGGCGATGTGCTGCAGATGGAGGTCGATGAGGCCGTGGAGTTCTTCGCCTCCATGCCCTCGATTGCCCATCCGCTGCAGTTGCTGAAAGACGTGGGTCTGGGCTACCTGACCCTGGGCCAGCCATCGCCCACACTGTCGGGCGGCGAGGCCCAGCGCATCAAGCTGGTGACCGAGCTGACCAAGGTGCGCGACGATATCGGCCGACGCGGACAGAAGGCTGCGCACACGCTGTATGTGCTGGACGAGCCCACTGTGGGCCTGCACATGGCCGATGTGGACAAGCTCATCCATGTGCTGCACCGACTCGTCGATGGCGGCCACAGCGTGGTAGTCATCGAGCATGACCTCGACGTGATTGCCGAGGCGGACTGGATCATCGATCTGGGCCCCGAAGGCGGCAAGGACGGCGGGCGCATCGTGGCCACGGGAACCCCCGAGGATCTGGTCGGCATCGGCACCCACACCGGCAAGGCACTGGCGCCGGTGCTGGCGCGGTAAGAGGCGGCGCGCACCATGTCTTTCTCGCGCAGCAGCTTTCCTGCACCGGCGGAGCTGGCCGCCTCGCGTGTCGCGTGGATGGCGCAGATCGCGCGCCCACCGCTGCCGCCGGCGGTGCAGGCCTGGATGACGTGGGCGCGTGGCTGCAAGGATGCGCTGCCGTGGTTGCAGCTTCCTGCATGGCGTGAAGGCGCGGGCAACTGGCTCGCGATGCAGCGTGCCACCGATACGACCGGGCTGTGGTCTCAGACTGGTGAGTACCGCTTCGGCCTGGACCTCAAGGCCAGCACGCCCGGTGATCTGCGCTGGATCGATGGTGCGGTGGCGGATGGCTGGAGCCCGCACTGGCTGGTGCTGACCCATGGCCTGGATGGCGACCCGCTGATCGGTGACATGAGCCGGCCCGAAGTGCCTGTGCTGTGGAAGTGGCATGACGAGCCGCACCGCGCGGCCAGGCCATTGTTTGCCTCGCTCGAGGAGTTGATGGCGCACGTGCAGCCCAAGGCAGCCAAAGCGCCACTGGTACCGCGTGAAACACGCTCTTCCATCATCTTCTACACCGTGCGCCTGCTGGAGCTGGGGCCCGATCCGGCCAGGGTCATGCTGGCGCTCAGGAAAATCTTCACGACGATGTCTGTGCAGGAGCTGCTGAAACTCAAGACCCGGCTGCCGCTGACGCTGCTGGACGATAGCGTCAGCGCCTTGCAAAAAGACCGCCTGGTGCAGCATTTCGAGGGTCTGGGCGCTCGCGTGGAAGTGAGTGAACGTCGCTTGTAGCGCGCAGGCAAGGGCGGTCGATACGGCGCATGCAGCGCGCCCTTCCACAACTCACCTCACCATCATCACGCATCACCCGCGCCATTTCAGCAAAGGCAGGTGCATGGTGTTCATGGAGCTGCAGCACCGATTATTTGATCGAAAAAAAGGCCCACGTGATGCACGCAGGCCTTGTGGTCCAGCACAGTCCGCTTTACTGGAAGCCCAGCGTATGCGGCAGCCAGGTCGACAGCTCGGGGATAAAGGTCAGCAGGCACAGCACGACGAAGTGGGCCAGCAGGAACAGCGGCATCTCGCGCGTCAGCTCGGTGATGGACACGCGCGTGGACACGGCGGTCACGAACAGCAGGCCGCCGACCGGTGGCGTGATCATGCCCAGCGTGAGGTTGACGATCACCACCATGGCGAAGTGCGTGGGATCGATGCCCAGGCTGAAGGCGATGGGCGCGAGAATGGGCACCAGAATCATCACGCCGGGCAGCGGCTCCATGAAGATGCCGAAGACCAGCAGCAGAATGTTCACGGCAATCAGGAACATCACGGGCGACAGCTCCCAGCTCACGATCAGCCCGGACAGATACTGGGGAATGCCTTCCACCGTGAGCACCCAGGCAAATGCTGCCGAGGTCGCCATCACCAGCAGCACCGAGGCCGTGAGCATGGCCGAGCGCGCCAGGATGCCGGGCAGGGCCGACCACTTGAGCGTGCGGTAGACCCATTTGCCGCAGACCAGGGCATAGAACACGGCCACGACGGACGCTTCCGTGGGCGTGAAGATGCCGAAGCGGATGCCGACCACGATGAGCACGATGAGCATCAGCGCGGGGATGGCCTTGAAGCTGGTGCTCCACATCTCGCGTGCCGAAGGGCGCGGCTCGGTGCTGCGGTAGTTGCGCTTCTTGCAGACCCACCAGTTGACGGCCGCCATGGCCAGCGCGATCAGAATGCCGGGAATGAAGCCGGCCATGAACAGGCCGCCCACGGACACATTCTCATCCTGCAGCGCATAGATGATCATGCTCACCGATGGCGGAATGATGGGGCCCACGATGGCGGTGCTGGCCGTCAGCGCGGCTGCATAGGGGCGGCTGTAGCCGGCCTTGTCCATCATCTTGACCATCATGGAGCCGGGGCCGGCTGCATCGGCCAGGGCCGAGCCCGAGATGCCCGAGAACATGGTCAGCGACAGCACATTGGCATAGCCCAGGCCGCCGCGCAGATGGCCGACGAACTGGGCGGCAAAGCGCAGCAGCACGGCCGTGAGCGCACCGCCCGACATCAGCTCTGCGGCCAGGATGAAGAAGGGCACGGCCATCAGCGGAAAGCTGTCGATGCCCGTGAACATTTCCTTGAAGACGATCAGCTGTGGATAACGTCCACCGACAAAGACTGCAAGGGCTGCCGAGATGGCCAGCGCAAACGCCACCGGAAAGCCCAGCGTGAGCAGGGCGATGATGGCAACAAATAAAGTGATACCCATGATGTTTCAATCGATCAGTGATTCATGGCGCAGCGCATGAAACTGGCGCACCCCAAGTGAGATACACCGAGGAAGGGCCTATGCCGGCCGCGCCGCCCCGCACCGAGGTGTGTCTCCCTCCCGCGAACCGAGAGAGGGGGGGAGGCGCGCAGCGACTCAGATTCGCGGCGCAATGCATAAAACTGGGCTGACCCAGGCCAGGGACAGCGAGCAAGGGCCGCCCCGCAGCTAGGCTGTCGTCCCCCTTCCAGGGGGAAGGCGCGCAGCGACCTTGATTCGCGGCGCAACGCATAAAACTGGCCTGACCCAAGCCAGGGACAGCGAGCAAGGGCCGCCCCGCAGCGAGGCTGTCGTCCCCCTTCCAGGGGGAAGGCGCGCAGCGACTCAGATTCGTGGCGCAATGCATAAAACTGGGCTGACCCAGGCCAGGGACAGCGAGCAAGGGCCGCCCCGCAGCTAGGCTGTCGTCCCCCTTCCAGGGGGAAGGCGCGCAGCGACTCAGGGGGTGTTTCATATAGACGCTGCGGCATCCGCATCCATTTCATCCGACTCTGCGTAGCTGCCTGCGGTGATGTAGCCGCGTGCGATGAACAGCAGATGGATCAGCATCAGCACAAAGCCCACAGGCATGGCGCCGTAGATATAGGAGATCGGAATGTCCGTGGCCGCCGTGGTCTGAAAGCGTGTGGCGTACACATACTGCGACGAGGTCACGGTCATCACGACAAAGAAGACCGCCAGGATCAGCACGACAAAGCCGCGCATGGCCTGCGCCTTGCGGGTGCTCACGCTGCGGTGCAGATTGTCGATGGCCACATGGCCGCCAAAGCGCAGCACCAGGCCGGAGCCCAGAAAAGTGACCCAGATCATCATGTGGCGGGCCACTTCTTCGGCCCAGACGATGGAGTCGCCCGTGGTGTAGCGCAGCACCACATTGGCAAAAACGATGCAGGCCATGGCCAGCAGCAGCAAGATCAGCAGCCAGCGATTGCCGGCCACGAGAGTGCGTTCGATACGATCAAGCATAGGAATGGGGGTGAGCAGAGGCAGCGGCGAAGCCTGCCGCAAGAGCCGGCTGCGTCACGGAGTTGAAGGCTGCGTCATCATCGGCGGGAATTGGCGCAAGTCCATTCGTGCTGACCGCAGCCGGGCAAGGACCTGCCTTGCCCAGGAGTGAGAAAAATGCATGGACCAGCCTCAGCGGAGGCCGTCCCATGGTGCCGTTGCTTACTTGACGGCGGTGATGGAGTCCAGCGTCTTCTGGCCGAACTTCTTGGCGTATTCCTTGTAGGCGGGCTCCAGCGCGGTGCGGAAGGCGGCCTGATCGACCTTCTCGACGACCTTCATGCCGTTGGCCTTGGCTTCTTCAACGCCCTTCTTCTCCACGTTGTCCACAAAGGCGCGCGAGGCAAGCGCCCCCTTCTTGGCGGCTTCCGTGAAGGCGGTCTTCTGGGCGGCATTCAGCGATCCCCAGAACGAGGGCGACACGATCAGGGCCATGGGGGCGTAGACGTGGGAGGTCAGGGTCAGGTGCTTTTGCACTTGCCACAGCTTGGCGGACACCAGCACGGAGATGGGGTTCTCCTGGCCGTCGATCGTGCCTTGCTGCAGCGCACCGATGACTTCGGGCCAGGACATGGGGGTGGGCGAGGCACCCAGGGTGCGGAAGGCCGTGATGTGCACGGGGTTCTCGGTCACGCGGATCTTCAGGCCCTTGAGGTCAGCCACGCCATTGACGGCATGCTTGTTGTTGCTCAGGTGGCGAAAGCCCTGCTCGCCCCAGGCCAGCGCGATCAGGCCGCGCTTCTGGAACTTGGCCAGCAGGTCCTGACCGAAGGCACCGTCCATCACGGCTCGTGCGTGCTGGGTGTCGCGGAACAGGAAGGGGATGTCCACCACGCCCACATCGGGCACGAAGTTGCTCAGGGCGCCGGTGGAGACGATGGCGGCTTCCACGGTGCCCAGCTGCAGACCTTCGATCAGCTCACGCTCGCCACCCAGGGCGGAGGCGGGGAACTGCTTGAACTTGTAGGCACCATTGGTGCCTTTTTCCACGCCTTCGGCCCAGGCGTTGGCGGCAGCGCCGTAGTGGGAGTTGACGGCCAGCGCATAGCCGATCTTGACTTCCTTGCCCTGGGCAAATGCAGTGCCTGCGGTCAGGGCGGCTGTTGCTGCCACGGCCGTGGCGACGAAGGTGCGGCGAATCATGCGCATGGTGTTGGTCTCTCAGAAATGTTTTGAAATGAATCAAAAATTGTAGTGAGTGCCAACCGTGGGTTTTTACGCATCCGGGGGTCGTCTTGTACGGGTGGGTGCATCGTGTTTGGCGATGGATGGGCGTCAAAAAAGGCCTCTGTGCCGACAAGCACGGAGGCCTTTGAAAATGAGAGCTGCTTGCGCTTGTTCTAAAACGATTTCAGATCGTTTTGATATTGAAATCGTTAAGCAATAAGCGGTTACAGCTACTATTTTTGCTGAGCCAGCAACTGATCGGCAAGCTGCACAAAGCCGTCGCCGCGCTCGGCCGTGGTCACATAGCGCGGCAGATGCCTGAGCTGGGGCACGAAGCGCGCGATATTGGCCACGCCCACGCTGTGGGGCATGTGCTCGAACATCTGCTGGTCGTTGGTCGAGTCGCCGATATACACCCAGCGCGCCAGCGTGGCGTCCAGATCGATGTCGAACAGCTCGCGCGTGATCCAGCGCGCACCTTCGAGCTTGTTGTGCTCGCCGAACCAGCCGTTGATGTGGATGGAGCTGACGGTGGCATTCATGCCGGCCGCCTTCATGATGGCCACGCATTCATCGATCTGTGCCTGGGGCAGGTTCGTGAATTCGCTGTGATCCACGGCGATATCGCATTCGCGGCCGGCCGAGTCCGTGGCGCGTTTGGCGCCGGGCACGGTGGCCTCGATCTGCTCGAGCACCTGCTGCATGCGGGCAAAGTTGCGGGCGCGCTCGTCGGCCGCTTGCTGGTAGAGCTTGTCCAGGCCGCCCTGGGCATTGCGGCGCAGGGCCACGGCACCGTTCTCGGCCACGATGGCGTCCACGGGCCAGGCCGATGCAAACGGCACGCTCCAGCCGACGGGGCGGCCGGTGATGGGCACCACTTTCAGGCCCGCATCCTTGAGGCGCGCAATGGCGGCCACCACATGCTCGGGCACCACGCCGTCGGTGGTCAGCGTGTCGTCGATATCGGTCAGCACGCCCAGCAGCTTGGCAGGTGTCTGCAGCTCAGACAAAGGACGCAGAAATTCTTGGCTCACAACAAACTCTCAATGCATTGCAAAAGACGCTTGAACCTGGCGCGGCCCATCGGCGGGACGCCGAACAAGGGCCGCCCCTTACGCTCAGGGCGTCGTCCCCCTGCGGCGAAGCCAGAGAGGGGGAAGGCGCGAAGCGCCTCAGGGGGTGATCGCGCTCAGTTCGCTGAGCCCAGTGCCAGGCCCGCATGCTCGCGCAGCGGGTGGAAATGAATCTTGGGGAAACGCTCCTGGGCCAGGCGCACGTCATAGGGGCTGGTGCACAGATAGGCCAGGGTGTCGGCCGCATCATGCGCCAGACGCATGGGGTAGGCGTTCTCGAACTCGCGCAGCTCGGCGGGCGAGTCGGCCGTGATCCAGCGCGCACCGGTGTACTGGCAGCCTTCCAGGCGGACGTCGCAGTCGTACTCGGTCTTGAGGCGGTGCTGCACCACTTCGAACTGCAGCTGACCCACGGCGCCCAGCAGCATGTTGCCGCCGACATCGGGCTTGAAGACCTGAATCGCGCCTTCCTCGCCCAGCTGCATCAGGCCTTGCTGCAGCTGCTTGGTGCGCAGCGGGTTTTTGAGCACCACGGTCATGAACATTTCGGGCGCGAAGAAGGGCAGGCCGGTGAACTGCAGATTGGGGCCATCGGTGATGGAGTCGCCCAGCTGCACGCCGCCGTGAATCGTGAAGCCGATGATGTCGCCCGCATAGGCTTCGTCGACGGCTTCGCGGCGCTGCGACATGAAGGTCACCACGGATGTGGGGCGCAGTTCCTTGCCGGTGCGCTGCACCTTCATCTTCATGCCAGGGGTGTACTTGCCGCTGGCCACGCGCACGAAGGCGATGCGGTCACGGTGATTGGCATCCATGTTCGCCTGCACCTTGAACACCACGCCTGCGAAGGTCTTGTCTTCGGGGTTGATGGTGACTTCTTCGCGCTGGCGGTTCACTTCGGTGAAGGCAACGCGCGGGCCGGGCGGGGGCGACATGTCGACCACGGCGTTCAGCACTTCCATCACACCGAAGTTGTTCACGCCGGAGCCGAAGAACACGGGGGTCAGCTTGCCGTCCAGAAACGCCTGGTGGTCCCATTCGGCCGATGCGCCCTGGGCCAGTTCCATGCTCTCGATGGCATCGTCGTAGGCCTGGCCGAAACGGGCACGCAGTCTGTCGACTTCCGTCAGCGCAATGACTTCGAAGTCTTCGGGGCGCTTTTCGCTGCCGGCGGCAAACACCGTCATGCTCTGCGTCTGCAGATTGATGATGCCGCCGAAGCTCTTGCCCTGACCCACGGGCCAGGTGATGGGGCAGCAGGGCATGCCCAGTTCGCGCTCGACTTCGTCCATGATGTCCAGCGGGTCGCGCACTTCCCGGTCGAACTTGTTGACGAAGGAGATGATGGGCGTGTTGCGCTGGCGGCAGACCTCGATCAGGCGGCGGGTCTGCGATTCAACGCCGTTGGCCGCGTCGATCACCATCAGCGCAGAGTCCACGGCCGTCAGCACGCGGTAGGTATCTTCCGAGAAGTCCTTGTGGCCGGGAGTGTCGAGCAGGTTGATCACATGGTCGCGGTAGCTCATCTGCATCACCGACGAGGCCACCGAGATGCCGCGCTGCTTCTCGATTTCCATCCAGTCGGAGGTGGCGTGGCGCGAGGCCTTGCGGCCCTTGACGGCGCCGGCAATCTGGATCGCGCCCGAGAACAGCAGCAGCTTTTCGGTCAGCGTGGTCTTACCCGCGTCCGGGTGGGAGATGATGGCGAACGTACGACGGCGCCGGGTTTCTGGGGCGTATGACACAGTATTGAGAGCTGTAAATACAGCCGGAGAACGCCGGCTGTGACAACAAAAGGTGCAGCGGTCCGTTTGCCGCACCAGGCCCGCACCCATGCAGGGCAGACCTGTGAATAAGTCTTGAGGGCGCTTATTTTAACGGCAGGGCCAATTCTTGGAGCCGCTGCGGAAATGCGGGCCGGTCGACGCCATTGCCCAAGGCCGCTGGCTCCGGCAACTGGCAGATGCACAGCACAATAGGGGCCTTGTTTCCGGCCCTCATTTTTCCCTCATGAACAGCGCCCCGCAGGATGTGAATACCTCCTTACCTAACCAGTCTCCTGCCACTGCAGCTCCGGTATGGATCAAGCGCGGCACACCCGAGTACTGGCGGGTCAGCGTGGCGCTGTTCCTGGCGGGGTTTGCCACCTTCTCCCTGCTGTACTGCGTGCAGCCGCTGCTGCCGGAGCTGGTCCACAGCTTTGCCATCAGTCCGGCCCAGAGCGCTCTGGCACTGTCGGTCTCCACGGCCTGCCTGGCCGGATCCATCGTGCTGGCTGGGGCCTTGTCCGAGGGGCTGGGGCGGCGCAAGCTGATGTTCATCTCCATGGCCCTGGCGGCGCTGTGCAATCTGCTGGCTTCATTCATGCCGCAATGGCATGCGCTGCTGGCCGCGCGCGCGCTGGAAGGCTTGTTGCTGGGCGGCGTGCCCGCCGTGGCCATGGCCTATCTGTCCGAGGAGATCGATCCGCCCGGCCTGGGCTTTGCCATGGGCCTGTATGTGGGCGGCACGGCGCTGGGCGGCATGCTGGGCCGGGTCGGCATGAGCGCCATGACCGAGTTCTGGGGCTGGCGCCACGCCATGGCGGTGCTTTCGGTGCTCGATCTGCTGGCCGCCCTGGGTTTTGTCTGGCTGTTGCCCCATTCGCGCAACTTCATCAAGAAGACCGGGCTGGGCGCCAGATACCACCTGCAGGCCTGGGGTCGGCATCTGCACCACCCGGGCCTGCCGCTGCTGTTCCTGATCGCCTTCGGCCTGATGGGCGTGTTTGTCAGCATCTACAACTATGCCGGCTTTCTGCTCAGTGCATCGCCCTATGGTCTGAGCCAGTTGCAGATCAGCCATATCTTCTACGCCTATCTGCTGGGCACGGCGGCGTCGCCGATTGCCGGGGGGCTGGCCGACCGGCTGGGTCGCGGGCCGGTGCTGGTCGCGGGCACTTTGCTGATGGCCGTGGGCGTGGTGCTGACCCTGTTGCCGCCGCTGGCCGCCATCGTGACCGGCATGGTCCTGCTGACGGCCGGCTTCTTTGTCGCGCATTCGGTGGCCAGCGGCTGGGTGGGGCGGCTGGCCACCCAGTCCAAAGGCCATGCCTCGTCGCTATACCTCTGGGGCTACTACATGGGCTCCAGCGTGCTGGGGGCCGGGGCGGGCTGGTTCTGGTCGCGCTGGGGCTGGACGGGCGTGGGCTCCGTGGCCCTGGCCGTGCTGGCGCTGGTCATCGTGCTGGCCCTGCGCGTGCAGTGGCTGGCCAAGGTAGCAGCCGCGAACCGGGCCGCGTCTTGATGCCGTCTTGATATCGGCAAGCCCAATCTCTACCCGTTCTTGACGGGCGAATTCCTACAGTTCCTCCATCGCAATCAAGCCGCGTGAACGGCTTGCGGGAGGAATGAAATGAGCATCACCTGGATCGAAGCCCTGGCCGCCCTGACGGCGCTGGGGCTGTTTGCCTATTTGGGCTATGCGCTGCTGCGCCCCGAGAAATTCTGAAGGGGGCGCCATGCAAGTGCTGCAAGACCTTGTTTTTGTGAGTCTGACCGTGGTCTGCTTTGTCGGACTGCTGGGCTTTGTGCGCGCCCTGGCGCGTATCTGAAAGGGGTGGATCATGTGGCTACCCTGGATGGAATTCGCGGCCGTGCTGACGGCGGCGACCTTGCTGACGATTCCCATGGGCCAATGGCTGGCTCGCTGCTTTACCAGCGAGCACCACGGCTGGCTGGAGCGCCTGAGCTACCGTGCCATGGGCGTGAACCCGCAGGAGCGCATGGGCTGGCAGCGCTATGGCGCAGCCCTGGTGCTGAGCAATGCGCTGATGATGCTGCTGGGCTACGGGCTGCTGCGCCTGCAGGGCGCCCTGCCGCTGAATCCGCTGGAGATTGCGGCGCAGGCGCCCGACCTGGCTTTCAACACCGCCGCCTCCTTCATCACCAACACCAACTGGCAGGCCTACTCGGGTGAGAACAGCCTGAGCAATGCAACGCAGATGGTGGTCATCACCTTTCTGATGTTTGCCGGTGCCACCACAGGTGTCGCTGCCGGTGCCGGCTTTGTGCGCGGACTGGCACGATCCAGTAGCAAGGATGTCGGCAACTTCTGGGTCGACTTCGTGCGCGTGTTCTGGCGCGTGCTGCTGCCGCTGTCCTTCATCATGGCCCTGGTCTATGTCTGGCAGGGCATTCCGCAGACCCTGCATGCCGAAGCCGTGGCGACGACGCTCGAAGGAGGCCGTCAGCAGCTGCTGATGGGGCCGGTGGCCAGCCTGGAAAGCATCAAGCATCTGGGCACCAACGGCGGCGGATTCTTTGCCATGAATGCGGCCCATCCCTTCGAGAACCCGACGCCGCTGACCAATCTGCTGCACATCCTCTCGATGCTGCTGATTCCTGCGGGCATGACCTACGCCTTCGGCTCCATGCTGCTGCGTCGCAAGCAGGGCTGGGTGCTGTTTGCAGCCTGCATGGTGATGTTCGTCGGCTTTCTGAGCCTGGTGTTCGTGGCCGAGCAGAACGGCAGCCAGCTGCTGGCGCGCTCTGGAGCCGATCAGCAGTACAGCCTGACCCAGAGCGGCGGCAATATGGAAGGCAAGGAGCTGCGCTTCGGCATTGCCGATACGGCCTTGTTCGTGGCGACCACCACCGCGGCCACCACGGGCTCGGTCAATGCCATGCATGATTCGCTGACCCCGCTGGGCGGCATCACACCGCTGGCCCAGATGATGCTCAACTGCGTCTTCGGCGGCGACGGCGTGGGGCTGATCAATCTGATTCAGTACGCCATCCTCACGGTGTTTCTGGCCGGCATGATGATAGGCCGCACGCCGGAATTCCTGGGCAAGAAGATCGAGGTGCGCGAGATCAAGCTGGTCATGCTCGCAGTGCTGGTGCCGCCGGCCTGCATTCTGGGATTCACGGCGCTGGCCGCGCTCTGGCCCGATGCCGTTGCCAGTCTCAACAACCGCGGCCCGCACGGCTTCTCGGAGATCCTCTACGCCTATGCATCGGCCACTGCCAACAACGGATCGGCCTTTGCCGGGCTGAACGCCAACACCCCGTTCTTCAACACCACCACGGGTCTGGCCATGCTGGCGGGACGCTTTCTGACGCTGCTGCCCATGCTGGCCGTGGCCGGCAGCCTGGCGGCCAAGGCCACCGTGCCCGCAGGGCCGGGAACATTCCCCACGGCCACACCGCTGTTCATGGGCCTGCTGGTGTTCGTGGTGCTGGTGGTGGGCGGTCTCACCTTTCTGCCGGCACTGGCCCTGGGTCCCGTGATCGAGCAGCTGCAAATGCTGGTGGGTCAGCTCTACGCCTGACGCCTTCTTCCAAGTGATGCCAATGGTCTGCAGTCCTTTTGCGGCTGCAGACCGGGGAGCAAACATGAAAACATCGACTCAAACTCTTTGCACCTCGGTGCAGCCCGGCCATGCAACAACGCAGCCCGAGGCGCAAGCCGCTTCCTGGCCCCGGCTGCTGGGCTCCAGCGTGCGTGCCGCCTTGCTGGTGATGGTGGTCTCGGGCATTGCCTATCCCCTGCTGACCACGGGCGTAGCACAGGCGCTGTTTCCCCATGCGGCCAATGGCAGCCTGATCGAGCGCGAGGGCTTGATCGTGGGCTCGGCCCTGATCGGCCAGCAGTTCACCGGGCCACAGTATTTCCACGGTCGGCCCAGCGCCACCATGGCGCCGGATCCGAACCAGGAGGGTGCAAGCCTTGCCGCTGCCTACAACGCAGGGCTTTCCGGTGCCAGCAACCAGGGGGCGACGCACAAGGACCTGTCCGAAGCCGTGGCGCAGCGTGTCGCCCAGTACCGCGCCGATAACGACATGGCCGCAGATCTGGCGGTGCCGGTGGATGCGGTCACCGCCTCCGCCTCGGGCCTGGACCCGCATATCTCGCTGGCCAATGCCAGGCTGCAGCTGCCGCGCGTGGCACAGGCGCGCCAGCTGCCCGAGGCCAGGCTTGTGGAACTGATGGACAGGGCCACCGAACCGCGCAGCCTGGGCCTGCTGGGCGAGCCGCGCGTGAACGTGTTGCAACTCAATCTGGCGCTGGATGCCTTGCAGCCCGCCAACAGCGCCGCGAAGGAGTAAGCCATGAGCGCAAGAAAAATGACGGCAGGCCGCAGCCTGCTTGACGCCGCGCTGGTGAAGTCGGCGCTCTGGGATGCGCTGCGCAAGCTCTCGCCACGCACGCAGTGGGCCAACCCGGTGATGTTTGTGGTGTATCTGGGTGCGATCCTGAGCAGTCTCTTGTGGTGGCAGAGCCTGATGGAGCCGGGCAGCGAGAACAGCGGCTTTGTGCTGGCGATTGCGCTGTGGCTGTGGTTCACCGTGCTGTTTGCCAACTTTGCCGAGGCCCTGGCCGAGGGCCGCAGCCGCGCGCAGGCCGCCAGCCTGCGCGGCATGAAGCGCGATACCGTGGCCAAGCTGCTGCAGCAGCCGCATTTCGGCAGCTCCTGGATTCCCATGCGCGCCAGCGAGCTGCGCAAGGGGGTGGTCATCTTCGTCGAGGCCGGTGACACGATTGCACTCGACGGCACGGTGATCGAGGGCGTGGCGTCGGTGGACGAAAGCGCGATCACCGGCGAATCCGCTCCCGTGATCCGCGAGGCCGGCGGCGACTTCTCGTCGGTGACTGGCGGCACGCGCGTGCTGTCGGACTGGCTGGTGGTGGAGGTCACGGTCAACCCCGGCGAGTCGTTTCTGGATCGCATGATCTCCATGGTCGAGTCGGCCAAGCGCCAGAAGACCCCGAACGAGATGGCGCTGACGATCTTGCTCGTGGGTCTGACGCTGGTCTTTCTGCTGGTCATCGTCACGCTGTGGCCGTTCTCGGTCTTTGCGGTGACGCAGGCCGGCACCGGCTCGGTGGTCGGCATCGCCGTGCTGATTGCGCTGCTGGTCTGCCTGATTCCGACCACCATCGGCGGCCTGCTGTCGGCCATCGGCGTGGCCGGCATGAGCCGCATGATGCAGGCCAACGTCATCGCCACCTCAGGGCGGGCCGTGGAGGCTGCCGGCGATGTGGACGTGCTGCTGCTGGACAAGACCGGCACCATCACCCTGGGCAACCGCCAGGCCTGCGACTTCCTGCCGGCGCCGGGAACGAGCGCCGCGCAGCTGGCCGAAGCGGCCCAGCTGTCCTCGCTGGCCGATGAAACCCCCGAAGGCCGCAGTGTGGTGGCGCTGGCCAGGGAGCGCCATGGCCTGCCCGAGCGCAGCAGCGCCGATTTCCCGGGCGAGTTCGTGCCCTTTACCGCACAGACGCGCATGAGTGGGGTCGATCTGCAGGGCGCTCAAGGCCTGCGCAGCTTGCGCAAGGGCGCTGCCGATGCTGTGCGCCGGCATGTCGAGGCGCTGGGCGGCAGCTTCCCGGCCCAGGTGCAACTGTCCGTGGATAACGTCTCGCGCAAGGGCAGCACGCCGCTGGTGGTGGCCGATGGCGCCAAGGTGCTGGGCGTGATCGAGCTCAAGGACATCGTCAAGCCAGGCATGCGTGAGCGCTTTGCCGAGCTGCGCCGCATGGGCATAAAGACGGTGATGGTGACGGGCGACAACCCGCTGACGGCGGCCGCCATTGCCGCCGAGGCCGGGGTGGACGATTACCTGGCCGAAGCCAGGCCCGAGGACAAGCTGCAGCTGATCCGCTCGCACCAGGCGGCCGGTCGTCTGGTGGCCATGACGGGGGACGGCACCAACGATGCGCCGGCCCTGGCCCAGGCCGATGTGGCCGTGGCCATGAACAGCGGCACCCAGGCCGCCAAGGAAGCCGGCAACATGGTCGATCTCGACTCCAACCCCACCAAGCTGATCGAGGTGGTGGAGACCGGCAAGCAGATGCTGATGACGCGCGGGGCCTTGACCACCTTCAGCATTGCCAACGATGTGGCCAAGTATTTCGCCATCATTCCGGCCGCCTTTGTGGGTACCTATCCGCAGCTGGCCTCGCTCAACGTGATGCAGCTGCACAGCGCGGATTCCGCCATCCTGAGCGCCGTGATCTTCAACGCGCTGATCATCATCGCCCTGGTGCCGCTGGCCTTGCGCGGCGTGCAGTACCGCGCCGTGGGCGCCGCCATATTGCTGCGCCGCAACCTGCTGATCTACGGCCTGGGCGGGCTGATCGTGCCGTTTGTGGGCATCAAGCTCATCGACCTGCTGTTGACCGCGCTCCATCTGGTCTGAGCCTTTTGCCTTTCGGGGCTCCTCCGGGCTGCCTGGCTGCCGAGAAACGTGCAGCCGGGGCCGCCCTGTCTCTTTCGCATTTCCTATGTCTCAATCTCCCGTGAAGAAATTTCTGGCCGGACCCTTCCTGGCCGTGGCAAGCGCCTTGCTGCTGATGGCTGCTTCCGGCGCCACCCCCGCCAGGGCCCAGACTCCTGCCGACGAGGCTACCGACAAGCCGCCCGTCACCGGTTCGCTCGGCCTGCTCAGCGACTATCGCTTTCGCGGCATTTCGCAAACCTGGCAGGGGGCGGCCGTGCAGGGTGGTGTGGAGCTGGCCCTGCCGCGCGGCTGGTATCTGGGCACTTCGCTGTCCAATGTCTCGACCCACAGCTACGGCCGGGGCCAGGGGCTGGAGCACGATATCTACGGCGGCTGGCGCGGCGATGTGGCGCCCGGCTGGCAGCTCGACGCCGGGCTGCTGCACTACCGATACCCCGGCGCGAGGCTGATGGCCGATGACGGCACTGCCAGGCGCTTTGACACCACCGAGCTCTACCTGGGCGCAGCGCATGGCGGCTTCAGCGCGAAGTGGTCTGTGGCGCTGACGCCTTATTTCGGGCTGGGAGAGAGCACGGCGGCTTCAGCCTTCGCGTCGGCGCTGCGCCCATCGGGCAGCAGCCGAGGCAGCCAGTATCTGGATCTGAACTATCAGCATCCGCTGGCCGATATCGCCACCCTGGGTCTGCATGGCGGCTATACCTGGGTGCGCAATTACAGCGATGTTTCCTATGCCGACTGGCGGCTCTCGCTGTCCAGGAGCTGGGGCGCGTGGACGGCCTCGCTGGCCTATGTCGGCACCTCGGCCGATGCCCGCTTCTACAGTGCTGCCAACGGCCTGGGCCAGTGGCGGGATCTGGGGCGCAGCGGCTGGTTGCTCGGACTGAGTGCCGCATTCTGAGCGGGTTTGAGTGATACGCTGATCGTCCGATGCCTTCATCCACCAACACCTCCGCCGCGTCGCGCCCCGATCCCGACGCACTGCTCGCCCAGTTGCAGGCCGACAGCCAGCGCGCCCATCGTGGCAAGCTGCGCATCTACTTCGGCTCCAACGCCGGGGTGGGCAAGACCTATGCCATGCTGGCGGCCGCGCAGCGCGAGCGCCAGGCCGGGCGCAGCGTGCTGGTGGGGCTGGTGGAAACTCACGGCCGTGCCGAGACCGAGCAGCAGCTGCATGACCTGGAGCTGCTGCCGCGGCGTCAGCTGGTCTACCAGGGCCGGCAACTGGACGAGTTCGATCTGGATGCGGCACTGGCGCGGCGCCCGGAAGTGCTGCTGCTCGACGAGCTGGCGCACAGCAATGTGAGCGGCTCGCGCCATCCCAAGCGCTGGCAGGATGTGCAGGAGCTGCTGGAAGCGGGAATCGAGGTGTGGACCACGCTCAACGTCCAGCATCTGGAAAGCCTCAACGATGTGGTGGGCGGCATCGTGGGCATACAGGTCCACGAGACCGTGCCCGACCATCTGTTTGACGATGCCGACGAGGTCATCGTGGTCGACATCCCCCCCGAGGAGCTGCTCAAGCGCCTCAAGGCGGGCAAGGTCTATCCGCTGGAGCAGGCCGAAAGGGCCTCGCGCAATTTCTTCCGCCAGGGCAATTTGCTGGCGCTGCGCGAGCTGGCCTTGCGCCGCACGGCAGACCGGGTCGATGAGGACATGCGCGACTATCGCCGCGAGCGTGCCATCGACGATGTCTGGCCGACGCGCGAGCGCCTGCTGGTGGGCGTGGGCGGGCGCGCCGGCGACGATGCCCTGGTGCGCCAGGTGGCACGACTGGCGAGAAGGCTGGAGGCCGACTGGGTGGTGGTCTATGTGGATGCGCCCGAGCGCCAGCATCGGCCCCGTGCGGCCCAGGAAGCCGTGCTCAGGACTTTGGCGCTGGCCGCGCGTCTGGGGGCGGAAACGGCCACCATTCCCGGCGCCCAAGTGGCCCAGGCCCTGGTGGATTTTGCGCGTGAGCGCAATGCCAGCCATCTGGTGCTGGCACGGGTGCATGAACCTTTGAGTCGCTGGCTGCGCTGGCGCTCCCCCAGCCTGTCCGAGCAGATTGCCGCGCTCGATCCCGGCCTGGACGTGCTGCTGCTGTCCGTCAAGCAGAGCAACAATGAAAGCGCCTTGCGCTTGCCGGCAGCGCGTGAACAGACCATTCCATGGAAGGGCTATGTGGGCGTGACCCTGGCCTGCCTGGCCGCCACGGCGGTGGCGGAGCTGCTGCTGCGGGTCTTCGATCCGGCCAATGTGGTCATGCTGTTCCTGCTGGTGGTGGTGCTGTCCGCCGTGCGCTGGGGACGGGGCCCTGGTGCCTGGGCGGCCCTGCTGTCGGTGCTGCTGTTCGACTTCTACTTTGTGCCGCCGCGCAACTCCTTCAGCGTCAACGATACCCAGTATCTGTTCACCTTCAGTCTGATGCTGGGCGTGGCCCTGGTCTGCGGCCAGCTCACGGCGCGGCTGCGCCACGAGGCGCGCGTGGCCGCAGAGCGTGAGAGGCGGGCCGGCGCGCTGGCCAGGCTGGCGCGCGATCTGTCCGGTGCGCTGACGCAGGAGCAGGTCACGCGCATTGCGCTGACCACCATGTCAGGCGTCTTCGACGCCCAGACCGGGCTGCTGGTGCCCGATGCCGACGAGCAGCTGCAGCTGGCGCAGGGCAGCGAGGGTCCGATCGATACCAGCGTGGGCCGCTGGAGCATGGAGCATGGCCAGATGGCCGGCTACGGCACCGATACCCTGGCCGCCGCGCCGGCGCTGTATGTGCCGCTGATGGCGCCCGTGCGCTCGCGCGGCGTGCTGGTGCTGCAGCTGCGCGCGCCGCAGAAACTGCGGGTGCCCGAGGAGCGCCGCCTGCTCGATGCCTGTGCCAGCCAGATCGCACTGGCGCTGGAGCGCGTGCATTTTGTGGAAGTGGCGCAGCAGACCCAGATTGCCATGGAGGGCGAGCGCATGCGCAACACCTTGCTCTCGGCCGTCTCGCACGATCTGCGCACGCCGCTGACGGGCATTCTGGGAGCCGCCCAGGCGGCCTTGCCGCATGCGCCCCAGGGGCCTGCGCATCACATGCTGCTGCAGATTCGCAATCAGGCCCAGGCGCTGCAGCAGCTGGTGGACAACCTGCTGGCCATGGCACGCCTGCAGCAGGGCGGCGTGCAGCTCAAGCGCGAATGGCTGCCGGTGGACGAGCTGGTCGGCAGTGCGCTGGCGCAGATGCGCGAGCGACTGGCAGCTCATGTGCTGCAGACCTCGCTGCCGGCCGATCTGCCCTTGCTGCAGCTCGATGCCGTGCTCATGGAGCGGGTGCTGGTCAATCTGCTGGACAACGCCATCAAATACACGCCCGAGGGCACGAGCATCATCGTGGCCGCGCGCGTGCTGGGCAGCGACTGCGTGCTGAGCGTGCAGGATGCCGGGCCGGGCCTGCCGGTGCATCTGCCTGTCGAGCAGTTGTTCGAACCCTTTACCCGCGGGCAGGCGGAGAGCGCCGTGTTCGGCATGGGGCTCGGGCTGGCGCTGGCGCAGCGCATCGTGCAGGCCCATGGCGGCCGATTGCAGGTGGCACAGGCAGAGCCCGGGCCGGGCACCGTCTTCAGCATCTCGCTGCCCGTGCCCGAGCAGCCGGCCATGGACGAATGAGCCGACAATCCCGTGCATCCCATGCAAATCCGAACATGACAAGCGCCTCCCCCCGCATCTTGCTGATTGAAGACGACGCCAGCATCCGCCGCTTTGTGCGCCTGGCACTGGAGGACGAAGGCTGGCAGGTGTTCGAGTCCGAAACCGCCAGGCGCGGCCTGATCGAGGCCGCCAGCCGCCAGCCCGATGCCGTGGTGCTGGATCTGGGCCTGCCCGATGCCGATGGCAAGAGCGTGATTGCCGAGCTGCGTGGCTGGAGCCAGCTGCCGATTCTGGTCCTGTCCGCGCGCGAGCGGGAGGAGGAGAAGGTGGCGGCGCTGGACGCCGGTGCCGACGACTATCTGACCAAGCCCTTTGGCGTGCCCGAGTTGCTGGCCCGGCTGCGCGTGATGCTGCGCCGCCGTCAGCAGGCGTCGGCAGCAGACAAGCCCGGCAGCTGTGCGCGTTTCGGCACGGTGGTGGTGGATCTGGCGGCCCACGATGTCAAGCGCGACGGTGTGGCTGTGCACCTGACGCCCATAGAGTTCCGTCTGCTGGCGACCCTGATTGCCGGCCATGGAAAGGTGCTGACGCACCGCCAGCTGCTGCTGCAGGTCTGGGGGGCGGAGTACCTGGACCGCCCTCACTATCTGCGCGTGCACATGGCCAATCTGCGCCAGAAGATAGAGAGCGATCCGGCCCAGCCCCGGCATCTGATCACCGAGTTGCAAGTCGGTTATCGCTTGGTGGGACTGGAAGGCTGATTCCTTTATAATCGCCGTCCATCCGAGGAGCGTTGCAGCGTTCCCCAGCCAGCCATGAGCTGGCCTGCGCGGGGCGTGAGGCTCGGATTTCATCCCGCAACGACGCTCGCCCACGCTTTCTGTGCGGTGAGCCGGTTTATTCCCCCTCTGCTGCAGAACGTGGTTTTTCATTCAAGATTTGGAGAAAACCATGAACGCTGCCGTGCGCTTCAACCCCGCTGATTCGGCCATTACCGATATTTCCCTGGCTGCCTGGGGCCGCAAGGAAATCAGGATCGCCGAAACCGAGATGCCCGGTCTGATGGCCGTGCGTGAGGAGTTCGCTGCTGCCCAGCCCCTGAAGGGCGCGCGCATCACCGGCTCGCTGCACATGACCATCCAGACCGCCGTGCTGATCGAGACGCTGACGGCTCTGGGCGCGCAAGTGCGCTGGGCCTCGTGCAACATCTTCTCGACCCAGGACCACGCAGCGGCTGCCATCGCCGAAACCGGCGTGCCAGTCTACGCCATCAAGGGCGAGTCGCTGGAAGACTACTGGAACTACACCCACTCCATCTTTGAATTCGGCGCCGCCGGCACCGAAGGCGAAGGCCCCAACATGATCCTGGATGACGGCGGCGACGCCACCATGCTCATGCACCTGGGCAAGCGCGCCGAGAAGGATCTGTCCGTGCTGGCCAACCCCGGCTCGGAAGAAGAGCGCATCGTCTTCGCCGCCATCAAGGCCAAGCTGGCCCAGGACCCGACCTGGTACAGCCGCAAGTCGGCCCAGATCATGGGCGTGACCGAAGAGACCACCACCGGTGTGCACCGCCTCAACGAAATGTCGGCCAAGGGCACGCTGCTGTTCCGCGCCATCAACGTCAACGACTCGGTGACCAAGTCCAAGTTCGACAATCTGTACGGCTGCCGCGAATCGCTGGTGGACGGCATCAAGCGCGCCACCGACGTGATGATCGCCGGCAAGGTGGCTTGCGTGGCCGGCTACGGCGACGTGGGCAAGGGCTCCGCCCAGGCGCTGCGCGCGCTGTCGGCCCAGGTCTGGGTGACCGAGATCGACCCCATCAACGCCCTGCAGGCCGCCATGGAAGGCTACAAGGTCGTGACCATGGAATACGCTGCCGACAAGGCCGATATCTTCGTGACCACCACCGGCAACAAGGACATCATCCGTCACGAGCACATGGTTGCCATGAAGGATCAGGCCATCGTCTGCAACATCGGTCACTTCGACAACGAAATCGATGTGGCTTCGATCGAGAAGTACAAGTGGGAAGAAGTGAAGCCCCAGGTGGACCAGATCGAGTTCCCCGACGGCAAGAAGATCACCCTGCTGGCCAAGGGCCGTCTGGTGAACCTGGGTTGCGCCACCGGTCACCCCAGCTTTGTGATGTCCAACTCCTTCGCCAACCAGACCCTGGCCCAGATCGAGCTGTTCACCCGTCCCGACGCCTACGAAGTGGGCAAGGTCTATGTGCTGCCCAAGATCCTGGACGAAAAGGTCGCCCGGCTGCACCTGAAGAAGGTCGGCGCCATGCTGACCGAACTGAGCGACGAGCAGGCCGCTTATATCGGCGTGAGCAAGCAGGGCCCTTACAAGCCTGAAACGTATCGCTATTAACTCCCCCTGAGGCGCTTTGCGCCTTCCCCCTCTCTGGCTTCGCCGGAGGGGGACGACAGCCTCGCTGCGAGGCGGCTCTTGCTCGCTGTCCCTTGTTTGGTGTGCGCCAGCATCGGGGTTGTGTTGATTTATTTGATAGCTGCTTGCGCTTGTTAGGTAATGATTTCAGATAGATATCTATCTGAATCTCAAGCAAGACGAACGCAAGCAGCTATCTAAAAAAGATTTCTTTTGCCCGTTGCACGCCGTGCAGCGCCTGGCACCGGTTTATTTCAAAGGAAGCGACGCTATGCGCGCAGATGTTTTTTTGGTTGAAGCAGGTCATGCTGCCACCCGTTCCCAGGCCCAGCGCCTGATCGCCTCGGGTGTGGAGTGGCGGCTGACGCCGCTGGCGCCTTGGAAGAAAGTGGCCAAGAACGGCGATGACATTCCTGCCGGTGCCGAGCTGCAGCTGCTGGACGCCGCCGAGGCCAAATACATCTCGCGCGGCGGGCTCAAGCTCGAAGGCGCGCTGGCCGCGACCGGCCTGAGCGTCAAGGGCTTGCGCTGCCTGGACGTGGGCCAGAGCACGGGCGGCTTCACCGATTGCCTGCTGCAGGCCGGTGCGACACAGGTCATCGGCCTCGACGTGGGCCACGGCCAGCTGCACGAGCGCCTGAAGAATGACGAGCGCGTGGTCTGCGTCGAGGGCTTCAACGCCCGCGCGCTGACGCCCGAGCTGCTGGAGAAGGCCTGCGACGAGGCGCTGTGCGAAGTCATCGAGGAAGAAGAGGACAACGACACCCAGCCCGTCGCCCCCTATGCCTGGATGCGCAACGGCGGTCAGGTCGATGAGGACTATGACGACAGCGACGATGCCAAGGAGCAGGATGTCGAGAGCTTCAAGGCCGAGCGCGCCGCCAAGGCCAAGGCCCGGGCCGAAGGTCTGGCTCCGGTGGAACTGCGCCGCAAGCCCGGCACCGAGAATATCGATATCACCCCGGCATTTGATTTCGTGACCGGCGATCTGTCCTTTATCTCGCTGACCCTGGTGCTGCCTGCCGTGGTGCAGCTGCTCAAGCCCCATGGCCAGCTGCTGATGCTGGTCAAGCCGCAGTTCGAGCTGCAGCCCGGCCAGATCGGCAAGGGCGGCATCGTGCGCGACACGGCCCTGTACGCCGAGGTCGAAAAGCGCATTCGCGACTGCCTCGGCGATCTGGGGCTGAGCGTCAGGCAATGGCTGGACTCGCCGATAGAAGGCGGCGACGGCAATCACGAATTCTTTGTCTGGGCCCAGCAGGGCGCTGAAGTCAAGGCTCCGGCCCCTGTCGTTGCAGACGAAGCGGCTGCGGCCAGGCCGGCCGTCAAGGCGGCCGCCAAGCGCCCTTCGCGTGCCGACATCAAGGCCCAGCGCGCCAAGCAGGAGCTGTATGAAGACCCCGAGGTGGCCAGCTTCGGCCAGCCCGGCCCGGCCCGCAGCAAGCAGAAAAAGCGAAACGAGCGTTGAGTAGAAAGCGCAAGCAGCGCTGAGCACAAGAGCGTGGCGGGTGCCGAGCCATCGGAGCCCGCCCATGACCCAGGATTCAGAGACATAGACCGCCATGAGCTTTCCCGTCAGCTTCGAGTTTTTCCCCACCAAGACGCCCGAAGGCGCTGCCAAGCATGTGGGCGTGCGCCAGGCCCTGTATGCGCGCAAGCCCGAGTTCTGTTCCGTGACCTATGGTGCGGGCGGCTCCACCCAGGCCGGCACCTTCACCATGGTGCGCGACATCCAGAACGAGGGGGTGGGCGCGGCCTCGCACTTCTCCTGCATCGGCGCCACGCATGAAAAAGTGCGCGCCGAGCTGAACGAACTCAAGGCCATGGGCGTCAAGCGCATCGTCGCCTTGCGCGGTGACCTGCCCAGCGGCTACGGCCTGGGCGGCGAGTTCCAGTACGCCAGCGATCTGGTGGCTTTCGTGCGCCAGGAGTTCGGCGACTGGTTTCACATCGAAGTTGCCGCCTATCCCGAAACTCACCCTCAAGCAAAGTCCCCTCGCAGCGATCTGGACGCATTTGTTGCTAAAGTGCGCGCTGGTGCAGATTCCGCCATCACGCAATACTTCTACAATGCCGACGCATACATGCGCTTTGTCGATGAGGTGAGGGCTCTGGGGCTCGACGTGCCGGTCGTGCCAGGAATCATGCCGATTACCAGCTCTACACAGCTGATGCGCTTCTCGGATGCATGTGGTGCCGAGATTCCGCGCTGGATTCGTCTGCGTCTGCAGACGTTCGGAGATGACACCGCTTCCATTCGTGCGTTCGGTCTGGATGTCGTGACTCATCTATGCGAGCAGTTGCGCAGCCAGGGGGCTCCCGGGCTGCACTTCTATACGATGAACCAGAGCGTCGCCACTCTGGAGATCTGCGACCGTCTGGGTCTGTAAGCCAAAAGCTTGCCGGCCGCGAGGCGGCCGGTCTTGGGCGGCTCTCACTTGAGCTTTCAAGGAGA
Source organism: Comamonas sp. Z3 (assembly GCF_008121565.1). Lineage (NCBI taxonomy): Bacteria > Pseudomonadati > Pseudomonadota > Betaproteobacteria > Burkholderiales > Comamonadaceae > Comamonas > Comamonas sp. Z3. The sequence goes on from NZ_VOQU01000002.1 coordinate 70,281, forward strand.
TTGCGCCCGTGCAACCGAAATTTTGGCGCTTGCGTTGTTGTCAGTGGATAGGTCTTGCCGTCGTTACCGCGACCATGGCCGGCTGTGCTCCACTGCCGGAAAAGCCCGAGGAACAGGCCACCGTCACTCAGAGCCAGCCCCGAAAAAAGGGAGCGCAGCCCACGGTCTCCGCTCCCTTGCTTCCCGATGCCTATGCGCGCAGCAACTATCGCGACAAAGGCCTGGGCGTCAAGGCCAACAAGCCTGCGGATGCCGACAAGGCAGACCTGCCCGAAGACAGCAACAAGTACGAACTGAGCCCTCCGCGTGAAAGCGACCAGGCGGGCCTGGCCTCCTGGTATGGCGAGCAGTTCCATGGCCGCAAGACGGCCAGCGGCGAGCGCTTCGACAGCATGGACATGACGGCAGCGCACAAGACCCTGCCTTTCGGAACGCGTGTCTGCGTGCGCAGCTCCGTGACCGGCAAGAGCGTGGTGGTGCGTATCAATGACCGCGGCCCCTTCGCGCCCGGTCGCGTCATCGACCTGAGCAAGGCTGCAGCCCAGGAGCTGGGCATGCTGGGCCTGGGCATCAAGCCCGTGGAGCTGTGGCAGCTGGAGGCCGACGAAGACGAATGCCCGGCCACGCTCAATGCGTCGAGCCGAAAGCGTCACCCCAGCGTGGCGCTGGGCGCTGCCACCGCCAAGACGCGCGCGGCGTCCGCGAGGCAGCCCACCCGCAAGGTGTCACAGACCGCCAAGCGCAAGCGCTGAACCATTATTGCTGGTTGAGGGCGGCGCATCGCCTGCAAAGCTGGTGCGCCTGGACTGCAGAGGGCCGGCAAGGGCCGACCCGCAGCCGCGCAATCAGCCGCCAGACTCCAGCGTGAATCCTGCGTTGCTGTCCTGACCCAGCAGCTTGACCAGCTGCGGCATGGCGGGCTTGAGCTGATCCTTGAGATTGAACGGCGGGTTGATCAGGAACATGCCGCTGGCGGGCAGGCCGCCGCGTTCGGAGGTCTTGTTGCTCTTGACCGTGAGCGTGGCATGCAGCCAGCTCTTGCCGGCCTTGGTGGTTATGGTCTTGAGCCGCTTGGGCAGATCATGGGCATCCGGGCGCGGGATGATGGGGTACCAGACGGCGTAAGTGCCTGTGGGAAAGCGCTTGAGGCTGTCCGCCACCATATCCAGCACGCGGCCGTAGTCGGTCTTCAATTCGTAGCTCGGATCGCAGAGCAGCAATGCGCGGCGCGAAGGCGGAGGCAGGAATTTCTTCACGCCTTCGAAGCCATCCTCGTGCAGGATGGCGACCTGGCGCCTGGCTTCCAGCTGGGCCATGTTGCCGGTCAGCGAACGCATGTCCGTGGGGTGCAGCTCGAAGGCCTTGAGGCGGTCATGGCCGCGCAGCAGTGCCTGTGAGATGAAGGGCGAGCCGGGGTAGTTGCGGATGGCATTGCCCCGGTTGAAGCGGCGCACCATCTGCAGATAGTCCTGCAGCACCGGGGCCAGCTCGGCCTCCTTTGCGGCAGCTAGGCGCAGCACGCCTTCTTCGGCTTCGCCGCTCTTGCTGGCGTAGTCGCCGTCCAGGCGGTACAGGCCCGCTCCGCCGTGGGTGTCGAGCACCGTCAGCGCAGCCTCTTTTTGCGTGAGGTATTGCACGGTGGCAATCAGAACGGTGTGCTTGAGCACATCGGCGTGATTGCCTGCATGGAAGGCGTGGCGGTAACTGAACATAGAGATGGATGGTAACCAGCAGGGCAAGAGGGGAACAGCACTTTTTACCCTGTGGTCTTTAAAGGCTGTCGGCGCCTGGGTGCAGAGGGAGAAACAGGCACTGGGGGCTGTTTCACAACAGGCTGCTGCACGAAAACACGCAGATTCTGGCGTTTTTGTATAATGGCGGGCTTCGCAGCGATTTTATGGTTCCCGCGGCGAAGGCTTGGGCCAAGTTTAAATGGGTCCGAGTAACCCCGCCTAAGAGGCTTCCTTTAAAAGACCTGTCTTTTTCAAGAAGAAGCACCGACCGCGGAAAAGGGACCGCCAAACCCTCTTGAAAGAGAAAACTCATGTCTACATTCAGCGCAAAGCCCGCTGAGGTGCAACACGAGTGGTTTGTGATTGACGCCACCGATAAGGTGCTCGGACGTGTCGCCAGCGAAGTGGCACTCCGTCTGCGCGGCAAGCACAAGGCCATTTACACACCTCACGTTGACACCGGTGACTACATCGTCATCATCAACGCCTCCAAGCTCAAGGTCACTGGTACCAAGAACCTGGACAAGGTGTACTACCGTCACTCCGGTTTCCCCGGTGGCATCACTGCTACCAACTTCCGCGACCTGCAAGCCAAGTTCCCTGGCCGTGCTCTCGAGAAGGCCGTCAAGGGCATGCTGCCCAAGGGTCCTCTGGGCTACGCCATGATCAAGAAGCTGAAGGTTTACGGCGGTGCTGAGCACCCCCATACCGCACAGCAGCCTAAGGCTCTGGAAATCTAAGGAGACCTAGATGATTGGTGATTGGAACAATGGCACAGGCCGTCGCAAGTCCAGCGTCGCTCGCGTGTTTCTGAAGAAGGGCTCCGGCAAGATTACTGTGAATGGCAAGGACATTCAGCAGTACTTTGGTCGCGAAACCTCCATCATGATCGCAAAGCAACCCCTGGTTCTGACTGAGAACCTGGAGACTTTCGACATTCAAGTGAACGTCCATGGCGGCGGCGAATCCGGTCAAGCCGGTGCAACCCGTCACGGCATCACCCGTGCCCTGATCGACTATGACGCAGCTCTGAAGCCTGCACTGAGCCAAGCCGGCTTCGTGACTCGCGACGCTCGTGAAGTCGAACGTAAGAAGGTCGGTCTGCACTCCGCACGCCGCGCCAAGCAGTTCTCGAAGCGTTAATCCGTTTCCCCTGCAGGAAAGACTCTGCGGAGTCTTTTCAGGAAAAGCCGCCTCGAATGCAAGTTCCTGGCGGTTTTTTTCATGGGCGGCCGCAGCCTTGTCCAGCGCTTGCGCAAAGCCCCCACTTGCACTGGCGACAAAGAGATACGGCCGGTATTCCCGAGCCCCTTGCTGTACCATTTCAGGCAATCAAGAAACTACGGAGTAATGCCATGAGCGCCGTTGCTGAAACCACGACCACCGAAATGCCTTCCCCCATCGTCTTCACCGACAGCGCTGCTGCCAAGGTGGCCGACCTGATCGCCGAAGAAGGCAATCCCGATCTGAAGCTGCGCGTTTTTGTGCAAGGTGGTGGCTGCTCCGGTTTCCAGTACGGTTTCACCTTCGACGAGATCACCAACGACGACGACACCACCATGACCAAGAACGGTGTCTCGCTGCTGATCGACTCCATGAGCTATCAGTATCTGGTGGGCGCCGAGATCGACTACAAGGAAGATCTGCAGGGCGCCCAGTTCGTGATCAAGAACCCCAACGCCTCGACCACCTGCGGTTGCGGCTCCAGCTTCTCGGTCTGAGTCGGATGATTGTCTGCGCGCCGGCCGCTCTGGTCTGGCGTTCGCATATTGCTTAAGCCGCTGCGAGTCAGCGGCTTTTTTATTGCCGTGCCGCCTTGTTCCGGAGCTGCCCATGGGTGAGATGCCCGCCGCGCACCATAGTGCCCCCCACAAAGAAAGACTGCTGTGGCTAGTGGCCATCGGCTTTTTCATGCAGTCGCTGGACGCGACCATTCTCAACACGGCGTTGCCGGCCATGGCGACCGAGCTGGGCGAGAGCCCGATGAAGATGCAGTCGGTCATCGTGGCCTATGCGCTGACCACGGCCATGCTGATTCCGGCCACGGGCTGGGTGGCCGACCGCTTTGGCACGCGCCGTGTCTATGGCTGGGCGATCGGCCTGTTTGTGCTGGGTTCGGTGCTGTGTGCGCTCTCGCCCAGCCTGCCGTTTCTGATCGCGGCACGCGTGGTGCAGGGCGTGGGGGGCGCCATGATGCTGCCCGTGGGGCGGCTGGCCGTGCTGCGCACCTATCCGCGTGGCGAGTTCATTCGCGCCATGAGCTTTATTGCCATTCCCGGCCAGGTCGGGCCGTTGCTGGGGCCTACCCTGGGCGGCTGGATGGTGGAGTACGCCAGCTGGCACTGGATCTTCTGGATCAATGTGCCCGTGGGCCTTATCGGCCTGTGGGCCACCTGGCGCTGGTTCCCGCGCAGCGCGCCCGTGGCCGTGCACCGTTTTGACGGTACGGGCTACGCCATGCTGGCCTTCGGCATGGTGGCCATTTCCATCGCGCTGGACGGCCTGTCCGGCATGGGGCTGGGCATGGCGCTGGTGGTGGTGCTCATGGTGTTCGGTCTGGCCAGCCTGGCCAGCTACTGGATGCATGCGCTGCGCGTGGATGAGCCGCTGTTTGCGCCGGGCCTGTTCAAGGTGCGCTCGCTGCGCGTGGGCCTGCTGGGCAATCTGTTCACCCGTTTCGGCAGCGGCGCCGCGCCGTTCCTGATCCCGCTGATGCTGCAGGTCGGCCTCAAGATGTCGCCCATGAACGCGGGTCTGATGATGCTGGCCACGGTCACCGGCAGCATGCTGGTCAAGCGCATCGCGGTGCGCACGGTGCAGCGCCATGGCTACAAGCGCGTGCTGCAGGTCAACTCGGTGATGCTGGCCCTCATGCTGGCTTCGTTCGGGCTGGTGGTGCCGGGCACGCCGGTCTGGCTGCTGCTGGTGCAGCTGTTCATCTTCGGTGGCTTCAACTCCATGCAGTTCTCGGCCATGAATTCGGTCACGCTCAAGGATATGGAGGGCGAGTCGGCCAGCAGCGGCAACAGCCTGCTGTCCATGGTGCAGATGCTGGCCATGAGCATGGGCGTGGCCCTGGCCGGAGCCTTGCTGACGGGCTTCAGCGATATGTGGCCGGCGCACAGCGACGAGCGCATGCAGGCCATCCGCGCCACCTTTGTGACGGTGGCCTTGATGACGCTGGCGGCCACGCTGGTGTTCAGCCAGCTCGATGTCGACGAGCCTGTACGCCCGGCTCCGGATGGTGGCGATGCCTGAAAATTTGATAGCTTGCAGCGATTGTCAATAAACGATTTCAGATAGTTTTATCTATGAAATTGTTTATTGGAAGGCGCTATTAGCTATTGATAGGGGAGCGTGACTCGGCTTCCACTTCCTGGGACTTACCCGTAGGAAACGGGGTTTTGTACGGGTTCACCCTTGATTTTGGTCATGGATATATGACGCACTACATAGCCCCTATGAGCGCGTCCATATGAGAAGCTGCCCCTGCAGGCGTAGCCTTCGATCTTGACGAATGCTGCGTTTGGAATGCATCTTGCATGCAGGCATTCAATCTCACCCAGTCCCACGATCATGAGCACCAGTCAGAACTCTCAACCGATACGCTTCTTCCACCGTGGCGAGGTGGTGGAAGTGCAAGGCCCGCACCCCACACGCTCCGTGCTGCAATGGCTGCGCGAGGATGCCCATTGCACGGGCACCAAGGAAGGCTGCAACGAAGGCGATTGCGGTGCCTGCACGGTAGTCATCGGCGAGCTGGCCGAAGCCGGCGACGAGCAGGCCGTCAACGGCCTGCGCCTGCAGACCGTCAATGCCTGCATTCAATTCCTGCCCAGCCTGCATGGCAAGGCCTTGTTCACGGTGGAAGACCTCAAGAGCCAGTGCGCGGGCAAGTCTGCCTGCGCCGGCAAGCCTGCAGGCCCGCAAAGCCTGCATCCGGTACAGCAGGCCATGGTGGAGTGCCATGGTTCGCAATGCGGCTTCTGCACGCCCGGCATCGTGATGACGCTGTGGTCGGCCTATGAGCATCACCAGCAGCAGGGCAGCGAGCCCACGCGCCAGCAGCTGGCCGACGAACTCTCGGGCAACCTGTGCCGCTGCACGGGCTATCGCCCGATTCTCGATGCCGGTCAGCGCATGTTCGACCTGCCGGCGGTGCGACTGGATACGGCGCCCGTGGTGGCTGCGCTGCAAGGCCTGCAGGCCGAGGCCGGCGACGCGGGTCTGAACTATGCGGCCCCCCAGGGCCTGCGCACCGACTTCTTCCACGCTCCGCGCACGCTGGCAGATCTGGCCAGCCTGTGCGAGGCCAAGCCCAAGGCGCGCATCGTGGCAGGCTCCACCGATGTGGGGCTCTGGGTCAACAAGCAGTTCCGCGACCTGGGCGACATGATTTACGTCGGCGATGTGGCCGAGATGAAGCGCATCGAAGTACGGCCCGATGCCGAGGGCGGCGAGCTGTATATCGGCGCCGGGGCTTCGCTGGAATCGGCCTGGAGTGCGCTGGTGCAGCGCTGGCCCAGCCTGACCGATGTCTGGCTGCGATTTGCCTCCACACCCATCCGCCACGCGGGGACCATGGGCGGCAATGTGGCCAACGGCTCGCCGATCGGCGATTCGCCGCCGGTGCTGATGGCGCTGGATGCCCAGATCGAGCTGCGCAAGGGCGAGCGTGTGCGCCGCATGCCGCTGACGGATTTCTATCTGGACTATATGAAGAACCAGCTGGAGGCGGGCGAGTTCGTGCAGGCCCTGGCGGTGCCGCTGGCGGCCATGCAGCGCCAGGTGCGTGGCTACAAGATCAGCAAGCGCTTCGACTGCGATATCTCGGCCCTGTGCGCCGGCTTTGCCATCGAGCTCGATGGCGAGATCGTGCAATCCATCCGACTGGCCTTTGGCGGCATGGCGGCCACGGTCAGAAGAGCGGCGGCAGCCGAAGCGGCCCTGCTGGGCAAGCCCTGGAGCCCGGAGAACGTGAAGGCCGCACAGGCCGCGCTGGCCCAGGATTTCAAGCCCATGAGCGATATGCGCGCCAGCGCCGACTACCGTCTCAAGGTGGCGCAGAACCTGATCCAGCGTCTGTGGCTGGAAACGCGCGCCGATCAGCCGCAAAGTACCGAGGCGACCAGTGTCTGGAGCGTGATGCCCCATGTTGTTCCTGCTGCCGTGGAGCAAGGAGTCTGAAATGAACCACCCCCATGAACTGACGAATGAACTGGTGGCAGAAGCCTTTGCCGACTACCGCAAGAACCAGGCCTATCGCATCGACGAAGTGACCGAGGCTAAGGCCCATGACCAGGGTGCCCGCGTGGGTGTCAGCCGCAAGCACGAGTCCGCACACCTGCATGTGGCCGGCGAGGCCGCCTATATCGACGACCTGCCCGAGCTGGAAGGCACGCTGCACTGCGCCCTGGGGCTCTCGCCCGTGGCCCATGGCCGTCTGACGGCGCTGGCGCTGGAGGCCGTGCGCGCCATGCCCGAAGTGGTGGAGGTGATCACGGCAGCCGATATTCCCGGCGTCAACGACTGCGGCTCCATCATTCATGACGACCCCATCCTCTGCGACGGCGAGATCCGCTACGTGGGCCAGCCCCTGTTCGCCGTGATTGCCCGCTCGCGCGACGCGGCAAGGCGTGCTGCGGCCCTGGCCAAGGCGGCCGCCACCATCAGCGAGCTGCCGCCCGTGCTGACGCCGCGCCAGGCCCATGAGCTGGGCCAGTACGTGATGCCGCCCATGCACCTGGAGCGCAGCACCCGCGAAGGCGGCGCGCGCGCCGCCATGGATGCCGCGCCGCACCGCCTCAAGGGCTCCTTCGATGTGGGCGGGCAGGAGCAGTTCTATCTGGAAGGGCAGATCAGCTACGCCACGCCCAAGGAAGACGGAGCCGTACATATTCACTGCTCCACCCAGCATCCCAGCGAAATGCAGCACCTGGTGGCGCATGCCCTGGGCGTGGCTTCACACAGCGTGCATGTGGAATGCCGGCGCATGGGCGGCGGCTTCGGCGGCAAGGAGTCGCAGTCGGCGCTGTTCGCCTGCGTGGCGGCCGTGGCGGCGACCCGGCTGCAAAAGCCGGTCAAGCTGCGCCTGGACCGCGACGACGACTTCATGATCACCGGTCGCCGTCACTGCTTCTGGTATGAGTACGAAGTGGGCTATGACGATGAAGGCCGCGTGCTGGGAGCCGAGATCTCCATGGTCTCGCGCGCCGGTCACTCTGCCGATTTGTCGGCGCCGGTGATGACGCGTGCGCTGTGCCATTTCGACAATACCTACTGGCTGCCCGATGTGCTCATGCACGGCTACATGGGCAAGACCAACACCCAGAGCAACACGGCTTTCCGTGGCTTTGGCGGACCGCAGGGCGCGATTGCCATCGAGAACATTCTGGATACGGTGGCGCGCAGCCTGGGGCGCGATCCGCTCGATGTGCGGCGCGTCAACTTCTACGGCAAGGGCGAGCGCAACATCACGCCCTATGAGCAGGTCGTGACCGATAACGTGATTCACGAGCTGGTGGCCGAGCTGGAGGAGTCCAGCGACTACCGTGCGCGCCGTGCGGCCGTGAATGCCTTCAACGCCGGCAGTGCCGTGCTCAAGCGCGGCCTGGCGCTGACGCCGCTGAAGTTCGGCATCTCCTTCAATGTGGCCCACTTCAACCAGGCCGGCGCACTGGTCCATATCTATACCGATGGCTCGATTCTCGTGAACCATGGCGGCACCGAAATGGGCCAGGGCCTGAACACCAAGGTGGCGCAGGTGGTGGCGCATGAGCTGGGCGTAGCCTTCGAGAATGTGCGCGTGACGGCCACCGATACCAGCAAGGTGGCCAACACCTCGGCCACGGCGGCCTCGACGGGAGCCGACCTCAACGGCAAGGCCGCACAGGATGCCGCACGCCAGCTGCGCGAGCGTCTGGCCGAATGCGCTGCACGCCTGCATGGCGGCGACGCCGGGGACGTGCGCTTTGCCAACAATGCGGTGCAGGTCAATGGCCAGAATGTGCCGTTTGCCGAGCTGGTGCGCGCAGCCTATCTGCAGCGTGTGCAGCTGTGGTCGGATGGCTTCTATGCGACGCCCGGGTTGCACTGGGACGGCAAGCGCATGAAGGGCCACCCCTTCTTCTACTTTGCCTATGGCGCGGCCGTCAGCGAGGTGGTCATCGATACGCTGACGGGCGAATGGAAGCTGCTGCGCGCCGATGTGCTGCATGACGTGGGCCGCTCGCTGAACCCGGCCGTCGATGTGGGTCAGGTGGAGGGGGCCTTCATTCAGGGAATGGGCTGGCTGACCACCGAGGAGCTGGTCTGGCATCCGCAAACCGGAAAGCTCACGACCCATGCGCCCAGTACCTACAAGATTCCCACGGCCAATGACTGCCCGCCGGTCTTCAATGTGCGCCTGTTCGAGGGCGACAACTATGAAGACTCCATCCACCGCAGCAAGGCCGTGGGCGAGCCGCCGCTGCTGCTGCCGTTCTCGGTGTTCTTCGCGATTCGCGATGCGGTGTCCGCCGCCGGCGAGCACCGGGCGAATCCGCCTCTGCAGGCACCGGCCACGTCAGAGGCCATCCTCAGAGCAGTGGAAGCCGTTCAAGGGCACACTGGCTAGTTTTTCCTCACAGGTGTTGTCGCCTTGCGGGGCGGCAGCCATTTGAGTCATGGCTGTTTGCCGCGGGGCAAGGCCATGTGCTGCGCCGTCCATTTGGCGGCGCAGGACCGGGCGCGTTCCTCGCGTTGCGCCTCGCATGCAAAACAACACGGAGACTATGCAATGAACTGGACAGAGCGGATATTCAAACTCAGGGAGCACAACACCAATGTGCGCACGGAACTGGTCGCAGGGCTGACGACCTTTCTTTCAATGGCCTACATCATGTTCGTCAACCCCTCCATCCTGGGGGATGCGGGCATGCCCAAGGGCTCGGTCTTTGTCGCCACCTGCCTGATCGCAGCGCTGGGGTCGACCATCATGGCGCTGTATGCCAACTACCCGATTGCGCTGGCGCCGGGCATGGGGCTGAACGCCTATTTTGCCTATGTGGTGGTACTCAAGATGGGCTATACATGGGAGGCTGCCCTGGGGGCGGTGTTCGTCTCGGGATGCCTGTTCCTGATCTGCACGATGCTGGGCCTGCGTGAGCTCATCATCAAGGGCATACCGCAGTCCATACGTGTGTCCATCACCGTCGGGCTGGGACTGTTCCTGGCGCTGATCGCGCTCAAGACCGCCGGTGTGGTTGCTGCCGACCAGAACACCTATGTGACGCTGGGCGATCTGCACAAGCCCGAGGTCATCATGGCGCTGCTGGGCTTCTTGCTGATCGTGGTGCTGGACCGTCTCAAGGTGCCGGGTGCATTGCTGATCGGCATTCTGGCCGTGACCGTGGCCTCGTTCTTCTTCGGTGGCAACACCTTCCACGGCATCTTCTCGGCGCCTCCCTCCATCGAGCCCACCTTCATGAAGCTCGACATCAAGACGGCGCTGACCACGGGCTTCCTCAACGTGGTGCTGGTGTTCTTCCTGGTGGAGCTGTTTGATGCCACCGGCACGCTGATGGGCGTGGCGCGCCGCGCCGGCCTGCTGGTGCCTGAGCGCATGGGGCGTTTCAACCGCTCGCTGCTGGCCGATTCGGGCGCGATTTTCGTGGGCTCCATCCTGGGTACTTCCAGCACCACCGCCTATGTGGAGAGCGCTGCCGGTGTGCAGGCTGGCGGTCGTACGGGCCTGACGGCTCTGACGGTTGCGATGCTCTTCCTGGCCTGTCTGTTCATCGCGCCGCTGGCCGGTGTCGTGCCCGGCTATGCCACCGCACCTGCGCTGCTGTTCGTGGCCTGCCTGATGCTGCGTGACCTGACGGAAGTGCAGTGGGATGAAACCACCGAAGCCATACCGGCAGTCGTCACCGCGCTGATGATGCCTTTCACCTACTCCATCGCCAACGGCCTGGCCTTCGGCTTCATTACCTATGCCGTGCTCAAGCTGTTCACGGGCAAGGTCAAGGAGGTGCACTGGATCATGTGGGTGATTGCTGCCCTGTTCCTGTTCAAGTTCATCTACGTCGGCGGTCACTGAGTCGTCAGGCGCCGATCGAACCCGGCATGGCTCGAAGGAGCCAGCCGGACAGGACATCCAAGAAGCGAAAAGCAGTCCGGCTACTGGTGGGTCGGGCTGCTTTTTGCATTGCGGGCGCCGGGCCTGCCGATGGCCTGTGCCTTGATGGGCAGACGCCCGGATGGTCATTCATTTCCCCGGGCCTCAACAACATTGATTTCATGAGCATATTGCCGAATCAAGGCTTGTGGTGCGTTCGTGCGCCTGGCCTCGATGGTCGCCTGCCGCCTTAAGTGCCTGACAGCACAGCGAAATCCATGCGCGTCCGCTGGACCGGCACCGGCGCTCGGATGAGTTGGTTGTTTCCAAATTTGAAATCAATATTTTTGAATCGATCGACGGCTCCCTAGCATCTGCCCCATTGCATACATGGGAGAAGAAAGTGGACAAGCGTCGATTTCTGCTGGCCGGGCCTTCATGGCTGGCAATGGCGGCAGCCGGTATCACCGGTGCTGCGCATGCTGCGGTGGACGCCAAGACCAGGCTGGTCGTCGCTGACCAGAGCGAGCTGATTCGCCATCTGCTGGATGCCAGCGGCGAACGCAAGAAGACCGGCTTTCAGCTGGAGCTGCCCAATTTTGCCGGCGGTCCGGCCATCTTCGAGGCCATCCGCGCCGGAGCGCTGGACATGGCCTATGTGGGAGACACACCTCCCATCCAGGCGCGTGCAGCAGGCGTGAACCTGCCCATCATCGCAACCTTCACCCGAGCCAGAGCGGAATATCGTTTGCTGCAACATGCCGGCGCCGGGGTGGAGCGGCTGAGCGATCTGCGTGGCAAGCGCGTGAGCTATGTCGAAGGCTCGGGGCGCCAGGTTTTCCTGATCGAGGCCCTGAACCGGGCGGGCCTGACGCTCAAGGATGTCACGCTGGTGCATCTGCGCGTGGCCGAACTCAACGATGCCTTGCGCGCCCGCGCCGTGGATGTCGCCACCATTGCCGAGCCGCATGTCACGCGGCTGTCCAGGCAGATCGGTGCGCGTGTGGTGCCCGATCCCCTGGAGCGTCAGCTGCTGCCTTCCACCTCCTATATCTATGCCCGTCCGGAGGTGCTGGCCGATCCGCAGAAGGCCGAGGCCATTCGCGAATTCCTGGCCTCCTTCGTGCGCGCGGGGCGCTGGAGCAATACCCATCGCAAGGAATGGGAGCAGCATTACCTGCGCAACTTCCAGCGCCTCGATGCCGAGAGCGCTGCGGCCATACAGGCGGCGCAGGCTCCGCTCGAGTTCCAGACCGCTGCACAGGCCCAGCCTCATCATCAGAAGCTCATCGACATCCTGCACAGCGCCGGCAGCCTGCCCCGGCGTCTGGATGCCAGGGACTCCTTTGTGGCGAGCTATGACGGCGTGATCGTCGCCAATCGCTGAGGAGCTGCCGTGATGACTCCGATTCCTCTGGAAGCGCGCGTGGCCGGCTGGCAGTCTCAGACCGGAGCGCCGCTTGCCGCGCCAGACCGCAAGACCCCGGCACTGGTGCCGGCCCGCCTGTCGCCGGGCATGCTGCTGGCCGGGCCGGCCCTGCTGTTGCTGTTGTGGGAGGCCGCATCGCGCCTGGGTTATCTCTCGCCCGAGACGCTGACCGCACCGTCTCAGGCATTGCGCACAGGCTATGAAATGGCCCTTGATGGAAGCCTGCTGCCGCATCTGCTGGCGTCGGCCGGGCGCGCCTACACAGGGCTGTTTCTGGGCATTGTGGTGGGCGTGCTGCTGGCGCTGGCTGCCGGACTGAGCCGCACCGGCGAGGCCCTGATCGATGGCCTGGTGCAGATCAAGCGGGCCGTTCCCACGCTGGCGCTGATTCCGCTGGCCATCATCTGGCTGGGCATAGGCGAGGCGATGAAGGTCTTCCTCATCTTCACCGCCGTGCTGATTCCCATCTATATCAACACCCATGCAGCGCTGCGCAGCATAGACATCGGTCATGTGGAGCTGGCGCAGACGCTGGGACTGTCGCGTGCCGAGTTCATTCGCAAGGTGGCCCTGCCCGGAGCCTTGCCAGGCTTTTTTGTCGGCCTGCGCATGGCGGTCTCGCTGTGCTGGACGGCGCTGGTGGTGCTGGAGCTGATCAACACGCAGACCGGCATCGGTTACTTGATGAACCGTGCGCGCGACTGGGGGCAGACCGATGTGATCGTGGTGGGCATTCTGATCTACGCGCTGCTGGGTCTGCTCTCCGACGCGGCGGTGCGTCGCCTGGAGGCACATGTGCTGTCCTACCGGAGGTCGCTGGGATCATGAACCGTCCATCATTGGCAGGTGCTGTGCACCTGCATGGCTTCAGCCGCAGCTTTCATGGCAAGCAGGTGCTCGACGACCTCGGGCTTGATATTGCGCCGGGGCAGTTCGTGGCGCTGCTGGGAGAGTCGGGCTCCGGCAAGACCACGCTGTTGCGCGCATTGGCCGGTCTGGATGTCGAGGCCCGGAGTTCGGGGACGGCGGTTGCACACGGCAATGTGTCCGTGCTGTTCCAGGATTCGCGCCTGCTGCCCTGGCTGACGGTGCTGGACAACCTGACGCTGGGTCTGGACGCCCAGGCTGTCCGGCCTGCCGCAGCTCAGTTGCTGCGCGAGGTGGGGCTGGCAGACAAGGCAGCGGCCTGGCCCGCCAGCTTGTCGGGCGGGCAAAAGCAGCGCGCGGCACTGGCCCGCTCCTTGCTGCGCGAGCCGCATGTGCTGCTGGCCGACGAGCCTTTTGGTGCCCTCGATGCGCTGACCCGCCTGCGCATGCAGGGCCTGCTGCGGCGCATGGTGGAGCGCGTGCGCCCGACGGTGATCCTGGTCACCCACGATGTGGATGAATCCCTGCTGCTGGCAGACCGGATTCTGGTGCTCAGGGACGGAAAGATCGCCGAAGACCATGCGCTGGATCTGGCCCATCCGCGGCGCCCCGACCACCCTGCTTTCATGCAGCTGCGCGCGACCTTGCTGCGCAGTCTGGGTGTGGAAGCCGAATTTGTCTGAAAGAAGCTGTGCCATGACGCGACAACTACACCTGAACCTGTTTCTGATGACGCGAGGCCACCATGAAGGTGCCTGGCGTCACCCCGGCGCCAATCCCAAGGCACTGACCGACCTGCAACTGTATGTGGATGCTGCCCGCATTGCCGAGGCCGCCAAGTTCGATGCCGTGTTTCTGGCCGACGGGCTGGTCGGGCCCGACAGCGGGCAAATGGCCTCTTCGGGTCAGCTCGAGCCGTTGCTGCTGCTGGCGGCGCTGGCGCAGCATACCGAGCGTATCGGGCTGATCGGAACGGCTTCCACCACCTACAGCCTGCCCTATACGCTGGCGCGGCAGTTCGCCACGCTGGACCACCTGTCCAAGGGCCGGGCAGGCTGGAATATCGTGACCTCCTGGTTGCCTCGGGCCGGCGAAAACTACGGACTGCAGCAGAATGTCGAGCATGCCGAGCGCTACCGCATCGCCGAGGAATTCGTGGCCGCAGTGGATGCGCTGTGGCGCAGCTTTCCGGGCGCTGCGGTGGTGGACGATGCCGCATCGGGCCAGTACCTGGACATCGGCCAGGTGCGCCCCGTCAACTATGCGGGCACGCATATCCGTACGCGCGGACCGCTGAATGTGCCGGGCAGCCCCCAGGGCCGTCCGGTACTGGTGCAGGCCGGCCAGTCCGATACCGGCCGGGCCTTTGCCGCGCAATGGGCCGAGGCCATATTCACGGCGCATGGCAGCAAGGAGTCGGCGCAAGGCTTTTATGCCGATATCAAGGGACAGGCGAGGGCGCTGGGGCGCCGGGCCGAGGATATCGTGATCCTGCCGGGCATCAGCGCCGCGATCGGCTCCACGGAGTACGAAGCCCGCCAGGTGTGGGAGGAGCTCGACAGCCTGACCAGCATCGAAGTGGGGCTGGGACGTCTGTCGGCCCGCTTTGGTGGCCATGATTTCAGCGGCCTGCCGCTGGACCGCCGCCTCACGCGCGATGACTTTCCGGACCCCACACTGGTGGAAGCTTCCAAGAGCCGCGCCATAGGCTATGTGGAGACCACGCTGCGCGACGGGCTCACGCTGCGTCAGCTGCTCAAGCGGCTGGCAGGCGCGCGCGGGCATCTTGCGATTGCCGGCACGCCCGAGCAGGTGGCGGACACGATCGAAGACTGGTTCCGCACGGGTGCTGCCGATGGTTTCAATGTGATGCCACCGGTGATCACGCAGCAGCTGGAGCTGTTTGCCAGCGAGGTCGTGCCCATTTTGCGCAAGCGTGGGCTGTTCCGCAGCGACTACCAGAGCAGCACGCTGCGCGGCCATTTCGGCTTGCCCGATCTGCCGGCCGTGCAGCACAGGCTGCAGGCGGATGCCGCAGTAGCGGCCTGAGCCTGCAGGCGGGAGGACAGCCGGCTATCAGTCTCAGGCGGGGTGGATGGCACCCAGAATGCGCGGGCCGCCGGCGCCCGTCACGCTGGCCAGATTGCCGGGCAGGCCCAGCAGGCACTGGCGTGCCAGCCAGGCAAAGGCAGCGGCTTCCACTTCCAGCGGTGGCAGGCCGCGCTCAGCCGTGGAGCTCACCTTCACGCCCGGCAGCAAGGCGGCCAGGCGTTGCATCAGATAGGTATTGAGTGCACCGCCGCCGCATACCAGCAGTTCGGTGCCGCCCCTGCCGAAACGCCGGACGGCATGGGCGCAACTGGCGGCGGTGAATTCGGTAAGGCTTGCCTGCACATCGACCGCAGCGGCCTGCGCCGCATGCTGCTGCAGATGCCGCTCCAGCCAGTCGGCGTGAAACAGATCGCGCCCCGTGCTCTTGGGCGGCTCCTGGGCCAGATAGGGATCGCCCAGCATGGCGGCCAGCAGCTCGGGAAGGACCTTGCCGCTGGCAGCCCACCGGCCGCTCTCGTCATAGCCCTTGCCGGTATGGCGCAGGCACCAGCCGTCCATCAGTGCATTGCCGGTGCCGGTATCGAAGCCGAGCACCGAGCCGTCGGCACCCAGCACGCTGAGATTGGCAATGCCGCCGATATTGAGCACCAGGGCTGTTTCCCCGGGCTTGCCGAACACGCTTTGGTGAAAGGCCGGCACCAGTGGCGCACCCTGACCGCCCGCCGCCAGATCACGGCTGCGCAGATCGGCGACGACGGTGATGCCGGTCAGCTCGGCCAGCAGGGCGGGGTTGTTGAGCTGCAGCGTATAGCCCGTGCCATCGAACATCTGGGGGCGGTGGCGCACGGTTTGCCCGTGGGCACCTATGGCGGCGATCTGCCCGGCCCGGGCGCCGGCAGTGGTCAGCAGCAGCTGCACTACCTGCGCATAGTGGCGCACCAGTGCATTGGCGGCCAGGGCGGCGCGATGCAGTTCATCCTGGCCGTCGGCAGTATTGAGGGCCAGCAGCTCGGCGCGCAATGCCGCGCCGAAGCTGCAGCTGGCATGTTGCAGCACCTGGGTGCCACGGCTGAAGTCCACGAGAACCCCATCGACGCCATCCAGCGAGGTGCCGGACATCAGGCCGATATAGAGAGGGCTTTGGGCGGCTTGTTCAATGGCATTGGGCATGGCAGATCGGAAGGTAGGCTTACGGTTTTACTATCTTAGCTGTAGCGTTCGGTGCATGTCTGATGGGCGCTGCCAACGATCTTCATGCGCAAATGAAAAAGGGCTGCAATCTGCAGCCCTTGGTGTGCATGGCGACGCTGGCTCAGCGCGCGCTGGCCACGGCATACGATTGCGTGCCGGCGTTGAGTTCGATGCGCATCTGCGCGGCCTGCTGCTCGAAGGCCGGGCGGGCGGCCTTGGAGATGGGCTGGGCGGCGTCGGTGATCTGGGCAATGGTCAGCGGATCGCGCTGCTCGCCCTTGTCGCGGAACTCGAAGTGCAGATGAGGGCCGGTGGCCCAGCCCGTGGAGCCCACGGCGCCGATGATGTCGCCCTGGTCCACGCGCTGACCGCGCTTGACGTCAATGCGGCTCAGGTGGGCATAGACGGTGGTGTGCTGGTTGGCGTGGTCGACAAAGATCACATTGCCGTAGCCGTTCTGCACGCCGGCAAAGGACACGACGCCGTCGCCCACGGTACGCACCTTGGTGCCGGTGGGAGCCGCAAAGTCGGTGCCCAGATGAGCGCGCCAGGTTTTCTGGATGGGGTGGACCCGCATGGAGAAGCCGCTGCTGATGCGCGAGAACTCCACGGGATAGTTCAGATAGGCCTGGCGCAGGCTCTTGCCGTCCAGCGTGTAGTAGGCGCCCTTCTTGCCGGCTTCCTGGAACCACATGGCCTGATGCGACTTGCCATTGTTGTAGAACTCGGTGCTCAGCACGCGGCCGGCACGCAGTGGCTCGCCATCGGCTTCCAGCGATTCATAGACCACCGCAAATCGGTCACCCTTGCGCAGGCCGCGGCGGAAGTCGAGCTCGCCCTGGAAGATGTCGGCCATCTGCATGGAGATGCTGTCGGGAATGTCGGAGGCATCCGTGGCGGCAAAGAAGGAGGAGCGAATCACGCCACCGGCCAGACGCGGGCTGGCCGTGAGCTTGCCGGTCTCGATCTTGGATTGCAGCTTGCCGTCCACGCGCTCCACGGTCAGGCGCTGGAAGCTGCCATCTTCGCCAGGAGCCCAGCGCACGGTCAGCTGGCTCAGTTGCTGGTCGGGCGTGGTTTCGGCGGACACCAGGCGGCCGGCGCGACCCAGCACGTTCTGGCGCACGGCATCGTTGCTGCGCATGAAGGCTGCGGCCTGCGGATCGGCAATGCCAAGGCGCTGCAGCAGCGACTCGGTCGTGTCGTTGGCACGGGTGTATTCGGAACGGTAGAGGGAGAAGGACTGCAGATCCGTCAGATCGGCCAGATCCTGGCCGGCGGCCAGGGAGGTGACGGGTTCGGTCAGTGTGCGTACGGGAAGGTCGGCGGGGTCGGGCCCCAGGCTGGCCACTGCAAAGGCACCGCTGCCACCGGTCAGCAAAACAGTCGCCAGCGCGGCCGTGGCGCGCTTGGGGTGTTTTTGCAGAGCCGATGTCAGCCGTGCGATCAGAGCACCGCCGGCATTTTTCAAGCCAGTCATCAAAACATCAAATCCTTGGGAAAGCGTGTCGGTGGAGTTGGTATTTGTTACGACTGACACGTCTCCAGCAGCTCTACCGTGCCATAAGTCCATCCAAAGAGGTCTTTATGAGGGAGCAGTCTAGAATTGACCGTAACACCAAACCTCCAAGTATATCGGCCGCGTCCTACCTCGCCTGCCGAAAAACCCTTATGAATCAATCTGCTGTTACAAGTTTTCCCGTGACCGACAGAGTGAACCAGGCGCTGGAAGTCACTCTGCGTGGAGTCGATGAGCTGCTGCCCAAGGACGAGTGGGTCCAGAAACTGGCCAGGTCCGAAGCCACCGGTGTGCCCCTGCGCATCAAGCTGGGCCTGGACCCGACAGCTCCCGACATCCACCTGGGGCACACCGTGGTGCTCAACAAGATGCGCCAGCTGCAGGACCTGGGTCATCAGGTGATCTTTCTGATCGGCGACTTCACCACGCTGATCGGCGACCCTTCGGGCCGCAACTCCACGCGTCCGCCGCTGACGGCCGAGCAGATCAAGGCCAACGCCGAGACTTATTACACCCAGGCCGCCAAGGTGCTGGACCCGGCCAGGACCGAGGTGCGCTACAACAGCGAGTGGTGCGACCAGCTGGGCGCGCGCGGCATGATCCAGCTGTCGGCCAAGTACACGGTGGCGCGCATGATGGAGCGCAACGACTTCCATACGCGCTTCACCGACGGCAGCTCCATCAGCCTGCACGAGTTTCTCTATCCGCTGCTGCAGGGCTATGACTCGGTGGCGCTCAAGTCCGATCTGGAGCTGGGCGGCACCGATCAGAAGTTCAATCTGATGATGGGCAGACATCTGCAGGCCGAGTATGGTCAGGAGCAGCAGTGTGTGCTCACAATGCCTTTGCTGGTGGGCCTGGATGGCGTGCACAAGATGTCCAAGTCCAAGAACAACTACATCGGCATCACCGAGGACGCCAACACCATGTTCGCCAAGGTGCTGTCGATCTCGGACGAGCTGATGTGGGACTGGTACACCCTGCTGTCCTTCAAGAGCCTGGCCGATATCGCCGCGCTCAAGGCCGAGATCGAGGCCGGCGGCAACCCCAAGCATGCCAAGGTGGCCCTGGCCAAGGAAATCACCGCACGCTTCCACAGCGCAGCGGCGGCCGAGGCGGCCGAGCAGGATTTCATCAACCGCTCCAAGGGCGGCATCCCCGATGACATCCCTGAAATCAACCTGCCCGGTGCTCCGCTGGGTATTGGTGCGCTGGTCAAGCAGGCCAATCTGGCTGCATCGACCGGCGAAGCCAACCGCCTGATCGATGGCGGCGGCGTGCGCATCGACGGCAACGTCATCAGCGACCGCGCACTGAAGCTGGATGCCGGCACCTTTGTGCTGCAGGTGGGCAAGCGCAAGTTTGCGCGTGTCACGCTGAGCTGAGCGGCGCGTCACCGCTGCGCGCAACAGGGCAAGGCGCCGTCCTTGCCGACATGGTCTGTCGAAGGTATCAGTCATCAAAATGAGAGCTTCTTACGCTTGATACATCTACGTTTCAATTCATTTTGTATTTGAAACAAAGGTGGATCAAGCGTTGGCAGCTCTCTTTTTTTATGGGGTCGGCTCGCCCGCGCCCCGCATGGCGTCGCGTGTCTGGCGGGCTTGCTCCATCAGCCACTGACAGAAAGCCTGTACCTCGGGTCGCTCGCTGCTGCGCGGGCCTTGCAGCAGCCAGTACGACAGCGGCGACGCCAGGCGATGTTCGGGCAATACCTCGATCAGGCTGCCGGCCGCCAGCGCATCGGCCACCAGCGGCAGGCGCGCGATGGCCAGGCCCTGGCCGGCCAGCGCGGCCTGCACGATCTGGTGGGCGTAGTTGAAGTACAGCCAGCGCGGCGGCTGCAGCTGGTCGCAGCCGTTGGCGGCAAACCAGCGCTGCCAGCTCAGCCACTCCAGCTGGGGCATGCGATGTACGTCGCCGGTTTCAATCAGCGTGTAGTGGGCCGCATCGGCGGGGCTGCGCACGGCAGGGCCGCTTCTGAGTAAGGTGGGGCTGGCGACCAGCACCAGCTCTTCACCGAACAGGGCCTTTGCCGAGGCATCGGAGACGCCGGCGCTGTAGCGTATGGCCAGGTCCACATCGGTGGTTTCCAGATCCACCACTGCGTCGCCCGTGTCGATGCGAATGTCGATATCGGGATGGGCGCGCTGGAACGCCTCCAGACGCGGAATCAGCCACATGGCGGCAAAGCTGGCCCAGGTGGTGATGGCCACGCTCTTGCGGCCCACGGTCTGGCGGATCTGGCGCACCGTGGCGTCGATCGACTCCAGTGCGGGTTGCGCCGCATGCAGCAGCTGGGCACCGGCCCCGGTCAGCTCCACGGCGCGCGAATGGCGCAGGAACAGCGGGATGCCCACCTCGTCTTCCAGCGACTGGATCTGGCGGCTGACAGCGGACTGGGTCAGCGCCAGCTCGTCCGCTGCGGCTCGAAAGTTCAGGTGCCGGGCCACGGCCAGAAAGGCGCGCAGATGGCCGGCACCGATGGCGCGGGTACGAAGCAGCGGAGTGGGGCTGGTGGTGGCATGAGGCATGGCAGGGCAAGCATAAGGCGTTTGCAGCCACTGTTGCCCGCGCTTGCAGTTGCCGACGTCGGCTATGGGTCGATAATCAGGCGGTTTTCATCCCACAAATCAATATGACTGCACCTCTGGACATCGTCGTCATGGCTGCCGGCAAAGGCACCCGCATGAAAAGCCGCCATCCCAAGGTGCTGCAAAAGCTGGCCGGTCGCGCCCTGTTGCAGCATGTGCTGGACACCGCGGCGCAGCTCAAGGCGCGCTCGGCCGTGGTGGTGACGGGCCATGGTGCTGCGGAAGTGGAAGCTGCCATCACCACCGCCAATGGCGCGGATGGCTCCATGGACCTGAAGTTTGTGCGCCAGGAGCCCCAGCTGGGAACCGGCCATGCCGTGCAGCAGGCCGTGCCTGCGCTCAAGGACGATGGCCTGGTCGTGGTGCTGTCGGGTGATGTGCCGCTGACCCAGGCCGACACGCTGCAGGGTCTGCTCGATGCCGCAGGCAGCGACAAGATGGCGCTGCTCTCCGTGACCATGGCCGATCCCACGGGCTACGGCCGCATCGTGCGCAACGATGCCGGCACGGTGCAGCGCATCGTCGAGCAAAAGGACGCCAGCGAAACCGAACGTGCCATCACCGAGATCTACAGCGGCATCATGGCCGTGCCTGCCAGGCATCTGACCGCATGGCTGGCCAGGCTCGACAACAACAATGCCCAGGGCGAGTACTACCTGACCGATATCGTCGCCATGGCCGTGGCCGACGGCGTGCCCGTGGTGGGCCACCGCATTGCCGATGCACTGCAGGTGGCAGGCGTCAACAGTCCGCTGCAACTGGCAGAGCTGGAGCGGGCGCACCAGCTGCGCCAGGCGCGTCAGCTGATGGAGCAGGGCGTGCGCATGGCCGATCCTGCGCGCTTCGACCTGCGTGACGATGCTCGCGGCACCAAGGCCAGCCTGAGCTGCGGCCAGGATGTGGAAATCGACGTGAACTGCATCTTTGCCGGCAAGGTGACGATTGGTGTCGGCGCCAGGATCGGCGCCAACTGCCATCTCAGCAATGTGAGCATTGCCGACGATGCCGTGATCCATCCCTTCACCCACATCGACGGCGAGAAGGCCGGTGTGGAAGTGGGCCAGGGCGCGCTGATCGGACCGTTTGCCCGCCTGCGCCCCGGCGCCAAGCTGGGTCGAGAAGTGCATATCGGCAACTTCGTCGAGGTGAAGAACTCCACCCTGGCCGACGGCGCCAAGGCCAATCACCTGGCCTACCTGGGCGATGCCACGGTGGGTGAACGCGTGAACTATGGCGCAGGCAGCATCACTGCCAACTATGACGGCGTGAACAAGCACCGTACCGTGATCGAGGCCGATGTGCATATCGGTAGCAACTGCGTGCTGGTGGCTCCCGTGACCATTGCCGCCGGCGGCACGGTGGGCGGCGGCTCCACCGTGACCAAGAACACCGAGGTGGGTGCCTTGACGGTCGGACGCGGCAGGCAGGTCAGCATCCGCAACTGGAAGCGCCCCGAAAAGCTGCCCAAAGCCTGATGGAACCCATGCAGCCAGTTGTTGAAAGCAAGGTGCCTCGGACGCTGGACGAGGCGCTGGCGCTGCTGGCCAGACGCGAGGCCGAGCTGGCCGCCTTGCGCACGGCCCAGCAGGAATGGGTGCATGCGGTCTCGCATGATCTGCGGGCCCCGCTGCGCCATCTGCTGGCTTTCAACCCGTTGATTGCCGAATTGCTGCAGTCCCCCGGCCCTGGTGTCGAGGACCTCGAAGAGGCGCGCAGCTTTTTGCAGACCATGGACCAGTCCGCCCAGCGCATGGCGGCCATGTTCGAAGGCTTGCTGCAGCTGGCCCGGGCCCAGCGCCATGTGCTGCAGCCGCAACCCGTGGACTTGTCGGGCTTGCTGGGCAGTCTGCGCCAGCGTCTGCAGGCGGGCACGCAAGGCCGGCGCATCGAGTGGTGTCTGCCTGCTGCGGCTCCAAAGCTGCAGGCCGATCCGCATCTGCTGGAGCTGGCTTTGGATGCAGCTCTGACCAATGCCGTCAAATTCACGAGAGCTATGCCGCTGGCACGCATTCAGGTCGACGTGCAGCGCGACGGGCAAGGCGGCTGCTCCATCTCGGTGACGGACAACGGCGTCGGCTTCGAGCAGGCGCGCTCGGGCAAGCTGTTTGGCGTCTTTCAGCGCATGCATCGCGAAGCCGAGTTCGAGGGCCTGGGCATCGGCCTGGCGTTGGTGCGCGACGTCTGCCGCCGCCATGGCGGCGAGGCGGAACTTCAGGCGCAGCTCAATGCGGGATGCCAGCTGCAGATGCACTTGCCCACCTGTCTGCCCTAAGTGGTCAGACCACGTCGCGGTCCAGGCTTTCCTGCCCGGAGCCCGCCGCGCTGATCCGTGTCGACTCGGGTCGCATGGGCATGGTGGAGGGGCTGTGCTGCCTCTCGGGCTGCTGGGTGGCATCCATCACCTGGTCGCGCCCGCCGCTCTTGGCGCTGTAGAGCGCGCTGTCGGCCGCTTTGATCCATTCGGTCACCGAGCCGAAACTGTCATCGGCTGCGGCAACGCCGATGCTTGCGCTGATCTGCAGCTGCGGATAATCGCGAACGCGTATCTGGGCAATTTTTTCGCAAATGCGCATGGCCACGGAATATGCCTCCCTGGCCGTGGTGTGCTTGCACAGCACGGTGAATTCATCGCCGCCATAGCGCCCTGCAATATCGTTGCTACGCAGACTGTTTCTAATGGCCAGCCCGATCAGCTTCAAAACATCGTCGCCCACAATATGACCGTACAAATCGTTCACGCTTTTGAAACGGTCGATGTCAATCACCAGCAGACAGGTCTGCTCCTTGACGCTGCGGTGCTGGTGCAGGGCGGCACGGGCCTTTTTCCACCAGTAATCGCGGCTGTATACCGTGGTCAGCGGATCGATGCGCCCCAATAGCTTGAGCTGGAGATTCTGCCGGGCCAGAGTCTTGAGCATGCGGCTGTTGGACCAGCTGGCATAGGCGCTGTGCATAACGATCAGCGGCAGCAGGCTCAGCTGCACTGCCAGCGGCGCATCCCATTGCGGGCTGGGCGTGATGGCCAGGCTCATGAAAAACATGCCGCACAGCAGTGCGATCAGGGATGGCAGCCAGCGGCGCTTCAATCCGGTATAGAAGCGGTCGGCCACGCCTATGGCCAGAATGCAGATGCCGGGCAGCAGACTCCAGTGCATCAGAGCGATCCAGCAACCGACGATCAGCGCATCGATCAGGGAGTTGAAATACTCCGCCTGGAACTGATCCTGTTGCCGGCTTGAATGCAAGAAAGCAATATGTGGCCACGCCAGTGCACTTACCGCCGTGAATGCCCACCAGGCGAGATTGGTCGGGAGATATGACAGGCTCGCAGCTACCACTGCTCCGCCCAGTGCCATATAAGAGGCGCGCAGAGGATAGGTGCGTCGGTGAATATCTCGATGCAAGGGCATCTGGTGGATTTGGCTTAAGTCAAGATCGCGAGAATAATCGAATTAATACAATTTGTATCAAATATTAAGGCGCCTGCGCGGCATCTACACCACACATTGCGGTTCAAGAATAAAGGCGTGCAAGTCCCTAATGATGAGGGGCTGGCAAAGGCAGTTCGGTACTGAATTTGGCGCGTTTGAGACTGAAGAAGGCTTTGACATTGCGCACATTGGCGTCCTGCGTGAACAGCTTCTGGCTCAAGGCCAGATAGGCTGGCATGTCGGTGCTGGCCACGACGAGGACGAAGTCGGGGCCGGGAGAGACGCGCCAGCATTGCTGCACGCCGGGCTCGGCAACGGCTTTGTGCTCGAATTGCAGCAGCGAGGCGCTGTCCTGCCGGTCCAGCGAGACTTCCACAATGGCCTGCAGCCCATGGCCAGTGAAGCGCGCAATGTGTTCGCAGCTGAGGATGGCGACCTGTTTCTCGATCAGACCCAGCTCCTGCAGCCGCTTGACCCGGCGCAGGCAGGTGGCGGCAGACAGCTCCAGCAGCCGGGCCAGGGCCTGGTTGCTCAGGCTGGCATCCCGCTGCAATTGCTGCAGTAGCTGGAGGTCGATGTGGTCCAGATTGATGGAATTTTCATTCATTTGTATGAATTTTATTGAATAAAAATTCAAACTGCAGTAATGGTGAAATTTTTAGTCATTTTTAAAATTTTATTGATTGAAAATTTTTCATTGCAGCAGATAGCATGCTCGCTCAATCAACCTAAGGTGTACCTCTATGTGTGGCATTGTTGCTGCGGTTTCTCATCGCAATATCGTTCCGGTTCTGGTCCAGGGTCTGCAGCGACTGGAGTACCGCGGTTATGACTCCTGTGGGGTGGCGGTGCAGGCCGCGGACACCAACGGCCTGAGCCTCGGGCTGCAGCGTGCGCGTTCCACAGCCCGCGTGGCCGAGCTGATGGAGCAGGTCAAGACCGAACATGTGGAAGGTTTCACCGGCATTGCCCATACCCGCTGGGCCACCCATGGCGAGCCTGCGGTGCGCAATGCCCATCCCCATTTCAGCCATGGCCCCGGCATCTCGGCCGTGGCCGATACCGATGCACCGGCACGCGTGGCCCTGGTGCACAACGGCATCATCGAGAACTACGAAGCCTTGCGTACCGAGCTGCAGGCCAAGGGCTATGTATTTGCCAGCCAGACCGACACCGAGGTCATTGCTCACCTGGTGGACAGCCTCTACAGCGGCGATCTTTTCGAAGCCGTGCAGGCCGCGACAGCCCGTCTGCATGGTGCTTACGCGATTGGCGTGATGCACCGGGACGAGCCCCAGCGTGTGGTCGGCGCCCGCGCCGGCTCCCCGCTGATTCTGGGTGTGGGCAAGGACGGCGGCGAGCATTTCCTGGCCAGCGACGCGATGGCGCTGGCGGGCGTCACCGATCAGATCGTGTATCTGGAAGAGGGCGACCTGATCGATCTGCAGCCGGGACGCTACTGGGTCATCAGCAGGAGCGGCGAGCGCCTGACGGAGCAGCAGCGTCCGGTCAGGACCGTGATGGCACACAGCGGCGCAGCCGAGCTGGGCCCTTATCGCCACTACATGCAAAAGGAAATCTTCGAGCAGCCGCGCGCACTGGGCGATACGCTGGAGGGCTTGAAGAACATTGCCCCCGAGCTGTTTGACGGGGTCACTTCGGAAGGCAAGACCGGTGCTGCTGCCTGGCGCGTGTTCAAGGAGATCGACCGGGTCCTGATTCTGGCCTGCGGCACCAGCTATTACAGCGGCTGCACGGCCAAGTATTGGATCGAGGCGATTGCCGGCATTCCCTGCAATGTGGAAGTGGCCAGCGAGTACCGCTACCGCACCAGCGTGCCCGATCCCAAGACCCTGATCGTGACCATCAGCCAGTCGGGCGAGACGGCCGATACATTGGCGGCCCTGCGCCATGCCCAGAGCCTGGGCATGAAGCACAGCCTGACCATCTGCAATGTGGCCACCAGCGCCATGGTGCGCGAGTGCGAGCTGGCCTATATCACCCGGGCCGGCGTGGAGATCGGCGTGGCATCGACCAAGGCCTTCACCACGCAGCTGGCCGGCCTGTTCCTGCTGACGCTGGCGCTGGCCCAGTCCAAGGGACGCCTGACGGAAGAGAAGGAGCAGCAGTATCTGACTGCCATGCGCCATCTTCCCGTGGCCCTGCAATCCGTGCTGGCACTGGAGCCGCAGATCATCAGCTGGGCCGAAGACTTTGCGAAGAAGGAAAACGCACTGTTCCTGGGTCGCGGCATTCACTACCCCATCGCTCTGGAAGGCGCGCTCAAGCTCAAGGAAATCAGCTACATCCACGCCGAGGCCTATCCCGCCGGCGAGCTCAAGCATGGCCCGCTGGCACTGGTGGACAGCCAGATGCCTGTGGTCACCGTGGCGCCCAACGACGAACTGCTGGAAAAGCTCAAGAGCAATATGCAGGAAGTGCGTGCGCGCGGCGGTGTTCTCTATGTGCTGGCCGATGCCAAGACCAATATCGAAAGCAGCGAAGGCATGCATGTGATTCGCATGCCCGAGAACTATGGTGCGCTGAGCCCCATCCTGCACGTGGTGCCGCTGCAGCTGCTGGCCTATCACACGGCGGTGGCACGCGGCACCGATGTGGACAAGCCGCGCAACCTGGCCAAGTCGGTCACGGTGGAATAAGCAGACGGTCTCTGCCGCGAAAAGCGTTCCTGGCTGAAGTCGCAGTTTCAGGCGACCCGGGAAAGTTTTTCTCGATGAAATCCAGGTGGAGCTGATGTCGGCTGCATCGCTAAATGCGATGAAAAGCGCTCGTTGGAGCGCTTTTTCTATTGGGCGTCGGATGGGCTCGGCAGGTCAAGCTTCGGCCATCGGGTTGATTCAGGAGTGCATGGTGTTCTTCAACAAGTCTCAGGCACCGGCATCCGCATGTTCGTGTGCTACTGACCGGCTCTCAATCTGTGTCGATGCCTGCAACCAGCACAAAGGCAATACGAGCAGGTTTACCGGAGCGGTTGGCCCAGGCATGGTTGGTTCCACGCTGAATCAGAACATCGCCCGCTCGCAGCACGGTCTCTTCCTTATCCATGATGGCAATCAGCTCTCCTTCCAGCATGAGCGCGTAGTCCACGGAGTCCGTGCGATGCATGCCAGGATGCTCGCCGGGCTGAACATTTCGATGGGCATCGCCATACATGCGTGAAAACGTCGCATTCAAAGCAGCCTGAAGTTCCTGAGGGTCGGCGGGCTCGGCAGGAATATCCAGAATGCGTAGCACGGTACCAAGCGGCGGGGGCGCAACGCCCTGATGCAGATGAATGGTGTCGGGTGAGCCGATGTTTGCAGGGGCCGCATCAGTTCGCCATAGATTGGTGATGCGATATCCGGGCCGTTCCGGCACGAAGCGGATTGCGGGCGATGGGCCATCTTCGGCCAGATAGGAACGTCCTTGCTCATCGTTGGCAGTGACGACGCGGCGAATGGGCGCTGGGGTTGTGTAGTTGCTCATGAGCTGGCTGTGATGGATGGATTAGTTGGTGCCGGCATTGCGCTTGGCTGCCTCGCCCTGCTTGCGAAACTCGGTGGTAATGCGCTTTTCCCATTGCTGACGGCTTTGGTAGTGCACGACCTGATCACCGCTTTGGGCAATGCGTTTGACCGATTCAGACTTGGTGGCTTTGGCACAGGCATCGTCAAGCTTTGCCAGTGCGGCCTCGGGAACCCCACGGGGAACAAAGAGGCCTGCAAAAGAGTCTTCCTGCACCTTCATGCCCAGTTCCTTGAAGGTGGGAGTGTCGGGAAACGCGGGATGACGATGTTCCGAAGTAACGGCCAACAGCCGCAACTTGCCGGCACGAACCTGAGGTGCAGCAGAGGCTGCAATGCTGCTGACAAAGTCCAGGCGCCCTGCCAGCAATTCCTGGATCGAACCCGCATCACCCTTGTATGGGATGTGATTGAGTTGTAGCTTCTGGTCTCGCTCGAGCTGATCTATGGCTAGAAAAGGGGCCGAGTTGGGGCCGGGAGAGCCGTAGTTCAGTGATTTCTGTTTGGCGGCGGCAATCAACTCCGCGATCGTTTTGTAGGGGCTGTCGGCACGCACGCTCACTCCCAGAATGTTCTCGGTCACCCCGCACAGCGGTTGCACGGCATCAGGACTTAGCTTGAGTCCCTTGACGTAATGCGGTTGGATGGTGATGGGCGTCATGGGGGTAAAAGCCATGGTCAAGCCGTCGGCGGGAGATTGGGCCAGCACATTCATTCCAATGACGCCGGAGCCTCCCTCACGCGAGATCACGACGATGCTTTGACCCAGCTGCTTGTGCATTTCCTCCGCCAGAGTCCTGGCCATGACATCGGTCGAGCTTCCTGCGGCCCAGGGATTGATGATGGTCAGTGGCCTATGCGGAAAATTCTCCTGCGCCTGGAGCGAGCCGACTCCCAGGCAAGTGAGCCCCATAACGAGGGAGGATGCATGGCGCCAGATGTTCATTGTTTGTCTCCTTGTATTTCTGAATTCAGTCAGTCGACTGAATGAATGTTGATGCAAAAATGGAGACTACGCAAGAGGACGATCACGTGACCTCACTATCATTCGCAGTCATGAGAAAAACTGCCTCCGTTGATGTTCCCGCCGTATCGGGGAGAAGGGCTGCCCTGCGCCAAGCCGAACAGGCGGAAGTCACTTCTTCGGGAGTTGACAGGCCACGTGCCCAGGCAAGGCAGCGCATGCTGTGCGCGGCTGAAAAATTGTTTGCGCAGCATGGTTACGCGGGGACATCGTTAAGAGCGGTGATGGCTGAAGCAGACGTGGATACGGGGGCGATTCACTATCATTTCAAGAACAAGCTGGGCTTGCTCAAGGCTCTTTTCGAAGAGCGCGTGCAACTGGTCAATGCGCAGAGAGAAGCCTTGCTGGCGCAACTTGAACAGCGTCATGCGAACGAGCCTCCGAGCATTGAAGAAGTGCTTCGGGCGTTCATTGCTCCGGCATTGCGCACTGCATATGGCTCGGACGAGTCCTCGTTCAACCGGGTGGCTGCCCTGTGTTCGGTGGATCCTCTGAAGGAAGTCCGAGAGGTCGTATTCAAAGCGTATGACAAAACCGCTCTGAGGTTCGCCTTGTTGCTGCGTCGCGTGACACCTCATCTGAGTGAGACGGAGTTTCAGTGGCGCCTGGAGTGCATGTATGGTGCGATGATGTATATCCGCTCAGACAATGGGCGTGTCAGCCATATGCTCAACGACAGGCATCGGAGTGATCCGGTGGAAAAGGTGATTGAGCAGTTGATTGCTTTCACGGCGGCAGGGTTCGCGGGATCGAAGATGGCGTGAGATGACGCATCGGCAAGGTTGAGCGAGAGCTCAAAGCTTTGACGGCAGGCGGCGGGATGGATGGGAAAAGGAATGGACGCCGCATGAATCCCGGGTCTGTGCCTGCGGCCCCCATTCGCAGGAATGAAAAAGCGCTCCATGGGAGCGCTTTTCTGTGTTGGCATGGCAGGTGGATGGCTGGCTTCAGCGCTGGCTAGACTCCTGCCGCTTTGAAGACCCGGCGCAGTACCTGCATGGGCAGAAACTTCACGCGGCGGCGTTTGAGTTCATGTCGGTAGAGGCGCTCCCTCTCAATGAAGTTGATTTTTTCTTTCATTGCGATGTGTCTGGATGGCTAACCCGACTAATCTAACAGCGTAGTGCGCATTTTCCGTAACACCCTGTCAGAGGGATTCGGCATCCACATCCCGGCGCTGAAACCTACATGTTCTGGCATGCATGCAGCCATACTGGTTCGCCCATGAAAAACGCCCCTTTCGGGGCGTTTGTGCAGAGCGAATTTGCTTACATATTATTGGGCAGCACGGTCACGATCTGCGGAAAGAACCACAGTATCACGAGCGCCAGCACCATCAGCAGGAAGTACGGTGCGCAGACGCGGGCCAGATAGGTGATCTGCTTGCCCGTCATGCCCTGGAGCACGAACAGGTTGAAGCCTACCGGTGGCGTGATCTGGGCGGTCTCCACCGTGATCACGAGGAAGATGCCGAACCATAGTGGGTCGATGCCTGCGGCCTGGATGATGGGCAGAACCACGCTGGAGGTCAGCACAATGGTGGAGATGCCGTCCAGAAAGCAGCCTATGAGAATGTAGAACAGCCCCAGCACCGCAATCAGCATGGCGGGCGAGAGGTTCAGGCTGCCCACGTATTCGGCCAGCTGGCGTGGCAGGCCGATATAGCCCATGGACAAGGTCATGAAGGCTGCACCGGCGAGGATCAGCGCAATCATGCAGTACAGGCGGGTGGCTCCGAACAGCGATTCCTTGAAGTTCTTCCAGGTCAGAGCTCCTTGCAGGGCCGACAGAATCAGCGCTCCCGTCACGCCTATGCCGGCCGCTTCGGTTGCGGTGGCAATGCCGCTGTAAATGCTGGCAATCACACCCGAGATCAGCAGCACGACGGGGATCAGGTGCCGCGACTCGTAGACTTTTTGCCTGAAGCTCATGGAGCTGTCGGCCTTGGGCACCTTGTCCGGGTTCATCAAGGCCCAGATCATGATCCAGCCGCTGAACATCAGTGCCAGCATGATGCCCGGCAGCACGCCTGCCATGAAGAGCTTGGAGATCGACAGCTCGGCCGACACGCCATAGACGATCAAGATGATGGATGGGGGGATCAGCAGGCCCAGCGTGGCGGGGCCGCCCAGCGAGCCGATCACCATGTTCTCGGGATAGCCGCGCTTGCGCAGCTCGGGCACATTCATCTTGCCCACGGTGGCGCAGGTGGCGGCCGAGGAGCCGGACACCGCAGCAAAAATCGTGCAGCCGATGACATTGGTGTGCAGCAGGCGGCCCGGCAGCGCGTTGACCCAGGGTGCCAGACCGCGAAACATGCTCTCGGACAAATTGGTGCGGTAGAGAATCTCGCCCATCCAGACAAACAGCGGCAAAGCCGTCAAGGTCCAGCTGCTGGCAGAGCTCCAGATGGTCATGGCCATGGCATCGCCCGCAGCGCGCGCGGTGAAGAACTCCATGCCGAACCAGGCAACGCCCGCCAGCGTCAGTCCGACCCAGACGCCCCCGCCAAGCAGGACCAGCAGCACCACGATCAGTGCAATGCTTGCGGTGATTTCATTCATGAGGGGTTCCCTCCTTCTCTGCCGCCTTGCGTTTGCCCAGCAGCTCCAGCACCAGTTCGTCACAGAACGCGATGAAGAAAACAATCGTGCCCAGAGCCATGAAAATCTGCGGAATCCATAGCGGTGTGGCGTCGATGCCCACGGAGATGTCCTCGATCTCCCAGGACTGCCAGACCAGCCGTGTGGAATAGAAAGCCAGAAAAGCCGAAAGAAGGGTGGCGACGCCCAGGGCGGTCAGCTCCAGCGCCTTGTAGGCTTGGCCCTTGAGCGCACCCAGCAGCAAGGTGACGCGGATATGTTCACCTTTCTTCAAGGTGCTGGCCAGGGCCATGAAGCCGGCACCTGCCATGGCGTAGCCTGCATAGGCGTCGGTGCCAGGGGCGCTGAAGCCAAAAAGCCGGCTGGTGATGGTCAGCAGCACCATCGCCAGCACGCCGATCATGGCGATGCCGGCAAGCCAGGCACTGCCTTCATATAAACCATTGAGTAACTTGCGCATGCTTGTCTTCCTGAGCGGATGAGGTCATCGGCCACCCGCCCCGAATGCCGGGGCCGGGCGAGCCGATGCAATCTGCGCCTTACTTGCCAGCCTTGTAGCCGTCGAGAATGGACTGGCCGTCAGCGCCGGCCTTGTCCGTCCATTCCTTGATCACGGTCGCACCGATCTTGCCCAGGTCTGCCTTGAGCTGGGCGGAGGGCTGCTCGACCTGCATGCCGCCTTGCTTGAGGGCGGCAATCGAGCGCGCATCCACTTCCCTGGACTCTTTCCAGCCGCGCTGCTCGGCGGCGGCAGCGGCCTTGAGCACGGCCTCCTGCGTGCTCTTGTCCAGTGCGCCGAAGGCCTTCTTGCTCACGGTCACGGCATTCTTGGGAATCCAGGCCTGCACGTTGTAGTAGTACTTCAGGCTTTCAAACAGCTTGTTGTCGGCACCGGTTGCGCTGGAGGTGATCAGGCCATCCACCACGCCGGTCGCCAGAGCCTGGGACAGCTCGGCCTCCTGCACGGTCACGGGCTGGGCGCCGATCAGCTCGCCAATGCGGGCTGTGGTCGGGGAGTAGACGCGCCACTTCATGCCCTTGAGATCGGCCGCGGAGTTGATGGGCTTCTTGGTGTAGATGCCCTGGGGCGGCCAGGCCACGGAATACAGCAGCACCTGTCCCTGCTTGTCCAGCAGCTTTTGCAGCGCGGGTTTCTGGGCCTGGTAGAGCTTGTAGGCATCGTCATAGTTGCTCACCAGGAACGGGAGTCCATCGACACCGAAGATCTGCGACTCATTCTGAAAGCTCACCAGAAAGAATTCGCCCATCTGTGCATTGCCGGTCTGCACGGCACGCTTGATTTCGGGCATCTTGAACAGCGATGCACCAAAGTGCGGCGTGATCTTGAGCTTTCCGCCCGTGGCGGCATCCACATCCTTCACGAACAGTTCGTTGTTCTTGGAGTGAAAGTTTCCTGGTCCGTATGCGGTGGCGAAATCCCACTTGGTTTGTGCCATGGCATGACCGGCAATGCCGATGCCGGCGAGCAAGGTGGCGGTGGCGCAGAAAAAGCGACGCTTCATGAAAACTCCTCGGATAAGAGATGCGGACGAATGAACTCAGGCAAGAGTTGTGCCAAAAGTAGCATTTGTCTCAACAAACATCCATGAGGGATTTCAACGAGTTTTATGAAGCGTAGGGCGTTGTCTTTATGGTCTCTAGTGGGGAGTGAGGGATTGTTGAACAAAAATGGTCAGGGAGCCTTGATTCCTGCTTCTGCCAGACGCCGTGCATAGGCGGCCAGAATGATGCGCTCCGAGTGCACCAGATAGGCACTGAGTTCCTGCGCCGCCTCTGCGGGCCTGCCGGCTTCGAAGATCTGCAAGATCTTCAGGTTCATGCTCACATAGGGTGCATGCAGAAAATGCGGGTCGCGCAGCAGGCCGAAGGCCAGGCGCAGCTCCGCCAGCAGGTGCGAGAACATCTCGTTGAGGCGTTCGCTGTCGGCCAGGGCCACGATGGCTTTGTGAAACGCCATATTGGCGGTACCCACCTCGGACCAGTCCTCGGTCTCGCTGTGCCGCTGGCCGCTTTCCACGGCCTCGCGCATCCGCGTCAGTGCAGGGTGCATGGGGTAAGCCTGTGCAAGGGCCTGGCACTCGATCATGCGCCGCACGCGATAGATATCGATGATGGACGCCATGCTTGGCACGGCCACCGATACGCCCTTGTTGGGCTCATGCACCAGCAGACCTTCCTTGGTCAGCATGCGGAACACCTCGCGCAAGGTGTTGCGCGAAATATCCAGCGCTTCGCTGAGTGCCGCTTCGGACAGACGCTGGCCCGGGCTCAGCACGCCCTTGACCAGCTGGCTGCGTATTTCTTCGGCGATGCGTTCGGTCAGATTCTGGACCTCTGCTGCGACTTTCATGGCATTCCCTTTTTGCTGTCGCCAGAGTGTAGCCATCGTTCTGTTGACTCAGAGACGTCGAGAAGATTGGCGATACCTAGGGTTTGCTCTATTACAAAGTCTATTTGTTCTGCAAACAATTTCATTTGTGGAATCAATATAAATAGATTGTTCAACAATTAGGGGAATGAGGCAGGTCTGAAGCAGAGCTGCCCAGCCTTCCTCAAAAGAGCTGGGCGGGTTGCTGAGAGCGTTCCCGTCTTTGGTAGGGCCCGCCGCGCAGCGGATCAGGGCGTGATTTCCGGAGGCTTCCATGCCTGTAGACGTAAACCTGTGGCCGCTGATCGGCGTGCTCATCATCATTGCCGGCTTCGCGCTGCGCTTTAATCCCATGCTGGTGGTCATCGTGACCGCCATCGGCACTGCCTTCGCGGCGGGCTTTCCGCTGGACAAGGTGCTGGCCGCCATCGGGGCCGGCTTCATCAAGACCCGCAATCTGCCGCTCATCATCTTGCTGCCGCTGGCCGTGATCGGCCTGCTGGAGCGCCATGGC
This sequence comes from Comamonas sp. Z3, assembly GCF_008121565.1. Taxonomy (NCBI): domain Bacteria; kingdom Pseudomonadati; phylum Pseudomonadota; class Betaproteobacteria; order Burkholderiales; family Comamonadaceae; genus Comamonas; species Comamonas sp. Z3. The sequence continues at coordinate 104,248 of NZ_VOQU01000002.1, forward strand.
CTGCGTCAGCATGCGCAAAACTGGATCAGCTCCATCAAGTCGGCCACTGCCGGCCGCCTGCTGATCGTCTACCTGGCAGCGCGTCAACTTACCGCTGCCATCGGCCTGACCAGCCTGGGCGGTCATCCCCAGATGGTGCGTCCGCTGCTGGCGCCCATGGCCGAAGGCGCGACGGAAAGCCGTTACGGCAAGCTGTCGGTCAAGGTGCGCGAGAAGCTGCGCGCCATGTCGGCTGCCACGGACAACGTGGGCCTGTTCTTTGGTGAAGATATCTTCGTGGCCTTTGGCGCGATCGTGCTGATGACCACCTTCCTGAAGGAGGCCGGCATCGAGGTCGAACCGATCCATGTCGCGCTGTGGGGCATTCCAACGGCCATCTCGGCCTTCGCCATCCATGCCTTGCGCCTGCATCGCCTGGACAGGCAGCTGGCGCGTGAAATTGCTGCGGAAAAGAAAGCTGCCCAGGGAGAACAGGCATGACCATCACCATTCAATACCTGTACTACCTCGTCGGCCTGGTGCTGGCGGTGACGGCCGTGATGACGCTGCGCGACGGCAGCAACCCGCGCCGTTTCTCGGCGGGCCTGTTCTGGGCGCTGTATGCGCTGGTGTTCCTCGTTGGCGATCTGCTGCCGCCCGTATGGGTGGGGGCGGTGGCGGTCGTCATGGCCCTGATTGCCGGTTTCGGCGGCGTGATGGGCGGCAAGCATCAGCCGCGCACCGATGCACAGTACCTGGAAAGCGCCAGGCGCCTGGGCAACAAGCTGTTCGTGCCGGCGCTGGCCATCCCGCTGATCACCATGGTGGGCACGCTGTCGGCCAAGCATCTGGTCTTTGGCGGCACTCCCCTGATCGACCCCAAGAACAGCACCCTGGTCAGTCTGGGCATCGGCTGCGTGATCGCGCTGGTGCTGGCCTGCAAGATGACGCGCGAGACTCCCGTGCAGGGCCTGCGCGAGTCGCACCGCCTGATCGATGCACTGGGCTGGGCCCTGGTGCTGCCGCAGATGCTGGGCATGCTGGGTCTGGTGTTCTCGGATGCCGGTGTGGGCAAGGCCGTGGCCTATGTGACCACCACCTACATCAATATGGATGTGCGCTTTGTGGCCGTGGCCGTGTATGTGATCGGCATGGCGCTGTTCACCGTCATCATGGGCAATGGCTTTGCGGCCTTTCCGGTGATGACCGGCGGTGTGGGCGTGCCCGTGCTGGTTGGCGTCTACCATGGTGACCCGGCCGTGATGGCGGCAGTCGGCATGTTGTCGGGCTACTGCGGCACCTTGCTGACGCCCATGGCGGCCAACTTCAACCTGGTGCCCGCAGCACTGCTGGAAATTGACAAGAATGCCGTCATCCGTGCGCAGGTTCCCACGGCCATCACGCTGCTGATCGTCAATGTGTTCCTGCTCAACTTCCTGATGTTCCGATAAGAGAGAGTTGCCATGACTGAGGCTGCCCACCGAATCCTGCTGACCGGCTTTGAGCCCTTCGACAAAGATAGCGTCAACCCCTCGTGGGAAGTGGCGCGCGCGCTGAACGGCGAGCTGATTGCGGATGGCGTGGTGCATTCCGTGCAACTGCCCTGCGTGTTCGGTGCGGCCATGGAGGCGCTCGACGAGGCGCTGGCCAGGCTGCAGCCCACGCTGATCATCAGCCTGGGGCTGGCCGGCGGGCGCACTGAAATCACGCCGGAGCGTGTGGCCATCAATATCGACGATGCCCGCATTCCGGACAACGCGGGCCATCAGCCCGTCGACCAGTCCGTGGTGCGCGATGCGCCCGCTGCCTACTTCTCGACCCTGCCCATCAAGGCCATGGTGCGCCATCTGCGGGACGCGGGCATTCCGGCTGCGGTGTCGAACACGGCGGGCACTTTTGTCTGCAACCATGTGTTCTATGCCCTGATGCACAGGCTGTCGCGCCGTGCGGGCCCTGGCGTGCGCGGCGGCTTTATTCACATACCCGCGCTGCCGCAGCAGGCCGCGCGCCAGCCAGGCATGGCCAGCATGGCGCTGGAGACACAGATTCAGGGCATCCGCACAGCCATTCATACGGCCATGACGGTGCAGCAGGATTTGCAGGAACACGCAGGTCAGCTGCATTGATGCCGACCGGGAGAAGAATGATGAAAATGGATTTGAACAGCGATCTGGGCGAGAGCTTCGGCGCCTGGCGCATGGGCGATGATGCGGCCATGCTGGACATCGTCAGCAGCGCCAATGTGGCCTGCGGCTTTCATGCCGGCGACGCGGCCGGGATACTGGCCACGCTCAGGGCCGCCAAGGCGCGCGGCGTGGTCGTGGGCGCGCATGTGGCCTACCGCGACCTGTCGGGTTTCGGGCGCCGCAACATGGATGTGGCCAGCGGCGATCTGGTGGCCGACGTGATCTATCAGATCGGCGCTCTGCAGGGCCTTGCGCAGGCTGCCGGCACCAGCGTCCAGTATGTCAAGCCGCACGGCGCGCTCTACAACACCATTGCCCAGGACAAGCGTCAGGCCATGGATGTGATCAATGCCATCAAGGCCATCAATCCCAGGCTGGTGCTGATGGCGCTGGCCGGGGCGCCCCTGATCGAGTGGGCCCGCGATGCCGGCCTCAGCGTGGTGGCCGAGGCCTTTGCCGATCGCGGATACACGCCCGATGGCGCCCTGGTCTCGCGCCGCGAGCCCGGTGCCGTGCTGCACGACGAAAACCTGATCGCCGAGCGCATGCTGACCCTGGTGCGTGAGGGAGTGATCGAGGCCGTGGACGGAACTCTGGTGCGTGTGCAGGCCGACTCCATCTGCGTGCATGGCGACAGCCCCGGTGCCGTGGCCATTGCGCGCAACATCCGCCAGCGCTTCGAGCAGGAGGGCGTGCAGATCACCTCCTTTGTGGACACCGCGCCATGAGTGCCATGCGCTTTTTGCCCGTCAACCGCCACGCCATCCTGGTGGAGCTGGCCGACCTGCAGCAGACGCTGGTGCTGCTGGGGGCCCTGCAGGCTAGTCCCATTGAAGGCGTGCAGGAGCTGGTGCCTGCTGCGCGCACCATTCTTGTACAGTTTGCGCCCCATATCATCGGCGCGGCGCAGCTGGTGCGGCGCATTGCCGCCTGCGATCTGAGCGGCAGCGTGCAGCGCTCGGACGTGCTGGTGCAGATTCCCGTGCGCTATGACGGCGAGGATCTGGCCGAAGTCGCCCAGATACTGGGCCTCACGGCCGAAGAGGTGGTGCGCCGCCACACGGGCAGCGAATGGTCGGTGGCCTTTACCGGCTTTGCGCCGGGCTTTGCCTATCTGAGCGGCGGCGACCCCGTCTTCAATGTGCCGCGCCGGGCCACGCCACGTACCAAGGTGCCTGCGGGCGCCGTGGCGCTGGCCGGCAGCTTCAGCGCGGTCTACCCCCAGGCCAGCCCCGGCGGCTGGCAGATCATCGGCGTGACCGATGCCGCGATGTGGGATCTGGCGCGCGACCTGCCGGCCTTGCTGCAGCCCGGCTACCGCGTGCAGTTTGTCGATATTGCTACGCAAACAGAAGCTGCCAGCGCTCTATCCAGTTCGATTTCAGCTAGTAAAGTAGATGAAATCAATAAGGGTCAAACGCAAGCAGCTACGAATTTAAAAGCAAATGCTGCGGCCTTGCGTGTGCGCGCCACAGGCCTGCTCACGTTGTTTCAGGATAGAGGTCGCCATGGCCAGGCCGGCCAGGGCGTTTCGGCCTCGGGTGCCATGGATCAGGCGGCGTTCAAGGCGGCCAACCGGCTGGTCGGCAATGCCAGCCAGCAGCCGGTGCTGGAGACGGTAGGCGGTGGCCTGTCGCTGCAAAGCGTGGGCGAGAACGTAGTGGCCGTGACCGGCGCGGACGCTCCTCTCAGCATCACCACGGCCGACGGGCGCCGCTGGTCTGCGCCGCGCTGCGCTGCGATTGCGCTGGCCGATGGGGACACGCTGAGCCTGGGCCAGCCCGTGGCCGGTGCCCGCTGCTATGTGGCGGTGCGCGGCGGCTACGAAGTGGCTCCCGTGCTGGGCAGCGCTTCGACGGACACCCTGGCCCATGTCGGTCCGCCCGCTCTGCAAACTGGGCAGTTGCTGGCGGTGCTGCCGGCCCCCCATGCCGTGGTGGCCGAGCTGGCCCTGCCGCTGCAGGAGCTGCCGGCCCCGGACGGCGAAGTGTTGCTGGATGTGGAACTGGGGCCGCGTACCGACTGGTTCACGCCCGAGGCCGTAGCCTTGCTGGCCGTCCAGCGCTGGCAGGTCACGCCCCAGTCCAATCGCGTGGGCCTGCGACTGGCCGGAGAACAGGCGCTGACGCGCGCCGTGAGCAGCGAGCTGCCCAGCGAAGGCACGCCGCTGGGGGCCATCCAGGTTCCCGCCAGCGGCCAGCCCGTGCTGTTTCTTGCCGACCATCCGCTGACCGGCGGCTATCCCGTGATCGGCTGCGTGGCACCTCATCATCTGGATCTTGCGGGACAGATTCCCGTAGGGGCCTGGATTCGTTTCAACCCCATCCGCACCTTTGCAGAGCTGGTGCCTGCAGTCGCGGAGTGAGGAGTGACTTGATGAAAAAAGCTCTGATTGCCAACCGTGGCGAAAACAGCTGCGCAGCAGTTGTTTCACCAGATTACCGGGCCTGCGCAGCAGGCGGCGGCGGTCTCGCATCCCTGTCTTACGCTTGCTGAGGTGGCAACCATGATTACCAAAGTTCTGATTGCCAACCGTGGCGAAAACAGCTGCGCAGCAGTTGTTTCACCAGATTGCCGGGCCTGCGCAGCAGGCGGCGGCGGTCTCGCATCCCTGTCTTACGCTTGCTGAGGTGGCAACCATGATTACCAAAGTTCTGATTGCCAACCGTGGCGAAAACAGCTGCGCAGCAGTTGTTTCACCAGATTGCCGGGCCTGCGCAGCAGGCGGCGGCGGTCTCGCATCCCTGTCTTACGCTTCCTGAGGTGGCAACCATGATTACCAAAGTTCTGATTGCCAACCGTGGCGAGATCGCCGTGCGCATTGCACGCGCCTGTGCCGACTATGGCGTGAAATCCGTCGCCGTCTATGCCGATGCCGATATCGACGCCCTGCACGTGCGCCGTGCCGACGAGGCCTACGGCCTCGATGGCGACAAGCCTGCCGACACCTATCTGAACATCGCCAAGCTGATTGCGATTGCCAAGCGTTCGGGCGCCGATGCCGTGCATCCAGGCTATGGCTTTCTGTCCGAGAGCGAAGCCTTTGCGCAGGCCGTGCTGGATGCGGGTCTGATCTGGATCGGCCCGCGCCCCGACACCATCGCCAAGTTGGGCGACAAGGTCGAGGCGCGCAAGATTGCGCTGCAGGTCGGTGCGCCGCTGGTGGCCGGCACGCCCGATCCCGTCAAGGATGCCGACGAAGTGCTGGCCTTTGCCCAGCAGCATGGTCTGCCCATCATCATCAAGGCTGCTTTTGGCGGCGGTGGCCGCGGCATGAAGATCGCCTGGCGCATGGATGAGGTGGCCGAGCTCTATGCCTCTGCCGTGCGCGAGGCCGTGACGGCTTTCGGTCGTGGTGAATGCTTTGTGGAGCAGTTCCTCGACAAGCCGCGCCATATCGAGGCGCAGGTGATTGCCGACACGCATGGCAATGTGGTGGTGCTGGGCACGCGCGATTGCTCGCTGCAGCGTCGCAACCAGAAGCTGGTGGAAGAGGCTCCTGCACCCTTCATCACCGATGCGCAGCGTGAACGCATTCACAGTGCGGCAAAGGCGATCTGTGCGCAAGCCGGCTATGTCAGCGCCGGAACCGTGGAGTTTCTGCTCAGCGGCAATGGCGCCATTTCCTTCCTCGAGGTCAATACCCGCCTGCAGGTCGAGCACACCGTGACCGAGGAAACCACGGGCATCGATCTGGTGCAGGAACAGCTGCGCGTGGCCGACGGTCTGCCGCTGTCCTTCACGCAGACTCCGGCACCACGGGCCCATTCCATCGAGTTCCGCATCAATGCCGAAGATGTGGGGCGCGGCTTTCTGCCCACGCCGGGTCTGATCACGCGTTTTGCCCCACCTTCGGGGCCGGGTGTGCGACTCGATTCGGGTGTCGAAACTGGCTCTGTGATCCCCGGAACGTTTGACTCCATGATGGCCAAGCTCATCGTCACGGGGGCCACGCGTGAGCAGGCCCTGGCCCGTGCCCGACGTGCGCTGGCCGAGTTCCGCATCGAGGGCGTGGCTTCGGTGCTGCCCTTCCACAAGGCCGTGCTGAATCAGGCCGACTTTGTGGGGGCTGCGGGCTTCAATGTCCACACCCGCTGGATCGAGACCGAATTTGCCGAGCCGCTGGCCGCAGCCGCCCGCGCCGAGCCCGTGGCCGACACCAGCCTGCTGCGCACCGCCATCGAGATCGACGGCCGCCGCGTGCAGCTGGGCCTGCCCGCCATGCTGCTGCAAGGACTGTCTGCGCCGGCGACCGGTGCGACCCAGGCCGCAGTGTCGCAAAACGTGGACCCCGATGCCGTCATCTCGCCGATCGCCGGCAATCTGCATGCCTGGAAGGTGGCCGATGGCGACGAGGTCAAGGAAGGCGATGTGATCGCCGTGATGGAAGCCATGAAGATGGAAATGCAGGTTTCGGCCCACAAGAGCGGCCGCATCACGCTGGCCGTGCAGCCAGGCACTGCTCAGGCCTTGAGCGCCGTGATCGCGCATATCCGGTAGGCCCGGCCAGGTCAGGTCAGGCCCGGCCAGGTCAGGCACGGCCCGCACAAAGCGCGACCTCCGTGTCGCGCTTTGTTTTTCTGGCCTTGCTGCACTCAAGCCAAACTCCGCCTGTTTGCACCCTGCCGAAAGAGGTTTTTGCCGGGGGCTTGACCTTTACATGATGTCAATCTCTACAGTGGCCTTCAACGTGAATGGAGAACGCGATGAATGCACTGACCAAAAGCGGAGCCTTTGAGCTGTCTGTGGAAGGAATGACCTGCGCTTCCTGCGTGGGCCGGGTGGAGCGGGCGCTCAAGAAAGTGCCCGGTGTGCAGGAGGCCGTGGTCAATCTGGCCACGGAAAAAGCCAGCCTCACCGTGGCCGATCCGGCGCAGGCTGCGGCCATCCTGCCGCAGGCTGTGGCGGCGATCGAAAAAGCGGGCTACGCGGTGCCCGCGCAAAGCGTGGATCTGCAGGTGAACGGCATGACCTGCGCGTCCTGCGTCGGCCGTGTGGAGCGTGCGCTCAAGAAGGTGCCCGGAGTGCAGGAGGCGGTGGTGAATCTCGCGACCGAACGTGCCAGCGTGCAGCTGCAGGGCGGCGTGACGGTGGGCGCCCTGATCGCGGCGATTGAAAAGGCCGGCTATGAAGCGCAGCCCGTGGCGCACAGCGCCGGCGCGACTGGCGAGGACGCCACAGCCCAGCGCCAGGCACAGGAGCTCGAATCGCTCAAGCGTTCCCTGATCTTTGCGACCCTGTTCGCACTGCCCGTGTTTCTGCTGGAAATGGGCGGTCACATGGTGCCCGCGTTTCACCACTGGATTGCGGGCAGCATCGGCACGCAGAACAGCTGGTACATCCAGTTCGCGCTGACGGCCGTGGTGCTGTTCGGGCCGGGGCGGCGCTTTTTCGAGAAAGGCGTGCCCGCGCTGCTGCGCGCAGCGCCCGACATGAATTCGCTGGTCGCGGTGGGCACCTCGGCGGCATTCGCCTATTCGGTGGTCGCGACCTTTGTGCCGCAATGGCTGCCTGCAGGCACCGTGAATGTGTACTTCGAAGCCGCGGCCGTCATCGTGGCACTGATCCTGCTGGGCCGCTTTCTGGAGGCGCGTGCCAAGGGCAATACCTCGGAGGCCATTCGCCGCCTGGTGCAGCTGCAGGCCAAGACCGCGCGCGTGCGCAAGGGCGGCCATGTCCAGGAAATCGATATCGCCCAGGTGCGTGCCGGCGATCTGATCGAAGTGCGTCCCGGCGAGCGCATTCCCGTCGATGGTGAGGTCATTGAAGGCCGCAGCTTTGTCGACGAATCCATGATCAGCGGCGAGCCCGTGCCGGTCGAGAAGGTCGAGGGCGCCGAAGTGGTGGGCGGCACGGTCAATCAGAACGGTGCGCTGGCTTTCAGAGCCACCAAGGTGGGTGCCGATACGCTGTTGGCACAGATCATTCGCATGGTGGAGCAGGCCCAGGGCAGCAAGCTGCCGATCCAGGCGCTGGTGGACAAGATCACCATGTGGTTTGTGCCGGCCGTCATGGCCGCGGCCCTGCTGACCTTTGTCATATGGCTGATCTGGGGTCCCGATCCCGCACTGAGCTTTGCCCTGGTCAATGCCGTGGCCGTGCTCATCATTGCCTGCCCCTGTGCCATGGGGCTGGCCACGCCGACTTCCATCATGGTGGGAACCGGGCGTGCCGCGCAAATGGGAGTGCTGCTGCGCAAGGGCGAGGCACTGCAGCAGCTCAAGGATGCCAGGGTGGTGGCGGTGGACAAGACCGGCACGCTGACCCGTGGCCGTCCCGAGCTGACCGATCTGGTGCTGGCCGACGGCTTTGAGCGCGGCGCCGTGCTGGCGCAGGTGGCTGCCGTGGAAGACCGTAGCGAGCACCCGATTGCGCGTGCCATTGTCGATGCGGCCAAGGCCGAAGGGCTGGAGATTCCGGCCATCAGCGATTTCGCATCGGTGACCGGTTTCGGCGTGCGTGCCGTGGTGCTGGGCGACCAGGTGGAGATCGGCGCCGACCGGTTCATGCGCGAAATTGGCCTGAGCGTTGACGGCTTTGCGGCCGAGGCCGAGCGCCTGGGCAGCGAAGGCAAGACGCCGCTGTATGCAGCCATCGGCGGACGGGTGGCGGCCATGATTGCCGTGGCCGATCCGATCAAGCCCACCAGCAAAGCCGCGATCGATGCCTTGCACGCTCTGGGCCTGAAGGTGGCCATGATCACCGGCGACAACCGTCACACGGCCGAGGCGATCGCCAGGCAGCTGGGCATTGACGAGGTGGTGGCCGAGGTGCTGCCCGGCGGCAAGGTCGAGAGTGTGAAGCGCCTCAAGGCCGAGCATGGCACGCTGGCCTATGTGGGCGATGGCATCAACGACGCACCGGCCCTGGCCGAAGCCGATGTGGGCATTGCCATAGGCACGGGCACCGATATCGCCATCGAGGCGGCCGATGTGGTGCTGATGTCGGGCGATCTCTCGGGTGTGCCGAATGCGATCGCGCTGTCCAAGGCCACCATGAAGAACATTGGCGAGAACCTGTTCTGGGCCTTTGCCTACAACGTGGCGCTGATACCGGTGGCGGCTGGACTGCTCTATCCGTTCAACGGCATGCTGCTGTCGCCCGTGTTTGCCGCTGGGGCCATGGCGCTGTCCAGCGTATTCGTGCTCTCCAACGCACTGCGGCTCAAGCGCTTCAAACCCGCGCTCTGACAAGAGGGGCGGCAGCAACGGATGGACAGGCGCCGGAAGATGTTCCGGCGCTTATCCCGTGGCCAGGGCTATTGTCTGGGCAGTTGTGGCACGTCCACGAAGTCGTCAAGGCTCAGTCCTTTTTCCTGCAGCAGGGCTTCGAGCACGGGCTTGAGCCGGCCCAGGCTGGCTTCCACGGTTTCGCGCACGGTATCGACCACCACCTGGGTGCTGCGCTCGATCTCGATATTGACCAGATCGCCGACCTTCTTGTCGCCGAACACCGTCATGCGCAGGGTTTCGGGAATCAGCCAGACCTCGAACCAGCCCTCCTTGCGGTTCACTTCGGCCACTGTCAGGCTGGCGCCGTTGACGGCGATATAGCCCTTGGCAAACACATAGGGGCGAAAGGCCTCGGGAATGCCGAAGCGGATCTTGTGATTGGTCTCGGTCTGCATCACCTCCAGCAGCGGCGCCATGAAGTCCACATGGCCCGACAGCGGGTGGCCGCCAATCTCGGCACCGTCCTTGGCGGCGCGCTCCACATTGAGCGTGTCGCCGGCCTTGCAGCTGCCCAGCGTGGTGATGTTCAGGCTTTGCAGCATCACATCAAAGCTGGCGCTGGTGGGCGAGAGGTTTTCGGTCACCGTCAGGCAGACGCCGTCATGCGAGACGCTGGCGCCAATGGCCAGATCCTGGCAGAAGCCTTCGGGGAACTCCATGATGAAGGTGCGCAGGCCGTCCTGGTCGCGCAGCGCGGCAATCTTTGCCACGGCCTGAATGATGCCGGTAAACACGGGGCAGACTCTCTTATCAACAGGCGGACGCTGGGCGCCAGCCTTGGGTCAAAAAAGCTATTTTGCCTGTTTGCCCGGTAACCCGGCCAGCGTCTAGGCGAAGGTCGGTCGGCCTTCCCAGAAGCCGCTGATCAGCGCCTCGGGCTTTTTGAGCGCACGCACCCAGGCGCAGTCGGGCCAGGCCTGCATCTGCACATTCATGCCGGCAAACACGCCATAGCCCGGGCCGGCCGCGATCTCGCCATCGGCCTGCAGGGTCTCGCCGCTGCGGATGCTGCAGGCCGCGCGGATATCGCCCTGGGCCTTGATGCCCCAGCCGGCCTGAATATGGTTGCCGCAGAGGATGGCGTCGTTGCCGGCAATGCCGTGGCCTACATCGAGCAGGCCCTGCACCTCGATGGCGCCGCCTGCTTTCAGGCCCTTGCCGCAGTGCATATCGCCTTGCACCTGCACCTCCTGGCCGATATGGGCATTGCCCTTGAGCTTTACATGGCCGCCGCCGCGCAGCTCCCAGCCACAGCGCAGGTCTTCGGCGCGCACCTCGCCTTGCACCTCCACGCTCCAGGCCGCCTTGATGCTGCCGCCGGCCTGCAGAAGTTCACTGGCAAAGATGGCGCCGCCGCATTGAATCTCTTCGCCCGCTTCGAGCTTGCCCGCCCGTAGGCCGCCGCCCGCCTGCAGGCTGCGGCCTACCAGCAGCTGGCCGGTGACGCGCACATCGCCGTGCACGATCAGCGTGCCGGCATAGACGAAGTGGTCGGCCTCCAGATGCTCGAGCTCCAGCACGCTGTTGGTGGAGCCGAAGTTCTCCAGCAGCCAGCGTGCATCTTCCACACGGCCTGCGGCCACCTGGGTGTCCATGGCAGCCTGGTAGTCCCCGCCGGCCAGGTTGTTGCGCACAAACCAGCGGTAACCCATGGCACAGGGATTTTTGCCGCGCAAGAAATTTTGAGTGAGTTCCATGTCCATGGCTGACCTCCGGATCGTCCTTTGAGCAAGATGCGGTGCGCGTGGCAGTACAGGGCCGCGAAGGCGTGGACGTACCTCTCCCATGCACCAGGGAAATGCTTTTCTGGAAGGCCGTGCGGAGGATGTGAGCTGTGTGCTTCAAGCCTTCCGCACGGCGGCGGAAAGCATGGCCGTGACACCGCTCAGGCTCACGAATGCGGTGGGAATGCCATGGCGGCGGGTGTGTAGCGCACGCAGCACGCAGGCACGCGCGGACAGCTCTGCAGCAAGGGCAAAGCGGCGCAGGCGGGCGGCGGTGGACAGGTGCAGGCAGGCCATGGCAGGGAAGGTGTCAGAGCCCCGATTATGCCGCGCGGCCCGGGCTGGTGCAGATGACCCCCTGCTTGTCCGTTATTTCATGGCGCTGTGCATGGCCGGGCGCCGCGCAAGGGCCGCCCCGCAGCGTCGGTGCCGTCCCCCTCCGGCGAAGCCGGAGAGGGGGAAGACGCGAAGCGGCACAGGAGGGCTCTATCTCAGCGGCTTTGCGCTGCGGCCTGGCACAGACGCTCAACGGCCTGTGCGATCTGCGGCACTTCGGGTGCGGCAAACGACATGCGCAGCGTGTGCAGGTCGGGGTCGGCCGGATAGAAGGCCTTGCCTGGGACATAAATCACGCCCAGGGCCACGGCGGCGTCGAAGAGCTTTTGAGGATCGATGCGGCGGTCCAGCTCGGCCCAGACAAACATGCCGCCTGCGGGGCGCGAGCAGCGTATGCCGCTGTCCGGCGCCGCGTTCAAGCCCTGGACCAGGGCCTGCATGCGTCGCTGGTATTCCTGGCGCGCGCGCTGCACGGTGGCCGGGTAGCGCCCGCTGGCCAGATAGCAGGCGGCGACCGACTGCGTCAGCGGCGAGGTGCACAGGTCGGCCGTCTGCTTGGCCACCGTGCAGCGGCGCAGCAGCGGCGCGTCGGCCAGCATCCAGCCCACGCGCAGCGCGGGCGCCACGGTCTTGGACAGGCTGGACAGATAGACCACCGGGTTGCTGCCGTCCGCCGCCAGCCGCTCGCCCGCGGCGCGTACGGTGCCAGGCATGGCCTGGGGGAGACTGTCGGCATCGTCGAAGCGCAGCTCGCCATAGGGATCGTCCTCGACCACCCAGAAGCCGTGCTGCCTGGCCAGTTGCACCAGAGCCTCGCGGCGCTCGGCCGCCAGCAGCGTGCCGCGCGGGTTGGAGAAGTTCGGCACGGTGTAGAGCAGCTTGGGACGCTGGTCGGCGGGCAATGCGGCCAGCAGATCGGCCAGGGCTTTGGTCTGCAGGCCTTGCTCGTCCATGGGAATGGGCAGGATGCGCGCCTGCGCCAGACGCAGAGCCTGCAGCGTGGCCGGATAGGCGGGCACCTCGACCAGCACCGTGTCGCCGGGCTCGACGAGCACGCGCACCAGCAGGTCAAAGGCCTGCTGCGATCCGGTGGTCACCAGTATGTCGGCGGCCGTCGCCTGCATGCCGCGCTCGCGCGCCTGCTGCGCCAGGGCCTCACGCAGTTCGCTCAGGCCTTCGGTGGCGCCATATTGCAGCGCGCCCGGACCCTGTGTCATGGCCTGCGCGGCGGCCTGGGCCAGGCCTTCGGCATCGAAGAGGCTGGGCGATGGATAGCCGCCGGCCAGCGAGATCATGCCGGGGCGAGAAAGATAGGGAAACAGCTCGCGTATCGGCGATCCCGCAGGCTCGGCAAACACGACGGCAAAGGGTGCCAGTGCGCTGTCCTGACTCATGCCGCAGCTCCCGACAGCAGCCCGAGAACCTGAGCCCTGGATTGTTGCTCGCTGGCCTCGTACAAGGCGATTTCGTCATGCACGCGTGCGCCCAGTGCGCTCTCGAAGACCTGCTGCGCGGCATGGGCCTGGTATTGCTTTTGCTCCTCGCCGCCGAGGTTGGACTGGAAGATGCCGGCCGCGCTCACGGGCAGGAAATCCTCATAGGTGATCGGCTCGGCCTGCACCAGTCCCTTGCCGATCAGCGCTTCCAGATCTGCCTCGGCAGCGTCCTGGGGCAACTGAGCCTGAGCATGTTCGGTCAGGCTGTAGCGGTAGAAGGCCAGACCCTGGCGGCGAAGTTCCTCGTGGGTGTCGGGAAACTGCGTGAAGACCTGTTGCAGGCGGTGTGCATAGTCGGGCGCGGCGCTGCCCGCGCTGTCTATGCCGCGCACCAGACCCAGCAGCTCGTCGTACAGAGCGCGGCCCTTGCGTGTCAGCGCGACGCCGCGCTGCTCGATCTCGCCAAAGCGGGCGGTATGGGCGCCGGCATTGTCCGCGTTGGCGTCGGCATCGGTAAAGCGCACGGCCTCCTTGAGCGCCTTGAAGCTGGTCTGGCGCAGCAGGATCGGGCAGGCGCGCTGCGGCGGGCCTTCGACCACGTCCTTGGCATCCATGCCGCGCGCGGGCATATCGGCCTGGGCCAGGTCGATGTCCAGCGTGCGCGGCGTCAGATGGTTGATGTGGGGTCCCTTGAAGCACACCACATCGGCCACCAGGCGGTGGGCTTTCTGCAGGGCGTTGTAGGTCGCGGCATCCACGGTGGCGTCGCTGTGCCAGCGGAAGGTCTCCAGGGCCTGCTGCACAAAGGCGTCGGCATCGCCGCTGTCCAGGCCGCCGTCACGCTCGGCCTGGGCAATGAGCTCCAGTGCGCGCGGCGTGAAGATGCGACGGCGCTGGAGGATCTCGGCGGCCTGCGCGCGCAGCGCCTCATCGGCGATCAGCTCCAGACGCAGCAGCGAGGTGAAGACGCGAAACGGGTTGGCCAGCAGTGCCTCGTCGTGAACGGGGCGAAAGGCGGTGGAGTGCACGGGAACGCCGGCCACCGAGAGGTCGTAATAGCCCACGGGTTCCATGCCCATCACGGCGAACAGGCAGCGCAGCGTGGCCAGTTCCTCGGCCGTGCCCACGCGGATGGCGCCATGGCGCTCCACATCCAGGCGCTCAAGCTCGCCGCTGCTGCTCATGCGCTGGCGCAGCTCGGGATCGGCCTGCAGCGTCAGAGCGTTGACATCGGCAACCAGGTCGATCAGCGTGCCGTACTGGGGCACTTCCTTGCGGTACATCTCGGACATGGCGCGCGAGAAGCGCGTGCGGATCTCGTTGGAGGAGACAAATCGGGCAGCTGTGGAAGAGGCGTGGGGCGTGGCGCTCATGACGGAACAGAAGGGTCTTGGGGGTCGTGGGATGGCCGCGCCGCTGGCGTGGCCGCAGGAATATGCAGGATGTTGTGCGTCGCCATGACTTTGGTCAAACGATAATCCTGCCTCCAGGTCATACCTAAACGGAATGAACCTGCTGGCAGCCCCCACATTTACCGGTTCGTTCCATGCAGCTATCCCGTCGCTTTCTGCCCCCCATGTCCCTGCTCTGCGCCTTCGAGGCTTCGGCGCGGCACCAGAGCTTTACCGCGGCGGCCGCCGAACTGCATCTCACGCAAAGTGCCGTCAGCCGCCAGATCCGGGCGCTGGAGGAGCGGCTGGGCACCGAGCTGTTCGTGCGCGAGCGCCAGACCGTGCGCCTGAGCGCTGCGGGTCAGGTCTATGCGCAGGAGATTCGCGCCGCCCTGGCGCGCATCTCCAATGCCACGCTGGGCTTTCGCACCAATCCCCAGGGCGGCAGCCTGAACCTGGCCATCCTGCCGACCTTTGGTACACGCTGGCTGGCGCCGCGGCTGCCGCAGTTCTTCAGTGCCCATCCAGGCATCACCATCAATCTGACCACGCGGCTGTCGCAGTTCGATTTCCAGCTTGAAGCCGTGGATGCTGCCATTCATTTCGGGCTGCCGAACTGGCCGGGCGCGGAGCTGGAGTTCCTCATGAGCGAGACCGTGGTGCCGGCCTGCAGCCCCGATGTGGCGGCCCGCCATGGTTTTGCCCGGCCCCAGGACCTGCTGCGCGCGCCGCTGCTGCATCTGGCGTCGCGTCCTGATGCCTGGCAGCGCTGGTTCGGCAGCCAGGGCTGCCAGGGCGGTGATATGCAGGGCATGCTGTTCGATCAGTTCGCCACGGCGGCGCAGGCGGCGATTGCCGGCGTGGGCGTGGCGCTGCTGCCCAAGTTTCTGATCCTGCGCGAGCTGCAGGCCGGCGATCTGGTCCAGGCCCTGCCGCAACTGCCCGAGGTGCAAAGCGCCGAACGCTATTACCTGGCCTGGCCGACCAGCCGCTCGGCCTATCCGCCACTGCAGGCCTTCCAGGGCTGGCTCAAGCAGGTCGCGCAGGAGTTCGCTTCCTCTGCACCGCTGTAATGTAAAAAAGGAGCTGCTAGCGCAGCTCCTTCAAGGGATTGAGCAATGAATATGTCTGAAGTGCTTTACCAGCATGCGCAACCAGCTATCAATAAAGCATGGATCCAAGCGCAGGCCGGTGGTTGCTTCAGCTGTTGTAGGCTTCCAGCGGCTTGTCATTGGGTGCTTGCAGCAGCTGCTTGAGCGTCTCGCTCATGGGCAGGTTCAGCGGCATCTCCTTGGGCGGAATGGGCTGCATAAACCATTTGTCGTAGATCTTTGCCACTTCGCCGGACTTCATCATGCGCACCAGGGCATCGTCCACGGCCTTCTTGAAGCCGGGATCGTCCTTGCGCATCAGCAGCGCGATGGGCTCCGATCCCAGCGCCTCGCCCACGATCTTGTAGCCCTTGGGGTCCTTGGCGTTGGCGATCACCCCGGCCAGCAGGTTGTCGTCGAGCACGAAGGCGTCCGCGCGGCCGGACTCCAGCATCAGAAAGCTCTCGAAGTGGTCCTTGCCCAGCTGGGTCGGCAGCTTGACATTGTTCTCATGGCTGTATTTGCGCAGCAGCTGCACGGCGGTGGTGCCGGCCGAGGCTGCCACGGTCTTGCCGTCGAGCTGCTTGAACGAGGTCACGGGCGAGTCCGCACGCACGGCCATGCGCACCTGGCTGACATAGGTGGTGACGGCAAAGGCGACCTGCTTCTGGCGGCTGAGGTTGTTGGTCGTGGGGCCGCAGCCCAGATCCACCGTGCCGTTCTGCACCAGAGGCATGGTGTTCTGCGCGGTAATGGCCATGTATTCGATCTTGGCGCTGGGCACGATCTGGGCCAGAACCTTCTCGCACAGCTCCACGTGGTAGCCGGTGAAGCGGTGGTTGGCGCCTATGGCATAGGCCATGGGGGCGGAGCTCTCGCGCACGCCTATGACCACCTTGCCGGTCTTTTGCAGCTTCTCCAGCGTGCTGCCGGGGGCGGTCTGGGCCTGGGCACCGAAGGTGGTCATGGCGGCTACAAGGGCGGTACATGCCAGCGTCAGGTTCGCGGTCATCAGGCGCATGGGGGGGGCTCCTCGGAAAGTGGGCGTATGGAAAACGCAATGCTGTTGTTGTTCGGTCGTTCCTGGTGCCGCGCATTGCTGCAGCCCGTGAACCGGCAGGACCTGTGGCCGCAACGGCCTGTCTGTCAATGTCCTGCAGCAACTATCCGGCAAATGGCGGCGGCTTCATAACGATGAAACGGAAGAAGGTCATGCTTGCGGCGTATGACCCTGCAGCGCGCGCTTCGGTGCGGCCGCAGGCGCGGCAAAGCCATAGCGGGAAGGCAGATCGGGCTTTTTGGGTAATATCTGCGCCTATTGCACAGGCCCGCGCGCATCCGTTTGCGACGCGTCCAGCCTTGTGTCGCCAGGGCCGGCCGTGCTGCTGCCGCCTGGTCAGGCTCCGTTTTCGGTTCGCGCAGCCCAGCCCGCAAGGGCGCCACAGAATGATTGTGCGTGCGTGAACCCGTTTTGAGACAGACTCCATGACTGCCAATACTCCCCCCTCATTCCTGAGCCGCATCGCCATCGCGATCGGCAGTTTCTTTGCCATCCTCGGTAACGGCCGTCTGGCCGCCGACGTGACCCGTGTGCGCGCCGGTGAGGCCTTTGCCGCCGACGTCGCGCCCAAGGAAGTGCGCGTGGAAGTGCCGGTCGAGAAGATCGTCGAGGTCCGCGTCGAAGTGCCGGTCGAGAAAATCGTGGAGAAGACCGTCGAGGTTCCGGTCGAAAAACGCGTCGAGGTGGAAAAACTCGTCGTCACCGACAGCGCCGCCCTGCAGTTGCTGGGACTGATGCAGCGCGAAGCCCGCTTTGTGGACTTCATCCAGGAAGACGTCGCCCCCTATACCGATGCCGAAATCGGCGCTGCCGCACGCGTGGTGCATGAAGGCTGCCGCAAGGTGCTGCGCGAGCATTTCACACTGAGCCCCGTGCGCAGCGAAGCCGAAGGTTCGCGCATCACATTGCTGGCCGGCTTTGACGCCGCTGCCGTGCGCCTGACAGGCAATGTGGTCGGTCATGCACCGTTCACCGGCACGCTGTCCCACCGTGGCTGGCTGGTGACGGAGGTCAAGCTGCCTCAGCTCATCGACAGCCAGGCCGCCAAGGTCATCGCCCAGGCCGAAGTGGAGCTGTAAACCATGAACATGTTTGCCTCCATTGCCGCATCCGGTGCGGCCCCCCAGGCCGCGCCCGTGGCTGCTGGCGCTCAGCCGCAAGGCGCTGCTGCACAGGTCGATGTTCCATCTGCCGGCGCTCGGTTCAGCATCGGCATCGATCTGGGCACCACGCACTGCGCGCTGTCCTATGTGAACAAGACCGCCAGCGATGGCGAGAAGGTGGTGCAGGGCGTGCTGGACATCCCCCAGCTCACGGCTCCAGGCAGTGTCGAGGCCAGGCCCCTGCTGCCGTCCTTTCTCTATCTGCCGCACCAGAGCGAGCTGACCGAGGCCGAGCGCAGCTTGCCCGGCGCGCCCGGCGATTTCATCACCGGTGAATTTGCCCGCAGCCGTGGCGCGGCCACGCCCATCCGCCTGGTCAGCAGCGCCAAGAGCTGGCTCTGCCACCCCGGCGTCGATCGCCGCGCCGGCATTCTCCCCGCCGATGCCCCCGAGGAAGTCAGCCGCATCTCGCCGCTGACCGCTTCCACCCGCTATCTCGAGCATCTGCGCCGCGCCTGGGAGCAAGCCCATCCAGAGGCCCCGTTCGAGCAGCAGGACATTACCGTCACCATCCCGGCATCGTTCGACCCCGCCGCGCGCGAGCTGACGGCCGAGGCCTGCAAGGCCGCAGGTTTTGCCAGACTGACGCTGCTCGAAGAACCCCAGGCCGCGCTGTACAGCTGGATCCAGGCCAGCGGCGGCCAATGGCGCAAGCAGGTCCGGCATGGCGACATCATCCTCGTCGTGGACGTGGGCGGCGGCACCACCGACCTGTCGGTGATCGCGGTGCTGGAGCGCGAAGGCAATCTGGAGCTGCAGCGCATTGCCGTGGGCGAACACATTCTGCTGGGCGGCGACAACATGGACCTGGCCCTGGCCTATGGCGTGGCACGCAAGCTGGCGACCGAGGGCAAGCAGCTGGATGCCTGGCAAACCCGCGCGCTGGCCCATGGCTGCCGCGTTGCCAAGGAGCAGTTGCTGGCAGATAGCAGCCTGCAGGCCGTGCCCGTGGTCGTACCCAGCCGGGGCAGCAAGCTCATCGGCGGCAGCATCCGCACCGAAGTCACCAAGGACGAAGTGCTGGCCATGCTGGTCGAGGGCTTTTTCCCCAAGGTGGCCGTCAGCGACAAACCCAAGACCCGTGCGCGCGGCGCGCTCACGCAGCTGGGCCTGCCCTATGCGCAGGATGCCGCCGTCACGCGCCATCTGGCGGCCTTTCTGAGCCGCCAGGTTCATGCGCTGGCCGAGATCGAGGGCCTGAACGGCGATCAGATCGACGGCTCCACCTTTCTGCATCCCACGGCCATTCTGTTCAACGGCGGCGTGCTCAAGGCGCCGCAGATCGAGCAGCGCATTCTGGAAGTCATCAACGGCTGGCTGGACGACGAGGCCTGCGAGCCCGCGCGTCTGCTGGACGGTGCCAACCTCGATCTGGCCGTGGCGCGTGGCGCGGCCTATTACGGCCATATCGCCACCAGCGGCCGCGGCGTGCGCATTCGCGGCGGCACGGCCCAGTCCTACTACGTGGGCGTGGAGAGCAATATGCCCGCCATCCCCGGCATGGAGCCGCCCCTGTCCGCCCTGTGCCTGGCACCGTTCGGCATGGAAGAGGGCACGGAAGTCGCGCTGCCTGACGAAGAGTTCGGCCTGGTCGTGGGCGAGCCCGTGCGTCTGCGCTTCTTCGGCTCGTCCGTGCGCCGCACCGATCAGGTCGGCGCCATGCTGGACTTCTGGTCGCCCGAAGAGCTGGTGGAGCTGCAGGAGATCGAGCTGAATCTGCCCGCCGCCGGCCGTGCGGCCGGCGAGGTGGTGCCCGTGACCCTGGAGGCGCGCGTGACCGATATCGGCACCCTGGAACTCAATGCCGTTCCCGTGGGCGGAAGCGAGCGCTGGAAGGTGGAATTCGATGTGCGCGCGGAGACCTCTGCAGAGGTTGCCGAGTAAGGCCGTTGAGCCGCTTGGCTGCGAAAGCCCGCTGGCCGATTGGTTGGCGGGCTTTTTTGTTCTGGACACGGCTTACGCAGAAGCGGGTTCAGGCTGGGCGACTGCTTCTGCACCCAGGCCCTTGTTGCATTCTTGTTGGCGTAAGTTCTGCCGGAGTTTGCGGTTGCCTGTCTGCCCGTGTCCAAGGCATGTCGCCCAAACCAGCCAGTGGCAGAAGCGATCTGAAACAGAAACTTCAGGCCAGATCAGCTTCTGGCCCCGTCACAGAAAGCGCGATCAGCTCATTTCTTTGAGGAAGCAGGGCGCGCACCATGCCCACCAGCAACATGGCACGCGCCCGCCACTCAAGCAGAGGTCTAGAACGCGTGGCGCAGACCGATGCTCAGGCTGCTGGCATCCTGCCCATGGCCCACACCACCCTTGAAGTTATAGCCATAGGCCACGCCGGATCCGTTGTCGATGCGCGTGTAGGCCGCGTAGAGCTTGGTGCGCTTGCTCAGGTGGTGGTTGTAGCCAAGAATCCACTGGCGTGCGCTGCTGCCGGGCACATGGCTCCAGCGGCTGGCCCAGCCGTAGCCCAGGGCGACTTCCGAAGCGCCGACCCGGTAAACCGCGGTCACGCGTGCCGCATCGCGGCTGCCGCAGCCGGCACCGCCATGGCTGCACAGCGAGCCTGAACCGTTGTCCGAACGCTGGTAGTAGGCGCCGATCTGCAGAGCGTTCCAGAGGTAATGGCCGCGCAGGGCGAACTGCCTGTCGTCGCCCAGCTGGGTAAAGCCCGCCCCCAGGGCCAGCGCGCCGCGTTCCCAGTTGGCATAGAGGTCATAGCCGTTCTTCTGCACGGTGCCAGCCGTCTTTTCGTGCAGCGATGCCTGGGCTTCCACCGTCAGTCCGGCCATGACCGGGCTGCGGTAGGCAATCTTGTTGGTGTTGCGCATCACATAGTCGTAGAGCGCATCGGCGATGGCTCCGGTGTCGTGGTTGGGTTCGTCCAGCGCACCATAGTCGGCAATGCCGAAATAGGTGGCGGCACCGAAGCGGCCCAGACGCAGCTTGCCCAGGCTGCCCGATAGGTTGACTTCGCTCTGGCGCTGAAAGGCCAGCGCGCCGGTGCTGCCTGTGCCGGCACCGGTGTCGGACTCAAAGCCGGATTCGAGCTGAAAGCCGGCCCTGAGGCCGCCGCCCAGGTCTTCGCTGCCCACAAAGCCAAAGCGCGAGTTGTTGTTGAGCAGTCCGGTCAGGCTGTTGGCGCCGACCTTCTGGTGCTCGAGCGAGGTGTTGAGACGGCCATAGATCTGCACGCTGCTTTGTGCGGGTGCGGCGGAAGCTCCGGCGGTGGCCAGAGCGGCGAAGAGGATACGAGACGCAGTTGTTGTTTTGACTGGCATGTAGCGGCTAGCCTTCGATCTTTGCTATGAAACTTGCGCGAACCTGCGCGCTTGTAACAAGGCAAATCCCGTGCCAGCGGACATGCACCGGTTTGGACTGTGGTCTCCTTGAGGTCCTGCCCGCGCCTGCGTTCGGCAGCACTGCTGCGCAACAGGTTGACGGACTACGTGTGCTTTGGGGCAACCTCTCTGAGAGAGTCGGATACCTGCTCGGCCAGAGGCCGGCTGCGATTGTGTGCAGCTCTAGAAGACGCGACCCTCTTCCAGATGGGTACGTGTGCCATTGAGCTCGTAGTCGCCCACGACCCGTGATTTGTGCAGCAAGGGGTTGTGGCTGAAGATGGTGCGCAGATTGCGCCAGTGCCTGTCCAGATTCAGCTTGCGTGAGGTGGCCGAGGCTCCACCAACCTCGAACAGCCGCTCGGCGGCGTTGAGAGCCAGGCGGCTGACGACGAGCTGTGTCTTGGCCGTGGCCAGTGCGCCATGCAGCACGATGTTCTCGGTGTCGTCATGCTCCAGCAGCAGTGCCTCGGCGCCCAGGTCGAGCTGGCGGGCGTTTTCTGCCACCAACTGGTCTATGGCATAGCTGGCTGCGGCCAGCTCTCCCACCACGGCCTGCACGAAATGATCATCGCACGAACGCTCGGCAGGACTGTGCATGGCCGGGCGTCCGAGGTGCAGTACATAGTGACGTGCATCGCTAAAGAGGTTGCGCACTATGCCGGCTGCGGTGGCCACCAGAATCAGCTGTCGTAGTGCCGAAGCATGGCGGCCAGGCAATTGCTCACGGGAGCTGGGACTGATCTCGTCGTCGTACACCAGCACATTGTCCAGCTCCACGCTGCCGCTGGCCGTCAGGCGCTGGCCCATGCCGTCCCAGTCGTCGAGCACGCGTACGCCTTCGCGCTGAACGGGTATCACAGCCGTGATGCCCTGCTCCTGTGCGTTGACGGCAAAGACATTGAAATAGTCCGCATAGGCGGTTCCGGTGGCGTAGTACTTTTTGCCATTGAGGCGGTGGTGTTCTCCCTCGCGCCGCAGTGTCGAGGTACTGATACCTGCGCGTGCCGTGCCCAGCTCGGTGAATGCACCGCCGAACAGCTTGCCTTCCAGCACCCAGCCGATCTGGCGCTGTGCCAGCGGCGAAGGGCTTCGGTCCAGGCGCAGCAGCTCGGTCGTGTTGAAGTGAGTGCGCAGTGCATGGGCAACGTTCGAATCTGCTGCAGCGAGCGTGGCAACCACCTCGATGACATCGGCGATGGATCCGCCGGGGCCGCCTTGCTCGCGACCTATGCGCAGTGCCCCTATGCCTGAAGCACGCAGCAGATCAAAAGCCGCAAAAGGGGCTTCGCGCTGCAGCTCGCGCTGCGCCGCGCCGGGAGCAATGGCTGCGGCGAGCTGCGGCAGACCCGAGAGTATGTCTGTGCGGCCTGGGCGAGCGGATGGCGCTGCAGATTCCTGTGCGGCCGCGGCTTGCCGCAGAGGTGTGACGAATGCATTCATCGGTGATGGCCTGTTTCGGACTTTGAGCGGCAGACGCCACCGTGAAAGCCAGGTCAGGCAGAAGTTTCACGATGGTGCCTGCAGAGGCGTCTGCCGGCCTATGCGGCGGCAACGTAGGGAATGCGGCCTTCCACAGGGTGACCGGGGTCGGTGAAGCCCAGTGTTGAAGGATGGCCGGCAGCTACCAGGCGGTTGACCAGGGCTTCGTCCTCGGCAGTGAACCGGTAGTTCAGGGCACGGATATAGCCTTCCCACTGCTCGGGAGTGCGGGGGCCGGCAATTGCAGAGGTGATCAGGCGGTTGTTGAGCACCCAGGCCAGAGCAAAATCGACGGTGCTGATGTCGCGCGCGTCGGTGTGCTGTTTGATTTCGGCAGCGATGTCGATGGATTCGGGACGCCACTCGGTCTCCAGCAGGCGTTTGTCCTTGCGTGCGGCGCGTGAGCCAGGATCGGCAGTTTCCAGGCTCGGGTACTTGGCTGTCAGCACGCCTCGCGCGAGAGGGCTGTAGGAGACCACGCCCAGTCCATAGGCTGCAGCCGCCGGCAACTGCTCTGCTTCGGCCGTGCGGTTGACGATGTTGTAGAGCGGCTGGCTGGCGATGGGGCGGTCTATGCCTTCGGCATCGGCCAGGTGCGCCACCTCGGCAATGCGCCAGCCGCGGAAGTTGGACAGGCCAAAGTAGCGCAGCTTACCGGCGCGGATCAGATCGCCGATGGCGCGGACTGCCTCGCCTAGCGGGGCATCGAAATCTGCGCGATGAAAGTACAGCAGGTCAATGTAGTCTGTGCCAAGGCGGCGCAGGCTGTTTTCCACCGATTCGATGATCCATTTGCGCGAGGTGCCGGCACGATTGGGGCCTTCGCCTAGCGGGTTGCCGAACTTGGTCGCCAGAACCCAGTCGTTGCGGTCTGCGGCCAGGGCACGACCCACAACCTGCTCGGTCACGCCCTTTTGATAGACGTCGGCGGTATCGATGAAGTTGATGCCCTGGGATTTGGCCCTGGCGATGATCTCATGCGAGGTCTTTTCATCGGTGGGGCCTCCAAACATCATGGTGCCCAGTGCGAGGCGGGAGACTTTGAGGCCGCTGCGGCCCAGATAGCGATAGGTCATGGAGATGGCTTTGATCGGTGGTTAGTGGAGAAAGGAAATCACAGAGGTCTGTGGATGGTGGCAAGCGACCTGGTGGCCGCCTCCCAGATCGGTCAGTGCAGGCTCCTGCCTCAGGCACAGTTCGCTGGCCCTGGGGCAGCGAGGATGGAAACGGCAGCCCGACGGCAGGTTCTGCGGACTTGGGAGATCGCCGCTCAGCGGGGCTGCCTGCCGGTGGCGGGATGGGTCGGGCACGGCATCGATCAAGGCCTGGGTGTAGGGGTGGCGAGGAGTGCTCCAAAGGCTGCGGCGATCGGCGCTCTCGACGATGCGCCCCAGATACATGACTAGCACGCGGTCGGCAAAATACTGCACCACGGACAGATCGTGCGAGATGAACAGGTAGGAGAGACCGAACTCGCGTTTCATCTCGACCAGAAGGTTCAGAATCTGGGCCTGAATCGACAGGTCCAGGGCTGACACCGGCTCGTCGCAGACCACCAGATCTGGCTGCAGCATCAGAGCCCGTGCAATGCCCAGGCGCTGGCGCTGGCCGCCCGAGAATTCATGCGGGTAACGACTCAAAGCGCTGCGCGGCAGGCCTACGCGGTCGAGCAACTGCTCCACTTGCCTGCGGCGCTGGGAACGATCACCGAGGCCATGCACCTGCAACGGTGTCTCGAGAATGCTGCCAATGCTGTGGCGCGGATTCAGCGAGGCGAACGGGTCCTGGAAGATCATCTGCATGCGCTTGCGCAGGCCGCGCAACTGGGCGCCCTTGAGCGGCAGGATGTCCTGCCCGTCGAGCGTGATATGCCCTGCCGTCGGTGTTTCGAGCCGCAGCAGGCTGCGACCCAGGGTGGATTTGCCGCA
Organism: Comamonas sp. Z3; assembly: GCF_008121565.1. Lineage (NCBI taxonomy): Bacteria > Pseudomonadati > Pseudomonadota > Betaproteobacteria > Burkholderiales > Comamonadaceae > Comamonas > Comamonas sp. Z3. Next base: position 128,588 of record NZ_VOQU01000002.1, read on the forward strand.
ACCCGACTCGCCCACCAGGCCCACGGTTTCGCCGCGTTCCACGGTGAAGGAAACGCCGTCCACGGCGCGCAGCACGCCCTTGGGCAATTTGAAATGGGTCTGAAGATCGCTGACGTTCAGCAGGCTCATGGCAATCCTAGGAAAAATTGGCGTTCTGCGTGGCAGCGGCAGGCAAGGTGACGGGGCAAGCACTGAGGCGCTTTGGTCCGGCATCCATCAGTGGCGGCACGGCGATGCGGCAATAGGCCTGGGTGTGCGGGCAGCGCGGGGCGAAGGCACAACCTTGCTGGCCGATGGCCGAGGCGATACTGCCGCGAATTTCGCTCAGGGGGCCGTCCTGATAATGCGCTCCGGGCTGCAGCCGCGGCGATGCAGCCAGCAGACCCCGGGTATAGGGATGCAGGGGGTGCTCGAAAAGCGGGCCGGGGCTTGCCTGCTCGACCTCGCGGCCGGCATACATGACGACCACGCGATCGGCCCATTGCGACACCACGCCCAGGTCATGGGTGATCAGAATCAAACCCATGGACAGTTCCTTGCGCAGGCGATCCAGCAGATCCAGCACCTGGGCCTGGATGGTCACGTCAAGGGCCGTGGTCGGCTCGTCCGCAATCAGCAGGCGCGGGCTGCAGGCAATGGCCATGGCGATCATCACGCGCTGGCGCATGCCACCTGAGAGCTGATGCGGAAAGTCGTCCACCCGCCGCTGGGGATCGGGGATACGGACGGTGTCCAGCAGCTCCACGGCGCGCAGCCGCGCCGACCTGGCGGAAAGTCCCTCATGCTGGCGCAGCACCTCGGCGATCTGCCAGCCGACGGAGTAGACGGGGTTGAGCGATGTCATGGGCTCCTGAAAGATCATGCCGATCTCGCGTCCACGCAGACGTCGCATCGATTGCTCGTTCAGCTGCAACAGATCGTGGCCGTTGAAACGGACTTCGCCTTCGGCGATACGCGCCGCGCGCGGCAGCAGCCTCATGAGCGCCAGTGCTGTCAGCGATTTCCCCGAGCCCGACTCGCCGACGATGGCCAGGGTCTCACCAGCATTGACGCAAAAGCTCAGTCCACGCACCGGATCATGCTGCGGGAAACGGATGCTCAACCCGCGTACATCGAGCAAGGTCTGTCCGCTCATTCAGCGCTCCTGCGAAAAACGTGGGTTCAGCGCGTCGTTGAGGCCGTCGCCGATGAGGTTGAAGGCCAGCACGGCAAACACTATGGCCAGGCCCGGCGCGGCGGTCAGATACCAGGCGGTACGCAGCAGCTCGCGCCCCGCGCCGATCATGCTGCCCCAACTGACGACATTGGGGTCGCCCATGCCCATGAAGGACAGCGCGGATTCCAGCAGAATGGCCGAGGCCACCATGACCGAGGAGGTGACGATGATCGGGGGCAGGGCATTGGGAAGGATTTCGCGCAGGATGATGCGGGCATGCGAGTAGCCCAGGGCACGCGCGGCCAGCACAAAGTCCTTTTCGCGCAGCGAACGGAACTCGGCGCGCACCAGGCGAGCCACGGTCGGCCAGGTCACCAGACCTATGGCCATGACGATCGTGCCTATCGCCGGTTGTGCAATGGCGACCAGAACGACCAGCAGGATGAAGCCGGGAATGGTCTGGAACAGCACCACCACGCGCTGCAGCACGTCATCGACCCAGCCTCCGAAATAGCCGCTGATCGAGCCGATACCGATGCCCAGGCTCAGACCGATCAGGGTTGCCGAGATGCCTACCAGCAGCGAAATCCGGGCGCCGTGGGCAATGCCGGCCGCTACATCACGCCCCATGGAATCGGTGCCGAGCAGAAACTGCGAGTCCTGGCCTGGCCAGAGAAAGGGCTGGGCCACCATGTCCAGCGGATCGCCGGGATAAAGCCAGGGGGCAGCCAGGGCCAGCGCCAGAACCGCCAGCAAAAAGGCGCAGCCCAGCATGGCCGTTGGGTTGTGCAGAAAAATGCGCAGTGCTCGATGGCCCTGGCTTGTGCTGCCTGCACTGGCCTCGCTGGTGGTGGTACGCACTGCATCGGGTGCGTGCACATTGGGCCAGGGGGGCGCCGGCTCGGGCGCTGCGGCCTCGTTGCGCGCGGCAGTCGCAGCCGATGTAGCCGCGTTCGGTGCGGTCTGCAGCAGATCAGGTGTGGATGACAGGGACATCAGCGAACCTCGATGCGCGGGTCCAGCCACGCGTGCAGCAGATCGACCAGCACATTGGCGGCGATCACCAGCAGGGAAGACAGAAACAGCACGCCCATCAGCACATTGAAGTCACGGCTGAGCACGGCTTCGAACGCGAGCCGACCCAGGCCAGGCCAGCTGTAGACGGTTTCGACGACCACGGCGCCGCCAAGCATGCCGCCCAGGTGCATGCCCGCCATGGTCGTGACGGGTAGCAGGGCGTTGCGCAATACATGGCGCAGCGTGATGCGCCAGGGAGAAAGGCCCTTGGCTGCTGCGGTGCGCACAAAGTCCTGGGACTGCACCTCCAGCATGGCCGCACGTGTCAGCCGCGCATAGATGGCGACAAAGAACAAGGCCAGCGAGGTGGCAGGCAGGACCATGTAGCGCAACTGGTCCAGCACGGCAGCCAGACCGCTGAGCTGCGAGCCAATGCTGGCCGATCCGCCGCTGGGCAACCAGCCCAGCTGCACCGAGAACAGCACGATCAGCATCAGCCCGACCCAGAAGCCCGGCACCGAATAGAACAGCAGGGACAGCACCGAGAGCAGGCGGTCGGGCAGGCGGCCTGCGAAGTACGCCATGGCCGCGCCCAGCGCGATGCCCAGCGTCAGCGCGATGGACAGGGCCAGCCCCATCAGCAGCAGCGTGCTTGGCAGGCGCTGAGCTATCAGAGCCATCACCGGCATGTTGTAGCGTGGCGAGAAGCCCAGGCTGAGATGGGCGAGGTTGCCCAGATAGGCCTGCAACTGCTCGAACACTGTCAGATCGAGCCCGAAGCGCGAGCGCAGTGCCGCCAGGGTCTCGGCCGTGGCCGCGCCGGCTTCACCGGCCATGACATCGGCGGCATCGCCCGGCGTCAGCTGCAGCAGCAGAAAGTTCAATACGGCGACGCCCAGCACGGTGGGGACCGCATATTTCGCATTGGACCAAAGCGAACGTAATAAACGTGGAGTGGCATTCATGGGGAATCGTGTGTTAATCCATGAATGATAGAGGCGTAAATATTCAGTGGAATCTGTTTATTGAGCCTGATTTCTTATATCGATCATTGAAAAATAAATAAGAAAGGCCTCATGAGTGAATTAGTAGATAGTAGAGGAACGCATATTATATTTTTGAGATTCTTGTTTATGTTTGAAAAATCTATAGGCATGAGTGTTCGAATTTTCTTGAGAGGCAAGGGCTTGGCATATTTCTGAATATGTAAATGCGAAATTATTGCTAGGGATATCAGGGTCGTCATGTGATTATTGGAAGGCGCTGTGATTCGGTATTTTCATTTCTATGAAAAGTATCTGCGTCACATATCAAGACCCCATGGCTGATCTATGACTTCTGCATTACGACCTGGCTCTCTCGTGGATTGGGAGCATTTCCCTTCACCTCTTGAATATTCCGAAAGCCCGCTTTCCAAGGCTTTCAATCAGCCGGTTCTGCTCGGCCTGTTTCTGCCCATACAGGCCGGTGGCTGGAGTGCTTCGACCCTGCCGCGCAGCACCGACTGGAGTTTTGACTACAACCGGGATCTGGTGCTTCATGCCGAGAAGCTGGGGTTCGACCTGGTGTTTGCCTTGTCGCAATGGCTGCCCAAGGGCGGGTATGGCGGAGTCTTCAATGGCCAGGCGCTGGATTCGTTTGCCACGACGGCGGCACTGACTTCTGTCACCAGCCGCATCATGCTGATCTCGACCATCCACGTGCTCTACGGACCTCTGCACCCCCTGCATCTGGCCAAGTGGGGCGCCACGCTGGATCACATCTCGGGAGGGCGCTGGGGCATCAATGTGGTGACGGGTCATCGCGAGGTGGAGCACAAGATGTTCGGCTGGGAGCAGATCGAGCATGACCAGCGCTATGCGCTGGCTTCGGAGTTCATCGAAGTGGTGCAGCGCCTGTGGGCCGATGAAGAGAATTTCTCGTTCTCGGGCCGCTCGCCCTGGAGGCTGGGCGGCGGCTTTGTGAGTCCCAAGCCGCGCTATGGCCGGCCGGTGCTGGTCAATGCCACGGGCTCGGAGGCGGGCATCGAATTCGCGGCCAGATACTCGGACCTGATTTTCATCACCAGCCCTGGCGCCTCGGACTTCGCGCGCGCCATCGAAGTGCTGCCCGACCATGCGGCGCGGGTCAAGCAGGTGGCGCGCAACGCGGGGCGATCAGTGCGCACCTTGCTCAATCCCATGGTGATCAGCCGTGAGACCGAGAAGGAGACCTGGGCCTATCACGATGCCATCGTGGCCCATCAGGACCTGCGCACACCGGAGGGCTTCAACAGCCACAAAAGCGATGCCCATGCCTGGAAGGGCCGTGCAGGTCTTGATGAGCCCAAGCGTCGGGCCATAGGTGGAAACATCGAAGTCATCGGCACGCCCGAGCAGGTGGTCGAGCAGTTCGTGCAGCTCAAGCGTGCAGGCATTGACGGCCTGCAGCTGAGCTTCTTCGACTTCAAGCCCGATCTGGAGTTTTTCGGTGATCGCATTCTGCCGCTCATGAAGCAGGCTGGTCTGCGCTTGTGAGCGCCGCCGTTCTGCATCGTCCTTCCTCTTTCTTGCTGATCTCTCCCATGCATACCATTTACAAGCCCATGTTCTGGGCTCTGCTGTCCGTGATTACTGCGGGCGCCCATGGCCAGACGCCGGCCACACCCGTCAAAGGGGGCACGGTGACTGCGGTGGTCGCCCAGGAACCCACCTCGCTGGTATCGTTTCTGGACACCAAGACCGACAACCGCGATATCAGTGCCAAGATCACCGAAGGCCTGTTGCGCTATGACGCTCAGTTCAAACCCCAGCCGTTGCTGGCCACATCCTGGAGCATCAGCGCTGACGGCCTCAGATACACCTTCAAGCTGCGCCAGGGAGTGAAGTTCCATGACGGCCAGGATTTCAGCTCGGCCGATGTACGCTATTCGCTGCTGACGCAGAAAAGGCTGGGGCCGCGCGGCCGCATCACGCTGCAGAGCCTGGAGCGTGTGGATACGCCAGATCCCCACACGGCCGTGCTGGTGCTCTCCAGACCGGCGCCTTTTCTGCTGAAGTCGCTGTCGTCGGCAGAGCTACCCATCGTTGCGGCCCGGCGCTACGGCGATGCAGATCCGCTGGCAAGCCCCAACATCACGGCCCCCGTGGGCACCGGTCCCTTTGTGTTCGAGCAATGGGTGCGCGGCAGCCATGTGATCCTCAAGCGCAATCCGAACTACTGGCGCCAGGGCGTGCCCCATGTGGATCGCGTGGTCTTCCGCTTTGTCCGCGATCCCTCGGCGATCTCTGCGGCCGTGGAAACAGGCGAGGCCGATATCGCCCAGAACCTGAGTCTGGCCGATCTCGGACGCCTGCTGCAAAAGCCCGCGCTCAAGCTGGACGCCAGCTATGACGCCTTTCTCAACAATGCGTCCTTTCTTGAATTCAATGTAGAGAACCCGGCTCTGGCCAAGGCCGAGGTGCGTCATGCGATCGCGCATGCAGTGGACCGCCAGTTCATCGTCAACAACGTCTACTACAAGCAGGCGGAACTGGTGAACTCGCCGATTCCCAAGGTGCTCGCCGGCTATTACGACGACAGCAGCTTCAAGTATGGCTTCGATGTGAGCCGCGCCAACCAGCTGCTTGACGCGGCAGGTTACCCACGCCAGGCCAGCGGCCAGCGCTTCAGCCTCAGGCTCAGCTATATCCCAGGTGCCCAGTTCAAGCAGACGGCAGAGTACCTGCGCTCCGCACTCAACCGCGTGGGCATCAAGGTGGACATTCTCGATGGCGATCTGCCGACTTTTCTCAAGCGCGTCTATACGTCACGCGAGTTCGATCTGAACATCAACGGCCTGGGTCGGCTGTTCGATCCCTCGGTGGGGGTGCAGCGCATCTACTGGTCCGACGGTATCAAGAACCCACTGATCTGGATCAACGCCTCCCACTACAACAACCCACAGGTTGATGAGCTATTTCGTCAGGCGGCGGTCGAGGTGGATGAGACCAAGCGTGCCGCACAGTTCCGCCAGATCCAGCAGATCGTGGGACGGGATCTGCCCGTCTATCCGCTGGCCACCGTGCCATCGGCACTGCGCGTGCACAGCACCCGCGTCCACGGGCTCAACAACAGCATCGACCTGACGGCAGGCGACTTCTCCGATCTCTGGCTGGAGCCCCGCAAATGACGGCCGTGAATCTCTCCCTTCCCACGCCGGCCGATGACGGGCTTGAATCCCTGGTCTTTGCCAGTGCACGCGAGCAGGCCCAGGCCCTGGCCGACGGCCGGGTCACGGCCGTGGCGCTGCTGGAGCAGGCGCTGGCGCGCATGGAGTGTCATGAGGCACAACTCAATGCAGTGCCCGTGCGCGCCGTGGCCCAGGCTCGCAGCGATGCGCTGCAGGCCGATGCCGCCTTGCAGCGCGGCGAGCGCAGACCGTTGCTGGGCGTGCCCATCACGGTCAAGGAGAACTTCGACGTGGCCGGCCTGGCCACCACCGTGGGCAACCCCGACTTCCAGGACAATATCGCGCGCCAGGATGCTTTGGCCGTGGCTGCGCTGCGCGCGGCGGGAGCCGTGCTCATCGGCAAGAGCAATGTGCCGCATTCCCTGGCTGATCTGCAAAGCTACAACACCATCTACGGCACCAGCCGCAATCCCTGGGATCTGCAGCGTACGCCGGGCGGATCTTCGGGTGGCGGCGCGGCTGCCGTGGCTGCAGGCTATGTGGCTCTCGAGTTGGGCACCGACATAGGTGGCTCGGTACGCATACCCGCGCATTTCAACGGCATCTTCGGGCACAAGACCAGCTATGGGCTGATCTCCATGCGCGGAGCCGGAGCGCCCCAGGGGCGCTTCAGTGCACGTGATCTGTCGGTGGCCGGGCCGCTGGCGCGCACCGCACAGGATCTGGAATTGGCACTGGACCTGTTGCTGAACCTTGATCCGCTGGAGGCCAAGGGCTGGAAATTCACGCTGCCACCGGCGCGCCACCGGCAGCTCAGGGATTTCCGCGTACTGGTGATCGACGCCTGGCCCGGGACCGATCCCAGTCTTTCCGAGCAGCTCGTCATGGATCGCTTGCTCCGGCGGTTGCAAGCCGAGGGCGTGACGCCCGTGCTATGGCGCGATCTTCCGGCAGCACTGCGCCCCGACCTCGGGGAGCAGCACCGCACCTATCGCAGCCTGCTGGGCGCGTCGGTGGCGAATCCGCCGCCGCTGTCGCCGGCCCAGCGCAAGCGCCTGGCCGAGTTGGCGGCGGATGATCGCAGCGCCGAGGCGGCCTTGCTGCGAGCGCCCAGCCTGCCGCATGCGACTTGGCTGCAGGACAACGAGCACCGCCATGCCCTGCGCCATCAGTGGGAGCAGCTGTTCACCCACTTCGATGTGCTGCTCAGCCCCGTCGCCCCCACGCCGGCCTTTGCGCACCAGCACCAGGAGCCCAAGGAGGAGCGCCGCTTTCCGGTGGCGTATGCCGACGGCATGCGCCAGCTGGGGTTTCGCGAGCTCTTCAACTGGGCGGGACTGCCCGTACTGCCCGGCTTGCCGGCGACCAGTTTCCCGCTGGGCCTGGACGACGACGGACTGCCCGTCAGCGCACAGGCCGTGGGTCCGTATCTCGAGGACCGCACCACGATCGCTTTTGCCCATGCGTTCGAGCTCGCGCATGGCGGCTTTGTGGCACCGCCGCTCCACAGCCTGGAGGTCGTGGCATGAGCGAAATTGTGCAAATGGAGCGCGGGCATCTCTCGCCTGCCCAGGCCAGGGGCGCAGCACCGCTTGGCGTGACCGCGCTGCAGGCGCCGGAGCTGGTGGCCAGAGCCGCAGCGCTGGCCGTGCAGCTGGCCGCGCTGGCCGCTGATCACGATAGCAGCGGCGCACCGCCCGCGCCGCAGTTTGCGTTGCTGCACGAGGCCGACCTGCTGCGCCTGACGATTGCGAAAGAGGCTGGCGGCCATGGTGCGGGGCTGGCGACGGCACGCGCCGTGGTCGGAGCCGTGGCCCAGGGCGATCCTGCGGTGGCGCTGATTCTGTCCATGCACTACAGCATGCATGCGGCGATAGCGCGCTCCCAGCAGGCGGGTTCGGGGGAATGGTCTGCGGCACTGGCGACCGAGCTGATTGCTGCCAGTCTGCAAGGGCCTGCGCTGCTCAATGCGGCCCAGGTGGAGCCTGAGCTGGGCTCACCCTCCCATGGCGGTTTGCCTGCGACAAGGGCCCGGCGTGTGCAAGGGGGCTGGCAGCTCAGCGGGCACAAGATCTATGTCACGGGCGGGCCGTTGCTGGCATGGATCAGCGTGCTGGCGGTGACCGACGAGGATAAGCCGCGCCTGGGCAGCTTTGTGCTGCCGCGCGGCACGCCGGGCTCGCGTCTGGTCGAGACCTGGGACCCCATGGGTATGCGTGCCACGGTCAGCCAGGATTTGCTGCTGGAAGAGGCCTGGGTGCCCGACCACCATGCGGTGGGCCTGCGCCCGGCCGCTCAGGGCCTGCAGCGCGAGGCGCATGGTATTGCCTGGTATTTCAGTCTGGTGGCCAGTGTCTACGATGGCGCGGCGCGCGCTGCACGCGACTGGCTGGCCGACTTTCTCAATCACCGGCGCCCCAGTGCACTGGGCGGTGCGTCCCTGGCTTCGCTGCCCACGGTGCAGGAGAAGTTTGGCGAGATCGAAGTGCTGCTGCAGGCCAGTGACTGCCTGCTGGACAGCCACGCACGCGCCTATGACGCGGGCTCTGCTCCCGACGGGCTGGCGGCAGTGGCCAAGCATGTCGCCGTGGAAAACGCCGTGCGTGCCGCCACGCTGGCTCTGGAGTTGGCCGGCAACCATGGTCTGGCGCGTCGCAATCCGCTCGAGCGCCATCTGCGCAATGTGCTTTGCAGCCAGATCCATTCACCGCCCAACAACCTGATTCGCAGCAATGCCGGCCGCGCAGGCCTGCAGCGCCGCTAGAGCGCGCTCTCCGTCTGTTTTCCACTCCGACTGCCTTCACCATGTCCGCTGATCTCGACTCTTCTCCGGCCTCGCGCCGCAGCTTTGTGCTGGCCGCCGCAGCCTCCGGCCTGTCCTCCATCGTTCCCTCGGTCGGCTGGGCCCAGCAGGAAAAGCCGCAAAAAGGCGGCACGCTGACGCTGCTGCTGTTTCCCGAGCCGCCGACATTGACCACAATTGCACATACGGCGGGTTCGTCAGTGACGATCTCGGGCAAGGTCACCGAGGGCTTGCTGACCTATGACTTCAACCTCAACCCCCAGCCCCAGTTGGCGGTGTCGTGGACCATCAGCCCCGATGGCCTGCTCTACAGCTTCAAGCTGCGCCAGGGTGTGAAATGGCATGACGGCAAGCCGTTCACGTCGGCCGACGTGGCGCATTCCATCGCCTTGCTCAAGGAGTTCCATCCGCGTGGTCGCGCCACTTTTGCCAGCGTCTCCGAGGTCCAGACACCCGATGCGCACACCGTGGTGCTCAAGCTAAGCAAGCCGATTCCCTATCTGATCACGGCGCTGGCGGCCTCGGAATCGCCCATGGTGCCCAAGCATCTGTATGCCACGGGGCGTGCCGATGCCAATCCGGCCAACAATGCACCGGTGGGGACCGGGCCTTTCGTGTTCAAGGAATGGGTGCGCGGCAGCCATGTGATTTACGAGCGCAACCCCCATTACTGGGATGGCGACAAACCGTATATCGACCGGCTGATCGTACGCTTCATTCCCGATGCAGCGGCACGCACGGCAGCGATTGAAAGCGGGCAGGTGCAGATCGCTCCGAGTTCGCCGGTGCCCTTCTCCGAAGTCGATCGCCTGCGCACCAAGCCCGGCCTGAGCTTCGAGACTCGGGGTTATGAATACATCAACACCGTCTATCGTCTGGAGTTCAACCTGGAGCACGAGGCCTTGAAGGATCTGCGCGTGCGCCAGGCCATTGCCCACGCGATCCAGCGCGAAAACCTGCTCAAGGTCGCCTGGTACGGCCAGGGGCGGCTGACCTCGGGGCCGGTCCATCCCGCCCTCAAGAAATTCTATGTGCCCGACCTTCCCCTGCTGCCCCATGACCTCAGGGCTGCCGAAAAGCTGCTGGACGATGCCGGGCTGCGGCGCGGCAAGGCTGGTGGCAATTGGCGCATCAGGCTGCATCTGACGCCGATTCCCAACGAGGGCGGCCAGCGTACGGCAGATTTTCTCAAGCAGGCCCTGGGGCGCATAGGCATTGACGTGCAGATCAACGGCCAAGACTTCGCCACTTACATCAAGCGCGTCTACACCGATCGTGCTTTCGATCTGCATGTCAGCGCCATGAGCAACACCTTCGACCCTACCGTGGGCATACAGCGGCTGTACTGGTCAAAGAACTTCAAGCGCGGCCTTCCTTTCTCCAATGGAGCCCACTATGTCAGCCCCGAGGTGGACCGCTTGCTGGAGTCCGCAGCCGTCGAGGTCAACGAGCCGCAGCGCATCCGCGATATCGCCGAGTTCCAGAAGCGCATCGCCCTCGATCTGCCGGACATCACTCTGGTCGCGCCGCATATCTACACCATCGTCGACAAGCGTGTGCGCAACCACACGGTGGGCGCCGACGGCGTGGCCGGAAATCTGGCAAGCGTGTGGCTTGCGGCGTCCTGATTCTTTCACCGTCTCAATCAAGGAGAAACGCATGAGTTCCACCCACAGCACGGCGGCTCAGCCGCAATCCCTCTGGTATACCCGCTGCCCCGTGCCGTCCCCGCTGGGGATTGCCGCGCAGCAAGGCTGGCTGCAGTCGGCCTTTGCTGAGCTGGGCATTGGTGTGGAGTCGATTTTCGACTCCAAGGACCGCAGCGTGCGAGAAAGCCATTTCGACCATCATCTGTCATGGTCCTTCCGGCAGGGCGGCAATATTCCCCCGATCTGGGCGCGCGCCAAAGGGCGCGATACCCGGCTCGTCGCCATCACCTGGACCGACGAATTCCAGGCGCTGATCACGCTGCCTAGTCGCGGCATTCATGCGCCCGAGCAACTGGTCGGCAGGCGCTTTGGCGTACCAGCCCGCGTCAATGACCTGATCGACTTCCACCGCGCTACGGCACTCAAGGGGCTGGTCTCCGGCCTGTCGCTGGCGAGCCTCAGCCATCGCGATGTGGAGCTGGTCGACCTGGTGATCGAGGAGTCCATCATCCAGGAGCAGGGTACGCCCAGCCTGTTCGGTCTGCGTCGCCGCCACCCTTATTTCCGCGAAGTCGAGGCCCTGGTGCGCGGCGAAGTTGATGCGATCTTTGTCAAAGGTGCCGAAGGGGTGTTGGTGGCCAATCTGATTGGCGCCCAGATTGTCAGCGAGTTCGGCCGTCACCCCGACCCGCGTGTGCGCATCAACAATGGCACGCCACGTACGCTGACCGTGGATGCAGCCCTGGCCGGGCAACGCCCCGACCTGGTGGTGGAACTGCTGCGCGTGGTGCAGCGCGCAGGCCGCTGGGCCGAAGCCCATCCCGACGAGACGCTGCGCTTTGTAGCAAGGGAGATCGCCACCAGCGAGGAGGCGATCCTGGCTTCCAATGGGCCCGATGTGCACCGCCATCTGGACATCAGCCTGAAGCCAGAGCTGATTGATGCCATCGGCTATTTCAAGGACTTTCTGCTCGAATGGGGATTCCTTGCAGCTGACTTTTCCCTCGCGGACTGGGTGGACCAGAGGCCGTTGGCCGCCTTGCTCGCCCAGCAGTCCGCTGCTGCCGAGTGGCCCGAGGTGGCTGTCAGCGCATGAGCAAGAGAGCAGAACCCAGAGTTCTGGTCAGCGGTGCCAGTGGGCGGCTGGGGCAGTTGCTGGTGCCGCGTTTGCTGGCACGCCATGCGCGTGTGCGCGTGCTGGTGCGCTGCGCCGCCACGGCACGCTCGCTATGGGGTGATGCGGTGGAGATTGCAGAAGCCAGCTTCGATGAACAGGCCTCCTTGTGCGAGGCCACGGCCGAGGCGGACAGCCTGTTCCTGCTTTCGCCCATAGGCCCCGCGCTGGCCGCGCAGCAGTCGCGCGTGATCGAGGCCGCGCAGGCCGCCGGTTTGTCTCATATCGTCAAGCTTTCGGGTTCGGACTGGACGATAAAGCCTTCTGGTCTCTCGCTGTCTGGCGATGCCCATGGCCATGTTGAGCAGTTTTTGCAGGACAGCGGCATCTCGCATGTGGTGCTGCGCCCCAACGCCTGGATGCAGGTGGGCCTGAGCCGGGTGGCCGGCGATCTGCGCGAGGGCGATGTGATCCGCTGCCACCATATCGGCGCCGCTGTGTCCTATATCGATGCCAGGGACATTGCCGACGTGGCCGTGCAGGCGCTGCTCAATCAGAGGCTGGTGCGCCAAATGCGCGAGCGCGCGCCCGGCCCGTGGGTGCTGACAGGTGGGCATGCGGTGGGCGCGCAGCAACTGGCGCAGATCGCCTCGCACCACCTGTCCCGGCAGATTCGGGTGGAGGCGCCATTGCCTGCGCTTGCGCAAGACCCGTTCATTGCTCGGGTGCATGGCCAGTTCTTTGCTCTGATGAGCGAGGGACATGCGGCCGCGGTGACCGATACCGTCAGACTTGTGCTGGGGCGCGAGCCACGCAACGTGGCGGATTTTCTGGCCGAACAGCTGCGTGCAGTGCCTATCGCTCCATTGTCCTGAGCAGGATCCGATACCGCAGGGATGGCGGGCTGCTCGTACCATTTCGCAATGCTTCTTGCATAGAGTTGCTACGATCAAGAATCCGGATGGCGTTTTCCGGGTTCTGCGTTTTTCGGCTCTCTATGAATTTACCGTCTCCCCTCTATGTCATCGGCATCGACCTGGGCACCAGTCACACGGTCGTGGCAAGCGTTGCGCTGGACGGTGCGACAAGCGATATCGCACTGCTCGACATTCCCCAGCGCAGCACGGCAGGCGAGGTCGTGGCCCAGCCGCTGTTGCCTTCGGTGCGCTACCAGGCGGCAAAGGGCGAGCTGGGCGAGGCCTGGCGGCAGCCCTGGTCGCCGCAGGGCGCAGATGCAGCGGCGCCTGCCGTCATCGGCCGCTGGGCGCGAGATCTGGGAGCAGCCGTGCCGGGGCGGCTGGTGGCCAGTGCCAAAAGCTGGCTCTCGCATACCGGTGTGGATCGCACGGCCGCCATCCTGCCCTGGGGGGCCGGCGAGGACGTGGCCAAGATATCGCCGCTGGCGGCCTCAAGCTCCTACCTGGCCCATGTGCGAGCAGCATGGGACCAAGCGCATCCCGAAGCGCCGCTGCACCAGCAAAGCGTGGTGCTGACGGTGCCTGCTTCATTTGACGAGGGCGCACGTGCGCTGACGCTGGAGGCCGCACAGATGGCGGGTCTGCCGCACGTGCAGCTGCTGGAGGAACCCAAGGCCGCGTTTCACGACTGGCTGGTGCTGCAGGGCGATGAGCTGGCCGCGCAACTGGCGGACAGCCGGCTGGTACTGGTGGTGGACGTGGGCGGGGGAACTACCGATCTGACGCTGATCCGCGTGGATGCATCGGCCGACGGCGGCCTGCCCACGCTGACGCGCACGGCCGTCGGCGAGCACCTGATGCTGGGTGGCGACAACATGGATCTGGCGCTGGCCCATCAGCTTGAGACGGCGTTTGCGGCCAAGTCCGGAGAGCAAAACCAGAGACTGTCCGCACAGCGCTTTGCCCAGTTGGTGCAGCGCTGCCGCATGGCCAAGGAGCAGTTGCTGGCGCAGAACGCGCCAGAGCAGATCGGCATTACCTTGCTGGGGGGCGGCAGCAGGCTGCTGGCAGCGACTCAAAGCGTCACGCTGACCCGCGAGCAGGTGCGGCAGTCGGTGGTCGACGGCTTTTTGCCGGTCGTTCAGATCAGCGATATGCCCGCCAGGCGGCAGGGTGCGCTGCGCGGCTTTGGTCTGCCCTATCCAGCCGATGCGGCCATCAGCCGTCATCTGGCGCAATTTCTCGTCCAGCATGCAAGCGGGGGGCTGCCCGATACCGTGTTGCTCAACGGCGGCGTGTTCCATGCCCATGCCATGGTGCAGCGTCTGACGGAACTGCTTGGCCGATGGCGCGGCAGCCCGGTGCGCGTGCTGCACAACCCGCACCCGGACTGGGCCGTGGCGCGCGGTGCGGCGGCCTATGGGCTGGCGCGCCATCAGGCCGAGCTGGTGGCGGCTCAGATTGCTGCACCCAACCGGCCTGAAGCACGGGCCGGGCAAGCGTCAGCAGTGGTCAAACCCGTGGTGCCGCGCATTGGCGGCGGTTCGGCGCGCAGCTACTGGCTGCTGCTGCCGGGCAAGAAGGGCGAGGCTCCGCAAGGCCTGTGCCTGCTGCCGCGCGGTACGGAAGAGGGCGTGCGCATGGTGCTCTCGGGCCGGCGCTTTGCGCTCAAGCTGGGCCAGGCCGTGCGCTTCAATTTGCTGGCCAACAGCCAGAGCCATGTACCTGCGCAGGCCGGCCAGATTGCAGCGCTGGCCGGCGATGGCTGGGTGGAGCTTCCGCCCCTGGCCACGGTGCTGCCCGCGCCCGAAGGCCGGGCTGCTGCCCAGGTAGAGGTGCAGCTGCAAGCCTGCATGAGCGAGGTCGGCACGCTGGAAGTGCGCTGCGTGGCCGTGCAGGACGCGGGCCGGTCCTGGTTGCTGCCATTCGCCGTGCGCGGTGCAGCGGCTTCTGAAACCATCGCTGACAACGAAGATGCACAAAGCGCTGAGGGCCAGAAGCAATCAGATTCCTTGCTGGCCAGGCTACCCGAAGCCGTGGCCCTGGTGGACCGCATCTTCGGCACGCAGGCGCAGGCGGTGACGACCCGGGAAGTGCGCCAGCTGCGCCAGTTGCTCGAAAGAATCCTCGGCCCGCGCGAGGGCTGGGAGCTGGGCCTGCTGCGAGCCCTGTTCGATGCGCTGCTGGCCCGTGCCAGGCGCCGCCGCCGCACGGCCGACCATGAGCGCGTCTGGTTCAACCTTGCAGGCTGGTGCCTGCGCCCAGGAGTGGGGGCGGAACTCGATGGCTGGCGCATAGACCAGGTCTGGGCCTTGTATGGCCAGGGCCTGGGTCATGCCAAAGAGGCCGCCAACTGGACGGAGTGGTGGGTGTTCTGGCGCCGCGTGGCTGCGGGTCTGAACGAGGCCCGGCAGATGGAGCTGCTCGAAGACGTGGCCGGCCATATGCAGAAGGCCGTGCAACAGAACACGCGCGGCAAATCCAGCCATGGCAGCTATGACGACATGCTGCGGCTGTTCGCGGCCATGGAGGCCGTGCCCTGGCAGTACCGCCAGGAAATGGGGCAGTGGATGCTGCAGCGCCTCAGGCGCGAGGATGAAACAGTGCAGGCCTGGTGGGCCATAGGCCGCCTCGCGGCACGCCAGTCGCTGGCCGCGAACGCCCATCTGGTGATGCCGCCCGAGGCGGCGCTGGAGTTCCTGAACGCCACGCTGGCCCAGGACTGGCGCAGGAACGAAACCGCGATGTTTGCCGCCGTGCAGATGGCCCGCATGACGGGCGACCGCGCGCGTGACCTGCCCGATGCCATCAGAGCGCAGGTGCTGGAAAAGATGCGCAACAGCGGTGCGCCCGAACGCTGGATGACCATGGTCGAGCAGGTGGTGCAGATGGAGGCCGAGGATCACAAGCGCAGTCTGGGCGACAGCCTGCCGCCGGGCCTGGTGCTGTTGTGAAGAGTCCGTGCCGCTGCGGGCAGGTTTTGGGTCACGGCATTTGCAGGAGGCAGCCCCTGCCAAAGACGATGGCCGAACAGTGAGTGCCGTTCAGGTCGCCTGGTCAGTGATGCAAGAATGGCTTGTTGCATGGGACGACAGGTCGGCGTGGAGGGCTGGCAGCATCCATGTCCACCACCACAGGAAATTATTGCCATGAAGTTTGAAGAAGCTGCGCGCACCGAGGCTGTGCAAAACGCTGTTTTTATCTCCGGAACCCGACGTCGCCCGCTACTGCTGGCGGCACTGGCTGCCGTGGTGGCCGCTCCTCTGACGCAAGCATTGGCGCAGGGCGGCAACTGGCCCACCAAGCCGATTACCTTTGTCGTGCCCCAGGCACCGGGCGGTGCCAACGATGTGATTGCGCGAGCCGTGGCGCAGGGGTTGGAGAATTCGCTGGGCCAGCCCGTCATCGTGGAAAACCGCGCCGGTGCCAACGGCAATCTGGGCACGGGCCAGGTGGCGCGCAGCGCGGCCGACGGCTACACCTTTCTGGTGACGGCGCAAAGCGCCTACACCATCAATCCGGCGCTTTATTCCAGGGTGCCGTTCGATCCCATCAAGGATTTCACTCCCGTGATGCAGCTGGCCGTCGCGCCTTATCTGCTGGTGGTGAATCCGAACTTTCCGGCCAAAAATCTGGACGAACTGGTGGCCTATGCCAAGGCGCATCCAGGCAAGGTGGAATACGCTTCTGCCGGCAATGGCACGCTCAACCATCTGTTGGGCGAGATGCTGAAAAAGCAGAAGAACGTGAGCCTGCTGCATGTGCCTTACAAGGGGGCGTCGGCAGCCGCCACCGATGTGGTGGCCGGCCAGTTGCCGGTGACCTTTGGCAGCTTTCCCGGCGTGATGCCTTTTGTCAGCAGTGGCAAGCTGCGCGTGCTGGGCGTGGCGTCCGACAGGCCGACATCGCTGGCACCCGAGATACCCGTGCTGGGCAAGGGCCTGGCCGTGATCAGCTGGTACGGCTTGTTTGCACCGGCCGGTACGCCGCAGCCGGTGGTGGACAAGCTCCATCAGGCAGTGCAGACCGTGCTGGCCAGGCCCGAGATGGCAGAGCGCCTCAAGACTCTGGGCGCCGAGCGCGTGGAGTCCACGCCGCAAAGCTTCAAGGCCATGCTGCCGGCCGAGCTGGCGTACTGGAAGCAGGTGGTCAAGGACTCCGGCGCGCATATCGACTGAGGGGACGACAGCTTGTTGATACATCTGGCCGCTGGCGGATCCTTTCGTCGCTCACGGACGGGGTTGACCCTGCTCATTGTGGCGGTCATCGCCATCGGGCTGGCCTCGCGCCGGGGCTACGTGCCCTTTCCCGCCGTGCTGGGCAACTATCCGGGCGATGCGCTCTGGGCCTGGGTGGTGCTGCTGTGCGTGGCCTGGCTGCGGCCGGCCATCACGTGCGGCAAGCTCATGGCCTGGACCCTGGTCATCGCCTTTGCCATCGAGTTTCTGCAGCTCTATCAGGCCCCCTGGATGCAGGCCCTGCGCGCCAACAAGCTGGCCTATCTGGTGCTGGGCAATGGCTTCGATCCCCTGGATCTGCTGGCCTATGTCGTGGGAATCGGTGTGGGCGCCATGGTGGACCAGCTCTGGCAGAGGCGGCAGCGTCGCCTCGCCTGAGATGGCATGAATCGTGCTGATCGTCGATGGCATCAACATGACGACAAGCACTACCCCATGAAAACGCCTCTGCACTATCTGGTGGCTGCAAGGCAAAGCGAGATTGCCGAGCTGGAGCAGATCAGCCGCGCCAGCAGCCTGGTGGCGAGCATGTCCGAGCTCGTCCATGCGCTGCAAAAAGAGCGCGGTCTCTCGAATATCTTTCTGGTCAGCGGCGGCGCACAGGCGCAGCAGAGCCTGCTCGACCATGGCCTTCATGTGGACCAGGTCATGGGGCGGGTCTGTCTCGCCCTTGAAGAGCTGGGCGCGCGGGCGCCGGGTGCGCATGGCGCTCGCTTGTTCAATGCGATCGCCAATGCGCTGCAAGGCTTTGAAGCCCTGCCGCTGCTGCGCCGTCGGCGCAATGCGCTGCAGCTGAGTGCCGAGGACTGCACGCAGGCGCTGATCCGCATGATTGCGGCCTGCCTGACCGTGGTGTTCGAGGCGGCGGACAGCGCTTGCGATCCCGATATCGCGAAATTGCTGGTGGCGGTGTTTCATTTCATGCAGGGCAAGGAGCTGGCGGGCCAGGAGCGCGCCACAGGGGTCGCGGCGTTTACCGCAGGGGTCGGCAGGACAGAGCGTCAGCGCCATTGGCTGCATCTGATCGAGTCGCAGGAGCGCTGCTTTCAGGTGTTTGCAGACTTCGCCAGCCCCTCGGGGATGGAGCGCTGGCAGCAGCAATGCGGGGCCTGTCCCGATATGACGGTGATCGAGCGGCTGCGGCGCCTGGGCTGCACGGCCGGGGACGGCATGGCGCTGGACTGCAGCCTGAGCTCGCCATGGTTCGAAGCCTGTTCCAGCCGGCTCGATGCCATGCACCAGATTGAGGCATTCCTGGCCGAGGAGCTGCAGGCCCAATGTCTGCGCAAGCTGGAGCAGGCCGGTGCCGCTCTGAGTCAGCAAAAGGCGCTGCTGGAGATGCAGCCGCAGCCTGGGACTCGCGCCGAAGCGGCTGCAGCCTTTCTGGGAGCCACGCAGCCAGCCGCCTTCTTGCCTGCTGAGGGCGCATACGGGCTGCAGCTCGAGAAGAGCATCGTCTTGCTGGTGCAGGAGCAGTCCATGCGCCTGCAGGACATGCAGACCGAAATCGACAAGGCGCGCGCCACGCTCAAGGAGCGCAAGACCATAGAGCGGGCCAAGGGCGTGCTGATGAACTACCGCCAGCTCAGCGAGGGCGAGGCCTACAAGCTGATCCGCCAGACGGCCATGAACCAGAACCGGCGCATGCTGGATGTGGCCGAGGCGATTCTGGCCACAGTGGACCTGCTGCCTGGCAGCACCAATTCATCGCTTTGACAGCGTTGTGTTTGTTGCGCTGCACCAAATATGGGCCAAAAACCGGGGGGCAAAGCCTGCTCCACCTCTGATCAGGGGCTGGCATGGTTTGTGCATGACTGTTGATGTCAAGCAGACCAAAGGCGGTCGCGCTTAAAGCGTTATTACGAGTGACCTGGGACAACGGCGTCCTTTTCTCCTCACACCCGAGGAGGGAAGGGCGCCTTTTTGTTTTCCGGATCGCCTTCACCACGATTCTTGATGGAGTTTTCTCATGAGCCAGCGCCTTTCTTCGACTACTGCTCCCGCGCCGGAGCCCGTATCTGCCGGTGGCCGGCGTGAGTTTCTGCGCGTGGCCGGTGCCGCGGCACTCTATGGCACGCTGGGCCACCATGGCGCCTGGGCCGCAGGCTCCGACGCGCCGGAGAAGAAAGAGGTCAAGATCGGCTTCATCCCGCTGACCGATTGCGCCAGCGTGGTCATGGCCTCGGTGCTGGGCCTGGACCAGAAATACGGCGTGAAGATCGTTCTCAGCAAGGAGGCGAGCTGGGCCGGCGTGCGCGACAAGCTGGTCAACGGCGAGCTGGACTTCGCCCATGTGCTCTACGGCCTGGTCTACGGCCTGCACCTGGGCGTGGGCGGCCCCAAGAAGGACATGGCCGTGCTCATGGGGCTGAACAACAACGGCCAGGCGGTCACGCTGTCCAAGGCCCTGGCCGACAAGGGGGCGGTCGACGGAGCCAGCCTGGCCAAGGTCATGGCCAAGGAAAAGCGCGAATACACCTTCGCCGGCACTTTCCCCACCGGCACCCACGCCATGTGGATGCATTACTGGCTGGCGGCAGCAGGCATCAACCCTTTGTCCGAGGCCAAGCTGATCACCGTGCCGCCGCCCCAGATGGTGGCCAATATGCGTGTGGGCAATATGGATGGCTTCTGCGTGGGCGAACCCTGGAACCATCGCGCCATCATGGACGGCATAGGCATCACGGCCAATACCACGCAGGACATCTGGAAGGACCATCCCGAGAAGGTGCTGGGCACCACGGGCGAGTTCGCGCAGAAGAATCCCAATACCTGCCGCGCCGTGATGATGGCGATTCTCGAAGCCGGCCGCTGGATCGACGCCAGCCTGCAGAACAAGACGAAGATGGCCGAGACGGTGGCCCAGAAGTCCTATATCAATACCAGCGTGGACGCCATCAACCAGCGCATTCTGGGGCGCTACCAGAATGGCCTGGGCAAGACCTGGGACGACCCCAACCACATGAAGTTCTTCAACGACGGGGCCGTGAACTTCCCCTATCTGTCGGACGGCATGTGGTTCCTCACCCAGCACAAGCGCTGGGGTCTGCTCAAGGCCCATCCCGACTATCTGTCCGTGGCCAAGCAGATCAACCGCATCGACCTCTACCAGCAGGCGGCCAGCCAGCTCAAGGTCAGTGTGCCCAAGGATGTGCTGCGCAGCAGCAAGCTCATGGACGGCGTGGTCTGGGATGGCAAGAACCCGGCCCAGTACGCTGACGGTTTCAAGATCAAGGCCTGAGGCCGCCCCACCTAACGGAGAGACATCATGGTCAGTGCCGCACTTCATTCGCCGCTGGAACTCGATCCCCCGCATGACCCCCAACTGGCCGCTCTGGCCGCCAACGATGCACAGCTGGAAACTGCAGAAAAGACCGCTGGCAACGCAGATATTTCAAGGGCTGAAGTGAAAAAAGATACCGGTGTCGTCAGGGCATCCCCGGCGGTGATCTCGACCCCGCCCGGCCACTGGCGCCGGCACGCGGAAGCGTTTGCCGGCCAGGTATTGCCGCCGCTGCTGGGGCTGGCGCTCCTGGTCGGCCTGTGGTCGCTGGTCTCCAGCACCACCGGCAAGAGCATTCCGACCCCGGCCGAGACCTGGGAACAGGCCTTGCAGGTGTTCAGCGATCCCTTCTACCGCAACGGACCCAATGACCAGGGCGTGGGCTGGAACGTGCTGTCCTCGCTGCAGCGCGTGGCCCTGGGTTTCGGTCTGGCGGCACTGGTCGGCATCCCTTTGGGGTTCGTGATCGGGCGCTTCAGCTTTCTGTCGCGCATGTTCAACCCCTTGATCAGCCTGCTGCGTCCGGTGTCGCCGCTGGCCTGGCTGCCGATAGGCCTGCTGGTGTTCAAGGGCGCCAATCCGGCAGCCATCTGGACCATCTTCATCTGCTCGATCTGGCCCATGGTCATCAACACCGCCGTGGGCGTGCAGCGTGTGCCCCAGGACTATATGAATGTGGCACGCGTGCTCAATCTGTCGGAGTGGAAGATCGCCACCACCATTCTGTTTCCTGCGGTGCTGCCCTATATGCTGACCGGCGTGCGCCTGGCCGTGGGCACGGCCTGGCTGGTGATCGTGGCCGCCGAGATGCTGACTGGCGGCGTGGGCATAGGCTTCTGGGTCTGGGACGAGTGGAACAACCTCAATGTCAAGAACATCATCATCGCCATCTTCGTGATCGGCATCGTGGGCCTGGTGCTGGAGTGGGCCCTGGTCAAGCTGGCCTCGGCCTTTACGTTTGAAGAGGTCAAGACTTAACCCACCCCTGAGCCGCGCCTTCGGGCGCGTCACCCCCTCAAGGGGGCACCACCGGTGGCCCGGCAAAGCCGGCGCCACGGTGGCCTCGGAAAAAACAAGGAGTACCTCATGCATACATCTCTCAGCACCAAGTACATCGAGATCCACGGGGTGGAGCAGACCTTCAAGACTGCCAAGGGACTGTTTCCCGCACTGCGCGACATCAATCTGAACATTGCCAAGGGCGAGTTTGTCAGTCTCATCGGGCACTCGGGCTGCGGCAAGTCGACACTGCTCAATCTGATTGCCGGCCTGACCGTTCCCACGGGCGGTGCATTGCTGTGCGCCAACAAGGAAATCAAGGGCCCTGGCCCCGAGCGTGCGGTGGTCTTCCAGAACCATTCGCTGCTGCCATGGCTGACCTGCTGGGGCAATGTGCATCTGGCCGTGGAGCGCGTCTTCGGCAAGCGCGAAACCCGGGCGCAGCTGGCGCAGCGCACCGATGCAGCGCTGGCCATGGTGGGGCTCAGCCATGCGGCGCAAAAGCGCCCCGGAGAGATCTCGGGCGGCATGAAGCAGCGCGTGGGCATTGCCCGCGCCCTGTCCATGGAGCCCCAGGTGCTGCTCATGGACGAGCCCTTCGGTGCTCTCGACGCCCTCACGCGTGCCAAGCTGCAGGACGAGTTGCTGGAGATCGTGGCACGCACCCAGAGCACGGTGGTCATGGTCACGCATGATGTGGACGAGGCCGTGCTGCTGTCCGACAAGATCGTGATGATGACCAACGGGCCTGCGGCCACGATTGGCGAGGTGCTGCATGTGGCGCTGCCACGCCCGCGCAGCCGGGTGGAACTGGCCGAGGATGCCCGCTATCAGAGCTACCGCAAGGCGGTGATCGACTTTCTCTACACGCGCCAGGGCCACGTGGAGAAGGCGGCCTGAGCCTTTTTGATTTCAAGCTGCATGGCGCCTTGGGGCGCCATGTTTGTTTTGCACAGCAATAAAGCGGCCATGCACAAAAGCAGTGCATGCCGCAGGATGGAATAGTCTGTGCAGGCTGAGAAAAGCTGGCACAGCAATTGCGTGTTGTTCAGCGTGGCCAAGGTGGGTCACCGGGGGATGGTGCAAGGCTGGACCAGAACCCACAGACAAAGACGTCTACGCGTTCATGCAAGTCATGAAGCGCGCAGACGTCTTTTTTTTGGCTTTGCAAATGCCCACGGGGACTCAGATGAAAAAATCCAAACTGGTCATGATTGGAAACGGAATGGCAGGCGTGCGTGCGCTGGAAGAGCTGCTGGCCATTGCCCCCGATCTGTACGACATCACGGTCTTCGGCGCCGAGCCGCATCCCAACTACAACCGCATTCTGCTGTCGCCCGTGCTCGCCGGCGAGCAGACGCTCGGCGATATCGTGCTCAACGACTGGTCCTGGTACCAGGACCACCATATCCTGCTGCACGCCGGCTATACCGTGACGGCCGTCGACCGGGCCCGACGCACCGTGCATGCGGTCAATGCCCAGGGCGAGAACGCCAGCGCCGAGTACGACCGGCTGATCATGGCGACCGGCTCCAAGCCCTTCATCCTGCCCATTCCCGGCAAGGACCTGAAGGGCGTGCTGGCCTACCGCGACATTGCCGACACCGAGGCCATGATCGAAGCGGCAAAGACACTCAGGCATGCAGTGGTGATCGGCGGTGGCCTGCTGGGACTGGAAGCGGCCAACGGCCTCATGAAGCGCGGCATGCAGGTCACCGTGGTGCATGTCGGCGACTGGCTGATGGAGCGCCAGCTCGACGATCAGGCGGGCCGCATGCTGCAGAAATCGCTGGCCGAGCGCGGCATGCAGTTCTGCATGCAGGCGCAGACGCAGGAGCTGCTGGGCGATGCCGGCGGCCGCGTGCGCGCCGTGCGTTTCAAGGATGGCAGCGAGATCCCGGCCGAACTGGTGGTGATGGCCGTGGGCATTCGTCCCAGCACCGAACTGGCCGAGTCCATGCATCTGCATGTGAGCCGCGGCATCGTGGTCAGCGATACGCTGCAGACCGTGACCGATCCGCGCATCTATGCCGTGGGCGAATGCGCGGCGCACCGAGGCATTGCCTACGGACTGGTGGCGCCCCTGTTCGAGCAGGGCAAGGTACTGGCCAACCATCTGGCGGAGTTCGGCATCGGTCGCTATCTGGGTTCGCTGACCTCGACCAAGCTCAAGGTCACGGGCATCGATCTGTTCTCTGCAGGCGATTTCCAGGGCGGCGGCGATACCGAGGAAATTCTCATGAGCGATCCCTACGCGGGGGTCTACAAAAAGCTGGTCATCAAGGATGACAAACTGGTCGGTGCCTGCCTGTACGGCGACACGGTGGACGGCAGCTGGTACTTCAAGCTGCTGCGCGAGGGCCGCAGCGTGGCCGATATCCGGGACAAGCTGATGTTCGGCGAATCCAATCTCGGCGATACCGGCCACCAGGGGCAGAGCAAGGCCGCGGCCATGGCCGATGGCGACGAGGTCTGCGGCTGCAACGGCGTGACCAAGGGCGCGATCTGCAAGGCCATCAAGGACAAGGGCCTGTTCACGCTCGACGATGTGCGCAAGCACACCAAGGCCAGTGCCAGCTGCGGCTCCTGCACCGGGCTGGTGGAGCAGATCATCATGTTCACGGCCGGCGGCGATTACTCGGCGGCCCCCAAGACCAAGGCCATGTGCGGCTGCACCGACCACGGGCACCAGTCCGTGCGCGATGCGATCCGCGAGCACAAGCTGCTGAGCACCGATGCGGTGTTCCGCTTCATGGAGTGGCGCACGCCCAATGGCTGTGCCTCCTGCCGCCCGGCTGTCAACTACTACCTGATCAGCACCTGGCCCAAGGAAGCCAGGGACGACCCGCAAAGCCGCTTCATCAACGAGCGCAGCCATGCCAACATCCAGAAGGACGGAACCTACAGCGTGATTCCGCGCATGTGGGGCGGCGAGACCACGGCCTCCGAGCTGCGCCGCATTGCCGATGTGGTGGACAAGTACCAGATCCCCACCGTGAAGGTCACGGGCGGTCAGCGCATCGATCTGCTGGGCGTGAAGAAGGAGGATCTGCAGGCCGTCTGGAACGATATCGGCATGCCCTGCGGCCATGCCTATGCCAAGGCACTGCGCACGGTCAAGACCTGTGTGGGCAGCGAATGGTGCCGCATGGGCACGCAGGACAGCACCCAGATGGGCAAGGACCTGGAGCGCGCCATGTGGCGCATGTACGCACCGCACAAGGTGAAGTTCGCGGTCAGCGGCTGCCCGCGCAACTGCGCGGAGTCCGGCATCAAGGATGTGGGAATCATCGGTGTGGACTCGGGCTGGGAGATGTATGTGGGCGGCAACGGTGGCATCAAGACCGAGGTTGCGCATTTCTTCACCAAGCTCAAGACCGCCGAAGAGGTGATGGAGTACACGGGCGCCTTCATGCAGCTGTACCGCCTGGAAGGCTGGTATCTGGAGCGCACGGTGCACTACATCAATCGCGTGGGCCTGGACTATGTCAAGCGACGCATTCTCGGCGATGCCGAGGGCCGCAGGGCGCTGTGGGAGCAGCTGCAGTTTGCACTGGACGGCGAGCCCGATCCCTGGTTCGAAGCCGACAAGGCGGCCGTGGATACGCGCCAGTTCCAGCCACTGACTGCGGCGCACACCGAAAGCGCCGGCGTCTGATCACAAGCACCGAGGAGCCAGAAATGAGCGAATGGATTTCTATCTGCACGATGGACGACATCCCCGTGCTGGGAGCACGCCGCGTGGCGCGCGCACAAGGGCTGGATGTGGCCGTGTTCCGCAATGCCGACGACGAGGTGTTCGCGCTGCTGGACCGCTGCCCGCACAAGGGCGGCCCGCTGTCGCAAGGCATTGTGTTCGGGCGCAGCGTGGCCTGCCCGCTGCACAACTGGACGATTGCGCTGAGCTCCGGCGAGGCGGCGGCGCCCGATGAGGGCTGCACGCCCTATTTCAGCGTGCGTGTGCAGGACGGCGAGGTGCAGCTGCGCGCCGACGAACTGGCCAGCCGCGCCCTGGAGCAGACCCGCCCGCATGCCGGTCCCGCACATTGCGCGGGTAAATCCGGCTGCGCCACGGCCTAGTGTCTCTGTTGATATGAAATGAATAGCTGCATGCGCTTATTCAGAAGGCGTTACAGCATGATTTCACTGAAAGTCTGCCATGTGTGAGACCCAATCCAGCTGCCCTTGTTGCCGTGTGGGCTGCGAACCCGATTGTTGCGGTGAATGTCAATTCCGCATCTTCTGGGGGACACCATGAAAGAAACCAAGTCCACCTGTCCCTATTGCGGTGTCGGCTGCGGCGTGATCGTCGAGTCCGACGGCCTGCAGATTACCGGTGTGCGTGGCGATCCCGAGCATCCTGCCAACTTGGGCCGCCTGTGCACCAAGGGCAGCACCCTGCATCTGACGGCCGCGCCCGCCTATGCCCAGCAGGCCCGTTTGCTGCAGCCCATGCGCAGGCTGGAGCGTACAGCCGTACCGCAGGCGGTCAGCTGGGATCTGGCACTGGACGAACTGGCCGGGCGCATCGCCCGGATTCATGCAGCCCATGGTCCCGACGCGCTGGGTTTCTACCTCAGTGGCCAGTTGCTGACCGAGGACTACTACGTCTTCAACAAGCTGGTC
This sequence comes from Comamonas sp. Z3, assembly GCF_008121565.1. Taxonomy (NCBI): domain Bacteria; kingdom Pseudomonadati; phylum Pseudomonadota; class Betaproteobacteria; order Burkholderiales; family Comamonadaceae; genus Comamonas; species Comamonas sp. Z3. The sequence goes on from NZ_VOQU01000002.1 coordinate 154,540, forward strand.
AAAGGTCTGCTGGGCACCAACAATCTCGACACCAATTCGCGCCTGTGCATGAGCAGCGCCGTGGCCGGCTACAAGGCCACGCTGGGCGCCGATGCACCACCGGCCTGCTACGAGGACATCGATCTGGCCGGCTGCCTGTTCATCACGGGCAGCAATATGGCATGGGCGCATCCCATTCTGTTCAGGCGTGTGGAAGAGGCCAGGGAGCGCAATTCGCAACTCAGGATCATCGTGGCCGATCCGCGCCGTACCGAGACCGCCGAGCTGGCCGATCTCTATCTGCCGCTGCAGCCGGGCAGCGATGTGATGCTGTTTCACGGTCTGCTGCACATCATGCTGTGGGAGGGCTGGACGGACAGCGCCTTCATCGCGCAGCACATCAGCGGCTTTGCAGCGCTCAAGGAACTGGTGCGCGAAGCCACGCCCGAAAAGGTTGCTGCCCTCTGCGGCCTGCCAGTGGCGGACCTGTACCGGGCAGCGCGCTGGATGGCGCTGGGCGGTGCCGAGGAGCCGGCGGACGTGCGTCGTCCCACGCTCAGCCTGTACTGCCAGGGTCTGAACCAAAGCCGCAGCGGCACGGCCAACAATGCGGCACTGATCAATCTGCATCTGGCGACGGGCCAGATCGGCAGGCCTGGCGCCGGGCCCCTGTCACTGACGGGCCAGCCCAATGCCATGGGAGGGCGCGAGGTGGGCGGGCTGTCCAATCTGCTGAGCGCGCATCGTGATCTTTCCAACGCAGCGCACAGGGCCGAAGTGGCGCGGCTATGGGGTGTGGAGTCGATTCCGCAGCAGCCAGGCAAGTCCGCGCTGGAGATGTTCGAGGCCGCCGCCGACGGCCAGATCAAGGCCTTGTGGATTGCCTGCACCAATCCCGCGCAAAGCATGCCCGAACAGGCCATGGTGCGCAGGGCGCTGGAGCGTGCCGAGCTGGTGGTGGTGCAGGAGGCTTTTGCCGCAACCGAGACCACGGCTTATGCCGACTGGTTGCTGCCCGCTTCCACCTGGGGCGAGAAGCTGGGCACGGTCACCAACAGCGAGCGACGCATCTCGCGGGTGCGCGCTGCCGTGGTCGCGCCGGGGGCGGCACGCCATGACTGGCAGATAGGCGTGCAGCTGGCGCGGCGCCTGGAGCAGCATCTGCGGCCCTCGCTGCCAAGCTTGTTTCCCTATGACACTGCGAATGCCGACGCGGGTGCCGAAGCTGTCTGGAACGAGCATCGCGAGTCCACACGCGGGCGCGATCTGGATATCACGGGTCTGAGCTGGGCGGTGCTGGAGGTCAAGGGACCGCAGCAATGGCCCATGCCTCAAGGCGCGAGCCAGGGGCGGCAGCGTCTGTATGGCGATGCGGTGTTTGCGACCGAGGACGGGCGCGCATGCTTTGATACCCAGCCCTGGCAGGCGCCAGCCGTGCCGCGCGATGCGCGGCATCCGTTCAGTCTCAACACCGGCCGCCTGCGCGATCAATGGCATGGCATGACGCGCACCGGCCAGCTGGGGCGCCTGTTTGCCCATGTCAGCGAACCGCAGCTGCAGGTCAGTCCCCAGGACATGCAGCGCCTGCAGCTGCAGGATGGCGATCTGGTCCATGCCTCCAACCGCTATGGCGCCATCGTGTTGCCCGTTCAGTCGGACCCGGGCTTGCAGCCCGCACAGCTCTATCTGCCCATGCACTGGGGCAGCATGTACCTGAGCGGCATGGGCTCCAAGGGGCAGCGGCTTGCGGGCGTCAACGCCCTGACCACGCCCGAGCGCTGCCCGCGCTCCAAGCAGCCCGAGCTCAAGCATGTGGCCGTCAGGCTGCTCAAGGCCGAGCTGCCCTGGACCTGTCTGGGCATGGCCTGGCTGGATGAGCAGGATGTGCAGTCGGTTCGCCAGGCCTTGAGCGAATTGATGGCCGAGTTCGACTTTGCCAGCTGTGTGCTGTTCGGACGCGCCGTACCGCTGGAAAAAGCGGATCAGGGCCGCACCGGCGTGCAGTTCCGCGCGGCGGCCTATGCGCAGCCCGGCGCCGAGGTGCTGGCGCGGCTGCATGGACTGCTGCGGCTCGATGGCCCGCAGGCCATGCGCTATGCCGACGCGCGTCGCCAATGCAGCCGTGCCATGGCGATTGGCCGTCAGACCGGGGAGCCCAGGCTCGATGCCTTTTTGCTCTGCGGCGACGCCAGCGCCGGTCGCTGGCTGGGACCGGTACTGCGCGACGAGCAATCGGTGCAAAGCTATGGGCGCCTATTGCTGTCCTCGGGGGCCAGGCCACCCGCCGCCATGCCGGCCCGGTCGCCACAGATCTGTGCCTGCATGAATGTGGATGAGGCCCGCATCAACTCGGCACTGACCGCGTGCGAGGGCTCTGCCGACGAGCGGCTTGCGCAGCTCAAGTCTTCCCTGGGTTGTGGCACGCGCTGCGGCTCCTGCATCCCCAGGATCAAACAACTGGTGCATGCGACGCCTGCGCCGCAGTCGGCAGCCCTGCCGGTTGCCACCTAGATTTCGATGTCCGGCAATGCACATGAAAGGCCAGCCATGACAAACAGCCATGTCACTTCCCTGCCGCCCGTGGGCCGCTGCTATCTGGTCGGTGCCGGCCCCGGCGATCCGGAACTGCTCACGCTCAAGGCGCTGAGACTGATCCAGTCCGCCACGCTGCTGCTGGCTGACGACCTGGTGTCTGCCGACATCGTGAAGCTTGCCAGCGCAAGCGCCCGCATCGTTCATGTGGGCAAGCGCGGCGGGCGCGAGAGCACCTCGCAGGAGTTCATCGAAAAGCTCATGATCATGGCGGCCCGCCAGGGCGAGCTGGTGGTGCGCCTCAAGGGCGGCGACCCTTTCATCTTCGGCCGGGGCGGCGAAGAGGTCGAGCATCTGCGCGCAGCCGGAATCGCCGTGGAAGTGGTGAACGGCATCACCGCCGGGCTGGCGGCCGCCACCAGCCTGGGCGTTCCGCTGACCCATCGCGACCATGCCCATGGCGTGGTGTTTGTCACAGGTCATGCCAAGCCGGGCAGCGCCGGCCATGACTGGCAGCTGCTGGCCGGCACGGCCCGCATGCTGGGGCTGACACTGGTGATCTACATGGGGGTCGCCACTGCCGGCATCATCCAGCAGCAACTGCTGGCCGGCGGACTGCCGGCTACGACTCCCGTGGCCCTGGTCCAGAACGCCAGCCTGCCGGCACAGCAGCAGATACTGACCGATCTGGGGCAGATGACGCAGGCGCTGGCATGCAGCGGACTGGGCAGTCCCTGCGTGTTCGTGGTGGGCGACGTCGTCGGCCTTGCCGCATCGTCGGAAGCCGGCCTTGACGGTCTGCTGGAGCAGGTGCAGCTGCGCCGCGCCGTGGGGGCATAAAGGCCGATTGCTGACAGCTGTCTCCCTTTTGTCTGAGTGCCGGGCCTGCATGACTAGAATTTGTCCGGTAACCCCTGAACATTTGTCACACCCGGCCTCGTCAGTCTGCAGGGGGATAGCGGCGGCCGACACCTAAGAGTCATGCGATGAGCACTGCATATCCCGATACCCAGCTTTTGATCGACGGTCAGTGGCAGGACGCTGCCAGCGGCAAGAAAATTGATGTGCGCAACCCGGCAAGCGGCGAGGTGATTGGCCGTGTGGCCCATGCCGATATCGCCGATCTGGACCGCGCCCTGGCGGCGGCCGACAAGGGCTTTCAGGTCTGGCGCAAGGTGTCTGCCCATGAGCGCGGCGCCATCATGCGCCGTGCCGCAGCCCTGCTCAAGGAGCGTGCCGACGAGATCGCCGCGCTGCTGACGCAGGAGCAGGGCAAGCCGCTGGCCGAGGCCAAGGTGGAAATCATTGCCGGCGCCGGCATCATCGAATGGTTTGCCGACGAGGCTCTGCGTGTCTATGGCCGCATCGTGCCTTCGCGTCGCCCCGAGCAGCAGCAGCTGGTGATCAAGGAACCCGTGGGGCCCGTGGCTGCCTTCACGCCCTGGAACTTCCCCGTCAACCAGATCGTGCGCAAGATCGGCGCGGCCCTGGCTTCGGGCTGCTCCTTCCTGGTCAAGGCGCCCGAGGAGACTCCGGCCTCCCCCGCAGCCCTGCTCAAGTGCTTTGTCGATGCCGGCATTCCTGCCGGTGTGGTGGGCCTGGTCTATGGCAACCCCGCACAGATTTCCGAATATCTGATTGCCCATCCCGTGATCCGCAAGGTGACCTTCACGGGCTCCACGGCCGTGGGCAAGCAGCTGGCAGCGCTGGCCGGCCAGCACATGAAGCGCTCCACCATGGAGCTCGGCGGTCATGCCCCCGTGATCGTGGCCGAGGATGCCGACGTGCAACTGGCCGTCAAGGCCGCTGGCGCTGCCAAGTTCCGCAACGCGGGCCAGGTCTGCATCTCGCCCACGCGCTTTCTGGTGCACAACAGCGTGCGCGAGGAGTTCACGCGCGCCATGGTGGCCCATGCCGAGGCATTGAAGGTCGGCAACGGCCTGGAGCAGGGCACGCAGATGGGCCCGCTGGCCAATCCGCGTCGCGTGACCGCGCTGACCCAGCTGATCCAGAACGCCGAGCAAAGCGGCGCCAAGCTGATGACGGGCGGCGAATCCTTTGGCTCCGCCGGCAACTTCTTTGCCCCCACGGTGCTGGCCGACGTGCCTCTGACGGCGGATATCTTCAACCAGGAGCCTTTCGGCCCCGTGGCGGCGATTCGCGGCTTCGACAGGATCGAAGATGCCATTCAGGAGGCCAATCGCCTGTCCTATGGCCTGGCCGCCTATGCCTTCACGCGCTCGCTGAAGACGACGCACCTGCTGTCTCAGGATGTGGAGGCAGGCATGCTGTGGATCAACCAGCCTGCCCTGCCATCGGCCGAGCTGCCCTTTGGCGGCATCAAGGATTCGGGCTATGGCTCCGAAGGCGGCCCGGAGGCGCTGGAGGCCTATCTGGTGGCCAAGGCCGTGGCGATCACTTGTGTGTAACCCCCTAAGGCGCTTTGCGCCTTCCCCCTTTCTCTAAGCGCTGCGCGCGACGCCATCGTCGCGAGGCGGCGTGGCCGGCCAGGCTCTTGCTTGGCGCCTCCGAGATGGAGCATGCTTGGTTTGAGGTTTCGCTCTGAGAGGCAAAAAGCCGCTGTGTTTGCAGCGGCTTTTTTCATGGGCGATGGTGTTCAGGCAATCTTGGCGGTACTGGCAAAAAACTGCTGATGCGCTTCAATGTCCTGAGCCGCCAGTCGCAGCTGCAGCGCCTGCTCGGGCTGGCGCTGCTGTATGCGCCGGGCCAGGCCTTGCAGGAGCGGCACGGCCCTGGCGGGAGCGCTGGGCAATTGCTGCAGTCTCTGCAGCGCGCTGCGCACACCGCGCAAGGTGCTTTCGGACAGGAGTAAATCCGCCTGCAGCTGATGCAGGATCAGCACGGCCTTGCCCACCCGCAGCGCGGCCAGACCGCAGTCAGCTGCGTCCTGCACGGCGGGTGCGCTGACTTTTTCGCAGGCGCGCACCAGGCGCAGCAGGCGGTGGTAGAGGCGGGCGCGCCACACGCGCACGTCGCGGGCGTGCACCGGGGCGCAAGCCATGTCCTGCAGCTCGTGAACCATCATGGCGCGCAGGCCGTCCAGCCTGCCTTGCGCGGTGACGGGCAGGATGAAGCGATAGGCCGCCCAGCCGGCCAGCGGGCCGGTGACGATGGCAAACGCCATGGACAGCGAGTGGCCCACATCGAGCTGGTAGGGGAAGTGTGGCGACAGCGCCAGCAGGATCACCATATTGCAGTCGAACCCGTACAGCGTGGTGCGGCGGTGGCTGAGCAGCAGGGCGCCAAGAAAGATGAAGGGCAGCATCATCAGCACCATCTGCAGCTGGCTGTTGGCAAACGGCCAGGCAAACCACTGGCAGGCCAGCGCCACGCCGGCGCCCATGGCCTGCCCCAGAATCACAAAGCGCATGGTGAAGACCGGGTTCTCGAACGAGGAGAACACGGTGATCATCACCGACAGGCCGAGCAGCATGTAGGCGCCGCCATGCCAGCCCGTGACCACCCAGACCAGGCCGACCAGAAAGATGGCGCTGAAGGCCCGCAGCATGGCCCGGCGCGCGCCCACCCAGTCGCTGTGCAGGACCACGGGCAGCTGGCGTGCGCGATGGTGGGCCGGCAGCCTCAGGTCGCTGGCGGCCACAAAATGGGCCTGCAGGGCCAGGCCGATATTGCCCAGGATTTCCTCGGCATGGCCCCAGCCTGCGGCGGCACTGCGGGCTGTGGCGATGGCGTCGATGGCTGCCAGCGGTGCGGGCTGGGTTTCCAGCAGCTTGGCGGCCTGCTCCAGCGCGGCCGTCATGATCCGGGCCTGCTCGGCCGTGAAGGCGGGGGTAAGGGTCTTGCCCGTGCTGTCGCGCAGCCAGAGCAGGGCCGAGATCTGGGTGTTGATCAGGCGGCGCAGCGCCCGCACGGCGCGGCGCGAACGCTGCGAGCCCGCGGCATGCGGGTCCAGTCCTTCTTCGATGGCGGCCATCACGGCCAGCCGCTCGGCCAGGTCCCTGGGGTTGAGGGCGCTATGGCCGCTGGCCGTGGCCTGTGCGGCGTCGGCGATGTCGCGCAGCAGGCGGGCGCAGAGTCGCCGTACCCTGCCGTCGCCGGGGATTTCAGCGCCCACGGGCGTGAACAGCCAGCCCACGACGAGGGCGGCAGCCACGCCGGTCAGCGCGGTAAACAAGCGATCCCAGCCCAGCGCGTAGACATGGGCGGGGTTGCCGTTGTCCAGCAAGGCCACCATGGAGGCCGAATAGCCGGCCAGCATGGTGCCGTAGGAGGCAAAGCTGCGCTGCAGATTGCCCAGGCCCGCGCAGATGCCGATCCACACCGCCAGCCCCGTGACCAGCCAGAGCAGATCGCCATCGGCCACCAGCACCAGCACCACGCCGGCGGCTGTGCCGACCAGCGTGCCCGTGGTACGGAAAAAGCTTTTCTCCAGCAGCTGGCCGCGCAGCGGCTGGGAGGCGGCCCAGACCGTCATGCCCGCCCATTGCGGATGTTCCAGCCCCAGGGCCCAGGCCGCGAACACGGCAATACAGGCTGCAAAGGCCGTGCGCAGATGCTGGCGCAGGCGGGCGCTGTCAAAGCCCCATAGCGTGGCGCTCTCCAGCAGGCGGTCGTAGGCAGCCACGCTCATGCGCGCTCCTCTGTGTCGGGGTGGGCCTGGGCTGAGCGCTGCCCGTGCATCTGCTCGATACGGGCACGAATCTTGTTCACGCCGTCCAGCATGGCCTCGACCTCGGAGTCCTGCAGGTCCTGCAGCAGACTGAGTTCGGCCTCCAGCATGGTGGCGCGGATGCTGTCCACGGCGCTATTGCCTGCGGCCGTGAGAAAGATGCGCTTGCTGCGGCGGTCGGCCGCATCGGCACGGCGCTCCACCCAGCCCTTGCCTTCGAGAATGTCCAGCAGACGCACCAGGCTGGAGCCGTCCAGGCCCACGCGCTCGGCCAGCTCCTTTTGCGTCACGCCGTCACCCCAGGCGCGCAGATGCAGAAGCGGCGTCCAGGTAGCGTCGGTCAGGCCGCTGGCGGCCAGCTGTTCTTCGACAAAACGCCGCCATTGGCGGGTCAGGGTGACCATGAGAAAGCCCAGGCGGTCGCGGGAGGGTGCATCGGTAAAAGACATGGCTGAATTTTGATGCCTGTCCAATTAATTTGCAATTCAAACTAATTGAGTCTGCATTTATAGAAAGGGTATTCCCTGATCTGCGAGAGCAAAAAAAAGGAGAGCGTCATGCGCTCTCCTTCAAATGGTTTCAGCTCTGTCTATGTTGTATTTCTAATCCGGTAAAGCGTAAGCTGCTATCAAAAAAGTGTAGGAATCCAGAGATTCAATACCAGGCCGGCGACCAGCAGCCAGACGAACAGCGCCAGGGCCAGAATCAGCGGCCTGGTGCCGGCAGCACGCACGGCGCGGATATGGGTGGTCAGTCCCAGGGCGGCCATGGCCAGGGCCAGCAGTGCGTTGTCGAGTTGAATGCCTATGCTGACCGCTTCCTTGGGCAGCACCCCCAGGGAGTTGACTCCGGCCATGGCCACGAAGCCCACGGCAAACCAGGGAATGGTGATCCGGTTGCCGGGCTGGCCGTCGTTCACGCCCAGGGCCCGTTCGCTGCGTGTCAGCCACATGGACAGCACCAGCAGGAAGGGCGCCAGCATCATCACGCGCACCATCTTGGCGATCACGGCCGTATCGGCGGCCTGGCTGCCGATGGCTTCGCCGGCGGCCACGACCTGGGCCACCTCATGCACGGTGGAGCCGACGAAAACGCCGTACTGCTGCATGCTGGTGTCTATCCAGCCGTACTCGGCATTCCAGTGGAACAGCGCCGGGTAGAGAAAGGTGCCGATGGTGCCGAACACCACCACGGTGGCCACGGCCACGGCCACGTCCTCTGCGCGGCCCTTGACCACGGGTTCGGTGGCCAGCACGGCGGCAGCGCCGCAGATGGAGGCGCCGGCCCCCACCAGCATGGTGGTGCGCTTGTCCATGCCCAGCAGCTTCTGGCCTATCCACTGCGCCAGCAAAAAGGTGCTGGACAGCACCAGCGCATCGATCACCACGCCGGCCATGCCGACCTGGCCGATGTCCTGGAAGGTCAGGCGCAGACCGTAGAGCACGATGCCGGTGCGCAGCAGGCGGGCCTTGGTGAAGGCGATGCCGCTGGCACACTGGCTGGCGATGGCCGGATAGACGGTGTTGCCGATCAGCAGACCGATGATGATGGCCAGCGTCAGCGCGCTCAGGCCGTTGTTCTTGATGGCCGGAAACTGTGCGGCCCAGGTGGCAACGGCAGCGATGGTACCTGCCAGCAGCAGGCCGGGAATCATCCCGCCGGTTTTGTGCATCCAGCCTTGCGAGGGTGCGGAGTTTTTCAGTGTTGTAGTGTTCATCGTGACCTTTCGCAGCAGGCAAGACAACAGGTCTGATTGCCGGCGTGGAGATCACTTTAGATTTCTTGGTTATATTTGTATAACTAATAGTTTTTGTAAGATCAACCTATAAAACAGGTAGATTGGGCTTTCTGGCGCCTGCAATTCGACTCAATCATTGACTCCATGAGTCGCTGATGGAATGGCTGGGCCGCCTGTTTTCTGCTGGCAGGCAGGGGCTGCTGGCGAGTCTGCTGTCATCGATACGAATATACGAATCATCGTCATGCTGCATCTCACCTTGCGTCAGTTCGAGATCTTCTGCGCCGTGGCCCAAAGCGGGACCACGGTGGCGGCCGCAGAGGCCGTAGCGCTCTCGCAGTCGGCCACCAGTGCCGCGCTGCAGCAGCTGGAGCAAGGTCTGGGCGTGCAGCTGTTCGAGCGCGTGGGCAAGCGCCTGGTGCTCAACGATGCGGGCCGTGCGCTGCTGCCCCAGGCCCTGGGCGTTCTGGAGCAGGCCAGAGGCATAGAGCAGACGTTTTCCGCGCGTGCAGCCAATATGCCGGTGCGCCTGCGCGTGGCGGCCAGCACCACCATCGGCACCTATGCGCTGCCCGAAGTGCTGGCGCGTCTGGCACGCTCGCATCCGCTGGTGCGCGTGGATCTGCAGATCGCCAATACCCAGGAAGTGGGCGAAGCCGTGCTGGCCATGGAGGTCGACATGGGCCTGATCGAGGGCAGCAGCCATTGGCAGGGGCTGGAGGTCGAGCCCTGGCTGCGCGACGAACTGGTCATCGTGGCATCTCCGCAGGACCCGTTGGCCGAGCAGGCGCGCAGCAAGCCGCTGGGCGTGGCAGCGCTGCGCAAGGCGGCATGGCTGTTGCGCGAGGCGGGCTCAGGCACGCGCGAGATGGTCGAGCATGCGCTGCTGCCGCATCTGCACCAGCTGCCTGCGAGCGCCACGCTGGGCAGCTCCGAGGCGATTGCACGCTGTGTCGAGCAGGGGCTGGGCATCAGCTGTCTGTCGCGCGTGCTGGTGCAGTCACAGCTGCAGGCCCGGGCGCTGGAAATTCTGCCCACCACCCTGCCGCGCATGTGGCGCAACTTCTCTCTGGTGCAGCGTGCCGGAAAGCGCCGCTCGCCCGCGCTGCAGGCCTTTGTCGATGCCTGCAAGGCCAACGAACCGGTGCTGAGCGAGCCCTCGGGTCCCTCCAATGTCAAACACGCTGTAGCGCCTGAATGACAGACGTCGACAGCTATGGTTTTCTTAACAATGATTTGCTTGTGACACCGGTTTTTGCCCCTATATTGGGTAGACAAGTCGGGCGCGGTCTGTGCAGCGCCGGCTTTCTCAAGCAGGGAGGAACACCATGAAAACCATCGATGAAATGCTGCACCTGGACCTGCTCACTCACGAACAGCACCTGCAGATCAGCCACTGGATCGACGATGCGCAGTCCCCCGAGGCCATTTTGCAGATGCCTGCCGGACTCTGGCAGGCCGTGGAGCGCGCCAGTCAGGCCATGGGCGTGAACGAGGATTTGCTGCGCCCGCCTGCGCTGGACGCCGACGGTCTGACTTTCAGTCAGTAGGTCGCCGGGCCTGGCCCTCAGCCAAAACTGCCTCAAACGCGAACTGCACAAGCGCAGCCTGCTCTGATTTTCATTTCAGCGGGATAGCCGTTCCCTGGGGCACGGCCACGGCGGTGACGCTGTTCTGGGGCGAGCCCTCGATCACCCGGTCCGAGTAGGTCATATAGATCAGGGCGTTGCGCTTGGCATCCACCATGCGCACCACACGCAGGCGCTTGAACAGCAGCGAGGTGCGCTCGGTAAACACTTCTTCCTGCTGCCTGAGCGGCGCGGGGAACTGGATATTGCCCGTGGCCTGGCAGGCGATCGACGCTTCCGAGCGATCCTCGGCCAGGCCCAGGCCGCCCTTGATGCCGCCGGTCTTGGCACGCGAGACATAGCAGGTCACACCCGGCACCTTGGGGTCGTCATAGGCATCGACCACGATCTTGTGATCCGGGCCAATCCACTTGAAGACGGTATCCACGGCGCCTATCTGTTCGGCATGGCTCATGCCGACGAAGGCCATGGTTCCTGCGGCGGCGGCCGCGACGGCCAGAACGGCGGAGAGCAGTTTCATGGGGGTGCGCATACAGTAAGTTAAGGGTTAACCCTTGTCTTTTAACAGGGCATTGTGCCCCGGGCAAGGGATTGGCAGCCGGCCTGAAGACAATACCGGCTGCTGCAGAGCTTTCTGTATTGCATCACGGTTTGCCCCGGCCTGCTGGCGGGCACCGGCAGCTGAGACGCTGCCACAGGCATGACACAGCGCATGCCGGACTTCCGAACTCCCTCTTTGATCAGCGACGGCCCTCGGGCGGTGGCTTCATGCAAGCGCCGCATCTGCCGGATGTGGCCGTTATCTATGTCGGTGAACGTTTCCGCGCCCGGTCTGAGCGCCTCCTCCCTGTTGCTGATGGCACTGGCCTGCGGCCTGTGCGCGGGCGGCAATTATTTCAACCAGCCGCTGCTGCACTCGATTGCCGCTCATTTCTCGGTCAGCGAGTCGGCGGCCGCGACCAGCGTGACGCTGGCCCAGGTGGCCTATGCGGCGGGCCTTTTGTTGCTGGCTCCGCTGGGCGACAAGCTGCAGCGCCGCGGCCTGGCCGTGAGCCTGATGCTGCTGGCTGCCCTGGGGCAGGCGCTGTGCGGCCTGGCGGGCCAGTTCGATCTGTTTCTGCTGGGCACGCTGATGGCCGGTCTGTTCTCGGTTGCAGCCCAGGTGCTGGTGCCCATGGCGGCGGCCCTGGCCCAGCCGGGGCAAAGCGGGCGGGCCGTGGGTTGGGTGATGAGCGGTCTGCTGCTGGGCATTTTGCTGGCGCGCAGCGTGGCCGGCATGGTCTCGGAGGCCTGGGGCTGGCAGGCCGTCTACCAGGGCGCTGCGCTGGTGATGGCCGTGGTGGCGCTGTGGCTGTGGAAGGCGCTGCCGGCATCGCGCAACCCCAGTCCTGTCAGTTATCCACAGGTGCTCGGAAGCATGTGGCATCTGCTGCGCAGTCAGCCGGGTCTGCGCCAGCGCACCCTGGTCAGCGCGCTGGCGTTCGCCTCGGTCAGCGTGCTGTTCTCGACCATGGCGCTGCAGTTGTCCAGCGGCCCCCTGGGCCTGGACGACGGGCAGATCGGCTTGATCGGTCTGGCCGGCGCGGCGGGTGCCCTGGTGGCCACGCAGGCGGGGCGACTGGTGGACAAGGGCCTGGGCCGCGTGAGCTGCGCCATCGGGGCGCTGGCCCTGCTGCTGTCCTGGCCGCTGCTGTGGGTGGGCGGAGCGCATCTGGGCTGGTTCGTGCTGGGCATGGTGGTGATCGATCTGGGTCTGCAATGCCTGAACATCACCAACCAGGCCACGGTGGCCCAGTTGCTGCCCGCAGCGCGCGGCCGCATGAATGCCGTCTATATGACGGGCTATTTCACGGGCGCGGCGGCGGGCTCGGCGTTGGGGACTCTCGCCTGGCGCATCAACGGCTGGCAAGGTGCCTGCGTGCTGGGCCTGGGCCTGGCCCTGGCGCTGCTGGCCTGCCTGGGCACTTTCAGGATGCGCAAGACCCATGGCCTGGTGGCCAGGCTGGCCTAGAGCAGCCGGCGTCTAAAGATCCCAGCGCAGGGAGGCGCTAAAGGTTCTCTGCGGATAGGGATGGAAGTTCCAGTACCTGGCATTGTTGGCGTTGTCTATGCCAAAGGCGGCCGACAACTGCCTGTCGATCTGATAGCGGGCCCGCAGATCGACGCTGAAGTACTGGCTGGCACCCATATAGGTGTCGGCATGCACGTCGCTGTTGTCCAGATTCGAGTACTGGCGCCCGCTGTAGCGCGCCGCCACGGTCAAGGCCCAACGCTCGTCGGGCTTGTAGGTGGCCCAGGCCGTGGCACGCCAGCGTGGCACGCGGGGTTGCCATTTGCCGACGCTGGCCGGGTTGGCGGCATTGGCCGTGATGCGCGAGTTGGCCCAGGTCAGGCTGCCGCCCAGGTCCAGCCCGCGAATCCACACCGACTGCGCCGAGTAAGCCAGTTCCAGCCCCGAGGTACGGACCTGATCCACGTTCTGCACCGCAGAGATGGTGGTTCCGGGAATCAGCTGGCTGTAGAGCGCATCGCGCGTGCGCTCGTGGAACCAGGTGGCGCGCAGTAGACCGTTACCCAGGTCTTGCTCGGCCGTCAGCTCGCCCGTCCAGGATTTTTCGGGTTTCAGATTCGGGTCGTTGATGAAGGACAGTGCCCCGCCAGAGGTCGCGCCATACAGCTCGCCCACGGTGGGAAAGCGCACGGCCCGGCCCAGCGAGGCCTTGAGCATGGTGCTGCGGGCCAGCTGGTAGGCCAGCGCGGCCTTGGGCGAGAAATGCGATTCGCTGCGCTGGGCGTAACTCAGCTGGCTGCTGGCCGTGGCGGTGTGGCCCTGGCTGGCCGTCCAGTCCTCCCAGCGCAGGCCCAGCACGGCCTTCCAGTCCCTGGCGATCTGCCAGCTGTCCTGTGCCCAGGCATAGCGGGTCTCGGCCCTGCCGCCGACCTGGCTGAGGATGGACTGCTCGTTGGCCGGGCCGGACTGCCAGTCGCCAACCACGTTGTATTTGCCGATGTTGAGCTTGTAGGCATCGCGGCCCAGGCCGAAGTCCACGATATGTGTGCCCTGCAGGCCCAGTATGTCGTTCTGTCGCCATGTGCCCCTGGCGGCCAGCGTGTTCCAGCCCGTGCCGTCCTGATCCTGCAGCGTGCCCTTGCCACCCAGATTGGCAGCCGGCTGGGCAATGGTGGGCACGCGCTGCTGATCCTTGCCGTAGTCATAGAGGCTGGCGCTGAGCTCCCAGTCGAACTCGCCCTGGGTATGGCTTTTGAGCGATACGCCATGCATGGTGTGGGTCTGCTGGTCTTGGCTCAGTCCGAATGCGGTGTCGGCCAGCTTGTAGGTCTTGCCGTCGATATGGATGTTGCCGCTGTACACCGGCTGGCCGTCCGGCCCGCGCAGATAGGTCTGTGAGCTGCCCTTGGCGTTGTTCTGCCACCAGCCCAGCGTGTAGCTGGCGCGCAGCATGGGCGTGATGTCATAGGCCAGCTTGATCTTGGCGTGATCCTGCCTGGTGCGGTACTGCGTGCCCGCGCCCAGGATGTACCAGGGCTGGTTGGTGGTGTTGAGCCCGGCAATCGCACCCGTCACGGGCGTGCCGGCGCTGCCCGCCACGCCTGCGGACTGCAGCACGCTGGGGAAGGTCATGGGCTGGCCCTGGCTGTCGCTGCGACTCAGGTTGATCCAGTACGACCAGTCGCCGCTTCTGCTGCCTATCGAAGCGCTGGTGTTCCAGCTGCGGTAATGGCCGCTGCTGCCCAGCACGTCGGCACTCTGGTGGGCATAGCCGGTGGCCACATGGGCTTCGAGTTTGTCGGGCATGCGCGTCACATAGTCCACCACGGCGCCGGCGGAATTGCCGGGATAGGCGGCCGAGAACGGCCCGTACATGACATCGACGCGCTCGATTTCCTCGGGCGTCACCAGGCCCCAGCGCGGCGCATAGTTGCTGCCGTTGGCAATGCCATTGCCCAGATAGTTGGACAGCAAAATGCCGTCGGCATAGACGGCCGAGCGCGCGCTATTGCCCGTGCCCGACGCACGGGTGGAGAGTATGGCGTGGTTGTAGTCGCCGATATAGCGCTTGCGCACCAGCAGGCTGGGCAGATATTTCAGGGCATCTTCGCTGTCGGTGGCATTGATGCGGGTCTCGATCTCCTCGCGCGTGATGCCTTCGATGGTGGTCGGAATCTGCGTGGGCAGCGAGCTGGGCTGGCCGCCGTTGACGGTGACCACTCCCAGGGTCTTGGAGCGCTCAGGCGGGTCGGCGGAATCGGTTGAAGTCTGGGCCAGGCACGGCCATGCGATACCACTGACCACCAGTGGCAGAAAAATCTGTTTCATGAATGCTTACCTTGGGACGTAGTTGTCCCTGTGAATCTGATAGCGGCCAGCGCAGATCGGATCTGCGCTAGAGCCAGAAATGGTTCAGAGGTAAGCGGGGGGCGGCCCGCGCGCAGGCAGAGGCGCGGCTGTGATGGCGGCGATGCGCGCCCGCTCCACGGGCTGCTGCGCATGCCACAGCGGTGACTCGGTAGGGGGCGGCAGTTGCAGCGCGGGCGGAGGCGGTGCTGCATGGGGCAGGCACATGGGGCAATCGAGATGACCCGCACCCAGGGCACTGCCGCCGTCTTCGCCCTTGACGATCAGCTTGACCGCGCCGGTGCTGGTGCAGATCAGCTCAAACCCCTGAGACTGGATCAGCGGCGCGGCTGCCGCCACCCCCATGGACAGTGCCAGCCATGCCAGCACGCACCGGCCCAGCAGGCAGGTGGCTATGCGGCGAAGCTGTTGCAAGGTCATGGGGTGGGCGCTGCGAATATGCGTCCGGATCATACGTCGTCTGCTGCCGCAGAGCATGCGTGAAAACCGCCGCGCAAGCCCTGCTGCAGGTGCAAAGTGCTGTGACTTCAAATACAAAACCCGGCGCAAGGCCGGGTCGGTATGGAGGTGCCGAGGGTTCACGCACGGCTCCTGGGCTGGAATATGGACACTCGCTCAAGCGAGAGATGGCAAGCAAGAGCCTGGCCGGCCGCGCCGCCTCGCGGCGAGGCCGTCGTCCCCCTGAGGGGGTCACTGTCCATTCACATGCTTGCGCAGATGCTCCAGCGCCTCCTCCACCTGATCCACCAGCACCAGGCACAGGTCGCCGGGTTGCAGGCGGGCCAGGGCATGGTCGATGGCGAGAAACTCGCCATGGATCTCGGTGCTGTAGCTGGTGCGGGGCGCGCCTTCCAGACCCTTTTTCAGCAGGGCCAGCACTTCGCCATCCACGCGGCCACGCTGGCAGGCGTCCTGATAGAGCACCACATCGTCGAACACCTTGCCCAGAATCTGGGTCTGTTCGGTGATGTCCTGGTCGCGACGGTCGCCGGCACCCGAGATCACCACGCTGCGGCGCTTGGCAGGCATGGCTTCCACGGCCTGGGACAGCGCGCGAATGGCGTCGGGGTTGTGGCCGTAGTCGGCAATGATGGTGGCGCCCTTGTAATCCATCACATTGAAGCGGGCAGGGGCGTTGTCGCTGTCGTTGAGGAAGCCAGCCAGACCGCGGCGGATGGTCTGCCAGGGCAGGCCCGCCGCCCAGGCGGCGCCGATGGAGGCCATGACGTTTTCCACCTGGAAGGTGATGGTGCCGTTACGGGTCAGCGGAATGTCGCGCAGCGCGATGCTCTCGCGCCAGGATCCTTCCGCGGCCACGATGGCGTCGCCATCGACATAGACCACGCGGCTGCCCTGGGCACGGTGCGTGGCCATGACGGGGTGGTGGCGGTCGGCGGCAAAGAAGATCACCTTGCCGGGGCAGACATGGGCCATGGCAGCGACCAGCGGGTCGGCGGCGTTGAGCACGGCATAGCCCGTGGGCGCCACGTTCTGCACGATGACGCGCTTGAGCACGCCGACATCTTCCTTGGTGGTGATGAAGTTCAGACCCAGGTGGTCGCCTTCGCCCACGTTGGTGACCACGGCGACCTGGCAGCGGTCAAAGCCCAGGCCTTCGCGCAAGATGCCGCCGCGTGCGCATTCCAGCACGGCTGCATCGGTCTCGGGGTGGGCCAGGGCGTTGCGCGCACTCTTGGGGCCGGAGCAGTCGCCGCTGTCGATCTGGCGGCCGTTGACGTACACGCCATCGGTGTTGGTCATGGCGGTGCGCCAGCCATGCGAGGTGAACAGATGGGCGATCACGCGGGTGGTCGTGGTCTTGCCGTTGGTGCCGGTGACGGCAACCAGGGGGATACGGCCGTCGTCGCCGGGCGCGAACAGCTCGTCCACCATGGGTGCGCCCACATTGCGGGGACGGCCGAAGGAGGGGGCCAGGTGCATGCGCAGGCCGGGGGCGGCATTGACTTCCACGATGCCGCCGCTTTGCTCTTCCAGGGGCTTGAGCATGGTTTCGCAGACCACGTCCACGCCGCAGATATGCAGACCGATGGTCTGCGCGGCCTCGATGGCCCGGGCGGCGATTTCGGGATGCACGTCATCGGTCACGTCGGTGGCGCTGCCGCCGGTGGACAGATTGGCGTTGTTGCGCAGCACCACGCGCTGGCCCTGGGCGGGCACGCTGTCAGGCGTCAGGCCTTCGCTGGCAATGCGCGCGATGGCGATATCGTCCAGGCGCACCTTGGTCAATGCCGTGCCGTGGCCGGAGCCGCGGCGGGGGTCCTGGTTGACGATGTTCACGAGTTCGCGGATGGTGTGCTGGCCGTCGCCCAGCACCTGGGGTGGCTCGCGGCGGGCGGCTGCCACCAACTGGCCGCCGACGACCAGCATGCGGAAGTCATGGCCGGGCAAAAAGCGCTCGACGAGGATTTCGTCGCCAAACTCGCTGGCGGTCTTGTAAGCGGCTTCCAGACCTTCGCGGGTGGTGATGTTCACCACCACGCCCTTGCCCTGGTTGCCGTCCTGGGGCTTGACCACCACGGGCAGTCCCACTTCCAGGGCCACGGCCCAGGCGTCTTCCACGTCGGCGACGGGGCGGCCCATGGGCACGGGCACGCCGGCTGCGTGCAGCAGGCGCTTGGTCAGGTCCTTGTCCTGTGCAATGGATTCGGCCACGGCGCTGGTGGAGTCGATCTCGGCGGCCTGGAAGCGGCGCGCACGTGAACCCCAGCCCAGCTGCACCAGCGAACCGGTGGTCAGGCGACGGAAGGGAATGCCGCGTGCCACGGCGGCATCGACGATGGCACCGGTCGAGGGGCCGATACGGTCGTCCTCGTCCAGTTCGCGCAGTTCGGCAATCGTGGCGTCGGCATCGAAGGGGGTGTCGTTCAATGCGGCCTGAATCAGGGCCTCGGCACGCTCCATGGCCAGCTTGCCCACGGATTCTTCGGTGTACTCGACCACCACCTGGAAGGTGCCGTGCTCCACGGTCTCATGGGTGCGGCTGAAGGTGACGGGGCAGCCTGCCTGGGCCTGCAGCGACAGGGCGGCAACTTCCAGCACATGGGCCAGCGACAGGCGCTGGTCCGCGCCATGGGGCTGCAGCGTACCGATGGTGGGGAAACGCGCCCGCAGCTTTTCTTCAAAACCGGGCATGGCGGTGTACAGCAGCTCGCTGTCTTCACAGTGCACGATGGCTTCGATGGCGGTGCTGCGGGTCCAGAGGTTGGGGCCGCGCAAGGCTCGGTTGCGAGTGATCTGCATGGTGTTTCTTTCAGCTGAATTTCAAGCTTTTCTTGGTCTGACGCTTGTGTGGCAAGCGTCAGCAGCTATATCTGTTGAAGCGTTTTATGGGGCAATCAAGCCTGGTATTCAAAGGTCTTGATGCCGGCGCCGATCAGCTCGGGCGTGATGTCCAGCGCCCAGGCGGTGGCAATCGCGGCCAGCAGCGCGCTGGTCTCGGGGCGCTTGCCGCCGGCCAGGGACAGTGCTTCCAGCGTGCCCAGCACACGTTCCTGGGTGCCGGTGGCCAGCACCACGTTGTTGCCTTTGAGGAAGACAGCGCGGCCGCCTTCATGACGGGCTTCGGTGTTGGCGCGGTGTGCGGCGACAAACTCGTTGTCGGCGCTGGTGGCGTACAGAATGACTTCGCCGTCGCAGAGCTCGGCCAGATCGGCCACTTCGGGCAGGTCGGCGTTGAGCACGCCCGCGCCTTCGTCCAGCACCACATCGATCTGGGTGCGCATCACGCGGCGCATCTGGCCGGGCTCCAGCACATCGTGATCGGCAAGCTGCTCATAGCCGTCCATGTCGGTGACCACGCCGACCAGGCAGCGGTCGTAGGCCAGGCCTTCTTCCAGGATGGAGCGGGCCGTGGTCTGGATGACGGCGGCTTCGGCCAGACGGTTGGTCAGCAGGCGATGGGCACCGGCCCAGTTGGCGGTATTGGTCTTTTGCGTATGGCGATTGGCGAGGAACATTCCTTCACCGCTGGCCACGCCGGTCAGCTTGCCCGACAGCTGCAGCAGCCAGCCGACCAGACGCGAAATGAAGGCGTTGTTGCGCGTGCCAACGATGCCGACCACGGGGATGCGACCGGCGCCGGCACCGTCTTCGCGGGGGAAGAGGTGGTCGGCAATGGCCATGCCAACGGGGCGCGGTGCGCCGCTGGTGGGCTTGAGGTGCATCAGCAGGCCGGGGCCGGCGTTGACTTCGAGAATCGCACCCTGGCCCTGCATGGGCTTGGAGACATCCTGCAGGATCATGTCCATGCCGGCGATATCGAGGCCAACGATCTTGGCGGCCAGCACGGCGTAGTAAGCCACGTCGGGGTGTACCTCGTCGAGGCAGTCGATGGCCATATTGCCGTTGCGCTGCAGCAGCACGCTCTGGCCCTGCGGAATCACGCTGTCGGGCGTCACATGCTGGCGATTGAGTTCCAGCTTCACGGCGCCGGCTTCCAGATTGATCCAGTCCAGCGGGTATTCCTGCTCGGGTCCGCGGCGCGGATCCTGGTTCAGCACTTCCACCAGTTCGCGCAGCGTGGCATTGCCATTGCCGTAGACGGAAACCGTCTCGCCCTTGGTGGCTGCCACCACCTTGCCGCCCACGACCAGCAGGCGGTGCTCCACGCCGTCGATGAATTTTTCGACGATCACGTCCGAGCCTTCGGGCTGGGCCAGTGCAAACGCGGCCTTGATGTCGGCTTCCTTGGACAGCTCCAGGGTCACGCCACGGGCATGGTTGCCGTCCGAAGGCTTGACGGTCACGGGAAAGCCGATGTCCTGCGCCACTTCCCAGGCCTCTTCGGGCGATGCCACGATCTGGCCTTCGGGCACGGGCACGCCGCAGGCGGCCAGCAGGCGCTTGGTGAAGTCCTTGTCCTGGGCAATGCCCTCAGCGATGGCGCTGGTCTGGTCGGACTCTGCCGTCCAGATGCGGCGCTGCGCCGCGCCATAACCCAGCTGCACCAGATTGCCGTCGTTCAGGCGGATATGGGGGATGCGGCGCTCGCTGGCTGCATCGACGATGCAGCCGGTCGAGGGGCCCAGGTAACGGTCATTGATGGCCGTCTTGATGGCATGCACGGCGGGCTTGATGTCGAACGGCTCGTCATTGATGGCTGCCATCAGCAGCTTGTGCCCATGCTCCAGCGCCACGCGAGCCACGGCCTCCTCGGGGCAGCGGAACACCATGCGGTACACGCCGCGCCTGGAAATTTCCCGGGTCTGACCGAATTCGGCGGGCATGCCGGCCAGATTCAGCAACTCGATGATTACATGCTCCATCACATGACCCATCCAGGTGCCGCCTTCCAGGCGCTGGATGAAGCCACCGCGCTCGCCGACGCCGCAGGTGTGCTCGATCAGGTCGGGCAGCCAGCTGGTCAGGCGCTCGTTGAGGCCGGGGATCTTGTTGGACGGATAGTCTTCCAGCTCTCCCAGATCCAGCCAGACCTCCAGTACCGGGCGGTAGGTCCAGACACTGGGGCCACGCAGGAAAGTTGTGCGCAAGAGTTGGATGTCGTTGAATTTCGCCATGTTGATCAGCGGATAGGAATGAGGAGAGCAGGTTTTCTTAAACTCCTGCCCCTGATGGGTTGGCATTGTGCGCCCAGAATCTGCATTGTGAAGCTTGTCAGCCTAAATGCAGGTTCGCGCGTTAACCAGGGTGTATCGGACGTCAGGCGCAGCCATATTCACCATGCCGAAGCGGTTGCCCGCATGACTCTTGGAGCCGCCATCGGCGGAGAAAAATAACTCAACATGCAACATCACCATACTGTGGACGCCTCGGCAGTCTTTGCCGGCCCCCTGGGGGGCGAGCTACGAGCAAGACTCGCTGAACATGAAAACGTATTAGCCGTCGTCCCGGTTGACCTGAGTGCGGATTTGCAGTTTGGCAGCGGCCTGCTGGCGCTGACACAGGAGCGTCTGCTGGCCTGCGATCCCCAGACCCGGCAGTGGCGTGAATGGGCCCTGACCGTGGAGCAGAGCCTGCGCCTGCAGGACCATGGCGGCGTGGGCAATCTGGAGCTGCATGATCCTCGCGAGCGTTTGGCGCACTGGCTCATCACCTTGAAGCACCAGACCGCCATGCTGCAGCTGATGCAGCAGTTCGACCGCCAGCGCGAGCGCATCGCGCGCCAGGAGGTCTACAGCGCGGTCAGCGACGAGGATGTCCCGCATTGCCCGGTCTGCCACACGGCTCTGCCGCCCGATACCGAAGAATGCCCGGCCTGCGCACGTCAGCAGGCACCTCAGACCTCGACCTGGGTGCTGCTGCGCCTGTGGCGCTTTGCCAAGCCCTATCAGGGCCAGCTGCTGCTGGGTTTCCTGCTGACCGTGGCCAGCACGGGCGCGCAACTGGTGGCACCTTATCTGACCATCCCGCTGATGGACAAGATCCTGATTCCATTCCAGAACGGCGAAAAGATCAACCGGGATCTGGTTTTCTTCTATCTGGGCATGCTGCTGGTGTCGGCGCTGCTGGCCTGGGCGCTGGGCTGGGCACGCACCTTCGTGCTGGCCAAGGTGTCCGAGCGCATAGGCTCCAATCTGCGCACCACCACCTACAACCACTTGCTGAACCTGTCGGTGGACTACTACGGCAGCAAGCGCACAGGGGATCTGATGGCGCGCATCGGCGCTGAAACCGATCGTATCAATCTCTTTCTGTCGTTAAATGCACTCGATTTTGCGACCGATGTGATGATGATCGTGATGACCTCGGCCATCCTGTTCTCCATCAACCCCTGGCTGGCGCTGGTCACACTGGTGCCGCTGCCCTTCATCGCCTGGATGATCCATACCGTGCGCGACCGCCTGCGCACCGGCTTCGAGAAGATAGACCGCGTCTGGTCCGAGGTGACCAATGTGCTGGCCGACACCATCCCCGGCATCCGTGTGGTCAAGGCCTTCGCCCAGGAAAAGCGTGAAGCCGACCGCTTTGCCGACGCCAACCTGATCAATCTCCAGGCCAACGACAAGGTCAACAAGACCTGGTCGCTGTTCACCCCCACGGTGACGCTGCTGACCGAGGTCGGCATTCTGGTGGTCTGGGGCTTCGGCATCTATCTGGTGGCCGGCGGCTCCATCACCGTCGGTGTGCTGACGGCCTTTATCGCCTATATCGGCCGTTTCTATACCCGCCTGGATTCGATGAGCCGCATCGTCTCGGTCACGCAGAAGGCGGCAGCCGGTGCCAAGCGCATCTTCGACATCCTCGACCATGTCAGCAATGTGCCCGAGCCCAGCAACCCCGTGAAGCTGCCCGGCAAGGCCAAGGGTGCAATCACCATGGAGGATGTGGGCTTTCGCTACGGCAGCCGCGCCGTCATCAAGCATCTGAACCTGCAGATCAAGCCTGGCGAGATGATCGGCCTGGTCGGTCACAGCGGCTCGGGCAAGAGCACCCTGGTGAATCTGATCTGCCGCTTCTACGACGTCTCCGAGGGCTCCATCCAGCTCGACGGCGTGGACGTGCGTCGCATGTCCGTGTCCGACTACCGCAGCAATATCGGCCTGGTGCTGCAGGAGCCCTTCCTGTTCTTCGGCACGATTGCCGAGAACATTGCCTATGGCAAGCCCGACGCCACGCGCGAGGAAATCGTGGCCGCGGCGCGTGCCGCCCATGCCCACGAGTTCATCCTGCGCCTGCCCCACGGCTATGACTCCCTGGTCGGCGAGCGCGGCCAGGGCCTGTCGGGTGGCGAGCGCCAGCGTATTTCCATCGCGCGTGCGCTGCTGATCGATCCGCGCATCCTGATCCTCGACGAAGCCACCTCGGCCGTGGATACCGAGACCGAAAAGGAAATCCAGAAGGCACTGGACAATCTGGTGCAGGGTCGCACCACGATCGCCATTGCCCACCGTCTGTCCACCTTGCGCAAGGCCGACCGTCTGGTGGTCATGGATCGTGGCGAAATCGTCGAAGTGGGCCCGCACGACGAGCTCATGGACCTCAAGGGTCATTACTTCCGTCTGTACGACGCGCAGGCGCGCCGTGCCGAAGAGGATGCGCAAGCGGCCGGCCTGAAGTTGCAGACCAAGGAACCCCAATGATCGAAGCTCCCCAATCCAATCTGAACGGCATGCAGCTGGTGCGCAACGCCCATGGCCGTCTGGTGCTGACCCTGGGCAACGGCCTGGTCTACGAAGCAGTGGTTCCCGTGCGTGCGTTTCCGATTGCCGCGCCTGCCGAAGGGCTGTCGCTGATCGCAGCCGATGGCAAGGAAGCGCTGTGGGTGGCCCGCATGGCCGACCTGCAGCCCGAGCATCGTCAGCTGATCGAGCAGGACCTGGCCGTGCGGGAGTTCGTGCCGACCATCGAGCGCATCCTCAAGGTCTCCAGCTTTTCCACCCCCAGCACCTGGGAGCTGCAGACGGATCGCGGTCTGACGCAGATGGTGCTCAAGGCCGAAGAAGACATCCGCAAGCTGGCCGGCCGCACCAGACTGCAGATCACGGGCCAGGATGGCGTGCAATATCGGATTCCCGACAGCGGCAAGCTGGACCGGCATTCGCGCAAGCTGCTGGAGCGCTTTCTGTAAGCCGCGCAGCGCAACTATTTCAAGGGCCTCGCCTCATCGCGAAGCCCTTTTTTGTATCAAATTGCGCAGCGGTGCTTGATATATATAGACTAATAGCTATCAAAATAGGATTGAAAATAATCCTACAGTTTTCTCAAGCGTGGCCGATAACAGGGCGAGATAGCTGTTTTTCCGCCTGCACCTTTTTACTGCCGAGGGCCAAGCCATGCAAATTCCACCTCTAGACCGGACACAGACGCCCTGGCGTACCCAGGGTGCGGATTTGTACTCCACAGGGGCTTCGGGCGCCGCGCCGGTGCGCCCCGTGAACGCCGTGAATGCCACAGAGTCTGTGGACAAGATCGGCGAGGGCCGCACGGTGCGTGAACCCGAGAAGCCATCGGCTCCCGATACCGAGAACCGCGACTGGACCCTGGCCGAGGAGATCAAGCAAAAAGAAGAGGTGGAGGAGCCGCCCAAGGAGCCCATCTCCAAGCAGCTGATCGAGTTCATCCAGTCCATGTGGCGCGCCAGCGCCCAGGCGGTTGAACAGGCACAGGAAACCAGCAAGTCGGAGGATCTGCTGCAGAGCAAGCAGCAGGCGCGCAATGAGCCGCTGACTTATTCCGAGCCCCGGGTCAAGCGCAGCGGCAACGCCAAGTAAGGCGGTTGCTTTGATTTTGAGAGCTGATTGCGCTTGATATTCAAGCGCTTCAGCTATTTTTATACCCTATTTGCTTTCAGAGTCTGCGTTGTCAGCTTCTGATTTGTGAGCATCGTCCTTGGCCGGTGCAGCAGCCACGGCTTCGGCGGCCTTGGCCTTTTCACGCGCTGCACGGTATTTGACGGCAAAGGCGCGCACTTCCTCATAGGTGACGAAGCCGTCCTTGTTGGTGTCGGTTTCGTCAAAGGCGGCGGCCAGCTTCGGGATGATGGCCACTTCCTTGCGGCTGAGCTTGCCATCCTGATTGAAGTCCAGCATCTTGAATTGCTGCTGGGCCTTGATCTCGCCCTTGGAGAGCTGGGTTCCCTGTCTTTCTCCGATCTTGTCGCCGGCGGTTTCCTCGGCGCGCACCGTGGGCAGCAGCAGCACGGCGCTGGTCAGCAGCACGCCCATGGCGGTCTTCATGACCGAGCTGCTGCGGGCGACGATGGGGTGGTTCTTGGCTTTTGACATAGCGGTACAGATGAGGGCCATGACGGCATTCTCAACCTCCGGCCCGCCGCACTTTCAAAGTTTTGCATTCGCTTGCCGGACTTTGCCAAGCTTTACGTAGGCAGCGCCGCCTTGTCATGGGCAATGCCGCTGCGCACATGGCCCGAGGGAACATGTCCGGCTGCATTGCGCACATGGCCGGTCTGGTCGTCGAAGAAGAAGTCGGGCTCGAACTCGCGCAGAAAACCGCCCTTGGCCAGTCCGCCGAGGAACATGGCTTCATCGACATCGATCTTCCAGTCCATCAGCGTATTGAGCGCACGCTCATGGGCCGGGGCGCTGCGCGCCGTGACCAGGGCCGTGCGCACGCGCATGCCGGCCACATCGGCCTGCTGCAGCCGGTGCAGGGCGGCCAGCAGCGGCTTGAACGGGCCTTCGGGCAGCGGCTGGGCGGCTTTTTCCAGTTCATGCTGCTGGAATGCCTCCAGGCCCTGGGCCTGGAAGATGCGCTCGGCCTCGTCGGAAAACAGCACGGCATCGCCGTCGAAAGCGATGCGCACTTCGCGCGGATGGCTGCTGCTGGCGCGCATGGAGTCGGTGAACACATGGGCGGCCGGGTAGCCCAGCTGCAGTGCCTGGGTCACGTCATCGGCATTCGCCGACAGGAACAGCTGAGCTCCCAGAGGGCGCAGATAGCCGAAAGGGTCACGCCCCTGGGTGAACACGCCGCGCTGTATGGAGTGCAGGCCGTGGGCCTTGGCCGAGCGGAAGACGCGCATGCCGCTGACGGGATCGTTGCGCGAGAGCAGCACTACCTCCACATGCTGCTGCCCCTCGGCGTTGAAGGCCAGCAGTTTCTTGACCAGCGAGAAGGCAACGCCCGGTGCGGCAGGCACGTCCAGCCGCTCGCGCTGCAGGCGCAGATAGCTCGCCGGGTCGCTGTCCTCGAAGAGGCGGTTTTCCTCCTCGAAATCGAACAGGGCTCGCGAGGAGATGGCGACGACGAGCTTGTCGTTCAGGGTCATGGCCATGGCGGTACGGTTTTGAGCGGAATTGCGGACAGGCTTCGATGATACGCAGGCCGCAGCTCCCTCACCAGTTGGCTTCGCGCTCTGGCGTGGCACTGATGTGGTGGATGGACAGATCGGCGCCGTCGAATTCCTGCTCCTGGCTCAGGCGCAGGCCCATGGTCTTCTTGAGCAGGCCGTAGACCAGCAGGCCGCCCAGCGCGGCCCAGGCCACGCCCATCAGTGTGCCTATGAGCTGGGCGACCGGATGCACGCCGCCAAGCCCGCCCAGTGCCTGTGTGCCGAAGATGCCGGCCGCAATGCCGCCCCAGGCACCGCACAGACCGTGCAACGGCCACACGCCCAGCACGTCGTCGATCTTCCATTTGTTCTGCGTCAGCGTGAACATGAAGACAAAGATGGCTCCGGCGGCAGCCCCCACGACCAGTGCCCCCAGAGGGTGCATCAGATCCGAGCCCGCGCAGACGGCAACCAGGCCGGCCAGCGGGCCGTTGTGCACAAAACCCGGGTCGTTTTTGCCCACCGCCAGGGCGGCCAGCGTGCCACCCACCATGGCCATCAGCGAGTTCACAGCGACCAGACCGGAGATCTTGTCCAGACTCTGGGCACTCATCACATTGAAGCCGAACCAGCCCACGATCAGAATCCAGGCGCCCAGCGCCAGGAAGGGAATGCTGGAGGGCGGTGTGGCGGCAATCGCTCCGCCCTGGCGGTAGCGATTGCTGCGCGGGCCCAGCAGCAGCACGGCTCCCAGGGCGATCCAGCCCCCCACGGCGTGAACGACCACGCTGCCGGCAAAGTCGTGGAACTCGGCGCCGGTCAGTGCCTTGATCCAGGCCTGCACGCCGAAATGCTGGTTCCAGGCAATGCCCTCGAAGAAGGGGTAGATCAGGCCCACGATCATGGCCGTGGCGATCAGCTGGGGCCAGAACTTGGCGCGTTCGGCAATGCCGCCCGAGATGATGGCGGGAATGGCGGCGGCGAAGGTCAGCAGAAAGAAGAACTTGACCAGGCCATAGCCGTTGAGTGCCGCCAGCTGCTCGGCGCCCACGAAAAAGTGCGTGCCGTAGGCCACGCCATAGCCGAGCGCGAAATAAACCACGGTGGAGACCGAGAAGTCGACCAGGATCTTGACCAGGGCATTGACCTGGTTCTTGCGGCGCACGGTGCCCAGCTCCAGAAAGGCGAAACCGGCGTGCATGGCCAGGACCATGACGGCGCCCATCAAAATGAACAGGGCATCCGCGCCCTGTTTTAGTGCTTGCATGAAAACGCTCCAGCTGAAATTTGCTATTTATTGGTGCGAAATTGCGGGAAAAACCCGCAATGCACTAAAAGAAAGCAAGAATTGCGCCAATCTGGAGTGGGTGCTTCCGCACCGGCACATGCCTGTCAGGTCTATTTGACGAACTGGTTGAGCTGGATGATGGGCATGAGCACGGCCAGCACGATGAGCATGACCACCAGCCCCATGACGACGATGAGCAGGGGCTCGAGGATCGTGGCCAGGTGCATGGCACGGCGCTGAACCTCGGTGGACAGCTGGGTTGCGGCGCGCTGCAGCATCAGCGGCAGCTGGCCCGTCTGTTCGCCCAGTCTGGCGAACATGGCGACCAGACCCGGAAAGCGCTTCTTCTGCGCCAGGGCCGAGGCCAGTGGCGCGCCTTCGCGCACCAGCACCAGCGCATCCATGGCATCGGCGCGCAGGGCGCGGTTGTTGAGCGTCTCGGCGGCGGCCTGCAAGGCCTTGAGAATGGGCACGCCCGCTCCGGCCAGCATGGCCAGGGTGCCGGCAAAGCGCGCCGCGTTATAGCTGCGCGAGAGCCGGCCTATGAGCGGCAGATGCAGCCACTGGGCATCGAAGCGCTCGCGAAACGCCTCGTTCCTGAGCGCCAGCCGAAAACCCACGGCAGCCAGCAGCAGCACGGCCAGCATGAACCAGCCATAGCTGCGCACAAAGTCGCTGATGCCGAGCATGACCACGGTGAGAAACGGCAGTGCACGCTTGGTGCCGGCAAACACGCCAGCCACCTGCGGCACCACATAGCTGACCAGGAAGATCACGATGACGATGGCCACCAGCGTCACGATGGCAGGATACAGCGAGGCGCCGATGAGCTTGGACTGCAGCGCCTGACGCGCCTCCAGGTCGTCGGCCAGGTTCTCCAGCACCGGGCCCAGGCTGCCGCTGGATTCCCCGGCACCGATCACGGCGCAGAAGATGTCGGAAAACTCGCGTGGATGCTGCTCCAGCGCCTTGGCAAAGCTGGAGCCGGCATTGACCTCGGCCCTCAGCGCCGCGACCAGCTGATGCTGGCGTTCGTCCTCGGCTTCCTCGGCCAGCGCGGCCAGTGCGCGCTCTATGGGCAGGCCGGAGCTGACCAGGCCCGAGAGCTGGCGGGTCCAGACCGCCAGGCTGGTGGAGTTGAAGACCGGGCGCGTGAGCCAGCCGGATGCGCCTGTCCGGCCCCGGCCTGCGGCGACGGGCTCGACCTGCAGCGGCACCAAGGCCTGGCTGCGCAGCTGGCTGCGCGCGGCACGGGCGTTGTCGGCTTCCAGGGTGCCCTTGCGGGTCTGGCCCTGGGCATCCAGGGCTTCAAAGGTAAAGGCAGGCATGCGCGAATCGATCTGACAGTGACGGTTTAGTGCAGATGGTAGCGACTAATGATGTCAGCCCTTCGTTGTTTGAGAGAGCGGATCCGGCTTGATGCAGGTCATGACTGCCGCGGTCGAGCTCGGCACAATGGTCTGCCGATTCAAGAACGGGAGGTTTCGATGCTCAAGGACAAGGTTGCATTGGTGACGGGGGCTGCATCCGGCATAGGCCGCTGTGTGGCGCTGACATGGGCCAGGGAGGGCGCGCGCGTGGTACTGGCGGACCTCAACGAGGAGCAGGGCCAGGAGACGGCCGCCCTGGTGCGCGAGCTGGGTGCCGAGGCACTGTATCTGCGCGCCGACGCCGGCAGCCCGGCGGATCATGAAGCACTGGTGGCCTTGACCATGCGCCACTTCGGCCGCCTGGATGCGGCCTGCAACAACGCCGGCATCGGCGGCGTCAGCGCGCCCACCGTCGACTATCCGCTGGATGCCTGGGAGCAGGTGCTGCGCGTCAATCTCTCGGGCGTGTTCTATGCCTGCAAATACCAGATCGCCGCCATGCTGCAGGGCGGCGGCGGCTCCATCATCAATATGGCGTCCATCCTCGGTGCCGTGGGCTTTGCCAACTCTGCGGCCTATACGGCCGCCAAGCACGGCGTGCTGGGTCTGACCAAGGCGGCAGCGCTCGAATATTCCGCCAGAGGCGTGCGCGTCAATGCCGTGGGGCCGGGCTTTATCCACACTCCCATGATCAGCGGTCTGGAGCAGGACCCGAGCACGCATGCGGCGCTGGTGGCGGCCCACCCCATGGGACGCCTGGGCCAGCCCGAGGAGATCGCCGAGCTGGTGGCCTGGCTGGCCAGTGACCGCGCGTCGTTTGTGACGGGCGCTTATTACCCGGTCGACGGCGGTTACTTGGCTCGCTGAGTGGTCTGCAGCGGTTTGCTGTAGGTCTTGATGGTCCTGCGCCTGACTGGCGGTCGCTGCAGGCCAAAACCTTTAAACGACTGGCGCCATGGCGGCGGCTTGCATATCGCCGTCGATCTCGTCGGCGCGCACCGAGGCTGCACGCTGCAGCAGCGGCGTGGCATAGGCCTCGAATTCGGGCCGCCTGGGCAAGCTGCCGTCCATCATGCTCCAGCCGATATAGCTGGCCAGATACAGATCGGCGGCCGTGAAGTGGTCGCCGCAGACATAGCGTTTGCCGGCCACCGCATGCAGCAAGGTGTTCAATACATCGTCAAAGCGGCCAAAGCCTGCGCTTATGGCCTGCTGATGAGTTTGCGATTGCAGCCAGCCTTCGTTGCGGGCGGTTGTGACGGCCTCCACCGGCCCGGCGACAAAGAACAGCCAGCGAAGGTAGCTGGCGCGCTCCGGGCTGCCCATCGCCGGGGCCAGTCGTTTCTCGGGGAAAAGCTCGGCCAGATAGGCGAGGATGGCTCCGGTCTCGGTGACCACGGCATCGCCATGCTGCAGCGCCGGGACCTTGCCCATGGGGTTGATGGACAGGTACTCGGGCGACTTCATCTCGGGTCCGAATTCCAGGTCAACGGTTTCATAGTCGGCACCGCATTCCTCCAGCATCCAGCGCACCATGCGGGCGCGTGATCTGGGGTTGCTGAAAAAGCGCAGCTTGGGTTGTTGCGGTGTGGACATTGCGGCTCTCCTTGGGGCGGGCTGTTGTGACATGGCAAAAACGCCATGCAGCCAATGTAGGAGCGGGGGCTGACAGTTTCTGTCAGCAGTGCCGTTCAATCCAGCGTGTAGCCGGTTTCGTCCAGCCAGCGCTGTATCAGCGCCTGGCGTCGCTGCGGATAGCGTTCGCCCAGATCCTCCAGCGCGTCCACGCGGTCGGCGCGAAAGTGACGAAAGGCCTGGCGCAACTCGCACCATGCCGAGACCACGCGGCTGCGCTCGAAGTAGGCCATGGCAAACGGCCAGACCCGGCGCTGGCTCGGCACGCCATGCTGATCCCGGTAATGCAGCACGACCTTGTGTTCGGCGCGGATGGCGCGGCGCAGCGCGGCCTGCCAGGGCTCGGGCGGCGGGTCGGTCTGCATATTGGGAACCAGCAGGCCGCTGGTATCGACGGCAATGCGCAGCTCCAGCGGCAGTGCCGCACGGATGCGGTCCATGGCGGCGGTAGCGGCCTGGGCCAGTTGCGGATCGGCCTGCAGGCTGGCCCAGCGAGCGCCCAGCAGCAGGGCCTCCAGCTCGTCGGCGTTGAACATCAGAGGCGGTAGCAGAAAGCCGGGCCGCATCTCGAAGCCTATGCCGGGGTCGCCCAGAATGTCGGCGCCCTGGGTGCGCAAGGTGGCGATGTCGCGGTACAGCGTGCGCAGGCTGATGCCCAGCGCCCGGGCCAGCTCGGGTCCGGTCTGCGGCTGACGGGCGCGGCGCAGCGTATCCAGCAATTGCAGCAGACGGGCGGAACGGCTCATGGGCGAAATCTGAGAGGTGAACGACGCAGGAGTTTGGCATGCTCTCATGCCGGGACGCCGGTTTGTCGTTCTCTGTGCGCTCCCTCCTTCCGCACAGCGTGATAGCAGGGAACTGCCAGGACCGCTCAGGAGGCGCTGTTCATGGCGCCAGCCGTGATCTCCAGGCTGCGCAGGCGCAGCTCGGCGTCATAGACATCGCTGACGATCATGAATTCATCGGCCTGGGTTTCATCGGCCAGATTCTGCAGGCCCTGGCGCACGGTATCCGGGCCGCCGATGACGCCCACGGCCAGAAAATCGGCAATCGCCGCCTGGGCGCGCCCATCCAGCTGCTCCCAGAAGTCCGGTATCGGGGGCATGAGGCGGGTGCGGTTGCCGGTCAGAATGCCGAGCACGCGCTGATAGGTGCTGCTGGCCAGAAACCGGGCCTCTTCATCGCTGGGGGCCGCAATCACGGGCACGCCGACAATCGCGTAAGGCTTGGCCAGCGTGGCGCTGGGTTTGAAGGTCTGACGGTAGATGGCCAGGGCCTGGTGCAGCATGCGCGGGGCAAAGTGCGAGGCAAAGGCATAGGGCAGGCCCATGTGTGCAGCCAGTTGTGCCGAGAACAGGCTGGAGCCCAGCAGCCAGATGGGAACGTGGGTGCCGGCACCGGGCATGGCGATGATGCGTGCTCCATCCTGGTGATCTCCCAGCAGGCGCTGCAGCTCCTGCACGTCGCGTGGGAAGTCCTCCTCGGTCTCCACGCGGTCGCGGCGCAGGGCGCGCATGGTCGCTGCGTCGGTGCCCGGTGCGCGGCCCAGGCCCAGGTCGATGCGGCCCGGGTAGAGCTCGGCCAGCGTGCCGAAGGCCTCTGCCACCACCAGCGGTGCATGGTTGGGCAGCATGATGCCGCCCGAGCCCACACGAATCTTCTGCGTGGCACCTGCGATGTGGCCGATCAGCACGGCTGTGGCCGAACTCGCAATGCCCGGCATATTGTGGTGCTCGGCCAGCCAGTAGCGGGTGAAGCCCAGCTTTTCAGCCTGCTGCGCGGTGCGCACGGCAATCTGCAGAGCATCGGCCACCGTTGCGCCTTCGCGCACGGCGACCAGGTCCAGCATGGACAGCTTGACGTTGTTCAGGGATTTCATGGCGATTGATCTATAGGGTTTTGATAGCTTTCAGCATTTTGCGGGTCAGCGTTTGCGGCCTATCTCACGTCCAAAAACAATGCCGACCAGTACACCCCAGGCCAGCAGCACGGCTGCCATGGCGTAGTAGGTGTTGCCGGCCTGCATGGCGAATACCGAGCCCAGCAAGGCCACCAGCGCCGCCATGCGGATCACGCGGCGCAACTGGTCCACGGGCAGACGGGCCTTGAGGTTGAACAGCACGGCGAGGCTGATGACCGCCAGGGCGATCAGCAGCAGAAACAGATCGCCGCCATAGGGCTGGACGGAGGTGCGAAGGTTTTCAAGCATGGCAACGATTCTGGCAAAGGCTCAATGACCGCTGCTGATTGAGGCCATGCATGAAAAAAGCCCACCGGGAGGTGGGCTGTGCAGCGAGGCGGGGAGTCAGTTCAGGCCGAGGGCGGCAAGCAGCGCATCGGCGGCAGTGCCATTGAGCCGCTGCTGATTGCTGACCATCTGCTTGTCCCGATAGCCGACATAGGTGATGCCGCCCCGTTCGACGAACAGGCGGTAGTTCTGGAAGTTGCTGACGTTGAGCTGGGTGGGCTCCTGCGTGAAGCGCAGCACCTTGGCATCTGCCTGGGTGGCGATGCTGTAGTTGCTGAGCAGGATCGCCTTGCAGGTGGACACTCCGTTGATGAACAGGGTCCGGTTGTTGGGCAGGGTGCTCATATCGCCCTCGCATTCATAAAAGCGTGCGCGCTGCTCGCCGCCGTTCTCGAAACCCACCATGTAGCGCTTGTAGGCCGCGCTGCCATCGGGCTTGAGATAGTCGCGGCGGCCGACCAGCACGCGTGCGTTGTTGCCATGCACATCGGCGGCCGAGACGTTGGGCGCGAAGTCGCCGGCGTTCCAGGCGATGAACTCCGCAAGCGTCGCGCTGCGCCAAGTGCTGGAGTCAGGGTTGTTCGGGGCGTCGGCACGCGGAATGGTGGCGCGGTTGGCGTTGTTGCTCAGGTAGTAGTCGCTGCCGCCCAGGTCGGTGACGGTGCGATAGCTGAGCGTGGAGCCGCTGGGGAAGGTCGTTTCGGCGGGAAGCTGATCGGGCCTGGGCCCCCAGTTGGCAAAGCTGCCGTCGGCAGAGTCCTGCCAGGGGGCGGAGCGGATCTCGGTGACGATGTCGCGCATCTTCAGGCCGGCGATATTGCGCACGCTTTGCTTGGCTCTGCTGACCAGGCTCTTGCAGTACAGGGATTCGGTTTCGCCGCTGGCGAGGCTGGTGGTCTGCTGTACGAAATCGGTGGGGCAGGCAAACCATTCGCTGCCCGTCCAATAGACCTGCGGCCGGCTCCAGGGCTGCTCCTGGCCGCCGACCACGCGCTCGCGAAATTCCGTGAAATAGCGTTTGCCGTTCGCATCGGGCGTGTTCTGCCCGGCCGTGGCCTCGAAGGCTCGAATGTAGTAGTTGCTGGTGTCGGTAAAGCTGAGCCAGCGCAGCTGCGTGCTCGGCGCGGGGGCACCGACCTCGGGGCTGGTGGTCTGCGCCTGCATGGCTGCGATCAGGCCCACATTGCCGGCCGTGACGCCCGAGGCGCTGGCCACCTGCTGGGCTGCGGTCTCCATGGCGGATTGCTTGTCCTTCATGGAGGTGCTGGTGTCGCTGAGGGCGGGATTGTCCAGCACGGCCGTGGCCAGGGTTTGCAACTGCTGCAGCAGCACGCTGTTGACGGCGGCATTGAGCTGCACCGAAGTCAGCGGCGCGCCGTCGACGCCTGTGGCGCCCGCCGTGTTGGTGAGCTGGGTCTGGGTGGTCACCACGATCAGGCGCGCCATGGTGGCGGTCAGCTTGCCTGCGTTGCTGCCGTCCTGGGTGAAATCCGCCAGCGCCGAAGTGCCCAGGCCCAGCTGGCTCTGGATGGCTGCTGCCGCATCGCTGGTGCTGCTGCCCGTGGCCTGGCTGTGCGCATGGACCAGGGTGCTCAGCGGGCTGACGACGCCAGGCTGATCGGCGGGCGCTCGCAGCATGAAGGCCACGGGAACGGCGCCGGTGTCGGCATCGACGGAGTCTTCGGTGACCAGGGCCAGAATCGGGTGCTTGCCCACATCGGCCTCGGGCACTTCCAGGCTTGCCTGGCCGGAGGCATTGGTGAGGGCACTGGGCTCTTCACTGTCACAGCTGCCGTTGTCATTTCTGTCCAGGCATACCCTGACGTTCTGCAAGGCACCATCGATCACGGTGGTGGAGACCGAAGTGGTGGCGGGCGCCGGAGCGGGCGGGGGCGACGGTGCGGGAGAAGCGTTGTCGCTGCCGCCGCCACAGCCGGCAATGGAGGCAATCAGGACCAGGGAGCCCAGGGACACTGAGCGGCGGATGAATGGTGTGGTGGTGGGTGCTTGTGACATGGCAGCCTTTGGTTGAGAGTGGCTGCCTTGTTTGTAGGTACTTGTTGTCGCGAAAACATCACCAAAATGGGTGAAGGGTTTGCAGTGATTTCAAAGTGTGAGTAAATGAAATAAATCCCCGGCGAAGTGCCATCTGGCGCTTGCTGTGGCGAGCCTTGGAAGGGGGCTCTATGGCGGTAGCGCATCTGCCTTTGATGTTGCAGGATCGGGTTCCTGCATTGATAGCGGCCATCTACGAGTCGGCACTGGAGCCGGCGCGCTGGCAGGGCTTTCTGGCCTTGTTCGGTGCGGCCCTGCGTTCGCCAGCCAGCGTGATCTGGGCCAACGATTTCGCGCAGCGGACGGTGGATCTGGACGGGGGCTTCGGCACTTTCGGCACCAGCCAGGGCTTTGCCGCCGCCGAACTCGAAAGCTTTGCCGCGCACTACTGCCAGTGCAATGTCTGGCTGCAGGACCAGAGCCTGCACAGGCCGGGCACGGTGGTGAATTCCTCCACCCTGTTTCCCGACCGGAGCCTGCCGGGTACCGAATGGTATGGCGACTGGCTGCAGCCTCAGGATCTGTTCTATTCCTGCGCGGCCGTGGTCGACAACCAGCACGACCGCTCGTTCAACATCACTGTGGTCAGGCCGCATGCGGTGGGCGCCTACAGCGCCGAAGAGCTGGGCCTTGTGCAGCAGCTCATGCCGCATCTGCAGACCGCGTTTGCGATGCACCGACGCCTGTACCGTACCCAGGCATTGCTCAACGCATCACTGTCCGTGCTGGAGGATCTGCCGGTGGGTGTGGTTCTTCTGGATGAACGTGCGACGGTGATGCATGCCAGCAGCCGGGCGTTGCGCCTGATGGAGCAGAGTCAGCTGATGTATCGCAGGGCCGACGAGAGCCTGCATGCCACCAATGCCGCAGACCAGCGCTGGTTGCAGAAAGCCATGCGGGACTGTGTCGCCACAGGGCTGGGCAAGGGGCAGCACCACGGCCGGGCCAGCCGCTTCACGGGGCTGGCCGGACAGCAGTTGCAGGTCATGGTGTCGCCGCTGCCCGTGCACAGCAGTCCCTATGGCGAACGCAGTGCCGCCATGCTGCTGATCAGCGATCCGGCGCTGAGCATTCCCGCGCTGCAGGAGTTGCTGCGCAATCTGTACCGGCTCACGCTGGCGGAGGCTCAGCTGGCCCAGGCGCTGATCAATGGCTGGACCCTGCAGGAGTTCGCCGAGAGACAGGGCCTGTCCATCCATACCGCGCGTTCGCAGTTCAAATCGGCGGCGGTCAAGGTGGGGGTGGGGCGGCAGGCCGATTTCGTGCGCGTGCTGCTCACGGGCCCGGCCATGCTGCGCTGGCGCGAGTGAGCTCGGGGCTGCTCAGTCCCGCGTGACGCGCATGACCTCGGCCTGGGTGGTGATGCCTTCGCGCACCAGGCGTTCGCCATCCTCGCGCATCAGCTGCATGCCTGCCGCCATGGCGGTCTCGCGGATCTCGGCCTCGCTGGCGCCGCGATGGATCTGGGCGCGAATGGCGTCGTCCACCGCCAGCAGCTCGAAGATGCCGGTCCGGCCCCGGTAGCCACTGGGCTCGCTCAGGTCGACCTTGCGCACCAGGCGCTGTGCCAGCACTCCCAGCAGCGAGGACGACAGCAGAAAAGGCTCGACTCCCATGTCGATCAGGCGGGTGACGGCGCTGGGCGCGTCATTGGTGTGCAGCGTGGCCAGCACCAGGTGGCCGGTGAGCGAAGCCTGGATGGCGATCTGCGCGGTTTCGAAGTCGCGGATTTCGCCGATCATGATCACGTCCGGGTCCTGACGCAGCAGGGCGCGCAAGGCCTTGGCAAAGGTCAGCTCGATCTTGGCATTGACCTGGGTCTGGCCCACGCCGGCAAGCTCATATTCGATGGGGTCTTCCACCGTCATGATGTTGCTGTGGCTGGCATCCATGCGCTGCAGAGCGGCATAGAGCGTGGTGGTCTTGCCCGAGCCCGTGGGGCCGGTGACCAGCACGATGCCGTGCGGCTGCGCCGTGAGATGGGTGAAGCGCCTGAGCGTCTCGCCGCCCATGCCCACGGCTTCCAGGCTGAGCTTGCTCTCGCTCTTGTCCAGCAGACGCAGCACGGCGCGCTCGCCGTGGGCACTGGGCAGGGTGGAGACGCGCACGTCAATGGCGCGCGTGCCCAGGCGCAGGCTGATGCGCCCGTCCTGGGGCAGACGCTTCTCGGCAATGTCCAGGTCGGCCATGATCTTCAGGCGGCTGATCAGGGCGGCGTGCAGGGCTCGGTTGGGCTGTACCACCTCGCGCAGATCGCCGTCCACGCGAAAGCGCACGCTGGAATGGCGCTCGTAGGGTTCGATGTGGATGTCCGACGCGCCGTCGCGCGCCGCCTGCGTGAGCAGAGCGTTGAGCATGCGGATGATGGGCGCGTCGTCGGCGGTTTCCAGCAAGTCTTCCACGGCTGGCAGGTCCTGCATCATGCGTGTCAGATCGGCATCGGACTCGACCTCGCTGACTACCATGGCGGCGCTGGAGTCGCTTTGCGCATAGGCCGCGCTGATGCGGTGGGCCAGTGCGCCGCTGTCCAGTAACTGCCAACGCTGCACCGCGTGTTTGCGCTGCACTTCGGAGATGGCCGCCCAGTCGGGCTGCGGACCATGCCAGAGCACGGGTTCCTGGCCGTCATCCTCGATCAGCAGCTGGCTGCTGCGGGCAAAGCCATAAGGCAGTGGATAGCGCATGCGTGGCCTTCGCTTACAGGGTGCCCGCAGGCAGGGTGGCGGGCGTCACAGGCGTCACGGTCACTGGCTGGCCGTCCACCGTCGGCTGGCCGGGACGCGTGAAATCCACGATCTCGGGCTTGGCGCCGGGCACGATGAGCACATTGGCCGCGCGAGCCGGCGCGGCGCCGCTGGAGGCGGGCAGCAAAGGCGCGGCATTGACATTGCGCATCAGCAGATTGGGGTCGGGCTGCACGGTTTGCTGCATGCCGCGAATCGACTCATAGCGGTCCTGCGAGAGCTGGCTGGTGGAGTTGGCGTCACGCAGCACGGTGGGGCGCAGAAACACCATCAGATTGGTCTTCTTGCGCGCGCGGCTGGTGTTGCGGAACAGATTGCCCAGCAGGGGAATGTCGCCCAGCAGCGGCACGCGCTCCTGGCTCTGGCTGTATTCGTCGGCAATCAGGCCGCCCAGCACCACGATGGCGCCGTCCTCGACCAGCACATTCGACTCGATGGAGCGCTTGGTGGTAGTGGCGCCGGACTGTGCATTCGCCGTTCCCTGCTTGACCGCAGAGTTCTCCTGGTAGACGGCCATCTTGATGGTGCCGTTCTCGTTGATCTGCGGACGAATCTTGAGCAGCGTACCCACGTCCTTGCGCTCATAGGTGGTGAACGGATTGACCGAGCCCGAGGTGCCTGCTGTGTTGGTGTAGGAGCCCGTGGGGAAGGGGACATTCTCGCCCACCATGATGCTGGCTTCCTCGTTGTCCAGCGTCATCAGATTGGGCGTGGACAGAATATTCGTGTCGCCGTCGCCCTGCATCAGATTGACCAGGGCACCCAGGCTGGTGTTGCCGTTGACGCTCTGGGTGAAGCCCAGGTTCATGCCCTTCATGCTGCCGATGGCCGAGGCCTGGCTGTCGGTGAGGGCCGTGCCGTTGACCAGATTGCCCACGGCACCCGACAGGCCGAAGATGTTGGAGATGCCGCTGATGGAGGTGCCGTTGCCGAGCACGCCCAGCACGCGGCCGTTGTTGCGGATCACCGAGCTCCACTGCACGCCCAGCTGGGCGGCCTTGTCCGCGGAGACTTCGACGATCAGCGCTTCGATCAGCACCTGGGCGCGGCGGCCGTCGAGCTTGTCGATGACGGTGCGCAACTGGCGGTACAGCGGGCCGGGGGCCGTGATGATCAGCGAGTTGGTCGTGGGGTCGGCCTGGATCATGCCGCCCGTGGACGGTTGCTGGGCGGTGCCGAAGCGAGAGCTGGGGCCGCTGTTGCCGCCGCCCAGGCCCACGGTGGCACTGCCGTCCGTGCCGCGGGAAATCACGGGCTGGGCGCTGGTGGCAGCATTCGTGTTTGAGCCGGCGGCCGCTGCCGTCATGCCCTGCTGGCCGCCCAGGGTGGTGCTGGCGCTGGTCTGGGCGTTGATGGCGGCGCGCAGCGTGGCGGCCAGGGACACCGCGTCGGCGTTCTTGAGATACACCACATGGATGTTGCCGTCGTCGCCATTGCCCGTCATGGCAGGCTGGTCCAGTCGCGCGATCAGCGAGCGGATCTGCGACAGCTTGGCGGGGTTGGCGGCGCGGACCAGTACCGAGTTGCTGCGCGGCTCGGCCAGTATCGAGGTGCGGAAACTGGTATCCGCCTGGCCAGCGGCCGCGCCGGCTCCGGCCTGGACCACGCCGCCGGCGGTGGCCGAGCCACCCTCCATCAGGCGATTGACCAGAGCCACCATGTCGGCAGCCACGGCATGGCGCAGCGAGATGACTTCCACATCGGTGGCGTTGGAGACATCGGTGCTGGCGATGATGCGCGAGATGCGCTGCAGATTGTCCGCGTAGTCGGTGATGATCAGCGAGTTGTTGCCGGGGTTGACATTGATGGTGTTGTTGGGGCTGATCAGCGGCCGCAGCACGGGCACCAGATTGTTGGCGTTCTCGTAGTTGAGCTTGAAGATCTGCGTGACGATCTGTCCGCCGCCCTGGCTGCCGCGTGCGCCCTGGCCGATGGCGACCTCGCTGGCCTGCAGCTTGGCATCGGCCTCGGGAATCACCTTGAACAGACCCGCCGACTCCGTCACCGTGAAGCCCTGCATGCGCAGCGCCGCCAGATATTGCTGGTAGGCCGTGGCCGGCGAGACGGCCTTGTCGGTCAGCAGCGTGATCTGGCCCTTGACGCGCGGATCCACCACCACATTGCGATTGGTGATGGCGGCCATGGCGCGCGACACGGCTTCGATGTCGGCATTGGTGAAGTTCAGCGTGACCGGTTCGCCTGGTCGCAGACTAGGAGTGGCATTCGCTTGTCCGCTCTGGGTTTGAGCATGAATTGGTGCTGAAATGCAGACGGCAAGCGAGGCAACAGCTATCGAATGCAGTGTGTTTTGCCAGGCGGTGCGTGAATGCTGAGTCATGGGTCAACCAAAGGTGATGATGGAGCGCGCACCCTGGCGGCGCCCCAAGATATTGAGCAAATTCGACAGAGCGGCTTCGCGCTCGGGGCTGGCAGAGGCTTCGCCCCTGAAGTGCAGGCGCGAGCCCACCCACTGGCCCTGGCCGCTGAGCTGCAGGTCGCCGCCCAGCGTGGTCAGATTCAGCTGGGCATTGTCTCCGCCCTGGATGTCGAGACGATAGCTGCCCAGGGGCCTGAGCGACGACAGTCTGGACGATACGGCCAATGCTTCCAGCCGCGTCAGGCCCTGGCTGGTAGCCCGACCGGCGCGATATTGCAGTGTCAGCCCGACGGTGGACAGGCGCAACTGGCCCTGCAGGGCCACGGTGTTCCAGGGCGTGCCAAGGCCGGCCAGCATGTCGGCGGGCAGTTGCAGAACGCTGTCCTTGAAGCGCACCGTCATGGCGTTCCAGCCCGGCTGCAGCTGCGCCAGCATCGGGGTGCTGGTGCAGCAATCGCTTTGCAGGCTGATGCTGGCGCCGCTCAGGCTGGGTCGCAGTGTCCAGTTCAGGCGCGTAGGCAAGCTGCTCTGGTCCTGGCTGTCCTTGCCGCCGGTCAGCACCAGTCGGGCCGAGCCACGCCAGAGCGTGCCGCGCGGCTCCTGCAGCAGTACCTGGTTGTCCGTGACCGATTGCACGCCGGCCGCCAGCCAGGCTGCCGGAGCCTGGACCAGCAGCGTCAGCAGAGCGCCCAGCAAGGCACCGCCCACTGCCCAGCGGCGCGGCGAACGCGGATCGCCCGCCTCGCGTGGTCTGCGCAGGGCTTGGCTGGCGGGGCGTGACCGGGACAGTTTCATGGCCTGGATTCAGTTCTGCCCGCCCGCGTTGCCGGGCAGGTCGAGCAGCAGAGTGCCGCTCCAGCGGGTGATGGCCGCGTCGTCGGCGGTTTCACCGAGGGTGCGGTTGAGCTTCATCTCGGCCACCGAAGCATGGCTGTTGTCGCGCACCTGGGCCAGCCATCGGGCCAGGGCCGGCGCGGCGGTCTGGGTCAGGCTGACCTGGGCGCGGTTGCCCAGCCACTGCAGCCGGGCGCTGTTGCCCAGCTCGGTCTTGAGCGACTGCTCCAGCTGAGAGCGTGCATCGGCGCTATTGCCTTGCGGCTGCTGACGCAGCAGCTCGGCCTGGGCCTGCATCTGCAGCATGTTCTGCAGTTCTAGCTCCGCTGCCGCATGGCGTGCCGGGGCCGTGCGCAGGCTGTGCAGCGCCGGTGCCAGTGCCACCCACCAGAGCAGGGCCAGCAGCACCACGCTGGCGGCGAGCAGCAACAGATTCTGTTCGCGCTGAGCCAGGGTGCTCCAGCGCTGGAGCAGCGGCGCCAGCGCGGTTTTCAAGGCATTTTTCTGCTTCATGGCTGAGCCTTTGCAGTGAGAACCAGCTCCGCCTCTTCGCGCCGCAGCAGATAGCCGTTGGCCTGCAGGCTTTGCTGCGCGTCGCTCAGCGCTTCGGGGCTCAGGTCCAGCCCCGAGATGCGCAGCTGCCTGTCCTGGTATTGCAGGCTCTTGGCGTTCTGCACGCCCTGGATGCCGGCACTGGCGGCCAGCAGTGCTTCGAGATCACCGGCGGACAGGGTGCCGGAGTTGCTGCGCAGCAGATCCAGTTCGCGCTGCATCTGTACCGGGGCATCGATGACCACGGGCACATGCGGGAAGGCAGTCTGCAGCACCTGCTTGGCCTGCTGCTGGCGCAGTGCGATGGCGCGGTTTTCCTTGAAGGCCCAGGCGTTGAGCCCGACCAGCTGGGCGGCGACTGCAATGCCTGCAGCCCAGCGCGCGGCGCGCCATTGCGGGGCCTTGGCAAAGCCGTGCCAGGCATCGAGCAGGCGCCGCTTGGCGCGGGTGCTGCCGCCCAGGTCCAGATCGAACTGGGCCAGGTCGCCGGCATAGCCATGGCTTTGCAGCAGTCGCTGGGCGGCGGTGAAGATGCTGACCGGGCGCTGCAGCGCTTCCGCGCTGCGGGCCAGATGGGGCTCGGCCAGCACCGGCAGCTGCTCGGGCAGGCGCGCCAGCAGGGATTGCAGCACGATGGGATCCGCGTGCTGAGGAAGGATTGCGAGCCCGGCCTGTGCATCCAGTCCGGTGGCGCTGAGCTGGGGCTGCAGGCTGTCGCCCGACAGCAACAGCTGCGGATGGCTGCTGGGCCACTGCTCGGGCACCAGGCGGCTGACGGCATGGCCCTGGTGTTCCAGCGCCTGCAGATGGGATTGCAGCCAGCTCTTGTCGCAGGCTGCCACCCAGCAGGTCTGGCCTGCGGCGGAGCCGGCGTCCAGTGCCAGATGCATGGTGGACGGCTCGTCGAGCAGCCTTTCCTCCAGCAGACCTTCAAGCACGGCGCGCAGGCGCTGCTGGCGCCGGCCTTGGACGTTCAGGCCCGGGGGCAGGGTGACGCTGTGCCAGGACAGCTGAGCGGCCGGGATGACGGCGGTGACCTGGGTGGTGCGGCCCGTGGCCGGCAGCAGAGACACCGCAGCCTGGCCGCTGCGCTGAACGCTTTGACCATCATCGCTGAGGACGTAGAGATATTCCGTGGCGAAGTTGGCGGGCTTCGCCGACAGCTGTATTAGCAATGTGCTCATGAGGGAAGATGGAGCATTCTATGGGGTCAGTGTGACATCGGGGTGTCAGTGTCTGGCAACCGAGGGCATCCCCCAGTCGGCATGCTCCTGCCACAAGGTGTTGACGCTCATGTCCTTGCGC
Organism: Comamonas sp. Z3; assembly: GCF_008121565.1. Classification (NCBI taxonomy): domain Bacteria; kingdom Pseudomonadati; phylum Pseudomonadota; class Betaproteobacteria; order Burkholderiales; family Comamonadaceae; genus Comamonas; species Comamonas sp. Z3. The sequence continues at coordinate 196,526 of NZ_VOQU01000002.1, forward strand.
TGAATCAGTGAGCGCTGGCTCAGGACGTTGTCCCCGAGGCGAAGGCGGCCACGGGCTTCGAAATAGCCGGTGGTCACGGAGTGCGTGGCACTGTTGAAGACGCCGGTCAGTCCTATGGCCGCCGCTGCGGCACTCAGGGACTTGAAAGGTGAGGCGTCGCGCAACTGCACCAGCTGGTTGGCGCGAGCCCAGTCCAGATCCTCGGTGCTGGCCCAGATGACCTCGGCGCTGGCGGTGTTGATATTGACCAGGGTGCGCTCGGGCAGCAGCGACACATAGGGCTCGATGCGCGCGATGATGCGCGGATCGACGCCCAGCCAGCCCAGCTGCCCGACCGTGCGCGGCATCAGCGGCGCAGCCTGGCTCTTGCCGCGCATGGCTTGCTGCAAGGCCGTGGCGATCTGCATGGCGGAGCTGCCGGGCAGGCCCAGGCGCTCGAACAGGCGCAGAAAAGGCTTGAGGTTTTCCTCCTTCACGCTCGAATCGGCACCGCTGAGCAGATTGCGCAGATTCAGGCGCGACTGCAGATCCACGATCTCGCCCGACAGAAAGGCGTCCTGCACGTCGGCAAGACCGTCGTCCACCTGGCTGACATTGTTCTTTGCGGCCAGGAATGTGGACAGGCGCGCTTCCTGCAGCGGCACGGCCCAGGGCTCGCCCAGATGATCGACCGGGTTGCTGCGGTTGGCACGCGAGTCCTCCTGCAGCACCACGCGCGACCAGTCCAGCGCGCCCAGCAGCAACCAGTTGGCCTGCACGCGATTGCGTTCGGCGGTCTCGATTTCCACATCGCGCCATTGCTGCCAGAGTGCGGCCGAGGCCAGGGTGGCGACCAGCACCACGGTCAGCATGGCCGCCAGCAGCGCTGCACCGCGCTGGCGCGTGCGCCCCAAGCCGCAAACCCCGAGCAAGGGCCGCCCCGCAGCGATGGGCTTGTCCCCCTGGGGGGAAGGCGCGAAGCGACTCAGGGAAGATTTCATGATCTTGAGTTGGAGCGCAGCGGGTTGACCCAGTCCACCGTCATCACGCCGTTGAGCGCGCGGCCGGGCGGCAGGGTCAGCTCGATGCGTATGCCGTCGGGCACCGTGGGCAGCACGGGATTGCCGTCGCGGCCAACGCTGCTGCCGTCATCGCCGCCCTGATCGCTGGATTGCGGGTTGGTCCAGGCGTTGCTGCGGTAGTAGTAGACACGCCAGAGATCGAGCGGTATCAGCACGGTTTCGCGGCGCATCTGGTCGCTGGAGGGATTGCGGCCCCATTGGCCTGCCTGGTTCCAGGCATCGTTCCATTCGCTGACCGTGCGTGCGGGCAGCGATTGCCAGCGCACCCATTGTGAGCGGCCGTCCACATTGCGCCGGCTCCAGGCCACGACGAGCGCCCCGTTGTCGACGGCGGCGCTGGTCTTGCGCGTCAGGCGCAGCACCTGGCCATCCCAGTCCAGTACCTGGCGCCCCTGCAGCGGCATCAGTGCGTTGAGGTCGGCATTCCACTGGGCCAGCACGGTCTGCATGACAGCGTGCTGCTCGCCCTGCTCGCGCGTCACCTCCTGCGCGCGCAGCATGCCGTCGATGCCGCGCCAGCTCATGATGGACAGCAGGGCCATGGCGGCCAGGGCGACCAGCAGCTCGATCAGCGTGAAACCCTTGTTTCTGTTGCGCATGCTGCTCATGATTCAGTAGCGACCGACGATGGTGGAGACGCGCAGCACCGCAGCCGCTTCGGAAAACACCTGGGCATCCACGCGCCTGAAGCTGGGATTGGGCGTGGGGCGAACGCTGAGCTGTACCTGCATCTGTCTGCCGGCCTGCTGGCAGTTGATGGTGGAGTCGCCGACTGCCGGCATCTGATTGAACAGCCGCAGTCGCACCAGCTCGTTTTGCGCGCAGAGCTGGGCCAGGATGACGTCGGACTGGCGCTGGGCATTGCGCGTCAGCGCGCTGCTGGCCTGAAGGCCGGCCAGCAGGGTGACGCCGACAATGCCGACCGCGACCAGTACCTCGATCAGCGTGAAGCCGCGTTGCTGCAGGGCGGGGTTCATGGCGCCACCTGCGGGCTTTGAATGCTGAAAGGGCGCAGCCCGTCGGTGGCCAGTTGCAGCGGCGCCGAGTTGCTGCCAGGCAGCGACAGCGTGATGCTCTGCCTTGGAATCAGCGGCTCAGGCCCCAGCACCACGGGCGTGGCGGGTTGCACCAGCACGGCTGTCTGCAGCCATTGCGTGGGCATCTTGACGTTGGCCGGCAGGCCTTCGAAGCGAAAGCCTTGCGGCAGCGGACGCCAGACCACCAGCGTGCCATTGGTGCGGGCCTGGGCGCGGGCCGACTCCAGCAGCGTGGCCAGGCGCTGGGCTTCGCGCTCGAGCTGCTGCTCGCCGCTGTCGCGGATGGCCAGGCTCACGCCGGCCGTTGCCAGCGCCATGATGGAAATCACCACCAGCAACTCCAGCAAGGTAAATCCGGCGTGTTTGAGGTGAGCCATGAAGGAGTGAGCGGCCGAATTGCTGATGTGAAGCGGATTAGACGGAGGACGTTTCGCTGCCGGGCAGCCCCAAGGCGAAACTCGGCTTTAGCCGGTCAGGGCCCCTTGGGGGCAGCGATCACACGCAGTGAGGGAGCGTGGGGTCGATGCTCTCGTGGGGGCTCATTGCTATTGCCAGGAGCCGATATCCGCATCCTTGCCTTCGCCGCCGGCCTTGCCGTCAGCGCCCAGGGACATGATGTCGATGGGGCCCTTCACGCCGGGGTTCAGGTATTGATAGGGATTGCCCCAGGGATCGTTGGGCAGCTTTTCCAGATAGGGCTTCCAGTTTTGCGGAGCCGGTCCGGTGGTGGGCTTGACCACCAGCGCCTGCAGACCCTGTTCGGCCGTGGGGTAGCGCTGGTTGTCCAGACGGTAGAGTTTGAGCGCCTGGTTGATATTGGCGATATCGGTCTTGGCGGCGGTCACGCGGGCATCGTCGGCACGGTCCAGTACATTGGGCACGATGAGGGCTGCCAGCACGCCAATGATGACCAGCACCACCATCAATTCGATCAGGGTAAAGCCGCGCGATGCGGCGTGGCGAATAGCAGACAGCGGGTGGCGGCAGTTGGTGCTCATTGGGAACTGTAGGAAAAATGCAGTATTGCACCATCATAATCGTCGAATGCGAACGCAATCTTTCAATCCAGGTCAAGGCATCCCCATGCAGGTCAAGCTCACCACCCTGCTGCTTTGGGCGATTGCCGCTGCGGTGCTGGTTTTCTGGACACTCCGGTTCGTCGGCAGCGCCAGTGAGCAGTTACCCTCGGTCCTGCCAGCGCAGCCGGTACAGGCCAATGCCCAGGCCATGGCCAAGGCTTTGGGAGCGGTCGCCGAGCCTGTCGCTGCCGTGGCTGCACCCGTGGCCAGCCGCTATGCGCTGCTCGGGGTTCTGGCCGGGCATGAAACCGGTGGCGGCGCCGCCGTGATTGCCGTGGAAGGCAAGGGCAGCAAGGCCGTGCGCGTGGGTGAAGCCGTGGAGGAGGGCGTGATTCTGCAATCTCTGGCGGCGCGCGAAGCGCGACTGGGTCCCGCCAACGGGCCGACCAGCACGGTGCTGCAATTGCCCAGGCCGCCCATGGCGTCATTCAACTGAGTTCGAGCCGCAGCCACTGCCCATAGGCGGGCGCCGGCAAGGTCCATTCATGGCTTTGCGGCAGCTGGCGGCCATGCTGCAGCAGCCATTGCGCGCAGCGCGCAACGCCTGCGTGGCAGATCCACACCATATGTGCGCTGTCGCCGGCGGCGGCGTCTTGCAGCGCTTCGTGAACGCGCTGCAGCATGTCTGCCAGGGATTCGCCGTCGCCGGGCGCGTGCAGCGCCAGATCCTTCGCCCAGGCGCTGATGGCGCCTTCGCCGATGTCATTCCAGCGCATGCCTTCCCAATGGCCGAAATCCATCTCCAGCAATCTGCCGTCGGCGCTGGAGGCGAAATCGGGCTCCAGTGCCTGCAGATCCAACGCCAGCTGTCTGCATCTCTGCAGCGGCGAATGGCAGATCTGCAACTGGCCATGCAGGGGTCGCAGAGATCGCAGCAAGTCCTGTGCGGCCTGCCTGGTGGCTTGTGCATCGGCGGCGATATCGAGGCGGCCGTAACAGCGCTCGGTGTCAATCAAGGGGCGCGCGTGGCGCACCAGCCATAGTGTTTTCATGCCTCAGAACTTGTTTGCGATCTCTACGCAGCCGCGTTGGAGCGCAATCGGGATGAGTTCGAAGTGATGGCTCGCCGCTTGCACCGGGGTGCAAGCAAGAGACAACACGCAGAAATCGCCCGATTTCGCTCCAACCCTGCGGAACAGTGGCTTTGCGGGCGCCCGGTCAGGGGCGGTCTGCGGCGTCGCCTCGCCGGCCGCGCGAATCCTCGCAACAGCACCGCTATGGCTGCGGTATCGCGCGCGGGGGGCGCCCCCTGGCATCCTATCCCGCAAAGCCTCTGTCGCGGCGCGAGGAGATCGTAAACACGTTCTAAAGCAACTGGGGCAGATAGATGCAGCTGGTCAGCAGCAGGGCCAGCTCATTGAGCTGCTGGCAGGCGCCCAGGCAGTCGCCCGTCATGCCGCCCAGACGCTTGCGCAGCCAGCGCTGCAGCAGCCAGGTGGTGAGCAGCATGGCCGCCAGCAGGCTGGGCACAAAGCTCCAGACGCCGAGCCAGCCCAGCAGGCCCAGTGCCGGCAGGCACCAGAGGCCGCCGGTCAGCAGCCCTTGCCAGCCCAGTTGTCTGCCCGCGATATGCAGGGTCTTGCTGCTCGCGGCCAGGCCGACATGGGGCAGGCTGTGCATCAGCACCAGCGGCGCAAAGCGTGACAGCACATGAATGCAGCACACGAGGATGAGCACCGGCACCGGTCCCCGGAACGGCTGCATGACGGACAGCAGCAGGGCGATCAGCACGACCTTGGTCAGCAGGGCCATGAGCAGCGCCATCACGCCATAGGCACCGATGCGGGAGTCCTTCATGATCTCCAGCGCGCGCTCGGCTGGCACCAGGCCGCCGAGCCCGTCGGCAACGTCGGCCAGGCCGTCCTCATGGAAACCGCCGGTCAGCCACAAGGTGCCGGCGGTGCTGATGAGCGCCGTCGCCAGCGGCGACCAGGGACTTGCCGGCAGCAGCCAGAGCAGGGCTCCCAGCAGCAGCGCGGCCCACAGGCCCACCAGCCAGCCCACGCCAGGCAGATGTGCGGCGCTGGCACGCTGCATCTCGGGGCTCCAGCCCACCCAGGCCGCCAGACGTCCGGCCACGGGGATGCGGCTGAAGAACTGGACGGCCAGCAGATAGTGGCGCAGGGCTTGCATGGTGTTGCGAATAAAAAAGGAGCTGATCACGCTTGATATTCATGGATTTCAGGGTCTTTTCTATCTGAAACCCATGCTGGGAAAGCGGTAGTAGCTCCTGTTTTTTACTTCAGGAACAACTGGTACGCAGGATTGCCGGTTTCCTCTACCCAGGGGTAGCCGAGGTTCTTGAGGAAGCTGTCGAACTTCTTGTGGTCCTTGGCCGGTACCTGCATGCCCACCAGAATGCGGCCGTAGTCGGCGCCCTGGTTGCGGTAGTGGAACAGCGAGATATTCCAGGTCGGCGCCATCAGGCTCAGGAACTTGAACAGCGCGCCGGGACGTTCTGGGAAGACAAAGCGCAGCAGGCGCTCGTCCTGGGCCAGCGGCGAGTGGCCGCCCACCATATGGCGCAGATGCTCCTTGGCCATCTCGTCAAAGGTCAGGTCCAGCGCCTCGAAGCCGTTCTTCTGGAAGTTCTTGCAGATCTTCTCGGACTCGCCCCGGGTCGGCGTGGTCAGGCCCACGAACACATGGGCCTTGCTGTCGTGGCTGATGCGGTAGTTGAACTCGGTCACGTTGCGCGGGCCGCCGGGCAGCTTGCCCACCACCTCGCAGAAATGCTTGAAGCTACCGCGCTCTTCGGGGATGGTGACGGCGAACAGGGCTTCGCGCTCCTCGCCGACCTCGGCACGCTCGGCTACGAAGCGCAGGCGGTCGAAGTTCATATTGGCGCCGCTCAGTATGGCGGCGTAGGTTTCGCCCTTGGTCTTGTGCCTGGCCACGTACTGCTTGATGGCTGCCACGCCCAGGGCGCCCGAGGGCTCGACGATGGAGCGGGTGTCGGTGAAGATGTCCTTGATGGCGGCGCAGACGGCATCGGTGTCCACGGTCACATAGTCATCCACCAGGCCCTGGGTGACGCGGAAGGTTTCCGCCCCCACCAGCTTCACGGCCGTGCCGTCGGCGAACAGGCCCACATCGGCCAGCTCCACACGCTCGCCCGCCTGCACGGACTGCATCATGGCGTTCGAGTCCTTGGTATGCACGCCGATCACCTTCACCTCGGGGCGCACGGCCTTGATGTAGTTGGCAATGCCGGCAATCAGGCCGCCGCCGCCGATGGGCACGAAGATGGCATCCAGACGCTGGCTGCCCAGCTTTTGCAGCTGGCGCAGCAACTCCATGGCGATGGTGCCCTGGCCGGCAATCACATCGGGGTCGTCAAAGGGGTGGACAAAGGTCAGACCCTCGGACTTTTGCAGCTTGACGGCGTGCTTGTAGGCGTCCGAGTAACTTTCTCCAGCCAGCACCGCCTCGCCGCCCAGCGCGATCACGGCATCGATCTTCACCTGGGGCGTGGTGGTGGGCATCACGATCACGGCGCGGCAGCCCAGCTTCTTGGCGCTCATCGCCGTGCCCTGGGCATGGTTGCCCGCGCTGGCGCAGATCACGCCCTTTTGCAGCTGCTCGGCCGTCAGATTGGCCATCTTGTTATAGGCGCCGCGCAACTTGAAGCTGAACACGGGCTGCTGGTCCTCGCGCTTCAGAAGCACTTTGTTGTGCAGGCGGCGGCTGAGATTCTTGGCAATGTCCAGATCCGACTCCACGGCCACGTCATAGACGCGTGCATTGAGGATGCGAGTCAGATAATCGGCAGGGGTCAGGGCTTGAGTCATGGTGCAAATCGAAAGCAGAGCACCGGAGCCAGGGTAGTCAGCCTGCCGGGTGCATGGAAGCCGACCATGATAGGCGCTTGCTTGCTACGCTGCAGTACTCGCTCAAGAGGTGCATGCTGTTGCTCTGAGAAACCCGGGGAGCAGGCACGAAAAAAAGCCCCTAGCTCAAGAGCTAGGGGCTGAATCCACCATTAGAGGAGGTGGAGGAGACAAAGGGTGCGATACAGATCGGTGTTAACCAGTAATCTGCAGTCTGCCTGCGGGTTTGACCTCACAGGTAACGCTTGGGTTGTATTGTATGAGGCTTGTGTTTTCTGTGCATCAAAAGATTCGGGTTTTTATGTATTTGATGCAAAATTGCAACAGTTTCGAGAGGAAAAACAATGGAATGCACGGTTAGTTGGACAGGCGCGGCCACCGGAACGCGCTCGGGCATGGGTTTTGTGGCAGAGACCGGCAGCGGCCATGTGGTCAATATGGACGGCGCACCGGACGAGAAGAATCCGGCCAACGGCGGTCGCAATCAGGCTCCGCGCCCCATGGAGATGCTGCTGGCCGGCGCCGGCGGCTGCACGGCCTACGACGTGGTGCTCATCCTCAAGCGCGGTCGCCACGATGTGAAGGGCTGCAGCGTGCAGCTGACTTCCGAGCGCGCCGAGACCGACCCCAAGGTGTTCACCAGGATCCACATGCAGTTCACGGTCAGCGGCAAGAACCTGCCGGCCGGTGCCGTCGAGCGTGCCATCGCCATGAGCCACGACAAATACTGCTCGGCCACCATCATGCTGGGCAAGACCGCCGAAATCACGACGGGTTTCGACATCGTCGAAGCCTGAGGCGCACTCACGATCACAAAAAACGGGCCGCTAAGGCCCGTTTTTTTGTTGAACAAAGGCCTGCCTCCGTGTGATGGGTCAGATGCGGTGCGCGGTAATCGTCATGACTTTGGCCGCCACACGCATCAGTCCCTGGGCAACCGGGGGCAGTTGCATCGCACCTTCATCGATCGCTGCAGCGGCATGACGTTCCTCGTCATCCTTCATGCGCTCGACCACGGCACGCGACGCCTCGTCCTCCTCGGGCAGGCGGCCCAGATGGCTGCCCAGGTGGGCGGAGACCTGGTTTTCGGTCTCGACCACAAAACCCAGGCTGGCGGCATCGCTGAACTTGGCGGCAATCGTGCCGATGGCAAAAGCGCCCGCAAACCACAGAGGGTTCAGCAGCGAAGGCCTGCCACCCAGGGCATGCAGGCGTTCCCGGGTCCATGCCAGGTGGTCCATTTCCTCGCGTGCGGCGTGCAGCAGATGCTCGCGCAGCTCCATGTCCTTGGTGACCATGGCCTGGGCGTTGTACAGGGCCTGGGCACACACCTCGCCCACATGGTTGACGCGCATCAAGGCTGCAGAGAGCCTGCGCTGCTCATCGCTCAAATCGGCTTCGGCGATTCCTGCAGCGGGCGAACGCTCGGAGGCAACCGGGTCGGCAAACAGAGTGCGAAGAGCTGCATCGGCAGCGGTCAGAAACTTGTCCATGGTGAAAAGAGCTCAGTGCGGCGCCCGTGTGGCGTCAATGCACATAAGGTACACCAGAGTGATTCATCCGCAACTTGCGCTGGGGCAATGCTAGGCTGAAACCCCTAAGGGTGTGCCCGCTAGTGCGGTCCGGAGTTTGTTGCGGTGGTGCAACGAAAACGCGCCGAATCGAGCAGTTTTGGGTGAATTCCTTTGCGCTGGGCTCGGGGGTCTGGTGCAATAGACCCAACTTCCCCACCAGGAGGTTGGCGCGGGAAACCGGTGGAGCTCGAGGCTCAAGTCTCTCTCCCATAGAACCGGCGCCCTTCTAAACCTTGGAGTAACTCGTAATGAAAAAATCTCTGATCGCCCTGGCAGTGCTGGCCGCTTCCGGCGCCGCAATGGCTCAATCTTCCGTGACTCTGTTCGGTATCGTTGACACTGGCGTTTCCTACGTGGACAACGCCTCCGGTAACGACGCCAAGTACGGCGTGCACACCAGCGGTAACGCGACCAGCCGTCTGGGCCTGCGCGGTACTGAAGACCTGGGTGGCGGTCTGAAGGCTGGCTTCTGGCTGGAAGGCGAAATCTTTGGTGACGACGGCAATGCTTCGGGCTTCAACTTCAAGCGCGAATCCACAGTGCGTCTGTCCGGCAACTTCGGTGAAGTTCGCCTGGGTCGTGAAACCACCCCCACTTTCCGTGCCGGTCTGAAGTATGACCTGTTCGGCGCTACCGGTATCGGCCAAAACCTGGGCTTCAAGGCCTGGTCGACTGCTGGCGGTGCTTTCGGTGCTGACGCCAACACCATCCGTGCTAACAACATGGTGTCCTACTCTTCGCCTAACTTCAGCGGCTTCACTGCTAACGTGAGCTACGCTTTCGACGAGAAGGCTGTTGCTGGTACTAAGGGTGGCCGCTACGCCGGTGGTAACGTTGGCTATGACAACGGCCCCCTGAGCGTGACTGCTGCTTATGGCAACCTGAAGGGCGCTGCTGGCGACCGTGACGAAATGTCCATCGGCGCTTCTTACAACTTCGGCGTGGCCAAGGTTGTGGGTAACGTTCAGCAAATCAAGTACAAGCCCGATGCTGGTTCCAGCGCCAAGTTCCGTAACTACCTGCTGGGCGTGTCCGCTCCCGTGGGTGGCGTGGGCGAAGTGAAGGCTCAGTACGCTTACTACGACCAAGAAGGTCCTGCTAAGGCTCACCAACTGTCGCTGGGCTATGTGCACAACCTGTCCAAGCGCACTGCTCTGTACGGCACCGTGGCTTACCTGAAGAACCAAGACGGTTCCGCTATCGCTCTGGCTGCCAAGGGTGTGAGCGACACCGTGGGCCTGAAGGCTGACGGTTCCGGCCGCAACCAAGCTGGCGTGCAAGTGGGTATCCGCCACGCTTTCTAATCAATTGCTGGTGTAAGCCAGTAACTGCTTAAAAGCCAAAGGCCTGTCGAAAGACAGGCCTTTTTTGTTTTTTCGGGTTAGACCTTAAAGGGTGATTGCTGAGAGGTTTGCCCCCAGAGGGAAAGGCCTGTGTTGCGCTTGTGCCAATGCTCGCGCGGTTGAGGAAAGCATTTCTAGAATGAATTTTCCACCAACTGTTTGCGAATTGAATTAAGAGAGAGGCAACACAATGGCAGCTTCATTTGTGAAAAAAACATTGGCCTTGGCTGTGCTGGGAACCATGGGAACTCTGGCATATGCACAAAGCAGCGTTCAGTTATATGGCATTGTGGATGCGGCAATTCGCCATACGAATAATGAGGGAGCGAATAAAAGCGGTCTGACCAAAATGATTGGCGGCGGCATGTCCGAGAGCCGCTGGGGTATCAATATCAAGGAAGATCTGGGCGGCGGCCTGTCGGCGATTGCCAATCTGGAAAATCGTTTCTGGACGGATTCCGGTACTCCCAGCACCGCACAGCCTTATTTCGCCCAGTCCTGGGTGGGCTTGCGCAGCACCAGCTTTGGCCAGCTGACCATGGGCCGCCAATACAACGTGTTGTTCGATCTGGTTACCTCCACCTACGCATCGTTCCCATATTCCCCATATATGGACGCCTACAAGCCTGAAATCGGCATGTCTCTGGGCGCGCGTGCAAACAATATGCTCAAGTACGTGGCCGAATTTGGCCCTGTTCGTGCGGGCTTGCAGTACTCGTTTGACGAGAGCAATACCTTTGCGAAGAAAGGGGCTGGAGTGGATATGACCCCGGGCGGTCTGGCATTGAAGACCGCAGGCGGCTATCTGCGTTATTCTGCCAACGGCATTTCTGTGGGTGGCGCTTTCCAGCGCTCGACCTTGCCGGCCGGCACCGATGTGGATGCCTGGACGCTGGGCGGCTCCTATCGCACCGGGCCTCTTTATCTGATGGCAGGCTACGGCCAGAACAAGGTCAAGGATAGTCTGGGGGCTGCGGGCGCGGGTGCGATTTTTGATGCTGGCTTGCTCAACGCATATTGGACAGGTTCGTCCAACGGTGGCTTTATCGCGGGCAATGCCCCTGGCAACTTTGCCAACAAGCGTGAGATGTTCAAGGTGGGCTTTGGCTACCAGGTCACGCCACAGCTCAATGCCGGCATGCATTACTACCATGCCAAGCAATCGGGATCGGCGACTGGCGCCTTCAACGGCAAGGCTGACTTTATCGTTGCCGTGGCCGACTACGCCTTCTCCAAGCGTACCGATGCCTATTTCGCGGTGGACCACACCAAGACCAAGGGCGGTGCGGGCGTGATGCTTGATGCCAATGGCGCGAAAAAGCGTACCGGCATCACCATCGGTCTGCGTCATCGCTTCTGAGGCGAACCTTCGGATACAAAAGCCAGCCGATATCGGGCTGGCTTTTTTGTTCTCGGAGCCGAGCAGCTTGTGAAGCGCGACACAAAAGGAAAAGGCCGCAGATGCGGCCTTTTCCTTTTGCGCATAACCGGATGGTGCAGACCATCCGGTAGCAGCAGAGCAATTACATGCCCATGCCGCCCATGCCACCCATGCCGCCCATGTCGGGCATGGCAGGAGCTGCGTCAGCCTTGGGGGCTTCAGCGATCATGCACTCGGTGGTCAACAGCAGGGAAGCCACGGAAGCAGCATTCTGCAGAGCAGTGCGAGTCACCTTGGTGGGATCCAGGATACCCATTTCCAGCATGTCGCCGTAGCTGTCGTTGGCAGCGTTGAAGCCGTAGTTGCCGGAGCCGTTCAGCACGGCGTTCACGACCACCGAAGGCTCGCCACCGGCGTTGGCCACGATTTCGCGCAGAGGGGCTTCGATAGCCTTGAGCACCAGCTTGATGCCGGCGTCTTGTTCGGCATTGCCGGTAGCCAGGGCACCAACGGCTTGCTTGGCGCGCAGCAGGGCCACGCCACCGCCGGCCACGATGCCTTCTTCCACAGCAGCGCGGGTAGCGTGCAGGGCGTCTTCCACGCGGGCCTTCTTTTCCTTCATTTCGACTTCGGTGGCAGCGCCAACCTTGATCACGGCAACACCGCCGGCCAGCTTGGCCACGCGCTCTTGCAGCTTTTCACGGTCGTAGTCGCTGGTCGCCTCTTCGATCTGGGCGCGGATTTGCTTGACGCGGGCTTCGATTTCAGCAGCTTGGCCAGCACCGTCGATGATGGTGGTGTTTTCCTTGCCGATTTCGACGCGTTGGGCTTGGCCCAGGTCTTCCAGGGTCACCTTTTCCAGCGACAGGCCCACTTCTTCAGCGATGACCTTGCCGCCAGTCAGGATGGCGATGTCTTCCAGCATGGCCTTGCGGCGGTCGCCGAAGCCAGGTGCCTTCACAGCCACAACCTTCAGGATGCCGCGGATGGTGTTGACCACCAGAGTCGCCAGGGCTTCGCCTTCGACGTCTTCGGCAATGATCAGCAGAGGACGGCCGGCCTTGGCCACAGCTTCCAGTGTGGGCAGCAGGTCGCGGATGTTGCTGATCTTCTTGTCGAACAGCAGCACGAAGGGGTTGTCCAGAACAGCGGCTTGCTTTTCGGGGTTGTTGATGAAGTAGGGCGACAGGTAGCCGCGGTCGAACTGCATGCCTTCAACGACGTCGAGCTCGTTGTCCAGCGACTTGCCTTCTTCAACCGTGATCACGCCTTCCTTGCCGACCTTGTCCATCGCGTCGGCAATGATCTTGCCCACGGATTCGTCGGAGTTGGCGGAGATCGAGCCGACCTGGGCGATTTCCTTGGAGGTGGTGGTGGCCTTGGATTGCTTCTTCAGCTCTTCCACCAGGGCGGCGACAGCCTTGTCGATGCCGCGCTTCAGATCCATGGGGTTCAGGCCGGAAGCCACGTACTTGGAGCCTTCGCGCACGATGGCCTGGGCCAGCACGGTAGCGGTGGTCGTGCCGTCACCAGCGATGTCGTTGGTCTTGGAGGCCACTTCCTTCACGAGCTGGGCGCCCATGTTCTGCAGCTTGTCCTTGAGTTCGATTTCCTTGGCCACGGACACGCCGTCCTTGGTCACGGTGGGGGCGCCGAAGGAGCGCTCCAGCACCACATTGCGACCCTTGGGGCCCAGGGTAACCTTGACTGCGTTAGCCAGGATGTTCACGCCTTCAACCATGCGTGCACGTGCTTCACCGCCGAAAACTACGTCTTTTGCTGCCATTTTTGGCTCCTAAAGAATGGGGTTCAATTGTTCTGCCGGCGCTTATCAATCAATCGTCGGCAGCTATGAATAGGGGAGGTGTTCGGGAAGGATTACTTCTCGACGACTGCAAACAGGTCGTCTTCCTTCATGACCAGCAGCTCGTCGCCGTGGATCTTCACGGTTTGGCCAGAGTACTTGCCGAACAGAACGCGATCGCCGACCTTCACGTTCAGGGCGATCAGTTCGCCCTTGTCATTGCGCTTGCCGGGACCTACAGCCAGCACTTCGCCCTGGTCAGGCTTCTCGGTGGCAGCATCAGGGAGCACGATGCCCGAGGCTGTCTTGGTTTCGTTTTCGAGGCGCTTGACGATCACGCGATCGTGCAGGGGACGCAGGTTCATACCAACTCCTAAATACATCAACAAAGTTGAAACAAGACTTGCCAGCCATCCGGCTGACATTCGGATATCTAGGGTCAAGCTGTTAGCACTCAACCCCATCGAGTGCTAATAATAAGGCAATTTCCCGAGCTTTCAAGACCTCTCCCCAGCCGATCAGAGGGCAAATTGCTCAAGGAGCAGGGTTTGTTCTGGGTCATGTGTAACGTCTTTTTACAAATAGGCCTGGCTTTTGCTCTGCCAGAACATGCCTCTAGAAACCATGACTGCCCCGGCGCAGCGCGCCCAGGATCTGCTGCAGACAGACGTCTTCATTCCTCATATGCGCCAGGTCGGGCGCTGCGAGAGTTCACTCAGGGAGCTGAATCTGATGTGGCGGCTCATAGAGTCCTCCGCCAAGATGAATTGCCCTCAGGAAGCACAGGCCTTGCTGCCCATGATGGCCGCCACGCGTGGCGGCTTCGAGCGGCTGGAGCAGGATCTGGTGCGCTCCATGGTCATGCAGGCGGTGGCTGGAGTGACGGCAGGGCTGTCCAGTCAGGCACAGCATCTGATCGATACCCTGGTGCGCAATCTCTACGAGCGCACGGCCGATGTGGGGTTTCTGGCGACCGACGCCGTGCTGTGCGGTTTCATGGCAGGGCTGGATGGGGATGAGGCAGCCATTACCCAGCGTCTGCAGGCCTACCGGAGCAAATACACGGTCTATGCGGACATTCTGCTGCTGGACGCTGAAGGCCGGGTGCGAGCGAGTGCTCGCGAGAGGAGTCTGGCCACGGATCAGCCATGCCGGGATGCGTTGATTGCCCGTGCGCTGCAAAGCCCGGGCTTTGTGCAGAGCTTTGGTGCCACCGACCTGCTGCCGGGCCATGACAGCGGTCTGATCTATGCGCATCGCATGCTGGACCCCATCAACCGGCAAGCCATGGGTGTGCTGTGCCTGTGCTTCGACTTTGACGGCGAGATGCAAGGCATCTGGAGCGGACGCGACCAGATTGACGACAGTGGCGCACCAGAAGCGCAGACCAGCATTGCCCTGCTGCTGGATGAGCAGGGCCAGGTGCTGGCCAGCAGCGATCTGCACTGGATTGGTGTGGGTGCGAATGTGCGGCCTCACCGTGATGGTGCAAGCGCGCTGCATGTGTATGGAGGGCGCACCTATCTGGTGCAGTCTGCGGCATCGGCAGGCTATCAAGGCTATATGGGCCCCCAGGGCTGGCGGGCGCAGATCATGACCCCGCTGGAGCTGGCCTTCGGTCTTCAGTCGCAAGCGGGGCTGGACGGGCTGGATGCCGAGGTGGCCCAGGGCCTGCTGGCGCATGCGCACCGTTTCTGCCCGCCCCTGCACGCCATCCACAGCGCTGCGGACACCATACGCCGTGTGGTCTGGAACGGGCGGGTGATGACGGCAGGCAAGCAGATGGACAACACGCGGCTGCAAGCCGTGCTGGAGCAGATTGGCGAGACGGGGGCGCGGACGAACGAGGTCTTCTCTCAATCCATTGATGCGCTCTATGGCACGGTGCTCAATACCGCACTGCGGGACAACAGCCTGCTGACGAGTCTGCTGGTGGATCTGCTGGATCGAAATCTCTACGAGCGCGCCAACGACTGCCGCTGGTGGGCACTGACGCCGCAGCTGTCCGAATTGCTGGAGGCCCTTGCCTTGGGGGAGAGGGCCGGTGATCTGGTGAGCGAGGTGTGCGGGTTGCTTACCGGCATTCACGATCTCTATACGGTCTACCAGCAAATCATGGTCTATGACGCCCGCGGCAAAGTCGTGGCCGTCAGCCATAGAGGGCAGGCAGAGAGTCAGGAGCTGCTGGGCAGCCATATAGAGGCGGACAGCCTGCACCAGGTCCTGGCGCTGGCAGGGACCCAGGACTATCACGTGTCGCCATGGCGGCCCTGCGTGCAGCACGAGAATGACGGCCCGACCTATGTCTATCACGCGGCCATACGCAATGCCGACGGGATGGTGCTGGGAGGGATCGGTCTGGTGTTTCATGCACAGCGTGAATTCAAGTCCATGCTGGAAGGTGTGACCGGCGTGCAGGCAGGAGGCGCAACCAGCAGACAGGTGGCTTACCTGAACCGATCGGGCATGGTCATGTCGTCCTCGGATGTGCATCTGCAGCCGGGCATGCGGCTGGAGCTGCCGCCGCAGATGCTGGCCTTGGCGCCAGGCCAGAGCTTGGCCCGTGCCATGGTGTACCAAGGTCAGTACTGCGTGGTGGCGATCACAGCGGGCAGCGGCTACCGGGAGTTCAAGCGCAGCGACGGCTATCGCGAAGAGGTGCTTGCGCTGTCCGTGCAGGCTTTTGGTGCCGTGCAGGACGATGCGCTGGCGGCTGTCGGTCGCCGCAATACCAGGGTGCAAGGCCTGGCGGCGGCCAGTCAGGGCAGCGCATTGGGCATGGAGATGGCGACTTTTTTTGTGGGGCGCAGCGTGCTTGCCGTCGATGCGGCCTGCGTGCTCGAGGCTCAGAGTGCCTCGGCCATCGCTCCCGTTTCGGCCGGTCGCTTGCCGCACTGCGTGGGAACGCTGGCGCGGCGCAGCCAGGCAGTCGTGGCCGGCTATGTCTGGGTCTTCGATCTGGGAGCGCTGCTCTTTGGCAAGCCCGTGACCAGGACGGCGCAAAGCCAGGTGATCGTGCTGGAGCACCAGGGGCTCAAGCTGGGCGTGCTGGTCAGCGATCTCGAAGGTGTAGTGCGCTTCGAGAGCGGGCAGTTGCGACTGGCCCCTGCAATGGCGGGTGCGGCAGATCAGCTGGTTGACCGCTTGATCCGTGCCAATGACGGAGATCTGCTCATCCAATGCCTGAACGTGACGGCCTTGGTGCGCATGCTCAAGGCGCCGCTGCCGGCGGAGCAGGCTGCTGGGGGCTGAAAGGGCCGGGCTGCTTACTGAACCGGGAACGGGTTCTTTTCGTCGCGAGGGGCGCTGAAGTCCACGGTAGGCGTGGTCTTGATCTCGTACTGGTTGCGGTCCTTGCCTTCGATCCACTTCGGAGGCTTGCCACGGCCGGTCCAGGTCGCGCCGCTTTCGGGGTCGTAGTACCTGGCCTCGACCTTTTTCTTTTCTTCAGGCTTCCAGGGGAAGACCTGCTGAGAGGTAAAGCCGAAGGTGGCGATCAGTTGCTTGACGGTGGCCAGGGCTTCCTTGGCTTCGGTGCTGCGCGCTTCCTCGATGCGCTTGTCCAGCGCACTTTTCTGGGCGATGAGTTCTTGATAGCTTGGCATTCTGGATTCCAGAGATAGTGTGAAAGGTCAGCACTGATTGCCGCCTTTGTTATTGTTTTGCAAAACCATTCATTTTGGCGCAAGCGCGAACGCACCGCATTGTTGATGTTGCGTACACTCAATCTGAAAAGGGATGCGCATCATTTTGAAGGGCTTCACACATCACTCTGGATGATCCGGCCTGCAGCTCAGTCCTATTGGTCGCCAGCGGCCATGGCCTGCAGGGCGGTGCCGGTCATGCGATAGCGGATCCACTCGGTCTGCGGCAGGGCGCCCAGGCTGTCATAGAACTTGATGGAGGGCGTGTTCCAGTCCAGGCAACTCCATTCAAAGCGGCCGCAGTCCTTTTCCAGGGCAATCCGGGCCAGATGCTGGAGCAGGGCCTTGCCGGCGCCGTGGCCGCGTGCGTCAGGCGTGATGTACAGGTCTTCCAGGTACAGGCCGTGCTGGCCCTGCCAGGTGGAATAGTTGAAGAAGTACACGGCAAAACCCACGGCCTGGCCGTCAATCTCGCAGATCAGGCCGAAGACGGCCGGGTTGGCGCAGAACAGCGTGCGACGCACATGGTCGGGCGTGGCCTTGACTTCATGCTCGGCCTTTTCATAGATGGCGAGTTCACGCACAAAGTGCAGGATCAGGTCGATGTCTTGCTCGGTGGCGGGGCGGATATGGAGCTGGCTCATAAAATAAGAGGAAAAAGTGGATCCAAAGCTTGATGGTAAAGCGCTTGCAGCTATGGTTTTTATTTATCAGGCGACCTGGCGCTCGGGCTCGCTCTGAGCCAGGGTCACGGGCAGGAACTGGCACAGGATCTGGAAATGGTCCTCGAAGAACTCGGCTTCCATGAGGGGCAGGTCGGCAACCGGCACCCAGCGGGCCAGGGCTGCGTCGTCCGCGCCCTGTACCGGGGGCAGACTGGGCTGCACGCCCAGATCCAGATAGTGCACATGGGTGATGGTACGCCCGCGCAGGCTGCGGTCCGGGTGATCGAAGACCTGAACGGCCTGCAGGGCTGCCAGCAGATCGGCCTCGCTGATGGAGGAGCAGGTTTCTTCACGCAGCTCGCGCATGCAGGATTGCCAGAGGCTGTCACGCTGCTCCAGAAAGCCGCCAGGCAGCGCCCACAGGCCCTGGCCCGGAGCATGGCCGCGCTGGATCAGCAGCACCTGGTCCTGGCCCTTGGCACGGCAGCGCAGCAGTGCATCCACGGTGACGAACACCGGTGCATAAGGTGCCTTGGCCCAGGCCCGCTTGTAGTCCTGCAGCATATGCCACTCTTTTTGCAGGCGCAGATACAGCGGCGTCTGGGCCCAGCGGCGCAAAAAGTCCAGCGTGCTCTCGGGCATCTGGGAGGAAAGCCTGACCAGGGCGGCCTCCATGGTCTCGGGCGAGGTGTCGCCCTCACCGAAGAAGATTTCGCGCAGCGGCGTGGCGTCGAACTGGCCCAGGCGCGGCAGGCTGATGAGCTCCCAGCCCGGAAAGCGTGCCAGATAGCTGCTGCTGGAGTCCTTGAAATGTCCGACCAGGGCCACGCTTGCGCCTTCGGGCACATGGGCCTGCACGGCTTCGCGCACGGCATGCACCCACAGCGGCTCGTTGTAATAGTCGCGCACGGGAACGCAGCGCACGCGCTCGGCATCCTCTTTCGATAGCGCATTGCGCAGCATCTGCGCACGCTCCTGCCAGCTGAACGGGTTTTTGGGATTGGGTGCCTGCCAGGCGCTGCCCAGTACCACCACGACCTGGCGAGCACGCTCCAGCGCGGCGTGCAGCAAAGCCATATGGCCGTTGTGCAGTGGCTGAAAGCGGCCGATCAGCACGGCGGTATGCAGGGGCACGGAGGTGGGCAGAGTCTCGGGTGCGGCGGCGATGACACGCTTGCTGGAGGTGTTGGGACTGGCTTGAGGCATGAGAGCGAAACCCGTACAGAAATCGGCGCCCGCAAGGGCAAATATGGGTAAAAACGCGCTAAATGCTTACTGGGTAAGCGAAGTTAGCTCACTTTTTAAATGTGTAACCAGGCCCGGCACGGTCAAAGTCGGCATTCGAGACAGGCCGCCAAGCGCTCGGCCGCACCCAGGGTGCTCCAAGGCTTTGCCAGCTTGTCTCAAACAGGTGCCGGGCATTGCTATTCGTAGTGTGCCGCAATCGGCATCTGCCGGCCCGTGCCAAAGGCCCGTGGGCGTACTCTGAGCATGGGCGGAGCCTGGCGGCGCTTGTATTCGCTGCGGAACACCAGCTTCTGTACGCGGGCAATGGTCTCGGGCCCGCCTGCTTCGGTGCGCAGCCTGTTCACAAAGGCGGCTGCCTGCGCATATTCCTTGCTGGACAGATGCTGGCCCTCGATATGCCATTTGAGAATCTCGTCGAGCACGGCATAGGGCGGCAGGCTGTCCTCGTCCTTCTGGCCGGGAGCCAGTTCGGCCGAGGGCGGCTTGTCGATGATGGCCTGCGGGATCAGCTCGCGGCCCGCATGGCGGTTGATATGGCGTGACAGCTCGAAGACCTCGGTCTTGTACAGATCGCCGAGCAGTCCCAGACCGCCGTTGGTGTCGCCATACAGGGTGCAGTAGCCCACCGAGACTTCGGATTTGTTGCCCGTGGTCAGCAGCAGATGGCCGAAGGCATTGGAAAACTCCATCAGCGTGGTGCCGCGTGCGCGGGCCTGCAGATTCTCCAGCGCCAGGCCCTTGAGCGGTTCGCCAAAGCTGGCCTCGAACTGGCGTGCATAGGTGGTGACCAGCTCCTTGATCGGATGCTCGTAGAGTCTGATACCCAGATTGCGGCACAGCAGCACGGAGTCGTCGACCGAGCCTGCCGAGGAGTAGCTCGACGGCATGGTGATTCCGACCACATTCTCCGCTCCCAGGGCATCGACGGCCAGGGCCAGTGTCAATGCCGAATCGATGCCTCCCGAGCTGCCGACCACCACCTGCTGGAAACCGCAGCGACGCGCATAGTCGCGCAGGCCCAGCACGATCTGCTGGCGGTAGAACTCCATGGTGGCCAGGCCTTGCGCCGGCACGGTAGGCAAGGCCGAGCCGTCGCAGGCCTGAAACCGGCCCTGCGCATTCAGCTCCAGCGTGCAGACATCTTCCTCGAAGCGCCTGGCTTCGAAGACCAGTCCTGCCTCGGGCTCCACGGCAAACGATGCGCCGTCGAACACGATCTGATCCTGGCCTCCGATCTGGTTGATATAGAGGATGGCCAGCTTGTGACGTGCCGCTGCCTGGGTGAAGACCTCGTGACGCTGCTCGCGCTTGCCCAGGTGGCTGGGGCTGGCGTTGATGCTGATGACCAGATCGGGGGCCGCATCGCCCATGCGCACAAAGGGGTTGGTGGCGTAGTCGGCACCCTGGTCGTTCCAGCCGTCCTCGCAGACCAGAAAACCCACCTGGCAGTTGCCCACGCGCAGCACCTTGGCCGTGTCGGATCCGGGCTCGAAGTGGCGGCGCTCGTCAAAGATGTTGTAGGTGGGAAGCAGTTGCTTGTCGTACTGCAGGCGGATCTGTCCGTTCTTGAGCACCAGCAGGCTGTTGTGCAGCGGTTTGCCGGGGCCATCGTGGCGCGTGGGTGCGCCCACGACCCAGTGCAGATCGGGAAACTGGCGCGTGGCCTGCAGCAGCTCCTGCAGACCTGCATCCAGTCTTTGCAGAAAGCTGGGCTCGTCCAGCAGGTCGCCGGGGTAGTAGCCGCACAGCGACAGTTCCGAAAACACCACCAGGTCGGCCTGCTCGGCCGCTGCCCTGGCTGCGGCCTCTCTCATGCGGCGGATATTGCCGCTGATGTCGCCCACCATGTAGTTGAGCTGGGCGAGGGTGACTTTCAGCATGGTTGCCTCCGAAGATTCAGGCTGCCTTGGCAGCAGGCTCAGGGATGTTGAAGACCTGGCGCAGATAGGCCAGATAGGTCTCGTCGTTGCACAGCGTCTTGCCGGGCGAGTCCGAAATCTTGGCCACGGGCTGGCCGTTGGCATGGGTCAGCTTCATCACGATATTGATCGTGGTCAGTCCCATGTCATTGGTCAATCGCGTGCCTATGCCGAAGCCGCACTGGATGCGATCGGCAAAGCGGTGGTAGAGCGCCAGGGCGGTGTCCAGATCCAGTCCGTCCGAGAACACCAGGCGCTTGCTCTGCGGGGCAATGCGCAGCTGGTCATAGTGGGCAATGGCCTTTTCGCCCCATTCGAAGGGATCGCCGGAGTCATGACGCAGACCGTCGAACAGCTTGGCAAAGTACATGTCGAAGTCGGCCAGAAAGGCGTCCATGCCCACGGTATCGGTCAGGGCGATACCGAGATCGCCGCGATATTCCTGCACCCAGTCCTCGAGGGCGGCTACCTGGAAGTCGCGCAGGCGCACGCCCAGGGCTTGATAGGTCTGCAGATACTCATGGGCCATGGTGCCGATGGGCACCAGATTCAGATCGCGCGCCAGCAGCACATTGGAGGTGCCCTTGAACCACTGCGCGGTCTCCTGGGCAAAGGCCTGCACCACCTCGCGTTGCCAGGCTCCCGAGAAGCGGCGGCGAACGCCGAAGTCAAACAGCTCGA
Organism: Comamonas sp. Z3; assembly: GCF_008121565.1. Taxonomy (NCBI): domain Bacteria; kingdom Pseudomonadati; phylum Pseudomonadota; class Betaproteobacteria; order Burkholderiales; family Comamonadaceae; genus Comamonas; species Comamonas sp. Z3. The sequence goes on from NZ_VOQU01000002.1 coordinate 217,792, forward strand.
AGGGGTTGTGCAGCTTGGCCTCGACAGCCAGATGCTTGAGCTGGGCCAGCTTGATCTGCAGGCGCTTGCGGCCTTCGACCAGGGCGGCCTCGGCATCGAAGCGGCGGAAATACAGCTCGTTGACGATGGCCAGCACATAGATCTCGAAGCCCATCACATGGACTTGCGGGCCCTTGGCCACGATATGCAGCCGGTCGCCCTCGGCCCAGGCGCGGATGAAGGCACGCTGGAACTGGAAGATGCGCAGAAAGTCGATGAAGTCGCTTTTCATGAAGCGCAGACCGGCCAGATAGTCCAGCTCGCTCTGGTCAAAGCGCAGACTGCACAGGGCATCCAGCTCGCGCTCCACCTCGGGCAGCAGCTCGGCCAGCGGGAAGGCCGTGGGCGTGCGGCAGACAAATTCGTACTCAGCCTCGGTCTGGGGGTGGCGGTGCAGCATGGCCTGCCACATGGTGAACTTGTAGAGGTCGGTGTCCAGCAGGCTGGTGATGATGGGCTTCATGCCGTTCTTCTTTTCAAAAAATATGAGCTGCTGGCGCTTTATCCATAAGTGCTAGCGGCTGATTTGTCTCATAAGCCAAAGCTGGCGCTGGTTTCGCAGCGTACACCGGTTGCACGCATGCGTTGCAGGAAGTTCTGGTGCGCGGCCTCGAATCCGGCGACCGGGCTCATGCAGTCCGTCAGCAGCACGATGCGCGAGTAGTCGCTGCTGCCCCAGTGCTCCACGATGTGCTCGGTGGTGGCGCGCACGCAGTGGCTGCTGGCCTCGCCCGCGATCACCAGTGTGCTGCTCTGGCACAACTGGGCCAGCAAGGCAGTGTTGAGTCCGGTTTCGCCGTCCTGCGGGTCGGGAACCTCGGCGCGAATGGCGCTGTAATGCTCGGTCCAGGGGTTCATGCCCTTGAAGACATGGCTGGTGGCACGATGCTGCAGTTCCTGCCACTGGCGGCAGGCAGCGAGCACGCTGGCATGCATGCCATGGCCCCAGCTGCCGATCTCGCAGTGCAGCGGCCAGACCATCAGGGTGTAGCTGCCTTGGGCCTCCAGCTGATCCAGGTATTGCAGCGTGCGTTCCCGTTCGGCAGCGTTGCGCGGTGCATAGTCGCCGGCACGGACCTGCGCTGCCGTAATCGGGGTAAATGGCAGGACGCAACGGCCATCGCGCTGCTGCCAGAAGGCCGGATGGGCAATGTCATAAGCCTGGTGCGAGTCCAGAGTAATGGTGATCTGGCCCAGCTTGTCTCCCTGGGCTGCCATCCAGCTGCTCAGGCGCTGCATATCGGCATGAGCGCCCGTCACCGCCAGGCGGGGTGCTATCAGCTGATGAGTGTCTGGTGAGCGGGGGCACCAGTCGGCAGGCAGATCGCAGAAGTCGTTTTGCGGGTCAATGATGAGCAGCTGGGTTTGTGGATGACTCATGGTGTTCAGCTTTCATGCGAGATGCAATGTCTGCAGTCTAAAACACTTAAAATATTTTTGCAACTAAGTATTTTTGAGATCGTATGAAATAATCAGGCGATAAAAATGAAGTTGGTAAAAAAATGAATCAAAGTGATGAGCGCAGGGAAACGGTGCAGGTCAGCGTGGATGTGGTGCTGCTGACCCTGGTGGAGCAGCAGTTGCATGCCGTGCTGCTGCGTCGTCAGGCCGCGCCTTTTGCCGGGGTGTGGGCATTGCCAGGCGGCTTCATTCATACCGGGGAAGACGCGGACGCCAAGGCCAGTGCGGCGCGCGTGCTCAGAACCAAGGTGGGCATAGAAGGTGCCTATCTTGAGCAGTTGGCTACTTTCAGCGGCCCGGCACGCGATCCGCGCGGCTGGTCGGTGGCAATCGCCTATTGCGCTCTGCTGCCCGTGCAGAACCTGCCGCCCGATCGCGCCGACATCAGCGTGGTGCCGCTCTCGGCCCTGCCGCAGCTGCCGTTCGATCATCGCGCCATTCTGGATGCTGCCCTGGAGCGAGTGCGCAGCAAAAGCCTGTATTCCTCCTTGCCCGTTCACCTGTGTGGCGAAACCTTCACGCTGCCGCAGCTGCAGCAGGTCTATGAAAACATTCTGGGCGAGCCGCTGAACAAGGTCAGCTTCAGGCGCAAGATGGATGAGATGGACTGGCTGGAGCCCGTGCCTGGGGCCATGCAGGGTGGCGGAGCGCACCGGCCTGCCCAGCTTTACCGGGCCAAACCCGGCTTCAGCCAGACGCTGGCGCTGACTGCCCGGGGGCTTTGAGGCCGTTCCGCATGAAAAAATGCCTGCACAAGGCAGGCATTCGGGTTGGCGTTTCGGGTCCGGCCGCGTCGACTAGCTGACTGCGCCAATGCCCAGCAGGGCCAGAATCACGAAGATCACGGCAACGGCAATGAAAATGAAGAACAGGATCTTGGCTATGCCGGCTGCGCCTGCGGCTACGCCGGTGAAGCCGAAAACACCGGCCACCAGGGAAACGATGGCAAAAATAATGGCCCACTTGAGCATCGGAACTCCTTTGTCTGAAGCGATGTCTCAAGACTAAGTCGCCGGACGCAGGCTTGCGGTGCTCATTTGGGGGAAATCCTTGTCGGCTTGATCCGACAACAAAAAAGCCACCGCAATGTGTTGCGATGGCTTCTTGACCAGGCTTGGGGGCTGAGGCCCTCAGATCCTCAGGTCCGCTGCGGGTGTCCGAATCACTTCAGACCTGCAGCGGCACGCAGCAGGGCTGCCTTGTCGGAGCGTTCCCAGGTGAACTCGGGCTCTTCGCGGCCGAAGTGACCATAAGCGGCGGTCTTGCTGTAGATGGGGCGCAGCAGATCCAGCATCTGGATGATGCCTTTGGGGCGCAGGTCGAAATGCGCGGCCACCAGCTTGGCGATTTCCGCATCGGGAATCACGCCTGTGCCTTCGGTGTACACGGTGATGTTCATGGGGCGGGCCACGCCGATGGCGTAAGCAACCTGCACCTGGCACTGGCGCGCCAGACCGGCAGCCACCACGTTCTTGGCCACATAGCGGGCGGCGTAGGCAGCCGAGCGGTCCACCTTGGTTGGATCCTTGCCGGAGAACGCACCGCCGCCATGGGGGCAGGCACCGCCGTAGGTGTCCACAATGATCTTGCGACCGGTCAGGCCGCAGTCGCCCTGAGGTCCGCCCACGACGAAGCGGCCGGTGGGATTGATCAGGTACTTGGTGTCCAGCAGCCACTCGGAGGGCAGCACGGGCTTGATGATCTCTTCGATGATGGCTTCGGTGAACGATGCCTTCATTTTGGTTGCCGTTTCCGACTGATCGGGGCTGTGCTGTGTGGACAGCACCACGGTGTCGATGCTGTGGGGCTTGCCGTCCACATAGCGCAGGGTCACCTGGCTCTTGGCGTCCGGGCGCAGGAAAGGCAGACGGCCGTCCTTGCGCAACTGGGCCTGGCGTTCCATCAGACGGTGTGCGTAATAGATGGGCGCGGGCATCAGTTCGGGCGTTTCGTCGCAGGCGTAGCCGAACATCAGGCCCTGGTCGCCAGCACCGGTATTCAGCTCGTCATCGCTGGCCTTGTCCACGCCCTGGGCGATGTCCTGGCTTTGCTTGTCGTAGGCGACGAGCACCGAGCAACCCTTGTAGTCGATGCCGTATTCGGTGTTGTCGTAGCCGATGCGCTTGATGGTGTCGCGTGCGACCTGGATGTAGTCCACATTCGCACCGGTGGTGATTTCACCGGCCAATACCACCAGACCGGTGTTGGTCAGTGTCTCGGCAGCCACGCGGCTATGCGGGTCTTGGGTGAAAATAGCGTCCAGAATCGCGTCAGAGATCTGGTCGGCAACCTTGTCGGGGTGGCCTTCAGAAACCGATTCCGAGGTAAACAGAAAATCGCTGTTCGCCATTGATATAACTCCTTGTTGCTTGGGCAATTGCGTTGCCCGAGCTTCGAAGTCTGGCGAACGCTTTAGCAGTTTTGTTTTTACGTCGCCCTGCAAGTTGCTCTTTAACTCAGCGACCCCGCTATTCTAATGCCTTCCCTGTTTCGACTGTTTGCTGCACTGCCTTTATGGCTATTGCATGGCCTTGGCGCTGCCATGGGGTGGGTGACCTGGGCGCTATCTCCCACCTATCGGCGCCGATTTGCAGCCAATGCCGCACAGGCCGGCTATGCCTTTGCCCAGGTCAGGGCTGCGGTGGGGCATGCGGGGCGCATGGTGTTCGAGATGCCGCGCATCTGGCTGGGTCAGTTGCCGCAATGCGATATGGTCAACGAAGCCGTCGTCGAGCAGGCCTATGCGCGTGGCAAGGGCATTGTGTTTCTCACGCCACATCTGGGCTGCTTCGAGATGTCCGTGCAGGCCGCGGCGCGACGCTGGTCGGACCGGCATGGCGCAATCACCGTGCTCTACCGCCCCGCACGCCAGGGCTGGCTGGCTCAAATTCTGGAAACCGCGCGCAATCGTCCCGGCGTCCAGGCCGTTCCCACCACCTTGGCGGGCGTGCGTCAGATGATCAAGGCCCTGCGCCAGGGCGCTGCCGTGGGGCTGCTGCCCGATCAGGTTCCGCCCAACGGGCTGGGTATCTGGTCGCCTTTTTTCGGCCGCGATGCGTATACGATGACATTGGCAGCGCGACTGGTGCTGCAAACCGGGGCCACGGTCATCGTGGCGCGGTGCGAGCGCAAGTCCTGGGGGCGGGGCTATACGCTGTATCTAGAGGAATTGCCTGTGCCCGAATCTCAATCGCTGGAAGCCACCGTGGCGCTGATCAACCGCGCCATGGAAACCACCATCCGCCAGTCTCCGCAGCAATATCTGTGGGGCTACGGCCGCTACAAGCAGCCGCGTGAAGACAAGCAACTCTCAGGGGAGAAGGCATGAGTGCCAGCAAGATCGCCATCGGCTGCATGCATTTGCTGGCCAAGCTGCCGCTGCCCCTGCTGCGCGGGCTGGGCAAGGTTGTGGGGCGTGTGCTGTTCGTGGTGGCGGGCCAGCGCCGGCGCATAGCGCTGCGCAACTTCGAGCTGTGCTTTCCCGATGTGCCTGAGGTGCAGCGCAAAGCTTGGGCGAAGGAGTCTTTTGAAGTCTTTTGCCAGACCTTTCTCGACAGAAGTTGGCTGTGGTTCGGCTCCGAGGCGCTGGTGCGCAGCCGTGTCAAGCTGGTCGGAGCCACGCATGAGTTGAAGGGCGATACGCCCACCATCGTCTTCGCGCCGCATTTCTACAGCATGGATGCCGGTGGCCTGGCCCTGCCGCTCAATACCGAGCGCGAGTTCACTTCCATCTTCGCCACCAATCCCGATCCGGATCTGGATCGCTGGTTCATGAATGGCCGCCAGCGCTTCGGCAATGTGAAGATGCTCAACCGTGCAGATGGCGTCAAACCCATCATCCAGTGCCTGCGCAAGGGCGGGCTGCTGTATCTGCTGCCCGATATGGACTACGGCAAGAATGACTCGGTGTTTGTGCCCTTTTTCGCGGTGCAGGACACTGCCACCATTCCCTCGCTTTCGCGCTTTGCGCGCCTGGGCAAGGCCAAGGTGGTGGCGCTTTACAACCGCATGACGCCTGAGGGCTATGTGGCCGAGCTGACGCCGGCCTGGGAGAACTTCCCGACGGACGACCATGTGGCAGACACCGCCCGCATGAACCGTGAGCTGCAGGCCGCCATCATGACCATGGTTCCGCAGTATTACTGGGTGCACAAACGCTTCAAGACGCGCCCGGACGGCGAGCCATCGCTGTACTCCGGGAAATAGGCGCCAAATCGTTCTCCATGCCATGATGGCTGGGCGCCAGAAGCTTTCTTTTCAGGAGCTGCCTGGCGTCTGAAGAAACTCGGTCAGTGCGCGCTGCACAGCTTCGGGCCTCTCATGGACCACCCAGTGGCTGCAGCCCTGGAGATGCTCTATCCCCAGCTGTGGCACCCATTGCTCCAGCCCATGCAGCAAGGCAGGCTGCAGTGCCAGGTCGCTATCCCCCCAGAGAATGCGCACCGGCACAGGAATATGCAGCATTTCATCGGGCAGGCTGAGCTCGCGAATGTCCTGCAGTTCATCAGCGCTGCCGCCGGGGCGGGGCGGCACCAGCGGGCTGGCAGCGTAGAACATGCAGGCGCCATGCACGCCCAGATCCCAATGCTCGCGGTATTGCTGCTTGCGCTCGGGCGTCAGCCATGCGGGCGTGCTGCCGTCGGGGTTCTGAAAGAATCCCAGCATGCGCTGCCAGCCGTTTTCGGCCAGCAGCTCGGGCGCATCGGGCCGGCGCAGGAAATGCATGTACTGGCTGGCGGACTGCTGCACCGGGTTGGACTGCAGCTCCCGCAGGAAGCTGCCCGGATGCGGGGAGTTGAGTATCAGCAGCCGCTCGAGTTGCTGCGGATAGCGGTTGGCCAGGCCCCAGGCTACGGCGCCTCCCCAGTCATGGGCAATCACGCAGGCAGCGCGCTTGTCGGCGCTTTCCAGCGCAATCAGGGCGGCCAGATCCTCCACCAGGTATTTGGCACGGTAGTCGCTGATGGCCGTGGGCTGGCTGGAGCGGCCATAGCCGCGCAGATTGGGGGCCACGCAGCGATAGCGGCTGCCGAATTGCGCAAGCAATGCATCCCAGATGAAGGCGCCTTCGGGAAAACCGTGCAGAAACAGCAACAGGGGCTGACCCGGCTCGCCGCTGACACGACATTCCAGTTCAACTCCTGTGGACAGGGTATGCGTGCAAGTCATGACCATGAAGCTCTCCTTTTTGTAGCTTCTGGCGCTTGCAAGATAAGCGCCTATGGCTGATTTTGCGCAGGCGTCCCGTCAGCGGGCGTCGCTTGGGTGACGGGAGCAGCCTGGGGCATTCCCGCCTGGGGCAAACCTGCCTGGGGCAATCCCTCGGGGTGGCACCAGTGCCACAGCAGTTGGGCCACATCGTCCACGCCCTGCTTTTTGAGGGCGGAGAACAGGCGCACCTCGCCACCGCCCGCATTGAGCTTGGTGATGGACAGAATCTTGGCCTGCTCGGCGCGGGTCAGCTTGTCGGCCTTGGTCAGCACGATGAGAAACTTCAGGCCTTGCTCCACGCGCGGACGGATGGCGTCCAGCAGGGCTTCGTCGAGCTCGGTCAGGCCCAGACGCGGGTCGCACAGCAGCACCACGGCGGACAGGCTTTCGCGGCTCATCAGGTAGCTGAGCATGACGCGCTGCCAGCGCTCCTTGTCGGTGCGGGAGACGGCAGCGTAGCCATAGCCGGGCAAGTCGGCCAGCACCGCATCGGTCACGCCCTGCTTGCCCAGTGCAAACAGATTGATGTGCTGGGTGCGGCCGGGCTTCTTGGAAGCGAAGGCCAGCTGCTTTTGCTGGGTCAGCGTATTGATGGCCGTGGACTTGCCGGCGTTGGAGCGGCCGACGAAGGCAATCTCGGGAACGTCGACCTTGGGCAGCTGGTTGAGCTGGGCCGCGGTCGTGAAAAAGCGTGCGGTGTGCATCCAGCCCATCGCAAGCTTGCTGTCGATCAAAGAAAGTGTTTTTCCGGCAGTGGTATCCGGGGAAGCATGGGTCATGACGGTAACTATTTCAGGGAGGCCCATTGTAGAATTTGACGGATTCGAGCTCTCAACAATAGACCCAGCCCCTTGATATGAAGTTGCTTGCCTCTTTGCTGACTGCTGCCATTTTCGCAGCACCTGCCTTCCCCGCATTTTCTGCGGGAGAAACACCTGTCAAGGCGGATGCTGCCAAAGGGCAAGCCAGTTATGGGGCGGTTTGCGTCGCCTGTCATGCCGCAGACGGCAATTCCACCATTCCTCTGCAGCCCAAGCTGGCAGGCCAGCACCCCGAGTATCTGGTCAAGCAGTTGCGCGAGTTCAAGGACGGCAAGCGCAACGACCCGGTGATGAAGGGCTTTGCCTCCACGCTCAGCGATGGCGATATGCAGAATATCGCGGCCTGGCTGCATACCCAGGCACCCAAGAACGGCTTCTCCAAGGACAAGGACTCCATCGCCCTGGGTGAGCGCATTTTCCGCGGCGGCATTCAGGAGCGCCAGATTGCCGCCTGCGCGGGTTGCCACAGCCCCAACGGCTCCGGCATTCCGGCCCAGTACCCGCGTCTGTCGGGTCAGCATGCTGAATATACCGTGAAGTCCCTGACGGACTTTCGCGACGGCAAGCGCAGCAATAGCATTCCCATGGCCCAGGTTGCTGCCAAGCTTAATGATCGCGAAATCAAGGCCGTGGCAGACTATATAGCTGGCTTGCGTTAAAAATCCTTTTCACCAGATGCGCGGGTGACTCCGGGAACTTTCAGGCATCTGGCACCCCCCAAGTCAGGCGGGCCCATCGGCTAGTTCAGCAGATGGCCCGCCTTTTTGCGTTCGGCTCTATCTCATCCTCATGTCAGACCTTCCACTTCGCGATCGTGACTCCTCTCGCTCACAGGCAGTGCGCGCGACTCTGGAGTTGCTGGCCTCCATGCGCTTTGCGATTTCACTGCTCACGGTGATCTGCATCGCATCGGTCATCGGCACGGTGCTCAAGCAACATGAACCGCTGGTCAACTATGTCAACCAGTTCGGCCCCTTCTGGGCGCAGCTGTTTCTGGCGCTCAAGCTCAATGCGGTCTACAGCGCCTGGTGGTTTTTGCTGATTCTGACGTTTCTGGTCATCAGCACCTCGCTGTGCGTGAGCCGCCATGCTCCCAAATATCTGGCCGATATCCGCAATTACAAGGAAAACCTCCGCGAACAAAGCCTCAAGGCATTCCACCATCGCGCCGAGGCCGATGTGGCGGGCAGTACCGAAGAGGCGGCCAAGCGCCTCGGCCAGCAACTGGTGTCCGGTGGCTGGAAGGTCAAGATGCAGCAGCGCGACACGGCGGCCGGGCCTGGCACCGGCTGGATGCTGGCTGCCAAGGCCGGTGCGGTCAACAAGCTGGGCTATATCGCCGCGCATTGTGCAATCGTGCTGATCTGCATCGGCGGGCTGTTCGACGGCGACCTCATCGTGCGGGCTCAGATGCTGCTGGGCGGCAAAACGCCTTATACCGGCGGCGGCATGATCTCGGACGTGGCGCCCGAGCACCGTCTGTCCATCAAGAATCCGACCTTCCGCGGCAACCTCATGGTCTCCGAAGGCACGCAGTCCGGCACGGCTATCCTGAATCAATCGGACGGCATCTTGCTGCAAGATCTGCCATTTTCGGTGGAATTGAAGAAATTCATCGTGGAGTACTACTCCACCGGCATGCCCAAGCTGTTTGCCAGCGAGATCGTGATTCATGACCGTGCCACCGGCGAGAAGCTGGAAAAGCGCGTGGAGGTGAACCATCCGGCCAGCTACAAGGGCATCGAGATCTACCAGAGCAGCTTCGATGACGGCGGCTCCAGCGTCAAGCTGCATGCAGTGCCCATGGATGGCGTCTCCCAGCCCTTCGACGTGGAGGGCGTGATCGGCAACTCCACCGAGTTCGTGCGCAAGCTGGCCGATGGCCAGCAGGACAAGGTGACGCTGGAGTACACGGCGCTGCGCACCATCAATGTGGAGAACTTCGGCGGCCAGGACAAGGGCGCCGGCACCGATGTGCGCAAGGTTGATCTGAGGCAGGCCATCGACGAGCGCCTGGGCGCAGCTCACAAGACCACGGACAAGAAGGATTTGCGCAATATCGGCCCCAGCGTGGGCTACAAGCTGCGCGATGCCTCGGGCCAGGCGCGCGAGTTCCAGAATTACATGCTGCCCGTGGACACGGGCGATGGCCAGCCCGTCTTCCTGCTTGGCGTGCGTGAGAACCAGGCCGACCAGATGCGCTATCTGCGCGTGCCTGCCGACCCTGAGGGCACGATGAACACCTTCATGCAGCTGCGCCAGGCCATGCAGAGCAAGACCCAGGCCGAGAAGGCGGCGCGCGCCTATGTTCAGCGGGCGGTCGATGTCTCCAAGCCCGAACTGGCCGAGCCGCTGACGCAGTCCGCGCTCAAGGCGCTGGAGCTGTTCGCCGGTCAGGACAGCAAGCTCAAGGCTCCCGACGGCCGCCAGCTCGGTGGCCTGCAGGCGATATCGGGCTTCATGGACAGCAATGTGCCCGAGGCCGAGCGCGAGCGCGCCGGCGAGGTGCTGGTGCGGATTCTGAACGGCGTGCTGTTCGAGCTGGCCCAGCAGGTGCGCCAGCAGGCGGGACTCAAGCCTTTCGAGAACGACGAGAAGACCCAGGCCTTCATGACGCAATCGGTGTTCTCGCTCAGCGATGCGCAGTTCTACCCGGCGCCCGTGGTCTTCATGCTGCAGGACTTCAAGCAGGTCCAGGCCAGCGTGTTCCAGGTGGCGCGCGCTCCAGGTAAAAACATTGTTTACCTCGGTTGCCTCTTCCTGATCATTGGCGTTTTTGCCATGCTGTACGTGCGTGACCGCCGCATCTGGATCTGGCTGACCCCTGCGAATGGTGGCAGCCATGCGAACATGGCCTTGTCCACCAACCGCAAGACCATGGATGGCGACCGCGAGTTCGCCATGCTGGCCGACAAGCTGATCGGGGCCAAGCCCTTACAAAAGAAGACTCCCGGAGGTTCTGTATGAACACCGCAACCACGACATTGACTTTGAACGAAGGCTATTTCGCCCGCCGCAACTGGTTTGACTGGTTGTTCGCGGTCGTGGTGGCCGTGGGCCTGGGCTATGCGCTGCAGCGCTATGCCGCCTATATGGATGTATATGAGAAGGGCATTTTGCTGGCGACCATCCCGGCCATGATCTGGCTGGGCTGGTTCTGGCGCCCGCTGGCGGTGCTGATGCTGAGCGTGGCGGGCTGCTCGCTCCTGGCCATCGGTCTTTATCAGGGAGCGGATGGCGGCGAGCTGGCACGCTCTGAGACCGTCTTCGGCCTGAAGTACTTCCTCTCCAGCCAGTCCGCCATCCTTTGGATGAGCATGGTGTTCTTCATCAGCACGGCTTTCTACTGGATCGGCGTATTCGCCAAGGGCGAGCGCTCGGTCATGTCGCTGCTGGGTTCGCGCCTGGCCTGGCTGGCCGTCGCGATGGCGCTGATCGGCACCATGGTGCGCTGGTACGAGAGCTATCTGCTGGGCCCGGACATCGGCCATATCCCCGTCAGCAATCTCTACGAAGTATTCGTCATGTTCTGCTGGATGACGGCCATCTTCTATCTGTACTACGAGCAGCATTACGACACGCGTGCCCTGGGCGGCTTTGTGATGCTGGTGGTCAGCGCGGCCGTGGGCTTTCTGCTCTGGTACACGCTGGTGCGCCAGGCCCATGAGATTCAGCCCCTGGTGCCTGCCCTCAAGAGCTGGTGGATGAAGCTGCATGTGCCCGCTAATTTCATCGGCTACGGCACGTTTGCGCTGTCGGCCATGGTGGCGTTCGCCTATCTGATCAAGCAGCAGGCCACCGAGACCAAATGGTACAAGCTTGCGCCGCTGTGGCTGCTGGGCGTGGTCCTGTGCTTCGAGCCCATCGTCTTTCGCAAGGGCGCGACCGAGAACGGCGGCAGCTACTGGATGGTGTACTTCGGCATTTCGGCCCTGATCGTGGCCGGCATCCTGTTCTCGCGCAAGCGCATTGCGGCCCGTCTGCCTTCGTTCGAGATCCTGGACGACGTGATGTACAAGGCCATCGCCGTGGGCTTTGCCTTCTTCACCATCGCCACCGTGCTCGGCGCTCTGTGGGCGGCCGAGGCCTGGGGCGGCTACTGGAGCTGGGACCCCAAGGAAACCTGGGCGCTGATCGTCTGGCTCAACTATGCGGCCTGGCTGCATATGCGCTTGATGAAGGGGCTGCGTGGCACGGTGTCCGCCTGGTGGGCGCTGGCGGGTCTGGCCGTCACCACCTTTGCCTTTCTGGGCGTGAACATGTTTCTGTCGGGCCTGCACAGCTACGGCGAGCTGTAGGCCTCGCACCAGGTACTCCAAAAAACAGGAGCTGCTTTCGCTGATTGAATAAGGATTTCAGGTTGAAAACAGTCTGAAATCGTTGATCATCAAGCGCTAGCAGCTCCTTTTTTATTGAAAAATTCGGAGGAACTTTGCTGACGCAGGGGGCTTCCAAATCGCACTACTCTTGATCGTCGTTTGGGAGCATTCCTATGCTGATACGTCACCGCAACCAAGGCTTTGAACATCCACTGGGCAGCGAGATCACGCCTCAGCCCCAATACCTGCAGCGCCGGGACTTTCTGCAGACCCTGGCCATGGGCGCTGCGGGCGCGACCCTGGCAGGCTGGGCTGGCCGTGACGCGCTGGCTGCGACCGATCGCGTGCATCTACCCGCCCTGAAGGGCGTGGCCAGCAAGGTGGCTGGCGCCATGACCGTGGAGGCGGCCACCAGTTACCAGGACGTGACCAGCTACAACAACTACTACGAGTTCGGTCTGGACAAGGACGAGCCCGCACGCAATGCGCACACGCTCAAGACCCGGCCCTGGACGGTGCGCATCGAAGGGCTGGTGCAAAAGCCACAGACCCTGGACATCGACAGCCTGCTCAAGCTCGCGCCCATGGAAGAGCGCATCTACCGCCTGCGCTGCGTGGAGGGCTGGTCCATGGTCATCCCCTGGGTGGGTTACTCGCTGTCCGAACTGCTCAAGAAAGTGCAGCCGCTATCCGGCGCCAAGTATGTGGAATTCGTCACCCTGGCCGACAAGGCCCAGATGCCCGGACTCAGAAGCGGGGTGCTGGACTGGCCCTATACCGAGGGCTTGCGGCTGGATGAGGCCATGCACCCGCTGACACTGCTGGCCTTCGGCATGTACGGCGAGGTTCTGCCCAACCAGAATGGTGCGCCGCTGCGCCTGGTCGTGCCCTGGAAATATGGTTTCAAGAGCGCCAAGTCGCTGGTGGCAGTCCGCCTGACCGACAAGCAGCCCGGTACCGCCTGGAACAAGGCGGCACGCAACGAGTACGGCTTTTATTCGAATGTGAATCCCGAGGTCGATCATCCGCGCTGGAGCCAGGCCACCGAGCGGCGCATCGGCGAGGGCGGGCTGTTCGCCAAGCGACGCAAGACCTTGCTGTTCAACGGCTATGGCGATCAGGTGGCGTCGCTGTATGCGGGCATGGATCTGAAGAAGTTCTACTGATGCAGGCCTGGTTGCTCAAGCCCTGGGCCAAGCCACTGGTCTTCACGCTGTGCCTGCTGCCTTGCGCATGGCTGTTCTATGCGGCGTTCACCGACGGGCTGGGGGCGAATCCGGCCGAAGCCCTGCTGCGCAGCACGGGTGACTGGACTCTGCGTTTTCTCTGCATCGTGCTGGCGGTGACGCCGCTGCGCCAGATCAGCGGCTGGAATCTGCTGGTGCGCTGGCGGCGCATGCTGGGCCTGTACGTGTTCTTCTACGCCTGTCTGCACCTGCTTTGCTATGCCTGGTTCGACATGGGGCTGGATTGGGGCGATATCGTGGCCGATATCCCCAAGCGGCCCTTTATCCTGGTGGGTTTCAGCACCTGGCTGCTGCTGCTGGTGCTGGCGGTCACCTCGCCAAAGTTCATGCTCAAGGCCCTGGGCGGCAAGCGCTGGCAGTGGCTGCACCGCGCGGTCTATGTGGCGGTGCCGCTGGCCTTGCTGCATTTCTTCTGGATGCGCGCCGGCAAGAACAATTTTGCAGAGGTGGCGGTCTATGCCGCCATTCTCGGAGCCTTGCTGGGCTGGCGAGTGGTGCGTGCTCTCAGGAACCGTCAGCCGGCTGCGGTACGCAGCTGACGCGAGACCGGGTCGATCTGCGCCGAAGGAAGCCGGTAGGCATCCTGGTCGAACAGGTCGATGCCGCACTGCAGGCCTTCGAGCCAATTGAACAGATCGCCAATCGCCTGCTTGCCCATGATGGGAGCGCCATGCTGGGGCACGATCATGTCGATGGACAACTGGCGCGCCATCTGAACCCATAGGCGCAGAATCTTGTTGGAGACCATGTAGCGACGGTGAAAGCCTTCCATGCGTGCAATATGCGGGGCGAGATCGGTGACGGGCTTCCGGGCTTCTGCGCCAGTGGTCAGGGATACGCCCAGGTCGCCCGTGAACAGAATCTTGCTGATCGGGTCGTAGAAGTGGAAGTTGCCCTCGGCATGCAGGAAATGCGCGGGCAGCAGCACCAGTTCGCTATGGCCCAGCGGCAGGCGCCCGCCCGCATCGGGCACCCCGATGACGCGATTTTCCGTCTTGCCCACCTTGGTGAAGTGCGGTGCAAAGCGCTCCCAGATGCGCGAGATGACCAGTTGCGCGCGCGTGCTGCTCATCCAGCGGTCCAGCGAGGCAATGATGTCCGGGTCGGCATGCGAGGCAATCAGATAGGCGAGCTTTTGCGGCGGAAAATGCCGCGACATGCCCATGAACAGCTCGTTGAAAGCCAGGTTGCCGCCGGGATCGATGATGGCTCCCGTGCCGTGGTCCACAATCAGGAACTGATTGGCCTGAATGGCCTGGCCGTCCTCCTCGATGAGGTCGGTGAACATCAGGCAGATGTGGTTTTTGTCGCGATAGAGCTCAATGGACATGACGGTTTGTCAAAGGACAAGATGCCGTCACTCTAGAGAGTAAGTCCGGGCGCCATGTTGACGTGCATCAAGCCTTAGGGCTTGGGCTTGGCATCGGTCTGGGGTATCTCGTCCGCCTCTGTCGGCATGGCTTTCGTTGCGGGTGTTGCTGCGCTGGAGGGCTTGCTGGAAATGCCCAGCGTTTCTGGCAGCGTGGCGCGGCCCTGGGCGGCAGGATCGGTGGGCAGATAGAGCGGGCCTTTTTGTCCACAGGCAGAAAGTGCTGCGAGGGACGCCGCACAAGCCGCAAGGGCAATGCTCCTGACTAGAATTTGGTTGGCTTTCAACATGGGCAAATTGTAATGACTGACCTTGAATATCTGGACCGCGCCGACCAACTTCTGCTGGCTGTGGAGAAATGCTGCGACCGCATCGATGACGAAACCGATGCCGACCTTGATGCCCAGCGCGTGGGGGGGATGGTGACACTGGTATTTGCCAATCGCAGCCAGATTGTCATCAACCAGCAAAAGCCCCTGCATGAAATCTGGCTGGCGGCCAAGGCTGGCGGCTTTCACTATCGCTTTGACGAAGACAAGAAGGTCTGGCTCGACACCAAGGGTGCTGGCGAGTTCTTTGCCAACCTGACGCAATACGCGAGCGAGCAGTCGGGCATGGCGCTGGAGTTCAAGGCCCTGGCCTGAGCATTCAGGGCGCTGGCATAAAAAAAGCCTGCCTCGACGAGAGGCAGGCTTTTTTGCTTTGCGAGGGCTTAGTTTCTGAACAGATCCAGAATGCGGCTGCGCTCTTCCGCAGCCGGTGGCTGGGTGGCGCCCGGACCGGCATTGCCGCCCGCATTCGGGTCAGAGGCGCCTTCCATGCCGAGGCTGGAGACGCCGCCGTTGCGGGCGTTTTCTTCGTAATACCAGTCGCCGCCCATATTGACCACGCCGGGCGGGGCCTGCACTTCGGCCACAGGCACGCCCTTGAGCGCGTGCTGCATGAAATTGATCCAGATGGGCAGGCTCAGGCCGCCACCGGTTTCACGCGAGCCCAGATTGCGCGGTGTGTCGTAGCCGATCCAGGAGACCGCTGCAAGGCTGGGCTGGTAGCCGGCAAACCAGGCATCCACCGAGTCATTGGTGGTGCCGGTCTTGCCATACAGGTCGGGGCGCTTGAGTGTGGCCTGCGCACGTGCAGCCGTGCCCACGCGTGCCACATCATTGAGCAAGGTGCCGGTGAGGAAGGCATTGCGCTCGGGAATGGCCTGGGGCAGTTCCTTCACCGCCGGAGGGGTGAACTCGGAGAGGATGCGGCCCTTGTGGTCGGTCACGCGGGCGATCAGCCAGGGGTTGATGCGATGGCCGCCATTGGCAAACACCGAGTAGGCACCTGCCATCTGCAGCGGCGTGACCGAGCCGGCGCCCAGGGCCATGGTCAGGTAGGCGGGCTGTTTGGAGGCTTCAAAGCCGAAGCGCGTCGCCCATTCCTGCCCGGTCTTGGGGCCGATGGCCTGCAGCAATCGGATGGAGATCATGTTCTTGGACTTGTTCAAGCCCGTGCGCATGGTCATGGGGCCGTCGTAGCGGCCGTCGTAGTTCTTGGGCTCCCAGGGCTGGCCACCGGTGGTTGCCGCACTGAAGAAGATCGGTGCGTCATTGATCATGGTGGAAGGCGAGAAACCGTGCTCCAGCGCCGCCGAGTAGATGAAGGGCTTGAAGCTGGAGCCGGGCTGGCGCCAGGCCTGGGTCACGTGGTTGAACTTGTTCTTTTCGAAGTCGAATCCACCGATCAGCGCACGGATGGCACCGGTTTGCGTGGACATGGCGACAAAAGCGCCCTCGACCTCGGGCAATTGGGTGATTTCCCAGGCTCCCTTGGCATTTTTGACGGCACGGATCACGGCACCGGGGCGGATCTTGATGTTGGGCGGTGCCTTGGGGCTGAGGCCGGACTCGGCGGGCTTGAGGTTGTCGCCGGTGATTTCGAAATGGGTGCCGTCCGCACGGGCCGCAACAATCTTGCGTGGCGAGGCTTCCAGCACCACGGCCGCAACCACGTCGCCGTTGTCGGGGTGGTTGGCCAGGGCATCGTCAATGGCGTCTTCCAGTTCCTGCGCATTGCTGGGCAGGGTGATGAACTTCTCGGGGCCGCGGTACTTCTGGCGGCGCTCGTAGTTCATGATGCCTTCGCGCAAAGCCTTGTAGGCAGCCTCTTGTTCACCGGCATTGAGGGTGGTGTAGACGTTCAGGCCGCGGGTATAGGCGTCGCTTCCGTATTGGGCAAAGATCAGCTGGCGGGCCATTTCAGCCACGTACTCCGCATGTACGCGGGTCGAATTGGCGGCAGTACGCAGCTTGAGCGGCTCTTCGCGGGCCTGTCTGGCCTGCTCTGCGGTGATGAAGCCGTTTTCCTCCATGCGCTCGATGATGTAGAGCTGACGGATGCGGGCGCGCTTGGGGTTGCTGATCGGGTTGTAGGCCGAGGGGGCCTTGGGCAGGCCGGCCAGCATGGCGGCTTCGGCCACCGTAATGTCCTTGAGCGGGTGGCCGAAATAGGCTTCGCAGGCTGCTGCAAAGCCATAGGCACGGTTGCCCAGGAAAATCTGGTTCATGTAGATCTCGAGGATCTGCTCCTTGGTGAGCAAGTGCTCAAGCTTGAAGGTCAGCAGGATTTCGTAGATCTTGCGGGTATAGGTCTTCTCGGAAGAGAGGTAGACATTGCGCGCGACCTGCATGGTGATGGTGGAGGCACCCTGGCTCTTGACCTTGCCCAGGTTGGCCAGTGCGGCACGCAGCATGCCCTTGTAGTCCACGCCGCCATGCTCGAAGAAGCGGGTGTCCTCGATGGCCAGCACCGCATCCGTCATGACCTTGGGGATCTCGTTGATGGGCGTCAGGGTGCGACGTTCTTCACCGAATTCACCCAGCAGAGCCCCTTCGCTGGAATACACCCGCAGCGGGAGCTTGGGGCGGTAGTCTGCGAGCTCGGAGACATCGGGGAGGTTGGGGTAAGCCATGGCCAGCGCCACGGCCACAGCCAGCAAAGCGGCCAGGGCAGCGGCGACGGCAAGTCCGATCAGCCAGAAAATGGAGCGCAGCAGCCAGTGCATGCGTTTCTTGGGAGCTTGGGAGCCAGGCGCTGGGGCCTGGTGGGCAGAATGTTCTGATGGCGGCATTTCGCAGTATTGACAAGGGGTAGGGCATTATAGAAATGCCTCCCGGAAAAGCATCTCGGCGGCTGGGTGAGGGCCGCACTTTGATCGAATCCTAAATCACAGGGTAAGCACCACTCCGGGCAAGGGGCGGCTTTCTTGCTGTTTGACGTTACACAAGTTTGTCTTTTTTTGACCACGAAATATGGTGCAAAGCGCTGCAGCAAAGCATGTGCTGCTATAGCTTGCTGCTAGGATTCCGGGGTATTGCTGGCTTTTGTTTCCATTCTTACAAACCTGGGGGGGCATGTTGATTGCTCTGAGTTCTTTATTCAGCCGTCAGCCTGCACCTTTGCTTGGCATTGATGTCAGCTCCTCCAGCGTGAAGCTGGTCGAACTGGCCAAAAGCAAATCCGGCGAGTGGCAATTGGAGCGTTGTGCGATCGAGCCTCTTGAAAAAGGCTGGATCACCGACGGCAATATTGAAAAATTTGATGAAGTGGCTGAAGCGGTGCGCCGCCTGGTCAAGAAAAGCGGAACGCGTACCAAGCAGGTTGCCATGGCGTTGCCAGCCGCAGCCGTGATCACCAAGAAGATCACCTTGCCATCCGGTTTGACCGAGCTGGAAATGGAAGTTCAGGTCGAGTCCGAAGCCAACCAGTACATTCCCTTCTCGCTCGACGAGGTGAGCCTGGATTTCTGCATCATCGGTCCTTCGCTGGTCTCGCCCGGCGATGTGGATGTGCTGATCGCGGCATCGCGCAAGGAAAAAGTGCAGGACCGTCAGGGCCTGGCCGAGGCGGCCGGTCTCAAGCCCATCGTGATCGATATCGAGCCCTATGCCGCGCGCATGGCGGCCACGCGTCTGGTCTCGCGTCTGCCCAATGCCGGCCGTGACGCCGTCGTGGCGCTGTTCGAGGTGGGGGCCATGACCACCAGCATGCAGGTGCTTCGCAATGATGAAGTGCTGTATGAGCGTGATCAGGCTTTTGGCGGCGCGCAGCTGACGCAGCTGATCGCACGCCAGTATGGCTTCTCTCCGGAGGAAGCAGAAGCCAAGAAGCGCAGCGGTGAATTGCCAGACGACTATGCGGCAGGTGTGCTCAAGCCCTTTGTGCAAAGCCTGACCCAGGAAGTGGCGCGTGCGCTGCAGTTCTTCTTCACGAGCACTCCCTACAACCGCGTCGACCATGTTTTGCTGGCAGGCGGCTCTTCGTCCCTGCCGGGGCTGGTGGAAGCCGTCAGTCAGCAGACGGGTTGTGCCTGCAGTCTTGCCAATCCCTTCGATGGCATGGAAATTGGCAGCGGTGTGCGTCTGAAAAAGATGGCGCGTGAGGCACCGTCCTATCTGACCTCTTGCGGTCTGGCCATGCGGAGGTTTCAAGAGTGATATTGATCAACCTTTTACCGCACCGCGAGGCAGCCAAGAAGCGCCGCAAAGAGGCGTTCCAGGTCAATATGGTGCTGGCCGCGCTGGGCGGCCTGCTGATCGCCGCGCTGATCTACTGGTACTTCCAGATGATGATCGAGGGCCAGCAGAACAAGAACAATTTGCTGCGTTCCGAAATCAAGGTCCTGGAGACTCAGATCAAGGAAATCGAAGGACTCGAGGCAGAGATCACGGCATTGCGTGCACGCCAGAAGGCCGTGGAGGACTTGCAGTCCGACCGTAACCTGCCTGTCTACATGCTCAACGAGCTGGTCAAGCAGCTGCCGGAGGGTGTCTACATCAGCAGCATCAAGCAGGACGGCCTGTCGGTGACCATGCAGGGCACCGCACAGTCGAACGAGCGTATCTCCGAGATGCTGCGCAATCTGACAGATGGCTCACCCTGGTTCTCCAAGCCGGAACTGATGGAGATCGTGGCCAAGACCGTTGATGTGACCGCCAAGGACAAGCGCCGTGCGGCTGCTTTCACCTTGCGCTTCAATCTGACCCGGGCCAGTGATGCAGAGAAAAATCTGCTTGTTGCAAGCCCCTCCGTGAAGGCGCAGTGATGGCAAAGACCAAGAAATCTCTGGATATCGATTTCGCGGCGCTGCAAGACAAGATTCAGCGTCAATTCCGGAATCTGGATCCCAATGACCCATCGGTCTGGCCGGCGCTGCCCAAGGCATTGCTGTATGTCGCCGTTGCAGTCGCCGTCGCTGCCTTGCTGTGGTTTGTCATCCTGAAAGACTATGAAGCTGAGCTTGATGGAGAGCGCGCTACCGAAGTGACCTTGCGTGAGGACTATTCCAAGAAGGTGGTCAAGGCGGTGAGCCTCGATGGCTTGAAGAAGCAGCGCGAGCAGGTGCAGCAGTATGTGACGCAGCTGGAGAAGCAATTGCCCAGCAAGGCGGAGATGGCAGCCTTGCTTTCCGATATCAACCAGGCCGGTCTGGGTCGCAGCCTGCAGTTTGAAGTATTCCGTCCCGGTGCCATGGTGACCAAGGAGTACTACGCCGAGCTGCCGATTGCGCTGAAGGTGACGGGTCGCTACCACGACATCGGTGCTTTTGCCTCGGATATCGCTTTTCTGTCTCGTATTGTGACTTTGAACAATCTGTCCATCGCTCCTGGCGCTGGCGGCAAGGATACGGATGTGCTGTCCATGGAGGCCACGGCGCGCACCTTCCGGTATCTGGATGCGCACGAAGTCAAGGCGCAGCGTGACGCAGCCAAGGGGAAGAAATGAGCAAGGCATTCTTGAGCCCTGTCTGGCTGATTTTGATGGGCAGTGCCTTGCTGGCGGGCTGCACTTCCTCCGAAGAGGATCAGCTGCGTGAATGGATGGCGCAGGAGCGCGCCAATGCCAGGCCTCGCGTGACGCCACTGGAGGAGCCCAAGCCATTCAAGCCCCAGGCATATACAGGGGCTGACGGTATGGACCCCTTCAACCCGCTCAAGCTGATTCAGGTTTTGCGCAAGGAGTCGGCGCAATCCAATATCAGCACCGCCTTGCTGACACCGGAATTGAGCCGCCGCAAGGAACCGCTGGAGGCTGAGCCGCTGGACACCATGACCATGGTGGGCAGCCTGGACAAGAAGAATGTGCCCACGGCCCTGGTCAGAGTCGGTGGCCTGCTCTATCAGGTACGTGTCGGTAACTATCTGGGGCAGAACTACGGAAAGATCACCCGGATAACGGAAAACTCCATCCAGCTCAGAGAGATTGTCCAGGATGGCGGTGGTGACTGGATTGAAAGAACAAGCACTTTGGAGTTGCAGGAGGTTGGCAAATGATGGGTATTAACCGCAGCACTATGGCGAAGGCCCGTTGGGGTCTGACCCTGAGCAGCCTTTTGCTTTCTTCGGCAGCTTGGGCCCAGGCGCGCATCGAGACGGTGACAGGTGCTTTGCAGTCAGGCTCCGAGGTCATCCGTGTCGAGATGTCCGAGCCGCTGACAGCCGATCCGACCGGATTTGTCGTGCAATCTCCGGCGCGTATCGCGCTGGATTTTCCGGGCGTGAGCAATGGTTCGGGCAAGTCCCTGCTGGAATTCAACCAGGGCAATCTGCGCTCGGCGAATCTGGTGGAGGCATCGGGTCGCTCGCGTCTGGTACTGAACCTGAAGACGGCCACGACCTACCGCCTGCAGCGCCAGGGAAACTCTCTGCTGATCCTGCTTGATCCCGCCGGTGCTGCGGCATCTGCCACGGCTGCAGCGCCTGCCATGGCTCCAGTATTCGAGAGCAAGACAGCTTCCTCCGATGCAGCACCGATTCGTGGCATCGACTTTCGCCGTGGCAGTGATGGCTCCGGCCGGATTGTGGTCAGCCTTGGCAGCAGCCAGGTGGGAGTGGATCTGCGCCAGGAGGGCAAGGGCCTGACGGTGGACTTCCTGCGTACAGCCCTGCCTGAGAATCTGCGCAAGAAGCTGGATGTGGGAGATTTCGGCACGCCGGTGCAGACGATCTCGACCACCCAGCAAGGCGATCGGGTGCGTATGCGTATCGACCCCGTCGGCGACTGGGAGCATAGTGCCTACCAGAGCGACAACCAGTTTGTGGTGGAAGTGCGCCAGAAAAAGGTCGACACCAGCAAGCTGACCCAGGGCCCGGGCTACAGCGGCGAAAAACTCTCGCTCAATTTTCAGAATATTGAAGTGCGCTCCCTGCTGCAGGTCATTGCGGATTTCACCAACTTCAATATTGTCACCTCGGATACGGTCACAGGTGCTTTGACGCTACGCCTGAAGGATGTGCCCTGGGATCAGGCTCTGCAGATCATCATGGATGCCAAGGGGCTGGGCATGCGCAAATCCGGCTCCGTGCTCTGGATTGCTCCCAAGGACGAGATCGACGCACGCACCAAGCGTGACTACGAGGCGGCCATGGAGATTCAGAAGCTCGAGCCTTTGCGCACGCAGGGCTTCCAGCTCAACTATGCAAAAGCCGCAGACATTCTGCAGCAGATCACGACTTCGACAGGTGGTGGCGGCGGTGGTACCGGGGCCAGCACGCGCTTTCTGTCGTCGCGCGGCTCCGCCATTTCCGAGCCCCGTACCAATCAGCTGTTTGTGACCGACACGCCAACCAAGCTGGATGAGATGAAAGCTCTGCTGGCGACGCTGGATGTGCCAGTGCGCCAGGTCATGATCGAGGCTCGCATTGTCGAAGCACGTGACACGTTCGGGCGCAATCTGGGCGTGAAGTTTGGTGGTGGGGCGATTGGTAGCAATCGTGCCTTTGGCACAAATCAAAGCTCCATCCCTGGTGCGGGTGATTCGTCCACAACAACCTCAACCACAAACAGTAATTTTGTGAATCTGCCAGCGAGTGCGATTGGCGGCGCCGCCGCTGGCCAGGTGGCATTTTCCGTTTTCAATAGCTCGATGACGCGTTTTCTGTCCCTGGAGCTGTCCGCTCTGGAAGCTGAAGGTGATGGCAAGATCATCTCCAACCCTCGTCTGGTGACCGCAGACCAGAACAAGGCCTTGATCGAGCAAGGCACGGAATATCCGTATTCCGTCACGGCGCCGAATGGGGCGACAACGGTTGCGTTCAAGAAGGCCGTGCTGAAGCTGGAGGTGACTCCGCAGATCACTCCTGAAGGCGACATCATTCTGGATCTGGATGTGAACAAGGACAGCCGTGGCGAGACCACGACCCAGGGCGTGGCCATCGATACCAAGCACATCAAGACCCAGGTGCTGGTCGAAAATGGTGGCACGGTGGTGATCGGCGGCATCTTTGAAATGGAAGAGACCAATCAGCTCAACAAGGTGCCGCTGTTCGGGGATCTGCCGGTATTGGGGCATTTGTTCCGTAATACCAGCAAAGCCTCTACCAAGCGTGAAATGCTGGTTTTCATCACTCCGAAGATGCTGAACCAGGCGCGCAGCAGCAGCAAATAGCGCTTATCAGTTTTGACATAGGGCCCGCATGAATGAATGCGGGCCTTTTTGTTTGTACTATCTGCGGGCTGCGAGAATCATGGACTGGCCGGATTGGCGGATGACGGTAACGCGATGACTGTTACAAATAAATTTCATATTGCTCTTGTGGGCTTGCCGGGCTGCGGCAAATCCACCATCGGACGCTATCTGGCCAAGCGCTGGTCTATGCCCTTTGTGGACGTGGATACGGCCATTGAAGAACACATCGGCTGCACGATTCGCGAATTCTTTGCCAAGGAAGGCGAGCCCAGATTCCGGGATGTCGAGCAGGAGGTGCTGGCAGTGCTGCTTGCGCGCCCCGAGAAAACAGTGGTTGCCACAGGTGGAGGTGCCGTGCTGAAGGCTGAGAACCGACGGGAGCTGGCAGAGCATGCCCAGGTGGTCTATCTGAGCGCGTCACCGCATGAAATTGCCAAGCGTCTGCAGCGAGACACGCAGCGTCCCCTGTTGCAGGTGGACAATCCCCTGCAGCGATTGCTGGATCTGCATGCCCTCAGGGATCCGTTCTACAAGGAGGTAGCGGACTTTGTGGTGGCGGGAAGCGGCCTGTCCGCTGCGCAGGTGGCCCAGCGAGTGGCCATGCAGATCGAACTTGGTCAGCATTCGTGATGGGGCTGAAACGCCGGCTGGCCAATACGCTGCATGCCGTGCCTGCCATGTATTTTGAGAGAGGTTGAACGTGGAAATAGTGCGTATTGATCTGGGAGAGCGCAGCTATCCCATCGTGATTGCAGAGGGCCAGCTTGCCCTGGGCTCCACGTGGCAGGCATTGCCCAAGGCGGCGGCGGCTCTGGTGGTGACGAATGATGTGGTGGCTCCGCTTTATCTCTGCGCGCTCAAACAGGCCCTGAGCAGCCAATATGCCCAGGTCCATGAGGTGGTGCTGCCCGACGGCGAAGCGCACAAGGACTGGCAGACGCTGAACCTGATTTTCGACGCCCTGCTGCAACACGGCTGTGACCGCAAGACGGTTCTGTTTGCACTGGGTGGCGGGGTGGTGGGGGATATGACGGGTTTTGCTGCCGCCAGCTATATGCGCGGCGTGCCTTTTGTGCAGGTGCCGACCACGCTGCTGTCCCAGGTCGACTCCTCGGTGGGGGGCAAGACGGCCATCAACCACCCGCTGGGCAAGAACATGATTGGGGCCTTCTACCAGCCACAGCTGGTGCTCTGCGATCTGGCCACGCTGGATACCCTGGCAGAGCGCGAACTGAGCGCAGGTCTGGGTGAGATCATCAAATACGGCCCGATTGCCGATATGCAGTTCTTTGACTGGCTCGAGCAGAACATGGACGGCCTGTTGCGCCGTGATCGCGGCCTGCTTGCCCATGCCGTCAAGCGCAGTGTGGAGATCAAGGCCTGGGTGGTCGGGCAGGACGAGAAGGAGTCCGGTCTGCGCGCGATTCTCAATTTCGGTCACACCTTCGGCCATGCGATCGAGGCCGGCATGGGCTACGGCAACTGGCTGCACGGAGAGGGTGTGGCGGCCGGCATGGTGATGGCGGCAGAGCTCTCCCTGCGTCTGGGTATGGTGGATGCGGGCTTTGTGACTCGCCTGCGCACCCTGATCGGGCGTGCGGGTTTGCCGGTGCGCGGAGCGGTCATCGATGCCCGGGACAACGCCGGCCGATATCTGGAGCTGATGCGGGTCGACAAGAAATCCGAAGCCGGTGAAATCCGTTTTGTGCTGATCGATGGTCCGGGACAGGCCGTGACGCGCTCGGCCCCCGATGCGCTGGTGCGTGAGGTGATCGAGAGTTGCTGCGCTTGACGGATGGCCTGCTTTAGACAGGCTCTGCGGGTAAAGAACGAGCCCTAGCTGTTAGAGTCATTGCATCGAGTTGTTGAGGCGATATGCATGACCGCTCTGGCTTCCTATGCCTGCCATCCCCTGCAAAGCCGTGGACGTCGCTTTGCCGAACCTCAGGCTCCCACGCGCAGCGATTTTCAGCGCGATCGGGACCGCATTGTTCACTCCTCGGCCTTCAGGCGACTGGTCTACAAGACCCAGGTCTTTGTCAACCATGAGGGAGATCTGTTTCGCACCCGGCTCACGCATTCTCTGGAGGTGGCTCAACTGGGGCGCTCCATCGCGCGGTCTTTGCGCCTGGACGAAGACCTGGTTGAAGCCATCTGTCTTGCGCATGACCTGGGTCACACGCCGTTTGGACACGCGGGGCAGGATGCGCTCAATGAGTGCATGCAGCCCCATGGCGGCTTTGAACACAATCTGCAAAGCCTGCGGGTGGTCGACAGGCTGGAGGAGCGCTATCCGGCCTTTGACGGCCTGAACCTGACTTTTGAGACGCGAGAAGGTATTCTCAAGCATTGTTCGCGCGGCAATGCGCAGATATTGAGTGTGCGCGAGCCTGGCGGGGTGGCCCAGCGTTTTCTGGACGGAACCCAGCCTTCTCTGGAGGCCCAGCTATGCAATCTGGCGGATGCGATTGCCTATAACGCCCATGATGTCGACGATGGTGTTCGGTCAGGCTTGATCACCATGGCCCAGTTGCGCGATGCCGTGCCTTTGTTTGCCCGCTACCATGCGGCTACTTTGGCGCAGTGGCCCGATCTGGCAGTGCCGGATGCGCAGCGCAAGCTGCTCTATGAAAGCATTCGCCGCATGCTCAGCGACCAGGTCTATGACGTTATCCATCACTCATCTGCCAGCCTGGAGCAGGCGGGCGTGCGCTCGGTGCAGCAGGTGCGTCAGCATGGACGGGCGCTGATAGGCTTCAGCCAGGAGATGAAGATGCAGTCTCTGGAGCTCAAGCAGTTTCTGTTCGGGCAGCTTTACCGGCATCCCCAGGTCATGCAGACCATGAACCATGCCCAGCAGATGGTGAAAGAGCTGTTTGCCGCCTATATGCTGGAGCCCGAGCGCATGAAGCCGCGCTTTGTCCAGCGCGCCCACCTTGCCGATACCCTGCATGAGCGTGCGCGTGTGGTGGCCGACTTTGTTGCGGGTATGACGGACCGCTATGCGGCGCACGAGCATGAGCGTATCACCGGGATGAGACTGCTGACAGAGGCCTGAAGGACGCTCGCCAACGGTCTTGCGGCCGGCGGCAAGCATGGCCCAGGCCGGATCGCTAAAATATCGGCTCTGTGTATCTAGAGCCGGAATATTTCCCGCCCAGTGCGCATTCTTTGGGGGCGATAGCCCCCGTTTGCATTTTGGAGGGCCTTGTCATGACCGAAACTTCAACCATCGCCGATCAGGCCTTCCCGCCAGAGCTTGTGATTGCGGATACCGTGCGCTGGCTGGAAAAGGCAGTCATCGGCCTCAATCTCTGCCCCTTCGCAAAGGGCGTGCATGTCAAAGCCCAGATCCACTATGTCGTCAGCGATGCGAGCGATGCGCAGGGCGTGGCTGATGCCCTGCATCGCGAGCTCGAGGCACTGGCCGAAGCCAGTGCGGAAAAACGCGATA
This sequence comes from Comamonas sp. Z3, assembly GCF_008121565.1. Classification (NCBI taxonomy): domain Bacteria; kingdom Pseudomonadati; phylum Pseudomonadota; class Betaproteobacteria; order Burkholderiales; family Comamonadaceae; genus Comamonas; species Comamonas sp. Z3. Next base: position 244,168 of record NZ_VOQU01000002.1, read on the forward strand.
CCACGCTGCTGATCCTGCCCCATGCCTTGCAGGATTTCCTGGACTTCAATGACTTTCTCGAAGTGGCCGACGCCATGGTCGAGGAGCTGGATCTGGGCGGTATCTTGCAGGTCGCCTCGTTTCATCCTCAGTTCCAGTTTGAGGGCACGGATGTGGACGATGTCACCAACTGCACCAACCGCTCTCCCTATCCCATCTTGCATTTGCTGCGCGAAGACAGCATCGACAAGGCGGTGGAAGTGTTTCCGGAGGCAGAAACGATTTACGAACGCAATATGGAAACGCTGGAAAAGATCGGCATCGAAGGTTGGCTGGATCTGGATGTCGGCGCCCGCTGCCCGATGAGCGGCCATGGTGAGGCAAAGGCAGGGAAGTGATGGCCAAGACCGAAAAAAAGCAGAGCCTGCAAAAGCCCGCCCAAGCAGGTGCGCAAGATATTGCCCAGCAACTGGGGCTCAAGCCCGGCCAGAGCATAGAGCTGCTCAAGGCCCTGCATATCCTCACGCGCGAGGGCAGGCTCAATCAGGATTCGCGCCGCAAGCTCAAGCAGGTCTATCACCTCTATCAGTTCATTGAGCCTCTGCTGACGGAGCTGTCCGGAAATGGGCAGGCCGTGACGCTGGCCGACCATGGGGCGGGCAAGTCCTATCTGGGCTTCATTCTTTACGACCTGTATTTCAAGGCCCTGGACCAGGGTCGGATCTACGGTATCGAGACACGTGCGCCGCTGGTCGAGGCATCTCAGAAACTGGCCGCCGAGCTGGGCTTTGAGCGCATGGAGTTTCTCAATATGTCGGTGGCCGAGTCCACGCGAGCAGACTTCATGCCAGTGCAGTTCGATGTGGTCACGGCCTTGCACGCCTGCGATACGGCGACCGATGATGCGATCGCCTTCGGGCTGGAAAAGCAGGCCAGGGCCATGGTGCTCGTGCCTTGTTGCCAGGCCGAGGTGGCCGCATGCCTGCGCCAGACCAAGGCCATGAGCCTGGCGCGCACTCCGTTGGCCGAGCTGTGGCGCCACCCGATCCACACGCGCGAGATGGGCAGCCAGATTACCAATGTGCTGCGCTGTCTGTACCTGGAGGCTTGCGGCTACCAGGTCACGGTCACCGAGCTGGTGGGCTGGGAGCACAGCATGAAGAACGAGCTGATCGTGGCTCGTTACACGGGGCAGAAAAAGCGCAGTGCGGCGCAACGTCTGCGCCAGTTGCTCGCGGAGTTTGGGCTGGAAGGTCTGGCGGGCGTGCGCTATCCCCATTTGCCGCAAACCAGCGCGGTCTGAGCAGGCTTAAAGCATGGCCCTGTCGGGCCTGCGCTTTAGAGGCTCAGCGACTTTGCATCAGGCGCTTCATCAGTTCCTGCGTCGATACGTCCACTCCAGCCCAGTCATTGTGGCTCTGGCGGGCATGCAGCTGCTTGGCCAGATTCTTGCCCAGCTCCACGCCCCACTGGTCGAAGCTGTTGATGTCCCAGATGGAGCCCGAGACAAAAATGCGATGTTCATACAGCGCAATCAAGGCGCCCAGAGAGGCGGGGTCCAGTCTTTCAAGCATCAGGAAACTGCTGGGGCGATTGCCGTCGCAGTCTTTTTCCTGACCATCGTCGCAACGCCCCACCATCAGCGCCTGGGCCTGGGCGATCGCGTTGACCACCAGGCTTTGATGGTGCTCGCCCAGGTATTTGCCGCCGTCACGCAGGGCGATGAACTCGACCGGTATGACATCCGGTCCCTGGTGCAGCATCTGGAAGAACGCATGCTGCCCATTGGTGCCGGGCTCGCCCCAGATCACCGGTGCAGTGGCAGCTGTGAGTCGAATGCCATTCTTGCTGATGCTTTTGCCATTGCTTTCCATCTCCAGCTGCTGCAGATAGGCTGTCAGGCGGCGCAGGCCATGGCTGTAAGGCGCAATGCAGCGACTGGAGAAGTGGCAGAAATTGCGATACCAGACGTCCAGCAGGCCCAGGCGCACCGGGAGATTGCTCTCCAGAGGCGCTGTAAAAAAGTGGGCGTCCATGGCGTGCGCACCGTCCAGTAGCGCTCTGAATTGTTCCGAGCCTATGGCGATGGCAATGGGCAGCCCGATGGCAGACCACAGCGAAAAGCGTCCACCCACCCAGTCCCAGAAGCCCAGAGTGCGTTGTATGCCGAACTCTGCGGCCGCCTGTGTATTGGTTGTGAGGGCCACAAAGTGGCGGTCGATTGAGCATGGGGCCTGCGGATCTTCGCTGCCTCCATGATCGAGAAACCACTGTCTTGCCGAGCGTGCATTCAGCATGGTCTCGGCCGTGGTGAAGGATTTGGAGGCAACCAGGAACAGCGTGCTTTCCGGTTTGACCCGGCGCAGCACATGTCCCAGTTCGTGGCCGTCCACATTGGAGACAAAGTGAAAGTTCTTGTCCTTGTCTATCCAGTCCTCAAGGGCATTGACCACGACTTCCGGACCCAGGTGCGAGCCGCCGATGCCGATATTGACGATATCGGTGATCTGCTGGCTGCCCTTGATCTGATCGGCCAGGGCGAGCATTCGATCCAGCGTGTCGTGCACGTCATGCAGAGCTGAGTGCATGTCCTGGGGCCAGGACCGAAGCACGGGGGACTGGGCGAGCTGCCCGCCGTCTGCAGGAGTGCGCAGCAGCCAGTGCATCGCGCTGCGCCGCTCGCTGGTATTGATGGCTGCGCCGGCCAGCATGGCGTCGCGCTTGCCTGCGAGCCGGCTCTCGACGGCGAGCTGTCTCAGCAAGGCCTCGGTCTCGCCAGTCCAGAGGTTCTTCGACAGATCGGCGAAGACATGCGGCGCCTGCATGCTCAGGGCATCAAGACGTTGTGGGTCTTGTGCAAAAGCCTGGCGCAAATCCAGATGCTGGATCTGCGACCGGTAATGGGTTTGCAAAGCCTGCCAGGCAGGCAGCTCGTGACAAAGAGTCGTCAAAGGAAATTCCCGTCAATCTGCAGCCGCTTGCTGCATCAATGCTTCCAGCTTCAGGGTGTCCGCGGTGAAAGCGCGAATGCCCTCGGCCAGCTTTTCCGTGGCCATGGCATCTTCGTTCAGCGCAAAGCGAAACGAGGCCTGGTCGTACAGAACGCGTTCCTGCGGCTGGGCTCTGGCCTTGTCCGGGTCCAGTGCGCGAGTCAAAGGCATGGCGTCGTCCTGCTGGGCGCGGAGCTGGGCCAGCAGCTCAGGTGCAATGGTAAGCAGATCGCAGCCCGCCAGAGCCAGAATCTGACCGGTATTACGAAAGCTTGCACCCATGACCTCGGTGGAAACATCGAAGTGCTTGTAGTAGTCGTAAATTTTCTGTACCGAGCGCACGCCCGGATCATTGGCGCCGGCCATGGCGGCTTCATCCCATTGCGAGCCGGCCTGCTTTTTGTACCAGTCGTAGATGCGGCCCACAAAGGGCGAGATCAGCTGGACCTTGGCCTGGCCGCAGGCAACGGCCTGGCAGAAGGAGAACAGCAGCGTCAGATTGGTGTGAATGCCGCGCTGCTCGAGAATGCGGGCCGCTTCAATTCCTTCCCAGGTGGCGGCGATCTTGATGAGCACGCGCTCGGTATGGACGCCGGCCGCCTGATACAGCTCGATCAGTCGCTCGGCGCGCGTGACCGTGGCCACGGTGTCGAAAGACAGGCGGGCGTCGACTTCGGTGGAAACCCGGCCGGGTATGGTGTTCAGAATCTCGCAGCCGAAGCGCACCAGCGTCCGGTCCATGATTTCGTCCAGTCCTCTGTCTTTGAATTGCGCCACGGTGGCGCGCATCAGCGGCGCATATTCGGTCTTTTGAACTGCTTTGAGAATCAGGGATGGATTGGTGGTGGCATCTTGCGGTTGAAACTGCGCCAACTGATGAAAATCACCGGTGTCCGCGACCACGGTCGTGAATTGCTTGAGCGCCTCCAACTGATTCATGTCCATCCTTTGCTGTGTTTCAAACTAACCAGCAAGTGTAGAGCGTGAATCCCTGATTGAAAACGAGCCTGCGGCCACTCTGTTTGATGTTGTATCAAGGCAAACCCTGCTGAATATCTGCGCCTGCCTATTTATTTGCGGAAATATTCAAGTTTTGCGGCCGGTGAGGCGCTTCGGTCTTATGCTCGCCCTTTTACGCACGCATTTATTGCCTCCACCTCATCCGCGCCAATATGCTCGATCGCATTACCGCCTCCCTTCCGTCCCTGGCGCCTGCAGAGCAGCGTGTTGCACGCTTGGTACTGGCCGATCCGCGGGCCTTCGCTCATCTGCCGGTGCGAGAGCTGGCAGTGCGGGCGCATGTCAGCAAACCCACGGTGGTGCGCTTTTGCCGCAGCATGGGCTATGACGGCCTGGCGGACTTCAAGCTCAAGCTCGCGGGCAGCGTCAGCGAGGGCGTGCCATTCATCCATCGCAGTGTGGACAGCGATGACAAGACCAGCGATGTCATGGTCAAGGTGGTGGACAACGCGGTTGCCGCGTTTCTGCAGTATCGCAATGCGGCCAGCACGGCGGCCATAGAGCAGGCTGCGCAGGCGATTGCCGCGACCTGGCAGACCGGCAAGCGCATCGAGTTTTACGGCGCCGGGAATTCGGGCATCGTGGCGCTGGATGCCCAGCACAAGTTTTTCCGCCTCGGTGTGACCAGTCTGGCCACCAGCGATGGCCATATGCAGGTCATGAGCGCCACCTTGCTGGGTCCGGGCGATTGCGTGGTCATCATCTCGAACTCCGGGCGCACACGAGATCTGATGGATGCGGCGGATATCGCCCGCAAGAACGGGGCCACGACGATTGCCATCACGGCCAGCGGTTCGCCTCTGGCCTCGGCCTGCCAGGTGCATCTGGCCGCCGATCACCCCGAAGGCTACGACCGCTACAGCCCCATGGTGTCGCGGCTGCTGCACCTGCTCATCATCGACGTGCTGGCGACCTGCGTGGCACTGCGCATCGGGCCTGCCCTGCAGCCGGCGCTGGAGCAGATGAAGAACAATCTGCGCGCCAAGCGCTATACCTGAAGGCCTGTCTTTACGGCCCTGGCTGTACGCCCCCCGGGCTTGCACGCCCCTGGCCTTCGGATTGGCAACAGCTGAATGCTCTCTGAATGAGAGCTTCTGTCGCTTGTCTTTAAACGGTTTCAGTGGAAAAGTACATTGAAATTCTTATAGAGAAGGCGCTGCAAGCTATCAAAAACAAAGCCCATGCGGCCAGGAGCTGCATGGGCTTTGTTGTGGGCGGGCGCATGCCCGCCGCTGTCGTGCTTACTCCTGCACGATGGAGGAGGGGTGGTTGGCCAGGGGCTTGACCTTGATCTGCATATAAGGGAACAGCGGCAGGCCGCTGAGCAGGCCGTGCAGCTCGTCATTGCTCTGGACGTCGAAGATGCTGACGTTGGCGTATTCGCCCACCACGCGCCAGATATGGCGCCACTTGCCTTCGCGCTGCAGCTTTTGCGAGTATTCCTTCTCGTCCTGCTTGATCTGCGCGACCAGGGCAGGGTCCAGCGAGTGGGGGATCTGGACAATCATTTCGACCATGTACAGCATGGGTTCTCCTAGGTGAGGATGTGAACGGAAAAACGGAAAAAGAGCGCCGGCGCCCGGTTACAGATGCGGCCAGATCAGCATGGTGCTCGCGTAGATCACGCCGACCAGCATCATGGAAACCACGGTATAGCCCATGATGTCCTTGAGCTTGAGCTTGGACAAGGCCAGGGCCGGCAGGATCCAGAAGGGCTGGACCAGGTCGTTCCAGCCATTGCCCAGCATCACCGACATGGCGGTCTGGGCCTGAGAGGCGCCCAGGGTCTTGGCCGCGTCGATCATGAACGGGCCCTGCAGCACCCAGTGGCCGCCGCCCGAGGGCGCGAAGAAGTTGATCACGAAGGAGCTGACCAGCCCCCACAGCGGCAGCGTGTGCTCGCTGGCGATGCTCACGAAGATGTGGGCGATGGACTCCACCAGGCCCGAGCCATGCATGATGGCCATGATGCCGGCGTAGAAGGGGAACTGCAGGATGATGCCGCCGATGGTCTTGACGCCTTCATTGACCTTTTCCACGTAGAGCATGGGCGTCCTGAGCAGCAGCACGCCCAGGAACAGGATGAAGAAGTTGATCATGTTCAGGTCGAGGTTGCCGCCCTTGACGAAGTGCAGCACCACATACGCCATGCCGCACAGGCCGATCAGCAGATTGAGCACGCGGCTGTTGTTCAGGCGGTAGGCCAGGGTCTTCTGGTCGCCCAGCAGATCGTGGCCTGCGCCGCCCTTGCCTTCGTCGGCGGCCACGGCGGGGTCCAGCTCCACGATCTTCTCGCCGGCCTTGGGATGCATGGCGGCATTCAGAAGCGGCAGGGCGATGAGCACGGCCAGACTGGTCAGCAGCATGGGTGCGGAGAAGATGGTCTGTGTCAGCGGGATCAGGCCCATGCTGCTCTCGAAGGTGTGACCCTTGGTCGAGATCAGCACCGGAATCGTGGCCGAGAAGCCCAGGCTGTACATGGTGAAGCCGGTATAGGCCGAGGCGATGATCAGCGGATAGTGAACGCCCTTGACCTTGAGCGCCAGCTTGCGCGCCATGATGCCGCCGATCACCAGGCCGAAGCCCCAGTTCAGGTAGCTGCCCACGCAGCCCACGATGGTGGCCACGATGATGGCCTGGCGCGGTGTGTGCACGTGGCTGGCGATGCGGTCCAGGAAGCGGTTGATCAGGGGCGCGGCCGCCAGCACATAGCCCATGACCAGGATCACGGCCATCTGCGTGGTGAAGGCCAGCAGGCTCCAGAAGCCCTTGCCCCAGTCCTCGACCACGAGATTGACGGGCCGGCTTTCCACGGCAAAGGCCAGGACCATGGTCAACAGGGTCAGCAGGATGGCGAAGACGAAAGGGTCGGGCAGATACTTGCGCATCAGCTCGGTGAAGAAGGCGGTGATTTTCGACATGAAAGCCGGTCTCCGATGTTGTCTGGATTTGGGGAGAAAGCTGCCGTGACGCAGCGGATGCGGCACGGGTAGGTTAGGCGCGCGGCCAGGCAGGCCGCGAAGCGGCTCAGGGCCTGATCAGACCGAGGCCACGCCGACGGTCATGCCGCCGCAGACATAGAGCACCTGTCCGGTCACAAAGCCGCTGCGCTCGTCGAGCATGTAGGACACGGCATGGGCCACGTCTTCGGGCGTGCCCACGCGCTTGACGGGTACGGACTGGATGATCTTCTGCGTGCGCGGTGCATCGGGCGGGTTGGCCTTGTCGAACAGCTCGGTGCGGATGGGGCCGGGGCCTATGGCGTTGGCCGTGATGCCCCACTGTCCCAGCTCCAGCGCCCAGACGCGCGTCATGCCGATCAGGCCGGCCTTGGTGGCAGCGTAGGCGGTGCGCAGGTCCTTGCCCAGCGCGGCGCGCGAGGACATGTTGACGATGCGCCCGAAGCCCGCCTCCTTCATGCCGGGCAGCAGGGCCTGCATGCACTGGAAGGCGCAGCGCAGGTTCAGCGAGACGGCTAGATCGAACTCGGCCAGGGTCTGGGATGCGGCGTCATTGGGAACGACCACGCCGACGTTGTTGACCAGGCGCGTGATGGGGCCGCCTTCCAGGGCCAGACGCAGCGCGCGAGCCGTGTCCTCGGCATTGCTGAGGTCGGCCTGGATGCCGCCCGGAACGTGATCGACCACGCGGTCGATGATGATGGGCTCGTAGCCGTCGGCACGGCAGCGCTCGGCGGCGGCAGCACCGATGCCGGCACCGCCGCCGGTGATCAGCACGCGGGGACGGACGGGAAGGGAAGCGTTCAGGGAAGACATGGCAATACTTTCGGACGGAATGCGGGGAAAGGGCTGGGCTGCCGGGCGGGAGCTAGGCCGCCGCAGGCAGGTGGCTGGCGCCGGCCACATAGGCTTTGCGCCAGCGGGTGATGGACACGCGCTCGAACAGGCCGGCGGTGAAGAAGGGGTCGGACTCTATGAAGGACTGGGCTGCTTCGCGCGTGTCCAGTTCCACCACGTACAGGCCGCCGCCGAGGTCGCTGCCGTCGTCGGCCAGCTTGGCGCCGCAGGCCAGCAGCAGGTGCTTGTGGGTGTCCAGGAAGCCCAGGTGCGCGGGGCGATGGGCCTGGCGCACGGCCTGGTGACCGGGCTTGTCGAAGGTTTCGATGATGAAGGGCATAAAGGCTCCGGTGTTGGGCTCAGACCGTGGCGACAGGCGTGACCGGCGAGGCGATGGCGCCCGGCAGGTTCAGCGGCGGTGCCGTGAGCAGGAAGCGGTGGCGACCGTGCTCGCGCAGCCAGTGCGCCAGTGGCGTCAGGTGCCACAACTCGCCCAGGTGCACGCCCAGCTTGAACAGGCAATGCTCGTGCAGGGGCAGGGCCGCGCAGCAGGCAGCGCCGGGGCGCGCCGGGAAGGCCTCGACCGCGTAGTTGTCGGTGGCGATGACGGCGATCTGGCTGTCGGTGATCCACTGCAGCAGGCGCGCATCGCGCCCGTCGAGCACGGCGCAGGCGTGTTCCAGCACCTCGGGGTCGGGGTTTTTGTGCATGTCCAGTACCCGTTGGGCAAAACCGGTGTGCAGGCACAGCATGTCGCCGGGTTCGATCTGCACCCCGTCGGCGGCGATGACCTGCATCAGCTGCTCGTAGCCGACCACGGTGCGCGCGTCACCGAAATGGGCACGCAGATCCACCATCACCCCGCGGCCCTGCACGCCGTTGCGGGCCATGCCTTCGATGCCCAGGGCCTTGGCGCAGCTGGTGCTGGCGCTGTCGTCCAGGCGCGCGGGAATGCCGGTGCCGCTTACGTCGGCCGGGCCCACGATGTCGATACCCGCGGCAAAGCCGTTGTAGTACAGCGGCTCGGGCAGGCCGTCGCCGTTGGCATCGAACAGGGCACCCACGTGGGCCAGGCCGTCCCACTGCGTGGAGTACTGCAGCGACAGGATGACCATGTCGTCCGAGAGCACGTCGGTGCGGCCCGGTTCCAGCTCCTGCAGCAGGCAGTTGAAATTGACGCGGCCCTTGCGCTGCAGCGGACGCAGCACCGGGGGCTTGCGGTTGGGATTGAGGGCGCTGCCGCCCGGATAGTCCAGGGGCAGGCTCAGCGCAAAGCGCTGGCCGGTCTGCACTTCGGCCACGCCTTGGCGGACTTTCTCGGGGCTCAGCAGGTTCAGGCGGCCAAGCTGGTCGTCTTCACCGAAATCGCCCCAGGTCGAGCCTTCGGGGCGGTGTCTCCAGCGGCGGGAGGGAGTGGGCATGGCGGTCTCCGTATCACAGGCCGTGGCGGCCGCTGCCGGATGCGGGCAGCCGGTCGTCGCGGCGTCGGTCAGTGCTGGCGTGCAAAGCCGGCAAGGGCTTGTTCGAAGGCCTGGGGCGCCTCCAGGTTGGACAGGTGCGAGGCTTGCAGCTCGACCAGCTGCGAGCCCGCGATGGCGGCCTGCATGGCCTGGGCATCGGCCACTGTGGTCACGGGGTCGTGGGCGCCGGCCAGCAGCAGCGTGGGCGTGGCGATGGCGGCAATCGCAGCGCGCAGGTCTTCGCGGGCCAGTGCTTCGCAGCAGCTGGCATAGCCTTCGGGCGCGATGCCGGCGATCCAGCCCTGGGCGCGCTGCACCACGGCGGGCTGGGCAGCCGCAAAGCCGGGCGTGAACCAGCGGCCGGGCGACGATTCGGCCAGGGCCTGCATGCCGGCTGCGCCGCTGGCGCGCACCTGGGCGGCTCGCTCCAGCCAGGCCGACTCCACGCCGATCCTGGCGGCGCTGTTGGCCACGGTGAGGCTGCGCAGGCGCTGGCCGGCATTGACACCCAGCCACAGACCGGTCAGGCCGCCCATGGAGATGCCGCAGAAATGCGCCTGCTGCACCTGCAGCGCGTCGAGGATGGCCTGCACATCGCGGCCCAGCTGGTCAAAGCTGTAGGGGCCGTCGTTGCAGACGCTGGCGCCATGCCCGCGCGTGTCGTAGCGCAGTACGCGAAATTCGCTGCGGAGGGCGGCTGCCTGTGCATCCCACATCTCCAGCGTGGTGCCTAGGGAGTTGGACAGCACGAGCATGGGGGCATCGGCAGGGCCTTGCAGATCAATGCGGAAATCGCCGGTGGCGGTGGAGAGTAGGGAGGTGGTCATACAGGCTTGCAGACGATGCGTGAAGTAGAGCGCGCAGCAGCGCATGAAACTGGCGTGGACCAAGCCAGGGACAGCCAGCAAGGGCCGTCCCGCAGCGGGGGCTGCACCAGCGAGGCTGTCGTCCCCCTCCCGAAGGAGAGGGCGCCGTGCCACGGGGGAAGCCGCGCAGCGGCTCAGGGGGTGTGTTGGATCTCAGACGCTGGCGCCGGAGTCCTTGACGACCTTGCCCCACTTCTTGGTTTCGGCGTCGATGAACTTGGCAAAGCCGTCCTGGGTGTCGATCACGACTTCGCCGCCCTGGTCGTTGATCTTCTTGATCACGGCGGGGTCCTTGAGCACCTTGGCGATGGCGGCATGCAGTTTTTGCTGGATGTCGGCCGGTGTCTTGGCCGGCACGAAGAGACCGAACCAGGAGGTTGCCTCGTAGCCGGGCACGCCGGCTTCGGCCACGGTGGGCACATCGGGCAGCTCGGGCGAGCGCTTGGCCGTGGTCACGGCGATGGGGCGCAGCTTGCCCGAGCGCACATGCTGGATGGCCGAGGGCATGTTGTCGAACATGATGGCGATCTGGTTGCCCAGCAGGTCGGTGATGGCCGGCGCGCTGCCCTTGTAGGGCACATGCACCATGTCCAGACGGGTCATGGACTTGAACAGCTCGCCCGACAGATGGATGGAGCTGCCCGAGCCCGAGGAGCCGAAGTTCAGCTTGCCGGGATTGGCCTTGGCATAGGCCATCATTTCCTTGACCGTCTTGAAGGGCTGGCTGGGGTGGGCGACCAGCAGATTGGGCACGTTGGCAACCCGGGTCAGAGGGGCGAAGTCCTTGACCGGGTCGAAGGGCATCTTCTTGTACAGGGCTTCGTTGATGGCGTGCGTGCCCACCGTGCCCATGAACAGGGTGTAGCCGTCGCCGGCTGCGCGTGCAGCGGCCTGACCGCCGATATTGCCGCCTGCGCCGGGACGGTTGTCGATGATGATGCTCTGGCCCAGTTCGGTGTTCAGTGCCTGACCCACCACGCGCGCCAGGATGTCGGTCGTGCCGCCGGCCGAGAAGGGCACGATCATGGTGATGGGCTTGTTGGGATAGGGCGTCTGGGCCATGGCGGGAGCGGTGCCCAGAGCGAACAGGGCGGTTGCTGCCAGGGTCTGCAGGCTGCGGCGGCGAGACAGGGAAAGGGAATTGGACATCTGGGTCTCCGGAAAAAGGCAAGACACCGCCGGCCAGTGGCCGGGGCGCGGGCTGCCGCGGTGGCGCAGCTCCGAAAAGAGCTGCACTCCAGCGGTCGTTGTTTTGGTGTGAGAGGCAGGGGTGCGGCAGCAGGCCGGGCTTGGCCGGTCCCTGCCGCAGTCGGGATCAGACGCGTTCGAGCACCACGGCAATGCCCTGGCCCACGCCGATGCACATGGTGCACAGCGCGTATCGGCCGCCCAGGGTATGGAGCTGGTTCACGGCCGTGGTGGCCAGGCGGGCGCCCGATGCGCCCAGGGGGTGACCCAGAGCGATGGCGCCGCCCCACTGGTTGACGCGGCGGTCGTCATCGGCAATGCCCAGATCGCGCAGCACGGCCAGGCCTTGTGCGGCAAAGGCCTCGTTGAGCTCGATGACATCCATCTGGTCAAGAGTCAGGCCGGTCTGGGCCAGCACCTTGCGCACTGCAGGAGCGGGGCCGAAGCCCATGATGCGTGGCGCGACGCCGGCCACGGCCATGCCGACCACGCGGGCGCGCGGCACCAGACCATACTGGCTGGCCGCTTCCTCGTTGGCCAGCAGCAGGGCGCAGGCACCGTCGTTGACGCCGCTGGCGTTGCCAGCCGTGACCGTGCCATCGGGGCGTACCACGCCCTTGAGCTTGGCCAGTGCCTCTATGGTGGTGGCGCGGGGGTGCTCGTCCTGGCTCACGACGATGGGGTCACCCTTCTTCTGGGCGATGGATACGGGCACGATCTCGCGTGCCAGATGGCCGGCAGCAATCGCTGCCGCTGCCTTTTCCTGGCTGGCCAGGGCCATGCGGTCCTGGGCTTCGCGTTCGATCCTGAAGTCGTCGGCCACGTTTTCGGCAGTCTCGGGCATGGAGTCCACGCCGAACTGGGCTTTCATCAGCTTGTTGACGAAGCGCCAGCCGATGGTGGTGTCGTAGACGGCATTGTTGCGGCTGAAGGCGGACTCGGCCTTGGGCATGACGAAGGGCGCGCGGCTCATGCTTTCCACGCCGCCGGCAATCATCAGGCGGGCTTCGCCGGACTTGATGGCACGCGCGGCCGTGCCGACAGCGTCCAGGCCCGAGCCGCACAGGCGGTTGATGGTGGCGCCGGGCACATCGATGGGCAGGCCAGCCAGCAACGCCGACATGCGGGCCACGTTGCGGTTGTCCTCGCCTGCCTGGTTGGCACAGCCATAGAGCACATCGGCCACGGCAGTCCAGTCCACATTGGGGTTGCGCTGCATCAGCGCCTTGATGGGCAGGGCGCCCAGATCATCGGTGCGCACGCTGGACAGCGCGCCGCCGTAGCGACCGAAGGGGGTGCGGATGGCGTCGCAGATAAAGGCTTGGTTCTGGTTGCTCATGGCATGTCTCCGTTATGAAAATTGAGCTTCTGGTGCAGGCTGGATGGGCCTGAAGTTCAGGCCGCGATGGGCAGGCCCACGATGCGTTCAAGTTCGGCGTGCTCCAGGCCTTCGACCTTGTCGATCAGGCGCAGCCCCTCGGGTGTGCATGCCAGGGTGCACAGATCGGTATAGATGCGCTTGACGCAGCCCAGGCCGGTCAGCGGGTAGCTGCACTGGGCCACGACCTTGCTCTCTCCCTTTTTGGTGAGCAGATCCATCATCACCCAGGTCTGCTTGGCGCCAATGGCCAGGTCCATGGCTCCGCCCACGGCGGGAATGGCGCCGGGCTCGCCGGTGCTCCAGTTGGCCAGGTCGCCCGTGGCCGAAACCTGGAAGGCTCCGAGCACGCAGATGTCCAGGTGGCCTCCGCGCATCATGGCGAAGCTGTCGGCATGGTGGAAATAGCTGCCGCCGGGCAGCAGGGTCACGGGCTGTTTGCCGGCATTGGTCAGGTCGTAGTCTTCGGAGCCGGCCGCCGGTGCCGGGCCCATGCCCAGAATGCCGTTCTCGCTTTGCAGCACGATTTCGCGTCCTGCGGGGATGTGGTTGGCCACCAGGGTGGGCTGGCCTATGCCCAGATTCACATAGGCACCGTCATGAATGTCCTGGGCCACGCGCAGGGCCAGTTCGTCCTTGCTTCGTTTTTGATAGCTCACGCTTGTATCTCCTTGCTGGACCTTGGCTGGCTCAGGCCGCCTTCTTGAAGCCGCCGGCCTGGGTGGCCACGCGCTCGATCTTCACCACCTGGCTCACATAGATGCCCGGGGTGACCACGGATTCGGGATCAAGCTGACCGAGTTCCACGATGTCATGCACGGTGGCCACGGTGAACTTGGCGGCCGAGGCCATCACGGGGCCGAAGTTGCGCGCCGACATGCGGTAGGTCAGATTGCCCCAGCGGTCGCCTTTTTCTGCCTTGATCAGCGCCACATCGCCATGGATCGGGTACTCCAGCACATAGTGCTTGCCGTTGATCTCGCGCGTTTCCTTGCCTTTGGCGAGTTCGGTGCCATAGGCCGTGGGGCAGAAGAAAGCACCAATGCCTGCGGCGGCAGCGCGCATGCGCTCGGCCAGATTGCCCTGGGCCACCAGTTCGAGCTCGATCTTGCCGCTGCGGTACAGCTCGTCGAAGACCCAGCTGTCCACCTGGCGCGGGAAGCTGCAGATGATCTTGCGTACCTGGCCGGTCTTGAGCAGGGCGGCCAGGCCGGTGTCGCCATTGCCGGCGTTGTTGTTGACCACGGTGAGCTCGCGTGCACCCTGGGCGATCAGGCCGTCGATCAGCTCGCCGGGGATGCCCGAGGTGCCGAAGCCGCCGATGAGCACGGTGGAGCCGTCTTGAATGCCGGACAGGGCCTGAGCGACCGAGTCGGCGATCTTGTTGATCATGGGTGTCTCCAATTTTCTATACAAAGACTTGCGCTATTGGCGCTAAAATGTTCGCATATAGAACATTTGTTCGCTAAAAGAATTGTAGGAAAGGATGAGGAAAATGGAGACTGTAAAAACCACATCAGGGAAAACCCCTGGAGAAGCCGAAGCGGCTCCGCTCAAGCCCGGCGACAGCTATGTGCAGTCCTTTGCCCGGGGGCTGGAAGTCATACGTTCGTTCAGTGCGAGGGCGCCGGAGCAGACGCTCAGCGAGGTGGCTGCCGCCACGGGTCTGACACGTGCCGGTGCCAGGCGCATCCTGCTGACGCTGCAGACGCTGGGCTATGTGCGCAGCGACGGAAAGTACTACGCACTCACTCCGCGCATCCTGGATCTGGGCTTTGCCTATCTGAGCTCCACGCCATTGTGGAATCTGGCCGAGCCGGCCATGGAGGCGCTGGTGGACGAGGTCAAGGAGTCATGCTCGGCCGCCGTTCTCGAAGGTCTGGACGTGGTCTATGTGCTGCGCGTGCATACACACAAGATCATGAGTACCAACCTGGGAGTGGGTTCGCGATTGCCTGCTTTCTGGACATCCATGGGCCGGGTGCTGCTGGCAGCGCTGCCCCCCGATGAACTGCGGGCGCTGATGGCCCGGCGCGAGCAGCGCGCCTTCACGCGCCACACGCTGACCGGCGACGACGCGTTGTATGCCGAGATTGCCCGCGTGCGCGAGCAGGGCTGGGCCCTGCTCAATCAGGAGCTGGAGGAGGGCCTGATCTCGATTGCCGCTCCCATACGCAATGCGCGCGGCCAGACGGTGGCGGCGCTCAACATCAGTGGTCAGGCCAACCGCACCAGCGAGCAGATGATGCGCGAGCGGCTGCTGCCGCAACTGCTGGCTGCTACGCGCCACATCAGCCAGTTGCTGAGTGCTTCGGGCCGCATGCATCTGTGATGAGGAGGCGTCGGCCCTGGCGCGACGCTTCATAATGACCGAAACGCCTTCCCTGTCGCCCCTGTCCGAGTCCGCTCCATGGCCCGTCTTCCCCGTCTCACGCTGGCAAACATGCCGCACCACATCATCCAGCGTGGCAACAACAGCGGCGAGATCTTCGTGGACGCGCAGGATCGCCTGGTCATGCTGGATCTGATGCGCGAGATGGCGCGGCGCTTCGAGGTCGATGTGCATGCCTATGTGCTCATGCCCAATCACTTCCATCTGCTGCTGACGCCCAGGACGGAGCAGGGCGTGCCCCAGTTCATGCAGGCCGTGGGGCGCAGCTATGTGCGTTACTTCAACAATCGGCACGGGCGTACCGGCACCCTCTGGGAGGGGCGCTACCGCTGCACCGTGCTGCAGGCCGAGCAATGGCTGATGGCCACCATGGTCTCCATGGATCTCAACCCTGTGCGCGACGGGCTGGTGCAGCGCGCGGTGGACTGGCCCTGGTCCAGCTATGCGCACAACGCAGGCCTGCAAAGCGATGCGCTCATCAGCCCGCACGCGCTTTTCTGGGCTCTGGGCAACACGCCCTTTGCCCGGGATGCTGCTTATGTCAGGGCCGTGGAGGCCGGCCTGGATGCCGATACCCAGGCGCAGATCAGCCATGCCGCACTGCGTGGCTGGGCTCTGGGCGAGCCTGATTTCATTGAAGATTTGCAACAAAAAACCGAGAGACGCGTGAAGCGGCAGAAGGCTGGCAGGCCTTCTGCACGCACAGCTTCGGTGCACGAGGGCTAGGGAGCTGTTCCAACGCCTTGTTTTTATTGGATGGCTTTTTTCGATTTTTATGTGTCCCTAATTAAATGCAAATAAAAAAAGTTGGGAATTAATTGGAATCTGACCCCAATTAATACTTATTGCATAACTTCATGTCATGTCGTAATCTTGCGTTCCCCGCGATTGATATAAGAGGATTCCCCATGACGACTGCTGCCGAGATCAAGTATCTCCAGGACCACGGTCTGTACTCCAAGAGCAACGAACACGATGCCTGCGGTCTGGGCTTTGTGGCCCATATCAAGGGTCAGAAGCGCCATGACATCGTGCTGGGGGCACTGAAGATCCTCGAAAACATCGACCATCGCGGTGCCGTGGGCGCAGACCCTCTGATGGGCGACGGCGCCGGTATCCTGATCCAGATTCCCGATCAGCTCTACCGCGAAGAAATGGCCAAGCAGGGCGTGGCTCTGCCTCCTGCTGGCGAATATGGCGTGGGCATGATCTTCCTGCCCAAGGAGCATGCTTCGCGCCTGGCTTGCGAGCAGGAGATGGAGCGCGCCATCAAGGCCGAAGGCCAGGTGCTGCTGGGCTGGCGCGATGTGCCGGTGAACCGCGACATGCCCATGTCGCCCACCGTGCAGGAAAAGGAACCCATCCTGCGCCAGGTCTTCATCGGCCGTGGTGCCGATGTCATCGTGCAGGACGCGCTGGAGCGCAAGCTGTACGTGATCCGCAAGACGGCTTCGGCCGCCATCCAGAACCTGGGCCTCAAGCACAGCAAGGAATACTACGTTCCCAGCATGAGCAGCCGCACCGTGGTCTACAAGGGCCTGCTGCTGGCCGACCAGGTGGGCGTTTACTACCGCGACCTGGCCGACGAGCGTTGCGTCTCGGCCATCGGTCTGGTGCACCAGCGTTTCTCCACCAACACCTTCCCCGAGTGGCCTCTGGCCCACCCCTACCGCTATGTGGCCCACAACGGTGAAATCAACACCGTGCGCGGCAACTACAACTGGATGCTGGCGCGCGAAGGCGTGATGGCCTCTCCCGTGCTGGGCGAAGACCTGCAGAAGCTCTATCCCATCAGCTTTGCCGGCCAGTCCGACACCGCCACCTTCGACAACTGCCTGGAACTGCTGACCATGGCCGGCTACCCCATCAGCCAGGCCGTGATGATGATGATTCCCGAGCCCTGGGAGCAGCACGAAGCCATGGACGAGCGCCGCCGCGCCTTCTATGAATACCACGCGGCGATGATCGAGCCCTGGGACGGCCCCGCCTCCATCGTGTTCACCGATGGCCGCCAGATCGGCGCCACGCTGGACCGCAACGGCCTGCGTCCCTCGCGCTACTGCATCACCGATGACGATATGGTGATCCTGGCTTCCGAAGCCGGCGTGCTGCCCGTGCCCGATAGCAAGATCGTGCGCAAGTGGCGCCTGCAGCCCGGCAAGATGCTGCTGATCGACCTGGAGCAGGGGCGCATGATCGAAGACGAAGAGCTCAAGGCCAACGTCGTCAACACCAAGCCTTACAAGCAGTGGATCGAGAACCTGCGCATCAAGCTCGACGAGGTGGAAATCCCCGCCGACTTCAAGGCACCCGCAGCCAAGACCGAGCTGTCCCTGCTGGACCGCCAGCAAGCCTTCGGCTTCACGCAGGAAGACATCAAGTTCCTGCTGACCCCCATGGCCGAAAAGGGCGAGGAAGGCATTGGCTCCATGGGCAACGACAGCCCGCTGGCCGTGCTGTCCGACAAGAACAAGCCGCTCTACAACTACTTCCGTCAGATGTTCGCCCAGGTGACGAACCCCCCCATCGACCCGATCCGCGAAGCGATCGTGATGTCGCTGGTGTCGTTCGTGGGTCCCAAGCCCAACCTGCTGGACATCAACCAGGTCAACCCGCCCATGCGCCTGGAGCTGCAGCAGCCCGTGCTCGACTTCGAAGGCATGGCCAGGCTGCGTGATATCGAGAAGCGCACCAACGGCAAGTTCAAGAGCTCGACGATCGACATCACCTACCCGCTGTCCTGGGGCAAGCAGGGCGTGGAAGCCAAGCTGGCCTCGCTGTGCGCCCACGCCGTGGACGAGATCAAGGGCGGTGCCAACATCCTGATCATCAGCGACCGCAACATGAGCGCCACGCAAGTGGCCATCCCTGCGCTGCTGGCTCTGTCCGCCATCCACCAGCATCTGGTGCGTGAAGGTCTGCGCACCACCGCCGGTCTGGTGGTGGAAACTGGCACGGCCCGCGAAGTGCATCACTTCGCCGTGCTGGCCGGCTATGGCGCTGAAGCCGTGCATCCCTATCTGGCGATGGAGACCCTGGTCGACATCTTCAGCCGCGAAGCTGCGCCCATCACTGCCGACAAGGCCATCTATCACTATGTGAAGGCCATCGGCAAGGGGCTGTCCAAGATCATGTCCAAGATGGGCGTGTCCACCTATATGTCCTACTGCGGCGCCCAGCTGTTCGAAGCCGTGGGCCTGAACAGCGAGACCGTGGACAAGTACTTCACGGGCACGGCCAGCCGTGTGGAAGGTATCGGCGTCTTCGAGATTGCCGAGGAAACCATCCGCAACCACGAGGCTGCCTTCAGCGACGACCCCGTGCTGGAAACCATGCTGGATGCCGGCGGCGAGTACGCCTGGCGTGCCCGTGGCGAAGAGCATATGTGGACGCCTGACGTGATCGCCAAGCTGCAGCACTCCACACGTGCCAACAACTTCAGCACCTACAAGGAATACGCCCAGCTGATCAACGACCAGACCAAGCGCCACATGACGCTGCGCGGCCTGTTCGAGTTCAAGTTCGATCCCGCCAAGGCGATTCCCGTGGACCAGGTCGAGTCGGCCAAGGAAATCGTGAAGCGCTTTGCCACGGGTGCCATGTCGCTGGGCTCC
Organism: Comamonas sp. Z3; assembly: GCF_008121565.1. Taxonomy (NCBI): domain Bacteria; kingdom Pseudomonadati; phylum Pseudomonadota; class Betaproteobacteria; order Burkholderiales; family Comamonadaceae; genus Comamonas; species Comamonas sp. Z3. The sequence goes on from NZ_VOQU01000002.1 coordinate 262,852, forward strand.
ATCTCCACCGAAGCCCATGCCACGCTGGCTGTGGCCATGAACCGCATCGGCGGCAAGAGCAACACCGGCGAAGGCGGCGAAGATCCCAAGCGCTATCGCAACGAGCTCAAGGGGATCCCCATCAGCAAGGGCGAAACCCTGGCTTCCATCATCGGCAAGGACAAGGTCGAGTCCGATATCGAACTGCAGGCCGGCGACTCGCTGCGCTCCAAGATCAAGCAGGTCGCGTCCGGTCGTTTCGGCGTGACTGCCGAATATCTGGCCTCTTCGGACCAGATCCAGATCAAGATGGCTCAGGGGGCCAAGCCCGGTGAAGGCGGTCAGCTGCCCGGCGGCAAGGTCTCCGACTACATCGGTGCACTGCGTCACTCGGTGCCCGGTGTGGGCCTGATCTCGCCTCCTCCCCACCATGACATCTACTCGATCGAAGACCTGGCACAGCTGATCCACGATCTGAAGAACGTGGCTCCGCACGCCAGCATCAGCACCAAGCTGGTGTCTGAAGTCGGTGTGGGCACGATCGCCGCAGGCGTGACCAAGTGCAAGAGCGACCACCTGGTGATCGCCGGTCACGACGGCGGCACCGGTGCCTCGCCCTGGTCCTCCATCAAGCATGCTGGCGGTCCCTGGGAAATTGGCCTGGCCGAGACCCAGCAGACCCTGGTGCTGAACCGTCTGCGCGGCCGTGTGCGTGTGCAGGCCGACGGCCAGATGAAGACCGGTCGTGATGTGATCATCGGCGCTCTGCTGGGAGCCGACGAGTTCGGCTTTGCCACGGCTCCGCTGGTGGTGGAAGGCTGCATCATGATGCGCAAGTGCCACCTCAACACCTGCCCCGTGGGCGTGGCCACGCAAGACCCTGTGCTGCGTGCCAAGTTCACCGGCAAGCCCGAGCATGTGGTGAACTATTTCTTCTTCATCGCCGAAGAAGTGCGCCAGATCATGGCCCAGCTGGGTATCGCCAAGTTCGACGACCTGATCGGCCGCTCCGACCTGCTCGACACCCGCAAGGGCATCGAGCACTGGAAGGCTCAGGGCCTGGATTTCAGCCGCCTGTTCGCCCAGCCCGAAGTGCCTGCCGACGTGGCCCGCTACCATGTGGAAAGCCAGGATCACCTGCTGGACAAGGCGCTGGACGTCAAGCTCATCGAGCGCTGCAAGCCCGCCATCGAAAACGGCGAGAAGGTGCGCATCATGGAAGTGGCGCGCAACGTCAACCGCTCCGTCGGTGCCATGCTCTCGGGCGCGGTGACCAAGCATCACGCCGAAGGCCTGGCAGACGACACCATCCGTATCCACTTTGAAGGTACGGGCGGCCAGTCCTTCGGTGCCTTCCTGTGCAACGGCATCACGCTGAACCTCAGCGGCGAAGCCAACGACTACACCGGCAAGGGTCTGTCCGGCGGCCGTGTGGTGGTGCATCCCAGCCATGAGTTCCGTGGCTCGACCACCACCAACACCATCGTGGGCAACACCGTGATGTTCGGCGCCACCAGCGGTGAAGCCTTCTTCAGCGGCGTGGCCGGCGAGCGCTTTGCCGTGCGTCTGTCCGGCGCCACGGCGGTGGTCGAAGGCGTGGGTGACCACGGCTGCGAATACATGACCGGCGGTACCGTGGTCGTGCTGGGCAAGACCGGTCGCAACTTCGCGGCCGGCATGAGCGGCGGCGTGGCCTATGTCTACGACGAGGACGGCAAGTTTGCCGAGCGTTGCAACACCGCTTCGGTGAAGCTGGAGAAGGTGCTGCCGCACGACGAGTTTGTCTCGCGTGTCGATCCCGGCATCTGGCACCGCGGCCAGAGCGACGATCAGCAGCTGCGCAATATGGTGGAGGCTCACAGCCGCTGGACGGGTTCCAAGCGTGCCCGTGATCTGCTGGACAACTGGGCCGCAGCGCGTGCCAAGTTTGTCAAGGTGTTCCCGACCGAGTACCAGCGTGCACTCGGCGAGATCTTTGAACGCAAACAGAAGGAAAAGCAAGCTGCGAAAGCGCCAGCAGCTCCTCAAAAAGAAGCAGTAGCCGCCAAGTAAACATGGCTCGAAGCGGTGGCGGCCAGGCGGCCACCGCACTGCAAGCGAACACAGATTTCAAGGATTAAAGATCATGGGAAAGACCACCGGCTTCATGGAATACGAGCGCATCGAAGAGGGCTATGCCCCCGTTGCGGAACGTCTCAAGCACTACAAGGAATTCGTCATCGGCCTGACGACCGATCAGGCCAAGGTGCAGGCTGCACGCTGCATGGACTGCGGCACGCCGTTCTGCAACAACGGCTGCCCGGTCAACAACATCATTCCGGACTTCAACGACCTCGTGTACCAGGGTGACTGGAAGAACGCCATCACCACGCTGCACAGCACCAACAACTTCCCCGAGTTCACGGGCCGCATCTGCCCCGCGCCCTGCGAAGCTGCCTGTGTGGCCAATATCAATGGCGACGCCATCGGCATCAAGTCCATCGAGCACTCCATCATCGACCGTGCCTGGAGCGAAGGCTGGGTCAAGCCCCTGCCGTCCAAGCACAAGACAGGCAAGAAGGTGGCCGTGGTCGGTGCCGGCCCTGCAGGCATGGCAGCGGCCCAGCAGCTGGTGCGCGCCGGCCACGACGTGACCCTGTTCGAGAAGAACGACCGCGTGGGCGGCCTGCTGCGCTACGGCATCCCCGACTTCAAGCTGGACAAGGGCCTGATCGACCGCCGTGTCGAGCAGATGGTGGCCGAAGGCCTGAAGATCCGCACCGGCGTGCTGATCGCCGGCAAGGACGGTCTGGGCAAGGATTCCAAGGTCACCAACTGGGCCAAGGAAACCATCAGCCCCGAGCAGCTCAACGCCGAGTTCGATGCCGTGCTGCTGACCGGCGGCTCCGAGCAGTCGCGTGATCTGCCGGTGCCCGGCCGCGATCTGGAAGGCGTGCACTTCGCGATGGAATTCCTGCCCCAGCAGAACAAGGTCAATGCGGGCGACAAGCTCAAGGGCCAGATCCGTGCCGACGGCAAGCATGTCATCGTCATCGGCGGCGGCGACACCGGCTCCGACTGCGTAGGCACCTCCAACCGCCATGGCGCCAAGAGCGTGACCCAGTTCGAGGTCATGCCCATGCCGCCCGAGCAGGAGAACAAGCCCCTGGTCTGGCCTTACTGGCCGATCAAGCTGCGTACCTCGTCCAGTCACGACGAAGGCGTGGTGCGTGAGTTCGCGATCTCGACCAAGGAATTCGGCGGCGAAAAGGGCAAGGTCAAGAGCCTGACCACCGTCCAGGTCGAGTTCAAGGACGGCAAGCTGAGCGAAGTGCCCGGCACGGAAAAGGTCTGGCCTGCCGATCTGGTGTTGCTGGCCATGGGCTTTGTGAACCCGGTTGCCACCGTGCTCGAAGCCTTTGGCGTCGACAAGGATGCACGCGGCAACGCCAAGGCCAGCACCGACTTCATCGGCGGCTATGCCACCAGCGTGCCCAAGGTGTTCGCAGCCGGCGACATCCGCCGCGGCCAGTCGCTGGTCGTGTGGGCGATTCGCGAAGGCCGCCAGGCCGCGCGTGCCGTGGACGAGTTCCTGATGGGCGCCAGCGAACTGCCTCGCTGATCATTCACAGCGGGTCAACACACAAAAGGCATTCCCCGGAATGCCTTTTGTTTTTGGTAGCTGCAAGCGCCTGTCTTAAATGGAATTCAGATAGATTTCAATAGTTTTTTGATTGCTGTAAAGCGCAATGTGCTATCAAAAAAGTCAGCGCAGCCACAGAAGCCGGGGGCGGGCGTCGGCATCGCTCCACAGCACGGCGTTCTGCTGCCAGTGCCGGCCCCATTGCAGGGCAGTGCCGGCATCCATGCCCCAGATCAGCACGCTGTCTTCCGCGGGCCAATGGCCGAGGGGGTCCTGGCCGCAGCCGTCCAGATACTGCCAGCCCTCGCTGTCCAGCGCCTGGCGCAGGGCGCGCATGCGGCGGGCGTTCTCCGCCGGCTCCAGGATCTGTCCCCAGGGATTGCAGGCCGTGAGATAGCAGGCGGCCTGGATGAGCTGCCGTCCCAGCTGTTGCCCGAGCCAGTCGTTGTGTTCGCCTGCGCGTAGCGTCTGTGCGACAGCGCCCTGGGCGGCATCGACCCGGTAGAGCGCGCTGCGATAGGCCTGCTGCAAGGCGGCGGGGAGCTGGCTGGTGTCGGGTGACGGTGGTGACATGGTGTGGAGTTTGGCAAGCCTGCACATGATGAGGATTTGCGCCGACAAGAATGCAACAACGGCCTGCCCTCTGAGGAAACCGTCGTGCCTGAACCTGTTTTGCGTAAGTCGTGATGGTTTTGCGACCGGCGAGTGACGTTCTGTCCCGTCTGCGCGACAATAGCGGATTCGGCGCTGGCGGCAGCCCGGCTTCGGAGCGGCTGCGGTGGCCCCGGACGGGAGACAAAGCCTGCTGCCTCCGCTTTTTCCACTTCAAATTTTGACGCCATGAAAAAACGTACCCTGCTGGCCTCGGTGGCCCTGACTGCAATTTTGGCTGCCTGCGGCAAGAACGAGCCCGCAAGCAACACCGCTGCAGCTCCTGCGCCCGCTCCTGCGGCGGTTGCTGCCAAGCTGGTGGTGGGCCTGGACGACAACTTCCCGCCCATGGGTTTCCGTGACGAAAAGAACGAGCTGGTCGGTTTCGATATCGACATGGCCCGTGAAGTGGCCAAGCGCGCCAATATCGAAGTGCAGTTCAAGCCCATCGACTGGAATGCCAAGGAAGCCGAGCTGCTGGGCAAGCGCGTGGACGCTCTGTGGAACGGTCTGACCATTCTGGAAGAACGCAAGGAAAAGATCCTGTTCTCCGATCCCTACATGGTGAACAAGCAGATCATCATCGTGAAGGCTGGCTCGCCCATCAAGGGCAAGGCTGACATGGTCGGCAAGGTCGTGGGGGCCCAGGAAGGCTCCAGCGCCGTGACCGCCCTGACCAAGGACAAGGAACTGTCGGACAAGTTCAAGGAAACCAAGCTCTTCGGCGACAACATCGCTGCCATGATGGACCTGGAAGCCGGCCGTCTGGACGTGGTGGTGGTGGATGAGGTGGTGGGTCGCTACTACGTCAACAAGAAGCCCGACAACTACGTGGTGCTGGCCGAGGACTTCGGTACCGAAGACTACGGTGTGGGCTTCCGCAAGGACGACGAAGCCACTCGCAACAAGGTCAACGACGTGCTGACCGAAATGAAGAAGGACGGCAAGGCTGCTGAAATCGCCCAGAAGTGGTTCGGCGCCGACGTCATCAAGCACTAATCCCTTTTTGACGTACTGCACCGGCAATGCCTGGCATTGCCGGTTTTTTTTGCGACGACAATGCGTGCAAACACTTCCTCCTGCGCACGCCCGTGCCTGTGGCGGGCTTTCGATAGCTGCAGCGCCACACTGAAGGCCATTTGATGGACTATGTAATCTCGCTCCTGGGGCCCATGTCGGCTGGTGCCCTTGTCACACTCAAGCTGTTCTTCATCACGCTGGCGCTGTCCATTCCCATGGGCCTGGCGTTGGCGCTGATGCGCATCTCCAGCATCAAGCCGCTGAGCAGCGCCGTGGGCGCCTATATCTGGCTGATGCGCGGCACGCCGCTGATGCTGCAGCTGCTGTTCGTGTACTTCGCGCTGCCCTTTGTGCCCTACATCGGTGTGCGCCTGCCCGACTTTCCTGCTGCCGTGGTGGCGTTTGCGCTGAATTACGCGGCCTACTTCGCGGAGATCTTCCGCGCCGGCATCAAGTCCGTTGACCGCGGCCAGTACGAAGGTGCCAAGGTGCTGGGCATGACTTATGCACAGACCATGCGCCGCATCGTGCTGCCCCAGATGTGGGCCCGCATCCTGCCGCCCGTCAGCAACGAGACCATTACCCTGGTCAAGGACACTTCGCTGATCTATGTGCTGGCACTCAACGATCTGCTGCGCGTGGCGCGCGGCGTGGTGCAGCGCGACTTCAGCTTCACGCCCTTCATCGTGGCTGCGGCCTTCTATCTCATCATGACCCTGGTGCTGACCTGGGGCTTCCAATATCTTGAGAAAAAATATGCCAAGTACGACGCCTGACGTGATGATTTCCGCCCAGGGCATCCACAAGGCCTTTGGCAGCAACGAAGTGCTGCGCGGCGTCTCCCTGGACTTGCTGCGCGGCGAGGTGGTGGCCGTGATCGGCCCGTCCGGCTCGGGCAAGAGCACCTTCCTGCGCTGCCTCAACCACCTGGAGACGATTGACCGAGGCACCATCCGCATCGAAGGTGCGGTGCTGGCGCGCTCCGAGGGCGAGGCCAGGGCACAGTATGTGAGCGAGGCCGAGATCCGCAAGATCGGCCGCAAGATGGGCATGGTGTTCCAGTCCTTCAATCTGTTTCCCCACCTCACGGTGCTGGAAAACATCATTGAGGCACCCGTCATCGTCAAGGGCATGAAGCGCGAAGACATCATCCCCAAGGCCGAGGCCCTGTTGGCCAAGGTGGGTCTGGCGGCCAAGCGCGATGCCTACCCCAACCACCTCTCCGGCGGTCAGAAGCAGCGCGTGGCAATTGCACGTGCGCTGGCCATGGAGCCGGACATTCTGCTGTTCGACGAGCCCACTTCGGCGCTGGACCCCGAGCTGACCGGCGAGGTGCTGCGCACCATGCGCGAACTGGCCGAGGAGCATATGACCATGCTGGTCGTGACCCACGAGATGGGTTTTGCACGCGAGGTGGCCAACCGCGTCATCTTCATGGACGGCGGCTACATCGTCGAGCAAGGCCCGTCCGAGGCGTTTTTTGCGGCGCCCCAGCATGAGCGCACCAAGGCATTTCTGCAGAATATGTTGTAAATAAGTCGCAGCTGTCGATGCGGTTTCATATCGCAAAAAAGGCAGTTTGCGCATACATCGCAAGCACTGGCAGCTCCTGAAACAGGAGTAAAGGCTCCATGATCCAGGCCAGGGCCTGAAGAAACATTCACGAATGTATGTTTACTTGGGGCTAACCCGAGCTTTTTACCGTGCTTGTCGGCACAATACCAGTTTGCTTTCTCTTGAGCGGCTATTCACGCATGTCACCCAACGCACCCTTTGTGGAACTGCGCAATGTCACCTTTGGCTATGGTGACCGCGTCATCCTGCGCGATCTGTCCCTGCAAGTGCCGCGCGGCAAGGTCACGGCGCTGATGGGTGCATCGGGTGGCGGCAAGACCACGGTGCTTCGTCTGATCGGCGGGCAGAACCACGCCCAGCAGGGCCAGGTGCTGTTTGACGGCCAGGATGTGACCACCATGAATGCGCAGCAGCTCTATGCCGCGCGTCGCCGCATGGGCATGCTGTTTCAGTTCGGTGCGCTGTTCACCGACATGAGCGTGTTCGACAACGTGGCCTTTCCGCTGCGCGAGCACACCGATCTGCCCGAAGAGCTGATTCGCGACATCGTGCTCATGAAGCTGCACGCCGTGGGCCTGCGCGGGGCGCGCGATCTGATGCCTTCCCAGGTCTCGGGCGGCATGGCCCGTCGCGTGGCGCTGGCCCGTGCGATTGCACTGGACCCCGAGCTCATCATGTACGACGAGCCTTTCGCGGGCCTGGACCCTATTTCGCTGGGTACCTCGGCGCAGCTGATCCGCCAGCTCAACGATGCCATGGGCCTGACTTCGATTCTGGTATCCCACGATCTGGAAGAAACCTTCCGCGTGGCCGACCATGTGGTGATTCTTGGGGCCGGCAGCGTTGCCGCCCAGGGCACGCCCGAAGAGGTGCGCGCCAGCAGCGATCCGCTGGTGCAGCAATTCATCCATGCCAGACCCACGGGGCCTGTGCCGTTCCACTATCCCGGAGTCAGTGCCGACGAGGACTTCGGCAGCAGGAGGCGTGCATGAACTTTCTCGCACGCATTGGCCTGGCAGTGCGCTGTCAGCTGGTCAACATGGGGATCGGTGCGCGCCTGCTGTGGCGCCTGCTGGGTTTGATGGGGCCGGCGCTCAGGCGTCCGCGCCTGATCGGCGACCAGATTCATTTTCTGGGCAATTATTCGCTGGCCATCATTGGCGTTTCCGGACTGTTCGTGGGCTTTGTGCTGGGTCTGCAGGGCTATTACATCCTGCAGCGCTATGGCTCGGCCGAGGCGCTGGGCATGATGGTGGCGCTGAGCCTGCTGCGCGAGCTGGGGCCCGTGGTCACGGCCCTGCTGTTTGCGGGCCGTGCCGGCACGGCCCTGACGGCCGAAATCGGCCTGATGAAAGCCGGTGAGCAGCTGTCGGCCATGGAGATGATGGCGGTTGACCCCGTCAAACGCATTCTGGCGCCGCGCTTCTGGGCCGGGCTGATCACCATGCCATTGCTGGCAGCGGTCTTCAGCGCCGTCGGCGTGCTGGGCGGCTGGCTGGTGGGCGTGGTGATGATCGGTGTCGACAGCGGTGCCTTCTGGGGTCAGATGCAGCAGGGTGTGGACTGGTGGAGCGATCTGGGCAATGGCGTGCTCAAGAGCTTTGTCTTCGGCCTGGCTGTGACCTTTGTGGCCCTGCTCCAAGGCTATGCGGCCAAGCCCACGCCTGAAGGGGTTTCCCGGGCCACCACCCGTACCGTGGTCGTGGCTTCGCTAGCGGTTCTGGGCCTGGACTTCCTGCTCACCGCAACCATGTTCAGCATTTGAGGCTGCACAGCAGATAGAGGTAAAAAATCATGCAGCAAAAGAAAAGTGATGTCTGGGTCGGCCTGTTTGTGCTGATCGGTGCTCTGGCCCTGGTGTTCCTGGCCTTGCAGTCGGCCAATCTGTTGAGCCTGAATTTCCAGAAGACCTATGCGATCACGGCGCGTTTTGACAATATCGGCGGGCTCAAGCCCAAGGCCGCGGTCAAGAGCGCCGGCGTGGTTGTGGGCCGTATCGAGTCCATCACCTTCAACGACCAGACCTTTCAGGCCGACGTGGCCATGAGCATGGAAAACCGCTATGCCTTTCCCAAGGACAGCTCGCTGAAAATTCTGACAAGCGGTCTGCTGGGCGATCAGTACATTGGTATCGAAGCGGGTGCCAGCGAAGAAAACCTCAAGGCCGGCGACCGCGTGACAGCCACCCAGTCTGCCGTGGTGCTGGAGAATCTGATCGGTCAGTTCCTCTACAGCAAGGCCGAGCAGGGCGGTGATTCCGGTGCTGGCGCAGCCAACGGAGCCAACGGGGGAGCGAAAGAATGATGACTACAACAAGCCCACAAACGAAACTGGCGTCGAACAAGACTCGGGCGCTCAAGCATGCAGCGCTGACAGCTGGCGTGTGCGCAGCGGCACTGCTGTCCGGCTGTGCAACCACCACAGGCTCCGGAAACCCGGCCGACCCGCTGGAGTCCATGAACCGCAGCATCTATTCCTTCAACGAAGGGGTGGACGAAGCCGTCTTCAAGCCCGTGGCCACGGCCTATCAGAACGTGACGCCGCGCGTGGCGCGCCAGGGCGTGACCAACTTCTTCGACAACCTCGGCGATGCCTGGTCCTTCGTCAACAACGTGCTGCAGGGTCAGGGCCAGGGTGCCTACAACTCCATGGTTCGCTTCAGCGTGAACACGGTGCTGGGCATAGGCGGCCTGTTCGATATTGCCAGCGAGGCAGGCATCGAGCGCCGCAAGCAGGACTTCGGCCAGACGCTGGGCCGCTGGGGCCTGCCGACGGGGCCGTATCTGGTGCTGCCCTTCTGGGGCCCTTCCACGGTGCGTGACTCGGCCGGTCTGGCGGTCGACGCCTTCGGCTATCCCGCCAACACCATGGACGATGTGCGCTGGCGCAACAGCCTGTTCGGCCTGCGCATGGTCAACAACCGGGCCAATCTGCTCAAGGCCGGCGATGTGCTGGACTCCGTTGCGCTCGACAAATACAGCCTGGTGCGCGATGTCTATCTGCGCTCACGCATTGGCGGCGCGGCGTCCGGCGGCGACGGTCGTCTCGAAAACTATGATGACGACAACGCCGGCAAGCTGCCTCCCGAAGGCCAGTGAGCCGGTAGAGCTTGGTTACAAACATGATGCACAGGCTGCGCGAGTGCGGTGACACTTGCGGGCCTAGGAGAAAAACGCAATGAAGATTACTCGTCGCATGTGGGGCATGGCAGCAGGTGCCATGCTCGCCCTGAATCTGGGTTTGCCTGCTCAGGCCGCTGAGGAGGCGCCCGATGCCCTGGTCAAGCGCGTCTCTGCCGATGTGCTGGAGACCATCAAGAAGGATGCCTCGCTGCGCAACGGCGACTCCGGCAAGATCAATGCGCTGGTCAACGAGAAGGTCATGCCCTATGTGGACTTTCGCCGCATGACATCGGCCGCCGTCGGTCCGGCCTGGCGCCAGGCCACGCCCGAGCAGCGTCAGAAGCTGCAGGACGAGTTCAAGGCCCTGTTGATTCGCACCTATGCGGGAGCCCTGTCCCAGGTCGGCGATCAGACCATTACCGTCAGGCCTGTGCGCATGGCTGCCGGTGACACCGATGTGCTGGTTCGAACCCAGGTCAACGGCCGTGGCGATCCCGTGCAGCTGGATTTCCGTCTGGAAAAGCAGGCTACGGGCTGGAAGCTCTACAACTTCAACGTGCTCGGCGTGTGGCTGGTGGAGACCTACCGCAACCAGTTTGCGCAGGAAATCAATGCCAACGGCATCGACGGCCTGATCAAGACCCTGGCCTCGCGCAGCTCCATGCCGGCCACGGCCACCAAGTAAGCAAAGCGCTTCAGACGTCATGGCCCGCTCAGCTAGCAACCCTCTGCAACTGCCCAAGGAACTGACCTATCGTCAGGGGCGCGACTGTCTGCTGCGCCTGCGCCCGCTGGTCACCGGCCATGCGGATGCCCTGGTGGTGGTGGATGCCAGCGCCGTCAAGGTCTTCGACTCGGCGGCCCTGGCCGTGCTGCTGGCCTGCCGGCGCGCTGCGCAGGAGGCGGGCAAGCAGCTCATCGTCGAGGGTCTGCCCAAGGGGTTGCAGTCCATGGCCGCGCTGTATGGCGTGGACGGCTTGCTGATGCCCGCTCCTATGCCCGATGCGGCCGCCACCGCTCAGCAGGGCTAGGCTGACGAATCACTGTGTCCGGCTAAGCCCCGCCAAGGCAGAGGCTGTGGGCAAGCCCTAGAATCATGGGCTCCATGTCCGCAGTCTCATTCCAATCCGTCTCCAAGACCTACCGCACCCCCAAGGGGGATTTCCAGGCCCTCAAATCGGTGAGCCTGGATATCGAGGAAGGTGAATTCTTCGGTCTGCTCGGCCCCAACGGTGCCGGCAAGACCACGATGATCAGCATCCTCGCCGGACTGGCGCAAGCCACGGGCGGGCGCGTGCTGGTGCAGGGCAGCGATGTGCAGGCCGATTACGCCGATGCACGCCGCAAGCTGGGCATCGTGCCGCAGGAGCTGGTGTTCGACCCCTTCTTCAATGTGCGCGAGGCCTTGAAGTTCCAGTCTGGATACTTCGGCGTCAAGAACAACGATGACTGGATAGACGAGCTGCTCGACAGCCTGGGCCTGACGGACAAGGCCCACAACAATATGCGTCAGCTCTCGGGCGGCATGAAGCGCCGCGTGCTGGTGGCCCAGGCCCTGGTGCACAAGCCGCCCATCATCGTGCTGGACGAACCCACGGCCGGCGTGGACGTGGAGCTGCGCCAGACGCTGTGGCATTTCATTGCCAAGCTCAACAAGCAGGGCCATACGGTGCTGCTGACTACTCACTATCTGGAAGAGGCCGAGGCACTGTGCAGCCGCGTGGCCATGCTCAAGCGCGGCGAGATCATCAAGCTCTCGCCCATGAGCGAGCTGCTCAAGTCGGCTTCCAGCAATGTGTTGCAGTTCAAGACCGATAGCGTCCTGCCCAAGGCCGTGGCCGACAGGGCGCGGGTCACCGGTCGAATCGTGCAGATTCCCGCCGCCCATGCCGGCGATGTGGAGCAGCTGCTGGCCGCTTTGCGCGAGGCGGGCGTGACCCCCGAGGATGTGGAGATCCGCCGTGCGGATCTGGAAGATGTGTTCATCCACATCATGAATGAAGGCTCCAGGACACAGGCTCCTGCAGGAGGTGTCCAATGAACGGCTGGCAGACCCTGCTCAAGAAGGAAGTGCTGCGCTTCTGGAAAGTGAGCTTTCAGACCGTCGCCGCACCGGTGCTCACGGCCGTGCTGTATCTGCTGGTTTTCGGCCATGTGCTCGAAGGCCGGGTCATGGTCTATGACCGCATCCCCTACACCGCGTTTCTGATTCCCGGTCTGGTGATGATGAGCATGTTGCAAAACGCGTTTGCCAACAGCTCGTCCAGCCTGGTGCAGAGCAAGATCATGGGCTCGCTGGTATTCGTGCTGCTCACGCCGCTGTCGCATTGGGCCTGGTTCAGCGCCTATGTGGGCGCGGCGATTCTGCGCGGCCTGCTGGTGGGGCTGGGCGTGTTTGTGGTCACCTTGTTCTTTGCGGTGCCCGACTTTGCCGCGCCGCTGTGGATTCTGGTGTTCGGCTTTCTGGGTTGTGCCCTGATGGGCACGCTGGGCCTGATCGCTGGCCTCTGGGCCGAGAAGTTCGACCAGATGGCTGCCTTCCAGAACTTTCTGATCATGCCCCTGACTTTTCTGTCCGGTGTCTTCTATTCCGTGCACTCGCTGCCCGGCTTCTGGCAGGCGGTCAGCCATGTCAACCCGTTCTTCTACATGATCGACGGCTTCCGCTATGGCTTCTTCGGCCAGAGCGATGTCTCGCCCTGGTTCAGCTTTGCCATCGTGGGCGCTGCCTGGCTGGCCGTGAGCGCGCTGGCCGTGCACCTGCTGCGCATCGGCTACAAGATTCGTAACTGATTTTTAGAATTGACGCAGGGCTGCTTGCGAGACAATGACCGGTTTCGCCAGCTTTTGCGCATAAAGGTTCCCCATGACTGCAGACCAACTCAAAGACCTGATCGCCGCCGGCCTGCCCTGCGAGCATATTGCGCTGGAAGGCGATGGCCGACATTGGTTTGCCACCATCGTGTCTGCGCAGTTCGAAGGCCAGCGTCTGCTGGGTCGTCAGCGCCTGGTCTATGCCACGCTGGGCAATCGCATGGCCACCGATGAAGTCCATGCGCTGTCCATGAAGACCTATACCCCGGCAGAATGGACGGCTGCCCAGGCATGAGGCGGCTTGCAAAGCAAGATTGATAGCTGTCAGTGCTTGATACACAAGCGCTGAGTGCATTTTTTACCTATAAACATTCAAGGCTTGAAGCCATGGACAAACTCAAGATCCACGGTGGTCGTCCCCTCAAGGGCGAAGTGATCATTTCCGGCGCCAAAAACGCCGCTCTGCCTGAAATGTGTGCCGCACTGCTCACCGCCGAGCCCGTGCATCTGCACAATGTGCCGCGTCTGCATGATGTGGCCACCATGCGCAAGCTGCTGGCCAACATGGGCGTGCAGACCGAGACCCATGGCGAACGCGGCGGCATGAGCTTTGTGGCTCCCGACAGCCTGACGCCTGAAGCGCCTTACGAGCTGGTCAAGACCATGCGCGCCTCGGTACTGGCCCTGGGCCCGTTGCTGGCCCGCTTCGGCCATGCCAAGGTGTCGCTGCCTGGCGGTTGCGCGATCGGCTCTCGCCCCGTGGATCAGCACATCAAGGGCCTGCAGGCCATGGGTGCCATCATCACCGTGGAAAACGGCTATATGCAGGCCAGCCTGCCCGAGGGCCGCAAGCGTCTGAAGGGCGCACGCATCACCACCGACATGGTGACCGTGACCGGTACCGAGAACTTCCTGATGGCCGCTGCGCTGGCCGAAGGCGAGACGGTGCTGGAAAATGCCGCCATGGAGCCCGAAATCACCGATCTGGCCGAGATGCTGATCAAGATGGGGGCCCAGATCACCGGCCACGGCACCAGCCATATCGTGATTCAGGGCGTGGACAAGCTGCATGGCTGCGAGCACCAGGTGGTGGCCGACCGTATCGAGGCCGGTACCTTCCTCTGTGCCGTGGCGGCCACCAGCGGAGAAGCCTTGCTGCACCACGCACGCGCCGATCATCTGGGCGCCGTGATCGACAAGCTCAAGGATGCGGGCGTGAGCGTGGACTGCGTGGACGGCGGCCTGAAGGTGGCGTCCTCCGGCAGGCTCAAGGCGCAGGGCTTTCGCACCACCGAATATCCGGGCTTTCCCACCGATATGCAGGCCCAGTTCATGGCGCTGAATCTGGTGGCCGAAGGCACCAGCATGGTGACCGAGACCATCTTCGAGAACCGCTTCATGCATGTCAACGAGATGGTGCGCCTGGGCGCGCGCATCACCACCGATGGCCGCGTGGCGACCATCGAAGGCGGCAAGCGCCTGTCCGGCGCCACCGTGATGGCGACCGACCTGCGGGCTTCGGCCAGCCTGGTGATTGCCGGTCTGGTGGCCGAGGGCGAGACCATCGTCGATCGCATCTACCACCTGGATCGTGGCTACGACCGCATGGAAGACAAGCTGCGCGCCCTGGGCGCCGATATCGAGAGAATTTCCGCATGAGCACCGCAACGCCTGTGACCATTGCCCTGTCCAAGGGCCGCATTTTTGAAGAAACCGTACCCCTGCTGGCAGCTGCCGGCATCGAGGTGACCGAGGATGTGGAAAAGTCGCGCAAGCTGATTTTCGACACCAACCGCTCCGATGTGCGCGTGGTGCTGGTGCGTGCTTCGGACGTGCCCGTCTATGTGCAATACGGCGGCGCGGATCTGGGCGTCTCGGGCCTGGATTCGCTGATCGAGCATGGCGGCCAGGGCCTGTACCAGCCGCTGGACCTGCAGATTGCCAAGTGCCGCGTCAGCGTGGCCGTGCGCAACGGCTTCGACTACCAACTGGCCGTCAAGCAGGGCGCGCGTCTGCGCATCGCCACCAAGTACCCCGAGATCGCCCGAAACTTCTTTGCCAAGAAGGGCGTGCACGTGGACATGGTCAAGCTCTACGGCTCCATGGAGCTGGCACCTTTGACCGGCATGGCCGATGCCATCGTCGACCTGGTGTCCACCGGCAACACGCTCAAGGCCAATGATCTGGTCGAGGTCGAGCCCATCATGGACATCAGCTCGCGCCTGGTCGTCAACCAGGCTTCGCTCAAGCTCAAACAGGCTCCGCTGCGTCACATCATCGATGCGTTTGCGCAGGCCGTTGCCGCCAAGAACAACTGATTTTCCCCACTGGTGAATACTATGGAATTCGTAGCTGCCCCCGCCCGTCTGTCAACAGTTGATGCCCAGTTCGAGCATGATTTCGCGCAGCGTCTGCACTGGTCGGCGGACACGGATGCAGCCATCGAGCAGCGGGTCGCCGACATCCTGGCCGATGTCCAGGCCCGCGGCGATGACGCCGTGCTGGAATACACGGCACGCTTTGACGGCCTGCAGGCCGATTCCATGGCGGCGCTGGAGCTGACCAAGCAGGAGCTGAAAGCCGCCTTCGACAGCCTGCCTGCTGCCGAGCGCGAAGCGCTGGAGTCGGCGGCACGCCGTGTGCGCAGCTACCACGAAGCGCAGAAGAAGGCCAATGGCGAGAGCTGGAGCTACCGTGACGAGGACGGCACGCTGCTGGGCCAGAAGGTCACGCCGCTGGATCGCGTGGGCATTTACGTGCCTGGCGGCAAGGCGGCCTATCCGTCGAGCGTGCTGATGAACGCCATTCCCGCCCATGTGGCCGGTGTGCAGGACATCATCATGGTCGTGCCGACGCCCCAGGGTCAGAAGAACCCGCTGGTGCTGGCTGCTGCCTATGTGGCGGGTGTGCACCGCGCCTTCACCGTCGGTGGCGCCCAGGCCGTGGCGGCGCTGGCCTACGGCACGGCCACCGTGCCCAAGGTGGACAAGATCACCGGCCCTGGCAATGCCTATGTGGCTAGCGCCAAGAAGCGCGTGTTCGGCATCGTGGGCATCGACATGATTGCCGGTCCTTCTGAAATCCTGGTGCTAGCCGACGGCACAACCCCACCCGACTGGGTGGCCATGGATCTGTTCAGTCAAGCCGAGCACGACGAGCTGGCCCAGTCCATCCTGCTGTGCCCCGATGCGGCCTATCTCGACGCCGTCCAGGCCGCGATCGACCGCCTGCTGCCCGAGATGCCGCGCAAGGCCATCATCGCCAAGAGCCTGAACGACCGCGGTGCACTGATTCTGACGCGCGACATGGAAGAAGCCTGTGCCATTTCCAACCGCATTGCGCCCGAGCATCTGGAAGTCTCCAGCCGCGACCCGCACCGCTGGGAGCCTCTGCTCAGGCACGCCGGCGCCATCTTCCTGGGCGCATATACGTCGGAGAGCCTGGGCGACTACTGCGCCGGCCCGAATCACGTGCTGCCCACCAGCGGCACGGCACGCTTTTCCTCGCCTCTGGGGGTGTATGACTTCCAGAAGCGCAGCTCCATCATCGAAGTCAGCGAGGCTGGCGCCCAGATCCTGGGCAAGACCGCCGCCGTGCTGGCCTATGGCGAAGGTCTGCAGGGTCACGCCCGTGCAGCCGAAATGCGTCTGAAGTAAATCGGCGAGCGCTTGTCCCTTGAAGCCGTGGCCAGCCCACGGCTTTTTTCATTGCCGGGCAGGTCGGCATGCCCCCCCGTTCCGGGGCAAATCATCTCCAGATGTTTCCTGGTGCAGGAAAGTGCGGGTTTGCTGTGACACTCGGCGGGCTGCGTGGCAGCGCAGCATTCAATATGCCAATCACAACAAGGGAGCGTGAAGATGAATCAGGTCATGAGTTCCTGGCCGCAACGCGGCTGGCGTCTGCTGGGCGGGCTGCTGCTGGTCGCGGGGCTGGCCGCCTGCGGTGCACCGCCTTCGTCCCAGGTCGCAGACAGCGCGGCGGCAGCGCCGCGCACGCCCAGGGTCGAGTCCACACTGGGCACGCAATGGGGCGAAGGGCGGGAGTCGGTCACACGCACCGTGGAAGCCGCGCGCCTGGACCCCGAGCGCCCGCGCACCGTGGCGCAGCTGCGCTACTCCGATGAGGCCAGCATCCGCCGCGCCTTGGGCAGCAGCATGGATCAGCAGCTCAGCGTGCAACTGGCCGACGGCGACGTGGAGTGGGTGGTGCAGGACGGGCAGGGCCGGCCGCTGCCCATCTACAGCATGCGCGGCGCCCGCGACTATCAGCTGGCCGGCCGTCATGGCGAGCGCTACGAACTGGTCTACAGCAACCGCAGCCAGCGGCACTATGAGGTTGTGGTCACGGTGGACGGTCTGGATGTGCTCACCGGCCAGAGCGGCAGCGTGCGCAATGCCGGTTATCTGCTGCGCCCCGGCGAGACCCTGCGCATCGAGGGTTTTCGCAAGAGTCAGCGCGAAGTGGCAACCTTTCGTTTTGCCAGCAAGGAGCGGGCCTACGCCGGCAATACCCCGGCGGGCGATGCCCGCAACGTGGGGGTGATTGGAGCGGCCCTGTTTGAAGTCCGGCTGCAGGGGGCTGATGCCGCTCGGCCTGCGCCAGAGCCCCGTGGTGCGGCCGAGCCTGCGGCCTTTCCCGCCGACGGCAGATATGCCGCGCCGCCGCAGTATCGGCGCTGACGTCGGGAAGCTGCCGCCTGTTGCCGCAGCGTTTCTCAGACCTGCCTGCTGAACAGGCCGAGTCCGTCGTCGTCATAGAACTCCAGCCAGAGGCTTTGGGCCGGCGTCGTGTCGGCGGCCTCGAAAACCGCCAGCGAAATGCTGTGCGGGGCAGCGCTTTCGTTGCCCGGAACGAAGCAGAACTGGCTGCCGTTCCAGTGCTGCAGCACATAGGTCTGGGCCTGTGGGCCGATGCTCAGCTGCAGGCGGTTGTCGACGAGGCTGACCTGCACCGGGCCATGGTAGGCGTTGCCATAGCTTCCGGCATAGCGCTGCAGCGCACCCGGGGGCTGCGGTGCAGGCGGGGGCTGCTGGCCCAGCAGGGAGCCGGTGGGCGCCATCAGCGGAGCAATTTTCTCGCTGTACAGCGACCACCAGTCCTGCGTGAGGCTGCCGGTTTCCATCAGGTCCACGAACTGGCGGCACAGGGTTTCGGGAACGCCGATGGGAATG
This sequence comes from Comamonas sp. Z3, assembly GCF_008121565.1. NCBI lineage: Bacteria > Pseudomonadati > Pseudomonadota > Betaproteobacteria > Burkholderiales > Comamonadaceae > Comamonas > Comamonas sp. Z3. The sequence goes on from NZ_VOQU01000002.1 coordinate 280,806, forward strand.
CCGTTGGTGAGCACGATGACGGCAGCGTCCAGAGAGGGTATGAGCATGAAGCAGGTGGCGGCGCCCAGCATGAAGGCACCCGAATGGCTGAGGAATGCCAGCCCGCCATCGGTCGCCCCGACATTGAAGCCAAAGCCGTAATGTCCGCCCGGAGCCTGGGCTTTCCATGCGGCTTGCAGGGCCGATGCAGCGACCAGCTCCTGCCCTTGCCAGCGCCCTTGAGCCAGCAGCAGGGACAGCCAGCGCGCCATGTCGTTGACGCTGGAGCTGGCGCCGCCAGCCGGGGACTGGGGGTCTGCATTGCGTGGCGTGCTGCGCTGCCAGCTGCCGTCATCGGCGCGCACATGCGGGCTGGCACGATTGACCTGCTGCATGAATTCGGCATGGACCGATGTGGTGCGCGTCATGCCCAGAGGCGCATACAGGGTCTGGTGTGACAGACTCGCCCAGTCCGAGTTGGCCGCGCCTGCGACGCCCACGGCGGCGGCGGTCAGGCCGGCATTGGTGTAGGCGTATTCGCTGCGCAGCGGCTTGACGGGCAGCAGGCGCAGCCGCTCCAGCACCACCTGCTGGCCGTTGCCCAGCTCCTCGAGCTTGTCGCCCGCATGGTCGGGCAGGCCGCTGCGGTGGGCAAACAGATCGCCCACGGTCAGCACCGCGCTGCTGCCCGGATTGCGCAGCGCAAACCAGGGCAGCAAGTCCTGCATGCGGCTGTCCCAGGAGACCCGTCGCTGGCCGACCTGGCGCGCCACCACGGTGGCGGCCAGGGATTTGGAGACCGAGGCCAGCTGGAACACGGTGTCGGCATTCACAGCCGCACTGCCGCCGGTCTCGCAAAGCCCCAAGCCTTGGGCGGCAAGCGTTTGCGCACCCTGGACCACGGCCCAGGCCATGCCCGGAACACCGCTGGCGCGGCGCAGCGTCGCGGCCAGCTCGGGCAGCCGCCGGGCCGCCTCTGCGGCGCTCAGGCCTTTTGCTGTTGCATCGTCTCCACCGCAGCCTGCCAGAGCCAGCCCGTAGCCGGCCGCGATCCCCAGGCCGGCTCCGGCGCGGACCGTACGATCGAGCATCTGGCGTCTGGTCCATGCAGTCTTGGATGGCTGGCTCATGATTTCTCCTCCCGGTTGTTGGGTCTGCGCTTGCACAGGGCTGCCGCGGGCTGGCTAGCCGCTTTTTTTTCGCAGTATGGATTCCGCCAGGCAATTCTGGCAATTTGAATTTCACACGAATTTCGTGTTGCACGAAATTCGTGTACCATGCAAGGCATGAAGAACGTCACCATCACCGTTGAAGACAGCGTGCTTGACTGGGCACGCATTGAAGCGGCCAGGCGCGGCAGCAGCGTCTCGCGCATGCTGGGTGACTTCATGGCCGAGCTGATGCAGCGCGAGGATGCCTACGAGCGAGCCTATCTGGCCTGGCGCACGGATGAGCGTACCTGGCAAGCTGCCGGCCAGTCGGCAAAATCCCTGGCGCGCAGTGCCAGCAGCAAACGGGCTGCAGCGCACAGCAATGCCGAAGCCGAGGTGGTCAAGTGAACCCTGTGTTTGTCGATACCTCGGTGCTGATTGCCGCGGAAGATGCGGCCGGCGGTGCGCTGTATGCGGCCACGCTGGAATGGCTGGATCTGCTGTGGCGCAGCCGCAGCGGCCGCACCAGCAATCAGGCTCTGGTGGAGTTCTATGACCAGGCGACCACGGCCGCCCTGCCCCTGCCTCAGGGCGATGCACGCGCCGCCATCCGCCGCTACCAGACCTGGACGCCCTGGAAGACCGACGCCGCCACGCTGGAGACGGCCTGGGCCGTACAGGCCCGCCATGCGCTGGATTTTGGCGACTGCCTGGCCGTGGCCTGCGCCCAGCACAGCGGCTGCAACCAGATGCTGAGCCTGCATCTGCCCCACGGGGCGGAGTTTGGCGGCGTAACCGTGGTGCACCCGCTGGAGCAAGCCGCCACGCAGAATCTTGAGGCTTGAGCGCCAGAATCGCAGCGATTGGTATCGACTGCATTGGCCAACGCAAGCCTCGTGCGAAGGAGTGAACCCATGACTGCTCAAGACATCCAGACCAAAGCCCTGCAACGCATCCGCGCCGATGTGCGCGCCATGCAGGGCTACCATGTGCAGCCCGCGCAAGGCCTGCTCAAGATGGACACGATGGAGAACCCCTACCGTCTGCCGCCCGAGTTGCAGCAGAAGCTGGGCGAGCATCTGGGCGCGCTCGAAATCAACCGCTATCCCGGCGAGCGCCAGGAAGTGCTCAAGCAGATGCTGGCCGACTACGCAGGCGCCCCCGCCGGCACCTCGGTGCTGCTGGGCAATGGCTCGGACGAGATCATCACCCTGCTGGCGCTGGCCACGGCCCAGCCTTGCAACAATGCCCGAGCCAAGATGCTGGCTCCCATGCCGGGTTTTGTGATGTATCCGCTGTCTGCCAAGCTGCAGGGGCTGGATTTCGTGGGCGTGAATCTGACGTCCGACTTCGATCTGGATGTGCCGGCCATGAAGGCCGCCATCGCCGAGCACCAGCCTGCCATCACCTATATCGCCTATCCCAACAATCCCACGGCCACGCTGTGGGCCGAGGACAAAGTGCAGTCCGTGATCGATGCCGTGGCCGAGATCGGTGGTCTGGTCGTGATGGATGAGGCCTACCAGCCCTTCGCCAGCCGCAGCTGGATCACCCGCATGAAGGCCGATCCTGCGCGCAATGCCCATGTGCTGCTGATGCGCACGCTGTCCAAGTTCGGTCTGGCCGGTGCGCGCCTGGGCTATCTGATCGGCCCTTCGGCCATCGTCAACGAGATCGACAAGGTGCGCCCGCCCTACAACATCAGCGTGCTCAACTGCGAGACGGCGATTTTTGCGTTGCAGCACGAGTCCCTATATGCCGAGCAGGCCGCCGCCATCCGCGCCGAACGCCAGCCGCTGATCGATGCCCTAGCCCTGCTGGACGGCGTGGAAAAAGTCTGGCCCTCCGAAGCCAATATGGTGCTGCTGCGCGTGCGCGACGCCGGCAAGGCCCAGATCGAGATGAAGCAGCGCGGCGTGCTGGTCAAGAACGTATCGGCCATGCACCCCTTGCTGCACAACTGCCTGCGCCTGACCGTGGGCACCCGCGAAGAAAACGCCCAGATGCTGGCGGCACTGAAAGAAAGCCTATGAGCAATATCGTCCCCACCATCGCCCAGAACCTGCCGCGCATTGCCGAAGTGCAGCGCAACACGGCCGAGACCCGCGTCGCCGTGCGCGTCAACCTCGACGGCACGGGCAAGGCCAGCCTGAACTCCGGCATCGGCTTTCTCGACCACATGCTGGACCAGATCGCGCGCCACGGCCTGATCGACATGGACATCGAATGCGCGGGTGATCTGCACATCGACGGCCACCACACGGTGGAAGACATCGGCATCACCCTGGGCCAGGCCTTCGCCAAGGCCATCGGCGACAAGAAAGGCATTCGCCGCTACGGTCATGCCTATGTGCCGCTGGACGAAGCCCTGAGCCGCGTCGTCATCGACTTCTCGGGCCGTCCCGGTCTGCACATGGATGTGAAGTTCACCGCCGGCAGCATCGGTCAGCTCGATACACAACTGGTCTTCGAATTCTTCCAGGGCTTTGTCAACCACGCCGGCGTGACGCTGCACATTGACAACCTGAAGGGCTTCAATGCCCACCACCAGTGCGAAACCATCTTCAAGGCCTTTGCGCGCGCCATGCGCTTTGCGCTGGAGCATGATGAGCGCATGGCCGGCGTGATTCCCTCGACCAAGGGTGCTCTGTAATCAGGAGCTTCATGCGCCTGTTCACAGTGAATTTCAAAGCTCTTTGTCTGTAAAAACAAATCTCCATAAGCGGTAGCTGCTATGAGTTTGAAGAACAACACCGTGGCCGTGGTCGATTACGGCATGGGCAACCTGCGCTCGGTCTCGCAGGCGGTGCGCACGGCTGCGGCCGATACCGGCTGGGAAGTGGTCGTTACGGCCGATCCCGAGGTGGTCCATGCCGCCAACCGCGTGATCCTGCCAGGTCAGGGCGCCATGCCCGACTGCATGCGCGAGCTGCGCGAATCGGGCCTGCAGCAGGCCGTGCTCGATGCTGCTGTCAACAAGCCGCTGTTCGGCGTCTGCGTGGGCATGCAGATGCTGCTCGACCACAGCGATGAGGGCGATGTGCCGGGCCTGGGGCTGATTCCCGGCAATGTGCGCAAGTTCGACCTGGAAGGCAGGACACAAGCCGACGGCAGCCGCTTCAAGGTGCCGCAGATGGGCTGGAACCAGGTGCAGCAGACGCAGCAGGGCGGCAAGCCCCATGCACTGTGGGCCGGAATTCCCGACGGCAGCTTCTACTACTTCGTGCACAGCTTTTATGCACTGGTGCAACAAAGCGCGCATTGCGCGGCCGAGACCGACTATGGCGGCCTCTTTGCATGTGCCGTCGCACGCGATAATATTTTCGCAACCCAGTTCCACCCCGAGAAAAGCTCGGACCAGGGACTGGCGCTGTTCCGCAACTTCCTGGGCTGGAAGCCCTAAAGGTCAACATTGAACCAGTCTTTGCGCGCATCGCATCCCTGGCTTGGGCGGTCTGCAGCGTTGCAAATCCTCGCCGGGCGATCAGCCCTGCTGTGGTTTGCGTCTCGCAGCCCATCCCAATCCAGTGCGCGCTGCATCGCAGGACTTATTCATTGTCAACCCGAGTTTTTTCAACCGGCCATTTCTGACGGCCAAACTTGCTAGCAGATCACCATCATGTTGCTCATCCCCGCTATCGACCTCAAGGACGGCCACTGCGTTCGCCTGATTCAGGGTGATATGGACCAGTCCACCACTTTCGGTGAAGACCCCGCAGCCATGGCCGCCAAATGGCTGGATGCCGGCGCCCGTCGCTTGCACCTGGTGGACCTGAACGGCGCCTTTGCGGGTCAGCCCAAGAACCTGTCTGCCATCAAGAGTATCCTCAAGGAAGTCGATGGCGAGATTCCCGTGCAGCTGGGCGGCGGCATCCGTGATCTGGACACCATCGAGCGCTATATCGATCTGGGCATCGAGTACCTGATCATCGGCACCGCTGCCGTGAAGAACCCCGGTTTCCTGCAGGATGCCTGCAGTGCCTTTCCCGGCCACATCATCGTGGGCCTGGACGCCAAGGACGGCAAGGTGGCCATCGATGGCTGGAGCAAGCTCACCGGCCAGGACGTGATCGAGACCGCCAAGCGCTTCGAGGACTGGGGCGTGGAATCCATCATCTACACCGACATCGGTCGTGACGGCATGCTCAGCGGCATCAATATCGACGCCACCGTCAAGCTGGCCCAGTCGCTGAAGATTCCGGTCATCGCCTCGGGTGGTCTGGCCGGCATGGCCGACATCGAAGCGCTGTGCAAGGTGCAGGACGAAGGCGTGGAAGGTGTGATCTGCGGCCGCGCCATCTATACCGGCGATCTGGACTTCGCCGCAGGCCAGGAGCGTGCGGACGAACTCACGGGTGAGTGATTTGGCGTTTCAGGCCCAGACTCTGGACTGGAAAGGGCTCCCCGCGATTGCCCTGAAGCTGGGCCGGGGGGATTCGGTGCTGATCTGCCTGCAGGGTGCCCAGGTGCTGTCCTGGGTCGGCCTGGGGCAGGAGCGCCTGTTCCTCAGTCCCCGCGCATCCCATGACGGCAAGAGCGCCATTCGTGGCGGCATTCCGGTCTGCTTTCCCCAGTTCAATCAACGCGGCCCGCTGGTCAAGCATGGCTTTGCGCGCCTCAGCCACTGGCAGGCCGATGCTGCGCAGCCTTCGGGCGAGGATGGTGCGCAGATCTCCCTGCGCCTGACGGACAGCGAAGCCACGCGCGCTGTCTGGCCGCATGCCTTTGAAGCCGTGCTCACGGTTGAGCTCAGGCCCGGCATGTTGCGTGTGGAGCTGGCCGTGCATAACCGTGGCCGGCAGGAGCTTTCTTTCACTGCAGCCTTGCACGGCTATCTGCGCGTGGCGCAGGTCGAGCAGGCCAGCTTGCACGGCCTTGAAGGGCTGAGCTACTGGGATGCTGCTGCGGCTCAGCCGGACACCCATGTCACGCAGGAGGGCTGCGTCAGCTTCGGTGCGGAGACCGATCGCGTCTATCCCCGTGCGGCGGCAGCCCTGCAGCTGCAAAGCTCGGGCCAGCCCTGGCTGCAGCTTGCCCAGGATATGCCCTGGAGCGAAACCGTGGTCTGGAATCCCGGACCCGCACTTTGCGCCACGCTCAAGGACATGGAAGCCGACAGCTGGCAGCAGATGCTATGCGTGGAGGCGGCGGCCATTGATACGCCTGTGGTTCTTGCAGCCGACCAGCGCTGGCAGGCGGCGCAGACCTTCGAATGCTTTTGAAGCACTGAACGGGCAGGGGTGAGACCAGCCCGAGCCTGGATCGGTCCGTGTGCGCAGATCTGTGGGCGTGCGGGCTTGCAGCCTGTTCAATCCTGTCGCCGGCTCCATGAGCCCAAGCCGCAGTAGCAGGGCGCAAGGCTGCTCATCGGGGTTTGCTGCCCAGGGCATCCGCCAAGGCATCGACCAGAGGCGGGTTCAGGTAATGCGGGCCGTCGAAGGCGAAGACCGTCCAGCCCTGGTAGGCCGCCAGTTGCGGCAGAAACTCCTCTGCCATGGCGCTGCGAAAGCCGCCGCCCGGCGCAGGCCGGAAGGCTTCGGCAATCACGCGCACACGCGCATGCCCCAGATGGGCCGTCAGCATTTGCAGATACTCGCGTGCCACGGAAGGCGTGCGCGCGTGCACGCCGACGCCGTCCTGGAAGAACACTCCCACGTCTTCCGGTATCCAGCGCATGATCCAGTCCACCAGCGCCTGAGGCCCCATATTGGCGTTGTCATAGGCGCTGATCCACAGCGGACGCGGCAGTTTGTTGAGCACCTCGGTGAGCTGACTGGGGGCTGCCCAGGTCGGGTCGATCTCGACCGGAAAGTACCAGCCGGCAACCCGCAGCGGCAGCGCTGTGATGGCCGCCTTCAAGGCATAGGACTGCATCGCCAGATCCGCGAGGCTGGCGCGCGCCCTGGTCTCGTCATGCATGCCGGCCAGGCCAAGAATCAGTTCCTGCGCCCAGGGCTCGGCCGCGATGCGCTCCCAGTCCGGCAGGTTGCGGCTCATCGCGGGCAGATAGGTGCCGGGCACCAGGCTCAGATGGTCCACGGCCGTCCATTGCACCAGCAGGCGTCGAATGCCCAGGCGCTGCCATGCGCCATGGGGGCGCAGCGTGGCGGCACTGGGCTGCCAGACCATGCCGGGCAGGCGCAGGCCGGGCTTGGCCTTCGCCTCGGACAGACCGCAGGCCAGTGCCCAGCCCAGGCCCAGGGCCTCGCGTCTGCTGCATCGTTGCATCGTCATATCGATGGGGTGGAGCGCTTTCTCCCTGCGGAGAAAGCGCTTTTCCTTCATGGCAGCTGGCTCGGAACCGTCCAGGTGAAGCCCAGATTGGAGATGCCGCTGACAAGGCTCTTGAAGTCCGCCAGGCCAGGGGTTCCAACCTGCGGCTCCAGCCAGAACGGGTGGAAGAAGAACGAGGCATAACCGTCACGCACCGTCTTCACATACTGGGCATTGGTGAGAATGTCCTGCCATGTGTAGTTGTAGAAGGAAGTCGGGTCGATCTGGCTAATGTCGTACTCGATGTTTCCCAGGCTTTCAGGCAGCACCTTCTGGCCGTAGTAGTCGGTCTTGATGGGGTAGGGGAAGATCTGGCCCAAGGAAAAATCCTTTTCCACCGATGCGTTGAAATTGGGCTTGTCAGCCGTGAAGTACACGACGCGCTGATAGGTCTTGGCAAAGACCTGCGTACTGGCCTTGGAGGCCAGCGCCGAGCCATGGTAGTGCGGAGTCTCCCAGGCTGTCGGGCGGTAGCCGTTGAGGTTCAGCTCCAGCAGGCCGGCCCGGTAGCGTCCCAATGCCCAGGCGGTGGAGTCTTCGGGTACCGGCTTGTTGTTGACGATGTCCCAGAACTCGTAGTCATCGCCACTCACGGCCGTATAGCGGTTGCGCACATTGCTGTACTGGTGCGTGTAGCCATGCATCACGATTTCGCCGCCGCGCGCCAGCGCATAGTTGAGCGCGGTCTTCAGATTGGTCGCCAGTGACAGGGGCACCTGCATCGGCACTCCTGCGTTGTAGACGCCCAGAGGATCCTTGTAGTACGGAATGGTCGCAATCGAAAACGGTATCCGCAGCTGGTAGAGATAGTCCGTCAGCGATTTCATCGCCGTCACGCTGACCAGGGCGCTCACGTCTTCCAGCCGGACCATGGCCTTGTGGCTTTCGGCATGGTTCACTCCCAGCATGTCGTGCAGGATGTCGGTGAGCACCAGATAGCGGTCTCGTGGCCCGATATAGCTGAACGGCAGGTCCGCCACGTACCAGAAGTTGCCCGACTTCACCACATAGGGTGCCTGCTCGCCAGTCTTGGGGTTGGACATGGAGACCAGGTTCTGTGCCTTGGTGGTATCGGTGATGGCCGTCAGCCCCACATCGGGATCCGCATTCACAGCGCCGGTGCTGCTGTCGTATGCGTAGTATTTGACAAAGGGCAGGCTCTTGTAGGTGATGGTGTCAAAGAACCCCGGCGTGGTGTTGCTGGAGGTCGGTGCGGCATTGAGGCCCCGCAGCGCCGTCAGGTTGAAGCCATAGCGGGACTGGAAGCCGTAGCTCGGGTCCCAGGCAAACTGCCAGAGGTTGTACTTGAACCAGACGATGGTCTTGCTCGAGCTGGCGGCATCGGCCATGAAGGCGGCGGGAACCGGGTTGTCGTAGTACGAGCCAAGGTAGAACGTGGCGTCGTAGCCGCTGAGCTGGCCTGCGGTGTAGTTCTGCACCGGGACCATATCGACCTTGCTGTCGAAATGTCCGAGCAGATTGCGCAGCATGATGGCGTAGCCGAATCCGAGCTTGGTGTAGGCCGTATTGGGCGGCGCGTCATAGAGGATCAGGGTGCGCGGGCCTGTTTGCGCAAAAGCGCCAGGGCTCGCAAAGAGCATGGCGAGCAGCCATGCCCCGAGAATGCGTCCTAGGGTTTTCATGAGACTCTCCTGAGATCTTTACACGATGGGGTCTATCGCTGCTGGCCACGGAAGGGTCCGCCCGGATTGGGCTTGTCCTTCGGTGGACTGCCGGGGGACGGGTTGCCGGGTTTGACCGGCAGCGCATCCAGCGTGTCATCCCGTGTGAAATCCTTCTTGAAATGTCCTTTGTGGTGGTGCGCACGTTCGTTGCGCTTGCGCTCTTCGGGAGATGCGCCGACATCCATGCGGATCTGGGTGCTTCCAGGTGGCAGGGGGGGCGGCATGACGTTGGAGGCCTGGGACCAGTTGGCCCAGCTCAGCAGCGCCAGCGCGAGCAGCGCGCGCATGGCCTGCCTTTGATCGAGGGAGTGCATGAGAGTCTCCTTTCTGGGGGCAGAAAGAAAAAGTGTCAAAGAACACCATCTCCACAAACTCTAGAAATGGCGATGGGTTCCGGCCTTGCAGGCGTGCCGTCTCAAAAGACCAAGGCAGCACGTAGAAACACGCCTTTCCCTCGTTCGTCCCCGGCAAGCCGGGCGCGATACTGCAAGGAGAGGTCGAGGTAGGAGCGAGGAGCATGGTCACGGTCCTCGCGGAACCAGAAACGCATGTTCACACCAACGCCAGCGCCTACTGAGCTTTGCTTGCCCGAGGCTGTGCGTTCAGAGTTGTAATCAGCGCCCAGGACTGCGTGCGGAAACAGCACCAGTCTCGAGTCGCTCCCCCCCATACGGAAACTGCGCCCTGCTTGGGCTTCGAACGTCGCGTAGTTTTGCTTGCGATGAATAAAACGGCCCACTTCGGTGTACACATTGACGGTGTTCCAGCTGGGCACATCGACGCGCAGGTCGGTTCCCATGCCGCCCGAATACCCCATGCGCAGCAACCAGTCGTTGCTGGACAGCGAGCCGATGCGCACGCGCCGTTCGACCGCGAGGATGAGGTTGTGATCGCTCAGCGGTTTGGCACGAATGCCGAGGGCGCCCTGGGTGGTTTCGCCGCCGGTGGGTACATCGTGGCGGCTGTAGACGGTTTGCGCTGCGCCGCCGTACAGCTCCCAGAAGCGGCCGTCGCCGAACTTCTGCGGGCGCCAGTACACCTCGCTGACGAGCTGTGCCACGTCGCCATACAAGCCAGGCTGGGCACCGGCTGCGCCCAGGGAAATGCCCCGATAGCCCAGCAAGGTGTTGACACCCCAGGAGCGGTCCCGGTCGGAGATTTCGCGCCGCGTTTCATATTGCTGCTGCGGCGTCATGTCCAGCCTGCCTTCATGGACCGCGCTGATCGCCTGTTTGAAGTAGCCTATGGACTGCTCGTTCTCGGCCAGCCTGCTGGCGGCGTAGGCGCCATCGCGCAGCGCCGTGTCCGGCAGGCGGCTCTGCTCCCGTGCGCGGTTGAAGATGGACAGGGCACGGCGATCATCGCCCACGCGGATGGCCATATAGGCCAGATCGGGATCGGCGCTCTGCTGCAGCTCGGGCTCCGAGGTGGCCTGGGCAAAACGTGCTGCCGCCTCCTCGCGCCGTCCCAGTTGCAGCAGCAGATCCACCTCGCTGGACAGAGACAGGCCGCCCATTTGCAAGGCTGTCTGTGCATCGGCATTGGCCGCCTCGGTCATGCCCTGCTCGCGACGCAGACGGCTGCGCAGGGCCAGCACTTCGACGGCATCGGGTTGAAGCTGCAGGGTTTGATCGGCTTCTTCAAGCGCCTGCGCCTTCTGGCCTGCAGCCAGCAGGGCCTGCAGGCGCAGCTGGCGATAGGGCAGATGCCTGGGGTTGAGCTCTATGGCGGCAGCGGCCTTGTCTGCCGCCAGCGCATATTGCCCATCGCCATAGGCCTGATAGGCCTCCTGTGCGACCTTGTAGGCAGGGTTCGGTACTTCCTGTCCGGGCCAGATTTCGCAGCCGGGCACATCGCCGGCGCTGAAGCAGTTGACCAGGGGCAAGGGCAGCTCATAGCCGCGTGAGAGGGTTGAGGAGCGCAGGGCCTTGAGCTGCTCGCGGCGGCTGCCGACATCGGCATTGCTGCCCGTCTCCAGCGCTTGCAGCAGCCGCTGGGCTCGTTCTGTCTGGCCGGCGGCCAGTGCTGCATCCAGGGCTATCACGCCGTAGTTCTGCCGCTCCGACCGCGACAGATGGGGGGCGGCAAGCGCTGCATCGAAGGCCTGTTCGGAGGCCATGCCGCGACCTTGGACATGCAGGGCCACGCCCTGCAGTACCTGCAGTGCCGGATCATGCTGCAGCGCCAGCCCTTGTTCCGCCACGCGCTGTGCCTGGGCGGCCTGCCCATCCTGAAGCAGCAGGCCCAGCCATTGCAGGCGCGGTGCCAGCGCCTGCGGTGCCAGACGCACGCTGGACTCGGCATGGCGCAGGGCCTTGGCCATGTCGCCTTGCTCGCGGGCCTGCAAGGCTTGCTCGAAGGGGCGCAGGGCCTGGCGCTGACGTATGGAGGTACGCAGCATCTGCCAATCGGCGTCCGACTGCAGCTGTTTCACATTGTCCAGTCTTGCTGCACGGGCCTCGGCCTCGTCGAAGCGTCCGTTCTCCACCAGCAGATAGACCAGCAGGCGCTGGTAGTCCAGACGCGCCGGGGCCGCCGCTACGGCTTGCCTGGCCAGAGGCAAGGCCGCGGCGAAATCGCGTCGCTCGGTGGCGGCATAGGCCTGGCTGGCCTTGGCGTAGCCCGGGGGCATGGCCGGTGGCGCCGGGTTCTTGCGCGGGCGCTGCGGGGCGTCCACAGCCGGTGCTGCAGCCTTCGCAGGCTGCGCTGTCGTGGCTGCGGCAGGCGCTGCAGCGCTGGGCGCCTTGGGCATTTCCTGGGCCAAGGGGGCCGGTACGGCTTGAGGTTCGGGCTGTCTGGCCGGTACGGCGCCCTGATGCATATCGCGCAGGGCCTGGGCCAGACGCGCATCGCCGGGGTGACGCTGAAGCTGGGCCTTCAATACGGCTTCGGCCTGCGCGGGTTGGCCAAAGCGGCGATGGGCTGCAGCCAGCTGCAGGGCGATCTCGGTGTTCTCCGGTGCCAGGCGCTGAGCCTGCTGCAGCTCGGAGATGGCGCGCTGGCCATCGCCGCGCGCCATGGCCTCATACGCCTTGTCGATCCGGGGATAGACCTGAAAGCGCTGTCTGGGGCTGATATCCGGACCCAGATCCACCACCTGCGCCACTCCATCGTAAGGGGTGGCACATGCAAGGGAAAGAACCAGAATGGGGCGAGAAAGCTTCATATATTGGCACCTAGGCAGCAACGGAAACGATCGGGGCGGCATCAAGGCGGCGCAGAAGCTGCGCCATGGTGACCTGCAACTGTTGTTGCAGGCGCAGAGCTTCATCCAGCGTGGCCTGCGTCAACGCCCCCTGGTTCACCAGGAACAGGCCCAGGCTGTCATCGCTTTGCTCATGCCTGAGCAGCAAGGCATTCAGCACGGCCGTGTCGATGCGGCCCAGGGCTTGCAGCACTTCGCCCAGCATCAGCTGTCGCGACACATAGAATTTCCACAGCTCTTTCGCCTGCTCGGCGGATACGCGCTTGCGTTCCACGGCCCAGGCAAGCAGTTCGCGAGCCGGCTCCCCATGCTGTCTTGCATACAGACGCCGCAGCTCGACCGTGACCTCTCCCTTGGGGGCAATGAGGTAGCGCACAGGCCTCTCGAGCTTGCGCTCCAGGGCCGCGTGCGAGACCGGGTCTATGACCGACTCGCTGGCCAGGACCAGCGTCTTTCCCTCCTCGCGCAGCGGCACCACGCTGTAATGCAGTGCCAGATGTGCCGGCAGCAGCGCCGCGACCTCGTCGGGGATCAGGCGCTCTCCCAGGAACTCCCAGGAAACGCCGGCCTGCTGGGCCACTGCAGCGGCCAGCTGTGCGGTGCTGATCAGGTCCTTGTGCACCAGCGCACTGCCCAGACGCAGCCCCGGAGTGGGGCGCACCAGGGCCTCCTGCAACTGGCTCTCGGTCAAGGCGCCTTGCGCGATCAGTATCTGCCCCAGGGGCTGGCGCAGTCGGGGTCCCTCTCCCAGCATGGGAAAGTCATGGTCGGTCTTGGCCCAGGCCATGCGCCGGATATCCTTGGCCTGCAGCGCCTGGGCGATGGCCCGCCAGTTGGCCAGAAAGTTCACCAGATTGCCCCATAGCAGGCGCGGAAGCGACATCAGTCCCTGGACGATGCCGTAGTAGCTGGTGACGAAGAACATGCGCTGGGCAATGCGGTTGAGCATCAGCACGAAGTTCGCGGCCAGCAGCGCGTACAGCCACCAGTCACCCTGGAAGATGGAGAGAAACCGGTAGCTGTCCGGTACCAGGCGCTGGTAGAGCCAGATGGCAATCAGCTGCATCGCCAGCAGCATGGCCAGGAAGCTGGCGAAATTGGTCAGAGCTCCCTTGCGGTCACGCCAGAGAAAATAGTTCAGCACGCCGCTATTGGTCCAGCGCAGGGTCTTGAAGCCCTGGATCACGATGCCGGTGATCCAGCGGGACTTCTGTCGCACCGCCGCATTCAGCGTATCGGGGAAGAATTCCCGCACGCAGATGACGCTGGCTTCGCGCGCGCTGCGCCCGGGTCGGCGTGGCTGGTTGGGATCGGCCGGCTGGTCCGCATCGTGCACGGGAAAGCGCACGAAGATCTCGCGCATGCCCAGCTGCTTGAGCCGGAAGCCGATGTCGTAGTCCTCGGTCAGGCTCTGGGTGTCGAAGGCCACGCCGTCACCGAGCTCCAGCAGCGCCGTGATGGCGCGGCGGCTGAAGCAGGTGCCGACGCCGGCGCTGGGCACCTGGCCCACCATGGCCTCGCGTACCACGATGTCCTTGGCATGCAGCTCGGCAAACTCGTCCAGGTAATGCCCGCCGGTGAATTCGCGCAGCGGTCGCTCCAGGGGGTAGACCGGCAGCTGGATCAGATCCTTGCGATCCACGAGGAAATTGAACAGCCTCAGCTCCAGCTTGGACAGCACGTCTTCCGAGTCATGCAGGATGAAGCCCGCAAACTCGATGCCCGAGCGCTGCTCGAACTGGAAGATGGCATCAAGCACATTGTTGAGGCAGTCGGCCTTGCTGGTCGGCCCGGGGCGGGCGCAGACCACGCTGTGCACATTCGGGAAATGGGCTCTGACCTGCTCCACATCGGCATGGGTCTGGGGATCGTTGGGGTAGGTGCCGATGAAGATGTGGTAGTTCTCGTAGTCCAGCGTGGTGGCTGCCAGCTGCGCCATCTTGCCGATCACGCCATGCTCCTGCCAGGCGGGCACCATGATGGCCAGCGGCTTCTCGTCCACGCCCAGCAAGGCCTTGTAATTCATCTGCTCATGGCGCGAGTACACGGTCACTGCACGCCAGGCGCGTCGCACCCAGTACATGAGGTCGATGAACAGGTCGTCCAGGCCGCTGATGAAAATCACCACGGCGATGACGATGGCGATGCTCTTGAGCACATAGAGGTAGGCGGTGAACAGGTCAAGCCAGGACATGGGGCGTCCTTTCCCTGGCTTGCGGTGCCAGACCTGCATGCTCGGGCCTGAGCATCTGCTGCAGTCTTTTTTCGGTGCGCTGCGCTGCAGTCCCGTCGCCGAACGGGTTGGAGCTGGCCTGCATGTGGCGATACGCGGCATCGTCATGCATCAGCTGGCGCACGGACTGCACGATCTTGCTCCTGTCTGCGCCCACCAGGGCGGCGCAGCCAGCTTCCAGAACTTCGGGGCGCTCGGTTTCGTCGCGCAACACCAGCACCGGCACCTTGAAGGTGGGTGCCTCCTCCTGCAGCCCGCCGGAATCGGTCAGCACCAGCCAGGCATCGGCCAGGGCCTGCTGCATGGCCAGATAGTCCAGAGGCTCCGTCAGCTTGATATTGGGCAGTCCGCCCAGCAGCCGATGGACGGGCTCCTTGACCACCGGATTGAGGTGGACCGGGAACAGCACCGGCACCTGGGGAAACTCGCGCGCGATATCGGCAATGGCTTCGCACACATGGTCCACATCGGGGCCCCAGTTCTCACGCCGGTGCATGGTGACCAGGATATGGCCTCGGCCCTGCATGCGGCGATGGATGTGGTGATGCTGGCTGGCCCATAGCTGGGCATCGACGACGGTGTTGCCCGTCAGCTCGATATTTCCCGTGGCCACGTTTTCGCGCTCCAGCGCCTGCTGGGCTCTCAGCGTGGGGGCCAGATGCAGGCTGGCAATGCGCCCTATCATCTGCCGCAGACCTTCCTCGGGAAAAGGGCGGTGCAGGTTGTAGGTGCGCAGGCCGGCCTCGACATGGACGACCGGCACCTTGCGGTAGAAGCCGGCCAATGCCCCCTGGAAAGCACTCTCGGTGTCGCCCTGCACGATCACCGCCTCGCAGGCCGTTTCCATCAGCACGGATTCCAGTTGCGTGCGGCAGCCGGTGGCGAACTCCAGCAGCGAACTGCCTTGTCTTTGCAGCACATGGTCGGGCTGGATATGAAAGCACTCCAGCATCTGAGCGGCCATATCGCCATGCTGGCCGGTGTGCAGCCAGATGGGCCTGGCCCATGGCGACTGCTTCAAGGCGTGGTAGACGGGGGCCAGCTTGATGATTTCAGGCCTGGTCCCGGACACGATGAGCAACTGTGCGATATCCGGCTGTGCGCGAAGAGTCCCGGAGTCCTGATTCATGGCGTTCTCCCTTTGAGTCAATCGGTAACAGACGTTTTCCATTCGTACCTGCTCAAAAATCATCTTTCACGCGCTGCTTTGGGTATGTCAGCCAGCTCCTCGTGCTGGCTGCGACCGGATCCGGCTTTCTCTATGGCATGAGCGAAGCCGTCGCGTCGGCGGACTAACCATCCCTGGCTGCGGAGACCAGCCGTTCGGCGCAGCGGCTGGCCTGATCGCCATCCTGCGCTTCCACCATCACATGCAGCATCGGCTCCGTGCCGCTGTGCCGCACCAGAACCCGTCCGGTGGAGCCCAGCTCCGCCTCGACCTGCGCCTGTACCCGTGCCAGCAAGGCATTGCTGCGCCAATCGCGCTCCGGCGGCAAGTGCACATTGAGCAATGCCTGGGGATAGAGCTGCACCGGCAACAGCCATTGCGACAGCGTGCGGCCGGTGCGCACGCAGGCCTGCAATATCTGCAGCGCGTTGACCAGACCGTCGCCCGTGCTGTGCCGGTCAAGGATCAGCAGATGGCCAGAACCCTCGCCGCCGAAGGTCCAGCCCCGGCGGCTGAGCTCCTCGAGCACGTAGCGGTCACCGACCTTGGTACGCATGAAATCCACATCCAGCAGCCCGAAGGCCTGCTCCACGGCCATATTCGTCATCAGCGTGCCGACCGCGCCCGCAATACTCTCGTCATGCTCCAGGCGATCCGCGACGACCAGGTACAGCAACTCGTCCCCGTTGTAGAGCCGTCCGGCCGCATCCACGACCAGCAGGCGATCGGCATCGCCATCCAGAGCGATGCCGAAATCCGCACCGCAACCCGAGACGGTGGTGGCCAGTAGTTCAGGGTGAGCGGCTCCGGCGCCCTGGTTGATATTCAGACCATCGGGAGCGCAGCCGATGGCTACCACCTCGGCGCCGAGTTCATGAAAGACCATGGGCGCAATCTGATAGGCCGCGCCATGGCCTGCATCGACCACGATCTTCAGTCCGCGCAAGGTGAACGCATGGTCGCAGGTGCTCTTGCAGAACTCGATGTAGCGGCCGGCGGCGTCATCCAGGACCTGCGTTTTTCCGAGCGCGATCGCCGAGACCCAGTGCGGCTCGTCGAGCAGCATCTGCTCGACGGCCACTTCCCAGACATAGGGCAGCTTGGTGCCTTTGGCGCTGAAGAACTTGATGCCGTTGTCTTCGAAGGTGTTGTGGCTGGCGCTGATCACCACCCCCAGACTGGCCCGCAAGGCGCGTGTGAGGTAGGCCACGCCCGGTGTGGGCAGCGTGCCCACCAGCATCACATTCACTCCCGCGGAATTGAAGCCCGACACCAGCGCGCTTTCGAGCATATGGCCCGAGATGCGCGTGTCCTTGCCAATCAGCACGGTCGGACGCTCTTCACTGCGGTGAAGCATCCGTCCGACCACATGGGCCAGGTGCAAGGCGAAGTCCGGCGTAATCGGGAAGTACCCAGCCCGCCCACGAATTCCGTCGGTACCGAAATATTGGCGTCTCATATCCATGATGATCACCTGCGCTTGAGTACGGTCATCGAGCGGGATGGCATTCCGATTCCGCCCATTGATTCAGAGGAATGTGGATTTGAAAATATTAAAACTATTGATTTATTTTTTTTCATAGTTTCACTAATAAAAACAATCCGAACAAGAACGCCGCGTAAAAAATAACATCTTTTTACGTTATGTATATATGGAAGCTCAATTGGTTTTTTATTTACATTATTCAGGGTATGCCCGTCAGGGCCGGAAATGGCTTGCAATGAAGCCAGGCTTGGCCTGGCGAGGGTTTTCGAAGTCCTGACCGATGCGGTGTCCTGCCGCGTGGCTGCCGTCCATGGTCGGTAACAGGGTTTCTGTTTTCGGGCTGGCCGGACATGGACGATGGCCCCATGCCTGACAGTTAATAAGTGCTGGCGTACTGGTTTCGATAAGAAACAAAAGCTGAAAGTCCTGAATTCCGAAGCCGGCTCTGGGTTTTCTGATACTCAATTGGAAGCAGCAGGAATTGGTGAATCCTCATGCCTCTGGCCGGTTTCTGAACCTGCGTGTTTCCAATCGTTCAGCAAATGGCCGGCGATCGGGCGGCGATGCAATGACGCTGGCACGCTTGTCGGCCCGGACGGCTTGTGCGTTGTGCAATGCCAGCACGGCGGGGCTGCGCAAGGGGATGGATGTCCAGGGCGGAGGCGGGGCCGTGGTATCTTTGGCCCCCTTGTTCCAAGATATTCCGAGACTTGTCCATGCTTGCCAAACGCATCATTCCCTGCCTTGACGTGACCGGCGGCCGCGTGGTCAAGGGCGTCAATTTTCTGGAGCTGCGTGATGCGGGCGACCCGGTGGAGATTGCCGCGCGCTACAACGCCCAGGGTGCGGACGAGCTGACTTTTCTGGACATCACGGCCACCAGCGATGGCCGTGACCTGATCCTGCCCATCATCGAGGCCGTGGCTTCGCAGGTCTTCATTCCGCTGACCGTGGGCGGTGGCGTGCGCAGCGTGGAAGATGTGCGCCGCCTGCTCAATGCCGGAGCCGACAAGACCAGCTTCAACTCCGCAGCCATTGCCAACCCGGACACCATCAATGCCTGCAGCGACAAGTACGGCGCGCAATGCATCGTGGTGGCCATCGATGCCAAGCGCCGCACGCCCGAGGACGAGCAGCGCATCGGCCCCGGCGGCACGCCCATGGGGCCGGGCTGGGATGTGTACAGCCACGGCGGCCGCAAGAACGTGGGGCTGGATGTGGTGCGCTGGGCCGAGGAGATGGCCAGGCGCGGTGCCGGCGAGATCCTGCTGACCAGCATGGACAAGGACGGCACCAAGAGCGGCTTCGATCTGAAGCTCACGCGTGCCGTGGCCGATGCCGTGGCCGTGCCCGTGATCGCTTCGGGCGGTGTCGGTAATCTGGAAGATCTGGCCGATGGCGTGACCATTGGCGGCGCCGATGCCGTGCTGGCCGCCAGCATCTTCCACTACGGCGAGTACACCGTGCAGCAGGCCAAGGAATGCATGCGCGCACGCGGCATTCCCGTGCGTTTATAAGATTATTTTGAGAGCGGCTTGCGCAGGGTACAAGCGGCTTTCCATATGTTTTGTGGTTGAAATCAGCTGCTGGCCTGCGCTGGCTGCTATACAAAACAAAGGTCTGCAATGAGCTGGCTGGATCAGGTCAAATGGGATGCGCAGGGGCTGGTGCCCGTGATTGCACAGGAGCAAAGCAGTGGCGACGTGGTCATGTTCGCCTGGATGAACCGCGAGGCACTGGAGAAGACCGCCGAGCTGGGGCGTGCCGTCTACTTCAGCCGCTCGCGCAACAAGCTGTGGTTCAAGGGCGAGGAGTCCGGCCATGTGCAGACCGTGCACGAGATGCGCATCGACTGCGACAACGACGTGGTTTTGCTCAAGATCACGCAAGAGGGGCATGATCCCGGTATCGCCTGCCATACCGGTCGCCACTCCTGCTTCTACAGCGTGTTCAAGGACGGACAGTGGCTGGCTGTCGATCCGGTCTTGAAAGATCCTGCTTCCATCTATAAATAAAGTCATGTCTGAACAAAACACCGCGTCGGTCGAGGGCGCACTGGCCCGTCTGGCCGCCGTGATCGAAAGCCGCAAGGTCGCCAATGGTGGTGACCCCGAAAAAAGCTATGTCGCGCGCCTGCTGCACAAGGGGCCCGACGCCTTTCTGAAGAAGATCGGCGAAGAGGCCACCGAAGTCGTGATGGCCGCCAAGGATGTCGATCATGGCGCGGACAAGGGCAAGATCCTCTATGAAGTGGCTGATCTGTGGTTTCACTCCATGATTGCGCTGTCGCACTACGGCCTGACACCTGCAGAGGTGGTGGCCGAGCTGGAGCGCCGCGAGGGCACCAGCGGTCTGGAGGAAAAAGCCCTGCGCAAGGCCCAGGAACGCGCTGCTCAGGAAGGGGCGGCCAAGTAACAAGGAAGCACGAATGAATGACGATCGCGACATCATCGATGTAGGCCCCGGCGGCTCTGCCGAGGTTGAGGGCCTGAAGGCCTGGGGCTGGGTCAGCTATCTGCTCCACCTGATCGTGGCCGTGGCCGCGGTGCTGCCGGGCGCGCAGGTCAGCGTGCTGCTGTTGCTGATTGCGGTTGTCATCGATCTGGTCAAGCGCGACGATGCGCGCGGCACCTGGCAGGAGAGCCATTTTTCCTGGCGTCTGCGCAGCGTGCTCTGGGCCATCGTGCTCTATGCGGTGACCTTCCCGTTCTTCCTGCTGGGCCTCCTGATCTTCAACCCTGCCTGGGTGCTGATCTCCATCTGGTTCCTGTACCGCATCGTCAGCGGCATGATCGCCATGAACAAGAATCGCGCGATCCGCTCCTGAGCCGGTTTTGCCCGACATCGAAGCCCCCGCTTTACGGCTGGGGCTTTTTTGTTTTGGCAAGCGGTTTTGCTGCACTGCAACAGATTCGGGCAGGCAGGCTGACACGGGTGCCGGGCCTGTGCAATGCTCGCGGTGCTGGATAAGCTGCGGAAATTGCGCAGATTCGCTGGATATGTCCGCTGTGCGTTCGCAGCGACAGTTCCAAGCCCCTTACCTGGTTCCTCAACCTTCACAGGATCGTGCCATGGCTGCAGAGACTTCCCACACCCTCAACCTGGCCCTGCAGGGCGGGGGATCGCATGGCGCGCTGACCTGGGGCGTGCTGGATGCATTGCTCGACGATGACGGCCTGATCTTTGAAGGCATCAGCGGCACCAGTGCCGGTGCCATGAATGCCGTGGCGCTGGCCCATGGCTTCGCGCAGGCGGCTGCGCAGGAAAAGAATCTGGACGATGCCCGTTACCTCGGGCGTCAGCTGGCGCGCCAGTCTCTGCGCGAGCTGTGGGAGGGCGTGGGCACCATGGGCAGTGTGGGCAAGATGTTCTGGGCTGCACCGCTGCCGGGTAGCAAGCAGTTCATGGGGGTGCTCAACCAGTTTCTGTCGCCCTATCAGACCAATCCGCTCAATATCAACCCGCTGCGGCAGCTGCTCACACGGGTGGTGGATTTCGAGACGCTGGCCCATCCCGCTCATCCTGGCGTGGTGCCCAAGCTCTTCATCTGCGCCACCAACGTGCGCACGGGCGGCGGCAAGATCTTCAAGGGCGAGCAGGTGACGGCAGACGCCATCATGGCCTCGGCTTGCCTGCCGCAGCTGTTCAAGGCGGTGGAGATTGACGGAGAGTGCTACTGGGATGGCGGGTTCTCGGGCAATCCGGCCCTGTATCCGCTGATCTACGAGACCCGGAGCCGCGACATCCTGCTGGTGCAGATCAATCCCAAGGAGTCCGATGTCTCGCCCGATACGGCCCGCGAGATCATGGACCGCATGAACGAGATCACCTTCAACGCCAGCTTGCTGGCCGAGCTGCGGGCCATCGAGTTCGTGGTCAAGCTGCTGGAGCAAAAGCGTCTGGACCCGGAGCGCTACAAGCATGTGCTGATGCACCGCATCGACGGCGGCTCGGTGCTCAAACCCTTTGGCGCCTCTAGCAAGGTGCGCGCAGACATGGGCATGGTGCGCAAGCTGTTCGAGCTGGGGCGCGAGCGCGGCCAGCAATGGCTGCAGCTCAACCGCGCGCACCTTGGCGTCAAGCAGACGCTGCGATTCAACGAGAATAGGGGATAGCCTCCGCAGGGGGCACGCCATTGCCTGCTTTCTGGCTTCCCGGGCCATGGGTAGGGCAGGGCGTCCGGAGTACTGAACCGTAGAGATACCAGAGACCATGCACGACCACGATTACGACGCCAATTGCATTTTCTGCCGCATCGCCAAGGGGGAGATTCCTTCGCGCAAGGTCTATGAAGACGAGGAGCTGTTCGCCTTCCATGACATCCACCCCGGTGCGCCCGTGCACTTTCTGCTGATTCCCAAGATGCACATCCGCTCCATGGCCCAGGTTGGCGCCGGGGATGCGCCCCTGCTGGGCCGCATGATGGCGCTGGCTCCCCAACTGGCGCTGGAGCAGGGCTGCAACCCTTATCCCGATGGCGGTTTCCGCATCGTGGTCAACACCGGCAGCGAAGGCGGCCAGGAAGTGCACCATCTGCACCTGCATGTCATGGGCGGTCCGCGCCCCTGGCTCAAGGGCTGATCAGGCGGCGCAGCGGGCCTGCACGCGGCGATAGAGCTGTGCGCTGCAGGCTTTTTGGGTGATTGATTCGTATCTGTCACAAGCCCCGTCTAAAATGGTTTGCAATTTCTAGGAGATTCTCATGGGCTCGTTTTCTATCTGGCACTGGGCGATCGTGCTGCTCATCGTGGTTCTGGTGTTCGGCACCAAGAAGCTCAAGAACATCGGCTCCGACCTGGGCGGCGCCGTCAAGGGCTTCAAGGACGGCATGAAGGACGGCGCGACTGACGCCGACGCCAACGCTGCGACCGGCCAAGTGGCCAACCAGCAGGCCGCCGAAAAGGCCACCATCGACGTGGAAGCCAAGCAAAAGAGCTGATCGCGGCAGGACTGACATTTAGATGTTTGATATTGGCCTGTCCAAAATGGCGCTGATCGGTGCCGTGGCCCTGGTGGTCATCGGTCCCGAGAAGCTGCCGCGCGTGGCCCGCATGGTGGGCACCTTGCTTGGCAGGGCACAGCGCTATGTGTCCGACGTCAAGGCCGAGGTCAACCGTTCCATGGAGCTCGATGAGCTGCGCAAGATGAAGGACTCGGTCGAGACCGCCGCGCGGGACGTGGAGTCCAGCATGCGCAATCAGGCCTCTGATCTTGAAAAGGACTGGAGCGATGCGACCAAGGACCTGCGCGACGACTCGAACATGACTTCGGCTTCGTCCTTCGGCTCCTATGACGCAGAAGGTGGCTACACCGGTCTGGATACGCACAGCAGCGTGGTGCCCAGCTACCGCCATCCGCGCAAGAACTGGCGCGTCAAGCGCGGTGCCGTGCCTCAGTGGTACAAGGCCCGTGCCGGGGTACGTAGCAAGGTCCAGTCGGGTGCGGCACGCGTGGCGCGCTTTCGCCCCAAGAAGTTCCATTGAACATGCAGCTCAGCAGCCTGCCGGCCGCAAGGTCGGCCATGGCCGACCCCAGGGGGCCGGCTTGGCTGCCCGCATGTCGCTCTTTGCCCGTGATTCACGGGCGTTGTTGTTTCTCAAGCGTGTGGAGCCGATCGGGCTCCGACGCGGTTTTGCACCATGTCCGAACCCTCTAAAGAAGACGAACTCGCCGGTACGGAGCAGCCGTTTGTCCAGCACCTGATGGAGCTGCGTGATCGCCTGCTCTACAGCCTGTATGGCGTTTTGATCGGCGTCGGGCTGCTGATGTTCTGGCCGGGCCCCGACGGCCTGATCGACTTCATCGCCCTGCCCATCAAGGAGCACATGCCGCCCGGCGCCAAGCTGATTGCGGTGGGCGTTTTCTCGCCCTTCTTCGTGCCGCTCAAGGTGTTGATGATGGTGGCCGTGCTGCTGGCGCTGCCCTGGATCATGTACCAGATCTGGGCCTTTGTTGCGCCGGGTCTGTACAGCCACGAGAAGAAGTTCGCCCTGCCGCTGATCATGTTCGGCAGCCTGCTGGCTTATGCCGGCATTGCCTTCGTACAGTTCTTTGTGCTGGGCAATATGTTCAAGTTCATCCAGCACTTCACGCCGGCCAGCGTGGCGGCCACGCCCGACATCGCCTCGTATGTGGAAGCGATCCTCTCGCTCTACATCGCGTTTGCGGCGGCCTTTCAGGTGCCCATCGTGGTAATGCTGCTGGTGCGCTTTGGTCTGGTGGAGATCGAGAAGCTCAAGGCCTTCCGCGGCTATTTCGTGGTGCTGGCCTTCGTGATTGCTGCCGTCATCACGCCGCCCGATGTGATCTCCCAGCTGGCCCTGGCCTTGCCCATGTGCCTGCTCTACGAGATCGGCATTCTGGGGGCCGGCTGGTTCAGCAGGGTATCGCGTGCGCCCGATGCCGAGGACGGTACGGGCACGGAAGTGGAGAAATCCACGGACGGCCACTGATCTTCGTCTCCGACTCCTGGCAAAGCCCTTGAAGTGATTCAAGGGCTTTTGTTTTGATAGCTGTCAGCGCTTTACCTGCAAGCGTTTGAGCCGTATTCCTGATGATCTGTGATGGCGCGCTGCAGCCTGCAACCGGCCGCAGCATGAAAAAAGCCAGCGACGGGCGCTGGCTGGTGTGGTTGGCGGTAGCGTCCGTCAACGGCGGGGGCGGCTCTGCTGCTGCAGGGTGCTGGCTGCAGGGCGGGCGCCCGGAGTGATGTTCAGCACCACTTCGCTGTCGCCGCGGCGCACATCGAACTTGGCGGCTTCGCCGGGCTTGAGCGAGGCCACGGCCGTCAGCAGCTCGGAGACATTGCGGGTCGCGGTCTCGCCCACCTTGACGATCACATCGCCAGGACGCATGCCGGCCTGGGCGGCGGGGCCGGCCTGCAGCACGCCGGTGATGATGACGCCGGCATCGGCCTTGACGCCAAAGGTCTCGGCCAGCTCGGGCGAGAGTTCATTGGGCTCCACGCCGATCCAGCCCCGTGTGACCTTGCCGTCCTTGACGATGCCGTCCAGCACCATCTTGGCCGTGGAGACGGGAATCGCGAAACCGATGCCCATGCTGCCGCCCGAGCGCGAGTAGATGGCCGTGTTGATGCCCAGCAGATTGCCGTTGGCATCCACCAGGGCACCGCCGGAGTTGCCAGGGTTGATGGCGGCATCGGTCTGGATGAAGTTCTCGAAGGTGTTGATGCCCAGCTGGCTGCGGCCCAGAGCGCTGACGATGCCGCTGGTCACGGTCTGCCCCACACCGAAGGGGTTGCCGATGGCCAGCACGCGGTCGCCCACGGCGACCTGGTCGGAGTTGCCCAGCACGATGACGGGCAGCTTGTCGAGCTCGACCTTGAGAATGGCCAGATCGGTCTCGGGGTCCGTGCCGATGACCTTGGCCTTGGCCTGCCGGCTGTCGGTCAGCGTGACCTCGATATCGTCGGCGCCTTCCACCACATGGTTGTTGGTGAGGATGTAGCCATCTTGACTGATGATGACGCCGCTACCCAAACCAGATTGCTCCTGCGGGCCCTGATCGCCAAAGAAGAACTGGAACCAGGGATCGTTGGCGCGTGGGTGGCGGACCGCCTTGCTCGTGTTGATGCTGACCACGGCGGGCGAGGCCTTGCGTGCGGCTGGCGCAAAGCTGCCCGGGGCGACTTCACCCGCCGGGGCAGTGGGGGCCTGCAGCAGCGAAACCCCGGCATTGCTGCGAATGTTTCCGCGCTGAAGCCAAGTGGGCTGTAGGGTAGCCACTACAAAATAGATAGCCACCAGCACGGTGACGACCTGCGAAAACAGCAACCAGGTGCGTTTCATGTAATGCGTATAGGTAGTAAGGAGAACAAGCCCACATTGTGAAGCATGGCTGCACCGGGCGTCGAAGCGAACATTTGCTTGCGCGCAATTGCATAACGCAAAGCTTTGCAGATTGCAGGAGCGATGGCTATAGGACTGCAGGCATCTAAAGTTTTGCACGGCCAGAAGCCATGAGTGAAAACCCTAGAATGTTTTTTCGACTGCGCTTACGCCGCCGTGACTGCCCACAAGGTGCTCATATTCGGCCTGGTGTGGCTTTGCATCTGAAGCCCGCTGCAATCGGTATGCCACTGCACGTTGACCCGTGATCAGCGGCCTTATCCGCGCTGTCCTGTTGTTCGATCTGGGAAACACCATGACTACGCTTGACCACGCTGCATCGGCCAAAGCGCCGGCTGCTGCGAAGAATCGCCTCCTGAACCGGGAGGACTACAAGACCCTGGGCTTATCGGCCCTGGGCGGAACGCTGGAGTTTTATGACTTTGTGGTGTTCGTCTTTTTTGCCAATGTGATCGGCAGCCTGTTCTTTCCGGCTTCGCTGCCCGAGTGGATGCGCCAGCTGCAGACGCTGGGCATTTTCGCGGCCGGCTACCTGGCACGACCCATCGGCGGCATCTTGATTGCCCACTTCGGCGACATCCTGGGCCGCAAGAAAATGTTCACGCTGTCGGTGTTCCTGATGGCCGTGCCCACGCTGGTCATCGGCCTGCTGCCGACCTATGAAACCATAGGCCTTGCCGCTCCCATCCTGCTGCTGCTGATGCGCGTGATGCAAGGTGCTGCCATCGGCGGTGAAATGCCTGGTGCCTGGGTGTTCGTGGCCGAGCATGCGCCCGAAAAGCGCTACGGCTTCGCCATCGGCGCACTGACTTCCGGCATTACCGGCGGCATTTTCCTGGGCTCCATCATCGGGGTCTGGCTCAACAGCACCTACAGCCAGGGCGAGATCCACGACTGGGCCTGGCGCCTGCCCTTCATCCTGGGCGGTGTCTTCGGTCTGGTGTCGGTGTATCTGCGCAAGTTCCTGCACGAGACCCCCATCTTCCAGGAGCTGCAGGCCCGCAAGGCCGCTGACCGCGAACTGCCGATCAAGACCATCTTGCGCGACCACCGCGAAGCCTGCGTTGTCGTGGCGCTGATGACCTGGGTGCTGTCCACGGCGATTGTGGTGGTGATTCTGTTCACGCCGGCCTATCTGCAGAAGGTGTTCCACATCGAGCCTGCCATGGCCCTGAAGGCCAATGCCGTGGCGACCGTGACGCTGACCATAGGCTGCGTGTTCTGGGGCTGGCTGTCCGACAGGATCGGCACCAAGCTGACCATGCTCGTCGGCTGGGGCGGCATGACGGCCACGGCCTATCTGTTCTACCTGAACCTGCCGGGCAACGAGGCGTCCCTGATCTGCAACTATGCGACCGTGGGCTTCTTCGTGGGCTCCATCTCGCTGCTGCCCGTGGTGGGCGTGCGGGCCTTCCCGCCCGAAGTGCGCTTTACCGGTCTGTCCTTCTCCTACAACATGGCCTATGCCGTGTTCGGCGGCCTGACTCCCATGCTGGTGTCCGTGTGGCAGCAGGTGGACGTGATGGCTCCTGCCCACTATGTGGCGGCCATGGGCGTGCTGGGCATGGCCATGGGCTTCTGGCCGCTGGCCTGCAAGGGCTGGCAGCCGCGCAAGGGGTGAGCCTGCACAGGCGGATGAAAAAAGGCAGTCAGCAGTGGCTGCCTTTTTTTTCGCTGCTCGCGCGTTTGCGACGGCGCGGCTGCATGACGGGCGCGGACACGGTGCTCAGCACCATGTCGGCAAAAGCGCTGCCGCCCGCCGATATATGGTTGCGCATGGCCTCGGCAGCGACTTCACTGTGGCCCGCCAGAATGGCGGCCACCACGGTTTCATGCTCCGCCTGGGAGTGCAGCAGGCGCTCCGGCTTTTCAAACATCTTGCTGCGATACGGCGCGACCCTGAGTCTGGCCTCGCGGGTCTGTTCGACGATAAAGGTGTTTCCGCTAGACTGATATATCAAATCATGCAGTCTGGCATTCGCCTGTTCGTAGCCAATGGAATCGGCTTTCTGGGCATATGCAGCGGTCTGCGCCAGAGCGGCTTGCAGCAGCGTTCTCTGCTCGGCGTTGATGCGCCGGGCCGCAAGGCGCGCCAGCACGCCTTCCAGCTCGGCGAGCCCTTCCATCATCGCTATCAGCTCGCGGGGATCGAGGTGGCGCACGTAGATGCCCACGCGTGGAAGAATGCTCACCATCCCCTTGGCGGACAGCAGCAGCAAGGCCTCGCGGACCGGCGTGCGTGAAGCCTGGAAGCGCTCGCACAGTGCCTGTTCGTCGATGCCGGCACCCGGTCGCAATGCGCCGCTGCGCAGGTCTTGCTCCAGTGCCAGCCGGATGCGGTCCTGCATGCTGAGCGCGTCTAGGGTTTCTGCCGTTGGTGGATGTTTGGGGTTCATTGTTCAATATTAGATATATCTATTTATATTTCTGATACGCATGAATCCAAGACTGCATGTCCAAGACCGTGTTGCAACCATCACGCTCCAGCGCCCCACGGTGGCGAACCGTCTGGCGCCCGATGATTTGCCGGTGCTCATTGAATGCATAGCATGCGTCAATCAGAGGGAGGATGTGCGGGTGCTGGTATTGCGTAGCGAAGGCAAGCATTTCTGCAGTGGCTACGATATATCACAAATCGAAAACAGCCAGAGCGAAGGCAGCAGCTTCGGCGAGATGGTGGATGCGGTGGAGCAGTGCCGTGCGGTGACCATAGTCGCCATCCAGGGCGGCGTGTATGGCGGCGCGACCGATCTGGCGCTGGCTTGCGACTTTCGCGTGGGCTCGATGGCGGCGGACATGTTCATGCCCGCAGCAAGGCTGGGCCTGCATTTCTACGCCTCGGGGCTGGAGCGCTATGTCAGCCGTCTGGGGCTCGATACCGCCAAGCGCCTGTTTCTGACCTGCGAGCGCCTGGATGCCGAGCAGATGAAGGCCTGCGGCTTTTTGACGCATCTGGTGGCGCAAACGGAGCTCGACGAGACCGTGGCGAATCTGGCCGGGACGCTGGCGGCGATGGCGCCCTTGCCCCTGTCCGGCATGAAGAAACACCTGAACCTGATTGCCTGCGGCCGTCAAGACCGCGAGGCGATTGCGCGCGACGTGCAGCGCTCGATCGAGTCCGTGGATCTGCGTGAAGGCGGTCTGGCCTGGCGCGAGAAGCGCGTACCGGTTTTCAAAGGCCGCTAGCGCCGCACTGGCGCCGAAGAAAAACAGCCCCACCTTCCATCAAGGAGACAAGCATGTTCAAGAAAGCATTGGTATCGGCCTGCCTGCTGAGCGCCAGCGCCTTGGCACTGGCGGACGCCTACCCGTCGCGCCCCATCACGCTGATGGTGGGCTTTCCGCCTGGCGGCGGCGCCGACGCGGTGGCGCGCATCGTCAGCGAAAAGCTGGGGCGGGTGTTGAACCAGGCGGTGCTGGTGGACAACCGCCCCGGAGCAGGCACGACGATTGCGTCGGACCTGGTGGCACGCGCGCCTGCGGACGGCTATACCTTGCTGCTGGGTTCCGCCAATCTCTATGGCACGGACCAGATTCTCTACAAGAGTGCGCGCTACGACGGTGTCCGGAGCTTCACGCCCATCATGCGCTGGAGCGACTCGCCCATGCTGCTGGCGGTGAAAAAGGACTTTCCCGAAAAAACCGTGGCGGGTCTGATCGAGCAGGCCCGCAGGCATCCCGGCAAGCTGACGTATTCCTCGTCCGGCACCGGCGTGGTCACGCATCTGGCGGGGGCCTCGTTTGCGCATGCCGCCGGCATCGATATGCTGCATGTGCCGTTCAAGGGCGGCGCTCCGTCGATTCAGGCCGTGGGTGCGGGCGATGTGGATATGACTTTCGGGACGCCGCCTTCGGTGATGCCGATGGCCGCTGGCGGCAAGCTGCGCATCATGGCCGTGACGACGGCCCAGCGCTCGCAGCTATTTCCCGATCTGCCGGCCATGCAGGAGTCCGGCATCGATGGGGCGGACTTCACGCTCTGGTTCGGTCTGTACGGGCCGGCCAAGCTGCCCGGGCAGATCACGCAAAGGCTGTTCGAGGCCAGCCGCCAGGCCTTGAGCGACCCGGAAGTGAAGGCCAAGCTTGAAAAGCAGGGCGTCGTGGCCTACCCCTCGGCATCGCCCCAGGAGTTCGAGGCCTGGGCCCAGGCCGATGGCAAGAAGCAAAAAACCATTGCCGAGCGTGCCATGGCAGGGCAATGAACCGGTATCCACCCAAGAGAGTTCTTCGTATGTCCCACCACAATATGTTCACCGCACTGCGTGCCGCCTTTCCGGCCGATCTGGATGAGGTCGCCATCGAGGCCGTATCGCCCCTGGCATCCGCAGGCGAGCCGCTTGTCTACACCTGGCGCGACCTGGACCGCATGAGTGCGCGCATGGCGAATCTGCTGGCTTCGCTCGATCTGCCCGCCGCAAGCCGTATTGCGGTGCAGGTGGAAAAGTCGGTCGAGGCGCTGATGCTGTACCTGGCCACCTTGCGTGCGGGCCATGTGTTCTTGCCGCTCAACACCGCCTACCAGAGCGCCGAGATCGAATATTTCATCGGCAATGCAGAGCCCGCCGTGGTGGTGTGCACGCCCGGCAATGCGCACTGGGTGGCAAAGGTGGCTGCAGCCTGCGGCACGCAGCATGTCTTCACGCTGGGCGAAGCGCAGGACGGCAGCCTGCTGGAGCAGGCGCTGCGCTTCGACGACGTGCATGCGCCGGCGCCGTGCCAGGCCGATGATCTGGCCGCCATTCTCTACACCAGCGGCACCACGGGCCGCAGCAAGGGGGCGGTGCTCTCGCATGGCAATCTGCTCTCGAACGCACTCATGCTCAAGCAGTACTGGGGCTGGCGCACGCGCGAGCAGGGCGGCGACGTGCTGATCCACGCCTTGCCTATCTTCCATGCGCACGGGCTGTTCGTCGCCATCCACGGCGCGCTGATCAATGGCAGCAAGATCATCTGGATGGCGAAATTCGACGCCAGGGCCGTGATCGCCGCCATGTCGCGCGCCACCGTGTTCATGGGCGTGCCGACGCTGTATGTGCGGATGCTGGCCGAGCCGACCCTGACCAGGGAGGCGGCCAGCCGGATGCGGCTGTTCATCTCCGGCTCCGCGCCGCTGCTGATCGAAACCTTTGGCGAGTGGCGCCAGCGCACCGGCCACACCATCCTGGAGCGCTATGGCATGAGCGAGACCATCATGCTTGCCTCCAATCCTTACGAGCCCGATGCGCGCCACGGCGGCCAGGACGAGCGCCGCGGCGGCACCGTGGGCTTTGCGCTGCCCGGTGTGGGCGTGCGCGTGGCGGGCGACAACGGCCAGCCGCTGCCCACGGGCGAGGTCGGCGCCATAGAGGTCCAGGGACCCAATGTCTTCAAAGGCTATTGGCGCATGCCAGAAAAGACGGCACAGGAGTTCACGGCCGACGGCTGGTTCAGGACCGGCGACGTCGGCAAGCTCGATGAGCGCGGCTATATCACCATCGTGGGCCGCAGCAAGGATTTGATCATCAGCGGTGGCTACAACGTCTACCCGGCGGAGATCGAAGGCTTCATCAACGAGATGCCCGGCGTGGCCGAGAGCGCTCTGGTCGGTGTGCCGCACCCGGATTTCGGCGAGGTGGGCGTGGCGGTGGTTGTCGCCAGGCCGGGTCATTCGCCCGGCAGCGATGCGATCGTCGCGCAGCTGAAAGCGCAGCTCGCCAACTTCAAGATTCCCAAGCGCTGCTTTGTCGTCCCAGAGCTGCCGCGCAACACCATGGGCAAGGTGCAGAAAAACCTGCTGCGTGATCAGTACCGAAGTCTGTTCACTTAAAAAGCATAGCTTCTATCGCATGTTTATCAATATCTTCAGATATTTTTAATGTTGAAATCCTTGTTAAAAATGCGATAAGTGCTCCTTACTTTGAAACAGGCAGGGTGCGACAATCATGCTCATGATGACTACCCGCCAAGACATGCTGCAGGCATTCGATGCCTTGCTGCAGCCCGAACGTTTCAAGGACTACGGACCCAACGGCCTGCAGGTCGAAGGCAGGAGCGAGATTGGTCGCATCGTCAGCGGTGTGACGGCCAGTCGCGCCCTGATCGAAGCTGCGATCGAGGCCCGAGCCGACGCCATCTTCGTGCATCACGGCCTGTTCTGGCGCGGCATGGATGGGCGCATCACGGGCTGGCTCAAGGAGCGCATCCGCCTGCTGCTGGCGTATGACATCAATCTGTTTGCCTATCACCTGCCGCTGGATGCCCATGCCGAACTGGGCAACAACGCGCAACTCGGTGCGCGGCTGGGCGTGCAGGGTCAGGCGGCCTTCGGCGAACAGAATCTGGGCTGGCTGGCGGATGTGGACTTTGCCGATGCCGCCGCTCTGGCCGAGCATGTGCAAAGCGTGCTGGGGCGCAAGGTGACGCTGGCCGGTTTGCAGGAGCACAAGCCGATCCGCAAGCTGGCCTGGTGCACCGGAGGGGCGCAGGGCTTTTTCGAGTCCGCGATTGCCGCCGGCGCCGATGCCTATATCACCGGCGAGATCTCCGAGCCCCAGATGCATCTGGCGCGAGAGATGGGGGTGAGCTTTATCGCTGCCGGCCATCATGCCACCGAGCGCTACGGCGCGCCGGCCGTGGCCGCCCATGTGGCCCAGGAGTGCGGGCTGGAGCACCTCTTCATCGATATCGACAACCCGGCCTGATCCGGTTCCGGACCTTCGTCTCTCACTTTTGATGGCTGCAAGCACTTGATAGCAGAGGAGCTTGCGGCGACCCTGATGCCTATGTCCGTCATTGCTTCAACCCAAACCATCGCCATCACCCAGGGCGACTGCGCAGGCATAGGGCCTGAAATCATCGCCAAGGCCTTCCGGGCTGCACCGCAGGCCATGCGCGGCTGCTTTGTGGTGGGCGAGTTGCAGACTTTGCGCCGCGCCACGGCGCTGGCCGCCCGTGCTGCCGACGGCGATCAGGCCATCGCCCAGCCGGTGGTGGTGATCGATGAGCCGGGCGAAGCCTGGTCTGTGCCGGAAGGTGCCGTCGCGCTGCTGAACTTGCCGGGGCTGGCGGGGCCTCAGCCCTATGGCCAGATTTGCGCAGCGGCCGGGCAGGCCGCGGCGCAATGCGTGGTCTGGGCCGCCCAAGCGGCTTTGCGTGGCGAGATTGCCGCCCTGGTCACGGCGCCCTTGCACAAGGAGGCGCTGCATCTGGCAGGCGTGACTTTCCCCGGGCACACGGAACTTCTGCAGGCCGAGGCGGCCGCCCATGCGGGCGTTTCGCTCGAGCAGATGCCGGTGCGCATGATGCTGGCCAATGACGAGTTGCGCACCGTGCTGGTCAGCATCCATGTGTCGCTGCGCGAGGCCATCGAGGCCATGACCGGGCCGCAGATCCTGCAGACCTTGCGCATCACGCATCAGGCGCTGGGCAGGAACCTGGGACGCGCGCCGCGCATGGCCGTGGCCGGGCTCAATCCGCATGCGGGCGAGGGCGGCATCTTCGGGCGTGAGGAAATCGAGATCATTGCCCCGGCGATCGCCGCAGCGCAGGCCGAAGGCATGGATGTGCAGGGGCCGTTTGCGCCGGACACGGTCTTCATGCGGGCGCGAAATACGCCAGCCCACCCGGGTGAATTCGATGTGGTGTTGGCGATGTACCACGACCAAGGGTTGATCCCAGTCAAATATTTGGGTGTGGAAAAAGGCGTCAACGTGACCCTCGGTTTGCCGCTGGTACGCACCAGTCCCGACCATGGCACGGCCTTTGACATTGCAGGTCAGGGCGTGGCCGACGAGGCCAGCCTGCTCGAAGCCGTACACATGGCACGCAGTCTGGCGATCTGACGCGTCCTCAGCGGCGGTTCGGTGCGATTTCCGTCCGCATGCATGCACGGCAGCGCCCCATGAAAAAAGCCTGCCGGGGCCGGCAGGCTTGCAGTCATCGGACCTGAAGGATCTCAGGCCTTGCGATTGAGGCTGTCGCGGATCTCGCGCAGCAGCTGAATGTCTTCAGGCGTAGCGGGTGCTTGCTCCGGTGCCGCAGGTGCCTCGCGCTTGAGGCGGTTGATCTGCTTGACCATCATGAAAATGATGAAGGCCAGAATCACGAAGTTCACGGCAACGGTGATGAAGTTGCCGTAGGCAAATACAGGAATGCCGGCTTTTTTCAGCGCATCCAGGGTGCGTGGAACTCCCTCGGGCATGGTGCCCAGAACGACGAACAGATTGGAGAAATCCAGCTTGCCGAAGAACAGACCCACCAGAGGCATGATCAGGTCGTTGACCACGGAATCAACGATTTTCCCGAACGCGCCGCCGATGATCACGCCGACGGCAAGATCCATGACGTTTCCCTTGATTGCGAACTCACGGAATTCTTGCATCATGCCCATAAGCAGTTCCAGTCACTAAGAGTTTGAGATAGCGCAGTATTGCGTGACTTTGGCGGTTGTCAACGTCGGACTGGGGCTGGAATAACCATAACCCCGCCGCTAGAATTTGCAGCTGACCCCAAATCAAGCGATGTACTTCGAGGAAATCCATGAGTGACTCTCCAGTCGACTCCAGCAAGCGCACGTGGATCATCACGTCAGCATGTGCTGGTGCCGTGGGCGGTGTGGCAACGGCCGTCCCTTTTGTGAGCTCCTTCCAGCCTTCTGAAAAAGCCAAGGCAGCAGGTGCTGCGGTAGAGGTGGATATCTCCAGTCTCAAGGATGGTGAGAAGCTCACCGTCGAGTGGCGTGGCAAGCCGGTGTGGATCATCAAGCGCACACCCGAGCAGCTCAAGGACTTGCCTGGCCTCGATGGCGAACTGGCGGACCCGAAATCGGTGCGTCATCCCGAAGAGTTCACGCCGCCCTATGCGCAAAATGAAGCGCGCTCCATCAAGCCTGAAATCCTCGTGGTCGTGGGCATCTGCACCCACCTGGGCTGCTCTCCCTCCGACAAGTTCGTCGCGGGGCCTCAGCCTTCGCTGCCCGCAGACTGGAAGGGGGGGTTCCTGTGCCCCTGCCATGGTTCCACCTTCGACATGGCCGGCCGGGTGTTCAAGAACAAGCCAGCGCCGGACAACCTGCAGGTGCCGCCACATATGTATCTGTCCGACACCAAGCTGCTGATTGGTGAAGACACCAAGGCAGCCTGAGGGAGACAAGAACAATGGCCCACGAATTCAAGCAAATCGACCCGAACTCCACGACCGGAGCGAAGGCCATGAACTGGCTGGAGAACCGGTTTCCGACGGCATTCGATGCATACCGCGTCCATATGTCGGAGTACTACGCGCCCAAGAACTTCAACTTCTGGTACATCTTCGGCTCGCTGGCGCTGCTGGTGCTGGTGATCCAGATCGTCACCGGCATCTTCCTGGTGATGCACTACAAGCCCGACGCCGAAAAGGCGTTTGCTTCGGTGGAATACATCATGCGTGATGTGCCCTGGGGCTGGCTGATCCGCTATATGCACTCCACGGGCGCCTCGGCGTTCTTTGTCGTGGTCTATCTGCATATGTTTCGCGGTCTTCTGTACGGTTCTTACCGCAAGCCGCGCGAACTGGTCTGGATCTTCGGTTGCGCCATCTTCCTGGTGCTGATGGCCGAAGCCTTCATGGGCTATCTGCTGCCCTGGGGGCAGATGTCGTACTGGGGCGCCCAGGTGATCGTGAACCTGTTCTCCGCCATCCCCTTTGTCGGCCCCGATCTGGCCTTGCTGATCCGTGGCGACTTTGTGGTGGGCGATGCGACGCTGAACCGCTTCTTCAGCTTCCACGTGATTGCCGTGCCCCTGGTGCTGCTGGGTCTGGTCGTGGCGCACTTGCTGGCGCTGCACGATGTGGGCTCCAACAATCCCGACGGTATCGAGATCAAGGGCCCGAATGCACCCAAGGATGAAAAGGGCCACCCTCTGGATGGCATTCCCTTCCACCCCTACTACACGGTGCATGACATCTTTGGCGTGACGGTGTTCCTGTTCCTGTTCTCGGCCGTGGTGTTCTTTGCGCCCGAGTTCGGCGGCTACTTCCTGGAGTACAACAACTTCATCCCCGCCGATCCTCTGCAGACGCCCAATCACATTGCGCCCGTCTGGTATTTCACGCCGTTTTACTCGATGCTGCGTGCCATCACCGGCGAGATGATGTATGTGCTGATCGCCTGCGTGGTGCTGGGTGCCGGCTACGGCATTCTCAAGTCGCGCCTGCCCGGTTTTGCCAAGGGCGCCGTCGCCATCGTGGCCCTGGGTGCCATCGCCATGATGCTGTCCATCGACGCCAAGTTCTGGGGTGTGGTCGTCATGGGCGGTGCGGTCATCATCCTGTTTGCCCTGCCCTGGCTCGATTGCAGCCCGGTCAAGTCGATCCGCTATCGTCCCAGCTGGCACAAGTATGTGTATGCCGTGTTTGTGGTGAATTTCGTCGTCCTCGCCTATCTGGGTGTGCAGCCTCCGTCGCCGATTGGCGAGAAGGTGTCTCAGGTCGGCACGCTGTTCTACTTCGGCTTCTTCCTGCTCATGCCCTGGTGGAGTCGCTTGGGCGAGACCAAGCCCGTGCCCGAGCGTGTGACCTTCAAGCCTCACTGAAGCAGGAGAGAACAAGAATGAAGAAACTGATTCTGACCCTGGTTGCGGCCCTGGGTATCGCCGGTGCTGCGCAAGCCTCCGAAGGCGGCATCCACTGGGACAAGGCGCCGGTCAACACCAGCAATACGGCATCCCTGCAAAATGGTGCCAAGATCTTTGTCAACTACTGCCTGAGCTGCCACTCCGCTGCCTTCATGCGTTTCAACCGCTTGAAGGACATCGGTCTGACCGAGCAGGACATCAAGGACAATCTGCTGTTTTCCACCGACAAGGTGGGTGAGACCATGAAGGCCGCCATCAATCCCAAGGAGGCCAAGGAGTGGTTCGGTGCCAATCCTCCCGATCTGACGGTGATTGCGCGCTCACGCGCCGGCTCGGGCGGCTCGGGTGCCGATTACCTGTATACCTTCTTGCGTACTTTCTACAGGGATGACACCAAGGCCACAGGCTGGAATAATCTCTCCTTTCCCAGCGTAGGCATGCCGCATGCGCTGTGGGAGCTGCAGGGCGAGCGTCGCGCCATCTTCGAAGAGCATGACGACCACGGAACTAAGACCCAGGTCTTCAAGGGTTGGGAGCAGGTGTCTCCTGGCAAGATGAGCGCAGTGCAGTACGATCAGGCAGTTGGCGATCTGGTGAATTACCTGCAATGGATGGGGGAGCCGGCTCAGAACACCCGAACCCGTATAGGGGTGGGCGTTTTGATTTTCCTGGGTATCTTCATCTTTATCGCTTGGCGCCTGAATGCCGCGTTCTGGAAAGACGTGAAATAAGCTTTGCCGCCGTGCAGCAGTTGTCTGCAGCCAAACCGTGTTAGTGCAGAGTGGGGTGCCGTGGGCAACCCACTCTTTTTGATTTTTAGGAGTCTCCACCATGATGGTGCTTTATTCGGGAACGACTTGCCCCTTCTCACACCGCTGCCGCTTTGTGCTGTTTGAAAAAGGCATGGATTTCGAGATCCGCGATGTGGACTTGTTCAGCAAGCCCGAAGAGATCGCCGTGATGAACCCCTATGGTCAAGTGCCAATCCTGGTCGAGCGCGACCTGATCCTGTACGAGTCCAACATCATCAACGAGTACATCGATGAGCGCTTTCCCCATCCCCAGCTGATGCCTGGCGACCCCGTGGATCGGGCCCGTGTGCGCCTGTTCCTGCTGAACTTCGAAAAGGAACTGTTCGTGCACGTGAGCGCACTCGAAGAGCGCAACGTCAAGGGCAATGAAAAGGCTCTGGAAAAGGCCCGTGCCCATATCCGCGATCGCCTGACCCAGATGGCGCCCATCTTCCTGAAGAACAAGTACATCATGGGCGAGAACTTCTCCATGCTGGACGTGGCCATTGCTCCGCTGCTGTGGCGCCTGGACTACTACGGCATCGAGCTGTCCAAGAATGCCGCTCCTTTGCTCAAGTATGCCGAGCGCATCTTCTCGCGTCCGGCTTACATTGAAGCGCTGACGCCTTCCGAAAAGGTCATGCGCAAGTAATTGCACATGAGCGCAGAGCGGGCATGCTGAAGGGATTTCCTTCATCTGCCCGCTTTTTTGTCTTTGCAATCTTCTGGATTTGATTCGTCAGGAAACGAGATGACAGCCCCTGAAACGACTTCAACCCGTCCGTATCTGCTGCGGGCTTTGTTTGAATGGTGTACCGACAATGGCTTGACGCCGCATATCGCCGTGCGTGTGGATCGCAGCACCCAGGTGCCCATGGAGTTTGTACGCGACGGCCAGATCGTGCTCAACATCAGCTACGACGCGACCAGCGGCCTGCTGATCGGCAACGAGTACGTGGAATTCAAGGCACGCTTTGGCGGCCAGTCCCGGGAAATCATGGTGCCCGTGGCAAACGTCATGGCCATCTATGCCCGCGAGACCGGCCAGGGCATGGCCTTCCCGTCCGAGGAGGACGAAGTCTCCGAGGATGGCGATGTGCCATTGATGGACGATAGCGAGCCCGATATGGAGTCGGATGAAGAATCCTCGGCCGAGCGTGTGGTGCAGCTGGTTCCCGTCAAGGCCGAAGCAGAGGCTTCCGGCGAAGAGGATGCTCCTCGTACGCCTCCGCCTGCAGGTGGCCGTCCGGCGCTCAAGCGTGTGAAATAAGCGCAGAGAAGTCCTGGAATCGGAGGCCCGAGGGCAAGCCAAGAAAATTCGGGTTTCTTCTTTT
This sequence comes from Comamonas sp. Z3, assembly GCF_008121565.1. Classification (NCBI taxonomy): domain Bacteria; kingdom Pseudomonadati; phylum Pseudomonadota; class Betaproteobacteria; order Burkholderiales; family Comamonadaceae; genus Comamonas; species Comamonas sp. Z3. The sequence goes on from NZ_VOQU01000002.1 coordinate 318,571, forward strand.
GGGGCTGTTTTTCTACGTTAGAATTCAGTCTTCGCCGGTTTAGCTCAGTTGGTAGAGCACCCGCCTTGTAAGCGGTAGGTCGTCAGTTCGAATCCGACAACCGGCACCAAACAAATAGGTCTCTTCGGAGGCCTTTTTTGTTTTTCAGTGCCTAAAAAGCCTTATCAGGCCTGAACTTTGATGCGTATGCTGGTGACGGCCCAGCCTTTGGTGCGCAGATGGGCGGCCATGGCGGGCAGCAGTTGGCGCACTTTGGCCGCCGCCGCATTATTTTTCACAATCAGGCACCAGCCGTCTTCCTCAATGGGTCCTGCCTGCAGGCTGGCGCGCAGCATGGGCGGCACCAGCGGCATGACCGCCTTGAGCCGGTTGCTGGAATCCTGCGTCAGCGCTGCCAGGCGCGCCAATGGGGGAGACGACTCCATGGCATGGATGGCGGTAACGGCGTGATGACGGCGAACAATGGTCATGCGGGTGGCGGCGGTTTGGCTGGGCGAAGCCCAAGCTTAGCGCAGTCGGCAATGCATGCGGCAGTGCGGGCCGTTTGCGCCAGCAATGCATTCCCGTAGCTACTCTGAAGTAGCGCAAAACCAGGACAGGCCTGCGCGGTTAGAATGATTTTTTTGGTCCTGTTCCTGTTTTGGAGGCGCCAGGAGGTTTTTCACCTATTTTGGGTGTGGCTCTTGACGGCCCCGGGGACGGCCCCATCTGAAGACCAACAATCAAGGAATTCTGGACACATTGCTTTGCGCAACCGGCAAAAAAGCGATGTGCCTTCGCACGCATGGCCACCAATTTCCTCACCAAACTGTTCGGCAGCCGCAATGACCGGTTGCTCAAGCAATACCGTAAGACAGTCGCTCGCATCAATGCGATGGAGCCTGAGTACGAAAAGCTCAGCGATGAGGCATTGCGCGCCAAGACGCAGGAGTTCAAGGATCGCGTTGCCAAGGGCGAGGCGCTGGACGAGCTGTTGCCCGAAGCCTTTGCCGTGGTGCGCGAAGGCTCCAAGCGCGTCATGAAGATGCGTCACTTTGACGTGCAGATGCTGGGCGCCATGGCGCTGCATGACGGCAAGATTGCCGAAATGCGCACCGGTGAAGGCAAGACGCTGACCGCGACGCTGCCCGTGTACCTCAATGCCCTGTCGGGAGAGGGCGTGCATGTGGTGACCGTCAACGATTACCTGGCCAACCGCGATGCCATGACCATGGCTCGCCTCTATAACTTCCTCGGTCTGTCGGTGGGCATCAACCTGCCCAATCTGTCGCGCGAGCAAAAGCAGCAGGCCTACAACTCCGACATCACCTACGGTACGAACAACGAGTACGGCTTCGACTACCTGCGTGACAACATGGTGTATGAGCCCGGCGACCGTGTGCAGCGCGTGCTGAACTACGCCATCGTCGACGAGGTGGACTCGATTCTGATCGACGAGGCGCGTACTCCGCTGATCATCTCCGGCCCGGCCGAGGATCACACGGCCATGTATGTGGCCATGAATCAGATCGTGCCGAATCTGGTGCGTCAGGAAGGCGAAGCCGATCCCCGCACGGGCGAAGGCGTGACCAAGCCCGGCGACTTTACGGTCGATGAAAAATCCCATCAGGTCTATCTGACCGACCAGGGCTATGAAGCGGCCGAGCGCCTGCTGAGCCATGCCGGCCTGATCACCGAAGGCTCGTCGCTCTACGATCCCTCCAATATCTCTCTGGTGCACCATCTGTACGCCGCGCTGCGTGCCAACCAGCTGTACTTCCGCGATCAGCACTATGTGGTGCAGAACGACGAAATCGTGATCGTGGACGAGTTCACCGGCCGCCTGATGGCAGGCCGCCGCTGGAGCGATGGCCTGCATCAGGCTGTGGAAGCCAAGGAAGGTGTGGCCATTCAGGCCGAGAACCAGACCATGGCCTCGATCACCTTCCAGAACTACTTCCGTCTGTACAAGAAGCTGTCGGGCATGACCGGGACGGCCGACACCGAAGCCTACGAATTCCAGGAAATCTATGGCCTGGAGACCGTGGTCGTGCCGCCCAACAAGCCCAGCAAGCGCCAGGATCAGCTCGATCGCGTCTACAAGACCACCAAGGAAAAGTACGATGCAGCGATCAAGGATATCCGCGAGTGCTACGAGCGCGGCCAGCCCGTGCTGGTCGGCACGACCTCGATCGAGAACTCCGAAATCATCGACCAGCTGCTGACCCGCGAGAAGCTGCCCCATCAGGTGCTCAACGCCAAGCAGCATGAGCGCGAGGCCGACATCATTGCCCAGGCGGGCAGTGAAGGCATGATCACCATCGCCACCAATATGGCCGGCCGTGGTACCGACATCGTGCTGGGCGGCAATATCGACAAGCAGCTCAAGGCCATCGAGAGCAACGAGGCGCTGAGCGAGGCAGAGCGCAATCAGCAGATCGAGCAACTGCGTGCCGACTGGCAAGTGGCCCACGACAAGATCGTGGCCCTGGGCGGTCTGCGCATCATCGCCACCGAGCGTCACGAGTCGCGCCGTATCGACAACCAGCTGCGCGGCCGTTCGGGCCGTCAGGGCGATCCCGGTTCCTCGCGCTTCTATCTGAGTCTGGACGACCAGCTGATGCGCATCTTCGCGGGCGACCGTGTCAAGGCCATCATGGACCGCCTGAAGATGCCCGAAGGCGAAGCCATCGAGGCTGGCATCGTGACCCGCTCCATCGAGTCTGCACAGCGCAAGGTGGAAGCCCGCAACTTCGACATGCGCAAGCAGCTGCTCGAATATGACGATGTGGCGAACGACCAGCGCAAGGTGATCTACCAGCAGCGCAACGACATTCTGGATTCGACCGATCTGAACGGCATGCTGGCCGCCATGCGCGAGGACGTGATCACCGACCTGGTGCGCCAGTATGTGCCGGCCGAGTCCATGGAAGAGCAGTGGGACGTGCCCGGCCTGGAAAAGGCGCTGGCCAGCGAATGGCAGATCGACCTGCCATTGCAGCAGGACGTGGCGGGTTCGGAATCCATCACCGACGAAGAGATTCTGGAAAAGGTCGTCAAGGCGGCCCACGATCTGTTCGATGCCAAGGTGGCTCTGATCGGTCAGGAGAACTTCACGCAGTTCCAGCGTGCCGTGCTGCTGCAGAGCTTCGACACCAACTGGCGCGACCATCTGGCCGCGCTGGACTATCTGCGCCAGGGCATTCACCTGCGCGGCTATGCCCAGAAGCAGCCCAAGCAGGAATACAAGCGCGAGGCATTCGAGCTGTTCCGCCAGCTGATCGATCAGGTCAAGACCGAAGTCACCCGTGTGCTGATGACGGTGCAGGTCCGCTCGCGCGAAGAGATGGACGAAGCTGCCGTCGCCATGAACGAGCGCGGTGCCCAGAGCCTGGAGCACATGAGCTATGCCTCGCCCTCGGATACCGAAGGCATGAGCATCGAGGACGACGTGACGCTCGCCGAGCCTCTGGCCATGCCCGAGGGCGTGCATGTGGGCCGCAACGACCCCTGCCCCTGCGGCAGCGGCAAGAAGTTCAAGCTTTGCCACGGCAAGCTGTCCTAACCCCCTGAGGCGCTTTGCGCCTTACCCCAGGAAGGGGACTCATGGCTGTGGGACGCTCCTTGCTGGCCGTCTCTGGCTTGGAGTGTGCGTTATCGAACAACACGGGCTGCGGCCCGTGTTTGCATTGGGGCGCAGCTTTTTGCGCAACAAAATCCGGCAAGTCCGATCAGGCCTCTGTTTGTTCCGATAATGGGGAACGTTTTGCTTGCAGTCCGAACTTGCCCCGCGGACTGTGAATCAGTGGCGTGCTCCAGGCGAGAGACATCGAGCAAGGGCCGCCCCGCAGCGAGGATGTCGTCCCCCTCCCGCCAGGCGAGAGAGGGGGAAGCCGCGCAGTGGCTCAGGGGGTGTTTTCCACTTTTCTAGGAACATACAGAAATGTCCGTGAATCTTTCCGCTCCCGTCGCCGCTGATCTGCTGGCGATCAATGGCGTTCGCATTGGTGTGACCGAAGCCGGCGTGCGCAAGGCCAATCGCAAGGACCTGACGGTGTTTCTGCTCGACGAAGGTGCCTCGGTGGCCGGCGTGTTCACCCAGAACCGTTTCTGCGCCGCTCCCGTGCAGATCTGCCGCGAGCATCTGGCGGCCGGCACCGGTATCCGTGCCATGGTCGTCAACACCGGCAATGCCAATGCCGGCACCGGCGCCGCCGGTCTGGCCAATGCCCGCGCCACCTGCGCTGCGCTGGCCCGGGAGCTGGACCTGAGCGCAGGCCAGATCCTGCCTTTCTCCACCGGCGTGATCATGGAAGAGCTGCCCGTGGACCGCATCGTGGCGGGCATGCCCAAGGCCATTGCTGCCGCCAAGGCTGACAACTGGGCCACGGCTGCCGAAGGCATCATGACCACCGACACCTTGCCCAAGGCCTTCAGCCGCAGCATCGGCATTGGTGGCAAGACGGTCTCCATCACCGGCATCAGCAAGGGCGCGGGCATGATCCGTCCCAATATGGCGACCATGCTGGGCTTTCTGGCCACGGATGCGGCGATCGCACCCGAGCTGCTGCAGCCCCTGGTCAAGGAGCTGGCCGACGGCTCCTTCAACCGCGTGACCATCGACGGCGACACCTCCACCAATGACTCGTTCGTGCTGATCGCCACCCACAAGGCCGGCAATGCACAGATCACGGCGCTCTCCAGCGCCGAGGGCGAGCAGCTCAAGGCAGCATTGCTGGAAGTGGCACAAAAGCTCGCCCAAGCCATTGTGCGCGATGGCGAGGGCGCCACCAAGTTCATCAGCGTCAAGGTCGAGGGCGGCAGGAATGAGGAAGAGTGCCGTCTGGTCGCTTACTCCATTGCCCACTCGCCCCTGGTCAAGACGGCCTTTTTTGCTTCCGACCCCAACCTGGGCCGCATCCTGGCCGCTGTGGGCTATGCCGGCATTGCCGATCTGGATCAGACCCAAATCGATCTGTACCTGGACGATGTGCATGTGGTGGTCGACGGCGGCCGCAATCCTTCCTACAAGGAAGAAGACGGCCAGCGCGTGATGAAGCAGCAGGAGATCGTGGTGCGCGTGGTGCTGGGTCGTGGCGATGCCGCACAGACGGTATGGACCTGCGATCTGAGTCACGAATATGTGACGATCAATGCGGATTACCGGTCGTAAATGATCACCCCCTGAGCGGCCCCGCCTGGGTGGCCCCGCCGCTTTCCCCTCTATCTACGCGCTGCGCGCTATGGGAGGGGGACGACAGCCTCGCTGCGCGGCGGCGCTTGCTTGCTGTCCCTTGCTGGTGAGCGCCCCTATTTGGGCGCTTCAATTTCAGGAGCTGCTTGCGTTTGTCTGTATTGAGTTTTGATTGCTTTTTATTCTGAAATCAAGATTGGGAAAGCGCAAGAAGCTATAAAAAATATGGAGATCTGGTCGTGCAAGATGTGATGAACCCTTTGGAGCGCTTGGTCGAGCGTGCCGAGCAATTGATGCAGCGCATCGAATCCGTGCTGCCCCAGCCCCTGCAGGCGCCCGCCGACTGGGATGCAGCGATTGCCTGGCGCTACCGCAAGCGCGCCAACGGCTGCGGTGTGCTGGAGCCGGTTCGCCATGTGGGCGCCATGCAGCTGTCCGATCTGCAGAACATCGATGTGCAAAAGGAAAAGATTGCCCGCAATACCGAGCAGTTCGTCAGCGGTCGCACGGCCAACAATGTGTTGCTGACGGGCGCGCGCGGCACGGGCAAGTCTTCGTTGATCCGCGCCTGCCTGCACAGCTATGCGCCCCAGGGCCTGCGTCTGATCGAGGTGGACAAGGCCGATCTGACCGATCTGCCCGACATCGTCGACGTGGTCGCTGGCCGGAGCGAGAAGTTCATCATCTATTGCGATGATCTGAGCTTTGAAGAGGGCGAGCCCGGCTACAAGGCCATGAAGTCCATGCTGGATGGCTCGGTTTCCGCAGCCACGGCCAATGTGCTGGTCTATGCCACCAGCAATCGCCGCCATCTGTTGCCCGAGTACATGACGGACAACCTGGCGCAGCAAAAAAGCGAGAACGGCGAGATCCATCCCGGTGAGGTGGTGGAGGAAAAGATTTCCCTGTCCGAGCGCTTCGGTCTCTGGGTGAGCTTCTACCCCTTCAGCCAGGACGAATACCTGCGCGTGGTGGCGCAGTGGCTGTCCGCGCTGGGCATGGATCAGGCCACCATCGAGGCGGCCAGGCCCGAAGCCCTGGTCTGGGCGCTGGAGCGCGGCTCGCGCAGCGGTCGTGTGGCCCACCAGTTCGCGCGCGACTATGCAGGCCGCAATGAGCGCCCTGTGACGGTCAAGAAGCGCATTGAAGATGTGGACGGTCTGGCTGAAGAAGCAGACCTGGAATGAAGAAAGAGTGTTGTGGAAGTGACTGCTGAAACACAGGCGCAGCGCAAGCACACGGAAGTGGCCGTGGGCGTGCTGTTGCGCGAATCCGATGGGGCGCTGCTGATTTCAAGCCGCCCTGCAGGCAAGCCTTATGCGGGCTACTGGGAGTTTCCTGGCGGCAAGCTGGAGGCCGGGGAAAGCGTGGAACAGGCTTTGCGCCGAGAGCTGATCGAAGAGCTGGGCGTGACCATCGGCCATGCCCATGCCTGGAAGGTGACCGAGCATGACTACCCGCATGCGCTGGTGCGTCTGCACTGGTGCAAGGTGACGCAATGGTCGGGCGAGTTCGAGATGCGCGAGGGTCAGCAGATGGCCTGGCAGCAGTTGCCGCTTGATGTGCACCCGGTCCTGCCGGGCGCCTATCCTGTGCTGCAATGGCTGAGCGAGGAGCGCGGCCTGGTCTTTGATCAAAGCCATTACGAGGCGCAGCAACCCGTGGATTGAAGCGTTACGCTCCTGAATGGAGAGCGCCTTGCGTACGGTGAGTCTGGATTTGCTTGGGTAATCAAGCTGAAATCAAGAAATATCGGGCGAAAGTCGCTCTTGTTTTTGCTGAAGGCTATTGGTTTTCGGTGCGCGGATCGCCAAACGGCGCATCTTCGGGAGGCGTCTGAGCCGGAACGCGGAACTCTTCATTGCCCCAGGCGCCCAGGTCGATATTGCGGCAACGCTCGCTGCAGAAGGGGCGGAACTTGTTGCTGGGCAAAAAAACGCTGGGGCCGCCGCAGGTCGGGCATTTCACCATGGTGGGGGATTGCTTGTCAGTGCTCATGGCGTAGATGTATCACAGCTGGAAAACACGGGTGGCCGACCCTGAAAGACAGCGAGCCGCAAGCTGCGGCTCGATGGAGAGAGAAGACTGCCTGCGGCTCAGGCGCAGAGCGTCAGCTCGAAAGACGCGTCGTCATTGCTGGGCTGGGGCTTGCCGCCATTGGCCAGCTTGAGCAGGCGCACCGATACCAGCAGGCGGTTGCCGCTGATCTCCGGCACCAGATTCAGATGCGGGTCTATGCGCAGGCGCAGCAGCTGGAAGCTGCGGCCGGCCGGCATGGCCTGCTGGAACACGCCATGCTCGGCCACCACGCGCTGGGGAATGCCGGTCTCGCGCAGCAGCTGCAGAATCAGCTCCAGCGCCTGGCCCAGCGGGGTCAGCTCGCCGGCCCAGTCTTCGAGGTCGCGCTGGCGGTAACGCGGATCGAGGTTCTGCCAAGCGTGATAGGCCGGCAGGTCGAAACTGCAGGTGCCGCCGGGTATGCCCACGCGGCTGCGGATGGACATCAGCCATTCGTTCTCGGTCAGCGCCTGGCCGGTCTTGCCGGTCTGTGCATTGATGGTGGCAAAGCAGCCTTCCACCTGACGCGCCACCTGGTGCAGCATGTGCTGGGAAATATCGGGGTTGTCGCGCAGCACGTCCAGCAGGTGCTTCTGGCGTTCCAGATCCTTGATGACATCGGCGCGAAGATCGCTGCGCGAGGCCACATCCATGATCTCGAAGATGGTGATCAGGGCGAAGTGATGATCGACCGAATGTGCGCGGGTCAGCAGCTCGCGCAGACGGCGATACAGCTGCTCAAGGCGCAGATAAGTTCTCAGACGCTCGTTAAAAGGATATTCGTACAGGATCACGTTTGCTGGGCTCCTCGAGGCGCACAGGAATCAGCGGTCAACGTGCACATGCGGCGATCACACGCACAGGCCAAGCCATGGCCTGCATCATAGCCCGAACCATGCAGCGATTTGATCGGTATATGCGTGGAGAGTTTCGATTGTGACCCCGTCATCGTTGTAGACGACCCAGTCGGCCGCTGCCAGGCGCTGCGTGCGCGTGGCCTGGGCGTCGATGATGGCCTGAATGGCCTCGCGGCTCAGAGCGCTGCGCGCCATGACGCGCTCCGTCTGCGTGCTCTCGCGGCAGTCCACGACCAGCACGCCATCGAGCCTGGTTCGCCAGTGGCCGGATTCGACCAGCAGCGGGATGTCGTGCACGATCAGCTTGCTGTCGGCCGCCACGGCTGCTTCATGCTGCTGCCGGGTCTGCTCGGCGATCAGGGGGTGGAGTATGGCTTCCAGGCGCTGCCGCGCGGAGGAATCGGCAAAGACCAGCTCGCGCATGCGGGCGCGGTTGAGAGCGCCATGGGCGTCGATCAGGTCAGCGCCAAAAGCCTGAGCGATAAAAGGCAGGGCCATGCCGCCGCTTGCCGTCAGGCTGCGCGAGATATGGTCGGCATCGATCAGCGCTGCGCCGCATGTCTGCAGCCTGGCCGCAACCGTGCTTTTGCCGCTGCCAATGCCGCCCGTCAGTCCCAGTCTGAATGGTGAGCGCTCGGGCAAGGCTTGCATGGCTTAAAGACCCGCAAAGCCGAGCACGGCCTGGGGACCCCAGATCAGGCTGACAAAACCGCCACCCGCGAGAAAAGGGCCGAAGGGTACATAGCCGCCTTCGCGCAGCTGGCTGTTGATCTTGAGCACGATGCCGATGACGGCACCCACGACCGATGCCATGAGAATGATGGGCACCAGTGCCTGCCAGCCGAACCAGGCACCGAGCGCGGCAAAGAGCTTGAAGTCGCCATAGCCCATGCCTTCCTTGCCGGTGGCCAGTTTGAAGGCCCAGAAGATCAGCCACAGCGACATATAGCCTGCGACGGCACCCCACAGCGATTGCTGCAGAGGTACGTTGGTCCACTGCAGTGCGGAGGCGATCAGGCCGGCCCAGAGCAGGGGCACAGTGATGGAGTCCGGCAGGAATGTGGTGTCCCAGTCTATCAAGGCAAGTGTCAGCAGCGCTGCGCTGAAGCCGCACCAGGCAAAGCCGGTAGCGCTCAGGCCGTCGCGGCCCAGGCAGAAGGCAAACAGGGCGGCGCAAATCAGCTCAATCAAGGGATAGCGCAGGCTGATGGGCTTTTTGCACTCGGCGCAGCGGCCGCGCAGAAACAGATAGCTGAGCACGGGAATGTTCTCGTACCAGGCGATCTGATGGCCGCAATGCGGGCAGCACGATCTGGGCTGGCTCAGCGTGACGGCTGGCTTGGCGGGCGGCAGCTCGATCCTGGCGCCCTTGTCCTTCTGTTCCTCGGCCCATTGCGCGCCTTCGGCATGCCATTCCTGCTCCATCATCAGCGGCAGGCGGTGGATCACCACATTCAGAAAGCTGCCGATCAGCAAGCCCAGGACGCCGCCGGCAGCGGCATTCAACACCAGTTCGGAAATCATCAGACCACTTGACCCAACTTGAAGATAGGCAGATACATGGACACCACGATGCCGCCGATCAAGGTACCCAGGAAGACGATGATGATGGGCTCCATCAGGCTGGACAGACCCGCCACCATTTCGTCCACTTCGCTTTCATAGAAATCGGCGGCCTTGCCCAGCATATGGTCGATGGCGCCCGATTCCTCGCCGATGGCGCACATCTGCAGCACCATGGAAGGGAAGATATTGGCATTGGCCATGGCAACCGTGAGGCTGGTGCCCGTGGAGACCTCCGACTGAATCCTGTCGGTGGCGCTTTTGTAGAGGTAGTTGCCCGAGGCACCTCCCACGGAGTCCAGTGCCTCGACCAGCGGCACGCCGGCTGCAAACATGGTGGATAGCGTGCGCGTCCAGCGGGCCACGCAGGATTTCTCGATCAGCACGCCGAAGATGGGCAGTTTGAGTACGGTGCGGTCCATGAACTGCTGCACGCGTTCGTTGCGCTTCCAGGCCTGCATGAAGAAGTAGATGCCGCCGCCCAGCACGCCAAAGATCAGCCACCAGTACTGCACAAAGTACTCACTGATGCCCATCACCAGCAGCGTGGGTGCGGGCAGGTCGGCGCCAAAGGAGGTGAAGACCTCCTTGAAGGCCGGAATCACGAAAATCATGATCACGGTCACCACGACAAAGGCCACGATCATCACCGATGTGGGGTACATCAGCGCGGACTTGATCTTGGACTTGATGGCTTCCGTCTTCTCCATATAGGTGGCAAGACGGTCCAGCAGCGATTCCAGAATACCTGCGGCCTCGCCGGCCTCCACCAGGTTGCAGTAGAGACTGTTGAAATAGAGCGGAAACTTGCGAAAGGCAGCGCTCAGCGAGGTACCGGTCTCCACATCGGAGCGGATGTCGTTGAGCAGCTTGGTGACATTGGGGTTGGTATTGCCGCGGCCCACGATGTCGAAAGACTGCAGCAGCGGCACGCCGGCCTTCATCATGGTGGCCAGTTGGCGCGTGAAGAGTGCAATGTCCTTGGGCTTGATCTTCTTGCCGCCGCGGGTCCTGCGCTTCTTGATCTTGGACGGAGTCACGCCCTGGCGGCGCAGCATGGCCTGGATCTGGTTCTCCCCCCCGGCACGCGTTTCGCCGCGCACGATCTTGCCGTTGCGGTCCTTGCCTTCCCACTCGAAGAGATATTCCTTGATTCCCTTGGACGCTGCGCTTGCCATGGCGTTCCCTCACTGATTCTGTTTTACTCGTTGGTGACCGCCAGCACTTCTTCGAGTGAGGTCAGACCCAGCTTGACTTTATGCAGGCCCGAGCCGCGCAGAGAGCGTACTCCTTCGGCCTTGGCTTGTTCAGCAATTTCCAGCGCACTGCCGTCACGCAGGATGATGCGCTGAATCTCCTCGCTGATGGGCATCACCTGATAGATACCGACACGTCCCTTGTAGCCGTTGTTGCAGGCAGGGCAGCCCACAGGCTTGTAGCTGACCCAGCTGCCGTCGAGCTCCTCTTCAGCGTAGCCGGCTTCGATCAGGGCGTCGTGCGGTATGTCGGCGGGTTCCTTGCACTGAGCACACAGGCGTCGTGCCAGGCGCTGGGCGGTGATCAGAATCACGCTGGAAGCAATATTGAAAGGGGCGATGCCCATATTGCGCATGCGCGTCAGTGTGGTCGGAGCATCATTGGTGTGCAGCGTGGACAGCACCAGGTGCCCGGTCTGGGCGGCCTTGATCGAGATGTCGGCGGTTTCCAGGTCACGGATTTCACCGACCATGATGATGTCCGGGTCCTGACGCAGAAAGGATTTGAGCGCAGCGGCAAAGGTCAGGCCGGCCTTCTCGTTCACATTGACCTGATTGACGCCAGGCATGTTGATTTCGGAAGGATCCTCGGCGGTGGCGATGTTCACGCCCGGCTGGTTGAGCAGGTTCAGGCAGGTGTAGAGCGACACGGTCTTGCCCGAGCCCGTGGGGCCGGTGACCAGGATCATGCCGTAGGGGCGGTTGATGGCCTTGAGCAGGCGCTCTTTTTCCTCGGGTTCGTAGCCGAGGGCATCGATGCCCATCTTGGCCGAGCTCGGGTCCAGAATACGGATCACGATCTTCTCGCCAAACAGCGTGGGCAAGGTGCTGACACGAAAGTCGATGACGCGGTCGGGGCCGACCTTGAGCTTCATGCGGCCGTCCTGCGGAACGCGCTTCTCCGAGATGTCCAGGCGCGAGATCACCTTGATGCGGGAAGCCAGCTTGTCCTTGATCGCAATCGGGGGCGAGGCGATCTCGCGCAGCTCGCCGTCGATACGAAAGCGCACGCGGTAATTGTGTTCGTAGGGCTCGAAGTGCAAGTCGGACGCGCGCATATTGAAGGCGTCCAGCAGCATCTTGTGCAGAAACTTGACGACCGGAGCATCCTCGACCTCGGCGCCGACGGCATTGTCTTTTTCCTCGGGGGCATCCTCGATCTTGACGTCGTCGAAGTCAAAGTCTCCGGAGCTGGAATAGGAGTCCAGAGACTCGCTGACGCTCTTGCCGGTCTGCTCGACCAGTTTTTGCAGCTTGTCGGCCTCGACAACTACCCAGTCCACCAGCAACTGGGTTGTGAACTTGATCTGCTCGGCCGCTTCCTGCTGCGTGGGGTCTGCCGTGGCAATGGTGAGCCGGTTGCCGCGCTTGCTGAGCGCCAGCACGCGGTAGGCGTTGCTGATCTTCGGGTCCAGCAGCTCGCGTGGCAGTTGCTGGGCGTCGATGGCATTGAGGTCCAGCAACGGTGTGCTGAACATCATGGAGATGGTTTCGGCAATTTCCAGTGCGCTGATTTCGCCGGACTGGCTCAGTTCGGTGATGAATGGAGTCTTGCCTGTGGCGGCTTTCTTGGCTGCGTTTTCGGCTGCTTGCTGCGAGACCTTGCCGGCGGAAATCAGGGCTCTGCCTAGACCAGGGATGGCAATGGGCGCAGGGGCGTTCTTTTGCAGATTGTCGGCAGCGGCCATGTATCCAAGTCTGGGTGGGGTAGGAGGAGTCCTATCCTACCATCCTTGTTGTTACCGACGGTATGCCGCCAGACCCGCATGTCGGCCTCAACACGGCGTCATTGAACCTGGCGCAAGAAACGGCGACAAAAATGAGATTGGTCGGGGTGAGAGGATTCGAACCTCCGGCCTCTACGTCCCGAACGTAGCGCTCTACCAGGCTAAGCTACACCCCGCAAGCTTTGTTTGTCGAGCACCCAGGTGCACCTGGCGATTCAGGTGCGGCGCTCCAAAAGCTGAGAGGCCAATTGTAGCAAACTTGCGGTGTATGCATTGCCTGGCAGAGCGGCCAAGGCATCAATGGCGCGCTGAGCTTCCGCATGTGCGGCTGCTCTGGCAATGTCCAGGGCGCCGGTGCTGCGCACGATATCCACCACGGCGTCGAGCTGATCGGTGGAGCCTTGCTCGATGGCGTTGCGCACAATGGCGGCCTGCTCGGCGCTGCCGCGCTGCATGGCTGCGATCAGGGGCAGGGTGCATTTGCCTTCGCGCAGGTCGTCGCCCAGGTTCTTGCCCATTTCCTGGGCGTTGCCGGTGTAGTCCAGCACATCGTCGATGATCTGGAAAGCCGTTCCCAGGGCCTGGCCATAGGTGGCGCAGGCCTGTTCCATTTCGGGCGTGGCGCCGGCCAGCACGGCAGCCAGCTGTGCGCTGGCCTCGAAGAGTTGGGCGGTCTTGGAACGGATCACATGCAGATAGCCGGCTTCATTCAGCGATGCATCATGGGTGTTGATGAGCTGCTGGACTTCGCCTTCCGCGATCACATTGGTGGCGTCGGACAGAATTTGCAGCACGCGCATGCTGCCCACTTCCACCATCATCTGGAACGAGCGGGTGTGCAGAAAGTCTCCGACCAGAACGCTGGCCGGGTTGCCGAAGGTCTCGTTGGCCGTAGCCCTGCCACGGCGCAGTGTGGACTCATCCACCACATCGTCGTGCAGCAAGGTTGCCGTGTGGATCAGTTCCACCACGGCGGCCAGAATGTATTTGTTCTTGCCCTGGTGGCCGAGGGCGCCGGCGATCAGCAGCAGCAGTGCCGGACGCAGGCGTTTGCCGCCTGCGGCAATGATGTATTGGGAGATCTGTGCGATCAGGGGGACGCTGGTTGTCAGTCGCTGAGCAATGACGATATCCACTTCGCGCATGTCATCTGCGATCAAGGCAAGCGGATTGGATGTGGAAATTTCTGTAGTCAAGGTGATGAACCGCCAAGTGGACTCTCGATTATAGAAAGATGCAACCAAGTTTTGCGTGGTGTCCTCAGAGCCCGTTCAAGTGAACGAAGGCTGCGACATTGCCGTCGCTCGCAAGGCGCAAGCCTCACCGCGCACCTGTACCTGACATCTGTCCCGCGAGGCCACGGTCGCGGCGTGCGCGGATGCTGAAGCGCTTCCTGGGGGTATGGCAGCAGAAAAAATGCATGCGTGCTAGAATTGCCGGCTCCGTGGAAATCATTTCATGGAACTCTCAGACTTTAGAGGTTTTTAATGTACGCAGTCATAAAAACCGGCGGCAAGCAGTATCGCGTTGCAGCTGGCGAAAAGATCAAGGTAGAACAGATTGCTGCGGACGTAGGCCAGGAAATCGTGATCGACCAAGTTTTGGCCGTCGGCAACGGCGCTGAAATCAAGGTTGGTGCCCCCCTGGTGTCCGGTGCATCTGTAAAGGCAACTGTGGTTGCTCACGGCAAGCACGACAAGGTGCACATCTTCAAGATGCGCCGTCGTAAGCACTATCAAAAGCGCCAAGGCCATCGTCAGCAGTTCACCGAACTGCAAATCGTGGCAATCGCTGCTTAATTTTAGGAGCTAAGTCATGGCACAGAAAAAAGGCGGCGGCTCTACGCGTAACGGACGTGATTCCAAGCCAAAAATGCTGGGCGTGAAGGCCTTTGGTGGCGAGCTGGTGACAGCTGGTTCCATCATCGTGCGTCAGCGCGGCACCAAGTTCCACCCCGGTGAGAACGTTGGCGTGGGCAAGGATCACACCCTGTTTGCACTGGTTGACGGCCACGTGTCGTTCGGTGTGAAGGGCGCTCTGTCCAAGCAAACAGTCAACATCACGGCTGCATAAGTCGTCTGTGACTCCAACAAAGCCCCGACTTGTCGGGGCTTTGTTGTTTGAAAAGGCTCCAGGCAGCAGATTTCTGGCAGATGGGGCATGGTAATAAAGCACTCAAGTGTGGACCGGAGCTTCTGGTGCACACTGATTTTGTAGACTGGATGCCTCATGAAGTTCGTTGACGAAGCTTTTATCGACATTGCAGCTGGTGACGGCGGCAATGGCTGCGTGTCTTTCCGGCACGAGAAATACAAGGAATTTGGCGGCCCCGACGGTGGCGACGGCGGCCGTGGCGGTCATGTGTACGCAGTGGCCGATGTGAACCTGAACACGCTGGTGGATTACCGCTACTCGCGTCGCCACGAGGCCAAGCGCGGCCAGCACGGCATGGGCTCCGACATGTTCGGTGCAGCCGGTGACGACATCACGCTGAACATGCCTGTGGGCACCATCATCAGCGATGCGGATACCGGCGAAGTGCTGTTCGAGCTGCTGGAGCCCGGCCAGGTCATCACCATCGCCAAGGGAGGTGACGGCGGTTTCGGCAATCTGCGATTCAAGAGCGCCATCAACCGGGCGCCGCGCCAGAAGACTCCCGGCTATCCCGGCGAGCGCCGCAACCTGAAGCTGGAGCTCAAGGTGCTGGCCGATGTGGGCCTGCTGGGCATGCCCAATGCCGGCAAGTCCACTTTCATCACGGCCGTCTCCAACGCCCGTCCCAAGATTGCCGACTATCCCTTCACCACCTTGCATCCCAATCTGGGCGTGGTGCGCGTGGCCGCCGAGCAGAGCTTTGTGGTGGCCGACATCCCGGGTCTGATCGAGGGCGCCTCCGAAGGTGCGGGCCTGGGTCACCAGTTCCTGCGCCATCTGCAGCGCACGCGTCTGCTGCTGCATATCGTGGACATTGCACCGTTCGACGAGGGCGTGGACCCGGTCGAGCAGGCCAGGGCCATCGTGGCCGAACTCAAGAAGTACGACGCCGAGCTCTACGACAAGCCGCGCTGGCTGGTGCTCAACAAGCTGGACATGGTTCCCGCAGAGGAGCGTGCTGCCAAGGTCAAGGACTTCGTCAAGCGCTTCAAGTGGAAGGGCCCGGTCTTCGAGATCTCGGCGCTGACCCGTGAAGGCTGCGAGCCGCTGATCCGCAAGATCTTCGAGCATGTGCACAACCAGCAGCTGGCGGAGCAGGCCCCCAAGGAAATCGACCCTCGCTTTGCGGGAGGCGAGGATTCTGGTCTGGATATGACCGATCCGCGTTTCGCCTCCTACGATCCGGAATAAGCTAGAGGGTATAACCCAGCAGCGCACTTGGTGCGCTGTTTTGCTTTGAATTTAATAGCTGCTTGCGCTTTATTCATAGGCGTTAGAGGCCTAAAACACTGTAAATTCTCATGTCTTCCAATGTGCTGCGTGATGCCCGTCGCATCGTCGTCAAAGTCGGCTCCAGCCTGGTTACGAATGAAGGTCGCGGTCTGGATGAGGCCGCCATTGAAGAGTGGAGCCGTCAGCTGGCGGCATTGGTGAATGGTGAAGATGGCGTCAAGCGCGAAGTCATCATGGTCTCCAGCGGCGCCATTGCCGAAGGCATGAAGCGACTGGGCTGGGCCACGCGTCCGACCGAGGTGCATGAGTTGCAGGCCGCTGCTGCCGTCGGTCAGATGGGGCTGGCCCAGATGTACGAGACCAAGCTGCGCGGCGAAGGCGTGCCCAGCGCCCAGGTGCTGCTGACCCATGCGGATCTGGCCGATCGCGAGCGCTATCTGAACGCCCGCACCACGCTGCTGACGCTGTTGCAGCTGGGCGTGGTGCCCGTCATCAACGAGAACGACACGGTGGTGATCGACGAGATCCGCTTTGGCGACAACGACACCCTGGGCGCGCTGGTGGCCAATCTGGTCGAGGCCGATGCACTGGTCATCCTGACCGATCAGCGCGGCCTCTACAGTGCCGACCCGCGCAAGAACCCCGATGCCAGGTTCATCGACGTGGCCGAAGCCGGCAGCCCCGAGCTCGAAGCCATGGCCGGTGGTGCGGGTCTGTCCATCGGCACGGGCGGCATGATCACCAAGATTCTGGCGGCCAAGCGTGCGGCGGGCTCCGGTGCCTCCACCGTGATCGCCTGGGGGCGCGAAAAAGACGTGCTGCTGCGCCTGACGCGTGGCGAGTCCATAGGCACGCTGCTGGTTGCCAACACGCACAAGATGCAGGCGCGCAAGCAGTGGATTGCCGACCATCTGCAACTGCGTGGTTCGGTGACCGTGGATGCGGGTGCCGTCTCCAAGCTGCGTGATGAGGGCAAGAGCCTGCTGCCCATCGGCATGATCGCCGTGGAGGGTGATTTCTCGCGTGGCGAAGTGATTGCCGTGCGCGATGAGGACGGCGCCGAGATCGCCCGTGGCCTGGCCAGCTATGCCAGCGCCGAAGCGCGACTGCTGTGCCGCAAGAGCTCATCGGAGATTGAATCGCTGCTGGGCTACTCGGCCGGTCCCGAAATGATGCACCGCGACAATATGGTGGTGGCCGGACACTGAGTACCGGCGGTCATCAAAAAAGCCGTAATGCTGCGAGGCATTACGGCTTGGTTCATTGCAGAGGCTTGTGATCGGGCGGATTGTCTATGCCGGTCTGCGGGTCCGGGTCAAAACTGGCGCCGGGCGGCAGCTCTATGCCGGGGTTGATGCGAAAGCTTCCTGTACGGGCCGGGTACATGACCTGGTGGTGCTGCGTCAGATGCGCAGTGCCGCCAGTGCTCTGGCCTGCTTCCTGCTCGCGTGGCCGCATGCCACTGCGCAGATAGCGGTTGCGCTGCTGCTCGCCGCGCGGCAGAAAGCGCGCCAGCTCGGTCAGCGCCATTTCATAGACGCCGCGTTTGAATTCGACCACCACATCCAGAGGAACCCAGTAGTCATTCCAGCGCCAGGCATCGAACTCAGGGTGATCGGTGGCACGCAGGTTCAAGTCCCAGTCATGCCCGACCAGTTGAAGCAAAAACCATATCTGCTTCTGGCCTTTGTAATGCCCGCGCGCGTCGCGGCGGATGTACCTGTCTGGCACCTCGTAGCGCAACCAGTCCCTGGTGCGGGCAACCACGCGAACGTGATTGGGCTTCAGCCCCACTTCCTCGTGCAGTTCGCGGAACATGGCTTGCTCGGGTGTCTCACCCCGGTCAATGCCACCTTGCGGAAACTGCCAGCTGTGGGTGCGAATGCGTTTTCCCCAGAACACCTGGTTTCTTTGGTTGAGCAGGATGATGCCGACGTTCGGGCGAAATCCGTCCCGGTCAAGCATAATCAAACCCCAAATTTTTGAATTGTGTTCATTATGCATGGCCCCTTGTGATCGACAAGCGGGCCATGCCTATTTCCACTGAATTGCCAGTTCCATGAAAGCCACCCAATTTCTCATCTCCACCCTGAAAGAAGCTCCGGCCGACGCCGAAGTGGTCAGCCACAAGCTCATGATGCGGGCTGGCATGATCAAAAAGCTGGGTGCTGGCATTTACAACTACATGCCCATGGGCCTGCGCGTGATCCGCAAGGTCGAGGCCATCGTGCGCGAGGAAATGAACCGCGCCGGCGCCATCGAAACCACCATGCCCGTGGTCCAGCCTGCCGAGCTGTGGCAGGAAACCGGCCGCTTCGAGAAGATGGGCCCCGAGTTGCTGCGCATCCAGGACCGCCATGGCCGTGATTTCGTGATCCAGCCTACTTCCGAAGAGGTGGTCACCGATATCGCGCGTCAGGAGTTCAAGAGCTACAAGCAGCTGCCCAAGAACCTCTACCAGATCCAGACCAAGTTCCGCGACGAGCGCCGTCCGCGCTTCGGCCTGATGCGCGGTCGCGAGTTCATCATGAAGGACGCCTATTCCTTCGACAAGGACCGCGATGCGGCCCAGATCAGCTACCAGACCATGCGCGAAGCCTATAAGCGCATCTTCGACCGCTTCGGCCTGCAGTACCGCGCCGTGCGTGCCGACTCGGGCGCCATCGGCGGCGATCTGAGCGAAGAGTTCCAGGTCATCGCTTCAACGGGCGAGGACGCCATCGTCTACTGCCCGAACAGCGACTACGCGGCCAATATCGAGAAGGCCGAGAGCCTGGCGCCCACCCAGGCACGTCCTGCCGCCGCCCAGGCCCTGCAAAAGGTCTCCACTCCCGGCAACAGCACCTGCGAAGCCGTGGCCGAGCAGCTGGGTCTGCCCTTGGCGCAGACCGTGAAGTCGCTGGTGCTGGCCACGGACGAACTGGACGACAAGGGCCTGATCGTCAAGACGCAGGTGTGGCTGCTGCTGCTGCGCGGCGACCACGAGATGAACGAGATCAAGGTCGGCAAGGTCGAAGGCCTGGCGGGCTTCCGTTTCGCGACCGTGGGCGAGATCGAGGAGCACTTCGGTGCCAAGCCCGGCTATCTGGGTCCCATCGGCCTGAAGAAGCCCGTGAACATCGTGGTGGACCGCGATGTGGCCGTGATGGCCGACTGGGTCTGCGGTGCCAACGAGGAAGACTTCCACATCACCGGCGTGAACTTCGGCCGCGACCTGCCCGAGCCCGCCGTGGTGGCCGATCTGCGCAATGTGGTGGCTGGCGACCGCTCGCCCGACGGCGCGGGCGAACTGGCGATCGAGCGCGGCATTGAAATCGGTCATGTGTTCTACCTGGGCACCAAGTACTCCAAGGCCATGGACGCCACTTTCCTCGGCGACAACGGCAAGCCCCAGCACTTCGAGATGGGCTGCTACGGCATTGGCGTGACCCGCCTGCCCGCCGCTGCCGTGGAGCAGAACCACGACGAGCGCGGCATGATCTGGCCCGATGCGATTGCACCGTTCACCGTGGTGATCTGCCCCATCGGCATGGGCCGCAGCGAGGCCGTGAAGACCGAGGCCGAGAAGCTCTACGGCGAGCTGCTGGCACTGGGCGTGGACGTGATCCTGGACGACCGCGACGAGCGCCCCGGTGCCATGCTGGCCGACTGGGAGCTGATCGGCGTGCCCCACCGCGTGGTGCTGGGCGACCGTGGCCTGAAGGAAGGCGTGGTCGAGTACCAGCAGCGCCGTGACACAGAAGCTACAAAGCTGGCGACGAATGAGGTGCTGGGTCACCTCAAGAGCCGCCTGGGCTTGTAAGCTGCTGTTTCCATGCCCGAAACCCTGCTGAGCCGACGCCACTGCCTGAGGACTGCCGCTGCGCTTGCCGCCCCGGCGGCCGGCTGGCTGTGGCCGCAGGCGGCCTGGGCCGGGGGGCAGCTCGAAGAGCCGCTGGCCGACTCCGTTCGTACGGCGCTCAGCGCGGCCGTGGCGGGTTCGGGAGCGCCGCCCGAACTGGAGTTCGCCTCCACAGCGGCGCGCATGAGCTATCTGCGCTGGCTGGTGGCCAGCAGCGACAAGCTGGCCAAGCGCAAGCCCGACCTGCAGGCGCGGCGCGAGTTCCTGCAGACCGTCTGGTACGAGTCCAAGCGCGCGGGCCTCGATGTGTCCATGGTCATGGGTCTGATCCAGGTGGAGAGCGGCTATCGCAAGTACGCCATCTCCAGCGTGGGCGCGCGTGGCTATATGCAGATCATGCCGTTCTGGATGCGGCTGATCGGTGACGGCGATATCGGCAAGCTGTTCCACATGCAGACCAATCTGCGCTTCGGCTGCGTGATCCTGCGCCACTACATGGAGCGCGAAAAAGGCGATGCCTATATGGCACTGGGCCGCTACAACGGCAGCCGGGGCCAGCCCCAGTATCCGAATGCCGTGTTCGGCGCCCAGCGGCGTTGGCTGGTGGAAGAGCCGCAGTCGGTCTGATACCGTGGAGATATAAAAAAGAGAGCGATTGGCGCTCTCTTTTCATTGGTTTCAGCAAGAAAAGAATCTGAAGTCCTTTTAGGGTAAGCGCAAGAAGCTCCTGATTCAGGAGTGGCTGCTTTTGCTTGCCTGGGCCTGGGCAGCGCTGCCCTGTACCTTGGCCGCAGCGGCCGCCGAAGGTGCGGCAGATTCCGCAGCCGGCTCGGGAAGGTGGGTCACCATGACCTGGTCGATGCGGTAGCTGTCCACGTCCAGCACTTCAAACTTGTAGCCGCCCCAGATCACCGCATCGGTGCGGCGCGGCACGCGGCGCAGCATGACCATCAGGAAGCCGCCCAGGGTTTCGTATTCATCGTCATGCGGCATATCGTCCAGATGCAGCACACGCATCACGTCCTCGACGGGAGTGACACCGTCGATCAGCCAGGAATGCTCGTCACGGCGGATGATCTGCTCTTCCTCGTCAGAAGGACTGACCAGATCGCCCATCACCGTGCTCATCACATCGTTCAGGGTGACGACACCGACGACGCGGCTGTACTCGTTGACGATGACGGCAAAGTCTTCGTGCACCATGCGGAACTGCTCCAGCACCTCTGCAAGACTCAGTCGGTCGGGCACGATGAGCACCTTGTGAATCAGCGATCCATCCTGCAGGGACAGAGGCTGGTTGTTGAGCGCGCGCTGGAACAGGTCCTTGGCGTCCACATAGCCGATCACATGGTCGATATCGCCGTCGCAGACCGGGTAGGTGGAGAAGGGCTCCTCGGCAATGCGGGCGCGGATGATGGCGTCGGCGTCATCCTTGAAGAAAAAGGCAATGCGCTCGCGCTGCGTCATGGCAGAGGCCACGATGCGCGAGTCCAGTTCGAACACGTTGGCAATCACCTGCTGCTCGCGGGCGGCCAGCACGCCGGCCTTGGTGCCCGCTTCGGTCATGGCCAGGATGTCGTCGCTGGTGATGCGCTCGTCGCGCGTGGCCGGCAGGCCCAGCAGGCGAAACAGGGTGTCGGTCGCCAGGTTGTAGAACCAGATGACGGGCTTGAAGATCACCACAAACCAGCGCATGGGCGCGAGTACCCGCACCACATAGCGCTCGGGCTCGTTCATGCTGATGCGGCGCGGCAACAGGTCGGCCAGCAGGATGAAGGCCGAGGTGACTATGAAAAACGAGAGCAGGAACCCGAGGGTCGTCGAGAGGCTGGGCGAGAACCAGATCGAGAAAAACTCGGTCAGTGCGGGGCTGAACGCACCCTCGCCGACGATGCCGCCGAGGATGGCGACGGCATTCTGTCCCACTTGCACCACGGTGAAATATTCGCCCGGCTGCTCCTGTACGCGCAGGGCATGCTCGGCTCCCTCATTGCCATCGTCGGCCATCTGGCGCAGGCGCAGGCGACGCGAGGCGGCCAGAGAAATCTCCGCCACAGAGAAAAAGGCGCTGAGCAGAATCAGCAGAACAATCACCGCAAGGCTTTGGGACACACTCATAGGCAGGGCTGCTGCGGCACGTCGACGTGCCTGCGGCCGGTTATCAAGGAGTCTCTATTCGACCACATAAAGCCTGTGGCAGGCAGCTGTACTGGCTTCAGGACTGAAGCGGGGCTGCCGAATGGGCCATGCGTGCCAGCGCATCGGCCTCGGTATTGCGGTGTCTGGGCACCCATTGCAGAACCAGCTCGTCAAAGTCCTGCATCTGTGCACGGGCGGCCTCGAACAGCGGGGCGAGTCGGGCGATGGGCCGCGCCGGCTTGGCCGTCGGCGGGCCGAGCTGCTCCAGCAGGACCTGGGAGTCGGTGCGCACGGTCAGGCTGCGCGCGCCGAGATCGCGTGCCAGCTTCAGGGCGGCCATCAGGGCGCGCAGCTCTGCTTCGTTGTTGCAGCCGCTACGGTGCAGATTCTGCGACAGCGTATGGCGGCTGCCGTCGGGCAGCTGCAGCAACACGCCCAGGCTCATGGGGCCGGGGTTGGGCAGGGCGCTGCCATCGATATGGATGCAGCAGTGGTGGGGGGGGGCGGGTCTGGGAGGCGGCATGAAAAAAGCCACCGGGGTGCCGGTGGCTTGCAGACGGGATGGGGCTTACTTGGCGGCCAGCACTTGCTGCAGTTCGCCCGATTCGTACATCTCCATCATGATGTCCGAGCCACCGATGAATTCGCCCTTGATGTAGAGCTGGGGAATCGTGGGCCACTGGCTGTAGTCCTTGATGCCCTGGCGGATTTCCTGATCTTCCAGCACGTTCACGGTGGCGATGGACTTGGCATCCACGCCGCAGGCCTTGAGGATCTGGATGGCGCGGCCGGAGAAGCCGCACTGAGGGAAGCTGGCGTTGCCCTTCATGAACAGCAGGATGTCGTTGTTCTTGACCAGGTCGTCGATGCGTTGTTGAGTGTTGCTCATAGTGGGCTCCGGATTTTGGAAATGGCGGTACCAGCCGCGATGTCTGCAATTATTTCACCGACCGCAAGGAATGCGATGCTGTGAGGAAATCTTGCTGACTGGATATTTTGGGGTGGAGGTCTGGAAATCAAGCCTTGCCGCTCAGGCAGGCGCCCGTGCAGCGCGCAATGCCGGCCAGGTCGTGGCGGTGCTGGACCTGTTCGAAGCCGGCCGCTTGCATGAGCCGCGCCACGTCTTCGGCCTGATCCCAGCCATGCTCGAAGAGCAGCCAGCCGCCGTCTTTCAGGCGGGCCGGAGCCTGGTCGATGATGCTGCGTATGTCCTCCAGCCCATCCGCGCCGCTGGCCAGGGCCGACAGCGGTTCGTGGGTCAGCGCCGCCAGGTGCGGGTCGTCGGAGCGGATATAGGGCGGATTGCTGACGATCAGATCGACGGGTTCCAGCCCGTCCAGAGGCTCCAGCCAGCTGCCATGGGCGAACTGCACGGGTAGCTGGAGCCGGGCGGCGTTGCTGCGGGCCACGGCCAGGGCATCGGCGCTGGCGTCCACGGCGATGACCCGGGCTGAGGGGCGCTGGCTTTGCAGGGCCAGAGCGATGGCGCCGCTGCCGGTGCCCAGGTCTACAACGCGAACCGGCTGCCCTTCAGGTATGAGCTCCAGCGCCCAGTCCACCAGGGTCTCGGTATCGGGGCGCGGGTCCAGCACCCTGCTGTCCACGGCCAGATCCAGGCCGTAGAACTCCTTGCTTCCGGTCAGGTAGGCGACAGGCATGCCTTGCTGGCGCAGGGCGCACAGCTGGCCCCAGCGCTGCTGCTGCTCCTGGCTCAGGGCATCGCTGTCATGGGTGATGAGCCAGGCACGGGCATGCGCTGGCTGTCGCATCAAGTGCAGCAGCAGCATCTGTGCATCGACACGCGCCAGGCCTTGGCGGGCGGCTTGCTGCAGGGCTTGAGCGACGGAGAAAGTGGGGGGCGAGGGTTCGGTCATGGCTTGGCCGGTGGCCATCTTCTTCGGGAATTCAGCAAGGGTATATCTCGGGGTCGCCCGCCTTGTAGAGCGTGGCGTACAGCTGGGTCGACGACTGGCCGGGCTCCAGCATGGGGCGCGAACGTATACCCAGCAACAGATGTTCCAGCGCCTGCTGAATATTCTCGCCCTCGAAGCTCATGCCTACAAAGGACCAGGAAAAGCAGCGTCCATCGCCCGCCATCAGCAGCTGGCCGTGGGCATGGTGAACTTCGGCAACGGCTATCAGCCGGGTGTGCAGGCGCTGTTCCCAGGAGAGCAGGGCGTCGTCTGCATCTTCCCCGGTGAAACACGCTTCAAGCCAGTCAAACTCTATATCGCTGCTGGCGCATTCCCGGCCCTTGCCCACCTGGCCTATGTGCAAACCCGCCAGGTTCTGCAGTGCCGCCACGGCAGGGTGGGTGGCCAGACTGGGCTGACGTCCCAGAGCGCTTTGCACAGGCACGGGAATGGCGACCTCTCGCTGCGGGGTCCAGCCCCGGGCTTGCAGCATCTCAATGACGACAGGTGACTCGAAATTCAGCATGGCGGATCTTCAACGCCCGGGCGCCGAGATGAAGGGGCGCGCCTGCAGGATGATGAGCTGGTCGCCCTGCACGGCCCACTCGATGTCCTGATCCCGGCCGCCAAAGCGTTGCTTGATGCCGGCTCCGGCGCGGGCCAGTCGCTGCACCAGTGCGTCGCTGAGCACGGCGCGGCCGGCAGTCACCGCCACTTCACGCACGCCGCCCCTGGCATCCAGCTGCAGCGCCACATCGTCCTGGGAACGGTTGAGCACCTGCACGGCCTTGCTGCGGCTGGAGTAGAGGATTTGCTCTGCGACCCGTCGGCCCTCGACCACGCGGATGCCTATGCCGCGCTTGGCGGCGATATAGCTCATGTGGCGGTGCGAGGCGTCGAAGGGGTCGCGGGTGATCATCACGCCCGATGCGGAGGAGTCCACGGCTTTTTGCACAAACACCGACATCATCACCTGCGCGTCGTCGATGCCCGCTGCCTGTCTGGCTTCCCAGGCCTCGAAGTTGTAGACCGAGGCCCAGACCTTGCGCACGGCGGCGGCCAGATCCGTGCCGCTGCGCACATTGGGCACGGTGGTGTACAGGCCTGCTCCGCTGAAGTTGGGCAGGTCCTCGGAGCTGGAAGAGCTGCGTACGAACACGCCCTGGCTGCCCAGCTGGCCGGACCAGCGCTGTGCCCAGGCATCTGCCACGGCCGGGCTGACGGGCCATTGCTCGATTTCGGCCTGCAGCGCGGACAGGGCCTGCTTTCGAAGGCCTGCATCCGTCGGAAAACCGGGCTGCTGGCGCATGCGGGCAATGCGCTCGGTCAGGCCGTTGGCGCGCATGAAGTCGGCATAGGCGGCAAACGGAATGCAAAAGCCATCGGGCACGCTGACGTCCGCCAGGCCGGCGGACTGGATCTCGCCCAGATTGGCGGCCTTGGCACCGCAGCGGCGGCGATCCGCGCTGCGCAGGCCGGCCAGGGGCACCAGTTCGCTGCGACGCAGATCGGGCTGCAGCAAGACCTTGCTGCCCTTGGCGGGCTGGCGCAGTGCCTGCTGCTGCGCGCTCTGCTGTTCGGCAGCCGTGGCGGCGCGCAGCGCAAAGCTGGCGGGCTGAACGTCGATATGCACCCAGCGGCCGTTGAAGTCCGCGTAATGCTCGGCGGCTTTTTGCACATAGGCATTGGGTATGCCCCAGCCGCGCGCCAGCAGATTGACATGGGACAGCACCGTGGAGGGGCGCTCCGTCACCACACCGGCCACGGGCGGCAGGCTGATGGGCACTTCGCGCAGCAGCACGATGTCCCTGGGCTGGAGGTCATTCACCCCTTCGGCCTGGTTCAGGATGCGCAGCCGGCCCACGGCCTGGCCCTGGTTCAGCGGCAGATAGGTCTGGGCACCCAGCAGCTGGGCCTGCGTAACCGCTTCAACACCGGCCTGCCGGGCCACGGCTTCCTGCTGTGTGGAGTTGGCCTTGAAGCGAGCCGGCGCGAAAAATCCGGTGCTCAGCGCGGCGGCCGTGGTCTGCAGCAGCTCGGGCGTGAGCTGGTCGCCCTCCCAGAACTCGTAGCTGTAGTCCTTGAGCGCGGGCTGCCAGCTCAGCGTACCGAGAATGAAGCGACGACCCGGCTCGCGGTAATTGCGGTTGAGCGCAGGCTTTCCGCCCTGCAGCAGGCCTTTGGCGCGCAGAAAATCTTCGTGAAACGCGTATCGCGGCGTGTTGATGAAATGCAGCGGCGCACTCTTGCTGTGACGGTCGATCACAAACAGCACATGGGGCATGGCGCTGGCCGGGTCGAAGATGCGGGCCAGGCGATCGAAATCGGCGCGGCCGGCCAGCATGGGCAGGCTGGCGGGCGTGTTGCGGCTGCCCGCCGCATCGACTGGACGCCCCGCGCCCGAGTCATAGGCAGACGGCTTGCGCAGGGCCTGCGCCTGGGCGGCGGTCGATGCGAGCAAAAGACTGGAGAGCAGGGCCGAAACCAGAACCGGCAAAAAGCGCTTTGTCATCTTGAGATTGTCCCCATTTCTGGCGGAGCGTTCGAACGGACCCTGTTCGAGCCGGTGCAGCCTGTGCGGACTCAGGAAGCGGCCAGCTCCGCCAGCAGCTCGGCCTCGCGCGCATGTTGCAGGGCCTGGATCACATCCCCCAGATCGCCTTCCATCACTGCCAGCAGCTTGTACAGCGTGAGGTTGATGCGATGGTCGGTGAGGCGACCCTGGGGAAAGTTGTAGGTGCGGATGCGATCGCTGCGGTCGCCCGAGCCGATCAGGCCCTTGCGCATGGCCGCTTCCTTGGCGGCCCGCTCGCTGCGTTCCTTTTCCTGGATGCGGGCCTGCAGCACCTGCAGGGCCTTGGCCTTGTTGCTGTGCTGGCTGCGGCCGTCCTGGCACTCGGCCACGATGCCCGTGGGCAGGTGGACCACGCGCACGGCGGAGTCGGTCTTGTTGATATGCTGGCCGCCGGCGCCGCTGGCGCGAAAGGTGTCGATGCGCAGATCGGCAGGATTGAGCGTGATGGCCTCGGCCTCGTCGGGCTCCGGCATCACGGCCACGGTGCAGGCGCTGGTGTGGATGCGCCCCTGGGTTTCGGTGGCGGGCACACGCTGCACGCGGTGGCCGCCCGACTCGAAGCGCAGTGCGCCGTACACGTTGTCGCCCTCGATGCGCAGCACCACTTCCTTGTAGCCGCCGATTTCGTTTTCGCTGGCGCTCATCACTTCCACCTTCCAGCCCACGTTGGCGGCGTAGCGGGTGTACATGCGGGTCAGGTCGCCGGCAAACAGGGCCGATTCGTCGCCACCCGTGCCAGCGCGGATTTCGACAAAGGCGGGGCGGGCATCGTCGGGGTCCTTGGGCAGCAGCAGGCGCTGCAGCTCGTCCTCGAGCTTGATCAGCTCGGCTTCGCCGCTGCCGATCTCTTCCTGCGCCATTTCGGCCATGTCGGGGTCGTCCAGCATTTCACGCGCGGCGGCAATGTCGGCTTCGGTCTGCAGGTAGCGCGTGTAGCGGCTGGCAATGGCCGTCACATCGGCATGTTCGCGCGAGATGGTGCGGTACTGCTTCATGTCGCCCATGATGTCTTCGCGCGAGAGCAGGAAATCCAGCTCCTGCAGGCGTTGGGCATAGCGTTCGAGCTGGTTGCGCAAAAAGTCTTGCATAGGGAGTAGCTAAGGCTTGGAAAGGGTGGCGCGCAGCGGCCACCTTGGTGGGGACAGGAAAGAGAGGGGGGCAGGCCACGACCGGGCCATGCGCTGCACGAGGACGGCAGCGCCGAAGCGGGCGAGCGCCGCTAAAGCTTGCTGGGGTTGCGGCTGGCGCGCAGGAACAGACGGGAGACGGTGTCTGCGGTCTGGGCGCGTTCTTCGGCGTCGCCCTTGTGCAGCTCGGCCATGGTGCCGTGCAGCATTTTCTGTGTGAGACCGCGCGAGAGCGCTTCCAGCACGGTGTCGATGTCTTCGCCCTTGGCCAGCAGCTTCTTGGCACGGGCAATTTCCAGCGCGCGCCATTCGTCGGCCTGGGCGTTGACCTGCTGGATCAGCGAGACCGCGCCGCCCAGGGGGTTGCGCTGGTCCATCCATTGCATGAAGCTTTGCACGCCGGTGTCGATGATGACCTCGGCCTGTTGCACGGCGGCCTGGCGCTGGGCCTGACCGGTGCGCACGACGGTTGCCAGATCATCCACGGTATAGAGATAGACGTCGTTGAGGTTCTTGACCTCGGATTCGATATCGCGCGGAACGGCCAGGTCCACCATGAAGATGGGGCGGCGCTTGCGTTTCTTGAGGGCGGACTCCACGGCACCCAGGCCGATGATGGGCAGGGTGGATGCCGTGCAACTGATGATGGCGTCGTATTCGTGCAGATGCTCGGGCAGGTCGGCCAGACGCATGGTGCCGGCGCCGAACTGGGCGGCCAGCTTCTCGCCACGCTCCATGGTGCGATTGGCGATGGTGATCTGCCTGGGGTTGCGTGCGGCAAAGTGGGTGGAGACCAGCTCGATCATCTCGCCCGCGCCCACGAACAGCACGCGAATCTTGCTCAGGTCTTCAAACAGCTGGCCGGCCAGGCGCACGGCAGCGGCAGCCATGGAGATGCTGTGCGCACCGATCTCGGTGGAGCTGCGCACTTCCTTGGCCACGGCAAAGCTGCGTTGAAACAGCTGGTTGAGCGTGGTGCCCAGGGCACCTGCAGTCTCGGCCGCACGCACGGCGTTCTTCATCTGGCCGAGGATCTGTGCCTCGCCCAGCACCATGGAGTCCAGCCCCGAGGCCACACGGAAGGCGTGGCGGGCGACCAAGCCATCCTGCAGCAGATACGAGTGCTGGCGCAGAAGCTCAGGCGCCACGCCGCCGCTGTTGGCCAGCCAGTGCATGGTGTGGTCCATGGCGGGGGCGTCGGCAGCGCAGTAGATCTCGGTGCGGTTGCAGGTGGAGAGGATGGCGGTTTCCACGGCGCTGTGAGCCCGGCCCGCGTGGGACAGGGATGCGCGCAGGCCTTGCAGCGTCGGCGCGATCTGATCGAGCGCGAACGCAAAACGGCCCCGCATATCGAGCGGAGCCGTGTGGTGATTGATACCTAAAGCCCAGACTGCCATAACAGGGGATTATAAAATTTAGAACCGGATTGGGCACCCCCCGGTCTCAAAGCCTTGGAATCGATTGTTGCCATGGATCTTGTTGCGAGCGTTAATCATTTACTCAACTTCGTCGCCCCGGCTTTTTTTCTCGCACTGGGCCTGGCGATCTGCGCTCGATGGTTCAAGCAAAACAAGGCTGGAGCCCAATCATTCATTGCACAAGTAGCTATTAATTTCATATTGGGTGTAGCGGTTTTGCTGGCCAGTCTCTGGCTGTTTTCACGCGATGGCAAGATGCTCGCCTATGCCGCGCTGGTCTGCGCAAGTGCCTGCTGCCAGTGGGTGCTTTCCAGAGCCTGGCGCTGATTGGCGCATTGGCTGGAAAGCTGTTTTGCGTGAAATCTTGATCTGACTCAAGAGTGTTTGTTGTATTCGCGCCAGTGTCCGGCCGGGCCTCAGTCACTGACGGCCCGGGGTTCGGCCTGCTCCAGTATCCAGCTGCGAAACTGTCTTAAGGCCTCCGTGGGAGGCCGGTTGCCTTGCTGGCACAGAAAGTAGCCGCGCTCGATATGCACCGGCGCATCCAGCGCCAGCGCCACGCGGCCCGATGCCAGATCCTCTTCCACCAGGCAGCGCTGCACCATGGCCACGCCCATGCCGGCTGCCACGGCCTGCACCAGCAGGGCCACGGTCTCAAAGTCCGCGACCGGGGCGGGGCAGGGCTGGCTCAGGCCCCGGGCCTGCATCCAGCTGGCCCAGTTGCCCGGGTAGTTGGTGTGGAACAGCAGCGGGCGGCTCAGCAGATCCTGCTCGCTGCAGATGGGGTTCGGCCCTTGCAGCTCGCGCGGGTGGCAGATGGGGATGAGGTCGCGGCCGATCACATACTCGGCTTCCACGCCCGCCGGCCATTGCTGGCTGCCGACGCGAATCCAGGCATCGATCTCCGGCGCATTGAGCGGATCGTCGCGCCGGTAGGGCGCGAAGGAGAGCATGATTTGCGGATGACGGCGGTTGAAGTCGGGCAGGCGCGGAATCAGCCAGTGGCTGAACAGCGTGGGAATGACCGACAGGCGCAGCTGGGGCCCATGGCGGCGCCTGCGTGCGGCGGCCGATGCGGATTCGATCGCCATCACGGCGGGCTCAATCGCCTGCAGATAGTCCTGTCCTGCCGCAGTGAGCGCGTTGCGTCTGCCCAGGCGCTCGAACAGGGCAAAGCCCAGATGCTCCTCAAGCCTGGCAATGGCTCGGCTGATGCCGCCCTGCGTCACATACAGCTCCTGGGCGGCGAGCGAGTAACTGCCCAGGCGGGCGGCTGCGGCAAAGGCGTGAAGTTCGGACAGGGACGGGGAGTGCATGCGCATGACGGCTTGAATTATGACGGCTGGTAATACTTGCGTGCCTTCTTGTCGCTTTTCGTGGCGCGGCCTGCGGCACAGAATGAAAAAAAGGTTGGAGTGCCAAGTCCTGAGCCCTTCGACCGACTCATAACCAGTCAAGGAGAAGCCGCATGGCTATTCGTCGTACCGTTCTGTCATCCATTGCCGCCTGCGCCGCAGCCGCCGCGCTGTCCCCCGCGTTCGCTGCGAATGCAGCGGCGGACTACCCCAATCGCCCCATCCGCCTGATCGTGCCCTTTGGAGCCGGTGGCTCCACCGACATGGTGGCGCGCCTGCTGGCCGACAAGATGGGCCAGATACTGGGCAAGGCCGTGGTGGTGGACAACCGTGGCGGAGCCGGCGGCTCCATCGGCGCTTCGGAAATCGCCAAGGCCGCTCCCGACGGCTACACCATCGGCATGGCCACGGTGTCCACCCATGGCTCCAACCCGGCCATCTTCCGCAAGCTGCCCTATGACGCGATCAAGGACTTTGCTCCCATCACCAATGTGATGAGCGTGCCCAGCGTCTTCGTCGTGAACGCCAGCGTGCCTGCCAAGACCATGAAGGAATTCATCGCGCTGGCCAAGGCCAACCCCGACAAGTACACCTTTGCCTCGCCGGGCACGGGTTCGCTGGGTCATGCCAATATCGAGAACTTCATGAATCTGGCTGGTATCCAGCTGCTGCACATTCCCTACAAGGGGGCGGGCCAGGCCATTACCGATGCACTGGGCGGACAGGTCAATGCCATGACGGACAACCTGCCTTCGACCCTGCCGCATATCAAGGCCGGCCAGCTGCGTCCCCTGGCCGTGCTGGCCCTCAAGCGCAGCGATGTGCTGCCCGATGTACCCACCTATACCGAGCTGGGCTACCCCCAGATGGGCGACGGCGGCTGGTTTGGCCTGGTGGCGCCTGCGGGCACACCCAAGCCCATCATCGACAAACTCAATGCTGCGGCCCACAAGGTCATGGCTTCGCCCGACTATCTGGAAAAGCAGAAGTCCATCTCCGGCGAGTCCATGGGCAACACGCCCGAGCAGTTTGCCAAGCAGATCAAGACTGCGATCGAGCGCTACACGGCCGTGGCCAAGCGCGCCAATATCAAGCTGGACTGATGAAGGCTTCAATGTCTGTGCCTGATTTTCTGCAAGCCAGACCGGCCGAGCCGGTGCTGGTGCACCCGGCCCGGGGCGAGGTTCTGCCCATAGTCTGCGACTCGCCGCACAGCGGCACGGCCTATCCCGAGGATTTCGGCACCGTCGTGCCCATGAGCCTGCTGCGCCGCGGCGAGGACACGCATGTGGCAGCGCTCTGGGACCGCTGGCCCGAGTTCGGCGCCACATTGCTGGAAGCGACTTTCCCGCGCACCTATGTCGACCCGAACCGCAACGAGTCCGACCTGGATCCCGCGCAGATCGAGGGCGAATGGCCGGTGCCGCTGTCGCCCAGCATCAAGAGCCAGCAGGGGCTGGGCCTGATCTGGCAGCGCATCAGCAAGGCCGGCGTGGCCACTCCCCTGTATGAACGCAAGCGCACCGTGGCCGAGGTCCAGCACCGTATCGCCCGCTACTGGCGCCCCTATCACGCGGCGCTGGCGCAGGCCATCGACGACAGCGTGGCCCGCTTCGGGGCCGTGTGGCATCTGAATCTGCACTCCATGCCCAACGACGTGTACCAGCGACTGGGACGCAGCGATGCGCCGCCGTTGGCCGACTTCGTGCTGGGCGACCGTGACGGCACGACCTGCGCGCCCGAGTTCATCCATCTGGTGGGCGATACGCTCAAGGGCTTTGGCTACAGCGTTGCCTATAACGAGCCCTACAAAGGTGTGGAACTGATCGGGCGCATCGGCCAGCCGCAGCTCAATCGCCACTCCATGCAGATCGAGATCCGTCGCCCCGTCTATATGGATGAGGACACGCGTGAACCGAATGCCGGCTTCGAGCCGCTGCGCGCGCATTTTGCCGAGCTCATGCAGGTGCTGGCGGACTATGTGCGCCAGCAGATGAGCAGGGGCTGAAACCTTTGCATCCTGTCAGGCCCGGCATTGCCGGGCTTTTTTCATGTCACGGCCAAATGTCAAAAAACTGTGGCGAGGATGCCGCGATTGAGGGATTCCTTATCGAAGCTGCTATCAGAATCAGTTACGCTCGCAGGCTGGTGTCATCGTATGTCTGATGTAACAACACGCGTCTAGGAATCGTACCGGAATGAAGTTCACTCCCATCGCAGCGCTGGTCATGTCGAGTCTGGCGGCCTTTGCCCAGAGCGCATCCGCGCAAACCGGTGCGGAAGGTCGCATGAATTTTTTGCGCGATTCCAGAGCCGCCACATCGGGTCCACAGTTTGAATTCAGTCGTCTGCAATATGGCCCGCTGCCGATTGCAGGCTCGCGCGTGGCCTCCACGGCCGGTCCGCTGCAGGCGGCCGAGCGCGGCGATGCCAAGGCACAGAATCAGCTGGGCGAAATGTATGTGCATGGCCAGGGCGTGCCCCAGAATGCCGCCACGGCCGCGCAATGGTTCCGCAAGGCCGCGGCCCAGGGACATGCGGGTGCCCAGAACAGTCTGGGTGCGCTGTACGCCAACGGCCAGGGCCTGCCGCAGAACTACCGCGAGGCTGCCCAGTGGTACGGCCGCGCGGCGCAGCAGAACAATGCCGTGGCGCAGTACAACCTGTCCCACCTCTATCAGGATGGTCTGGGCGTGCCCCAGAGCTTCAGCACCGCTGCCCAGTGGCTGGAGAAATCCGCCGCGCAAGGCCATGTGACGGCCCAGTTCGAGCTGGGCCAGCGCTACCTCAAGGGCAATGGCGTGGACGTGAACTACATGACGGCCGCCGACTGGTTCAAGAAGGCGGCCGATCAAGGCCATGCGCAAGCGCAGAACCAGTTGGGCTCCATGCTGTCCGACGGGGTGGGCGTGAAGCTGGACCCCGTACAGGCTGCCCAGTGGCTGCAGCGCGCTGCCGAGCAGGGCGACGCCAGGGCCCAGAACAGCCTGGGCCGCATGTATATGGATGGCGTGGGCGTCCCGCGCGACTACAAGCTGGCGGCTTCCTGGTTCCAGAAGAGCGCCGAGCAATGGAATGCCGACGGCCAGAACCATCTGGGTCGTCTGTATCTCTACGGCCTGGGTGTGGAGCAAAGCCCTGCCTATGCGGCGCAATGGTTCCAGCGCGCGGCCGACCAGAATCATGCCGATGCCCAGTACAACCTGGGCACCATCTATGCCGAAGGTCTGGGCACGCCCCAGAACTACGGCACGGCGCTGCAGTGGTATCAGAAGGCGGCCGAGCAAGGCCATGCCGCCGCCATCAACAACGTGGGTACGCTGTACGCCGAAGGCCGTGGCGTGCCGCAGAACTATGCGACGGCCATGCAGTGGTTCCGCCGCGCGGCCGACAAGGGCGATGCCTCGGCCCAGTTCAACCTGGCGCGTCTGTATGCCGATGGCCAGGGCGGTGCCGCCAGCCCTGCTCAGGCGATGAAGTGGTATGCCGCGGCAGCCGAGCAAGGTCATTCCGGTGCACAGAATCGCCTGGGCGTGATGTACGCCGAAGGCCAGGGCGCTGCGCGCGACTACGGCAAGGCCGTGCAGTGGTACCAGCGTGCGGCCGAACAGGGTGACGCCGCCGCCCAGTACAACCTGGGCATGGTCTACGCACAGGGCCAGGGTGTGGCTCGTGACAATGCCAGGGCCTACTTCTGGTACAACCTTGCCGCCATGGAGCTGGGGGGCGACGCCGCCAAGCGCCGCGACGAAGCGGCCAACAAGCTCACCATTGCCCAGGTGGCCGAGCAGCAGAACAAGGCCTTGGCCTGGCAGCCCAAGCGCTGATTGCCGCTTGGCACCCTGGCAAGCAAGCGCTTCCCTCGAGAAGCGCTTTTTTATGCCGGCAGGCTCCCGTCATGGTTCAGAGCAAGGCTCGAATGCCGCTGCCCGGTGCAGGCTGGCCAAGCCGGGTTTGCCTGGGCAGTGCCTGGCGCGGCCGATGATTTTCAAAACCAAGGAGACAACAATGAACAAGATTTCAATGAATATGCTGGCCGGCCTGATGGCTGGCGCAGGCCTGCTTCTGTCCGCGGGCGCGCAGGCTCAGGAAGCCTTTCCGACCAAGCCCATCCGTATCGTGCTGGGCTTTCCTGCCGGCGGCCCGCTGGACCAGCATGCCCGTCTGCTCACCGACAAGCTGCAGGGCGTGCTCGGTCAGCCGCTGGTGGTGGATTACAAGCCCGGAGCGGGCGGCTCGGTGGGGGCGCAGGACGTGATGCGCTCGCCCGCCGACGGCTACACGCTGATGCTGGCCAATACCGGCGTGATGGTCATCAACCCTGCGCTCTACAGCAAGCTGCCCTACAACACGCTCAAGGACTTCACGCCGATTGCCCGCACCGCCATGCAGCCGCTGGCGCTGCTGGTCAACAACAAGGTGCCGGCCAAGACGCTGACCGAGTTCACGACCTATGCCAAGGCCAACCCCGGCAAGATCAACTTCGGCTCGGCCGGCAACGGCGGCATCAGCCATCTGGTGCCCGAGATGTTCAAGAGCGCCGCAGGCGTGGATCTGGTGCACATTCCCTACAAGGGCAGCGCGCCTGCGTTCACCGACCTGATCGGTGGCCAGGTGCAGTTCATGGCCGAGAGCATTCCCCAGGCTGCGGCCTATCACAAGCAGGGCAAGGTGCGCGCCCTGGCCGTGACCAGCAAGGAGCGCAACCCCGCGCTGCCCGAAGTGCCGACTGCCATCGAGTCCGGCCTCAAGGGCTTCGAGGTGGTGGGCTTCTATGGCTTCCTGGCACCTGCCGGCCTGCCCAAGGAGGTGACGGCCAAGCTCAGCAATGCCTTCCAGCAGGTGATGAACATGCCCGACGTGAAGAGCCGCATGGTGGAGCAGGGCGCCGATCCGGCCTTCCTCGGCTCTGAAGCCTTCGGCAAGTTCCTGGCCGGCGAGACGCCGCGCTGGGCGGCAGCCGTCAAGGCCTCGGGCACCAAACTGGATTGACACCCCCTGAGGCGCAGTGCCTAGGCGGCCCCGCGCCTTCCCCCGCTCTCGCAGTGCTGCGCACTGCGGGCAGGGGACGCAGCCAGCGCGGCGGGGCGGCCCTTGCGCGGCTGCCCTGATTTGTAAGTGCCAGTATTGGAGGTGGTGAACGCAAAAAAGCCCGGTCACTGCAAAGGGGCCGGGCTTTTGTTTTGCTATGAATATAGAAGCTGCTTGCGCTTGATTTGAAGGGAATTCAGCATTGATTGATGCTGAGGTTCTTAGTGGATCTACGTAAGCAGCTACTGATTTACAGCTGCTCGCCTGTCTGCGCGGGGCTGAACATATCCACGCGGTCGGTGATGATGCCGTCCGTGCCCAGGTCGATCAGGCGTTGTGCGGCCCATTGGTCGTTGACGGTATAGCTGCTGCAGCGCAGGCCTGCGCCATGCACCTTGGCCACCAGCTCGGGCGTCCACAGGGCGTGGTTGAGCACCATGGCGCTGCAGTCCAGCTCCATGGCCTGCTTCAGGTCGGCATCACCGTTGCCGTCGGCCAGCCTGTCCACCAGCAGGCCGCGTGGAATATGGGCTGCGGTCTCGCGGGCACCCTTGAGCGAGTCGGACTTGAACGAGGTGAACAGCGGCTGCACCTCGGTCTTCGGCCAGATGCGGTTCATCAGCTCGCCGCAGGCGCGGCCGGTTTCCAGCTCCTGGCCCGGGGTCGGCTTGATTTCCACATTCAGGTGCAGATGGTTGGCCAGGCACCAGCGCGCCAGGGCTTCCAGCGTGGGCAGGGCCTCGCCCGCATAGGCGCGAGAGTGCCAGCTGCCGGCATCGAGCTGGGCGATCTCGCCCATGCTGAGTTCGCCGCCAATGCCGTGGCCGCTGGTGGTTCGCTCCAGCGTGGCGTCATGCATCAGAAACAGCACGCCGTCCTGGCTGAGCTTGGCATCGCATTCAAAGAATCGGTAGCCATGCTGCGCGCCCAGGCGGAAGGCGCTCATGGTGTTCTCCGGTGCCAGCTTGCCGGCGCCGCGGTGGGCGACCCAACGTGGGTAGGGCCAGGGTTTCAAAGCATTCGTCATAGTGAGTCCAACAAAGTTTGCGGCTTCATACTTCAGGGTAGCTTTGGGCGCGTCGATGAGAACTGGCGCAACCCATCTCAGAGACACCGAGCAAGAGCCGCCTTGCGGCGAAGGTGTCGTCCCCCTCCCGCGTAGCGAGAGAGGGGGAAGCGGCGCAGCCGCTCAGGGTGTGTTTCGATTTAGGCGCGTTTGCCGGTTTCGGCGTTGAACCAGTGCAGGCGGTCTTCACGCGCCGAGATGCGGGCGGTCTCGCCGGGCTTGGGATAGGGCTTGCCTTCTTCCACGCGCACGGTGACGTCTTCATCGCCCACCTTGCCGTGCAGCAGGCGTTCGGCGCCCAGCAGTTCCACGGTCTGCACCTTGAATTCCACGCCACCGGTTTCCACCAGGTCGATGTGTTCGGGGCGGATGCCCAGGATCAGGCCGGGCTTGCCATTGGGCGAGTGCTTGAGCAGGTTCATGGGAGGGGAGCCGATGAAGCCCGCCACAAAGGTGGAGGCCGGTGTGTGGTAGACCTCTTCGGGTGTGCCGAACTGCTCCACATTGCCGCCGTTCATCACGACCATGCGCTGGGCCAGGGTCATGGCCTCGACCTGGTCGTGGGTCACGAACAGGCTGGTGATGCCCAGCTCGGCATGCAGCTTCTGGATCTCCAGACGGGTCTGGCCGCGCAGCTTGGCGTCCAGATTGGACAGGGGTTCGTCAAACAGGAACACCTGGGGCTGACGCACGATGGCGCGGCCCATGGCCACGCGCTGGCGCTGGCCGCCCGACAGCTGGCGCGGCTTGCGGTCCAGCAGATGGCTCAGTTCCAGAATCTTGGCGGCCTTGTCCACACGACGCTTGATCTCGTCTTCGGGCACCTTGGCGAGCTTCAGGCCGTAGGCCATGTTCTCGTAGTTGCTCATGTGGGGGTAGAGCGCGTAGTTCTGGAACACCATGGCGATATTGCGCTTGGCGGGCTCCAGGTCGTTGACCTTGTTGGAGCCGATCAGCAGGTCGCCATCGGTGATTTCTTCCAGGCCGGCGATCATGCGCAGCAGGGTGGACTTGCCGCAGCCCGAGGGGCCGACCAGCACGATGAATTCGCCGTCGTTGATCTCGACGTTGATGCCGTGAATGACGGGCACGGCGGACTTGCCCGTGCCATAGCGCTTGACGATGTTCTTCAGGGAGATGGATGCCATGGGAGGTATTCCAGGTATTCGTTCAATGGGTCAAAAGAAGGTGGTGGAGGTCGTGGTCGAGAGCCTTACTTCTCGGTATCCACCAGGCCTTTGACAAACCACTTTTGCATCAGCATGACCACCAGTGTGGGTGGCAGCATGGCCAGGATGGCGGTCGCCATCACGATGTTCCAGTCGATGGCGGCTTCGCCACCGCCAGCGACCATCCGCTTGATGCCCACGACCACGGGATACATGTCTTCCGAGGTGGTCATCAGCAGGGGCCAGAGGTACTGGTTCCAGCCGTAGATGAACTGGATCACGAACAGCGCGGCAATCGAGGTCTTGGACAAGGGCACCAGGATGTCCTTGAAAAAGCGCATGGCGCCGGCGCCGTCGATGCGGGCGGCTTCCACCAGTTCATCGGGCACCGTCAGGAAGAACTGGCGGAACAGGAAGGTGGCGGTAGCCGAGGCAATCAGAGGCAGCGACAGACCGGCGTAGCTGTTCAGCAGGCCCAGTTCGGCCACGACCTTGTAGGTGGGCAGAATGCGCACTTCCACGGGCAGCATCAGGGTCAGGAAAATCGCCCAGAAGCAGATCATCTTGAACGGGAAGCGGAAGTACACGATGGCGAAGGCCGACAGCAGCGAGATGGCGATCTTGCCCACGGTGATGATCATGGCCA
Source organism: Comamonas sp. Z3 (assembly GCF_008121565.1). Taxonomy (NCBI): domain Bacteria; kingdom Pseudomonadati; phylum Pseudomonadota; class Betaproteobacteria; order Burkholderiales; family Comamonadaceae; genus Comamonas; species Comamonas sp. Z3. Next base: position 356,872 of record NZ_VOQU01000002.1, read on the forward strand.
CGACAAAGCTCACCCACATCATGTGGACGACGCTGGTGTTGGAGCCCAGCTTGCCGGAGCCCAGCAGTGCTTCCTTGTAGTTTTCCCACAGGTGGGTGCCGGGCAGCAGAGGCATGGGCGCCTGCACGATCTCGCTGGCCGTGTGGGTGGAGGCCACCAGTGCCAGATACAGCGGGAAGGCCACGATGGCCACGCCAACGACAAGCACCAGGTGCGAGAAGAAATTGAGCCAGGGGTTGCGGTCAACCATGATCAGTACTGCACTTTCTTTTCAACATAGCGGAACTGGATCACAGTCAGCACAACAACAATCAGCATCAGGATCACGGACTGCGCAGCCGAGCCGCCCAGGTCCAGCGCCTTGAAGCCGTCCAGATACACCTTGTAGACCAGGATCGACGTGGACTGGCCGGGGCCGCCGTGGGTGGCCGCATCGATGATGCCGAAGGTGTCGAAGAAGGCGTAAACGATGTTGATCACCAGCAGGAAGAAGGTGGTGGGCGAGAGCAGCGGCAGCTGGATGTTCCAGAAGCGGCGCCAGGGGCCGGCGCCATCAATCGAGGCTGCTTCGATCAGGGCCTTGGGAATGGACTGCAGTCCGGCGAGGAAGAACAGGAAATTGTAGGAAATCTGCTTCCACACGGCGGCCAGCACAATCAGTGCCATGGCCTGGTTCTCGTTCATCAGGTGGTTCCAGTCATAGCCGAGCTTGCCCAGGAAATAAGCCACCACGCCGATGGACGGCGAGAACATGAAAATCCACAGCACGCCGGCAATCACGGGGGCCACGGCATAGGGAATGATCAGCAGGGTCTTGTAGACCATGGCGAAGCGCACGATGCGGTCCGCAAAAATGGCCAGGCCCAGCGATGTGGCAATGCCCACGCCCGCCACCAGCACCGAGAACAGCGCGGTGCGGTAGAAGGAGTCCAGATAGGTGGGGTCGGCGAACAACTGGCGGAAGTTGTCCAGGCCCACCCATTCGGTGCTCATGCCGAACGCGTCTTCCATCTGGAATGACTGGAGTACCGCCTGACCAGCGGGCCAGAAAAAGAAGATGCCGATGATGAGGAGCTGGGGTGCGATAAGCACCCAGGGCAGCCACCTGGATCGGAAAAGAACGCGTTTTTCCATGAGGAGTCACAAATAAAAAAACCACCGGAGCCTGGGTTCAGTCAACGTGGCATTCAAGGGGCTGTGCCTTGGGTGAAGGCACAGCGGGCCTGGGGGTGCCCTGCGGCACCCTCAGGATTACTTCTTGTAGGAACGCTCGAAACGGGCCAGCAGCTCGTCGCCACGGGTCACGATGGCGTCCAGAGCCTGCTTGCCGGTCTTCTTGCCAGCCCACACCTGTTCGAGTTCTTCGTCCTCGATGGTACGGATCTGCACATAGTTGCCCAGACGGATACCGCGCGAGTTGTTGGTCACCTTGCGGATCATCTGCGTCACGGCCGTATCGGTGCCGGGGTTCTTGGCGTAGAAGCCGGACTTGTCGGTCAGGTCATAGGCGGCCATGGTCACGGGCAGGTAGCCGGTGCGCTGGTGCGAAGCGGCCTGTACCTTGGTCTGCGACAGGAATTCGAAGAACTTGGCCACGCCCTTGTAGTGCTCGGCATTCTTGCCAGACATCACCCACAGCGAAGCGCCACCGATCACGGTGTTCTGGGGAGCGCCCTTGACATCGGGGTAGTAGGGCAGGGCAGCCAGGCCGTAGGCGAACTTGGCGTTCTTGGCCACATCGCCGTAGAAGCCGGACGATGTCTGGATCATGGCGCATTCACCGGCGGTAAACGAAGCCTGGGGAATGGAGCCGCGGCCCTTGTAGACAAACTCGCCGGCCTTGGCGGCTGCGGCCAGATTGTCGATGTGCTTGACGTGCAGAGGCGAGTTCACCTTCATGCGTGCCTTGTAGCCGTTGGCGCTCAGGCCGTTTTGCTCGGTGGCGAATTCCACGTTGTGCCAGGTGGAGAAGGATTCCAGCTGGGTCCAGCCTTGCCAGGCCAGGGTCATGGGGCAGCTGTGGCCGCTTTCCTTGAGCTTCTTGGCGGCAGCGAAGACTTCGGGCCAGGTGGTGGGGGCCTTGTCGGGGTTCAGGCCGGCCTTCTTGAAGGCGTCCTTGTTGTAATAGAAGATGGTGGTCGAGCTGTTGAAGGGGAAGCTCAGCATCTGGCCGTTGGGGGCGGTGTAGTAACCGGCCACGGCGGGGATGTAGGCCTTGGGGTCGAAAGCGACACCGGCGTCCTGCATCACCTTGCCCACGGGCACGGTCGCGCCCTTGGAAGCCATCATGGTGGCAGTGCCCACTTCGAACACCTGCAGGATGTCCGGTGCGTTGCCCGAGCGGAAGGCTGCAATCGCGGCTGTCATGGACTCATCGTAGGCACCCTTGTAGGTGGGGACGATCTTAAAGTCCTTCTGGCTCTCGTTGAACTGCTTGGCCAGGTCATTGACCCACTCGTTGTTCACGGCAGTCATCGAGTGCCACCATTGGATTTCGGTGGTGGCTTGTGCCGAGAAGGCAGTTGCGGCGACGGCGGCGGCCATGGCCAGTTGCTTGAATTGCATGAAGGCTCCTCTAACTTTCGTTGACGAAATATGCGGTGATGCACATTAAGTCATTCGTATGACATATGGATGTCATTGTTTGCATGGGCTTGTGCGCTTCACCATGGGCAGAACCCGCAGTCAAAAGCCGTTGCATGACGATCTGGTGACAATTGATGGTGCGCGAAGCTGCGCCATTCTAGGTCAACGGCATTTCGTTTGTTGTTGGTAGTCTTTCGTATTGAGTTGTTTTTGATTCGGAAATGTATGATTTTTGTCTAAATAGCCTATGGAAGATTCATCGATGATTGGGAGGCGCGTGCCGTGCACGAATTCGCAGTGCCGCGCCGCGTTGTCATGCAGCGAAGCTGCCCGGGGCTTGCTGCTGCTTTGGCGATAGCAGGGCTGACCACTCAGAACCCATAGCAAAGCATGGCTGAGCCGCCGTCGCTTAAAATCGCCATCCCACTGGCTTAGGGGCGCCACACAGAGGGCGCCCGATACGGTCTACCCCATGAATGTACCGATTGCGTTGGCTGCCGCCCTCCAGGCCCAGGCTGCCGAACCCGCACGACTGCGCGAGATTCCCTATAACTACACATCGTTCTCTGACCGTGAGATCGTGATTCGTCTGCTGGGCTCATCCATGTGGGATGTGCTCAACCAGCTGCGTCAGGAACGCCGCACCGGCCGATCCGCCCGCATGCTCTACGAAGTGCTGGGGGATATCTGGGTTGTGCAGCGCAATCCCTATCTCCAGGACGATCTGATCCACAACCCCGACCGCCGCAAGTCGCTGGTCGAGGCGCTGGAACATCGCCTGGCCGAGATCGACAAGCGCCGCGAGCCCAACGAGGATGCCGTGCGCGATCAACTGGTGGGTCAGCTGGTGGAGGCTGCCCATCGCGCCGTGCATGAATTCAATGCCACGTTTGTCGAAGCCGAGCAGTTGCGCCGTCGCGCGCAGAAGACACTGCGCCGCTATACCGCCAAGGACAACATCAAGTTTGACGGCCTGTCGCGCGTGGCTCATGTGACCGATGCGACCGACTGGCGCGTCGAGTACCCGTTTGTGGTGCTGACGCCCGATACCGAAGCCGAGATGGCCGGCCTGGTCAAGGGCTGTATCGAGCTGGGCCTGACGATCATTCCGCGCGGAGGCGGCACGGGTTATACGGGTGGAGCCATTCCTTTGACATGGCGTTCGGTGGTCATCAACACCGAAAAGCTGGAGGCGCTGACCGAAGTCGAGATGCGCATGATTCCCGGCGTGGACCACGAAGTGCCCACCATCTACTCCGAAGCCGGTGTGGTGACTCAGCGCGTTGCCGACGCGGCCGAGCGCGGCGGTTTTGTGTTTGCCGTGGACCCGACCTCCATCGAGGCATCCTGCATCGGCGGCAATATCGCCATGAACGCGGGCGGCAAAAAGGCGGTGCTCTGGGGCACGGCCCTGGATAATCTGGTGTCCTGGCGCATGGTCACCCCGGATGCGCAGTGGCTGGAAGTCACGCGCCTGGATCACAACCTCGGCAAGATTCACGACGCCGAGATGGCCTGCTTCGAGCTGAAGTACTTCGAGGCGGACGGCAAGACCCCTGTGCGCACCGAGCGCCTGGACATTCCCGGCCACACCTTCCGCAAGGAAGGCCTGGGCAAGGATGTGACCGACAAATTCCTCTCGGGCCTGCCCGGCATTCAGAAGGAAGGCACGGACGGACTGATCACCAGCGCACGCTGGGTGGTGCACCGCATGCCGGCGCACACGCGTACCGTGTGCATGGAGTTCTTCGGCAATGCCAAGGACGCCGTGCCCTCCATCGTCGAGATCAAGGACTATATGTTCGCCGAGCAAAAGCGCTCGGGCGTGCTGCTGGCCGGTCTCGAACACCTGGACGACCGCTACCTCAAGGCCGTGGGCTACGCGACCAAGAGCAAGAAGGGCAACGGCCGCCTGCCCAAGATGGTGCTGCTGGGCGATATCGCCGGTGACGACGCCGACGAAGTGGCCCGCGTGGCGGCCGAGGTGGTGCGCATCGCCAATTCGCGCAACGGCGAAGGCTTTACCGCCGTCAGCGCCGAGGCGCGCAAGAAGTTCTGGCTGGACCGCAAGCGCACGGCAGCTATCTCGCGCCATACCAACGCCTTCAAGATCAATGAAGACGTGGTGATTCCTCTGCCGCGCATGGCCGAGTACACCGATGGCATCGAGCGCATCAATATCGAGCTGTCGCTGCGCAACAAGCTCAAGCTATGCGACGAGCTGAGCGGCTTTTTCAAGCACTCAGATCTGCCCCTGGGCAAGAGCGACGATGCCGGCGACATCCCCAGTGCCGAGCTGCTGGAAGACCGCGTGCAGCAGGCTCTGACGCTGGTGGCCGAGGTGCGCGAGCTCTGGCAGGGCTGGCTGGACGGCGTGGCCACGCTGTTCCCCGAGCTGCAGGATCACCGCCTGCGTGCGAGCTGGAAGACCCAGCTCAAGGAGCCGCTGTCCAAGATTTTCGCGGGCGCTGCCTTCCAGCCGCTGCGCGAGTCCGTCAACGAGATTCACCAGAAGGTCCTCAAGGGCCGTGTCTGGGTGGCGCTGCACATGCACGCCGGCGACGGCAATGTGCACACCAACATCCCTGTCAACTCCGATGACTATGAAATGCTGCAGACCGCGCACGAAGCCGTGGCCCGCATCATGGAGCTGGCGCGCAGTCTGGACGGCGTGATCTCGGGTGAGCACGGCATCGGCATCACCAAGCTGGAATTCCTCTCGGATGCCGAACTGGCACCGTTTGCCGATTACAAGAAGCGTGTGGACCCCGAAGGCCGCTTCAACAAGGGCAAGCTGATCCGCAACGAAGAGTGGGATGCCCTGGCGCACCAGAGTCACGACGGGCGCTCGCCGCGCGAGTCGCTGATGTTTGCCGATCTGACCAATGCCTATACGCCCAGCTTTGGTCTGATGGGTTACGAATCCATCATCATGCAGCAGTCGGACATCGGTGCCATCGCCAATTCCGTCAAGGACTGCCTGCGCTGCGGCAAGTGCAAGCCGGTGTGCGCCACCCATGTGCCGCGCGCCAATCTGCTGTATTCGCCACGCAACAAGATTCTGGCCACCTCGCTGCTGGTGGAGGCCTTCCTCTACGAAGAGCAGACTCGCCGTGGCGTGTCCATCAAGCACTGGCAGGAATTCGAGGATGTGGCCGACCACTGCACGGTCTGCCACAAGTGCTTCAACCCCTGCCCGGTCAAGATCGATTTCGGCGACGTGACCATGAATATGCGCAATCTGCTGCGCAAGATGGACAAGAAGAGCTTCCGCCCCGGCAACAAGCTGGCCATGGCCATGCTCAACGCCACCAATCCCGACACCATCAAGTTCATGCGCACGGCCATGGTGGGCGTGGGCTTCAAGGCCCAGCGCCTGGCGGCCGACGTGCTGGGAGCGGTTGCCAAGAAACAGACTGCGCACCCGCCCGCATCGGTGGGTACGGCTCCCATCAAGGAGCAGGTGATCCACTTCATCAACAAGAAGCTGCCCGGCGGTCTGCCGACCAAGACGGCGCGCGCCTTGCTGGACATCGAGGACAAGGACTACGTGCCCATCATCCGCGACCCGCAGGCCACCAAGTCGGACACCGAGGCGGTGTTCTACTTCCCAGGTTGCGGCTCCGAGCGCCTGTTCAGCCAGGTGGGTCTGGCCACGCAGGCCATGCTCTGGCATGCCGGCGTGCAGACCGTGCTGCCGCCCGGCTATCTGTGCTGCGGCTATCCCCAGCGCGGCTCGGGCCAGTTCGACAAGGCCGAGAAGATGATCACGGACAACCGTGTGCTCTTCCACCGTGTGGCGACCACGCTCAACTATCTGGACATCAAGACCGTGGTGGTGAGCTGCGGTACCTGCTATGACCAGCTGCAGGGCTACCAGTTCGACAAGATCTTCCCCGGCTGCCGCATCATCGACATCCACGAATATCTGCTCGAAAAAGGCATTACGTTGCAGAACAAGGGCTCGTACCTGTACCACGACCCCTGCCACACGCCCATGAAGCAGCAGGACCCGATGAAGACCGTCAAGGCCTTGATGGGCGACAACGTGCTCAAGAGCGAGCGCTGCTGCGGCGAGTCCGGCACGCTGGGGGTGACGCGTCCCGACATCTCCACGCAGATCCGCTTCCGCAAGACCGAGGAAATCCGCAAGGGCGAGGCCGCGCTGCGCGACAACGGTCAGCTCGGCGCCCAGGACAACGTCAAGATCCTGACCAGCTGCCCCAGCTGCCTGCAGGGCCTGAGCCGCTACGGCAACGATCTGAACAACGGTCTGCTCGAAGCCGACTACATCGTGGTCGAGATGGCGCGCGACATCCTGGGCGAGAACTGGATGGCTGAGTATGTGAATCGCGCCAACCAGGGCGGTATCGAGCGCGTGCTGGTGTGATGCCCCCTGAGTCGCTTCGCGCCTTCCCCCAAGGGAGGCCGGGGCGGCCCTTCCTCGGTGTCTCTGGCCTGCGCTGGGGTCACGTCGATAAGCATTGCAATGGAGATTTCAGATGTTGGTTGAAAATTGTCCTCTGTGTGCAACCGATGGCGGCGCATTGATCTGGAGCGGTGAGAAGCTGCGCGTTATCCGCGCAGCGGAAGAAGGCTTCCCGGCCTTTTATCGCGTGGTCTGGAATGAACATGCGGCCGAGTTCTCGGATCTGAGCGCGGCGGATCGCATTGTCTGCATGGATGCCGTGGCCCTGGTGGAGCGCGTGCTGCGCGAGCAGCTGGCCCCGACCAAGATCAATCTGGCGGCTCTCGGTAATATGGTGGCGCATCTGCACTGGCATGTGATTGCGCGCTATGACTGGGACAGCCACTTTCCCGCTTCGGTCTGGGCTGCGGCCCAGCGCGAGCGCGATGAAGCCCGCGAAGCTGCGATTGCCCGTCAGCTGCCGCAGGTGGATGAAGTGCTGCAAAAGGCACTGGCCCTCTGGGCCGCGTGATGTTTTTCATCTCCGTCGGGAGATCCAAAGGGCAGCTCCAGGCTGCCCTTTTACGCATTGATTAGGAGAAAACCATGGCAGGACTGCAAGCCAACACTCCCACCCCCCAGTCGCTGACCGTGCACGGTGCATCGCGCGTGCTGGAGGTCTCTTATTCGGACGGCAAGACTTTCCGCATCCCGTTCGAGCTGCTGCGCGTGTACTCGCCCTCGGCCGAAGTCCAGGGCCACGGCCCTGGCCAGGAAGTGCTGCAGACCGGCAAGCGCGATGTGGGCATCAGCACCATCGAGCCGGTGGGCAACTACGCCATCAAGCCCTTCTTCAGCGACGGACACGAAAGCGGTCTTTACACCTGGGAATACCTCTACCAGTTGGGCAGCCAGCAGGACGCCCTGTGGCAGCAATATCTGCAGCGTCTCCAGGAGGCCGGACTGGAGCGCGACACGCCCATGCCCGAGAAAGGCGCCGGCGGCCATGGCTGCAGCGTGCATTGAGCTTTGACTCCCAGGGGCTTGCATGTCGGCCCAAAAGCCGGCAGCAACGTCCCGCACACGCCACAGCGTCCATGCGTGCAGCACAGGGTTATTGAGGCTGGTGCTATATTTCCAATAGCTGGCAGCGCATGTGAAATAAGCGCTCAAGGCGAATTCTTTCCAAAAACCATAGTGCTTCAAAGCCTGTAGCCATACGGGGTTGTCGCTGTACGCGCAAGCACTGCCTGCTTAGCATTCTTTGTTATGAGCTCCACACACTTCGGATTCCAGACTGTTGATGAAAGCGAGAAGGCATCGCGCGTACGCGGTGTGTTCGACTCCGTGGCTTCCAAGTACGACGTCATGAACGACGTGATGTCGGGCGGTCTGCACCGCGCCTGGAAGGCTTACGCACTGATGGTGGCCAACCTCAAGGAAGGCGACAAGGCGCTGGACATCGCGGGCGGCACAGGGGATCTGTCCCTGGCTTTTTCCAAGAAGGTCGGGGCCAGCGGTCAGGTGGTGCACACCGACATCAACGAAGCCATGCTGCGTGTGGGGCGCGACCGTCTGACCGACAAGGGCGTGATCCTGCCCACGCTGGTCTGCGATGCGGAAAAGCTGCCTTTTCCCGACAACTATTTCGATCTGGTCAGCGTGGCCTTCGGCCTGCGCAATATGACGCACAAGGATGCCGCGCTCAAGGAAATGAACCGCGTGCTGCGTCCTGGCGGCAAGCTGCTGGTGCTGGAATTCTCCAAGGTGGCCAAGCCCCTGGAGAAGGCCTATGACTGGTACTCGTTCAAGATTTTGCCGGCCATGGGCAAGATGATTGCCGGCGATGCCGAAAGCTATCGCTATCTGGCCGAATCCATCCGCATGCATCCGGGACAGAAGGAGCTCAAGGCCTTGATGCAGCAATGCGGCTTTGGTCATGTGGACTATCACAACATGACGGGAGGCGTCTGTGCCTTGCATGTGGGAATCAAGTGTTAAGTGCGCCTGGTGCGCAGATTTGTAGCGACTTTCTAGAAGAAGGGAGATGAGATGAAGAAACTTTGGTCAATCGCCTTGGTGGCAATGCTGGTGGTGGCGCATGGTCAGGCCGATGCCAAGCGCATGGGCGGCGGCTCATCGTTCGGCAAGCAGTCGGGCAACGTCACTCAGCGTGAAGCTTCTCGTGCTCCCGCTCAGAATACCCAGCAGGCCGGGCAGCAGAATGCGGCGCAGCAAAACCGCGCGGCCCCGCCCGCAACTCCGGCCGCTGCACCCAAGAAACCCTGGGGTGCCATGCTGGGCGGCCTGGCTGCAGGCCTGGGTCTGGCCTGGCTGGCCAACTCGCTGGGCATGGGCGAAGCCTTTGCGAATATGCTGATGTTCGGTCTGCTGGCCATGGTGATCATGGTGGTGGTCGGCATGATCATGCGACGTCGCAAGCCCGCGCCTGCGATGCAGGGCAATCACAGCCCCTTCGCCTTTCAGGGCGCAGGCAACCTGGGCGGTGATGCCAACGCTCCCCAGGCTCGCCAGTACAACCCTGAAAAAGTGGGCAACGATGCGTCGGCTCGTCCCTGGGAACAGAACCATATTCCCGAAACCGCAGCAGCAGCCGGTGGCTCCATGATCGGCTCTGCATTGTCGGGTTCGCAGAACTGGGGCGTGCCCGCAGACTTCGATGCCGAAGGCTTTCTCACGGCAGCCAAGCGCAACTTCGTGACGCTGCAATCGGCCTGGGACAGGTCCGACATCACAACCCTGCGCTCCATGATGACCGACGAGATGCTCTCGGAAATCCGCAGCCAGCTGTCCGAACGCGAGAGCCAGCGTGCCGGTGAACCCAACCACACCGATGTGCTGATGATCGATGCGCAGCTGCTGGGCATCGAGGACCTGGGCAATGGCTATATGGCCAGCGTCGAGTTCTCCGGCATGATCCGCGAAGAGGCATCGGCAGGCCCCAGCCCCTTCCGCGAAGTCTGGAACATGACCAAGCCCAAGAGCGGTGCCAGCGGCTGGCTGGTGGCAGGCGTGCAGGCGCTGCAATAAAGCCAGGGCTCGAACTGGCATGTCCCGACCCGGGACACCCAGCGAGAGCCTGGCCGGCCCTTTGCCTCGCAGCGAAGCCGGCGTCCCCTCAGGGCGAAGGTGCAAAGCGCCACAGGGGGGAATCAATTTCATGAATAATCGGGGACTATGGCAACACAGTCCCCTTTTTCTTTTCTGGGCGGTCTCGTCGAACGCGTGATGGCCGGCCCCCAAGCTCCCGAATGGCTGGTGAGTGAAATGCATCAGCGTCTGGTGCTTTTCCTCAACCATGTGCTGATGCAGGAAAAAGAGGCCAGGGATCGCCTCGTGCGCCAGAAAGGCCGTATTGCGCGCGTGCAGTGGCGCCAGTACTCGGTCGCCTTGCTGGTCACCCCTGCCGGCCTGTTCGATCTGGCTCCTGCCGAGGCGGCGCCCGATCTGATGCTGGAAGTCACGGAGACCTCTCCACTGTCGCTGGCCCAGACGGCCTTGCGTGGCGACAAGCCCAGCATTCGCATCGAAGGCGACGTGCAGTTTGCCGCCGAAATCAACTGGCTGGTGGATAACGTCAAGTGGGATGTGGAGGAAGACCTGGCCCGCCTGATCGGTGACGTGCCTGCCCACACCATCGCCAAGGTGGCTCGCACCGCTGCTCAGGGGCTGCGTCAGTTCGTCGGCGCACGCATGGGTGGCAAGTCCGCCTCTGCTGCCGATGCTGCCCATCCCGCCAGCACGGCCCCCGTGGCAGCCATGCCCGGCGCCGATTACACACAGCCATGAGCCGTTTTCTGCGAGGCTGGGCCATCCTCTGGGTGGTGTTTCGTTATGGGCTCGACGAGCTGGTGCTCTCCGGGATCCCGCATCCGCGACTGCGCAGCCTGCGCGGCGTGCTGACCTTCGGCCGCAAGCTGGACAAGCCACGTGGCGTACGCCTGCGCGAAGCGCTGGAAGAGCTGGGCCCGATCTTCGTAAAGTTCGGTCAGGTGCTGTCCACACGCAGCGACCTGATGCCGCCCGATGTGGCCGAGGAGCTGGCCAAGCTGCAGGATCGCGTGCCGCCGTTCGATTCCCAGATCGCGGTGGACACCATCGAGCGTTCCTTTCGCAAGCCGCTGGAGCAGATCTTCATCAGCTTCGAGCGCCAGCCCGTGGCCAGCGCATCGATTGCCCAGGTGCACTTTGCCCGGATCCGCGACAAGGACGGCATCGAGCACGACGTCGCTGTGAAGGTGCTGCGTCCGGGCATGAAGTCCGTGATCGACAAGGATCTGGCGCTGATGCACATGATGGCGAGCTGGCTGGAAAAGCTCTCCCACGACGGCAAGCGTCTCAAGCCCAAGGAAGTGGTTGCCGAGTTCGACAACTATCTGCACGACGAGCTGGATCTGATCCGCGAAGCCTCCAATGCCGCGCAGCTGCGCCGCAATATGGAAGGGTTGGATCTGGTGCTGATCCCCGAGATCCACTGGGATTACTGCCACACCGATGTGATGGTGATGGAGCGCATGAAGGGCGTGCCCATCAGCCAGGTCGAGCGCCTGCGCGAAGCCGGGGTGGACATCCCCAAGCTGGCGCGCGACGGCGTGACCATCTTCTTTACCCAGGTGTTCCGTGACGGCTTCTTCCATGCCGACATGCACCCGGGCAACATCATGGTCAGCCTGGAGCCCGATACCTTCGGACGCTACATCTCGCTGGACTTCGGCATCGTCGGTACGCTGACCGAGTTCGACAAGGAATATCTGGCGCAGAACTTCCTGGCCTTCTTCCGCCGCGACTACAAGCGCGTTGCCGCCTTGCATGTGGAAAGCGGCTGGGTGCCTGCCACGACACGCGTCGAGGAGCTGGAGGCTGCCATCCGTGCCGTCTGCGAGCCTTATTTCGACCGGCCCCTGGCCGAAATCTCGCTGGGCATGGTGCTGATGCGCCTGTTCCAGACCTCGCGCCGTTTCCAGGTCGAGATCCAGCCCCAGCTGGTGCTGCTGCAAAAGACCTTGCTCAATATCGAAGGCCTGGGGCGCCAGCTCGACCCCAACCTCGACCTCTGGAGCACGGCCAAGCCGTTCCTCGAGAAATGGATGCTGGACCAGATGGGGCCGCAGCGCCTATGGCATGAGCTGCAGGCGCAGGCACCGCGTTACGCCAAGATCCTGCCCGACATTCCACGGGTGCTGCACCAGTATCTGTCCAGGCATGGCGCCGGCAATGACAGCGAGACCCTGCTCAAGGAACTGCTGCAGCAGCAGAAAACGACCAACCGTCTGCTGCAGGCCATCCTCTGCGGCGGCATCGGTTTCGTCATCGGTCTGGTGGTGCTGCAGGTTCTGCTGCGCATCCGCTTCTGAGCTTTCCCTTTCTTTAGAGTTCGAGGAGTGCCAGCGTGCTGCTCTCATTGGTGATCGTCTACCTGTTAGTGACCATCGGCATTGGCCTGTGGGCCGCCAGACGCGTGAAGAACACGGCGGATTTCGCCATTGCCGGCCGTCATCTGCCGCTCTACATGATCATCACCACCACCTTCGCGACCTGGTTCGGGTCCGAGCTGGTGCTGGGCGTGCCTGCCAAGTTCATCGAAGGCGGACTGCATGCGCTGGTGGAAGATCCGTTTGGCGCGGGCATGTGCCTGATCCTGGTGGGCGTGTTCTTTGCGGCCAAGCTCTACCGCATGAATCTGCTGACCATCAGCGACTACTACCGCTCGCGCTATGGCCGGGCCATCGAGGTGGTCTGCTCGCTGATCATCATGCTCAGCTATCTGGGCTGGGTCTCGGCCCAGGTCACGGCGCTGGGCCTGGTCTTCAACCTGCTCTCGGGCGGTGTCGTCAGCATTCCCATGGGCATGACGATAGGCGTGCTCTCCGTGCTGGTCTACACCCTGTTCGGCGGCATGTGGTCGGTGGCCGTGACGGATTTCGTGCAGATGATCATTCTGGTCGCCGGCCTGCTGATCCTGGCATTTTTTGCCGGTGACATGGCGGGCGGCGCGGGCAAGGTGGTCGATCTGGCCACCAGCCGCGATCTCTTCAAGTTCCTGCCCGAGCCTTCGCTGCACGAAATCGTCTTCTTCATCGGCGCTGCCGTGACCATGATGCTGGGCTCGATTCCGCAGCAGGACATCTTTCAGCGCGTGATGTCGGCAGACACCGAAAAGTCGGCCGTGCGCGGCACCATCATCGGCGGTGCCTGCTATGTGATCTTTGCCTTCGTGCCCATGTTTCTGGTGGCCAGTGCGCTCATCATCATGCCCGCCGAAGCCACGGCCCTGCTGGCCGATGATCCGCAGAAGGTGCTGCCCACCCTGGTGATGGACAAGATGCCGTTCGCCATGCAGGTGCTGTTCTTCGGTGCGCTGCTCTCGGCCATCAAGTCCTGCGCTTCCGCCACCTTGCTGGCCCCCAGCGTGACCTTCACCGAGAACATCTGGCGCCAGTTCCGCCCCTACACCTCGGACAAGGACAATCTCAGGACCATGCGCATCAGCGTGCTGGTGTTCGCGGCCTGTGTGCTGGCCTATTCGATCGTCATGGAAGGCACGCCCATCTATGAACTGGTCGCCAGTGCCTATCAGGTGCCGCTGGTGGGGGCCTTCGTGCCGCTGGTGTTCGGTCTGTACTGGAAGCGCGCCACCACCCAGGGCGCCATCAGCGCCGTGGTGCTGGGCATCGGTGTGTGGCTCATCTTCATGGTCACGCCCGCGCTCAACCAGGCTTTTCCACAGCAGCTGGCTGGTCTTTTGGCTGCGGTCGCCGGCATGCTGGCAGGCTCGCTGCTGCCCCAGTGGATCAGCAACCATCACCGTGAAATAGAGTCCTTTGCCGAGATCAAGGCTTGAGGGTGCAAACCGGCGGCACCGGGGCTTGCTTGCGCAGTGCAGCAAAACCAGGGGCGGCGCCTATAATTGAGGGTTTTTGCACTTCCCCCGTTTTTAGCGCTATGCCTATCTATGCATACAAGTGTGGTTCCTGCGGCCACGCCAAGGATGTGCTGCAGAAAATCTCGGACGCGCCGCTGACCGTGTGCCCAGCTTGCGGGGCCGAGGCCTTTTCCAAGCAGCTCACCGCTCCGGGCTTTCAGCTCAAGGGTTCTGGCTGGTATGCCACGGACTTCAAGAACAGCGGCAGCAAGCCGGCTGCAAGCACCTCTTCATCCAGTGACAGTGCCGCTGCACCTGCAGCAGCTGCAGCTCCTGCCCCTGCCCCCGCCAATTCCTGAGGCTTACCCACACTATGTCTGCATTGCGCAAGTGGCTGATTGCCGGTTTGCTGGTCATCGTTCCCCTGGTGATCACGCTTGGCGTGCTCAACTGGATCATCGGAACGCTGGATCAGACGCTGGCCATTCTTCCCGAGGCCTGGCAGCCCGACAGATTGCTGGGCATGCATATTCCGGGCTTTGGCGTTATTCTGACCTTGCTGATTCTGCTGCTCGTGGGCGGTATTGCCAGCAATTTCATCGGCCGCAAGCTGGTGGGTTGGGGTGATGCGCTGGTGCGCCGCATTCCGGTGGTGCGCTCCATCTATTCCAGCGTCAAGCAGGTCTCGGACACCGTGTTCTCCGACAGCGGCAACGCTTTTCGCACGGCAGTGCTGGTGCAGTGGCCGCGCGAGGGCGTATGGACCGTGGCTTTCGTCACAGGCCAGCCCAGCGGTGAGGTGGCTGCCCTGTTGCGCGACGAATATGTGAGCGTCTTTGTGCCCACCACGCCCAACCCCACAGGGGGTTATTTCGTGCTGGTGCGCAAGAGCGAATGCATCGAGCTGGAAATGAGTGTGGATGCGGCGCTCAAATACATTGTTTCGATGGGCGTGGTGGCTCCGCCAGACCTCGCACTGATCGAAGAATCCAAACAAACAACCTTGTCGCACCCCTAAGGTGCAGGAAGAATTTTCATGGCAATGCGTTCTCAATACTGCGGTCTGGTGACCGAAGCCCAAATGGGCGAAACCGTGACCCTGTGCGGCTGGGTGAATCGCCGCCGTGACCATGGTGGCGTGATCTTCATCGACCTGCGCGACCGCGAAGGCTATGTGCAGGTGGTCTGCGATCCCGACCGCGCCGAGATGTTCAAGGTGGCCGAAGACGTGCGCAACGAGTTCTGCGTGCAGGTCAAGGGTGTGGTGCGTGCGCGTCCCGCCGGCACTACCAACGACAAGCTCAAGAGCGGCCAGATCGAAGTGCTGTGCCATGAGCTGAACGTCCTCAATGCGTCCGTCACGCCTCCTTTCCAGCTGGACGACGACAATCTGTCGGAAACCGTGCGCCTCACGAATCGCGTGATGGATCTGCGCCGTCCCGTGATGCAGCGCAATATGATGCTGCGCTACAAGACCGCCATCCAGGTGCGCAACTTCCTCGACAAGGAAGGCTTCATCGACATCGAGACTCCCATGCTGGGCAAGTCCACGCCCGAAGGCGCCCGCGACTATCTCGTGCCCTCGCGCGTGCACGATGGCGAGTTCTTCGCGCTGCCCCAGTCGCCCCAGCTGTACAAGCAGATGCTGATGGTCTCGGGTTTCGACCGCTACTACCAGATCACCAAGTGCTTCCGCGACGAAGACCTGCGTGCTGACCGCCAGCCCGAATTCACGCAGATCGACTGCGAAACTTCGTTCCTGAACGAAGAGGAAATCCGTGCCATCTTCCAGCGCATGATCAAGGAAGTGTTCCAGACCCAGCTGAACGTGGATCTGGGCGAGTTCCCCATCATGACCTACCAGGATGCGGCCTTCCGCTTCGGTTCGGACAAGCCCGACCTGCGCGTCAAGCTCGAGTTCACCGAACTGACCGACATCATGGGCGACGTGGACTTCAAGGTCTTCTCCACCCCCGCCACCACCAAGGGCGGCCGTGTCGTGGCCCTGCGCGTGCCCGGCGGCGCTGCCATCTCGCGTGGCGAGATCGACGGCTACACCGAGTTCGTCAAGATCTACGGTGCCAAGGGCCTGGCCTGGATCAAGGTCAACGAAGTGGCCAAGGGCCGCGAAGGCCTGCAGTCGCCCATCGTCAAGAACCTGCATGATGCTGCCTTGACCGAAATCCTCAAGCGCACCGGCGCCCAGGATGGCGACCTCATCTTCTTCGGCGCCGACAAGGAAAAGATCGTCAACGACTCCATCGGTGCCCTGCGCCTGAAGGTCGGCCACAGCGAATTCGGCAAGAAGAGCGGCCTGTTCGAAGACAAGTGGGCGCCTCTGTGGGTGGTGGACTTCCCCATGTTCGAGCATGACGAGGAATCCGGCCGCTGGGTGGCCGTGCACCACCCCTTCACCTCGCCCAAGGACGGTCACGAAGACCTGATGGACACCGATCCCGGCAAGTGCATAGCCAAGGCCTACGACATGGTCTTGAACGGCTGGGAACTGGGTGGCGGCTCGGTGCGTATCCACCGCGCCGACGTGCAGGCCAAGGTTTTCGAAGCCCTGAACATCACGCCCGAGCAGCAGCGCGCCAAGTTCGGCTATCTGCTGGACGCGCTGCAGTACGGTGCGCCTCCCCATGGCGGCCTGGCCTTCGGCCTGGATCGTCTGATCACGCTGATGACCGGCTCCGACTCCATCCGTGACGTGATTGCCTTCCCCAAGACACAGCGCGCCCAGGATCTGCTGACCCAGGCTCCCTCGCCCGTGGACGAGAAGCAGCTGCGCGAGCTGCACATCAAGCTGCGCAACCCCATGGTGGTCACCACCGAGGCTTGATTGCCAAGCTCCCCGTGAACAGCGCCGGTCGCTGTTCACACCCGGGCGCCAGTTCGCGAAAGCGGCTGGCGCTTTTTTATTGCTTTGAAATTGGGAGCTGCTTGCGCCTGTCAATATTGGAATTCAGACGGTTTTTGTTCTGAATTCACTGAATGGCAAGCGGTTGAAGCTATGAATATTGATGGCTATCAAGCAGCAGGGCGACTCAGCCTGCTGTCATCCTGGCCGCGCTAATATGCTGCGATGGAAGTCAGGCCCTACAAGATTCCGCAGTCCGTGCTGGTCGTGATCTACCGTGAAGACGGGAAGGTGTTGCTGCTGCGTCGCAGCATTGCGGCGCCCGAGGGCGAGCCTTTCTGGCAATCCGTCACAGGCAGCAAGGACAGCCTGGACGAGGAATGGCATGAAACCGCGGTGCGCGAGGTGCTGGAGGAAACCGGCATCGACGCGCTGGCGCCGGACTGTTGCCTGACCGACTGGGAACTCGAGAACGTCTACGCCATCTATCCTCAATGGCTGCATCGTTACGCGCCGGGTGTCAGTCATAACCAGGAGCGTGTCTTCGGCCTCCGTGTGCCATCTCACCTGACCGTGCACTTGAATCCCAGGGAGCACACCGCACATGATTGGCATGATTGGCGTGAGGCAGCCCAGCGCTGCTTTTCTTCTTCCAACGCAGAAGCTATTTTGCTGTTGCCGCGCTTCGAGCCGGCGCTGGCCGAACGCCGGTGCAGGCAGCAGCCTTGAAACCATCAGTGCCTATGTCTGAAGTTCAGTTGTCTACACCGCCAGAGCCGCAGATCCTGCGCGTGGCCACCTACAACATTCACAAGGGTGTGCAGGGCCTGGGCCCTGCCAGGCGCCTGGAGATTCACAATCTGGGACTCGCGGTGGAGCAGCTCGATGCGGACATCGTCTGCCTGCAGGAAGTGCGCAAGATGAACCGCAAGGAGGAGCAGTATTTCGACCGCTGGCCCAATGTGCCCCAGGCCGAGTACCTGGCTCCCGAAGGCTACGAGTCCGTCTATCTGACCAATGCCTACACCCGGGACGGCGAGCACGGCAATGCGCTGCTCAGCCGCTGGCCCGTGATCGGCTACCAGCACGAGGACATCTCGGACCATCGCTTCGAGCAGCGCGGCCTGCTGCATGTGGAGCTGGACATCCATGGCAAGCGCGTGCACTCCATCGTCGTGCACCTGGGTCTGATTCCGGGCAGCCGCATTCGCCAGATTGCACTGCTGCAGCGTTTCATCGAGCGCGAGGTGCCGCCCAATGCGCCGCTGGTGGTGGCGGGCGACTTCAACGACTGGGGCAACCAGATCAAGCGCATGCTGGCGGGCTTCGGCCTGTTCGAGTACGAGGAGACGCAGGGCATTCTGACCTATCCCTCGCGGCTGCCGATTGCGCAGCTGGACCATATCTATGTGCGCGGCCTGACGCCGCTGGGGCTGCAGGTGCCCAAGGGGCGCATCTGGTGGCGCATGTCGGATCATCTGCCGCTGATCGCGGAGTTCAAGCTGTAGCAGCCCTGAGCCCGGCCCTGCGCCTTTCTCGCCATCTCTGGCTCCGGGTGCAGGCTGATTGAGTGATTGCTACTGAAACAATAGCTTTCGACGCCTTCTGAATCTGCCTCTGGATGCCAAATCCTTTGTAGCTTCGGGACGTTGATTCACTGGTACCATCCTTGGATGTTCAGAGATCTCGCCGATATGAAAAAAGACAACCAGGCCGAAGGTACGCCCGTCTCGGTCAAGATCCGCGAGCGGCTGCAGGCGGCGAACAAGCGTTTCCACGCCAACGACAATATTTCCGAATTCATCGAGCCCGGCGAGCTGGAGAAAATGCTGGACGAGGTGCAGGAGAAGATGCAGGGCGTGCTCGACTCCATGGTGATCGACACCGTGCACGACCACAACACCCGTGCCACGGCCCGCCGCGTGGCCAAGATGTATTTGAACGAGGTCTTCCGCGGGCGCTATGTGGCCCAGCCTGCGATCACCGAATTCCCCAATGCCGAGCACCTGAACGAGCTGATGATCGTCGGCCCGATCACCGTGCGCAGTGCCTGCAGCCACCACCTGTGCCCCGTGATCGGCAAGATCTGGATCGGCGTGCTGCCCAACAAGAACACCAATGTGATCGGCCTGTCCAAGTACGCGCGTCTGGTGGACTGGATCATGGGCCGTCCGCAGATTCAGGAAGAAGCCATCATCCAGCTGGCCGATCTGATCATGGACAAGACCCGTCCCGACGGACTGGCCGTGGTCATGGAAGCCTCGCATTTCTGCATGTCCTGGCGCGGCGTGCGCGAGATGGACTCCAAGATGCTGAACTCCGTCATGCGCGGTGCCTTCCTCACCAACTCCGAACTGCGCCGCGAATTCCTCTCGCTCATAGCAGCCCGAAAATAAATGATCCCCCTGTGGCGCTTCGCGCCTTCCCCCAGGGGGGGACGACGCCTTTGCTGCGGGTCAGCCCTTGCTTGGCGCCCCTCGCATGTGATGCGCCAGTCACATCACGCACTGGCCATACCTGGCCAGATGAGCGACTGAATTTTTCTTTTCAAAAGGCTGCGCATCGCGCGGCCTTTTGCATTTCCGGCTCCCATGTCCCTGCAAGCGTTCACTCTCATCATCCTGGCCGGCCTGATTCATTCGGGCTGGAACATCGTGGCCAAGAAGGCCGGCGGAGACGCCCGCTTTTCGCTCTACACCGCCATCTGCAACGCCGTCATCTGGCTGCCGCTGGGCTGGTGGCTGGGCAAGGATGTGGTGCCTGGCTGGGGCTGGATGGAGTGGGCATTCGTCACCGCCAGCGCCGTGCTGCATGTGGCTTATTTCATAGTGCTGCTGCGCGGCTATCGCGTGGCCGACCTGACGGTGGTCTATCCGCTGGCGCGCGGCAGCGGGCCGCTGATCTCCTCGCTGGTGGCCGTGATCTTTCTCGGCGAGCAGATCTCCACGCTGGGTGCTGCCGGCATTGCGGGCGTGGTGCTGGGCGTGTTTCTGATCGCGGGCGGCCCGCGCATGATTGTTGCCATCCGCGAGGGGCAGGATCTGGAGGCGCGCCAGCGCGTGCTGTCCGGTCTCTACTACGGCCTGCTGACGGGGCTGTTCATTGCCAGCTACACGGTGGTGGACAGCTATGCCGTCAAGATGCTGATGATGTCGCCGATTCTGGTGGACTATATGGGCAATCTGATCCGGCTGGTGATTCTGGCGCCGCTGGCCGCCCGGGACTGGCCGGAGACCAAGCGCCTGTGGCGTCTGCAGTGGCGCTATGCGGCCGTGGTGGCGTTTTTCAGTCCCATTGCCTATGTGCTGGTGCTGTATGCGGTGCAAAGCGCGCCCATCTCCCATGTCGCGCCTGCGCGCGAGGTGTCCATGCTGTTCGCGGCCCTGATCGGCGGCAGGCTGCTGGGCGAGGGCGACCGGGCCTTGCGCATCGCCGGCGCCATCATGATCGCTCTGGGCGTGACCGCTCTGGGGCTGGGTTGAAATGGGCGGATGTATCGAATCGGCCTGCAGCCTTTGACTATGGATCGCAAGCCGCTGTTTTTTTGAAGAGACCTGACAATGCCGACCTGGGAAGTCCTGATCACATTCTTTGGCGTGGCCCTGCTGCTGGGCCTGAGCCCCGGCCCCGACAATCTGTTTGTGCTGGTGCAGTCGGCCCAGCGCGGCTGGCGCGTGGGGCTGTGCGTGGTGGCGGGGCTGTGTCTGGGCATTGTCGGGCACACGGCGGCGGTGGCACTGGGCCTGGCGGCCGTGGTGGCCGCATCGCCCATGCTGTTCACGGTGCTCAAGCTCTGCGGTGCTGCCTATCTGGCCTATCTAGCCTGGGGGGCCTGGCGTGCGCCCGTGCATGTCGAGGAAACTGCCAGGGCGCAGACCGAGCGCGATGTGTTGGGCTTGAGAGCCGCCATGCGCTGGATGGGCCGCGGTGTGGTCATGAACCTCACCAATCCCAAGGTGCTGATCTTCTTTCTGGCCTTCCTGCCCCAGTTCACCGACCCGGCACGCGGCAGCGTCGCGCTTCAGGTCATGGTGCTGGGTTGCGTGTTCATGCTGGCGGCCTGGCTGGTGTTCGGCTCCATCGCCTGCTTTTCGGGTCTGTTCGGTCAGCTGCTGCAGCGCTCCGCCCGCGCCCAGCGCTGGCTCAACCGCATTGCCGCCACCGTCTTCGGCGCGCTGGCGCTGCGCCTGGTGATGGTGCAAAGGTAGCGAGGGACAGTGCCTAGCGATGCTGGTGGCGAAACTCCTGCGTTTTTCCTCCGTATCCATAGGCAGCGGCACGCGCATCGATCAGATGCACATAGGAGACCTCGTGCAGCCTGGGCAGCAAGCCCGCCATGGCCTGGTGAACGGCCTCCAGATAGAGCGATTTTTCCGCCTTGGTATTGGTTTCGTCGGTGATGCTGATGCCCAGGTAGAACGAGCTATGGCCGGTTTCGGCCAGGGTCCGGCCGTCGATCCACCATGCATCGGCAGGCACATACCGAATGGAAATGGCGATCAGCTCGGGCTGCTTGTGCAGGATGTCCCGGGTCAGGCGCGCAATCTGCGAGCTGACTTCGTGGCCGAGCTGGGCATCGGCTTGTCCCGATAGCTGGATGTCGATATGTGGCATGGCATTGTCCCTGAATGGGTTGGTGAAGACAGCCTCATTCTGTGGACTCTCTATCCATTTGAAAAACGCAAAGATATGATTGATGTATCCGGTTTTTCCGATGGATGGAACATGGCCTCTCTCGAAATCTCCCAGTTGAGAACCCTGATTGCGGTGAGCGAGGCCGGCAGCCTGACGGCGGCCGCACCCCGATTGTTTCTGTCTCAATCTGCGGTCAGCGAGCAGATCAGGAAACTGGAGGACTGTGTGGGCCAGCAGTTGCTGCTGCGCGGCAAGGCCGGTGTGACGCCGACTGGCAGCGGTCTGCAGTTGCTCGAGCATGCCCGCCGCATCACGGCCATGGCCGACGAGGCGCTCCTGGACTTGCGTGGAGAGTCCCTGCGCGGACGGATCCGCCTGGCGGTGACGGACTACTTCAAGCCGGGCCTGCTGGCCCGGATGCTGAAGCAGCTGGCGCATATCCATCCTGGCGTGCGCATGGAGGTGAGCGTGTTGCGCAGCGTCGAGGTGCACGCAGCCGTGTCTTCAGGCCGCAGCGATCTCGGCCTGGTGATGTCGCTGGACGGCGCACAGTCGCAGCTGCAGCCCATGGGCTGCAGCGAGGCGCTGGTGTGGGCCAGTGCGCCGGGCTGGCAGCAGGCGGGGCCGCTGCCGCTGCTGGTGCTGCCGCAGAGTTGCGCCTTGCATCAGCTGGCAATCCGGGAGCTGGAAAAGCGGGCCATTGCGTATGAGATCGCGCATCAGGCCTCGGGCGTTGCAGGCCTGCAATCGGCCATCGCTGCAGGCCTGGGGGTGGCCTGCATCAATGCCTCGGCGCAGGCAGAGGGTGTGGTACAGGTTCCCGCGGGACTGAACCTGCCCGGCCTGCCCCGGGTCTGGTTTGGTTTGCTGCCGGCGAAAGGCGAGGAGCCGGAACTGCTGGGGCAGGTGCGCGCGCTGCTGCTGCAGCAGTGGTCGTTCTGAACCAGGGCTCCTGCGGGCAGGCCGGTGCTAGCCCCAGGACAGCGCCGAGAGATCGTTCACAAACACCGGCATGTCCTTCCACAGCCCGCGCAGCTTCTGGTTCGCCACGGTCACCCATTGCGGGGTGTAGAGAAAGCCGTGCACCGAGTCGTGGGCCAGCAGGCGCTGGGCATCGCCTAGCAGGCGTGCGCGATCGGCAGGGCGCGGTGTGCTCTTGATCTTGTCGAACAGCTCGTTGAACTCCTTGGACTGGTAGCCCCAGTAGTAGTCGGGCTTGGCGAAGTTGCCCAGATCAAACGGCTCGACATGCGAAATGATGGTCAGGTCGTAGTTCTTGTTGGTGTAGGTGCCAGACAGCCATTGCGCCCACTCCACGTTCTGCAGCTTGAGCTGAATGCCGATCTTGGCCAGCTGGGCCGCAACCAGCTCGCCGCCCTGACGCGCATAGGGCGCGGGCGGCAGCGTCATGGTCAGCATCAGCGGCGTCTTGATGCCGGCTTCGGCCATCAGTGCCTTGGCTTTTTCCAGATCGAAAGGGTTCACGCCCGTGGTGTCCACATAGCCAAAGGCCGTGGGCACGTAGTAGCTGCCGATGGGCACGCCATAGCCATCGGCGGCGCCGGCAATCACGGCCTTGCGGTCGATGGCGGCGGCAATGGCGCGGCGCACGCGGATGTCGTTCAAGGGCTTGCGTGCATTGTTGATGGCCAGAATGGTCTTGGCGCGCGAGTTGCTCACCACCACCTGAAAGCGGGCATTGGCCTTGAACTGAGGCACGCTGCGCGGCGAGACGCGCGGGAAGGCATCGACATCGCCGGCCAGCAGGGCGGCAACCTGTGCCGCGGGGTCGGGAATGAAGCGGAACACGGCGCGCTTGATGCGAATGCCCGTGGCCGAACGGTAGCCGGGCCAGGCGCTCAGCGTGACCGATGAACCCCTGGCCCAGGCCGCCAACTGGTAGGGGCCGGTGCCCACGGGCTTGCTGGCGTTGGTGGCGGCGCTCTTGGGCTCGACGATGATGGACGTGGCCTGTCCCATCATGAACAGAAAGTCGGGATCGATCTCCTGGCTGGTCAGCACCACCGTGTGCTCGTCGGCGACCTTGGTGCTCAGATTGGCAAAGGTGCGCTTGTCCTTGTTGGTGCTTTTGTCGGAGGCCGCGCGGTCGAACGAGAACTTGACGGCGGCAGCGTTGAAGGGCTCGCCGTTCTGGAACTTCACATCCTTGCGCAGGCGAAAGGTATAGGTCTTGAGGTCGGACGAGACCTCCCAGCTCTCGGCCAGCAGTGGCGAGACGCTGCCGTCGGCATTGATTTTGGTCAGGGTTTCGAACACGTTGTAGAGCACGACTTCAGCAATCGAGGAGGCGGCTCCGGCCGTGGGGTCGAGTCCTGGCGGCTCCAGGGTCATGGCCAGCGTGACACTGTCTTTCCTGGCCTGGGCGAGAGCTGGCCAGGTGGCGAACAAGGGCAAGCTGGCAGCCGAGCTGGCCAGCAAGGAGCGGCGATTGAGCATCAACAAAGTCTCCGATGGGGCAGGCCGCAAGCGGCCCGCAAAAGCGCTGCAAGTCATCGCGGGGAGCGGACTTGTTTCCTATGCGTTTTTACACCAGCTGCAACCGTCTTTGCGGGGGCTGCCGGTATATCGCTGCCGGGAGTGTGAACAACTGTTCGCCATACGACTTCAGAGGACTCGCGGCGCGGCCCGGACCAGGGCCTGGGTATACGGGTGAGCTGGGGTGGAAAACAGTTGGCGCGGCGTGCCGCGCTCCACCACCAGGCCCTGATGGAGCACCAGAACCTGATCGCATACATGCTGGACCACGGCCAGATCATGGCTGATGAACAGATAGGACAGGCCCAGCTCGCGCTGCAAGTCCTGCATGAGATTGAGCACCTGGGCCTGCACGGAGACATCGAGCGCACTGACCGGCTCGTCGGCCACGATCAGGCGGGGCCGGGTGATCAGTGCGCGGGCAATCGCGATGCGCTGACGCTGGCCGCCGGAGAACTCGTGCGGATATTTGTCGGCATCCTGCGCGCGCAGACCTACCTGTTCCAGCACCTCCAGTACCTGGAGACGCCGCGCCTCGCGGCCGGGTTTCTCGTTCAGGGTTGCCAGCGGCTCGCTGACGATGCGCTCCACCGTCATGCGTGGGTCCAGCGACCCATAGGGGTCCTGAAACACCATCTGGAAGTCGCGCCGCGCCGCGCGCAGCGCCTGTTCGCCAAGCTGATGCAGATTGCGGCCCAGCAGCTCCACCGTGCCCTCGCTGGGGCGATCCAGTGCCATGACCAGGCGCGCCAGCGTGGATTTGCCCGAGCCTGATTCGCCGACCACGCCCAGGCTCTGTCCCGCGGGCAATTCAAAGCTCACGCCGCGCAGCGCCTGCAGCGGCTCGGGCTTGTGCCACAGCGATGTGCGAGGGCGCGAATAGGCTCGTTTCAGGCCGCTGGCCCTCAACAGCATTTCGCTGGCGACTCCTGTCGCCCCGGTAGCGGCCGGCCCGTTCATGCCTTGGCTCCTTGCGTCAGTACCTGCTCATACAGGCAGCGCGCCACATGGGGCTGGCGCCAGAAGGCCAGAGAGGCCGGTGCCGCCATGCTGGGCTGGTGCAGGGTGCGGGCCGGTGGGGGCTGCACATAGCAGTCGTCCCGGGTGTGGGGGCAGCGGCCTGCAAACGGGCAGCCTGCGGGCAGGTCCACGAGCTCCGGCACGGCGCCTGCGATGGTGGGCAGATGGCCCGCAGCGGGCGCTGCCTGGAGTTGCGGTCGGGCTGCAAACAGGCCGCGCGTATAGGGGTGGGCGCGCCTGGCGAACACGGCTTCCGTCATGCCGGACTCAACCACGGTGCCGCCATACATGACCAGCAGCTGCTCCACATTCTGGGCAATCACCCCCAGGTCATGGCTGATGAGCACCAGCGCCATGGAATGCTCGGCCACCAGCTCCTGCAGCAGATCCAGAATGCGCTGCTGCACCGTCACATCCAGGGCCGTGGTGGGCTCGTCGGCCACCAGCAGATCGGGTCCGCAGGCCAGAGCCATGGCAATCATGATCCGCTGGCGCTGGCCGCCGGAGAACTGGTGCGGGTAGTCGTCCAGCCTCTGTGCGGCTTGTGCAATGCCCACACGCTCCAGCAGCTCGGTGGCGCGGGCGCGGGCCTGGGCGCGGCTCATTCCCAGATGCAGGCGCAGTGGCTCTGCCACCTGGCGGCCGATGCCGTGCACGGGGTTGAGGGCGCTCATGGGTTCCTGAAACACCATGGCCATGCGGTTGCCGCGCAGCGCACACAGCTGGCGCTCGCCCAGGCCCAGCAGCTCCTGGCCGTCCAGCTGGATGCTGCCGTCCACCTGGGCATGTTCGGGCAGCAGGCCCAGCAGCGCCAGTGCCGTCAGCGATTTGCCACAGCCCGATTCGCCGATCAGGCCCAGCGTGGCACCGCGCTCCAGCGTGAAGCTCACATCGCGCACGGCCTGGGCACGGCCACGATGGGTTTGCAGATTGATGCTGAGGTTGGAGACTTCAAGCAAAGCCATGTTGATTCAGCGCTCGCGTGTCAGTCGGGGGTCCAGCAGGTCGCGCAGACCGTCGCCCAGCAGGTTCAGGCCCAGTACCGACAGCGCTATCGCCACGCCGGGCCAGACGGCCAGCAGCGGTGCCTGGAACATCAGGGTCTGGGCTTCGCTGAGCATGCGCCCCCAGGAGGGCTCGGGCGGCTGCGTGCCCAGGCCCAGATAGGACAGGGCGGCCTCGGCCAGAATCGCCAGTGCGAACTGAATGGTGGCCTGCACGATCAGTACCGAGGCAATATTGGGCAGCACATGGCGCACGGTGATGGCCGTGCGGCTTTGCCCGCAGGCGCGTGCCGCCATCACATAGTCGCGCGACCAGACGGCATTGGCCGAGGCGCGGGTGATGCGCGCAAACGTGGGGATGTTGAAGATGCCGATGGCGATGATGGCATTGACCATGCCCGGCCCGTAGACGGCCGTGAGCATGATGGCGGACAGCAGGGCGGGGAAGGCAAAGGTGAAGTCCGCCAGCCGCATGATGATTTCCTCGATCCAGCCGCGCCGGGCGGCGGCGACCAGGCCCAGCAGCACGCCCAGCGCCAGTCCTATGCCCACGGCAATCAGGCCCACTGCAATCGAGGCGCGCGCGCCGACCAGAATCTGCGAGGCCAGGTCGCGCCCGAAGGCGTCGGTGCCCAGCCAGTGCCGGCTGCTGCTGGCCTGCAGGGCGGCATCCATGTCCATCTCGTAGGCCGAGCCCGGCGTCCAGACAAAAGACAGCAGTGCGGCGGCAATCAGCAAGGTCGTGAGCAGGGCTCCGAGCACAAAGCTGCGGTGCTGCCTGGCGCGCTGGCCAAGGCCGAGCGGCTTTGTGCGCGAGAAGGCGCGTGTCGGGTAGTCGGGCACGCGAACGCGGGTATCGGTCTGCCTGCTCATAGGTCGCTGGCTTTGAGGCGGGGGTCGATGGCGGCATAGAGCACATCGACGACAAAATTCACCACCACCACCATGGCCGCCAGCAGCAGCACGCAGTTGCGCACCACGATCACGTCCCGGTTGGAGATGGATTGAAAGATCAGCCGGCCCAGGCCCGGCAGATAGAACACGTTCTCCACCACGATGGTGCCGGCCAGCAGATTGGCGAACTGCAGGCCCATGACGGTGACGACGGGAATCATGGCGTTGCGCAGCACATGGCGCCAGAGCGCCGCGCCGCGTGACAGTCCCTTGGCGCGGGCGGTGCGCACAAAGTCCTCGCGCAGCACTTCCAGCACCGCAGAGCGCGTGATGCGCGCCAGGATCGCCGACTGCACCACGGCCAGCGACACGGCAGGCAGCAGCAGTGCCTGCAGCGCGGGCAGCAGGCCGCCGCCGGCTTCCTCGCTCCAGCCCGGAAAGCCGCCGGCCGAGAACCATTGCAGCTTGACCGAAAACAGCAGGATCAGAAGAATCGCAAACCAGAAATTGGGAATGGCAATGCCGATCTGGGCCAGGCCCATCAGGCCCACATCGCCCCAGCGCTTGTGGTTGGCTGCGGCCAGCACGCCCGCCGCAATGGCCAGCACGGCGGTGATGCACATGGCCATGACGGCCAGCGGTACGGTCACCGCAAGGCGCTCCCAGACCAGCTCGGTCACGGCGGAGCCATAGGCATAGCTGTTGCCCATATCGCCCTGCAGCAGGCCGCTGATCCACTGCCAGTAGCGCGTCAGCGCGGGTTGGTCCAGGCCCAGCTGCTGCGTCATGGCGGCCACGGCCTCGGGCTCGGCATCGGGGCCCATGAGCATCTGGGCGGCATTGCCGGGCAGGACTTCCAGCACGGCAAACACCACGATGGAGGCGCCGATCAATGTGGCAATCAGCGTGAGCAGGCGTTTGAGCAAGAAGATGCTCATGGCGTGAGGCGTTGTTTCATCGTGAAGTGGGCGCAGGCGGCGTGTGCGTGCTGCGCAGCATAGCGGCCATTGTGCCGCTTCCTGGAGGTGCAGGCTTTGTCCCGGGTGCAGCCATGTCTTGGGGAGCTTGGGATAATGTGGGCCGATACCGAGAACTGCACAGGAGCTGGCACATGGCATTGATGATTACCGATGAATGCATCAACTGTGATGTGTGCGAGCCCGAGTGCCCTAACGATGCCATCTACATGGGCGAGGAGTTCTACGAAATCGACCCGCACAAGTGCACCGAGTGCGTAGGCCATTTTGACGAGCCGCAGTGCGTGCAGATCTGTCCTGTGGCCTGCATACCGGTGAACCCCGAATACATCGAAAGCCATGAAGTGCTGTTCAAAAAATATGAGCAGCTTACGCACGCCAAGAAAGAAAGTTAAGGCTTTTTGAGTCTGAATTCTTTGTATATCAAGCGTAAATAGCTCCTGATTCAGGAGCTATTTTTCATTCTGCCTCAGGTTCAGGCTTCGCCACCTGCAGGCTGGGCGGCATCGGGCGCCGGCTTGCGTGCGGGCTTGGGGCGGGGCGCCTTGGTGGTGTGGATGGCGAGAGTGGCCTTGTCCATCTGGCCTGCCACCATCTCGGGCCAGGCCTTGAGCGAATGTGCGATGGCGTCTTCGATCAGCTTGAGCTGGTCGGGGGCCGGTTTCTTGAGCACCCAGCTGGCGACCTCGCCCTTGTGGCCGGGGTGGCCTATGCCCACGCGCAGACGCCAGTAATTGGGCGAGCCCAGCTGGGCATGGATATCGCGCAAACCGTTGTGGCCGCCATGGCTACCGCCGAGCTTGAGCTTGACCACGCCGGGCTCGAAGTCCAGCTCGTCATGCACGACCAGGATTTCCTCGGGCTGGATCTTGAAGAAGCGCGCCAGCGCGCCTACCGACTTGCCCGAGAGATTCATGAAGGTCTGCGGCTCCAGCAGCCAGACGGTCTGGCCGTGGATGCTGGTGCGGGCCATCAGTCCCCAGTAACTGCGTTCTGGAACCAGACTGACCTTGAGCTCGCGCGCCAGCGCATCAATCCACCAGAAGCCGGCATTGTGCCGGGTGTCTTCATATTCAGGGCCAGGATTGCCGAGGCCGACAAACAGTTTGATCATTGCTGGATTATCTTCTTGCTAGCAAAGCTGGGCTGGCACGCTGGTTCTGCGTGGCCCAAAGAAAAAGCCCACCGAGGTGGGCCTTTTCTTGGAGTACAGCGGCAGGCGCTGTACCGAAGACACAAGAATTACTTCTTGCCCTTCTTGGCGGGAGCCGCTGCGGGAGCAGGTGCGGCGCCTTCGGCAGGAGCCACTTCGGGCAGCTTGATGGAGATCAGCGAAGGGTTCTTGTTGGCGCCACGCACCACAGCCTTCACGCCGTTGGGCAGCTTCAGAGCTTGCAGGCCCAGCACGGACTTGGAAGTCAGGGCGCTCAGGTCCACCTTGATGAACTCGGGCAGGTTTGCGGGTTCGCAGATCACTTGCAGTTCGTGCATCAGAGGAGTCACGGTGCAGTTCTCGACCTTCACGGCGGGGGATTCAGCAGCGCCTTCGAAGTGCAGGGGCACGTTCATGTGCAGCTTGGTGTTGCCGTCCACGCGCTGGAAGTCGATGTGTTGCACCAGCTTCTTGTAGGGGTGGAACTGCACGTCGCGCAGCACGACCTTGGTCACTTGACCGTTGACTTCCATGTCCAGGACGCTGGAGTGGAAAGCTTCCTTGTGCACAGCGTGCCACAGGGCGTTGTGATCGATTTCGATCAGTTGGGCTTCACCAGCACCGTAGACGATACCGGGGGTCTTGCCCGACAGACGCAGACGGCGGCTCGCACCCGTACCTTGCTTGGCGCGCTCAGTAGCGACGAATTGCATAACTAACTCCTAGATGGGCGGACCGCGACCAGTCTCGCCCGATTGATAAAAGAATCTGCACCTTGCAGCAAGGCCGTGGATTCTTGCGGTGGCCTCGAAACGGTCAAACCTCCCGAAGGAGGTTTGCTTGGGCTCGAGGCCGAAAAACCAGAAATTTTAAGCGGTAAACAGACTGCTCACCGAATCACCTGTGGAAATGCGGTGAATTGTCTCGGCAAACAGGCCCGCCACGGACAGCTGGCGAATCTTGCCGCACTGCTGGGCTGCGGGGCTCAGAGGAATGGTGTTCGTCACAACCACTTCGTCCAGAGCGCTGCCGTTGCCGATGCGTTCCAGGGCCGGGCCCGAGAAGATGGGGTGCGAGCAGTAGGCGTACACGTTCTTGGCGCCGCGCTGCTTGAGCACTTCGGCAGCCTTCACCAGCGTGCCGGCGGTGTCGATCATGTCGTCCATGATCACGCAGTTGCGGCCGTCGATATCGCCAATCACGTGCATGACTTCGGACACGTTCGCCTTGGGGCGGCGCTTGTCGATGATGGCCAGATCGCAACCCAGTTCCTTGGCCAGGGCGCGAGCACGCACCACACCGCCAACATCGGGGGAGACGACGATCAGGTCTTCGTAGTTCTTCTGACGCAGATCACCCAGCAGCACAGGGGTGGCGTAGATGTTGTCCACGGGAATGTCGAAGAAGCCCTGGATCTGGTCGGCGTGCAGGTCCATGGTCAGGACGCGCTCGACGCCAACTGCCTGCAGCATATTGGCCACCACCTTGGCGGTGATGGGCACGCGGCTGGAGCGGGGGCGGCGATCCTGGCGGGCGTAGCCGAAGTAGGGGATCACGGCGCAGATGCGCTCGGCCGATGCGCGCTTGAGGGCATCGACCATGACCAGCAACTCCATCAGGTTGTCGTTGGTCGGTGCGCAGGTGGACTGAACCACGAAAACGTCGCGGGCGCGAACGTTCTGCTTGATCTCGACCGCGACTTCCCCATCGGAGAAACGGCCAACGTCGGCAGCACCCAGGGTGGTGCCGAGGTGCTTAACAATCTCTTCGGCCATGCCAGGATTGGCATTGCCCGTGAAGACCATGAAATCAGAGTGATGTGAATGCATTGTGCGTCCCAGTGCTGTGGGTTGCTATGACGCAAGAAGATGTTTGGCAGGGGAAGAAGGATTCGAACCTTCGCATGCCGGAATCAAAATCCGGTGCCTTAACCAACTTGGCGACTCCCCTACACAGGCCTTTTGTCGAAGACAAACAGCCTTATAACTTGTTCTCTGGAATCCAGCTGTGAAGTGGGTGTTTTTCCAGATTTTTGCAAACCTTGATTTGCCAGCTGCTTGGAGCACTGCTCAAATCAATATTTCGCGTGATCGGTGCAAATACTGCACTTCCTGAGCCCGTCATTGTAGCATGCAATTTCAGTGATTCGAGCCAGTCTCTGACTTTCTTCACTTCGGGCTGCAGACCTTCAGCGACGGGCTGCAAGTCGTTTCGGCCAAAACCGAAGTGATTCGCAGCGAAGTCCAAGATTCTAGCAGGCTTTGTATCGCGCTTAAGCGACTCGCTGGAAAAAATCCTTGCGGTCTCCAGGCCCTGTTCGGGTTTGACCACCAGAAACTGCTGCTGCGGCAGGGCGTCGCCGTCTGTCAGCGGGGTGATGACTTCGCCGATGCCGCTGACCCAGGCCGAGTGGCCGCAAAGAAAGAAGGGAACGTCGGCGCCGAGCTTCAGGCCAATGCGCTGCAGCTCCTGGCGCGAGAGCTTCAGATTCCAGAGACGGTTCAGTGCCATCAGCGTGCTGGCTGCATCGGACGATCCGCCGCCCATGCCGGCCTGGGCCGGCAACTGCTTTTCGATCCCTATGCGCACGCCCTGGGTGCAGCCTGTGGCCTGCTGCAGGGCACGGGCCGCGCGGGTGATCAGGTCATCGGCGGGCAGGGTGATGCCGTTGAGGTCCTCGCGGCTGACCTGACCGCAGGCAGTGCGTTCGAAATGCAGCACATCATGCCAGTCGATGAGCATGAAGACGGATTCCAGCAGGTGATAGCCATCAGGCCTGCGGCCGGTGATGTGCAGGAAGAGGTTGAGCTTGGCCGGGGCCGGCACGTCATAGAGCGAGTGCATGGCGTGTATGTGTCAGTCAGAAAAACGGTGCGGCGATGGTGCCGGGCAGCAGGCGTGTCAGCGGGCGCCCTGGTCGAGAACAATGCGCAAGGAAGCCTCGGGGGGCGGGCTGGTGCGGTCGGCGCGCAGGCGGCCCTCGCCGATGCGGGAAAGATCGGTTTGCCAGCCGCTGACGGCAGTGTTTCTGCCTTGCAGCCAGTCGAACAGCGCTGCAACGGGGATTTCGCTGCCGGTCATCCGGCTGATGAGTTCGGGCAGGGAGTCGGACTGGGTGATCTGATCGCCCTGCTGCAAGGTGGCTCCGGCACGTGTCCATTGGAGCCGGGCCATGATGGAGCCCAGAGGATTGAAGACCAGCAAGGTGCCGCTCTCGGGCTGACCTTGCAACTCGAAGCCGGCGCTGAAGGATTGTTGCTGAGCATCCTGAACCTGTAGCGCCATGCGGCCGGACCAGTGGTGGCTGGCCGTCGCATCGAGCTGCAGCTGCCGCACGGGCTGGGCGCAGCCGCCGAGCATGACCGCTCCCAGGGCCAGCCCGAGGGCCGGAAGCATCTTCAAGAAGGTCGGGCCGAGCTTCATGGCGTCACTTTGAGGCGTTTGAGTGTTTCCAGCAGCGTGTCATTGCTGCTGTCCGCCTTCAGGCCCTGGCGCCATACGAGTTGGGCGCGGTCCTGCTTGCCCAGGGCCCACAGGACTTCGCCCAGGTGGGCGGCGATCTCTGCATCCTGGCGCTTGGCATAGGCCTGCTCCAGCAGCTTTTCGGCTTCGTTCAGATTGCCTCGGCGGAAATTCACCCAGCCCAGGCTGTCGGTGATGAACGGGTCGCCGGGTTCCATGTCCAGAGCCGTCTGTATCAGGGTCTGGGCTTCTTCCAGCTTGATATTGCGATCCGCATAGGAGTAGCCCAGTGCGTTGTATGCATGCTTGAAGTCGGGGGCGCGCTTGATGATGTCGCGCAGCAGGCGCTCCATCTCGCTGAAATTGCCGGCTCTCTCTGCCAGCATGGCGGTGTCGTAGGCCAGTTCCACATCATCGGGGAACTGGCTCAGCAACTGGGCCTGCAGTGCATAGGCGTCCTTGTTCAGACCGGCATCGCGCAGCAACTGCACCTCGGCAATCTGCTTGAGGCGCTTCTGGTTGGGACCGTTGGCCGGAATGGCCTGGATCAGGGCGCGAGCTTCCTTCACCTTGCCCTGGCGGGCCAGCAGATCGGCGCGGCGGGCCTGCACGCTGAGCAGGTTGGCGGAGTCGGGGATGCGCTGCAGATAGATGTCGGCTTCATCGTAGCGCTGGCGTTTTTCTGCCAGATCGGCCCTGAGCAGATAGAGCTGGGATTCGCCGGCGGAGCGGCCCACGCCTTCAGGCAGTTTGGGCAGCAGGGAGCTGAACTGTGTCAGGGAAACGTCGGCCGCATCCAGCTCGTTGTCCTGCAGTTGCAGATTGGCGAGCATGGCCCAGGCTTCGGGGAATTCGGGCGCTTCGCGGGTGATGAGCTGCAACTGGTTCTTGGCATCGGCATTGCGCTTTTGTCCCAGCAGCACGCGGGTATAGGTCAGGCGCAGCTGCGGCGAATGATTTTTTTCCAGATAGCGCTTGACCAGCGGCTCCACTTCGGCGGAGCCCGATTCCAGCAGCTCCATGGCCAGCAAGGCGATGGCGCCCGATTCCGGGCTCAGCTTGGCGCCGTTCTGCAAGGCTTGCAGTGCGGCAGGCTTCTGGCCGGCAATCAGGCGCATATGACCTATGGTCGCCCAGGCCATGGGGCCATTCTGCGGGTCCTTGAGGTCGATCTCCAGCGCCTGCTCGACCACATCGGCGGCCAGGGGCTTGTCCGAGGCATTGTTGTAGAGCTGGGTGATGGCCAGAAAAGTGGCGCTGCGATTGGCTTGCGGGGTCAGCTCGACCTCGCGGCGCAGATAGCTGGCCGAGTCTGCGATGCGGTTCATCACCACCAGGATGCGCAGCACGGCGCGATTGGCGGCGCGTGACTCAGGGTAGGCCTCCAGCCAGGCGCGGGCATTGCGCAGGGCGCGGTCACCCGAGCGGGACTGGACGGCAAGCTCGGTGGCGCGGCGATAGAGGTTTTCGTTATTGCTGCTGCGCGCCGCTTCCATCATCAGGGCCTGGGCGTCCGTGAGGGCGCCTTCCTGGGCAGCCATCTCCCCCACCAGGATCTCGTAGAACAGCTCGGCAGACAGGGCTGCTTGCTCATTCTCACGCTCGGCGGCCCGTTCGAGATCGGTGCTTTGCTCGATCTTGTCCTGCTGGGGCGGCGGGTCGGCCGGCTGGGCGGATGCGATTGCCGATCCCATGGCCACAACGGCAGCCACGGCGAGTCCCTGAAAACGTAGAGGATGAACCATCGGCCCATAATAATCCAAGCTTGTTGAACACTTGGCGAAGAAGAGATTGCATGCCTGAGTTACCCGAAGTCGAGGTCACGCGCCGCTCTTTTGCAGACCGTATTGCGGGCGCGCAGATTGAAGCCGCCACCTTGGGAAAGCCCCTGCGCTGGCCTCTGGGCCTGCTGCCGCAGGCGCTGGTCGGCAGGGTGGTGCTGGGGGTGCGCAGACGCGGCAAGTATCTGCTGCTGGACCTGAGCGAAGGCCTGCTGCTCATGCACCTGGGCATGTCGGGCAGTCTGCGCTTCGCGGGCCGCGACGAGGCGCCGCTGGGCGAGGGCGGGCCGCATGATCACTTCGACCTGCAGACATCGCGTGGCTTGCTGCGCCTGCATGATCCGCGCCGTTTCGGTGCCGTGGTCTATGTTCCGGGCGAGAGCGATGCCCTGGCGCGCAAGCTGCTTGACCATCTCGGCATGGAGCCGCTGAGCGAGGGGTTCACGCTGGCGGCCTTCAAGGCCGGGCTGGCCGCCAGCCGTTCGCCCATCAAGCAGTTGCTGCTCAGCGGCAGCGTGGTTGTGGGTGTCGGCAATATCTATGCCTCCGAGGTGCTGTTTCTGTCGCGTATCCACCCGGCAACCCCGGCCCGCGATGTGGGGGCGCGCAAGGTCACGGCTTTGTATGAGGCCATTCGCGCCGTGCTGGCCATGGCGGTGGAAAAAGGCGGCACCACCTTGCGCGACTTTTCCGCTGCCAACGGCATGGAAGGGCATTTTCAGCTGCAGGCCCAGGTCTATGGCCGCGATGGCCTGCCTTGCACGCATTGCGGCGCCGCCATACGGCTCATGCGCCAGGGGCAGCGCAGTACCTATTACTGCTCCAGCTGTCAGAAAGCCGCGAAAGTTCTCTGAATTTGATAGCAAATACCTTAGCTTGAGTATGCGTTACACCCTGTTTTGACGTCACAATTCCAGGCGAGGCCTGATATGTTTCGTAGCTGTCGTCAATGCATCGGGACGGGCGCTGCTCCGTGCCACCGAGTGCAGATACTTCACAGTGACAAATATCAGGCCGGACTCTGGAAGAGCCGTAGATGCCGTCAAGGGGCAATGCTATATATTGATCAGGCGGCCAGCCTTGTCTGGCCTGCCGACTCAGACAAACAAGAGGGGTAGATGTGTCAGCTTCATTCAACGAGCAGTTCGGTCAGTATGGCGCGTGGCGACGAGGCTTTGCCACCCAGCTGCAGGAGTTGCGTGAATGGTTGATTGCCCAGGACTTGCTGGACGCCTCGGTACAGGAGCGCTTGCAGAGGCTAGAAGAGCAGATGCGCTCGGACAAGGTCATGGTGGCCTTTGTGGCCGAGTTCTCGCGTGGCAAGTCCGAGCTGATCAATGCCGTCTTCTTCGCCCATTACGGCCGCCGGCTGATGCCCGCCAGTGCCGGTCGCACCACCATGTGTCCGGCGGAGCTGGCCTGGGAGCCCGAGCTGCCGCCCTGCCTGCGTCTGCTGCCCATCGATACCAGAGAGTCGCCGGAGAGCCTGGGCCAGTGGCGCATGCGCGCCGATGCCTGGGTGCAGCACCCGCTGGATACCGCCAATGCGCAGCAGATTGCGGACACCCTGGCCAAGGTGGCCGAGGTGCGCAAGGTCTCCATCGACCAGGCCAGGGCCTGGGGCTTCTGGCATGACGACGAGATTGCCGACAACCCCATGGTCGATGCCGACGGCTGGGTCGAAGTGCCCATGTGGCGTCATGCGCTGATCAATATGCCTCACCCTCTGCTCAAGCAGGGGCTGGTGATTCTCGACACCCCCGGGCTGAATGCCGTGGGAGCCGAACCGGAGCTGACGGTCAATCTGATACCTCAGGCGCATGCCGTGGTCTTTGTGCTGGGCGCCGATACCGGCGTGACCAAGTCCGATCTGGCCATCTGGCGTGACCATGTGCTGCCGGCAGGAGCAGGCAAGGTCGGGGACGACGAAGCGCTGGCTGCGTCGCGTCTGGTGGTGCTCAACAAGGTGGATACGCTGTGGGACAGCCTGAGCTCCGGTGCCCAGGTGCAGGCTCAGCTGCGCCGCCAGCAGCAGGACTCGGCCCAGTTGCTGGGGGTGGCGCTGGAGCGCGTGCTGCCCGTCTCGGCACAGAAGGGGCTGGTGGCCAAGGTGGGGCACAACGACAGCCTGCTTCAGGCCAGCGGCCTGCCCGCCTTCGAGGACCTGCTGGCCAACGGCATCATGGGGCAGCGCCAGAAAGTGCTACAGACCGCCATGCGCACCAATGTGCAGCAGCTGCAGTCGCAGGTGGAGCGCGTCATCAATATGCGCCGCGGCGATCTCGATGATCAGCTGGCCGAACTTTGCGGTCTGCGCGGCAAGAATGCGACGGTGATCGCCAGCATGCGCTCCCGCATCGAGGCCGAGCACAGGGAGTTCGACCAGAGTGCCAGCCGCATCCAGGCCATGCGCAACATCCATATGCGCATGCTCAAGGAGCTTTTCCAGCTGTTGAGTTCGACCACGTTGAAGGCGGAGCTGTCGGAGCTCAAAGAGACCCTGGATCAGCGCGGGCTCAAACTGGGCCTGCGCAATGTCTATGAGCAGACCTTCGGGCGTCTGCATGCCGTGGCGGCCAGGGTGCAGGTCCAGGCCGATGAAATCCAGACCATGATGAGTGCCTCGTTCAAGGAGCTCAATGCGGAGTTCGGTTTCTCCCTGCAGACGCCGCCGCAGCTGGTGCTGTCCGAGTTCAGGGACGACTTGCGCGGCATCGAGGGCAGCTACACCCAGTACCTTGGGTTGAGCAGCGCTCTCAAGCTCAGCAGCGCCGATTTTTCGCAGCGCCTGATCAAGGCGCTGGCGCTGCGTCTGCGCACGGTGTTCGAAGCGGCATCGAACGATGTGGAGATGTGGAGCAAATCACTGACTGCGCCGGTCGATGCACAATTGCGCGAACGTAAACGCAGTTACACGCGCCGCCTGGAAGCGGTGGACCGCATCAGCGGCGCTGCCACGGAGCTGGAGGAGCGCATTGCCGACATGGAGAATGCGCAAACCCGCCTCGCAGCGCTGCAGACACAGCTGACCAGCGCATCGGCGCAGTTGCTGGATCCGCTCGGTGCCGGGCGGCCGCCAGTCGCTTCCATGCCGCTGGACATCAACCTGGTAGCCTGAAATCTTGACTCTCCCTTCGATTGCCACCGCCGTCGTGCAGTGGCAGGCCAGTCATGGCCGCAATCATCTGCCCTGGCAGCAGACCCGTGACCCTTACCGCGTCTGGCTGTCCGAAATCATGCTGCAGCAGACCCAGGTCAGCACCGTGCTGGGCTACTACCAGCGTTTCCTGGATGCCTTTCCCGATGTGGCCAGCCTGGCTGGGGCCCCTCAGGATGCCGTGCTGGCGCTGTGGAGCGGCCTGGGCTATTACAGCCGCGCGCGCAATCTGCACAAATGCGCACAGACCGTGATGCAGCAATGGGGCGGGGCCTTTCCGCAAACGGCCGAAGAGTTGGCGACCCTGCCAGGCATCGGCCGTTCCACGGCCGGTGCCATTTCATCGTTCTGCTTTTCAGAGCGGGTGCCGATTCTGGATGCCAACGTGCGCCGTGTTCTCACGCGGGTGCTGGCGTTTGATGGGGATCTGGCGCAGTCCCGAAATGAAAGGCAGCTGTGGGAATATGCCCAGCAACTGTGCCCCACCGAGAATCTGCACGAAGCCATGCCGCGCTACACCCAGGGCATGATGGATCTGGGCGCCAGCGTCTGCACATCGCGCAAGCCCACTTGCCTGGTGTGCCCCTTGGATTCCGAATGCCGGGCGGCCCGCGCCGGCAACCCGGAGAACTATCCTGTGCGCACGCGCAGGATCAAGCGCAGCTCCGAGTCCTGGTGGCTGCTGCTGGCGGTGGATGCGCGGCGCCGCGTATGGCTGCAAAAGCGTCCGCAAGCCGGTATCTGGGCCGGGCTTTACAGCCCGCCGGTCTTTGAAGACTATGCAGCACTGCAAAGCTATGCCCAGGCCGCCTGGTCTCAGGACGGGACCCGGAGCTGGCAGGATCTTCCCGGTTTTCTGCATGTGCTGACCCACAAGGATCTGCACCTGCATCCGGTTCTGGTGCCCGTCGATCAGGCCTATGGCGCCCTGGTGTCAGAGGCTGATGAATCCTGCTGGGCGGATGCAGCGGCATGGGCCGAGCTGGGTCTGCCGGCTCCGATCCGCAAGCTGCTCGACGCCGAGCTGGCCTGAGCGCCTGCCGCATGAATGAAAAAAGGTGACGGCCGACGTCACCTTTTTTCATGGCTGCAGATTTCAGAAGCGCAATCTGGGCATCAGCATGGAACAGCGCAGCCCCATCAAGGCCAGCCACAGGGCCCTGGCCTGCGGGTTGCTGCGCTGCGCTTGCAATTGCCGGCCCGCGGTCACCACCTGCTGGCGCAGGACTTGCTGTGCCCTGCGGTCGCCTTGGCGCTGTGCGCTCAGCCAGAGTTGCTGGTATTGCTGCACGCTGAGCTGGCAAGGCTCGCCGAGCAGATGGCGCGACGAAACGTTCAGCAAGGCCTGAGCCTGCGGGGTGTGTCGTGACTGGCTCATGCGGCCTCCTCTTGTTTCGAAGACTTGTCCGGCACGTCGCTCTCGCTGCGTCCAAACGCGTACCAGTCCACATGGCGGGTGCAGATCATGACCAGGGCCAGCACGCCGAACAGGGCGATGGAGCCGACGACCAGAGCGGTTTGCTCCAGCTGCAGCAGCACATACAGCAGGCCGTACAGGGCCGAGATGGCAATCGCGAACGGCAGGCCGCGTCTGATGCTGCCCAGGATATGGCTGGCATAGAAAGCCAGCAGAGCCACGCAGGAGCTGGCCGCAATCGCATAGGCCGTGGCAAAGCCCAGGTGTTCGGACAGGCTGATGAGCAACAGGAAGAAGCTGCACAAGGCCGAGCCGACCAGCAGGTACTGCACGGGGTGAACGCGCAGCTTTTTCATGACTTCGAAAAGGCCGACCGCGACAAAGGTCAGGATCACAAAAAGAATGCCGTACTTGGTGGCGCGCTCGCTCAGCGAGTAGACATTGACGGGGTTGACGAACTCCGTGTCCATGGTTTCGAGGCAGGGGCCGCTGTCGTCATGGCCGCGGGTTGCAGAGGCGGCATAGGTTTCCGAGCTGCCCCAGTAGCCGGGGCTGCAAAGACGTTGCTGGCGGGTAAAGGCCGTGCTGGCAGAGGTGGCCAGCGAGGACAGCTCCCAGCTGGCGGTGAAGCCGCTGTCCGTCACTTCGCGTCGACTGGGTAGAAAGCTGCCGCCAAACGAGGGATGAGGCCAGTCGGCAGTCAGCGTGACCTTGCTTTCCGTGGCGATGGGGCTGAAGGCGAGCTGCTCCGTGCCCAGCAGCTGCAGCTTGAGCTCCAGGTTCAGGGCTTCGCCTCTTTTCAGCAGGCTGGCATCAATCTCTGCCTGAATGCCTTTGCCGTAGCGCTCCAGCGGCGTGCCGGATTCGACCGCCAGATCCTGGCCGTTGGCCAGCAGCGTTGCGCTGCGGATGCCGCGCGGGTCGCTGAGCGCAAATGCCACAAGGACCTTCTTGCAGCGCACCACGGCATTGGGCTCGCTGGGCTTGGGCAGCTCGGCATACTGCGCGGCATTGGCAAAGCCGGCCGATATCTGGTCGTGCAGCACATAGGTGTTGATGTGATGCAGGCCGCGCGAGCGCTCCTCCATCTTGGCATTGGCATCGTGGTTGAGCGTGTCGGGCAGCAGCATGCGCTGGAATTCCCGTGTGCTGTATTCGATTTTCTTGCCATTGGTCGTGCTGGTGGTTTCCGTGCAGTTCTGCACCAGGGCCGGGCCGATCAGCGTCTGCGTGCCGGCCAGGCTGGAGACCACGCTTTGCACGGCGTAGTCGCGGTTGCGGATGCGGTCTTTGACCACATCCTGAATCATGGACAGGCCGGCCATGAGCAAGGCCAGAACGATCAGCAGTGAGACTGTCTTGAACAGCAGTCGGTTTTTCATGCGTGCTCCTGAATGAGGGATTTCAGGACGCAGTGTCGGCAGCGACTGTGTGGACCCAATGAAGTCTGTGAAGCGGGTGTGAAGTCCTGTCCGAAAGGCTTGATCGCTCAGCTCTGGGGAGCGAAATCCAGTGTCACGGCGAGACCGGGGTGACGATTGCGGACCTGGATGCTGCCGCCATGAAGATGCATGATGCGGGTGACGATGGACAGGCCCAGTCCGGTGCCGCTGCGCTCTCCGTTGGGTCTGGGAGTCGTGAAGAAGCGCTCGCCCAGGCGGGCCAGCAAGGGCTCGGCCACACCCGGGCCCCGATCGCTGACGGTGATGCGGTGCGGGGCCAGCTCAAGCTCGATCACGCTGTTCTCTGCAGAGAAATCCAGGGCGTTCTGCAGCAGATTGCTGATGGCCAGGGTCACCAGGCCGGCCTCCCAGGGGCCGCTGCTGTCCACGCCGCTCAGGCGCATGGCCATGCCGCGTTGCTCTGCATGGCTTTGCAGGGAGTTCATGGCTTGCCGGGCACATTCCATCAGGCTGCAGCCATGGCTGGTGTCCAGTTGCTGGCGCTGCTCGAGACGGCTGAGCTGGAGCAACTGGTCGATCAGGTTCTGCAGGCGCAGGCTCTGGTCTACCACCTGTCTGGCAAACATGGCCCGGTCCTGGGGCGGCAGCTCTTCCTGCAGCAACTCGCCGGCGCCGCGGATGGCGGCCACCGGGCTTTTGAGTTCGTGGGTCAGGGCGCGTACATAGCCCTCGATATAGTCGCGCCCTTCCAGGCGCTTGCGCATATTGTCCATGGCCTGGGCCAGCTCGCCAAGCTCGCCGGGCATGTCCGGTATGGCCGCAGGAGCCGAGGCCTGCGCGGGGTGGGCAGACTCGTTGAGCGTGGGGGCCTGCACCTGCTGTGCATAGTTGCGCAGCCGGCGCACGTGAAGCACAAACCACCAGGTCACCGCGCAGCCGACGGCGGCGGACAGCAGCACAAACAGCAGGCCGCCGCGCAGAATTTTCTGCTCCGCGCTGTCGACGATTTTCTGTACCGAGCTGGAGGGCTTGGAGGCAGTCAGCACCCCGGCAATCTGGCCGTCCACCATGATGGGCGCCGAGACATACATGACGCTGCTGGATTCGTCCTCCTTGACGGCTCGCGTGGTGCGTGCACCGTATTCACCGCGCAGCGTCAGATAGACATCGCGCCAGCGCGAGTAGTCTGCGCCCTGGTCCTTGCCCTGCGAGTCGAACAGCACCATGCCCCGGGCGTCGGTGACGGTGATGCGCAGATCCAGCGTGGTCTTGCGTGTGTCCCAGATCCAGGCCTGTATCGGTTTTCGCGTGTAGCCCTGCAGCTGGGTGGCAAAGGCGCTGTCCGCACCGGCTTGCAGCCGGCCTTTTTCCATGTCGGCACTGGCCAGCGTGGCCAGCGCATAGGCGGTCTCCACCAGCGTGTCCTCGGTCACCTTGCGCACGCTGGGCTTGATCTCCACTATGAAGACGCGCAGCACGAAAAAGGCGGCCAGGCCGTTGATCAGGAAGAAGGCAAAGAAGAGACGCAGGCCCAGACGCATACCGGCTATCCGGGCTGGTTCAGGCTATAGCCCAGACCGCGGTGGGTGACGATGAGCTCCTGATCGGGCAAGCGC
Organism: Comamonas sp. Z3; assembly: GCF_008121565.1. NCBI lineage: Bacteria > Pseudomonadati > Pseudomonadota > Betaproteobacteria > Burkholderiales > Comamonadaceae > Comamonas > Comamonas sp. Z3. The sequence goes on from NZ_VOQU01000002.1 coordinate 398,624, forward strand.
TCGCGCAGTTTGGCGCGCAGGGTCTTGATATGGGTGTCCACCGTGCGGTCCGTGCTCTCGCTGTCCAGCCCCCAGATTTGCTCCAGCAAGGCGTCGCGGCTCAGGATGCGGCCCGCTGCGTTGACCAGGCTTTGCAGCAGCTGATACTCGCGCCTGGTCAGATCCAGCGCCCTGCTGTGGATCAGAGCCCGTTGGCCTTGCTCATCTATTTGAAGTGCTTTCTCAAGCTGGGCGGGCGCTGCAGGCTGAAATTGCTTGGAGCGGCGCAGCAGGGCGCGGGTACGCGCCAGTAGTTCGCGCGGGCTGAAGGGCTTGGTCAGATAGTCGTCCGCGCCCAGTTCCAGGCCCAGAACCTTGTCCATCTCCTCGCCTCTGGCACTGAGCACCAGTACCGGAACAATGGAGCCGGCAGAGCGCAGCTCGCGGCACCAGTCCAGGCCGTTGCCGTCGGGCAGGCCCACGTCCATGAGAAGCACATCAAACGTTGTCCTGCTCCATTGCTGACGCGCGTCGGCGATCAGCAGGCTGTGGGTGACGGCAATGCCCTCGCGCTCCAGAGCGTAGCAAACCGTGCGTGCAATGGCAGGGTCGTCTTCGAGCAGCAGCACATGCATGGCTGACGTCTGGGGGCTGAGCATGCGGGGTCAGAGGATCGGGGTTTCCGGGGCCAGAAACTGTTGAGAGACCTGAATGAACTTGTCGCGGAAATCCAGCGAGCGGTGGCGGCGCACGGTGGGCCACTGCTTCTCGAAATGCCTGGCCAGGGCTTCGACGAGAAAGACCGAGCGGTGCTGCCCGCCTGTGCAGCCTATGCCCACGGTGACATAGCTGCGGTGGTCTCTGGACAGCAGCGGCAGCCAGCGTTCGAGGAATTGCTGTATGTCCAGCTGCATCTGCTGCACCTCGGGCAGGGCTCCCAGATAGTCGGCAACCGGCTTGTCCAGGCCGGTCAAGGCACGCAGTTCCTTGTCGTAGAAGGGGTTGGGCAGCATGCGCACATCAAACACATAGTCCGAGTCGATGGGCATGCTGTGCTTGAATCCAAAGGACTGGAACATCAGCGTCATCTGCCCTGCCGGTGCTTCGATGATCTGCTTGATATAGCTTTGCAGCTGCGCCGACTTGAGATCGCTGGTGTCGATGACGATGGAGCGGTCGCGCAGCAGGCCCAGCAGCTCACGCTCCTTTTCGATATCGAGCTCCAGTGCCTGGCGCTCGTTCGTCAGGGAGCCAGGCGATAGAGGGTGGCGCCTGCGGGTTTCCGAAAAGCGTCTGATCAGCGTTCCGCTGTCGGCGTCGAGAAAAATCATGCGCGGCATCAGTCCCTGCTTTTTCAGGCGATGCAGCTGATCAGGCAGCTGAGGCAGGCCCTTGGCACTGCGCGCATCCATGGCAATGGCCACTTTCTCGTCCTGATGGGTGAGCTTGAGCTCCACAAAGGACTGCAGCAATTCCGGGGGCAGGTTGTCGACGCAGTAGTAGCCAGCATCCTCCAGCGCGTGCAGCGCAACGGATTTGCCCGATCCGGACATGCCGCTGATCAGAACAATCTCCATGGACATGATTTCACACTCCTCTGACTTTGCCGCTCTTGCGGACTGTCGTGCTGGCTTTGGCGCTTCGGGCCGGGGTGGCCGATGGACGCAGGGCGCTGTTGGCGGCCTGCTTGCCAGGCAATCTTGCCATGGCCAGCATTTCTCTGGCATGGGCCATGGTTGCTTCGGACAGGTGCTCGCCGCCCAGCATGCGGGCCATCTCCATCTCGCGCTCCTCGCCCGCCAGCGGGTCCACGCTGCTGATGGTGGTGTTGGATTTGGGGCGCTTGGTCACCCGGTAATGCTGGTCTGCATAGGCTGCGACCTGGGGCAGGTGGGTGACGGCCAGCACCTGGCGCGACCCGCCGAGAGAGTGCATGAGGCGGCCCACGGTTTCGGCCACGGCTCCGCCGACGCCGGAATCCACCTCGTCAAAGATCAAGGTTCCGGCCTGGCCCAGCTCGCTGGTGGTCACGGCAATGGCCAGCGAGATGCGCGACAACTCGCCGCCTGATGCCACCTTGGCCACCGGTTTGGGCGTGGCGCCGGTATGGCCGGCCACGAGAAAGGTGATGCCGTCCGTGCCGGCCGGGCTGGCGGCTTCGGCATGCTCCAGCTGCACTTCGAAACGGCCGCCCTTCATACCCAGACTTTGCATGGATTGGGTGATGGCGCGTGACAGGCGTGGTGCAGCCAGGGTGCGCTGCTGCGAAATTTTGCGCGCCTCGGCCTGATACTTGAGATGGGCAGCCTGCTCTTTGGCGCGCAGACCCTCGACATCGACGGCGGCATCCAGCTGGTGCAGCTCCTGCTTCCAGCCTTCGAGCAGGGCGGGCAACTCTTCGGGCGTGCGCTTGTAGCGGCGCGCCAGCTGCATCCACAGCGACAGGCGTTCGTCGAGATCGGCCAGCAGTTCGGGGTCCAGATCGGCGCGGCGCAGATAGGCCTGCAGCGAGTGGCGGGCATCGTGCAACTGGGCCACACAGGAGCCGAGCACGTCGGCAATGCTCTGAAACTCGGGCTCCAGATGCTCCTGATCCTGCAGCAGGTGGTGGGCTCTGCCCAATGGGGTGGCCGCTCCCGCATCGTCATCTTCCAGCAGCTGCAGGCAGGACTGGGCAGAGTCCATCAAGGTCTGCGCGTGCGACAGGCGCGTGTGCTGGGCGTTGAGCTCATCCCATTCTTCGGCGCGCGGCGACAGCTTGTCCAGCTCGGATATCTGCCATTGCAGTCGCTCTCGCTCGCGCTGCAGATTGTCCTGGGCCGAGAGCGCCTGCTCCAGAGCCTGATGGCTCTGGCGCCAGTCCTGCCACAACGACTTGAGCTGGGCGGTTTCAATACCGCCGTAGGTATCCAGCATGGCGCGTGCAGCGTCCGGGCGGGTCAGGCTTTGCCAGGCATGCTGGCCATGAACGTCGATCAGCTGATCGCCCAGATGGCGCAGCTGCGTGGCCGTGGCGGGCGAGCCATTGATCCAGGCGCGGCTGCGGCCCAGACTGTCTATGACGCGGCGCAGCAGCAAATCCTGCTCCTGCGCAAACCCCGACTCTTGCAGCCATTCGTGCAGATGGGGCGGGCAATCGAACTCGGCGCAGATATCGGCCTGGGGGCAGCCTTCGCGTACCACCTGTGCATCGGCGCGTGCGCCCAGCACCAGTTGCAGGGCGTCGAGCATGATGGATTTGCCGGCGCCGGTTTCGCCGGTAAGCACCGTGAAGCCGGTTTGCCAGTCCAGGTCGAGTGACTGAACAATCACAAAGTCCCGCAGGACGATGCGCTTCAAGGCCATGGTCAGACGCCTCCCTCGTTCCAGCCCAGCTTTTTGCGCAGGGTGTCGAAGTAATTCCAGCCCTTGGGGTGCAGAAAGTGCACGCTGTGATCGGCGCGGGTCACCAGGATGCGGTCGCCATGCTGCAGCGATTTCAGGGACTGCATGTCAAAGTTCGCGCTGGCATCGCCACGCCCGCCCACCACCTCGATAGTCACCTCCTGGGCGTCCGAGAGCACGATGGGGCGGTTGGAGAGGTTGTGCGGCGCGATGGGCACCATCACCCAGGCCGGAATCGAGGGGTGCAGCATGGGGCCGCCGGCCGAGAGCGCATAGGCGGTAGAGCCCGTGGGGGTGGCCACGATCAAGCCATCGGCGCGCTGGTTGGAGACAAAGCTGCCGCCGACCTCGATGCGCAGCTCCACCATGCCCGAGGTCGAGCCACGGTTGACCACCACGTCATTCATGGCCTGGGCTTCAAACACGCACTGGCCGTCGCGCATTACGCGAGCATTCATCAGCGTGCGTTCGTCTTCCTCGTACTCACCTTGCAGGATGGGCGTGATGGAGGCTTCGAATTCATCCAGGGCGATGTCGGTGACAAACCCGAGGCGCCCCTGGTTGATGCCGACCAGCGGCGTGCCATAGCGCGCCAGATGGCGGCACACGCCCAGCATGGTACCGTCGCCGCCCACGACCAGGCCGAGGTCGCAATGCTTGCCCAGACCGTCCACGTCCATGCTCGGGTAATCGGGCAGGCCCGCATAGATGGCCGACTGGGTATCCAGAATCACCTCACAACCCATGCTGCGCACATAACCGGCAATCCGTTGCAGTGCTTCGCTGGCTGCATCGGACGGAACCCCTGCTGCCGGTGTGTGGTACTTGCCGATCAGGGCAATATGGTGGAACGTGGATGTCATCTGGGAAATTACATCATTAAAATGAAATCATGCTCGACGAACGTGCCAAGTTATTGCTCAAAGCGCTGATCGAGCGTTACATCGCTGACGGTCAACCAGTCGGCTCGCGCACTCTTTCACGTGCATCCGGGCTTGAATTGTCGCCTGCCACCATACGCAACGTGATGGCCGACCTGGAAGAGATGGGCCTGATCATCAGCCCTCACACATCGGCAGGCCGCGTGCCGACAGCCAGGGGATACCGCCTGTTTGTCGACACCATGCTGACCGTGGACCGCTCCGATCTTGTAACGCCCGGCCTGATGCCCGAACAGCCGCAGAAGGTGATCGCCAATGCGGCCAACCTGCTGTCCAACCTCTCCCAGTTTGTGGGCGTGGTCATGGTGCCGCGTCGCAGCTCCGTCTTCAAGCATATCGAGTTCGTGCGTCTGTCCGAGCGGCGCTTCCTGGTCATCATCGTCTCGCCCGAGGGCGATGTGCAAAACCGCGTGATCTTCACCGATGTGGATTACGAGTCCTCGCAACTGATAGAAGCCTCGAATTTCCTCAATCACCATTACGCCGGCTTGACAATGGAGGAGGTGCGCACGCGCCTGCAGACCGAAGTGGAGCAGTTGCGTGGTCAGGTGGCCAGCCTCATGCAGGCGGCGGTGAATGTCGGCGCCGAGGTCATGAGCCACCACGATCGCGAGGATGTGGTGATCGCCGGCGAGCGCAATCTGCTGTCCGTGAGCGATTTTTCCAGCGACATGGGAAATCTGCGCCGTGCTTTTGACCTGTTCGAGCAGAAAACGCAGATTCTCAGGCTGCTGGATTTCTCCAATCAGGCCGATGGCGTGCGCATCTATATCGGTGGCGAGAGCCAGACCGTTCCTTTCGAAGATCTATCCGTAGTGAGTGCTCCCTATGAGCTCGACGGCAAGGTGGTAGGCACTTTGGGAGTGATAGGCCCCACGCGCATGCACTATGACAAGATGATCCAGATTGTAGATATCACATCCAAACTGGTGAGCAATGCTCTGAGTCACAAGCGTTAGGCCCTACAATGGCAGAGTTTTTCTGATGGCGGCCATGGCTGTTGTCGGTGTTGGGGCGTTAGCTCAGTTGGTTAGAGCAGAGGACTCATAATCCTTTGGTCGTCGGTTCAAGTCCGCCACGCCCTACCAATGAATTCAACGGGTTACGAGCAATCGTAGCCCGTTTTTGTTGAGGCTCGTCAACCAAGTGTCAACCAGCACAAAGGGTTGAGCTTCACGACTTCTGGCTAGCACCGCTTCGCCAGAAGCCCCAGGGCCGTGATGCTCGCGGCCCCCATGGCAGCCGACCCGTCAGCACCGACTGTGGCGACAGCTGCAGCCCCTCATCCCTGCCTTCGTGCCTTCTGCCCAAGTCGGTGCGCGCAAGCTCGCAGTCAGCGATGAAGCTGCCCTCAACGGCCTCTTGTTCCTGCTTCGAGCCGGTGCTCCATGGCAAGACTTTCCCCCAATCCCTTGGATACGCAGCGGCAGGAGCGCCGCAGATGCCTTGGAGCATTGATACCGGCCATGCGGACCCGCTTGCCTGAACAGGAGCAGATCGATTGGAGCCCGGCCAGCATTGATGGCTCCTCGGCACCCAGCCCCCGGTAGACCAGTAGACAGCCACCACTCCAAGATGTTCGAGAAGTGCGTGGACGCGATTGCTGCGATTGCAGGCCTGCCAGGACGAGCTCGTAGAAGGCCCGCCAGGCTGCAGGTCGATTCAAGCGATGCCGAGCTCACCTGAGACCAGGGTGCATCGTCAGCCGCATTGCCAGACGGTGGTTGGAGGCGGCGAGCGGCTGGGCAAGCACCGCTGCGTGGTGGAGTGGACGACGGCTGGATATCCACCCGGGGTTGCTGAAATGGGCGGCAGCAGATCATCTGCGCACGCTTCGTGGATCGGTGGGGTTAGCCACTCTTTGTCTATGCAGTGCCGCCCGTTTGTCGTCGACCAGGTTCGTCGCACTGCGCCAGGCGGACTAGCTTTGGTGCGCCAGAATGCCAAAATTGGTGCTTGCGCGAATGCAACTGTGTCACCAACAGTAGCGAGTGGTCATCTGGAATTTCGGTAAGCGTACGTCGGGCGCTCGCACAGCGGGCGTTGAGCCAGTGCCGGCACCTGCAGCCACACAAGATGCTCAAGAAAAGGCCGCGACTGCTGCTCTATCTCTATCGGCTTTGATTCATCCGCTGCACGAGGGAGGTGATGTAGACCGTGAAGATTGGGAAGATCGTCATTCCACAGGTCGCCAGCAGCGCAGTGCAGACTTTGCCCAGCGTTGTCTCGGGAACGATGTTCGAGCCTACGGTGGTGACCGTCATGGAAGCCCACCACAGCGCGTCATAGTAGGTCTTTACCAAGGGGTTCACTCCGTTTTCAAAAACAAAAAAGATCAGCGTCTGGAAGTAAACCACAGAGAAAAAACTCACCAGGTACGCGACAAAGAGCCCCGTGATCTTGTTGGCGACCACCATTTTGACGAGTACCACCAGCGCAGCTCCTCCACGCATGATGGGCAGAAACTTCAGCACATACAGCACTTCCGCCGAGAACGACAGTGAAAACAGCTGGATCAGGCTCAGATAAGGAATCGACAGCAGCACCAGCAGAAAGTGGCGCAAGAGAAAACGCATCTTTTTGGGTGCCAACAGCATCAGCAAAAAGAAATCGATCAGAAAGTACAGACAGACCCACAGCTGGATGCGTTCATAGACTGTGCCCTCTACAAAGACCTGGGCGGAGAACGCCTCCAGTGAAATGCTGACGATCAGCAGCAACGCTGCGCACATGCTTAGAACGCTCAACACGTGAGCAAACGTGAAACGCCAGCCGCTCTCAGGTGATACGGGGAGTACTTTCGATTCTGAAACTGAAGATGTCACCACATCAGACCTTGATAACGGAAAACCCAAACATCGGTGCAGCCATGAACTTGGTAAATGTTACGGCTTGAAAGCTACCCGGCATCCTGGGGCCGGTATCGGGTCGTCCCGAGCTGCAGTGGTTTCGCTCAATGCCTGTTGGAGGCCTTCGGTTCTTGCAAACGACGGCACACCCAAGCCAGTTCCCACATCGTCATCATCACTCGCAGCTTCCAGTGCTCCGAGGAACGTTTCGACTGTAGCCAAGCACGGTTTGACTTGGCAAGCCCAAGCTGGCAGTTATTTCACAGGCGACTCAAACAGGACGCTGGCTTGCAGATATGCACACTCGGAAGGTCAGAAGGCGGATCCCCGGGAAACTCCATGGTGCAGCCCGACCGAGGCGCGCCATGATCGTCCAGAGAGAGTGTTGCGTGCGCACTGCGGATTGCTTTTGTCTTGCCGGGCTGCGAGCTTGCGGCCAAGACTTGCTGGGCAGACACCATGGTGCGCAGCGAGACTGACCGGGGCGCAGACTGATGCGTACCCTGCCTGCGCCAGTGCCCGATATGCCTTGTGCAACTGGATGACCCATTCCGTGACCAGTAGCTTGCTCGCACGCTCCACCTCACAAGACACCAGAGCCGCAAGCGGGCCGCGCTGGCGATGTGCACCAGTTCCTGTGCCGCATCGTGGCTTTGCGACACAGTCTGCAATCCTTGGTCGGCTGAGAACGAGTCGCCAAGTGCATCCACAGCCTCATAGACCAGATGATTGACAGACGGGATCAGGGCTGGTGCGGGGACCTTGGTCGGTGCAGAACTACACAGGCCTTCGAAAAGATCGGACGTACCCCAGCTACTGCCTCAAGTACAAAGTAAACGAACTCTGCGGGGATATTGATATCCATCTCGACTTCTGACCAGAACAGCACAACGAACGCAACAGCCATTCAGAACCTGAATAGTGCGGTATCGGTGGGCGCCCAGGAACATCACGGAATACACACGGCAGGAGTGTCGTGGTGAATTTGTTAGCACAGAAGCGCACATAAAACTCAAGTTGGTGTTTTTTGTGTCGTTAACAAATGTGAAGAGACTTTTCTTCAAACGTTTCCTGAAAGTGGAGTAGCTATGAAAATCTGTCTATCAGTACTTGCTGTTGCGCTTCAAATGTGTGTTCCTTCTGTGACACAAGCAGCCACTGGAACCATCAAATTGGTCGGCTCGATTGTGGTGGCCCCGCACTGTCAAGCCTCCAGCCTTGGCGCAGGGCCGTTGATCAGTTGCACCAAACCTGCAAGCAAGTCTTTGCCTGACACCCCAAACATAGTCAGGACAAGCGTGACCGAAATACGTTCATTGGCGGCCGCTGAGAAAGGGACCAAGCATCAGCTTCGTCTTTTGACAGTTGAATATCTGTAGTCAAGCCAATTCGTTCAGACATGGACTGCCCCTAGGCAGGTAGTCCATGAGCTGGAACCGCATCGGTTTGCAGGGGCAGTGAGAGAGGGAGCGGGTAGATTCATTGACGCTGTCAGAGGTCCCTGCCTTGCTGGCGCAGCGCTGGTGGCGTTCAGTTATTTCCACGAAATCGCTTGCTGCCTGATTTGAAAATGAGGCTCTCCCAGAGCTTGCGAACGCAGCAGAGCTTGCCTGCAGAGTTGATTTGTTCCAAAACCTGCTCGGGTTTGATGTGCCGCAGCAAGCGAGCAATTCGTTTGTCCTGCACCCAGGTGGTCGCTGAACCTGCAAACCGCCTGCGGGCACCGAAGGCGGTTCATGGGAGAGCCAATCTATCAACCACCCGAACCAGCTCTGCCAGGGTCCTGACCTGTAGCTTGCGCATCGCCTGGGCGCGGCGCACTTTGATGGTGATCTCGCTCACGCCCAATTCGGCAGCGACTTGCTTGTTCAGCAGCCCGGCGGTTACTCTGCGCACGACATCCTGCTCACCGGCGGTAAGACTGTCCCATTGCGCCTGCAGCGATTGCCTGCTCAGGGTTTGGGCTTGGCGGCAGCGTCCCAGCGCAATTCCCTGATGTATCGCATCCAGCAGCTCCTGCTCACGGAATGGCTTGGTCAGAAACTCGATGGCACCGCTCTTCATGGCTTGCACGCTCATGGGGATGTCGCCATGACCGGTGACAAAGATCACCGGCAGCCCTATGCCAAGGTCTTGCATCTGTCGCTGAAATTCCAAGCCGCTTTGGCCCGGCATGCGGATGTCCAGGACCAAGCATGCGGGGCGCTCCTGAGGGATGCGGTGCCAGTGTGCGATGAACTCGGCGGTAGAGCTAAAGCCCAGGACGTCCAACCCGACGGAGGCGAGCAGATCTTCAATGGCGGTGCGTACCGAGCTGTCGTCGTCCACTACATAGACCATGGCGGTGGGTTTAGGGGTAGAGGGGATGCTGCTCATGGTCGGGAGCCCGTTGTTGCGGGCAGGCTGATATGAAACTGCGTGCCAGGCAGACCATCGTCTCGAGGTTCTGCCCAGATGCGGCCCCCATGGGCCTCGATCATATTGCGGCTGATGGTAAGCCCCAGTCCCATGCCATCTGATTTGGTGGTCCAGAAGGCATCGAATAAATGAGCCTGGACGGCGGGCGACAGACCGCTGCCACAGTCGGTGACCGTCAACTGCAGCTGTTGCTCGTCCAGGCGGCGTGCAGTGATGGTGATTTCAGCTTGCCGGTGTTCGGCCGTTATGGCCTCGATGGCGTTGAGCAGCAGATTGCCCACCACCTGCTGAATCTGGATGCGGTCGGCCCATGCCTCGGGCAGGTTGGGGGCAAATTCCCAGCGCAATCCAATGCCGCGTTTTTCCAGCACGCCCTGCGACAGCTGCGCCATTTCGCGTACCGCATCTTCCAGCACAAAGCGCTGTCGCTGTGGGGCTTCGCCACCCGCCAAGCCGCGGATACGGGTGATGACATTGCTGGCGCGCTCGGCGTCGGCCTGAATTCGCAGCAGTGCTTGGTTGGCCTTCTCCAGCTGGGGAGGCTGTTGGCCCAGCCAGCGTTGGCCGGCCTGGCTGCTCGTGACAATGGCCGCCAGCGGCTGGTTGACTTCATGCGCAATGGAGGCCGTCAGTTCCCCCAGGCTGGTGGTCCGCGCAATGTGCAGCAACCGGGTCTGGGCCGCATGGGCTGCGGCCTGGGCTGCCACCATCTTCAGTCCCAGGTAGGCGGTGATGGCAATGGCGAGAACGCTGATCCCGGAGTTGACCAGTCCCACCCGGTACATCCCCGTGGGTGTGAGAACAAAGCTGACTACGGTCAGCACAATGCACAGCACTGTCAGCACCACCACGGTACGTGGAGTGAACCAGCGCACGGCCATCAGGATGACGGCGGTGTAGAAAACGGCTGCGGCTACCGCATATTCCGTCATGGTGTCGGCCACAAAAATGGCTGTCATGACCATTCCCAGCACCAAGGCGATCAGGCTGCGACGCAGCGACAGGGATTGGGGCAGTTGCGACATCATCAAGACAGTCAATGTGACAAGGCAAAAATGGCCGGGATACCTATATGGTAGATGAGTGGTCGGCAGCGCTTGTTTGCGCCATCGCATCGGTTAAGGGGGGAGCGTAAAAATGCAGCCAGCTCAGCCAGTGAGTAGGGCTGAAGGTCAATCCTCCGCCCTGGCATTCCAGAAGGCTTGCAGCACCCCATCCTCGGCTTCCAGCCGGGCCATGATCTTGTCGAGCTCGTCGCCTTCGACTGCTGTGGCATAGAGCGTGGCCTCGATTTCGGTATCGCCTTGGCCAAAGGCATGCTGCTCTATGTCTCGTACCGGGTAGCTGGCCTGGTCCAGCCACTGCAGCAATTTCTCGCGGATCTCGGGCTGCTGGGTGTGGCGGCATATCACATAGACCGCGTAGGTGGCTTCGCTCAATTCCTCCTGTATGGGTTGGCGGTTGATGCGATTGACCACGGGACGCAGCAAGGTGTTGGCTGCCAGGACGAACAACGCGGCCAAAATGGCTTCAGGCAGCAACTTGGCTCCCGCGCAGCAGCCCACGGCGGCCGAGCCCCACAGCGTGGCTGCCGTGTTCAGACCTGAGACATTGGCACCTTCTTTCATGATGGCGCCTGCGCCCAGAAAGCCAATGCCGGAGACCACATAGGCAATGACCTGCATGGGGCTGGGGGAGCCTCCATACAGGTCGTGGAAACGCACTGCCAGATCGACAAACACCGCCGCACCCACAGCCACCAGCGTGTTGGTGCGCAGACCGGCCGTGCGCTGGCGGATCTGGCGCTCAAAGCCAATCAGTGCGCCCAGGCTGAAGGCGATGACCAGGCTAGCAAGTGTGCCGAGCGTGGCGGAAATATCGAAGGCGGGCCAGTGGTTCATGAAAATCCTGGAGGAGGTCGAGGCCAAGCGTGGTGCCAGTGTGTGGCAGACGATCACATCGATCACCACCCAACTATGGCACGTCAGCAGCAGAGAGTGCAGAAAGACCGTGGTGTGGCCATCGCGCTGCACCATCCATGAGTTCAGGGCCTGTGCATGCTCAGGTCCTGAGCTCTCGCCGTCAGCGCTCCGGGACCTGGCTTACTGCCAGCCAAATCTGTGGATGTAGTGGCGTTTGACCACGGTGGTCAGCGCAGCGTAACCCAGCAAGATGGCCACCAGAAAAGGCCAGTACAGCGGTGGCAGTGCCTCCATCTTGAAGTAGCCGGCCACAGGCCCCATGGGAATGAACACTCCGATGGCCATGATGGCGGCAGTGGTCAGCAGCAGCGGCCAGGCGGCACGGCTTTCGACAAAGGGAATGCGGGGAGTGCGGATCATGTGCACGATCAGAGTCTGGGTCAGCAAGCCGACCACGAACCACCCAGACTGGAACAGTGTTTGGTGCTCAGGCGTGTTGGCCTGGAAGATCCACCACATCGTGCCAAAACACAGAATGTCGAACAGCGAGCTCAGCGGTCCAAAGCACAGCATGAAGCGCCCTATGTCCTGAGGATTCCAGCGCAGAGGCTGGTGCACCAGCTCGGGGTCCACCTTGTCAAAAGGAATGGCGATCTGCGAGATGTCGTACAGCAGGTTTTGCAGCAAAAGCTGCAGCGGCAGCATGGGCAAGAATGGCAGGAACACCGAGGCCACCAACACCGAGAACACGTTGCCGAAATTGGAGCTGGCCGTCATGCGGATGTACTTCAGCATATTGCAGAAGGTACGTCGACCTTCGATCACACCTTGCTCCAGTACCATCAGGCTTTTTTCCAGCAGGATGATGTCGGCAGCTTCCTTGGCGATGTCCACAGCGCTGTCCACGCTGATGCCTATGTCCGCAGCGCGCAGCGCAGGAGCATCGTTGATGCCGTCGCCCATGAAGCCCACTACCCGGCCCTGGGCGCGTAGCGCAAGGACAATGCGCTCCTTGTGCAACGGGGTGAGACGAGCGAACAGGTGATGCTTTTGGAGGGCGGCAGCTAGCGCGGAGTCGCTCATGCGCTCCAGCTGTGGCCCAGTGACGGGCTGCCCCACATGCAGACCTACCTGTTCGCAGACCCGCGCTGCGACCAGCTCGTTGTCACCGGTGAGCACCTTGACTTCGACGCCATGTTCGGCCAGGGCCTTCAAGGCTGGTGCGGTGGACTCCTTGGGGGGATCGAGAAAGGCGATATAGCCCACCAGGGTGAGCCCGGCTTCGTCAGCCACGCCGTAGTTGCGGCTGGACAGCGGGCTGACGGGCAGATGGCGGCTGGCTACTGCCACCGCGCGCAAGCCCTGTTTGTTCAGCCCTTCGGTCACTGCGCGCACGCGCGCCAGCATGGCGCTGTCCAGCGGCACCGTGGCATCGCCGTTGCGCACCCCGGTACAAACGGCCAGCATTTCCTCTATAGCGCCTTTGCACACCAGCAGCGTACTGCTGAGGTCGTTGTCGGGATGCAGCAGCACCGACATGCGCCGGCGGTCGAAATCGAAGGGTATTTCATCGATCTTCTGCCAGTTTTTTGCAGGTCTGGAGGCAGGGTTCTGGTCCATGTGTTCGACGACGGCGCGGTCCAGCAGGTTCTTCAGCCCGGTCTGGTGGTAGCTGTTGAGCCAGGCCAGCTGCAGCGTCTCGCGTGACTCGTTGCCGAACACGTCGGTGTGGCGTTCCAGTGCGATGCGGTCCTGCGTCAGCGTGCCCGTCTTGTCGGTACACAGAACATCCATGGCACCGAAATTCTGGATGGCATCGAGTTGCTTGACGATGACTTTTTGCCGTGACAGCACAACCGCTCCCTTGGCCAGGGTGGAGGTGACGATCATGGGCAGCATCTCCGGTGTCAGGCCCACGGCTACTGACAGTGCAAACAGAAATGCCTCCATCCAGTCGCCCTTGGTGAAGCCGTTGAGCAGCAGTACCAGCGGAGCCATGACCAGGGCAAAGCGGATCAGCAGCCAAGAGACGCTGTTGACCCCGGCCTGGAAGGCGGTGGGGGCGCGGCCCGCGGCAACGGCACGGTGGGCCACCTGTCCGAAATAGGTCTGGTTGCCGGTGGCCACTACCACGGCCGTGGCCACGCCAGAGACCACGTTGGTGCCCATGAACAGCAGATTGGATTGCTCCAGAATGCCGTTGGAGAGGTGCTTGCGAACGGTGAACTTCTCCACCGGCAGGGATTCACCCGTCATTGCCGCCTGGGCCACAAACAGGTCCTTGGCCGTCAGCACGCGGCAGTCGGCGGGCACCATGTCGCCGGCGGACAGCCAGATATGGTCGCCGGGTACCAGCTCGCGCATGGGGACTTCGCGTCGGACAGGGCGGCAGCAGGCATTGATGGGTTCATCAGTGCTGCGCCGGAGCGCTTCGCTGCCCTGAGGTCTCAGGTCACGGCGAATCACCGTGGCGGTGCTGCTCACCATGGCCTTGAGCTGTTCGGCGCTGCGCTGGGAGCGGCCTTCTTGCACAAAACGGATGATGGTGGACAGCAGCACCATGGCAGCAATGATGACGGTGGCCTGGATGTCTTCGGTGGCCCAGGACACGATGGCCAGCAAGGTCAGCAACACATTGAAGGGGTTGCGGTAGCACTGCCACAGGTGCTGCCACCAGGGCAGCGGTTTTTCGTGATCGACCTCGTTGGGTCCGATGCGTTGCAGGCGCTCTGCCGCTTGGCCGTCGCTGAGCCCGGCTTCGCTGGACTGCAAGCGCACCAAGGCGCCTGGAATGTCATCGCAGGCCGCACGCCACAGGGCTCGGGTCAGTTGCTCAGGCACGGGGCTCCGGGCGACGGGCTTGCCGCCAGGTCCGCGCTCGAGGCCCGGCAGCGCGCTGCGGCGGAACAGTCTCAGGTTGTGGCGCCGGCGCAGGAAATGACCGAACCAGAATGTGAAGAAATTCAAAATTCTTTCCTTGGCTGGTTTCAATACCTCACAGAGCGGGCTTTTGTCCCACGCTCAGCTGCAACTCGACCGTGGCGGTCGCCAGGTCCGCTTGGGCCTGCAGATAGTTTTGATAGGCTTCATCGGCCGAGTACTGCGCCGATAACAGCTCCAGCAGCGAGGCCGCGCCCTGGCGATAGGAGAGGCGCATGCCCTCCAGCACTTTCTGTGCATCGGCCAGCACGCCGTTGCGGTAGCGCTGCACGTTCTCGCGGGCAGACATGAAGCGCAGCTGTGCGGCGCGTACCTCGGCCTCGGTCTTGTAGCGGGCATGGTCCAGCTCCAGCATGGCCTGGGTCACTTCGGCTTCGGCCTGGATCAAGGCCCCCTTGTTCAGTCGCGAGAGCGGCAGCGGCACGCTGATCCCAACCTTGAACATGCGCGAGCGCACGGCTGCGTCATAAGGATCTCCATCGCTGCCTAGCCCGGCCGGATGACCGGGCGTGCGCGCTACGCCCACCGACACCGTGGGATTGACCCAGCGCTCTGCCTGGGCCAGATCGACCTTGTCACGGGCGTTGGCCAGCGTGGCTTCGGCGATGCGTATGGCATCGCGGGCGCGCAAGGCCTTTGGCAGCAGGCTTTGCAGGTCATCGCCCTGTGAGAAAGGTGTGAAATCGCAAAACAGGCGTACTTCTTCCTGAGCAGCTCCCAACGCCTCGGCCAGACGGCCACCCAGCGGGACTGACAGCGCCAGCATGGCCGCCTCGACATCGGCGCGGGCCGAGGTCACGTCGGCCGCGAACTGGTTGCGTTCAACACGAGATTGCAGCAACTCCACGCCACCCACATCACCCGCCTTGCGGCGCACTTCGTTGGCTTGCACCACATCGCTGAGAGCCTTCAGTGTCTGCTCCTTGCGCTTGAGCACCTCGCGGCTGCGACAGGCCTCAGCGAAGGCGGTGGCAGCATTGCTGAACAGCGTGTTGCGAAATCCTTCAAGCTCGGCCTGTGTCAGTTGAGCCTGGCTTTTGGCCGCGCGAATGCGGGCATTGCGCTTGCCACCAGTCTCCACTTCCCAGCTCAGGGTGGGCGTAAAGGTTGTGGGGCGGGGCTCACCGGTGTGTATGCGCTCGCGTTCCCATTCAAGGGACAACTCGGGATCGGGACGCAAGCCGGCTATGCCAATCTGGGCCTCGGCGGCAGTGATGGTGGTTTTCTGGGCTTTGAGTTCCAGGCTGTGGGATTCCACGGCCTGCAGGTAGTCGGCAAAGTGCACGGACTGTGGAGGCTGGGCACTGACCGGTGCTGGGGGCGTTGCCGGTTCGCTCGCGGCGAGCGTCGATGGCCCGGCCAGTGTGGCCATGGTGCAGGCCAGGCCAAGGCTGCCCAGAGACAGTCGGAGCGCCTGGGTCAGTGGGGCGTGGATGTAGACAAAACGCATGGGAGACCTCGCTGGCTTCAATGTCCGGTGTGGGGTTGCTCGGGGTGGTCTGCAGAGGCTTGTGTGTCCAGCAGGTCCCAGTCGATGTCGCTTTGGTTCGCAGCGCCGGCAGCGCGGCGCTGTGCCCGGCGCTCCGTCCACGCTTCGACCGCGTAGTAGATCGAGGGCAGCAGTAGCAGGGTCAGCGCGGTGGCGCTGGTCAGGCCGTAGACCACCACCGTGGCCAGCGGGCGCTGCACATCGCTGCCCAGATCGGTCGCGAGCATGGCCGGCATCAGGCCAAAGGCGGCCACGGCTGCCGTCATCAGCACCGGACGCATGCGGTTGACTGCGCCCTCGATCACGGCCTCGCGCAGCGCCAGGCCTGCTTCCCGGCGCAATCGGTTGATCTGCGACACCAGCAGCACACCCGAGAGCACGGCCACACCGAACAGGGCGATAAAGCCCACGGCACTGGAGACATTCAGCGTCATGCCGCGCAGGTGCAGACCGGCCAGACCGCCAATCATGGCCAGAGGCACTGTGGCAAGCACCATCAGCGGCTGGCGCAGATTGCCGAAAGCACCAAACAGCAGCACCAGCATCAGGCTCAGCGTCAAAGGCAGGATCAGCGCCATTCGAGCCTCGGCGCGCTGCAGGTTTTCGAACTGGCCACCCCATTCCAGGCGGATGTGTTGCGGGTCTAACTGGATTTCTCGGTCGATGGTGGCATGTGCCTCGTCCAGAAAGCTGGCCAGGTCGCGGCCGCGGACGTTGAGCTTGACCAGAATGTGGCGTTCACCGCCTTCGCGCACGATCACGCTCTGGCCCTGGGTGGTGGAGATGCGTGCCACATCGGCCAGTGGCACCCGGGCACCGTTGGAGGAGCTCAGGCGAAGCTGGGAGATGGCGTCAACGCTGCCCCTGGCCGCCGGTGTGAAGCGCACGGCGATGTCGTAGCTTTTCTCGCCCACGTACAGATCGCCAATGCTGGCGCCGCCGATGCCGGTGGAGATCAGCTGGGCGACGTCGGCGGCGTTGACGCCCAGGCGGGCGGCAGCGGCACGGTCCAGCTCTATGCGCAGATTGGGCAGCGGCGGCTCGATGTCCACGGCCACATCGGCGGCACCTGGCACGGTCTTGAGCAGCGCTACCAGTTGGTCGGCCACGCGGCGGTCATGGTCCAGGTCGTCGCCGAAGACCTTGAGTGTCAAGTCGCTATGGGCGCCTGAGAGCTTGTCCTGCACGCCGTCGATCATGGGCTGCATAAAGCCTACGCTGTAGCCCGGCATGCGGGCAAAGCGTGCTTCCATATGGCTGATCAGCTCCTGCTTGGTCCAGCCGGATTTCCAGCTCTTGTAGGGGTGCAGGCCTACGCTGGCCTCGATGTGAGAAGGAGTCCAGTAGTCGGTGCCGTCGTCATTGCGCCCGGTCTGGGTGACCACGTAGGACACCTCGGGGAACTCGCGTGCTGCGCTGCGCAGCTCGTCCGCCATATGCTGGGCCTTGCTCAGTGTGATGCCGGGGGGCAATTGCACCTGCAGCCAGATGGAGCCTTCGTCCAGATAGGGCAGAAAGTCACGGCCGATGGTTGCTCCGAGGCCCAGCAGCGTCAACAGGGCCACGCTCAAGGTGACCGCCCACCAGCGACCCCGACCTACGGCGCGTTGCAGAAACCGTCCGTAACGTGTTTCCATTCTGTGCAGCACCGGGTTGTGGAAGATCTTGCGCGGATGGCGGAAAGCCAGCCAGGCCAGTGCCGGTGTCAGCAACAGGGCCACGGCCAGCGCACCGGCCAGCGCTGCAGACACGGCACTGGCCATCGGTGCGAACAGCTTGTATTCGATGCGCTCAAAAGCGAACAGTGGCAGATAGGCTGTGGCGATTACGCACATGCCGAAGAAAATGGGGCGGGCTACTTGCAAGGTGGCCGTGATCGCATCGCGTGGTGACAGTGGCCGACCGGCGCGCTGCTCACGCAGGCGCAGCATCCCTTCGACGACCACGACGGCCCCGTCCACCAAAATGCCGAAGTCGATGGCACCCAGCGACAGCAGATTAGCGGGGATGCGGGCGTGGTGCATGAAGACAAAGGCCAGCAGCAGCGACATGGGAATGGTCAGTGCCACGATCATTGCGGCGCGTGGGCTGCCCAGGAATAGCAGCAGCACCAAGGTGACGACCACAAGGCCTTCTATCAGCGTGTGGCCGACGGTGTCTATGGTGCGATCGATCAGTGTGGAACGGTCCAGATAGGGAACAACCTTGACATCGGCAGGCAGCAGACGGCCATTGAGTTCATCGACGGCGGCATGGATGCCTTGTAGTGCCTGAGAAGGGTTGGTGTCCTTGAGCAGCAGCACAATGCCGCTGACGGCATCGCTGTCATCGTCCTTGCCCAGCACGCCGCGGCGCTCCACTTCCCCATAGATCAAACGGCCCAGGTCCTTGACCAGCACTGGCACGCCGTCCTTGCTGGCCTTGACCACCACCTGGCCCATGTCCTCCAGCGAACGCAGCAGACCGACACCGCGAATCACATAGGAAACTTCACCGCGGTCCAGCACGCTGCCGCCACCGCTGGCATTGTTGGCATTGATGGCCTCCACCACCTCGGCAAGCGTCACGCCGTATTGCAGCAGGCGCTGAGGGGCCAGCTCCAGCATGTACTGCGTGGTCAGGCCGCCGAAATTGGTCACATCCGCTACGCCTGCCGCTTTTTTGAGCCGGGGAATCACGGTCCAGCTCTGCAGCTCGGACAGCTCGCGAAGACTGCGGACAGGGCTTTCCAGTGTGTAGCGGTAGACCTCGCCGGTCGGCGAGCTGTAAGGGTCCAGCTCAGCCTTGGCCTCATAGGGCAGGTTGACCTCGTTGATGCGTTCCTGCAGGCGCTGGCGCGCCCAGTAGCCGTCCACGCCGTCCTCAAACACCACGGTGATCAGCGACAGCGCAAACAGGCTGCGCGAGCGCAGCACATGCATGCCCGGCGTGGCCAGCAAGGCGCGCTCCAGTGGCACGGTGATCTGTTGTTCGATTTCCTCGGCCGCCAGCCCTGGCACCTGGACCACGATCTGGGAAGTGGTATCGGCAATGTCGGGATAGGCCTCGATGGGCAGTTGCTTCCAGCTGAATGCCCCATACAGTGCGGCAAAGGCGAATACCAGCCAGACCAGGTTGCGCCGCTGAAAGCACAGGGAGACAAAACGCTCAATCATGGAAGAGCACTCCTCCGTTGACGACCACGCGCTCGCCCGGCTTCAGACCTGCGCTGATTTCTACCTGCTGGTCCTGCTGGGAGCCCACTTGCACATCACGCTGCACGAAGTGGCCGGCAGACTGCTCGACAAATACCCGGGTGCCCACGCTGCTTTGCAGCAGGGCCGAGACGGGCACCACAGTTGCCTGGCGAGCCGGACCGTCAAAACGCACCTGGGCAAACATGCCGGGGAGCAGGCGCCCATCCTGGTTGTCGACGGCCACGCGCACTTTCACAGTGCGGGTTTCGAGATCCAGCAGCTCGCCCACATAGCGCACCTTGCCCTGCAGGGGCTGGTTCGGGTAGGCATTGAGAATGATGTGCGCGTTCTGTCCCACGCTGATGCTGGCCAGGTCACGCTCGGCCACGCTGGCGCTGAGCCAGACGGTGGACAGATCCGCCACGGTCATCACGGATTCGTTGATGTCGTTCCAGTAGCCGCCTTGTGCTCCGTTCATTTCTACGACGCGACCATTGATCGGTGAGCGCAGCACATAGTTGCCACGGCCACTGCCCTTGGCGGGAGCGCCCATCTGTGCCAGATGGGCCGTGACGGCTGCCATATCAGCTCGCGCTCTGGCCAGTTCTAGCTCGGCGGCTTCGTAGTCCTTGCGTGGAGCAATATCGGCTTCCAGCAGCAGCTTTTGACGATCGGCTTCGCGCTGGGCATGAATCATTGCGGCCTGGGCCTTTGCTTGGTCGGCGCGTACATTGGCCATATCGGCCGAGTCCATGGCGAACAGCGGATCGCCCAGGTGCACGGTATCGCCAAGTACGCGGTGGATCTGCACCAGACGTCCGGGCAACGGAGGTGCCAGCTTCACCAGTTTCTCCGGCGCGGCTTCGATACTGGCTGGGGCAGTCACCGGTGTGGATAGATCGGCCAAGCCCACGACCTCCACCTGCAGCTTGCTCAGCAGAGGAGAGTTCGGGGGAACTTCGAGGATATTTCCCTGGCGGCGCAGTGCGGGCACTTCTGCAGGCCGGGTGTCGGTAGAGGCTGTATTGAGATGGCAGGCGCTGAGCAAGCTGCACAGGAGCAGGGCGGTGCCAGGTCGCGGCATGGCGGCCATACGGAAAGTCATGGGAGCTCCTTGCGGGAGAAGATGGCGGCAAGAGCCGGCTTCACGTCGAGGGGGAATCGGCCCTGCAGAGTCAGGCTTGGATGCGCGCTGCGGTATCACCCCAGGCCAGCAGGTCCCAGCGTATGCGGCGGGTCGGATAGGGCGTGGCAACAGCGATTCCCAGCGGCAACAAGCTGTCGCACAGGTGGCGCGGCAGATGGCGCAGCACGGCATTGCGCTTGTCTTGAGGCAGCAGGCTCAGGGCATCGGCGGCAACGCGAGGAGAGCAAAGTGCCAAGGCCTTGGCGAAAGAAGGCAGACCATGGGTTGCCAGTAGGGCGCGGACTTGGTGCACATTGCGCGACATCAGGGCGGCGCGCAGTGCGATGTTGAGTGGTTGACGGGTCATGGGGGGCTCACTGTCAATGCGGCCAGCGAGAGCCCCTAGTCACAAAGGAATCAGAGGTTCTCGAGCGGCAGCCGAACGGGTGGGACATGGCAGTGCTTTTGCCATGCGTGGGTCGGGAAAAGGGCGGTGCACAAGCACCTATGAGGGTCGGGTTCCATAGACGTTTCTCCGTGGGATGGATAGACGTCAAGCAGTGCTGAGAAGCGATTGCTTGAGCGATGGGGGTGATTCTCTGGATTCCCCGTAGCAGCGTCTAGCCGCTTTTGGGAAGGAGCGGCTATACCTTGGTATAGATGCGGCTGCGACAGACGGCTTGCCAAGGCAACGGCGCTGAATGGCGACAACTTTGCCGGTGAGTTCCAGGGCAGCGCCAAGGGGCTGACTGGAGCGCGGCCTTGATTTGCATCGGGCCGGGCTCCCCCAAAAGCCGCAGCAGCACGGCACCAGCCTGCGACGGCGCATATGGCGTCACTGTCCATCCACCGCAAATACCGAAGCCGGTGCGCCGCAGGCGCATGAGCCGCTCAACCAAGCCGACGGTTCACGTCAGCAAGGATGCGCGCAAGTGCACGAGGGTGATGTCGTGCCGAGTGTTTACGCCTGTGAGGCTTCCATAGGTTGTGCCGGTTGTTCATCCGGATGGTCTTGAGCGACTGGCAGTCGCCACACACTCCGTGCGCGCATTGCCCTTCGCGCCATGCATTGCGGCGGGAAGATGCACGAAGCCGTCGCATTCCTGCACAACCGGGCGGCGCACAACGCAAGGCTGGGCAGGCGCATTGATAACCGGCAGCACCACTGCCACTGGCACAGAACGCACAGCAGCAGCGGCCATATCGCTCCATGTCCAGACGCAAATCTGCAAATAGGCACTTGAAGCTACTCACCGACTCACCCAGGCAAGGGCTCCTGCCCATGACGGGAGGAGCGTGGCTTGCCTACACGGCCGGCTGTCGGAGAGCGAGAGGTGGTGCCAACTGATCGTCAACAGCATTGCAGACTGCTGCGGACGCAGAGCAGGCCTGTTGTTGCCAAGTGGTCGACTTGCATTCCGCTGCCGGGACGGCGCTGCCCTGTCCGTATAGTTGAGACTCATCGTCCCTTGATCGTCGTTTCAAGCCCGCCACACCCTGCCAGACTGCATGAAAGCCTGCCGTCTTCATCAATGACAGGCTTTTTCTTTGCCGGGTGCGAAAAAGTTGCCAGATTTGACCGGGCAGCGGTTTTTGCGCTGCTACAATACAACCCTGTTGCGGCTGTAGCTCAGCTGGATAGAGTACTTGGCTACGAACCAAGGGGTCGTGGGTTCGATTCCTGCCAGCCGCACCACAAAACGTCAAACCTCAGAACTGCAAAGTTCTGAGGTTTTTTCGTTTTTACCCTCAGGTTTCCTGCGCGGTGCTGGGGCGCTTCAGACTTTGGGGATCAGCAAGGTGAAGCAACTGCCCTGGCCCGGCTGGCTGCTGATCTGCAGACGGCCGCCATGGCGCTGTGCCACGGTGCGCGTGAAGGCCAGTCCCAGGCCCACGCCGTCCATGCGCTGGTGCTGCTGCAGACGCTCGAAGGGCTGGCTGAGTCTGGCCAGCGATTCCTCATCCATGCCGGGGCCGTGATCGCGCACGGCAATACCCCAGTGGCCATCTTGCTCGACGATGCGGATGTCCACCACCGCGCCGGCATCCGCATCCTGCGGCTTGCCGTACTTGATGGCATTGGTCAGCAGGTTGATCACGGCGCGGTGCAGCAGGCCGGGGTCGCCATGCACGCAGGCTTCGGCATCCGGCAGTTCGAACGCCAGCTGCATGTTCTGCTGCTGGGCCTGGGCCCAGCAATCCGAGACGGCCTGATCTGCCAGAAGGCCCAGGTCCAGGACCTCGCTGCGGTATTGCTGCCGCTGGGCTCTGGCCAGATGCACAAAATCGTCCGCCAGTTGCAGGGACGACTGGGCATAGCCCTCGATGCGGGCAAACAGCGCATCCTCCGATTCGATGCGCTTGCCAGTGCGCTGCATCTCCAGCAAGGTGATGATGGAGCCGATGGGCGCGCGGATATCGTGCGAGATGAACTGCATGGCCTGGTCGCGCTGGGCCTGTGCACTGCGCAGGTCGCTGATATCGACCAGGGTGATGAGCCAGCCCGAGGTGGGCGGTGCCTCGAAGGTCTGGCTCAGCAGCATCAGATGGCGTCCCTGGGAGTCGCGTCCCTCGCTTTGGCGAGGCAGCGTTGCATTTTGCATGGCGCTGCGCGTCAGCAACGGGGTGTTGCCGCGTTCCTCGTCGCTGGCGGCATGGTGCAGTTCGGCCAGCAGGTTGACCAGGTCGTCGCCTTGCTGCAGGCTCAGGCCCAGGCTTTCGATATAGCGGTGGGCTGCGGTATTGGCCAGCAGTACCAGTCCGTTGCGGCCGCAGACAAAGGTGGCGGATGGCAGCTGGCGCAGGCTTTCGCTCACGAAGTGATGCAGGGAGCGCAGCTGGCGCGAGGCCTGCTCCACGGCCGAGATGCGCTGATCCAAGGCATCCCCCTTGAGAGCGCTGCGGCTGGCAGTCGGCAGCCCCTGGTCCTGCAGATCGCGCAGCTCCAGCGCCAGAAAGCGTGTCGCTGCGCGCAGGCGCAGCCAGCTCCACAGCGGATAGGCCAGCGCCAGACTCAGCAGCGCTGCCGCGGGCTCGGTCTGGATATGGCCCCAACGCGGTGCCAGGCCGGCAATCAGCAGACTGAGCAAGGCCAGCAGGATGCTGGAAATCAGCCCGCCGGAGGGGCCGAACCAGGCCAGGGCCAGCAGGCCCAGCAGCACGGGCAGCAGATTGAGGCTGCGGTTGAGTGCGGAAGATGCGGGTTCCAGATGTGCGCCCTGCAGGATGCCGTTGAGCACATGGCCCAGCATTTCCACATTGGAGATCAGGCGTGCATCCAGGCCGATGGGGGCAGTGAATTTTTCGCCGAGACCGGCAGCGGTTGCCCCGATCAGCACATATTTGCCGCGAAAGGCGGCCGCCGGAATGTCGCCGCGCAGGACGTCGATATAGGAGTATGTGGTGAACGGCGAACCCAGGCTTTTCTGGCGGTCCTGCGAGGCCCGGGCAAAGGCGATGAAGCGCGGCTGCAGCTTTTGCCAGGAGTCGGCGGGCGCCGGGCCGGCTGGCGACTGGGCTGGTGGCGGGCAGGGCCCGGCGTTCTGGCCCACGCAGTGCAGGCTCAGTGCCATATGCCACCAGGGCTGGGTGGGCGTGCCTTCCTGTGCGTAAAAGCGCCGAACAACCCCGTCGGCATCCATCGGCATCTGCGTGTGGCCCAGTGCGGCAGCTTCGCCGGCAAGACCCTTCAGCGGAGCGGTGGCGCCGTTCTGCGCGGCGCGTGTGACGGGCAGCACCACATTGCCGCTTTTTTTCAGTGCTTGCTGCAGCAGCAGATCGTCGCCGGGGTAGTCCAGGTCTTCCTCGCTGAAGACCACATCCATGCCGATGGCGCGAGGCTTGCCCTGCTCGATGCGATCCAGCAAGGCCGCATGCAGTGCGCGGCGCCAGGGCCAGCGGCCTATGCTGGCGATGCTGTCATCGTCGATAGCCACGATGACGACCTCGGGCGAGGCCGGACGCTGGTGCAGCCAGACCGAGGTGTCCTGAAGAATGCCGTTGATGCGCGGTAGCTGGCCCGGGCCGCTGAGCCACCAGGTCAGGCCGAGCAGGAAGGCGCTGAGCAGCAGCCAGCTCAGGCGCAGATTCTGCAAGCGGCTTTTGCGCGGGCTGGGAGCTTCAACCATGTAGATGGTCCGGGTTGATGCTCAACAAACCATAGCTGCTAGCACTTGGTAGATATGAATTTGAGGAATGAATCCTTTGGAATATCATGAAGTACAAGCGCTGGCAGCTATTGTTTTTACTGGCGCATCAGACGCAGGCCATCGCCGGAAGTCAGTGTCTGTCCTTCGGAGGTGGTCACCCAGTTGCCGGTCTGGAACTGACGCGCGGCAGAGAGGTTGCTGCGCAGGCCGTTGGCATCCTCGACCTGCATCTGCAGATAGTAGGTGCCGGGGGGGAGCTCCTGCGTGTTCCACTGCGGCTGGGTCACCCAGGTATCGACCAGGGGCGCGGCAAAACCGGCGTCGCTGGCCACCACGATGCGGTAGCGCTGGCCCTCTTCGCCTGTCCAGTGAATATGGCTGCTGCCCTCGCCGGGTGCGCCGCCGATCTGCAGTTCGGGCGATTGGGGGGGCAGGGCCAGCTTCATCTTTTGCGGGGCGGCGAAGGGGCCCGCATCCGGCTGGCCGTTGCCCAGCGTGCGGATGCTGCCCGCGCGCCACAGGTATTCGCCGACAGGCAGCCTGGCCAGCGCCTCGGCGGGCAGGGCGCAGTCCTTGAGCTCGCCGGCATCGATGAGGGGCTGGGCAAAGCTGCCGTTCGCCGCGACGACCTGGATACGGTAGGCCGAGGCTTCGGTCACCTGGGTGCACTTCAGGCCGTGCTGGCCCTGTCCGACGGTGGCGTCGGGGGCAGGCGACTCGTAGAGCGGAGGCACCGGATGGGCCTTCACGCGCAGCGCCTGCAGGCTGGGTTTGCCGGGAATGCCATTGGCATCGATGGCACGAATGGCGGCAATATAGCTGCCGTCCTCCACGCCCGTCAGGCGGGCCGGTGACTGGGTGAACAGGCCGCCGCGCACGATTTGCGTCAGATCCTTGTCCTGGGCCAGCAGCACCTGATAGCGCACGGCACCCGCCATGGCGGGCAGGGGCAGGCTGACCCAGCTGGCGTCTTCGACCAAGGCGGGCCAGGCCGCGATATCGGGAGCTGCCAGCATGGCCGTTGGCTTGCCGAGCTGGCCGTCGGCGGACACGGACAGGCCTTGACCGGGCTTGAGCAGGGCCGAGGGCTGGCCCGTATGCACGGCGACCGAGCCTTCGTCGACGGCAGCAGCCGTGCGGCCCTGCCCATCGCTCCACACCAGAAACCGGGTGCCGCGCACGCTGGTCGAGGCTGCCTGGGTGCGCACTTCGAAGCGGCGCTCGCCATTGGCTTGCCTGGGCACGTTGGCTTCGATAGCGCCCTCGCGCAGATCGATGACGGACTGCAGGCTGCCGGCACGGCCTTTGCGGCGCATCTGGCGCAGCTCGACATCGGACTCCGACTGCACGCGCACCAGTGAGCCATCGGCCAGGCGCACGGAGACAAAGGCGTTGGCGGGAACCTGGAGCGAATCGCCTTCCTGCAGCAGCTGGCCTTTTTGCACGGGCTGGGTCGGAACTTTGGCCGAGTCGGCGAGATGGTCGAGCGAGCGGGTGCTTTGCACATCGCCCTGCACAAATTCCACGGAGGCCATTGCCGCGCGCAGCAGGCGGGTGGGAATTTCCAGCACCGAGCCGGGGCGCAGGCGCAGCGGGTCCAGCACCTTGTTATGGCTTTGCAGCGCCGTCCAGCGCTTGTGGTCGCCCAGATAGCGGGCCGCCAGCACCTCCAGCGTATCTCCGCTCACCACGCGGTGGGCTATGGCATCGCTGGCGCGTGGCGTGATCTGGGCGTGGGCGACACCTGTCGCCGTCATCCCCCCGAACACCACCCAGAGCATGCCGGCGCCCAGCATGGGCAAAGGGGTGCGGGTAGAGCGGAGGGCGGGGCGTAAAGCAGGCATTTGAGGGTCAGGGGTATAGGGGCTGCTCAAACTCAAGCAGCCGGGGTTGCGGGCTCCGCGGTTTCGGGGGCATCCAGGCGGTAACCATAGCCATAAACGGCCGAGATGGCATAGGGCTGGCCAGCGCGCAGATTCAGCAGATTGCGCAGGCGCGAGACATGGGTGTCCAGCGAGCGCGACTGCACCTCGGCGTTATGGCCCCAGACGACTTCGCGCAGATGATCGCGCGAGAGCAATCGGCCCTGGTTCTGGAACAGCGTCAGCGCCAGCGTGTATTCACGGTGCGTGACCTCCACGGGCTTGCCTTGCATCTCAATGCCGTTGGTGGTGGTGAGAAATCGGTAGGGGCCGAAGTCCAGCACGCTTTGTGCCGTCAGCGGATAGGCGCGGCGCAGCAGTGCGGAGATGCGTGCGCGCAGCTCGCCCGCGCGGATGGGCTTGATCATGAAGTCATCGGCACCGCTGGCCAGGCCTTCGACAATGTCGGCCTCTTCGCTGCGGTGGGTCACGAAGATGATCGGCACTTCCTTGCTGATCTGCTCGCGCACCCAGCGCACGATGTCCGGCCCGCTGCTATCGGGCAGTTCCCAGTCGACAAGCAGCAGATCGAAGCTTTCACGCCGCAGGGCCTGCTGAAGGGCCGCCCCCTTGAGGTAAGAGTGACAGCTGTGCCCGGCTTCCGTCGCGACTTGTTGCAACAGTTCCAGTTGTAGTGGATCGTCATCCAGGGCCGCAATGCGCATCGGTCGTTCCTTTAGTGCGAAGGATTAAATCCGCGCTGCCTGTTGAATGCGCAGGCAGCGTCCCATAGGGGGTGAGGAGCTATTGCTCGGCGGCCTCACGCAGTTGTTCCAGAGCCTGGATCACCTGGTCGTCGCTGACGTCGGCCAGTGTCTGCAGGCGCGGCTTGAGGCCGGCCAGAGCCGTTGCGCCTTCGCGCTGCAGCTGGGCAATGCTCTGGCCCGCTTCCTTGGGCGCTGCAAAGCCAAGGCTTTGCAGCAGCAACTGGCCGTCAGCAGCCACCAGCTTGAAGTAGAACTGGCCGTCCGTCTCGCGATACTGCTTGAACTGGGGCAGCGCCGTCTTGGCAACCTTGGCCTTGGCCTTGCTGGCCTGCGCCAGATTGCGGATGCCCACGGCGGCGCGCAGCTGCTGCAGCAAAGGAGTCGCCAGCTTGCGGGCCTTGACCGCGCCGGCCTGAAGAATCTCTTCCAGCTCGGCGGGATGGGCAATCAGGTATTCGTAGCGCTCGCGCATGGGGGCGATTTCGCGGTCGATGCGCGCGAACAGGATCTGCTTGGCATCGCCCCAGGCAATGCCTTCGGCATATTGCTGGCGCAGTGCGGCACTTTCCTCTTCGCTGGCAAAGCCCTGGTAGATCTGGAACAGGGCCGAGCCCTCGACTTCCTTGGCTTCGCCGGGAGCACGCGAGTCTGTGGTGATGCTGTTGATGAGCTTCCTCAGCTGCTCGCGTGGTGCGAACAGCGGAATCGTGTTGTTGTAGCTCTTGCTCATCTTGCGGCCGTCAAGGCCGGGCAGGGTGGCGACGGATTCCTCCACCACGGCTTCGGGCAGGGTGAAGTACTCGCTGCCGTAGATGTGGTTGAAGCTGGACGCCATATCGCGCGCCATCTCCAGATGCTGGACCTGGTCTCGGCCCACAGGAACCTTGCTGGCGTTGAAGATCAGGATGTCGGCACCCATGAGCACGGGGTACATGAAGAGACCGGCGGTCACGCCGTCGTCAGGTTCGGTGCCGGATGCATTGTTCTTGTCCACCGCCGCCTTGTAGGCATGGGCGCGGTTGAGCAGCCCCTTGCCGGTCACGCAGGTCAGGAACCAGGTCAGCTCCGGGATCTCGGGGATGTCCGACTGGCGGTAGAAGGTCACATGCTCGGGGTCCAGGCCCGCGGCCAGCCAGCTGGCGGCAATCTCGATGGTCGAGCGCTGCACGCGCTCGGGGTCCTGGCACTTGATGAGGGCGTGGTAGTCGGCCAGAAAGTAGAAGTTCTCCACATTCTTGTCGCGGCTGGCCTCGATGGCCGGGCGCATCATGCCTGCGTAGTTGCCCAGATGCGGGGTACCGCTGGGGGTGATGCCGGTCAGAAAACGGGTGGTGCTCATAGGGATCAACAACAGATATCAGTAGCAGACCAGGCGCTGGGTTCAGCGCAGCAAGGCCATGAAGGGGTAGAGGATCAGATCGATGGCCGAGTAGCCCAGGCTCATCAGCGGGCGCAGCCAGAAGCTGCCGACCACGCCGGCGATCACCAATGCCATGACGATGAAAAAGCCATAGGGCTCGATGCGCGCCAGCACCTGCGCCTGCTTCCATGGCAGCAGGCCGACCAGGATGCGGCCGCCGTCCAGAGGTGGCAGCGGAAACAGATTGAAGGCCCACATCACCAGATTGACCAGGATGCCGGCACGGCACATCTCCAGGAAAAAGCGCTCCTGCAGACCTGTGCCTACCAGCACGATCAGCAGCAGGCCCCAGAACACGGCCTGCACGAAATTGGAGGCCGGGCCGGCCAGCGCGACCCAGATCATGTCGCGCTTGGGGTGGCGCAGATGGTCGAAGCGCACGGGCACGGGCTTGGCGTAGCCGAAAAGAAACGCGCCCGAAGTCGCGAAATACAGCAGCAGCGGCATCAGGATGGTGCCGATGGGGTCGATATGCTTGATGGGGTTGAGCGTGATGCGCCCCATCATGGCTGCGGTGTTGTCGCCAAAGTGACGCGCAGCATAGCCGTGCGCCGCCTCATGAATGGTGATGGCGAACAGCACGGGCAGTGCGTAGATCAGTACGGTTTGTATGAGTTCAGAGGGTTCCACGCGCTGATTGTCTCAGACGCCGCGTCAAGCTGCCATGTTGTGCCGGGACAAGCCGTGTGTGCTTGCAGAAATACGGGTTGCACATAGTTGTGTGGTAAACCAGATGTAGCAAAATGCAACTCGCGCAAATTCCCGGACATGGCCTGCTCGCAGGAACAGGTTGGTTCGGTTTGGCGACATCAACACATAACACGGCGTTCGGCAGGACAGGGCAAGGGGATCGATATGACGGTAAGCAAGCGACTGGTGATCGCATTTGTCAGCATCAGTGTTTTTGTGCTGGCTTTGATGGGAATTGCCTGGTCAGCAATGTCCGATGTGCTGGAGGTGCTCAAGGCGGGCTCGCTGACGGCGCAGCAGTCTGAGAGTCTGATGGCCGAGGTGGAGCGTTCGCGCTGGTGGCTGCTGGCACTGGGGGCCTGGGTCTGCATTTCCTGCGCCTGGTCCTGGGTCAGCCTGCGCCGACGCATCGTCGCGCCCCTGCAGGAGGCCATCCTGATTGCCGAGACCGTGGCGGCAGGGGACCTGAGCAAGGAGTTCTCTTCCAATGCCGAAGGCGAGTTCGGACGTTTGCTGACGGCGCTGAGCACCATGGAAGACACGCTGACCGAACTGGTGGGCCGTATCAAGCAGTCGACCGACTCGCTGGCCGTGTCGGCCTACGAGATTGATGCAGGCAACATCAATCTCTCCAGCCGTACCGAGCAGCAGGTCAGCGCGCTGACCGAAACTGCTGCCAGCATGGAGCAGCTCACCGTCACCGTGCGCCAGAATGCCGAGCGTGCCCATTCGGCCAGTTCCCTGGCCGTCACGGCTTCGGCCACGGCCGGGCGCGGTGGTGATGTGGTGGATCAGGTGGTTCACACCATGGACGCCATCAGCAGCAGCTCGCGCAAGATTGTGGACATCATTCAGGTGATCGAAGGCATTGCCTTCCAGACCAATATCCTGGCGCTCAACGCGGCCGTGGAAGCGGCGCGTGCCGGCGAGCAGGGACGCGGCTTCGCCGTGGTGGCCAGCGAGGTGCGCTCGCTGGCGCAGCGCAGTGCCGAGGCGGCCAAGCAGATCAAGGAGCTGATCACGGCCAGCGTGACCCAGGTCGAGAGCGGCTCGGGTCTGGTGGGCCAGGCCGGCAGCACCATGAAGGAGATCATGCAGTCCGTGGGCCAGGTCACCGGCTTGCTGAGTGAGATATCGGGCGCGCTGCAGCAGCAAAGCGAGGGCATTGCCCATGTGAATACGGCCGTGGCCCATATGGACAGCACCAATCAGGAGAATGCAGCCCTGGTCATGCAGGCGACGCAGGCCGCAGCGGCGCTCAATGCGCGCACGCAGGATCTGCAGCAGGCCGTGGGTGCCTTCAAGCTCGATGATGATGAGGCTCCGGGCCTGGCGCCTGCCGCCATGGCGGCGCCGCGCCGGGCTGCGACCGCTCAGGCTCAGCCAGCTCGCGCACCGGAGCTGGCCTACGAAGAGTTCTGATTCAGGACAGCTCGCGCAGACGCCCGTAGACGGCCATGGCTGTAAAGCCGCAGTGCAGGCAGATGGACGCCCCCAGCAGGACTCTGCGGCGCAGCATGGAGTCGCCCGCCTGTGCCGACAGGCCCGGAGAGACATGAAATGATTGGCATTTGCCATAGGCCCTGATCGCCCACGCCGTCCAGAGGGTGGCGAGGGCATAGATCAGCCATGACTGAGACGCCTGCCAGAACAGCACCGCCACCAGCACCGAGTAGGCGCACAAAAAGCCGATGAGCCAGGGCCAGTGGCGCTGAACAAAGTCTTGCGGCGGCTGCTTTTCCTGCATGAGGCCGCGCTTATTCGGGTTGCAGGCCGATGTCCTTCAGGCTGCCCATGCCCTGGCGCACCACGACAGGCGAATTGTTCAAGGCCATGGGCGTGAGGTCCAGCACCGTGGTGGGCTGCTGCGGGCAGGCACCGGAGTCGACCACGGCATCCAGCTCATGGGGAAAGCGCTCCAGGATTGAATCGGCATCATTGAGCGGCTCGGTCTCGCCGGGCGCGATCAAGGTGGTGGCCAGCAAGGGCTCGCCCAGTTCTTCCAGCAGCAGTTGCAGGCCCTTGCGATCCGGCACGCGCAGGCCAATGGTCTTGCGCGAGGGGTGGCTCAGGCGCTTGGGCACTTCCTTGCTGGCTTCAAGAATAAAGGTGTAGGGGCCTGGTGTGGCCAGCTTGAGCAAGCGGTACTGGCGGTTGTCCACGCGGGCATAGTTGGCCAGCTCGGACAGATCGCGGCACAGCAGCGTCAGGTGGTGCTTGTCGTTGATCTGCCGGATGCGGCGCATGCGATCCACAGCGTTCTTGTCGTCCAGGTGGCAGACCAGGGCATAGCTGGAGTCGGTGGGAACGGCAAGAATGGCGCCCTTGCGCAGCATCTCCGCCGCCTGCTTGATGATGCGCGGCTGCGGGTTCTCTGGATAGACTTCAAAAACGGTGGTCATGCGGCTTCTCCCTGTTCTTTAGGACTTACGCAAACAAAAATGCAACAATGGCCCGCCTTTTGAGGCAGTCGCACGTTTTGCGTAAGTCGTGCTCTTTATGCACGCTGTATGCGGTCCTGCAGCAGCTCCCAGACCGGTGTGAGCTGGCTGGGTAGATAGGGCAACTGCCCCAGGTCTATCTGCGATTCATCGGGGCTGTGAAAGTCGCTGCCGCGCGAGGCTGCCAGGCCGAACTCCACAGCCAGATCGGCGTAGCTTGCATATTCATGCGGGCGGTGACTGCCTGTGACAACCTCCACGCCCTGGCCGCCGAGTTCCTTGAACTTGGAAAACAGCGCATATTCCTCGTTGCGGCTCAGGTCGTAGCGCGCCGGGTGGGCAATCACGGCCACGCCGCCGGCATCCACGATCCAGCGCACGGCATCATGCAGATTCGCCCAGACATGGGCGACATAGCCGGGCTTGCCTTCGGTCAGATAGCGTTTGAAGACCTCATAGGTATCGGCGCAGACCCCGGTCTCCACGAGAAAGCGTGCAAAGTGGGTGCGCGAGATCAGTTCGGGGTTGCCTGCATGGCGCAGCGCTCCTTCATAGGCGCCTGCAATGCCGGCCAGCTCCAGCTGCCTGGCCATTTCGCGGGCGCGCGGGCCGCGGCCATGGCGTGTGTCGTAGAGGCCTTGCGTGAGCGCGGCATCGTCGGCGTCAAAGCCCAGACCCACGATATGTACGCCGCAGCCCGAGAAGCTGACGGAAATTTCCGTGCCTGTCAGATAGTCCAGTCCTGCCGACTTCGCGGCGGCGGCGGCCCGGTGCTGGCCGCCGACTTCGTCGTGGTCGGTCAGCGCCCACAGCTCCACTCCGCGCTCGGCCGCGCGCAGAGCCAGTTGCTCGGGCGTCAAGGTGCCGTCGGAGACGACGGAGTGACAGTGCAGATCGGCATTGAGATAGGTTTTGGGCACGGCCTCATTGTAGGCCGCTGCAGGCAATCATGACTTGGGTCATAGCACGAGCATGCTTGTGGCAGCGGCTTGTAACAAAGCTCAAATATGCCGCCCACATGCCGAAGAAGGATTGGCTACGGCGCTTGTGAGTTTTTGAATGCGTTAAGGCTGCCACGGTATTGCTTGATTTATTGAGATGGATAAAAAATGAAATTGAATCAGTTCTCGGTGTCACAAAAGCTGTGGGCTTTGGTGATTGGCCTGCTGGTGGGCTTGCTGCTGGTATCGGCAGGCAGTCTGATATACCTGGATCGCGTCTACGTGAGCATCTCCAAGGAGGCCACACGCACCCGGATGGCCGCCAACATTGCCAGCGAGTGGCGCCATCTGACCGAGCAAAGTGTGGATCGTTCCATCGTTGCTGCGATCTCTTCCGAAGAGAATCTGGTGGAGCAGCAGCGCAAGCTGATGAGCGACGGGATTGCGCATATCACCGAGCTGCAGAAAAAGCTCAACGAACTGGTCACCGACGAGGAATCGCGCAAGGTGCTGGATGAAGTCGCCGAGCGCAGGCGCGCGACGCTGGAGAGCAATGCCGCCGTGCAGGCCGCACGCAAGGACAATGACTTTGCAGCGGCCTTCGATCTGGTTGAAAAGCAGCTGCGTCCCAATGCCAAGGTCTACGTGGATGCGCAGCGCAAGTTCGTGCAACTGCAGGAGCAGCGCAGCCAGCGTGCGATTGCCGATGGCGAGGCACGCCAGTCTCAGGCCTATGTGGCTATCGGTCTGGTCTGCGGCCTGATCGTTCTGCTGGGTCTGGCGATGGCGGCTCTGATCCTGCGATCGATCATCGCTCCGTTGAATGAGGCGGTAGCTCTGGCCGACTCCATCGCTGCCGGCGATTTGACGGCGACCGTGCGCAATGACCGTCATGACGAACTGGGCCTGCTGCTCAAGTCCCTGAACGCCATGGCCGAGCGTCTGCGCTCCGTCGTCGGCCAGGTGCGTTCGGGCGTGGAGTCCGTCTCTTCGGCCTCGGGCCAGATTGCCACGGGCAACCAGGATCTGTCAGCACGTACCGAGCAGACGGCGGCCAATCTCGAGGAAACCGCAGCCAGCATGGAAGAGCTGACGGCCACCGTCACCCAGTCCGCCGACACTGCACGCCAGGCCAATCAGCTGGCCTCTACTGCTGCCCAGGCCGCCGAGCAAGGAGGCCGCGTGGTGCAGCAGGTGGTGCAGAGCATGGGCCAGATCACCGACAGCAGCCGCAAGATTGCCGACATCATCGGTGTGATCGACTCGATTGCCTTTCAGACCAATATCCTGGCCCTGAATGCGGCCGTGGAAGCGGCACGAGCCGGCGAGCAGGGCCGTGGCTTTGCCGTGGTGGCTGGCGAGGTGCGCAGCCTGGCGCAGCGCAGTGCCGAAGCCGCCAAGGAGATCAAGCAGCTCATCACCACCAGCGTGGACAATGTGCAGTCGGGCTCGCAGCAGGTGGAACTGGCGGGCCAGAGCATGAGCGAGATCGTGGCCAGCGTGCGCCGCGTCAGCGACCTGATCGGCGAGATCACGGCCTCGTCCACCGAGCAGCGCGACGGCATCAACCAGGTCAATCAGGCGGTGAGCAATCTGGACCAGATGACGCAGCAGAATGCGGCGCTGGTGGAGGAGTCCAGCGCAGCGGCGCTGTCCATGCAGGAGCAGGCGCGCCGCCTGGCCGAAGTGGTGTCCATCTTCAAGCTCGGTCATGAGACCAGTCATGCCAAGGTGGCCCCTCCCCAGCGCCCGGCCAGCCGCGCCATGCCGGCCATGGCCCCGGTGAAGCAGACTGCCGCTGCGGCCAGACCTGCGATCAGGAAAGCGCCTGCAGGCCCGGCTCCCTCGGCACTGAGCGCCAGCAAGGCCAAGCCTGCTGCGGACTCTGGCGATGGGGACTGGGAAACTTTCTAAATCAGCAAGTCGGCATCCGCTTGCAGGCCTGCCGCTTCTGACAGGAAGCGGCGGGCCTTTTCCGGGTGCAGCGTGAAACGGACAGCCGTCGCGTCCGCAGTGGCGGCCTCCCTGGCTGGAGCGAAGATCAGAAGCCCATGTTGCCGGCACCGCCCTCGAAGTCCTGCGCGGCTTCCACCAGAAACTGCACCTTGCGTTCACCGCGCCATTCGTTGATGTCCAGGCGATAGGCCAGGGTGGTGCGCGCGGGCAGCGGGTCGGTGTGGTTGAACCAGATGCCGTCGATCTTGGAGCCATGGTGCAGCAGCTCCAGCTTCAGATGCTTTTCGCCGACCAGGCGCTGCGAGGTGATTTCCAGCTCTTCGCTGAAAGTCGGCGCGGCAAAGCCCTGGCCCCAGACGGCCAGCTGCATTTGTTCGATCAGGCCGGTGTCCAGCCACTGGGGCGAAAGCGGCCCGTCGGTCTCCAGCCTGCGCGTCAGCGTCGCGGCATCCAGCCACTCCCTGGCGACCTGGGCAAAAGCCTTTTCGAACTCGTCAAAGTGCGCTTCCTCTATGGTGCAGCCTGCTGCCATGGCGTGACCGCCAAAACGCAGTATCAGACCGGGGTGGCGCTTGCTGACGAGGTCCAGCGCATCGCGTAGATGAAAGCCTGGAATGGAACGGCCCGAGCCCTTGAGCTCATGCTCCTTGCCCGGAGCGCCACTGGCTGCAAACACAAACGTGGGTCGGTGCAGCTTGTCCTTGATGCGCGAGGCCACCACACCGACCACGCCTTCGTGAAAGTCGGGGTCGAACACGCTGATGGCCGGTGGCGGCGTCATGCCGTCCTCGCACAGGCCTTCGGCCATGAGCAGGGCGTGCTCACGCATGCTGACTTCGATCTCGCGGCGCTCGCGGTTGATGCTGTCCAGCATGCGTGCCAGATTGTCGGCGCGGCTGACATCTTCCGTAGTCAGGCACTCGATGCCTATGGTCATGTCGGCAAGCCGTCCGGCGGCATTGATGCGCGGTCCCAGGGCAAAGCCGAAGTCGATGGTGGAGGCCATGTCGAAGCGGCGGCCCGATGCCTCGAACAGCGCGCGTATGCCGGGCTGCATGCTGCCTTTGCGAATCTGCTTGAGGCCCAGCGCCACCAGACGGCGGTTATTGGCATCGAGCTTGACCACATCGGCCACCGTGCCCAGCGCCACCAGGGGCAGCAATTGCTCCAGCCTGGGCTGGTTGTGGCGATCAAAGCGGCCGCGGTTGCGCAGCTCGGTGCGCAGGGCCAGCAGCACATAGAACATGACGCCCACGCCGGCCATGGACTTGCTTGCGAACTCGCAGCCAGGCTGGTTGGGGTTGACGATGGCGTCCGCTGGCGGCAGGTGGTCGCCCGGCAGATGGTGGTCGGTCACCACGACCGACATGCCCAGCTCCTTGGCCACGGCCACGCCTTCCACGCTGGCAATGCCGTTGTCCACGGTGATCAGCATGTCGGCGCCGGTCTCCTTGACGCGGCGCGAGATGGGGGCGGTCAGGCCGTAGCCGTCGACCACGCGGTCGGGCACGAGGTAGTCGGCATGGGGCGCGCCCAGCATGCGCAGGCCGCGCAGGCCCACGGCGCAGGCGGTTGCGCCATCGCAGTCGTAGTCGGCGACGATGCACAGGCGCTTTTGCGCGGCTATGGCATCGGCCAGCAGTTGCACGGCAGCATCGATGCCGCGCAGGCCCGAGGGTGGCAGCAGCCGGGCCGGGGCATCGTCCAGTTCGTCGGCCGAGCAGACGCCTCGCGCTGCATAGAGCTGGGCCAGCAAGGGATGAATCTTGGCCTGCAGCAGTGCAGAGACACTGTCGTTGGGGATGGATCTGGGAATTATCTTCATAGCATTTCCCGTAGATCTGGCAGGCGTTTCGTGCCAAAAACACCCTTTATCTTGTCCATCAGGCCGCGTGGCTGGCTTTGCCATTGCACGGCATTGCGCTCGCCGCAGAGCGTGAGCTTGACCGGTTCTCCGCGGGCAGCCCGCTGCTGCAGCTCGGCGATCAGGCTGCTGTCCAGTGACTGCCAGGCCTTTTGCCAGCCTTGCACATTGCCTTGCAGCGCAGTGTGGCGCAGATCATCCACGCACACGGTCCGGGAGTTCGCCGCAGGCAGGCTGGCAAGGTCTCCCGTGCCATGCACCCAGAAGGAGTTGATGGGCGGCAGACCGCGTTCGGCACGTCGGTCGTTGAAGACATGGGTGTAGAGCAGCATCTGCAGCTCGGTCTGCAGACGCTGAATGATGGCTCCCTGAATCGGGTCGGGCATCCAGGGGCGCACGTCGCGGCCCAGCGCACGGTCCATCGAGGCGGTGGCCAGGCCCTTGAAGGCCGCACCGCGCGCCAGCCAGAGGTCGGCGCGCCGATATTCCAGCGTGATGCCGTCGTCGCTGAACCAGGGAGCGATCAGCGCCAGCAACTGGCGGGATTCGTCTTCGTCCAGTGGCGCGCCGGCCGGGTCGGTCTGATGGACCTGGTCCGGCGTGATATGCCAGTGGCAGGGCGTGATGAAGGCACAGGCCTGGCTGCTGTCTCCAGCCGCCAGCGCAGCCCAGGGAATCAGCCCGGGTGTATCGGGCAGTTGCATGCCACGGGCCAGGGCGCGCTCATGCGGAGGAGAGAAGTCCATCTCGTCGCCCTGCACCAGCGAGGCCGGCGTCAGCGTTGCCAGCAAGGCCTGCAGGTGAGGGAGTTGCAAACCGTCCCATGCCTGGGGAATGTCGGCAGGGCCGCTGGCATAGGCAACAATGATTTCGGAGGCGCCTGTGCCCAGGGCTTGGGCGGCAGGCAGCAAAGGCGCGGTCAAAGACATGGGCGCTATTGTCGGGCATGGCCGCCGCCTGGGCACGGAGCGGGGGGCTTTGTCACCTCGCGGGCATATTTTTCAGGGTGTAGACCAGGCTGTAGCTAGCGTCCTCGGCAATGGCGGGCATGCCGGCATTCCAGTCGTCCCAGCGCTGGCGCATGGCCTGCATGCGCTCGGGTTGCTGGCCGGCCAGATTGGCACGCTCGCGCTCGTCCTGCGCCAGATTGAACAGGTATTCGTTGTCCTCCACGCGCAGGTATTTCCATTCGCCTTCGCGCAGCGCACGCTGGTTGCGGTAGAGCATGCGCCAGTACAGCGGTCGGGCAAACTCAGCCCCGTCGGTGCGCAGCACGGGCAGCAGGGAGATGCCGTCCAGCGGGTAGTCGGGATCGGCGCTCACACCGGCGGCATCCAGCACCGTGGCCGACCAGTCCATGCTCATGCATGGCTGGGCGCTGCTGCGATGGGCCTCGATCACGGCAGGCCAGTGGGCGATCCAGGGCACGCGGATGCCGCCTTCGGTCAGGTCCATCTTGCCGCCCACGAGAGGCCAGCTGTCCGAGAAGCGCTCGCCGCCGTTGTCGCTGGTGAAGACGATCAGCGTGTTGTCGAGCTGGCCGTTCCTGCGCAGGGCTTCGACGATCCAGCCTATGCCCTCATCCATGTGATGAATCATGCGCCGGTACTGGTGAATATTGCCTCCCGCCAGATGCGTGATGCCCGCTCCCAGCTGCTCGGCGGTTTCACGGTCATCACGGGTTTCCCAGGGCCAGTGCGGGGCCGTGTAGTGCAGGCTCAGGAAGAAGGGGGCATCGCCCTCGTTCATGCGGTTGACGAAGTCCACGCTGCGCTGGGACAGCAGATCGGTCAGATAGCCTTCGTCGTGATGCTCCTCTTCGCCGACCCACAGATCGTGCTGGCCCGAGCTGCTCAGATGGGTGAAGTAGTCCACGCCGCCCGACATGGGGCCGAAGTATTCCTCGTAGCCCGAGCGCAGCGGGCCGAAGTGGGGAGGGTAGCCCAGATGCCATTTGCCTATCAGTGCCGTGCGGTAGCCCGCGCCCTTGAGCAGCGAGGCAATGGTGGGGATTTCAGGCGGCAGGCCCAGCTTGGCGCCCAGCGGGGTGCCGCGCGTCTTGCTGTTGATGGGCTCCTCGGCCGCACCGCGCAGGCGGTATTGATAGCGGGCCGTGGCCAAGGCAAAACGCGTGGGCGAGCACACGGGTGAATTGGCATAGCCCTGGGTGAGCCTGAGGCCGTTGGCGGCCAGGCGGTCGAGCACCGGGGAGACCGGGCCGAAGTCGGCATCGCGGCCGCCGTAGCAGCCCAGGTCGGCATAGCCGAGATCGTCGGCGACGATAAAGATGATGTTGGGACGAGTCATGAAATACGGGTCGTTGTCATGGGGCTGATGGCTGGCGCAAGCGCTCATTCCATCTTCATGCCAGTGGCCTGGGCCAGCACCCGGTAGCGGTCGGCCAGGGCCTGAATGCGCCTGGCGGCTGCATCGCCTGTCAGTCCTTCGTAGACCATGTCGTTGACACGCATGCGCTCGCGCAGCGTGCCGTCCTTCATGGCCTTCTCGAAGAGGGCCTGGATTTTCTGCACCAGTGGCTCGGGTGTGCTGCTGGGCACCCAGGCGGCGAAAAGCACTTCCTGCTGCAGCTCCTTGTGCCCCAGTTCTGCCACCGAGGGGACTTCCGGCAGCAAGGGGTTGCGCTGGGCCGTAGTCACCGCCAGCGCGGTGATCTTTGCGGAGCTCACATGGGGCAGCATGGCGGTGGAGCTGATGACGCCGCCGTCCACTTCTCCCGAGAGCATCGCCAGCGTGGCTGGTGCATTGCCTTTGTAGGGCACGTGGTTGACCTTGGCTCCGGTGGCGTGGCTCAGGATGCTGGCGGCCAGGTGGCCGGGTGTTCCATAGCCGGCGGAGCCCAGGGTCAGGCCCTTGTCCTTGCCGCGGGCGATGAACTGCTCCAGCGTCTTGATATTGGTTTTGGGGCTGACAGCCATCAGCATGCCTTGCGAGGCGAACACCATGACGGGACGCAGGTCGCCATTCTTGAACGGCATGCTTTTGTAGATCAGCGGGTTGACCGTGAGACTGGTGTCCAGGCCAATCAGCATGGTGTATCCGTCGGCGGCAGCCTTGGCGACGTAATCGGCTCCGATGTTGCCGCCGGCGCCGGTGCGGTTTTCCACCACGAACGGCTGCCTGGTCTCGCGTTGGAGTACTTCCCCTACGCCGCGCGCCAATATGTCAACCGCCCCTCCGGGAGCGAAGGAGGCGATCAGTCGAACCGGCTTGCCGGGCCAGGCAGAGGCGGCGGCGCCATCGGCAGGCTGGCCTTGGGAGGCGAATGCCGTGCAGCCCAGCAGCAGAGCCAGGCTGGTTTGAAGAAGGCGGCGGGGTGCAATCAGGCGAGCCATGGAATCACTCTCTTGTCTGAGGAAAGTGCTGGCATTTGCGAAAATCCCAGCACTTCCCTTGTCTCTGTATGGGGAGCATCCACTGTAGAAGTGGCGGCCACAATTGATCTAATCAACTCATCTCCGTGAATACCCGACAACCCACCTCCATTCAGCAGATGCTGCTGTTTCGCATCAGCCGCTTCTTCGGCGTGGCGGGCGGCATGGCCATGCGCATGTGCGAGGCCCGTTTCGGCCTCACACGCTGCGAATGGGGCGTGATGGCGACGCTGGCGACCGAGGAGGGTTTGCTGTCATCCGAGCTGGCACAGAAGGCACAGCTGGACAGGGCGCGCACTTCGCGGGCGCTCAGCGGCCTGGAGGAAAAAGGCTGGGTGCTGCGCAAGCCTCTGGATGGAGACCGCCGGCGTGTGGCCATCTATCTGACCGAGGAGGGGCGGCGCATGTACGGTCTGATACTGCCCGAGATGGTCAAGATTCATGCCGATATCGTGTCCGTTCTCAGCGATGAGGAACTGGCCTTGTTTGACGGCCTGCTGGCAAAGCTCCAGGCCCATGCGGTGACGCTGGAGCAGCAGGATCAGTATGCGGATCTGCCGCGCATAGGGCGCAGCAGGCCGCCTCGGTAGAGGGGCGGCGGGCAGTCAGATCGCATAAGGCTGGCGCTGTCGGCAGGGCATTGCCGGCAATGCCACAATGCTGGCAACATGCAATTTCCCTACGAACTGGCCGTGGGCTGGCGCTATACCCGTGCAGGGCGCGCCACACGCCGCAATGGCTTCATCTCCTTTATCTCGGGTGTCTCCATGCTTGGCATTGCGCTGGGCGTGGCGGCGCTGATCATTGTGCTGAGCGTGATGAACGGCTTCCAGAAGGAAGTGCGCGATCGCATGCTCAGTGTCGTCTCCCATGTGGAAATCTACGCCCCGCAGGGCGCCCCCCTGCCCGATGTGGTGCGCACCATGCGCGAGGCCAGAGCCAACCCCGATGTGGTGGGGGCCGCGCCTTTTGTGGCGGCTCAGGCATTGCTGGCACGCGGCGAGGATATGAAAGGCGCCCTGGTGCGCGGTATCGATCCGGCGCGTGAGGGCGAGGTGACCGATCTGGCGGCCACCAGCGGCGAGGTGCTCAAGCGTCTGGTGCCCGGCGAGTTCAAGGTGGTGCTCGGCATCGAACTGGCGCGCAGTCTCGGTGTGAGCGAGGGCGATGTGATCACGCTGATCGCTCCCAGCGGACAGGTCACGCCGGCCGGCGTGCTGCCGCGCATGAAGCAGATGACGGTGGCCGGCACCTTCGATTCCGGCCACTACGAATATGACTCGGCGCTGGTGATGATGCATTACGAGGATGCCCAGCGCATCTTCCGCCTGGAAGGGCCGACCGGCATTCGTCTCAAGCTCAAGGACTTGCACGAGGCGCCGCGCGTGGCGCATGAACTCGCGGACACCCTGACGGACCGTTTGTTCATCCGTGACTGGACGCAGCAGAACAAGACCTGGTTTGCCGCCGTGCAGCTTGAAAAACGCATGATGTTCATCATCCTGACCCTGATCGTGGCCGTGGCGGCTTTCAATCTGGTGTCCACCCTGGTGATGAGCGTGCAGGACAAGCGTGCCGACATTGCCATCCTGCGCACCCTGGGCGCCTCGCCCTCGTCCATCATGGGCATCTTCATGGTGCAGGGCGCCATGGTCGGCGTCATCGGCACTTTGGCAGGTCTGGCACTGGGGCTGGCGATTGCCTTCAATATCGACGTCATCGTGCCTGCCATTGAGCAGGCGCTGCATGCCAACTTCCTGCCCAAGGACATCTACCTGATCAGCAAGATGCCCAGCGAGCCGCAGTCCACGGACATCGTGCCGATCGCCGTGATTTCTCTGATTCTTTCTTTTGTGGCCACGATTTACCCCAGCTGGCGTGCCAGCCGCGTGAACCCTGCGGAGGCACTGCGTTATGAATGATGTTGTGATGGACCAGAGCGTTCTGGAGGCACGCGGCCTGACCAAGCGCTTTGCCGAAGGCAAGCTGGATGTGACCGTGCTGCAGGGTGTGGATCTGCGGGTTCAGGCGGGCGAGACACTGGCCATCGTCGGCGCCTCGGGCTCGGGCAAGTCCACCTTGCTGCACCTGCTGGGCGGGCTGGATGCGCCCACCACGGGCAGCGTCAGCCTCATGGGCCAGCCTCTGCACCAGCTCAGCCCGCAAAAGCAGGGCGCGCTGCGCAACCGGCACCTGGGCTTTATCTACCAGTTCCATCACCTGCTGGCCGAGTTCTCGGCCCAGGAGAATGTGGCCATGCCGCTGCGCATTCGACGCGACGCCAAGGAGGATTGCATGGACCGGGCGGCCGAGATGCTGCGCGCCGTGGGTCTGGGCCAGCGCATGGCGCATCGCCCGGCCGAGCTGTCGGGCGGAGAGCGTCAGCGCGTGGCCATTGCACGTGCGCTGGTTACACGTCCGGCCTGTGTGCTGGCCGACGAGCCCACGGGCAACCTGGATCGTGGCACGGCCGATACGGTGTTTGCGCTGATGCTGGAGCTGGCGCGCAGCCATGGCACGGCGTTTGTGATGGTCACCCATGACGAAGGACTGGCGGCGCGCTGCGACCGCATGGTCAGACTGGGGCGCGGGCAACTGGCCTGATCGTCGCCAAGCGACGGCGAGGCCCGGGTCGTTGCAGCTGCAGTGATTCGGGCCTTTTTTATGAAAAATACGCCTGAGACGATTGATCAGTAAGCGCTGACAGCTGCATTTCTGATGGCAATCGTGGCCTGCTCACGCGCCGAGGCCTGCAGCGGCACGGCAGGGCGCGGCCTGGCCGAGCCCTGCTTGGCCGAAACATCCTGCGCCGTCAGATCGTCGGTGACCTCGCGCAGCCTGGCGGACTGGGCCAGCGAGGTCTGCACCACCTCGCCCATGATCTGCGTGACCTGGCGCGAGGAGTTCACGATCTCCGCCATGGTGGTGCCGGCTTCGCGCACCTGGGTCACCCCCTGGGTGACCTGGGTGACCGAG
Organism: Comamonas sp. Z3; assembly: GCF_008121565.1. Taxonomy (NCBI): domain Bacteria; kingdom Pseudomonadati; phylum Pseudomonadota; class Betaproteobacteria; order Burkholderiales; family Comamonadaceae; genus Comamonas; species Comamonas sp. Z3. The sequence continues at coordinate 441,305 of NZ_VOQU01000002.1, forward strand.
GTCTGGATCAGCTGCTTGATCTCCTTGGCGGCCTCGGCGCTGTGCTGGGCCAGCTGGCGCACCTCATTGGCCACCACGGCAAAGCCGCGTCCCTGGTCACCGGCACGGGCCGCTTCCACGGCGGCGTTGAGTGCCAGCAGATTGGTCTGGAAGGCGATGGAGTCCATCATGCCGATGATGTCGCTGATCTTGCGCGAGCTGGCGCTGATGGATTCCATGGTACTCACCACATCCTGCACGGTGCGGCCGCCGGCTTCGGCCACGCTGCAGGCGTCCTGGGCCAGTTCGTTGGCCTGGCGTGCATGGTTGGCACTCTCGGTCAGCCCTTCCACCGTGGCGCGCAGGGTTTGCGCCGCGGTCACGCGGCGTGTGATGTTGGTGGCGAACTTGACGACCTTGAAGGGCCGCCCTTCGGTGTCGAGGATGGGGTTGTAGCTGGCTTCGATCCAGACCTGACGACCGGCCTTGCCTATGCGCAGATACTGGCCTGCATCGTGATGACCCAGGGCCAGCTTGTGCCAGAAATGCTGATAGGCCGGGGATTGGCGCTCGTGCGGCTGGACAAACATGCTGTGGTGTCTGCCCACGACTTCGGCAAGGGAGTAGCCCATGGTCTGCAGAAACAGATCGTTGGCCGTGAGGATGTTGCCGTTCAGATCGAATTCGATGATGGCCTGCACCTTGGCAATGGCTTCGAGCTGGCCGCGGGCATCGTCTTCATGCTGCTGCTGTTCGGTGATGTCGGTGGCGTACTTGATGACTTTGCGCGGCTGCCCCTGGCTGTCAAAGATCGGGTTGTAGCTGGCCTGCAGCCACACATCCTCGCCCTGGCTGTTGATGCGACGGTAGCGGCCGCTGTCATGCAGGCCTGCCGCCAGGCGCTGCCAGAACTGGGCGTACTCGGCAGAGGCCCGGGTCTCCTCATCCACAAACATGCGGTGATGCTGGCCGACGATCTGCTCGGCGCTGTAGCCCATGGTGCGCAGAAAGTTGTCATTGGCCGTCAGCACATGGCCTTGCAGATCGAACTCGATCACGGCCTGCACCTGATCGAGTGCAGCCAGCTTGCCCTGCATGTCGGCGCGCTGATGACTTTGACTCAGGCGTTGCCAGAGCGTGCTTTGCAGAAGTCCCGTCATAACTTGCTCCTTTGGCCGGTAGCGCAGGGCAGTGGGTGAAGTTGCTTAATGTTTTATTTGTTTCAATGTGTGTACCGTAGGACAAGGCTGGAAACTGTCTGTAGTCACTTGACGTGTCATATGCCGGGGCCAGCCTGCGCAAGCAGCCTAGCCGATGCATGATGTGCAGATGCCCACCTGGATAGATACCCATTGCCACCTGGATGCACCCGAATTTGCGCCTGACAGAGATGCCGTGCGCGCCGCTGCGCAGGCCGCAGGCGTCAAGCATCTGGTCATTCCCGCCGTGCAGCGCAGCCACTGGCAAGACGTGATTGCGCTTGCGCATCGTCATGGCGACAGCTATGCGCTGGGCATTCATCCGCTTTACACGCCCGGCGCTCAGGAGTCCGATATCGCGGCGCTGCGCGAGTTGCTGAGCCGGCAGCGCGGAGACCCGCATCTGGTGGCGGTGGGCGAAATCGGTCTCGATTTTTTTGTCCCCGGACTGGACGAGCAGCGCCAGATCTGGTTTTACGAGCAGCAGATCCGGCTGGCTCGCGAGTTCGGGCTGCCCGTCATCCTGCATGTGCGCAAGAGCAGCGATCGTTTGCTCAAGACCTTGCGCCAGCACAGGGTTGTAGGTGGCATAGCCCATGCGTTCAACGGCAGCGTCCAGCAGGCGCAGGCGTTTATTGATCTGGGCTTCAAGCTGGGCTTTGGCGGCGCCATCACCTATGAGCGCGCGCTCAAGCTGCGCGAGCTGGCGGCCAGCCTGCCGCTGCAGGCTTTGGTGCTGGAGACCGATGCGCCCGATATCCCGCCGCACTGGCTCTACACCACGGCCGAGCAGCGCGCGGCCGGCCAGCCTCAGGGGCGCAACAGCTCCGCCGAGCTGCCGCGCATTGCGGCGGAGATTGCACAGTTGCGCGGCATGAGCATTGATCAGCTGGCGCAGGTCGGCACGGACAATGCACGCGCAGCGCTCTCAGGCTTGCCGGCGTTCTTGTAGGAAAACAGCATCTGGCCTTTTCAGACCAAGTGGCGGTTGCTCATCTTTTCGAATATCAGCCCAAGGGCCTTGCCAAGCATGGCTGGGCGACAATAGGGCATGACCGAGGATTCTTCTGCCACCGTGACAGAGACAGGCCCGCGCTGGCAGGGGCTGGCGGCGGTGGCCGATGCGCGCACGCAGGCACTGGTGCTGGGCAGTTTTCCGGGCCTGAAGTCGCTGCAGCTGGCGCAGTACTACGCCCATCCGCAAAACCAGTTCTGGCCTTTGCTGCAGGCCTTGTGGCCCCGCCATCCACAGCCGTCACGTGCCGATTACGCGGGCCGTTGCGAGTGGCTGCTGGAGCGTGGCCTGGGCCTGTGGGACGTGTATGCGAGCTGCGAGCGCGAGGGCAGTCTGGACAGCGCCATTCGCTGTGCCCAGGTCAACGACTTTGCCGGGTTGCGCCAGCGCTGCCCGGATCTGCAGCTGGCATTGCACAACGGCGGCGAGAGCTACAAGCATGCGCGCCAGACCGAGGCGCTGGGGCTGACGGCGCTCAAGCTGCCATCGACCAGCCCGGCCAATGCCAGCTGGTCTTTCGATAAAAAACTGCAGGCCTGGCGCCATGCGCTGGCGGCCCATGGCCTGCTTTGAAGATTGGTGTGAAACGTGATCCGTAAAACCCGTGGCGGTGCCAAATCCGCGCAGGACAAGAATGTGGGCAGCGTGCAGGAGCTGCCCGAAGTCAGCGTCTCCGATGATGGCGATATCCGCTATCTGCATCTCGGAACGCCCTGGGTGCAGGGCTCCATGCGCATTCGCGACCCTTTTGATATCGACCTGGAATATGTGCAGCGCATGATGGGCTGGCTGCTGTTTGCCGAGCCGGTCGAAGTGCCCCGGATGCACGCCATGCAATTGGGGCTGGGGGCGGCAGCCATCACCAAGTTCTGTCACAAGAAGCTGCGCATGAAGACCACGGCGGTCGAGCTCAATCCCCAGGTGCTGGCCGTGTGCCGCAGCTGGTTCAAGCTGCCGCCCGACAGCAGCACGCTGCAGGTGGTGCTGGCCGATGCGGCCCAGGAAATCAAAAAGCCCGAATGGCAGGGCACGGTCGATGCGTTGGCGGTCGATCTCTACGACCATGAGGCAGCGGCCCCGGTGCTCGACAGCGCCGAGTTCTATGCCGATTGCCGCAATCTGCTGACCGAGGACGGCATCATGACCGTCAATCTGTTTGGCCGCTCCTCAAGCTTTGACAAAAGCCTGGACCAGATGGCCCAGGCTTTTGGCGAGGACGCGCTCTGGGCCTTCCGCCCCACGCGCGAAGGCAATACCGTGGTGCTGGCCCAGCGCAGGCCGCGTGTGCTGCAGGGCACCGAGCTGGATCTGGCCTGTGACCAGGTGCAGGCGCGCTGGGATCTGAACACCACACGCTGGGCCAAGGTGTTCGTGCCGGCCCGCGATGCCGAGGCCGGCCGCAAGACGGCCAGATCCAAGGTCGTCCGAATCGACCGGGGTGCAGCCGAATGATTGCAAAGCCTGAGTAAAGCTGAGGGGGCGGCATTGATTGCAGCGGCGTTGTGCCGATGATGTTGACATGACGATCAGTGCCATCTCCTCCGGTTCTGCCAGCCCAGCCTCTTCGGGGGCCGGCGCGGCATCGCGTATCCAGCAGCTGCAAAAGCAGATCAAGGATGCAACCAGCGAGCTCAAGGAAGTCGCCAGCAGCGACGCGGATGCCAAGACCAAGCAGCAGCAGACGCAGTTGCTGCAGGCCAAGATCCAGATGCTGCAGGCCCAGATCGAGGCCCTGCAGAACCAGCAGGCGCAGCAAGCCCAGCAGGCTGCTCAGCGTGGCACCGAAGCCGTTCAGTCAAAGCAGGACGGTGCGGTGCAGGGCAGAAGTCGCAGCAATCCGGGTCAGGGTGGGTTGGGTGGTCTGCTGGACGAATACGCCTGAGCTGCATCAGACAACAGACCTTCATCTGCCTGTTATGCATCTTCCTGATCGGCAGCATGGGCCGATGGCGGTACAGTCAAGGCAGTTTTGTTGCTGCAGCCGCCCATGTCATTGACTGAATCCATTCTGCCCCGATCCGTCAAGCCAGCCCAGTACCAGGGGCCTCTGGACTGGCGTACGCTGGTGCAATGGCTGCAGGAAGACGGTGTGATCACGCCACAGGAGGCAGGGCGCACGGTGGCGCGCTGCTCGGCCGCCGAGAGTGCGCAGCTGCCGCTGGTGCGTCTGGCCAATGTGGGCGTTGTCGGCGCCCTGACGCACCAGCCGCTGGATCTGGAAACCCTGACCCAGTACCTGGCCCAGCGCAGCGGCCTGGCCTATCTGCGCATCGACCCGTTGCGCGTGGATGTGGGCCGCGTGGGCGAGATCATGAGCGCCAGCTACGCCGAGCGCCACAAGGTGCTGCCCGTGCAGGTCACGGCCAAGGAGGTGGTGATCGCCACGGCCGAGCCCTTCATCAAGGACTGGGTGAGCGAAGTCGAGCGGCAGGCGCACCGCAGCGTGCGCTGCGTGGTGGCCAATCCGCAGGATATCAAGCGCTATACGGCGGAGTTCTTTGCGCTGGCCAAATCCGTGCGTGCTGCAGAGAAGGCCGGCGGTGCGACCGGCGGCGCGAGCTTCGAGCAGCTGGTGGAGCTGGGCAAGAGCAACAAGCAGCTCGACGCCAACGACCAGGGCGTGGTGCGCGTGGTGGACTGGCTTTGGCAGTATGCCTTCGACCAGCGCGCCAGCGACATCCACCTGGAGCCCCGGCGCGAGCAGGGCGTGATCCGCTTTCGCATTGACGGTGTGCTGCATCCGGTCTATCAGATGCCCATGGGGGTGCTGAACGCGATGGTGGCGCGCGTCAAGCTGCTGGGGCGCATGGACGTGGTGGAAAAGCGCCGCCCGCTGGACGGGCGCATCAAGACGCGCAACCCGCGCGGCGAAGAGGTGGAAATGCGCTTGTCCACCTTGCCCACGGCCTTTGGCGAGAAGATGGTGATGCGCATCTTCGATCCCGAGAACACGGTCAAGAATCTGGATGCGCTGGGCTTCAGCGCCCATGATGCCCAGCGCTGGGAAGACCTGGTCAAGCGTCCGCACGGCATCATCCTGGTCACCGGCCCCACGGGCTCGGGCAAGACCACCACGCTGTATTCCACGCTCAAGCGGGTGGCGACCGAGGAGGTCAATGTCAGCACGGTGGAAGACCCCATCGAAATGATCGAGCCGAGCTTCAACCAGACCCAGGTTCAGCCTCAGCTCGACTTCGGATTCACCGAAGGCCTGCGCGCGCTGATGCGCCAGGACCCGGACATCATCATGGTGGGCGAGATCCGCGATCTGGCCACGGCCGAAATGGCGGTTCAGGCCGCGCTGACCGGTCATCTGGTGTTCTCCACGCTGCACACCAACGATGCACCCAGCGCCGTCAGCCGCCTGATGGAGCTGGGCGTGCCCTCCTATCTGATCAATGCCACCTTGCTGGGCGTGCTGGCCCAGCGACTGGTACGCACGCTGTGCCCCAGCTGCAAGTTGCGCGATGAAGATGCCAAGCCCGAGGATCTGGCTGAATCGGTCAGACCCTGGAAGCTGACCGGCAGCTGCCAGCCCTACAAGCCCGTGGGTTGCGAGGACTGCCGCATGACAGGCTATCGCGGCCGCATGGGGCTGTACGAGCTGCTGATGGTCACCGAGACCCTCAAGAAGCAGATTCACGATGCCCCGTCGATGGACGTTCTGCGTCGCCAGGCCGTGCAGGACGGAATGCGTCCCCTGCGTCTTGCAGGGGCCTTGCGGGTCGCCGAAGGCCTGACCACCTTGCCCGAGGTGCTGGCCTGCACGCCGCTGATGAGCGAAATCTGAGGATCAGACGGCAGGTGCTTGCTGTCCTGCCAGGGCAGCCAGGCAAGGCCGGCATGCATCGGGTTTGCCCACGCTAGATGGATGCAGAACGTCAGCATTAGGGTATGCCCTTTGTAGGTGGAATCCACATCAATTTGGCATATCTATGACACGAGAATCGCCAAGTCGTGATTTCCGTAAGGAGACGTTTTGTGAAAATCAAGAGCCAAAAAGACTTTTTCTCCGGTCTGATGTTCTTGGCCGTCGGTCTCGCATTTGCGATCGGCGCGTCCAACTACACCATTGGCACCGGCGCCCGTATGGGTCCAGGTTACTTCCCTCTGATCCTGGGTGTGCTCATGGCCATCCTGGGTGCAGCCATCTGCGTCGGCGGCCTGACGAAGGGCCCCGAAGGTGGTGACAAGATCGGTAAGTGGGCCTGGAAGCCTGTGTTCTTCGTGCTGGCTGCCAACTTTGCCTTCGGCATTCTGTTGGTGGGCGTGCCGGCTGTGGGCATCCCCCAGTTCGGTCTGATCATTGCGATCTACGCTTTGGTCTTTATCGCCAGCATGGCCGGTCAGACCTTCAACCTCAAGGAAACAGCCATCCTGGCCACCATTTTGGCGGTCGGCAGCTATTTCGCTTTCGTGTGGGCGCTGAATCTGCAGTTCCCCGTGTGGCCTAGCTTCATCGCTGGCTAATCAGGAGCATCGTCCATGGATCTGATTCAGAACTTGTCGACGGGTTTTGGCGTGGCTTTCACGTTCCAGAACCTGATCTACTGCTTTGTGGGCTGTCTGCTCGGTACGCTGATCGGCGTGCTGCCCGGCATTGGCCCTGTGGCGACCATCGCCATGTTGCTGCCAGCGACTTATGCACTGCCTCCCGTGGCGGCGCTGATCATGCTGGCCGGTATTTACTACGGCGCCCAGTACGGTGGTTCCACCACCGCCATTCTGGTGAACCTGCCAGGTGAATCGTCCTCTGTGGTGACCGTGATCGACGGTTACCAGATGGCCCGAAAAGGCCGGGCGGGGCCCGCGTTGGCGGCAGCCGGTATCGGCTCCTTCTTCGCAGGCTGCGTGGGTACCGTGATTCTGGCTGCCTTCGCTCCTCCCCTGACCGAAGTCGCTTTCAAGTTCGGCCCTGCCGAGTACTTCTCGCTGATGACCCTGGGTCTGATCGGTGCCGTGGTGCTGGCTTCCGGCTCGCTGCTCAAGGCGATCGCGATGATCGTGCTGGGTCTGCTGCTGGGCATGGTCGGTACCGACGTGAACTCCGGCGTGGCCCGTTACAGCTTCGATATTCCTGAGCTGACCGACGGCATCGACTTCGTCGTGATCGCCATGGGTGTGTTCGGTTACGGCGAAATCATTGCCAACCTGTCCAAGCCTGAAGACGAGCGTGAAGTGTTCGCCGCCAAGGTGACCGGTCTGATGCCCACAGGCGAAGACTTCAAGCGCATGATTCCCGCCATGCTGCGCGGCACGGCCCTGGGTTCGGCCCTGGGTATCTTGCCCGGTGGCGGTGCCATGCTGTCGGCCTTTGCTGCCTACACCATCGAAAAGAAGACCAAGCTGAAGCCCGGCGAAGTTCCTTTCGGTCAAGGCAATATCCGCGGCGTGTGCGCTCCCGAGTCGGCCAACAACGCCGGTTCGCAGACATCGTTCATTCCTCTGCTGACCCTGGGTATTCCTCCCAACGCCGTGATGGCGCTGATGGTGGGTGCCATGACGATTCACAACATCCAGCCCGGTCCTCAGGTGATGACCAGCAACCCAGAACTGTTCTGGGGTCTGATCGCCTCCATGTGGATTGGTAACCTGATGCTGATCATCTTGAACCTGCCGCTGATCGGCGTCTGGATCAAGCTGCTGACCGTGCCTTACCGCTGGCTGTTCCCGTCCATCGTGTTGTTCTGTGCTATCGGCGTGTACGGTACCAACAACAACGCCTGGGACGTGTGGATGGTGGGTATCTTCGGTTTCATCGGCTATGTGTTCCACAAGCTGGGTACCGAACCTGCTCCTCTGCTTCTGGGCTTCATCCTGGGCCCGATGATGGAAGAAAACCTGCGCCGTGCCCTGCTGCTGTCGCGTGGTGACTGGTCGGTCTTCGTGACCCGCCCCATCTCTGCCTGCCTGCTGGCCGCTGCCCTGGTGCTGCTGGTCGTGGTGCTGATGCCTGCAGTGAAGAACAAGCGTGAAGAAGCCTTCGTGGAAGACTGATGGTCTTGCCTGATTGCTGAATCAAGCGCAAAAGCGGCCCGCAAGGGCCGCTTTTTTGATATGAGGACCTTTGTTTCGGGGGCCATGGATTAGGGCGGCAAAATAGCTGCAGTTATTCGAAAGATTGCATGGCCTTGTCTCTATTGCCCGCGCAGCACCCCCAGCGGGTCTTGCTGCACAACGAAATTCACGCGCGTCCTGCGGAAATCATGCAGGCCCCTCTGGCCATCACGCATATCGTGATGCTCACCGATGCGGCCCAGCGCGAGGCCAGCCGCGAACATGTGGCGGCCCTGCTGCGCAACCACCACCGCCCCCTCCCCGATGCGGCAACCACCCATGTGCTGATCGACCTGGGCGCGTTTCGCCTGCGCTGGGAGCAGCACACCGAGTTTGTGGCCTGGACCTTCACCACGCCCATGGCGCAGGCCGGCGTGGCCGATGTGCGCGAGCCCGAGACCGCCATCGATGCCGTGCCGCGCGACTGGCTGGCCGCCCTGCCGGGGCAGTGCCTGAGCAGCCTGCACCTGTGGGCGCTGAACGAGCAGGATGTGGACCCGCACTATCTGATGCGTCACATGCTGCATGCCGATACCCTGGTCGGCTCACGTGTCTCCGGTGGCGCAGGCTCCATCTATACCGACTTTGCGATTCATCCCGACGGCTTCTCGCGCATGCTGCTGCTGGCGGGCGCCGATCTGTCGCCGCGCCGCCTGGGCCGTCTGGTGCAGCGGGTGCTGGAGATCGAGACCTATCGCATGGCGGCGCTGCTCGGCCTGCCGGCCGCGCGCAAGGCTGCAGCCGTGCTGGCCACGGCCGAGCGTGAGCTGGCCGAGCTGGCGAATGCCATTCGTGCGGCAGACCGCGACACCGAGCCGGCCCTGCTGGACCGCCTGACCCGGCTGGCCGGTCAGGTGGAGAGCGAGTACGCGGCCACGCATTCGCGCTTTTCGGCCAGCTCCGCCTATTTCGAGCTGGTGGACAGGCGCATTCAGGAAATTCAGGAGACGCGGGTGGATGGCATCCAGACCATTCGCGAATTCATGGACCGGCGCCTCACGCCTGCGCGCGCGACCTGCGAATGGGCGACACGCCGCCAGAATGCGCTGTCCGAGCGGGTCTCGCGCGTCAGCAGTCTGCTGCGCACGCGCGTCGAGATCGAGCAGCAGCAAAGCAGCCAGCAACTGCTGGGCACCATGAACGACCGCCAGGGCACGCAGCTCAAGCTGCAATCCACGGTGGAAGGTCTGTCGGTCGCGGCCATCACCTATTACATCACCGGCCTGATCAGCTATCTGGCCAAGGGCGGGCAGAAACTGGGCTGGCCCTGGTCGCCCGAGTCGACGGCGGCCATGGCCATTCCGGTCGTGGCCCTGGGTGTCTGGTGGTCGCTGCGCAGGCTGCACCACAAGCTGTTTCATGGTCGCAGTCATTGAACGTTGAAATGACTGCTGGTGCTTGGACAAAAAAAGCGCTGGCAGCTATGGATTTTGATAGTGTCGGGCAGTTTGCCCGGCTTGGAAACTGTGTGAAAGGACACTGACATGGACTTTGGTATCTCCGGGCGCTGGGCTCTGGTCTGCGGCGCCAGCAAAGGTTTGGGTTTTGGCTGCGCCAAGGCCCTGGCCGAAGAGGGTGTGAATCTGGTCATCAATGCCAGAAACGCCGAGACATTGCAGCTGGCAGTGCAGAAGCTGCAAGCCATTGCTCCTCAGATCAAGGTCATCGGTGTGGCTGCAGACATCACCACGCCAGAAGGTCGCACGGCAGTGTTCGAAGCCGCCGGCGGCCCGGGCAAGGACTACGACATCGTCGTGACCAACGCCGGCGGCCCGCCTCCTGGCGACTTCCGCACCTGGGATCGTGAAGCCTGGATCAAGGCCGTGGACGCCAATATGCTGACCCCCATCGAGCTGATCAAGGCCACGGTGGACGGCATGGCAGCGCGTGGCTTCGGTCGCATCGTCAACATCACCTCGAGCGCGGTCAAGGCGCCTATCGACATCCTGGGACTGTCCAACGGCGCGCGCAGCGGCCTGACGGGCTTTGTGGCCGGCCTGGCGCGTTCGGGCATCGCTGCCAAGGGCGTGACCATCAACAGCATCCTGCCTGGCAAGTTCGACACCGATCGTCTGGTGGCCACCCATCAGGCAGCGGCCAACAAGACCGGCCAGGACCTGGATGCCGTGCGTCAGGCCCAGGCCGCCCAGATTCCTGCCAAGCGCTTTGGCACGGCCGAAGAATTCGGCGCCATCTGTGCCTTCTTGTGCAGCCGCCAGGCTGGCTATATGACGGGCCAGAACATCCTGCCTGACGGCGGTCTGTACCCCGGCACTTACTGATCGTTGATCGACGGCCGAAACGACAAAGCCCCGCAGTGCGGGGCTTTTGTCTGGGGCGGCGGGCTATTTGCGCGACGACACGACGATGCCGGTCACGATCAGTGCAAACGCAAGCGCGTGGTAGAGGTGCGGGGTTTCGCCGAGCACGGGAATCGACAGCAGGGCCGTGAACAGCGGAATCAGGTTGCCGAAGAAGCCTGCAATGGCGGGCGTGGCGCGCTGCACGCCCATGCCCCAGAAGCGGTAGGCCAGAATGGCCGGGCCCACGGCGATGAACAGCAGGCTGCCCAGCAACGGCCAGCCCGGCACCAGACGGAATTCGCCCAGCAAGGCTTCGCCGCCCGTGAAGAGACCGGACCAGAGCAGGCCGAAAACGATCTGAGCGAGCAAGAAGCTGGCCCAGTGCGACTTCACCTCCTGTGGGCCGCTGCTGCGCGAAAGCAGCCAGGTGTAGAAGGCCCAGGCGATGGTTGCCAGCACCATGAACAGGTCGCCGGGCACAAAGTGCAGATCGAGCAGCGTCTGCCAGTCGCCGCGCGACATCACCACCGCCACGCCCAGCACCGACAGCAAAGCCCCTCCCATCTGCCGGCGGCTGACGCGAATGCCCCAGCACAGCCGGCCTATGGCCAGCATCCACACCGGCATGCTGGAGCTCACCAGCGTCACATTCAGCGGGGTCGAGGTCTTGAGCGCCAGATACAGCAAGGCGTTGTAGCAGCCTATGCCCAGCAGCCCCAGCAGCATGTATTGCCGCCACAGGGGCCAGATCGGACTGTTCCTGCGCAGCACTCGCCATGCCAGCGGCAGCAGCAACACAAAGGCGATGCACCAGCGAAAGAAGTTGAGTGCAAACGGCGAGATCAGATCGTGGGCGAGTCGGCCCACGATGGCATTGCCGGCCCACAGTGCCGGAGCCAGGCTGAGCATGGCGACCGTGGCGGGTTTCAAGGGGGAATTCATGGATTGTCACTGTAACCCGAGGCCGCTGGCGGGCAGTCCAGCTGCGCCTTGCTGCGGTGGCTGGCGCTCCTCAATAGTGATGCAAGCCTTCCCGTTTTGCGAAGCTGAGCACAATGCAGGCCTGGGAGATTTTTCATGAAGCAGCAAACCACGCCGCCGCAGCAACAATGGCTGCAGGCACAGCAGGCCATGGCCAGCAGGCATCCTCTGCGCCTGCGCCAGCCGCTGTGCATTGACGAGCAGCAGATCGGCAGTATCGAGGCAGACTTTGCGCGCAAGCTGGGGGCCGATCTGCTGGCTGCGCACGGCATAGCGCTGAGGCTGCAGGCCGGGCAATGGCGGCTGGAAGGCCAGGGCGGGGCGACGGACAAGCTGAACCGGCTGGCACAGGCCATGCGCAGCGCCGGTCTTGCCGGTGCCTGGCGCAACGAGCAACTGGCGGTCTGCGATGCGCAGGGACGGCAACTGGCAACCGTCGAGCGTGGTGCCGTGCGGCCGCTGGGCATTGCCACCCGGGCCGTGCATCTGGTGGGCGTCTGCGCGGACGGCGCGCTCTGGGTGCAGCAGCGCGCAGAAAACAAGGCCAACAACCCCGGCATGTGGGACACCTTGATGGGGGGCATGGTCTCGGCAGCAGACAGTCTGGCCGAGGCGCTGGCGCGTGAGACCTGGGAAGAGGCCGGTCTGCGGGTGGCCGAGCTGGGCGAGCTCAGGCATGGTGGCGAGGTGGTGTTCGCAAGGCCCAGCGACGAAGCCGAGGGTCAGGGCTATATGGTCGAGCGCATAGACTGGTTCTCGGCGCTGGTGCCCGATGCGCTGCGGCCCGCGAACCAGGACGGCGAGGTGCAGCGTTTCGAGCGGCTGGATCTGGCCGAGGTTCAGAGCTGGATGCTGCAGGGCTATTTCACGCCCGAGGCCTCCCTGGTGCTTGCCGCCTACATGGACTGGTAGGACGGCAAGGCTGCTAGCGCTGGCTCTCCAGTGCAGTGGACTTGAGACGGCTGGGCGCCAGGGCTCCGGCCTGCTCGAGAATCGGATAGGCCACCGAGCACAGCAGGGAGTTGATTCGCTTGAGGTCGCTGATCATGTCGATATGCAGAGAGCTGGTCTCTATGCTCGATACCGTGTGCTGCGACAGGCGCTCCAGGTGGGTGGCCGAGTAGGCCAGCTCCAGATCGCGGAAGCGCGCTTTTTCCTCGAGCAGTTTTTGCGCTTCGCGCACATTGCCGTTGAGAAAGACGCTCATGGCCAGGCGCAGATTGTCCAGCAGATGCTGGGTCAGCTCGTGAATCTCCAGCTTGCCGGCGGCCGAGAATTGACGGCCCTTCTTGATCTTCTTGTCTTCCAGATCCAGCAGCACGCGCTCGATGATGTCTCCGATCTGCTCCATATTGATGGTGAAGCTGATGATTTCCGTCCAGCGCTGACCTTCGCGCTCGTCGAGTTCGGCGCGCGAGATCTTGGTCATGTAGTACTTGATGGCCGAATACAGATCGTCCACCGTCGATTCCAGGTGGCGCACTTCCTCGGAGAGCTTGGCATCGTCGGTCTCGGCGACCTTCTGCAGGCCGATCAGCATGGACTCCACCACGTCGGCCTGGTGCAGCGATTCGCGCACGGCGCAGGTGATGGCCAGCGAAGGCGTGGACAGGGCCGACGGGTCCAGGTGGCGAGGGCGCAGCAGCTTGGCCGCGCTTTCTTCCTCGGGCTTGGGCAGCATGGCGGTCACCCAGCGGGCCACGAGCTGGGTCAGGCCGATGAAGCACAGGCTGTTGAAGATGTTGAAGGCCAGGTGGAACATCACCACGTTCTGGCCGGCGTTGGACAGATAGGGCTGGGCGTACTGCGTCCACAGTCCGATGAAGGGCGCAACGATGGCCACGCCCATGATCTTGAACAGCAGATTGCCCACGGTGACCTGGCGCTCTTCCACCGCCGACTTGGCAGTGGTGAGCGCCGCGACCAGGCCGCTGCCCAGGTTGGCGCCCAGGGTCAGGCCCAGAGCCACATCCAGCGGAATGGCGCCGGAGCTGGCCATGGCCGCAATCAGCAGCACCACGGCCAGGCTGGAATAGGCCAGCACGGCCAGTACCGCGCCCAGCAGCAACTCCATGAACAGATCGCTGCTGACCGAGGCCAGCAGGGTGCGCACGGCCGGGGCCTGCAGCAAGGGCTCGGTGGCTTCCACCACCAGGCGCAGGGCCAGCAGCATCAGGCCCAGGCCGATGAGCACACGACCGATGCGCCCGGGCTTGGAATCCTTGCGCGAGATATAGAGCACCACGCCGACAAAAATGAACAGCGGCGAGAGCCAGGAAAGATCGGTGGAGAACAGCACGGCCATCAGGGCCGTGCCGACATCGGCGCCGCGCATCACGGCCAGGGCCGAGGGCAGGGTGATCAGACCCTGGCCGACGAAGGACGAGGTCATCAGCGAGGTGGCGGTGCTCGACTGCACGAGGGCCGTGACGCCCATGCCCGAGAGCGCTGCCGAGAAACGGTTGCTCATGCTGCGGGCAAGAATATTGCGCAGGTTGGCGCCGAAGACCTGCAGAACGCCGGTGCGAACCATCTGAGAGCCCCAGATCAACAGGGCAATGGCTGCTAAAAGATTCAATAAATGCTTCATGTTCTGCCCGCGAAGGAGCGACCTAATATACCCCTGAGTGAGGCGGTTCTGCCCGGAGTCCTCCCTCTTCTCGCACAAATAAGTGCGGAATAAGGAAAACAATAGAACAAAAACGAAATATTTAAAACATCGTTTCTACGGATGCGAAATAGGAAAAAACCGAAATTTTTTGAAGTCTGCATTGCCTATGCTGCTATCAAAAAGGTGGTTTCATGATTCCTTCACTGCCCGGCGCTGCGGCTGTGGGCTTTCTTTTGACGCTGCTGGCGGCCCTGGTGGCCGTCGGCCTGCTGCTGTGGTGGGGCTGGCGGCTGTGGCATGTGCGCTGCGGCCGGCCCAGGCCGCCGCTGCGCATCTGGCAGTGGGAACTGGCCGTATGGCTGTCCATACTGCCCATTGCAACACTCGTAGGGCTGGCGCAGATTACCTGGGTCGATCACCGGCAGGAGCGGCAGAGGACCGCGCAGCAGCGGCTCACGCACATCACGCTGGAGCGGCCCGTGGTCTGGGGCGACATCGTCTTGCCCGCAGGCAGCCATATTCAGCGCGAAGCGCCCCAGGGCGCAGATAAGCGAGGCGGGCAGCCCGATCTGCGAGGCCTGAAGGAGATACGCTTTCCCCATCCCGTGCAACTGGGCGATATCTGGGTCAACGCCTTGAGCGTCTACCACCAGGTGCTGCTGGAGCTGGACCGGCCCTACGAATTCTCGGCACCGGGCCGGCAGAATGTGCGCTGCGAACCCGGAAACATGGTGCTGATGACTGCCGGCGAGCAGCCCCGCAGCTTCGACAAAAACCTGTTTCCCAGGCGCCTGAACGGCCTGGTGCTGGAGGACTGGGTGTTTGATGCCTGCTTCATCAGCACGCCCATCAGCGTGCGCTACTGGAAGGACGACAGGCTGGTCTGGGCCGATGCGCCTGTCTATGCGTCGGCCGCATCCGTGCCGGACACGGTGCAATGAAAAAGCCCGCTGTCTGCTTCAGAGACAGCGGGCCTTGCGCCTGGGTGGCGGCCGGTGCCTAGGAGGTCCGGGCCTTGGCACGCCTTGCACGCAAGAGCTCGTCGAGTATCAGCAGGATGGCCCCCAGGGTGATGCCCATGTCGGCCACGTTGAAGGCCGGGAAATGGCTGCTGCCCCAGTAGAAGTCCAGAAAGTCCACCACATAGCCGTGCTGCAGGCGGTCCACCACATTGCCGATGGCCCCGCCCAGGATGCTGGACAGCGACAGGCAGAACATCTTCTCGCCGGGGTGCTTGCGCAGTTGCCAGACGATGAGCACGGTGGCAATCACGCCGATGGCCACGAACAACCAGCGCTGCCAGCCGCTGCCGCCCGCAAGGAAGGAGAAGGCAGCGCCCGTGTTGTGCGCGCGCACGATGTTGAAGAAGCCGGTGATGGGAGTCCAGTCCCCATGCTGGTAGTGGCTCAGAATCATCTGCTTGGTGATCTGATCCACGCCGATGATGACAAGCGCCCACAGCAGCCAGGGCCAGATACGGCCAAGGCCTGCGGAGGAGGTCTGGGTGTTGCTCATGGCAGCTCTTTGCTAAGGTTTTTTGATAGCGGTTAGCGCTTGATTTAAAAGGATTTCAGCATAAATCAATGCTGAAAATGGCTGCCAGAAAGCGCTGGCAGCTCACTTTTTGATGGATCAAGCCTTGGTGCGGACTTCGCCCGTGCCGTGCAGATTGCTGTCGCAGCGGCCGCAGATCGAGGGATGCTCGGGGTTCACGCCCACGTCTTCGCGGTAGTGCCAGCAGCGCTCGCACTTGGCGTGCTCGCTGGCCTTCACGGTGGTGGTCAGGGCATCGCCGGCCACGGCAGTCGCTGCCGAGGTGATGAAGACGAACTTCAGATCGTCCTTGAGGCTTTGCAGCAGGGCCAGGTCTTCGGGCTCGGCCGTGAGCGTGACTTCGGCCTGCAGGGACGAGCCCACGGCGCCGGTCGTGCGCACCACTTCGATGTCCTTGTTGACCAGGTTGCGGATCTCGCACAGGCGCGTCCACTTGGCCAGCAGGCCTTCGTCGCCGGCGGGCAGCTCGGTGAACTTCTCCAGGAAGATGGATTCGCTGTGGCCCACGATCTTCCAGGCTTCCTCGGCCGTGAAGGACAGGAAGGGCGACATCCAGCGCAGCAGCGCCTGGGTGATCTGGTAGAGCGCGGTCTGGGCCGAGCGGCGTGCCAGGCTCTTGGGGGCGCTGGTGTAGAGGCGATCCTTGAGCACGTCCAGGTAGAAGCCGCCCAGGTCTTCGGAGCAGAACAACTGCAGCTTGGCGACCACGGGGTGGAACTCGTAGACCTTGTAGTGGGCCAGGATCTCCTGCTGCAGCTGGGCCGAACGCGCCAGCGCGAACTGGTCGATCTCCAGCATCTCGCCGTAGGCCACGGCGTCCTTGCTCGCGTCGAAGTCGCTGGTGTTGGCCAGCAGGAAACGCAGCGTGTTGCGGATGCGGCGATAGGCGTCCACCACGCGGGCCAGGATCTTGTCGTCGATGCCCAGGTCGCCCGAGTAGTCGGTCGAGGCCACCCACAGACGGATGATTTCCGCGCCCATCTTGCTGGACACGTCCTGCGGGGCCACGGTGTTGCCCAGCGACTTGGACATCTTCTTGCCCTGGCCGTCCACGGTGAAGCCATGGGTCAGCAGGCCGCGGTAGGGCGCGCGGCCGAAGATGGCCGACGCCAGCAGCAGCGAGCTGTGGAACCAGCCGCGGTGCTGGTCGTGGCCTTCCAGGTACAGGTCGGCCTCGGGGCCGTGGTCGTGGTGGTGCTCGGGATGGGTGCCGCGCAGCACATGCCAGAAGGTGGAGCCCGAGTCGAACCAGACTTCCAGAATGTCGGTGCTCTTGGTGTAGTGCTTGGCTTCCTCGGCACCCAGGATGTCTTCGGTGCTGACGCGGCTCCAGGCTTCGATGCCGCCTTGCTCGATCATGGCCGCCGCCTGGTCGATGATCTCCATGGTGCGCGGGTGCAGGGCGCCCGTGTCCACATGCAGGAAGAAGGGGATGGGCACGCCCCAGCTGCGCTGGCGCGAGATGCACCAGTCGGGACGGCCGGCGATCATGGCGCGCAGGCGGTCCTGGCCGTTTTGCGGGTAGAAGTTGGTCTGCTCGATGGCGTCCAGCGCGATCTGGCGCAGGGTCTTCTCGGGCTTTTGCGCGGGATCGGTGAACACGCCTTCGCCCTCGTCCATGCGGATGAACCACTGGGCGGCCGCGCGATAGATGACGGGCGTCTTGTGGCGCCAGCAGTGCGGATAGCTGTGGCTGATGGTGGTGGTGTCCATCAGGCGGCCCGCGACCTTCAGGGCGTCGAGGATGACGGGCACGGCCTTCCAGATATGCTGGCCGCCGAACATGGGCAGGTCGGCCGCGTATACGCCGTTGCCTTGCACGGGGTTCAGGATCTGCTTGTAGTCCATGCCGTTGGACATGCAGCTGTTGAAGTCGTCCACGCCATAGGCAGGGGCCGAGTGCACGATGCCGGTACCGTCGTCGGCGGTGGCGTATTCGGCCAGGTACACGGGCGAGATGCGGTCAAAGCCCTTGTCCACATGGGCCAGCGGGTGCTTGAAGGGCATGTGGTCGAGCTTTTCGCCCTTGGCGGTGGCGAGCACGCGGCCCTCCAGCTTCCAGCGGGCCAGGCATTTCTCGACCAGTGCGGAGGCCACGATCAGCAGGCCGCGCTCGGTCTCCACCAGGCTGTATTCCAGGTCGGGGTTGACGTTCAGCGCCTGGTTGGCAGGGATGGTCCAGGCCGTGGTCGTCCAGATGACGATGAAGGCTTCCTTGTCGAGCTTGTCCAGGCCGAATGCTGTGGCCAGTCTGGCCGGCTCGGCCGCGGGGAACATCACGTCCAGCGTCTGGCTTTGCTTGTCGGCGTATTCGATCTCGAACTCGGCCAGCGAGGAGGCGCAGTCAAAGCACCAGTACACGGGCTTGAGGCCGCGGTAGACAAAGCCACGCTCCATCACCTTCTTCAAGGCGCGCAGCTCGGCGG
Source organism: Comamonas sp. Z3 (assembly GCF_008121565.1). Classification (NCBI taxonomy): domain Bacteria; kingdom Pseudomonadati; phylum Pseudomonadota; class Betaproteobacteria; order Burkholderiales; family Comamonadaceae; genus Comamonas; species Comamonas sp. Z3. The sequence goes on from NZ_VOQU01000002.1 coordinate 459,430, forward strand.
CCTCGTTGGCGTAGTTCATGGTCTTGTAGGGGTGATCCCAGTCGCCGAGCACGCCCAGGCGCTTGAAGCCCACCATCTGCTGCTCGATCTGCTCGGCGGCAAAGGCGCGGCTCTTGGCCTGCATCTCGTCGCGCGGCAGATTGCGGCCATGCAGCTTCTCGATGGCGTTCTCGATGGGCAGACCGTGGCAGTCCCAGCCCGGTGCGTAGAGCGCGTCGAAGCCTTCGAGCTGGCGGCTCTTGACGATCATGTCCTTGAGGATCTTGTTCACCGCATGGCCGATATGCAGCTTGCCGTTGGCGTAAGGAGGGCCATCGTGCAGGATGAACTTGGGTGCGCCGCTGCGGGCGTCACGCAGCTTCTTGTAGATGCCCTTGTCGTCCCATTCCTTGGCCCAGGCGGGCTCGCGCTTGGGCAGGTCGCCGCGCATGGGGAAGGGGGTGTCGGGCATGTTCAGCGTGGCGCGGTAGGCGGACGCTTCGGGCTTGTTGGACTTCGAATCAGACATGGGGAACCTTGAAAGCAATGCAATGCCCGGGCAGTTCTGCCTGGGCGTGAATGGTGAGGTGAGCGCCAGTGCGCTGCTGCGCCTGGGACGTGCGAGCAGCGAGCGTCAAATTCGGTCGCGCGTGGTCTGGCGACGAGTCTCTGTGTGCGACGAGGTATGGGACGGTATGTGGGCCGAGGCGAAAAACGCGCGCGCGTCATCGCAGTCCTTGGCGATGCCGACCGTCAGGGCATCGAGACTGTCATACTTCAGCTCGTCGTGCAGTTTGTGCAGAAGTTCCACGCGGATGATTTTACCGTAGGCACCTTCTCCACCCAGTTGGGCGGGCCAATCGAAACAGTGGGTCTCCAGCAGCACTCGCCCGCCGTTGATGTCGTTGGGGTCCAGCGAGGGGCGCACGCCGAGGTTGGCCACGCCCTGCAGCGGCTTGTCCGTCAGCCCATGCACCAGCACGGCAAAAATGCCGCTGGCGGCAGGCTTCCAGTGGTCGAAGCGCAGATTCAGCGTGCGAAAGCCGTCCTCGGCGCCGTCTATGGATTCGGCCAGCTTGCGGCCCAGCTTGCGACCGTGCACCACATGGCCGGAGATGCGATAGGGGTGGCCCAGCAGCTTGGCGGCCTGCTGCATGTCGCCGGCGGCCAGCGCCTCACGCACGGCCGTGCTGGAGACGCGCAGGCCATGGACTTCATAGCTGTTCATGCGGGCCACATCAAAGCCCAGGGCCTGACCGGCGTTGTCCAGCATGGCGTAATCACCGGCGCGCCTGGCGCCAAAACGGAAGTCGTCGCCCACCAGCACGTACTTGGCACCCAGGCCCGAGATCAGCACATCCTGAATGAAATCTTCGGGGCTCTGGCTGGCCAGGGCCTGATTGAAGGGCAGGATCACGACCTGATCGACGCCGCAGACCTCGAGCTGGCTGAGCTTGTCGCGCAACGTGCCCACGCGTGCCGGGGCCAGCTCCGGCTTGCCCAGCTTTTGCGCGAAGTAGTCGCGCGGGTGCGGCTCGAAGGTCATGGCGCAGCTGGGGATGCCGCGCTGGGCTGCCTCGGCCTTGAGCAGGCCCAGCATGGCTTGATGCCCCCGGTGTACACCATCAAAATTGCCGATTGTCACAGCGCAGGCCGGGGCCAGGCCGGGATGATTGATACCGCGGAAAATCTTCATGGACTGCTTCGTTCTTTATAGCAACTGGCGCCGATGCATGCGACACAAGCCGTCAATTTGACATAGTTTCAGAGTATATTGCTTCAAATCAGGCAGCCGTGGAGGCTGCATGAGTGTGCCCAAAAGCGCCAAGACGCTTGTCCGTTTTCCGTGGTCTAGGTTTGACTGTATGGAGGCTGGTTGTGAAAGTCTTGAAGCTGACAGCCCAGGGGCTGCCGCAGTCCTGGGTAACGCTGGAGCAGGCGGCGCTGCATTACGCAGCACAAGAGGTGCGCTGGGAAGCCGGTGTCGAAATCGCCTGCTTTCGTGGTGGCCACAATGCGGTGACGGGCAAGCAGTCAGTCATTCACATCAACTCCATCATCGGCACCAAGGGCATGCCGAACATCAACCCGCACGAGTTGCTGCCGGGGCTGACGAACGGCAAGCTCTTTGCACGTGACCGCTGTGTCTGTGCCTATTGCGGGCGGCAATTCCACGAGAGCGATCTCACTCGCGAGCACATTGTCCCCGTGAGCACCGGCGGGCAGCACAGCTGGATGAATCTGGTCACGGCCTGCCGCGCCTGCAACCACCGCAAGGGGGCCAGAACGCCGGAGCAGGCCCGCATGCCCCTGCTCTACACGCCCTACACGCCTACGCTGTGGGAGGATTTCATCCTGAGAAACCGCCGCATTCTGGCCGATCAGATGGAGTTTCTCGTGGCCCATGTGCCGCGTGGATCGCGCTGGCGCAGCTGAAAAGGCATGAAAAAAGCCCCGGGCTGGAACGCGCGGGGCTGTGAAGAGAGGACGCAGGCAGGAGATCAGGCGTTGGTGGCGACGGCTTTTTGCCAGGCCTCGTAGAGGTCTTCGCCCGTATCGCGCACGCGCTGGCCGATCAGGGCCATCTCGCGCTGGTCTTCAGGCTTGGCCAGTTCCACATAGCCGCGCGCGGCCGACAGGTCGTAGGGCTCGCCGTCTTCGTTGGAGTAGGCGAAGTAGACCTGCTTCACGCCGGCCAGCAGCATGGCCGTGTAGCACATGGAGCAGGGGTAGCCGCTGGCATACATGACGGCTCCCGACAGATCGGTGCTGCCCTGGGCCTTGGCCCCTATGCGCAGGGCCTGCATCTCGGCGTGGGCCGAAGGGTCGCAGAGCTCATCGACCTGGTTGACGGCGCGCGCCAGGATCTGGCCGTCCCTGACCAGCACGGCGCCGAAGGGCCAGGTCGCGGATTCGCGGCCCCTGACATTGCCCATGGCCAGGCGGATGGATTCAAGCAGGTATTTGCCGCTGTCGTTTTCGTTGTTCATAGAGTTGTTCTCCTTGGTAAGAATCAGCTGCCGCGGTAGGTATTGAAGAACCAGGGCGAGCACAGCATGGGCACGTGGTAGTGCTGGGCCGCGTCGAAGATGGAAAAGCGCACCAGCACTTCTTCCGACAGCGCCGTGGGCTCCTTGAAGTGCTCGCCCGTGTAAAAGCGCAGCTCGAAGTCCCCGGTGCGGGCCGCGGCGGCGGGCAGCATGGGGGCGTCGGTGCGGCCGTCGGCATTGGTGCGGGTGCTGCTCAGGCGCTGCGCCGGGGTCTGCGCCACGTCGTAGAGTTCCACCCGCATGCCGGCGATGGGACGTCCGTTGGTGAGGTTGAGTGCATGGGTGCTGATGCCTGCCATGGTGGTCTTTCGGTGGGTTGCGATAGAGCGGTGTCGGGGCCTCAGCTGCCGCGCGAATAGGTGTAGCTCCAGGGGCCGAACTGAATGGGCAGGTGGATGCGCTCTGCCGTGTTCACGATCTGGAAGCGCACCGGCACCTTGGACAGAAAGGCCGGGCGCGGCAGCCTGGCGCCCTTGGCCGCAAAGTACTCGTCCACGTGCAGCAGCATTTCGTAGCGGCCGCTGCGGTAGCTGTCGTCGATCAACAGCGGTTCTTCGGCGCGGCCGTTGGCATTCACGACAAAGCTGCGTATCGGAACATAGGTCTCGCCGTCGAAGCGAGAGAAGTCGATGCGCAAGCCCGTGGCTGCAGAACCATGGAAGGTGTCCACGGCATGCATGGTCAGGCGCGGGCTGACGCCATGCAGCACGATGGGGCCGGTGGCCTGGGCGGGCGCTACCGGGGCCTTGTCGGCGGCCAGTGCGCCGTGTGTGCCCGTCGTCAGGGTCGAGGCGCCGAGCGCCAGGCCCGAGAGTGCGAACTGCCGGCGCGACGGGGTTGATGTGGGTGTGGAATGCATGCGGGATGACTCCTTCAGGCGTTCTTGCGGCGCTGGATGCGGGCGACGAAGGCGATGGCGAGAACGGCTGCCAGGGCTTCCACGATGGCCACCAGGTACAGGCCCGGAGCGACCTTGCCGGTAGAGGCCTTGATCACGCCCATCAGATAAGGGGCGCCGAAGCCGGCCAGATTGGCCACCGAATTGATCAGCGCCACGCCCACGGCGGCTGCGCCGCCGCTGAGCAGCATATTGGGCATCTGCCAGAAGACGGGAATCGCACTCATGGTGCCCACCAGCGCCAGAACCATGGCCGTCAGCGCCACGATCACGGGGATGCTGTCCATGCCCATGGTGACGGCCAGGGCCAGCATGCCCGCGGCGCCCAGCAGGACCGAGCCCGCGAAGTGCCAGCGTACCTCGCCACGGTGGTCGGAATGGCGACCGTTGATGATCATGCCGGCCGCGCCGAGCAGATAGGCGGCACCGGCGATCCAGCCCACCTGCATGGGCGAGGTGAAGCCCGCTTCGCGAATCACGGTGGGAATCCAGAAGGTCAGCGTGGAGTTGGCGCACAGCAGGCAGAAGAACACCGCGATCAGCAGCCACACCATGGGGTTGCCGAACAGGGTGCGCCAGTCGCTGTGGCGTTCGCCCTGGGCCTTCTGGTCGATCTCGAGCTGCTGGCGCACGACGGCGCGGTCCGTATCGGTGAGCCATTTGGCTTGCTCGGGACGGTCGGTCATGTAGAAGTAGGCAAAGATGCCGGCCAGCACCGAGGGGATACCTTCGATGATGAACAGCCATTGCCAGCCGTGCATGCCGTGCGCGCCTGCCGCCCAGGTCATGATGCCGCCGGCCAGCGGGCCGCCGATGACGCCGGCGATGGCCGAGGCCGACATGAAGGTACCGAAGGCCTTGGCGCGGCGCTTGGACGGATACCAGTAGGTCAGGTAGAGGATGATGCCGGGGTAGAAGCCGGCCTCGAACACGCCCATCAGAAAGCGCAGGACGTAGAACTGGGTCGGTGTGGTCACCCAGGCCTGGAGGATGCAGATCAGGCCCCAGCCTATGGTGATGCGCATCACCGTCTTCTTGGCGCCTATCTTCTGCAGCAGCATGTTGGACGGCACTTCGAACAGGAAGTAGCCGATGAAGAAGATGCCGGCGCCCAGGCCGTAGACGGCTTCGCTGAACTTCAGGTCGTCGAGCATCTGCAGCTTGGCGAAGCCGATGTTGACGCGGTCCAGCCAGGCCAGCACCCACAGCACGCCCAGAAAGGGCAGCAGGCGCCAGGAGATCTTGGAATAGGTGGCGTCGACCTGATCGACGGAAGCAGCGGTGCCGCTGATCGGCACATGATGAGCACTCATGGCAAGTCCTTGTCTCGGAAATTTGTTGTTGGGTTTGCGGACACTTGCATGGTCGCGACTTGTGGCGATATGCGAAACTAAGCGCCTGCTATGAGCCGCATAGCAAAATGCATATCTCTAGGGAAAACACGTGTCTCGCAGCGAAGAACCGTTCGATACCTATTTGCTGCGCGTGCTGTGCACCTTGATCAGCGAGAAAAGCGTGTCGCGCGCGGCAATACGTCTCAATCAGTCACAGCCGGCCATCAGCGCGGCGCTGCGGCGCTTGCGGGCCATCTTCAACGACCCGCTGCTGGTGCGGGACAAGAACCGCATGGTGCCGACGGCGCGTGCACTCCAGGCCGTGGAGCAGGCACGTGCGGCGCTGGGGCTGATCGACGGTCTGCTGAGCGTCGGCAAGGAGTTTGTGGCCGAGACCACCCAGCTGCGCTTCACCATCGCCATGCCTGACTATCTGGCGCCGCCCTTCATGGCGCGCGTGGTCCAGCTCATGCGTGCGCAGGCGCCGGGCGCGAGACTGGTCCTGCTGCCGCTGGGCCAGAACTTCGACTACGAGCAGGCCCTGCAAAGCGGCGAGGTGGATATCGTCATCGGCAACTGGCCGAGTCCACCCGAGCATTTGCACATGTCCACGCTGCTCGAGGACGAGGTGGTCTGCCTGCTCGATGCAAAGCACCCGCTGGCGCAGCCGGGACGGCTCACGGCCGAGCACTATCTGCAGGCCGCGCATGTGGTGTTCACGCCTTACTCGCCCGATCAGCGCGGCGTGGTGGAGAGCAGTCTGGGCACCATGCGCGTGAGCCGTGACGGCCGCGTTCAATGCTCGCATTTCTCGATGGCGCCGGACCTGCTGGTAGGCACCGACCTGCTGCTGACCACCAGCCGCCATTTCGCGGCCTACCACGCCAGGCGGCTGCCGCTGGCCATGGTGCCTCTGCCCATGGGCAACCGCGTCATGCGCTTCTACCAGCTCTGGCATTCGTCCCGGCACCGGGATGCCTCCCACATCTGGCTGCGCGCCCTGCTGAATCAGGCCTCGCAGGTGCTGACGACATCGACGTAGCCGGCTGCTATACGGGCTATAACAAGCCAGCACTGTGAGATGGGAAACGCGCTTCCTACACTGGCCTCATGACCAGCACCACTACCTCCTCCATCCCCACGCTCGACGAGCTCAACACCATGACGCAGGCGGCCTTTGCGGCGGCGCTCGGCGAGGTTTTCGAATACGCCCCCTGGGTGGCCGAGGCGGCCGCACAGCAGCGCCCCTTCGCCAGCCTGGACGCACTGCACCAGGCCATGCTGGCCACCGTGCATGGCAGCCCGCGCGAGCAGGCCCTGCGCTTTCTCTGTGGCCACCCCGAGCTATCGGTCAGCGCCGTGCGCTCCGGCACGTTGACCGTTGACTCCCAGCAGGAGCAGCAAAGCGCGGGGCTGGGAGATCTGGCGCAGGAGCAGGGCGAGCGCCTGGCTGCGCTGAACCAGGCCTACCGCACGCGCCACGGCTTTCCCTTCATCGCCTGCGTACGCCATTACACGCGTGTCGGCCTGTTCGCCGAGCTGGCCTCGCGCGCCGAGCGCGACACCGAGCAGGAGTTCGCCGAAGCCCTGCGCCAGATCGGCTTCATCAGCCGTCTGCGCCTGTCGCAACGCGTGGGTGCTGGCCGCCTGCAGGCCGCCTGAGCGCCCGCATCGCCGCTCAAGCCCCGCGATGCGGGGCTTTCCTGCGCTTGCGGTGTTTTCAGGCCGGTTGGCGCCGGATGTCGGAGAGCGTGACTCGTTTGCCGGGCCGCACGGATGGCGCTGGCACGGGGCGGGCTGCCTACTGCCGCAGTGGGAGTTCTCAACGCTGGCTGAAATCCCCGCATGCTTGTGATTGAATTCGGGTTTAGACCTCATTTCTCGTTTTCATGATCGTCAGAGATCGCCCGTCGGGCTTCAAGCTGCTGTGGATTGTCCGGGGCTCGGTGCTGCAACGCATCAAAGGCGTGCTCGCCGTCAATATCGTGCTGGCCATCATCGTCACCGTGGCGCATGGCACGCTCTTCCACACCAAGATTCCCATTACGCCGATTCCGTTCACCCTGATCGGTCTGCCGCTGGCGATTTTTCTGGGCTTTCGCAACAACACCGCGTATGCGCGCTACTGGGAGGGTCGCAAGCTCTGGGGCGAGATCGTGATCTATGCGCGCACGCTGGCGCGCCAGTGCCTGAGCCTGATTGAACTCGACCACCCCATAGACCCGCGCCAGCGGGCCAACGATGTACGGGTGCGCATGGTGCACCGGGCCGTGGCTTTTTCTCATGTGCTGCGGGCCCAGCTGCGCGGCCTCAAGGACGATGTGGCAGCCCAGCAGTGGCTGACCCATGCCGAGTGGCAGCGCCTGCAGCTGCTGCCGCTGAATCAGCGCACCGATGCGCTGATGCTGTCCATGGGCCAGGATCTGGGGCAGTGCGTGCGCGACAGGCGCATAGACCCCTGCCTGGCCGTGGAGCTGGACCGCACGCTCAACGGCTTCACGACGGCCGCAGCCTCCTGCGAGCGCATCCGCAACACGCCGATTCCGTTTTCCTACACCTTGCTGCTGCACCGTACGGCCCATCTGTACTGCTTTTTGCTGCCGTTCGGCCTGGTGGACATCACGGGCTTCATGACGCCGTTTGTCGTGGCCATCGTGGCCTATACCTTCTACGGCCTCGATGTGCTGGGTGACGAGCTGGAGGAGCCGTTCGGCATGGAAAGCAACGATCTGGCGCTGGACAGCATCTGCCGCAGCATCGAGATCAGCCTCAGTCAGTCGCTGGGCGACCCCCAGGTGCCGGCACCGCTCAAGCCGGTGGACTATCTGCTGACCTGAGACTCTCCGCCATGCAAAGCCCTGAACTCATCATTCAGGGCTTTGTTCTTGATGGCGCCTAGACTGTGGCGCGATCCTCGTCCACGGCCTTTTGCCAGGCCTGGTACAGGTCCTCGCCGGCATCGCGCACGCGGTGGCCGATGACGGGCAGTTCGCGCCGGCCTTCGGGGCGGGCCAGCTCCTCATAGCCGCGCGCGGCCGACAGGTCGTAGGGCTCGCCGTCTTCGTTGGAGTAGGCGAAGTAGACCTGCTTCACGCCGGCCAGCAGCATGGCGGTGTGACACATGGAGCAGGGGTAGCCGCTGGCATACATGACAGCGCCGGACAGATCCGTGCTGCCCAGGGCCTTGGCGGCAATGCGCAGTGCCTGCATCTCGGCGTGGGCCGTGGGATCGCACAGATCATCAACCTGGTTGACGGCGCGCGCCAGGATCTTGCCGTCACGCACCAGCACGGCACCGAAGGGCCAGGTCGCGGATTCGCGGCCCTTGACATTGCCCATGGCCAGGCGGATGGACTCCAGCAGATACTTTTCGCTGTCTTGCTTGCTCATGCATGTCTCCTTTGATTCTTGTGAATGGCGCAAGAATCATAGGAAGAGCGATAGGGCCCATAGTGCATGCAGGAAGCAAAACAGCACGCCGAAGCGTGCTGTTGACTTTTAGTTTTGGGTTGAATGCAGTTGCCGTGATTTTGATGAATGTTGATGCAGCCTTTCAGGCAAAGACGCCGGCGCTGTCCTGCATATGGGCCGATACCGTGCCCAGGTGGTGCAAGGTGTCGCCGCCCGTCATCTCCATTTGCGTCAGACGCTTGAAATAGTGGCTGCCCACATATTCGTCCGTCACACCGATGCCGCCATGCAACTGCACGGCCTGCTGGCCCACATACCGCATGGACTGACCCAACTGCACCTTGGCGCGGGCGATGGCGACATGGCGCTCCTCGGCAGGCGCCACCAGCTTGAGCGTGCCGTAGTAGCTCATGGAGCGTGCCAGCTCCAGCTGCATCTTCATGTCGGCCACGCGGTGGCGCAGGGCCTGGAAGCTGGAGATCACCACGCCGAACTGCTTGCGCTGATTCATGTACTCGGTGGTGAGCTTGAGCGTCTGTTCCATCACGCCCACACCTTCGGCGCACAGCGCGGCATTGGCCACATCCTGCGCCAGGGTGAGGGCCGCCACGCCGTTGGTGGTGATCAGGGTGGCCGACGCGGCGTGGCAGACCAGGTCGGCCGCGCGTCCTTCGTCCTGGGTGGCATAGGGTTTGCTGCTCACGCCCTCGCGGCCGTTCTCGACGAGGAAGAGCGCAATCTTGCCGTCGAGCTGGGCCGGCACGATGAAGGCGTCGGCCTGGTCGCCTGCAGGAACAATGTTTTTCCTAGCATCTACCGTATAGCCATCGCCGGATTTAGACGCCTTTGCCGCGCAAACATCAATCTGGTAGCGCGCCTTGCGATCCTGCGATGCGAGCACCACCAGCTTTTCACCGCTGGCGATACGGGGCAGCCAGGCTTGCTTGACGGCCTCGTCACCAAACTGGCCGAGCAGGGCGGAGGCCACAAAAGCCTGGGTCAGCGGCTCCACCACCAGACCGCGGCCCAGCTCCTCCATGACCACCATCACATCGACTGCACCCTGGCCCAGGCCGCCATATTGCTCGGGCACCGTGAGGGCCGTCAGGCCCAGCTCGGCCAGCTCGTTCCAGACCTCGCGCGAGAAACCGCCCTGCTTGGCAATGCTCTGGCGGCGCTCGAAGGTATAGCCCTTGTCCACCCAGCGGGCGACGGCATCGCGCAGTTGCTGCTGGTCGTCGGAAAAATCGAAATCCATATTTGTCTCCTGCCACCAGGCCGCGATTGGCGCGAAGCGCCAAACCAGCCCAGCGAAGCTCAATCTAGAGCCCCCTCCCGGAGGGGGCACGGGGGAGTAGTCCTGTTTCGCAAGGCGAAGACGGTTCCTGGCTAGCCAAGAACCGTCTGCGCGACGATGTTTCGCTGCACCTCGTTGGAGCCGCCATAGATGGTGGTCTTGCGCATATTGAAGTAGGTCGCGGCCAGCGGCGCATTGCCTAGCACGTCGCCAGGAAAATCGCCCTGGTAGCCGGCTTCCATGGCTTCCTGGATATAGGGCAGGGCATAAGGGCCGGCGGCCAGCATCATCAGCTCGGAGTAGCGTTGCTGAATCTCGCTGCCCTTGATCTTGAGCAGGCCGGCAATGTCCAGCGGGTTCTTGCCCGATTTCATGGCCGACAGCACGCGCAGCACCAGCATTTCCAGCGCGATCACATCGATCTCCAGCAGGGCGATCTGATCACGGAAGCGCTGGTCTTCCCACACGCCTTCGGTCTTGGCGATGCGCTTGAGGCGCTCCAGCTCGCGCTTGGCACGGTTCACATCCGCGATGTTCGTGCGCTCGTGGCTGAGCAGGTGCTTGGCATAGGTCCAGCCCTTGTTTTCCTCGCCGATCAGCTGGTCGGCAGGCACTTCCACATTGTCGAAAAAGACCTCGTTGACCTCGTGCGAGCCGTCCAGCAGCTTGATGGGGCGCACGGTCACGCCAGGCGACTTCATGTCGACCAGCAGGAAGCTGATGCCGGTCTGGGGCTTGCCCTCGTTGCTGGTGCGCACCAGGCAGAAGATCCACTCGCCGTACTGGCCCAGTGTCGTCCAGGTCTTCTGGCCGTTGACGATGTATTTGTCACCCACGCGCTCTGCGCGGGTCTTGACGCTGGCCAGGTCCGAACCCGAACCTGGTTCGGAATAGCCCTGGCTCCACCAGACTTCGCCACTGGCGATGCCGGGCAGAAAGCGCCGATGCTGCTCCGGTGTGCCATAGGCCATGATCACCGGCGCCACCATCACGGGGCCGAAGGGCACGATGCGCGGCGTGCCGGCGAGTGCGCATTCTTCCTCGAACAGATGCTTCTGTACGGCGCTCCAGCCGGGGCCACCGAATTCCTTGGGCCAGCCGTAGCCGAGCCAGCCTTTCTTGCCCAGAATCTTTGCCCAGCGCTGCATGTCGTCGCGCGTCAGGTGCAGATCGTTGCGCACCTTGTGCGCAATATCCTCGGGCAGATTTGCCCGCACCCAGCTGCGGATCTCTTCGCGAAAAGCCTGTTCTTCGGGGGTGAATGCCAAGTCCATGCGTTGTCTCCTGCAAATGCTGGAGATTTGTAGCACGCACGTTCTTTTTCTGGCTGTCCGGGTTGCGACAAATGGTGGGAAACCCCAGGGATGAGCATCCCCTGAGCAGGCTGCGCTTGCCTGCCTTCCCTTGCTTGGCGTGCGCCAGTTTGGGCATGGGCGGGTCGTTTGTAATGAAACAGGCCGCCAGCGCTTATTGGATAAACGCTGGCAGCTATCAGTTTCTGTCTGGATCTATTCAGCCTGGGCTGCAGGCGGTTCCACGCCCAGCGATTCGCACAGCATCTGCACGGTGGCGCGCAGCTGGGCGACTTCGGTTTCGAGCGCATCCACTCGCTGCTGCAGGGCCGATGCATTGCCGCCCGTGCTGGCGCTGCTGGTGCTTGCCAGGGCGTTGACATCCACCGGGCCGCAAAGCAGGTGGGCCCAGCGCTGTTCACGGGCACCGGGGGCGCGCGGCAGCTGCACGACCAGCGGACCGCCTTTTTCCTCGCTGCGTTCGCGCAGTTCGTCAAGAAAGGCTTCGACCGAGGAAATGTCGGCAAAGCGGTGCCAGCGCTCGGAGTTGATGCGCAGCTCGCCAGCGGTCTGAGGGCCGCGCAGCATCAGCAGGGACAGCAGTACGGCGGACTGGTCGGGTACGCCAATGCCGCGCGGGAAGTTGTGCTCCCAGCGCGTGGAGCGCACGCTGCTGATCTGCACCGAAAGGGTCTTGAGGCGCAGGCTGTCCAGTGCCTCCTGGGCTTCACCCTCGCTGACCTCCATCACCGGGTCGCGGCTGGACTTCTGGTTGCAGCCCGTGACCAGGCTGTTGAGCGTGAGCGGATAGCTGTCGGGCACGGTGCGGGCCTTTTCCATCAGCGTGGCCAGAACGCGGGCTTCGATGGCGCTCAAAGGGGTGTTGCGTGGGTCAAACGGCATGGGATCTCCTCGAAAGTCTTAGGGCAGCGCACAGGAACTGGTGCAAACCCGATAGGGTTTGTCCGTCAATGCGACAATCGCCGCCCATGAAAAACATCGTGATCCTCATCTCGGGCGGCGGCTCGAACATGGCTGCCATTGTGCGTGCATCCCAGCAGCAGAACTGGGCAAAGCAGTACAACGCCCGCGTAAGCGCCGTGGTGAGCAACAAGGCCGATGCCCAAGGTCTGGTGTTCGCGCGGGACAACGGCATCGCCACCGAGGTGCTGGATCACAAGCAGTTCGACAGCCGCGAGGCCTTTGATGCCGAGCTGGCGCAGGTCATCGACCGCCATGCGCCCGATCTGGTGGTGCTGGCCGGTTTCATGCGTATTCTCACGCCGGGCTTTGTTGCGCACTATGAGGGCCGGCTGATCAACATCCATCCCTCGCTGCTGCCGGCCTTCACCGGTCTGCACACCCATCAGCGTGCCATCGATGCGGGCTGCAAGTTTGCGGGCTGCACCGTGCATCGCGTGACGGCCGAGCTCGATGTGGGACCGATTCTGGAGCAGGCCGTGGTGCCCGTGCTGCAGGGGGACACCGCCGAGCTGCTTGCCGCGCGCGTGCTGGAGCAGGAGCACATCATCTATCCGCAGGCCGTGCTCAATCTGATCAAGGGCTGATTCAGATTTGCTTGATGAGCAACGAGTCTCAGCCGATCTGAGAGGCGGAGGTGCCAAGGCCTCTTCGCACTACTGCCCAGTGCCCAAATCCCGCGCCAACTCAGGCAAAGACAAGCCGTGTTGAAACTGGATTCGGTCATGGGCATGGCGATAGCTCACGACTGCAGATATGCACGGCATCTTCCTAGGACTCTCACTCGTCTAGGAGTTCAGCTGGAGTTATCTGAAACACATTGCTGATCAAGCAGATTTGATAGCTGCTATCGATTTATAGCTAAGCAATTGGGTCTGTTTTTATGCTGTTTTTTGCAGCTCGGCAGGCAGGCGGCGAAAGCGTGGCTGCTCCACGCCGTCGATCACCACCGTCTCGTTGAACATGGCCGCGGGGCGCACCCACAGGCCATGCTCGCCATAGAGCGCGCGGTAAAGCGTCATGGGCTCCAGCGTCTCGCTGTGGCGCACGGTGGCTATGACTTCATAGCGCATGCCTTTGTAGTGTTCGTAGAGACCGGGCTCGGTGGTGATGAGTGCAGGCAGATCGTGGTCGGACATGATGCTTTAAAAAGATGAGCTGTCAGCGCTTTAAGGAAAAGGGCTGGAGCCTGTTTTTACTATGAATCGCTTGGAGCAGGCCGGCGTCATAGATTTCTGGTGCCAGCCAGGGCCAGGGCGAGAGTGGGACAATTGCGCCCATGCATCCCAAAGCCCTTCTCGACGCTTGCTCTGAACTCGTCAAGCGTGCCCTGACATTTGAACACCCGGCCGATGCCGTGGTGTCCCGCTTTTTCCGCGAAAACCGCTATCTGGGCCCGCGCGAGCGCGCCACCCTGGCTGAAACCGTCTACACCGTGCTGCGCAAGAAGCTGCTGTTCGAAGCGCTCGCGCATTCGGGCAGCGGCGCACGCGAGCGCCGGCTGGCCATTCTGGGCTTTGCCGCCGTGCTGCGCGAGCAGGCCAAGAAGGAAGGCAAGGTCAAGAACAAGGACGGCCAGGACAGCGAGACCTTTATCAAGGCCGCGCTGACGCCCCAGGAACTCAAGTGGCTGGCTGCCTGCGACGGCGTCAAGCCTGAAGAGCTGATGGAGGCGCACCGCCACAATCTGCCCGAATGGCTGGTCGAGCCGCTCAAGGCCCAGCTGGGCGATGAGTTCTGGACACTGGCTGCCAGCATGGAGCAGGCCGCTGCGCTGGATCTGCGCGTCAACACGCTCAACGACAAGCGCTCCGATCTGCGCAAGGAACTGGAAAAGGCCGGCATCAAAGCCGAGCCCACTCCGTTCTCGCCCATCGGTCTGCGTGTGGACGGCAAGCCCGCCCTGGCCAAGCTCGATGCCTTCAACCGCGGTGCCATCGAGGTGCAGGACGAAGGCTCGCAGCTGCTGGCCCTGATGCTGGACGCCAAGCGCGGCGAAATGGTGGTGGACTTTTGCGCCGGTGCCGGCGGCAAGACCCTGGCCATTGGCGCGGCCATGCGCAATACCGGTCGTCTGTATGCCTTCGACGTCTCGGGCCATCGCCTCGATGCGCTCAAGCCGCGTCTGGCGCGCTCGGGTCTGTCCAATGTGCACCCTGCCGCGATTGCCCACGAGCGCGACGAGCGCGTCAAGCGCCTGGCCGGCAAGATCGACCGCGTGCTGGTCGATGCTCCCTGCTCGGGCCTGGGTACGCTGCGCCGCAACCCCGACCTCAAGTGGCGCCAGAGCGTCAAGGCCGTGCAGGAGCTGACGCAGAAACAGGCCGCCATCCTCGAAAGCAGCGCCCGTTTGGTCAAGGCCGGCGGCCGCCTGATCTATGCCACCTGCTCCATCCTGCCGCAGGAAAACGAAGCCATTGCCGAAGCCTTCAGCGCCGCTCACCCAGAGTTTGTTCCGCTGGACGCGGGCGAGGTGCTGGAGCAGCTCAAGATTGCCGACGGCGACAAGCTCTGCAGCGGCGGCGACGAAGGTAGGCGCTATCTGCGCCTGTGGCCGCACCAGCACGAGACTGACGGATTTTTCGCCGCTGTTTGGGTGAAAAAGGCGTAACTTCGGTGCAAATCCGGTATCTGCTGCCGGGAAATCGGCAGCAGATCGGTCGGCGTCTCGCCTAAAATGGCACGACCGTTCTTATCGGGTGAGCGCGGTTTTTTGCCAAAGGCTTTGTTATTTATGTCGCTGGATATAGCCTCTATCGGGAATGCCGTCGTGGACTGGATGGCCAATGGCCTGTGGGATCTGTCGTGGTGGCAGCTGCTGCTCTACACCCTGATCACCACCCATTTCACGATTGCGGGTGTCACGATCTTTCTGCACCGCAGCCAGGCGCACCGGGCGCTGGATCTGGGGCCTGTTCCCTCGCATTTCTTCCGCTTCTGGCTCTGGCTGGGCACGGGCATGGTGACCAAGGAGTGGGTGGCCATCCACCGCAAGCACCACGCCAAGTGCGAGACCGCAGATGACCCGCACAGCCCGCAGACGCGCGGTCTGGCCAAGGTGATGCGCGAAGGTGCCGAACTCTACCGAGCCGAGGCCAGGAACGAGGAAACGCTCAGGAAATACGGTCACGGCACGCCTGACGACTGGATGGAGCGCAATATCTATCGCCATTCGGTGATGGGCCCTTCGCTGATGCTCATCCTCAATGTGGCGCTGTTTGGCGCGATCGGCCTGTCGATCTGGGCCGTACAGATGGTCTGGATTCCATTCTGGGCGGCGGGCGTGGTCAACGGTGTGGGGCATTTCTGGGGCTATCGCAACTATGAGGCGACGGATGCCTCCACCAATCTGGTGCCCTGGGGCATCATCATCGGCGGCGAAGAGCTGCACAACAACCACCATACCTTCCCCACTTCGGCCAAGTTCTCCGTCAAGCCCTACGAGTTCGATATCGGCTGGGTCTATATCAGCCTCATGCAGAAGCTGGGCTGGGCCAAGGTCAAGAAGACCCCGCCGCGCCTGCGCATGGGCGCCGTCAAGCCCGTGGCTGACGAGCTGACGCTGGAAGCCATCATTGCCAATCGCTACGAGGTCATGGCCCGTTATGCGCGCGGCGTGCGTACGGCGGTTCAGCATGAGCTGGATCTGCTCAAGCAGCGGCAGGCGCAGAAGTCGGATGTTTCGTTGCTCAAGGGCGTGCAGCGCTGGCTGCACCGCGATGCCGACAAGGTGCCCGAGCGTGCCCAGGGCCAGTTGGCGCAGGCGCGTGCTGCGCACCCGGTGATTGACCAGATGCTGGTCATGCGCGAAGAGCTGCGTCAGCTGTGGCTCAATACCAGCCTGAGCCGCGAGCAGCTGACCGGCCAGTTGCAGGCCTGGTGCCAGCGCGCCGAAGCCAGCGGCATTGCGGCACTCAAGGACTTTTCCGTCAAGCTGCGCGCTGCCCACGTCTGAGGCCGAGCTTGCCAAGCTGCTGCCAGATTCTGGCAAGCGCGAAGCTCAGGCCTTTTCCCTCTTCAAGCCGCCTGACTGCCCTGTTCGGGTGGGGGCGGCTTTGCTGTGTCCGTGCCGCCGGATATTGAATCCAGGCCGCGCCCGCCGGCGCGCTCAGCTGCACCCAGGTGCGGCTGGGGCAACGCCAGCTTTGCCCGGTTTGCAGCACCATGAGCTGGCCGAAGTGATTGTCGGTAAAGCTCAGCGGCCCGATGGCCAGACGCAGCGGCCCTTGCTGGCAGAACAGTTCGCTGCCTGGCTCAAACAGCAGCGATGCGGCTTGGCCGCTGTTGAGGCTATGTGTTTTCGGGGGCAGGTCCGGCTGTGACATGGTGGCTAGAGGTCTGTGATTCAGACCCTCAAGCGTAGGCAAGCACGGCTTGGCAGAACAGGCACAGCAACCGTAATGTGCAGGCGTAGCAGCGCGGATTCCGGTGTATCTGTTCTGCTGTGTTTGCTGACAATCTGTATCTGTTGCAGAACAGGGCTTGCTGGCATGATGCCTGCCCGGCCCTGCGTTTTTGTCATCATGCTGACTTCCTCCCCCTCCGAACCACAGCCTGTCGATGATGCGGCAAGCGATGTGCTGCTGCCGCTATATCAACGGCTGGCAGCGCACTACAGTGCAGCCATAGAGCTGGGGAGCCTGAAACCCGGGGAGCGCATGCCGTCGGTGCGCGAACTGATGGCGCGGCATGACATCAGTCTCTCGACGGCCTTGCAGGTGCTGCGCTTTCTGGAAGCGCAGGGCTGTCTGGAGGCCAGGCCCCGTGTGGGCTACTTTGTGTGCGCGACGAGAGCGGCCGATATCCCTCTGACCAGCGAGCCGGACCTGAGCCAGCCGCTGGCTCCGGGCGCACATGCGCATTTTGTGGGCATCAACGAGCATATTTCGCTGTTGCTCGAGCGCGGCCGCCAGGCCGAGGTATATATGGACATCGGCGGCTGCACGCCGCCTGCTTCCTTGTTCGATCATCACTATCTGAACAAGACTGTCACCAGGCTGCTGCGCGAGCATCCGACCCTGCTCTCGCAGGGGCGCTCACTGCTGGCCAATCAGGGCAATCACCCGCTGTTTCAGCAGACCATGGCCAGGCGGGCGCTGGCCTCCGGTATCCGTGTGGCGCCTGCCGATGTGCTGGCAACCACCGGCAATTCCGAAGCGGTGAGCCTGGCGCTGGCTGCCGTCGCATCCCCCGGGGATATGGTGGCCGTCGAGTCGCCAACCTATTACGGCCTGCTGCAGGTGGTGGAGTCCCTGCAGCTGAAAACGCTGGAGATTCCCTGCAGCCCACGCTCCGGCATGTCCATCGAGGCGCTGGAGCTGGCCTTTCAGACCCAGCCGCGCCTGAAGGCCGTGGTGGTGGTGCCGGATCTGCAGATGCCCCTGGGCGCGCGCATGCCGGATGAGAAAAAGGCCAGACTCGTGGCCCTGTGCGCGTCCCATGGGGCGGCGCTGATCGAGGACGACTCCTACGGCCTGTTTGTCGAAGGGCCGCCGGTGAAGCCGCTCAAGGCCTGGGACAGTGTCTGCGGGCATGTGATCTATTGCCAGGCCTTCAACAAAAGTCTGGCGCCGGGCCTGCGCCAGGGCTGGATGAATGGCGGCCAATGGCATGGCCGCATCCAGATGCTGAAATTTGCGCAAAGCCGCAATACCCAGACGTTGGGGCAACTGGTCGTGGCCGAGGTGCTGGGCTCACCCACCCATCAGCGCAGCCTGGAAAAGCTCAGGCAGCAGCTCAAGCGACAGCGCGAGGCCATGGCCAGACTGGTGGCGCGCCATTTTCCGCTGGGCACGCGAATGAGTCTTCCAAGCGGCGGCCTGTGTCTGTGGCTGGAGTTCCCCGGGCAGATGTCCACCTCGGACTTGTTCACGGCAGCATTGGCGCGCGGCATACGCATTGCGCCGGGCAGCATGTTCTCCAACTCCGGCAGGTATGAGCACTGCATGCGGCTGGCCTGCACCCATCCGGTCAACGAACTCATGGACAGGGCGATGCAGGATCTGGGCGCTATGGCCTGCCGGCAGCTGGGGCAGAATCCGCGCAGCTAGCGCTGGCCGGGGTCCTTTATTTCGTCGGCTGACCGGCCATGCACTTGCTCAGGAACTCACGGGCCTTGCCGCCTTCCTTGTAGAAGGTGCTGATCACTTCCTTGCCTTCCATGGAGACCTTGAAACGGGCTTCCTCCTCTTCACCCAGCTCCTTGACCAGTGCTTCGGGGCCGCCCAGCGCGTAGACGATGGCTCCCCATTTGCCATTGGACATGGTGTAGTTGATGGCACCAACCTCCTGGGGCCGGTCCTGGTTCTGGGTCAGAGTGGTTCTGATCTTGCGCGGGCTGGCGGGCTGGGGAATGTCCATGCCCAGAAAGGTCAGCAGGGCACCGTCGTGCTTGGCCGTGGGGCCGGAAAGCTGAACGGCACCGGACATGCTGCCAAAAATCGCCGCACATCCAAGACCCGAGCGCGGGTTTTTCTCGTCATGCGAGAACATCCAGTAGCCCTTGCGCAGCTTCTGGTACTGCGGGTCTTGTGCAATTCTCTGTCCTTCCTTGATCAGCTCCTGGCCTTCGCGCAGCAGCTCCAGCTGGCCGCGTGCCAAGCTACCCAGGGCATCGGCGGGCGATGGTTCGGCGCGTTGGGTGGCGGCGGGTGCGGAGCTGAACTGCTCGCACACGGGCACGGAGGCCAGACCCGGTGAGCCGCCCGTCATGCCGACCTGGCGCTGGCCGGGGCCGGGTCCCGTGGGGCAGATGAAGGTCTGGCCGAAGACGGCTGGCGACACGGCAAGCGAGAAAAGCAATGTGCTCAGCGTCTTGTGATTCATGTGATCCATCCCTGTTCGTTGCAAAGTGCCCAGTATAGGGAGGCTCGCCGCCTCAGCTCTTGCGCCGCGACAGGCGTCACTAAGGCATAAAAAAACCGCCTGCACTTGCGTGAGGCGGTTTTTCAGGAAACAGGCCGAATTACTTCAGCTTGGTTTCCTTGTACTCGACGTGCTTGCGAGCCTTGGGGTCGAACTTGATGATCGACATCTTTTCAGGCATCGTCTTCTTGTTCTTGGTCGTTGTGTAGAAGTGACCGGTACCAGCAGTGGAAGCCAGCTTGATCTTTTCGCGTCCGCCTTTAGCAGCCATGGTGTTTCTCCTTCAGGAAATTAAGCTTGGCCACGAGCGCGCATGTCTGCGAGCACGGAGTC
Organism: Comamonas sp. Z3; assembly: GCF_008121565.1. Classification (NCBI taxonomy): domain Bacteria; kingdom Pseudomonadati; phylum Pseudomonadota; class Betaproteobacteria; order Burkholderiales; family Comamonadaceae; genus Comamonas; species Comamonas sp. Z3. The sequence goes on from NZ_VOQU01000002.1 coordinate 478,869, forward strand.
GATACCGTTCTTGTCGATCAGGCGCAGAGCAGCGCTGGAAACGCGCAGGCGCACCCAACGGTTTTCGCTCTCCACCCAGAAGCGGCGGTATTGCAGGTTGGGGAGGAAACGACGCTTGGTCTTGTTGTTGGCGTGGGAAACATTGTTGCCCACCATGGGCTTCTTGCCCGTAACTTCACATACGCGTGCCATTGGGACACTCCGATAGTTGAATCGGCCGCCGGCTCTGGAATCCTGCAGGAGCAGGAGGTGCCGACAACCTCACCTCGCCAGTTTGTAATGGGTGGCGGTAGCCCGATTGCGGAAGTCCCGAAGCACGCTAAAGCGCGAACCTGGAATTCAGCAAAGTCTGCCATTATAGCGTTATCGCAAAAAAGCCCCTGGTGCCGGCCAAAACTGGCCAAACCCAAGGGCTTTTGCGCCGAACATGCGCTAACAGCCGCTCAGACGCCGAAGCGGTCTGGCGTCATCAGGACTCCTGTTCCAGGAAGCGCTGGGCGTCCAGGGCCGCCATGCAGCCGGTGCCGGCGCTGGTGATGGCCTGGCGGTAGACATGATCCTGGCAGTCGCCAGCGGCGAACACGCCGGGCACGCTGGTCTGGGTGGCAAAGCCCTTGAGGCCGCCCTGGGTGACGATGTAGCCGTTTTCCAACTCCAGCTGACCCTGGAAGATGTCGGTGTTGGGGTGGTGGCCGATGGCGATGAAGGCGCCTTGCAGCTTGACCTCTTCTGTGTGGCCGTCCTGGGTGCTCTTGATGCGGATGCCGGTCACGCCGCTCTGGTCGCCCAGCACTTCATCCAGGGTGAAGTGGGTCTTGAGCTCGATCTTGCCTTCCTTGACCTTGTCCATCAGCTTGTCTACGAGGATGGGCTCGGCCTTGAACCTGTCGCGGCGGTGCACCAGGGTGACCTTGCTGGCGATATTGGACAGATACAGGGCTTCCTCCACAGCCGTGTTGCCGCCGCCGATCACGCAGACGGGCTGCTCGCGGTAGAAGAAGCCGTCGCAGGTGGCGCAGGCGGAGACACCGCGGCCCATGAAGGCCTCCTCGGAAGGCAGGCCCAGGTACTTGGCCGATGCGCCGGTGGCGATGATCAGCGAGTCGCAGGTGTAGACGCCGCTGTCGCCGGTCAGGGTGAAGGGACGCTTGGAGAAGTCGACCTGGTTGATGTGGTCGAAAACGATTTCGGTCTTGAAGCGCTCGGCATGTTCCTGAAACCGCTGCATCAGCTCGGGGCCCTGCACGCCCATGACGTCGGCAGGCCAGTTGTCCACTTCGGTGGTGGTCATCAGCTGGCCGCCCTGGGCCATGCCGGTGATCAGCAGAGGCTTGAGATTGGCACGGGCGGCGTAGACGGCGGCGGTGTAGCCGGCAGGGCCGGAGCCCAGGATGAGAACTTGTGCGTGTTTGGTAGAGGACATGGAGCGGAACTCTGGAAAAAGCAGGCCGACAACCGGCGCGCGGTCATGAAAACATTGGAAAGATGTGGGAGTATCGCTCCGGATCAAGGTCTGCGCGTGCAGCGGTTTTTAATCACCGGAATTGTTAAAAATGATAGTGATGAAGCGAATCTGGCTGCCGTATGGCTGTTTTGTTGCATGTGCTTGCATTACGCTGAGCGATCGTCTTGGCCGAATGTACCGCTTGGATAAGGGCCTAAGGTAAGCTTGCGCCTGCGTATGACATATACATTGAACGCTTCGAACGCGTCTTCTTCCAGCAAATCAAAATCCCGCGCTGCCGCTCCGCGCTATGGAGTGATTCGCTTCAGCCAGGAGGTTTTGCTGTTGATCGGCCTGCTGGCACTGGTGTTCTGGCTCATGGCCATGTTCACCTACTCGCCGCAAGACGCAGCCTGGTCCACCTCGGGCGCCGGACAGAGGCCGTTTGTGCATAACTGGATGGGCCGTGTGGGCGCCTGGCTGGCTGATGCCTGCTACTTCGGCTTCGGCATGTCCATCTGGTGGCTGGTGCTGGCCGCCGTGCAGACCTGGGTGACATCGCTGGTGCGCTGGATGCGTGGCGGGGTGAACAAGGATGGCAGTCCTCTGGCGCTGATGCCGCTGTGGCGTCGCCGCTTTCTGTTCTGGGGCGGTCTGGCCATTTTGATGATTGCCAGCTGCGCGCTGGAATGGACGCGCCTGTACCGTTTCGAGAATCTGCTGCCTGGCCCCGCTGGCGGTGTGTTCGGTTACATGATGGGCTTCAACGCCCTCAAGTGGCTGGGCTTTGCCGGCTCGGGCCTGATCGGCATCTGCCTGTTCGTGCTGGGCGCCGCCATGGTGTTCGGCTTTTCCTGGGGCAAGCTGGCCGAGGGCCTGGGCGCGCGTCTGGACGGCATGGTGCAGTTCGGGCGTGAGCGCCGAGAAATTGCCAAGGATGTCTCGGCGGGCAAGAAAGCCGCTCGTGAGCGCGAGGAAGTGGTGTTTGACCGAACCGAGGGCGCGATCACGGCACCGGTGCACCAGCCTGTGCAGATCATCGAGCCCGTGCTGCAGGAGGCCAGCCAGCCCAGCGCCCGGGTGGTCAAGGAGCGCCAGAAGCCGCTGTTCACCGATCATCTCGACAGCAAGCTGCCTCAGGTGGACCTGCTGGACCAGGCCCAGCAGCGCCAGGAGCTGGTGTCTGCCGAGACGCTGGAGATGACCAGCCGGCTGATTGAAAAGCGCCTCAAGGACTTTGGCGTGGAAGTGCGTGTGGTTGCGGCCATGCCCGGCCCTGTGATCACGCGCTACGAGATCGAACCCGCCACGGGCGTCAAGGGCTCGCAGATCGTCAATCTGGCCAAGGATCTGGCGCGTTCGCTGTCCCTGGTGTCGATCCGCGTGATCGAGACCATTCCCGGCAAGAACTTCATGGCGCTGGAGCTGCCCAATGCCAAGCGCCAATCGATCCGCTTGTCCGAGGTGCTGGGCTCGCAGGTCTATCACGACGCCAAGAGTCTGCTGACCATGGGACTGGGCAAGGACATCGTGGGCAACTCCGTGGTCGCCGATCTGGCCAAGATGCCCCACGTGCTGGTCGCCGGCACGACCGGCTCGGGCAAGTCCGTGGGTATCAACGCCATGATTCTGTCCCTGCTCTACAAGGCAGAGGCGCGCGATGTGCGTCTGCTCATGATCGATCCCAAGATGCTTGAAATGTCGGTCTATGAAGGCATTCCCCATTTGCTGTGCCCCGTGGTCACCGACATGAAGCAGGCGGCCAACGGTCTGAACTGGTGCGTGGCCGAGATGGAGCGCCGCTACAAGCTCATGAGCAAGCTCGGCGTGCGCAATCTGGCCGGCTACAACAGCAAGATCGACGAGGCCAAGGCGCGCGAGGAGTCGATTCCCAATCCCTTCAGCCTGACGCCCGAGGAGCCCGAGCCGCTGCAGCGCCTGCCGCACATCGTCATCGTGATCGACGAGCTGGCCGATCTGATGATGGTGGTGGGCAAGAAGATCGAAGAACTCATCGCCCGCCTTGCGCAAAAGGCGCGTGCGGCCGGCATTCATCTGATTCTTGCGACCCAGCGCCCCAGCGTGGACGTGATCACCGGCCTGATCAAGGCCAATATTCCGACGCGTATTGCCTTCCAGGTCTCCAGCAAGATCGACAGCCGCACCGTGCTGGACCAGATGGGGGCCGAAACCCTGCTGGGCATGGGCGACATGCTCTACATGGCCAGCGGCACCGGTCTGCCGATTCGCGTGCATGGCGCTTTTGTCTCCGACGACGAGGTGCACCGTGTGGTCAGCTATCTCAAGGAGCAGGGCGATCCCGACTACATCGAAGGCATCCTGGAAGGCGGCTCTGTCGACGGCGAGGGGGGCGATGACGATGGCGAGGGCGGCGGCGAAAAGGACGAGCTGTACGATCAGGCTGTCGAAATCGTGCTGAAGGACCGCAAGGCCAGCATTTCCTATGTTCAGCGCAAACTGCGCATCGGCTACAACCGCTCGGCCAATCTGCTCGAGCAGATGGAAAAGGCCGGCCTGGTCAGCTCGCTCACATCCAGTGGGCAGCGCGATGTTCTAGTTCCGGCTCGCAGCGAGTGAGCCGCGCACAAGAAGGAGAGTCATGAAACGTCTTTTGACTGCAATTTTGATGGTTGGCAGCGCAAGTGCTGCAATGGCTGATGGTCTGAAAAGCCTTGAGTCCTTCATGAAGAATGCCCAGGCGGGCAAGGCCGACTTCACCCAGTCCGTGACCTCGCCCCCCAAGTCCGGGCAGGAGGCGCGTACCAAGGTGTCCAGCGGCAGCTTCGAATTCCAGCGGCCCGGCAAGTTCCGCTTCAACTACACCAAGCCTTTCGAGCAGCTCATCGTGGCCGACGGCAAGACGCTGTGGCTGTACGATGCCGACCTGAACCAGGTGACGGAGCGTGCCCAGGCCCAGGTGCTGGGCAGCACACCGGCGGCCATCCTGACCTCTGCCACCGATCTCAAGGCCTTGAAGGCCGATTTCGAGCTGGGCAACCAGCCTGATGCCGATGGTCTGGAATGGGTGCTGGCCAGTCCCAGGCAGAAAGGCGGTCAGCTCAAGAGTGTGCGCATAGGCTTCACACCCGAAGGAAAGCTGGCAGCGCTGGATATCGAGGACAGCTTTGGCCAGCGCTCGCTGATGCAGTTCAAGGGCCTGCAAACCCAGGCTTCCCTGCCGGCATCGACCTTCCACTTCACGGTGCCCAAGGGGGCCGACGTGCTCAAGCAGTAAAAGCGCGGCATGCATCGGCAAAAAGGCCTGCGGATGGTGTTCGCAGGCCTTTTTTATGTGAAACAAGGGTCAATCCCTTGTGAGTGAAGCACGGATGGCTATGCTTTTGGAAGCTATCCTCCAGCTTGAGATCAGGCTCGCGTGGCGTTTGCGGCAGCCCGCTTGTTGCCGAGGGCGAAATCCAGCAGGCCTGCCAGCACCAGCACGCAGACCACCGGGGTGACCCAGCCCATGCCCAGGGCGGCACCGGGCAGCATGTCCAGCCAGGCGGGCACCAGGAAGTCGAGCTTGGCAGCCCTGGCGGCATCAAACAGGCCGAAGACCAGGGAGGTGCTCATCACGGGGATGTAGACGAGCGCCGGCTGGTTCCAGCGGTGCAGCAGGCTCAGGGCGATCAGGGCGATGGCCACTGGATACAGGCCCACGAGCACAGGCACGGCCACGGCAATCAGCTGGGCCAGGCCCTGGTTGGCCACGGCAGTGCTGAAGATCGACAGGCCGATGACCATGGTGCGATAGGAGATGCCGGTCAGCTCGCTGAAGAAGCTGCTGCAGGCCGTGATCAGGCCCACGCCGGTGGTCAGGCAGGCCAGCATGATGACGGTGGCCAGCAGCCACAGACCTGCGGGGCCGAAGGTCTGCTGCACAAAGGCCGTGAGAATCTGCACGCCGGTGGAGGCGTTGGCGGCCAGCTGGCTGTTGGTGGCGCCCAGATACATCAGTGAGACATAGACCAGACCCAGGCAGGTCGCGGCAATGATGCCGGCATAGATGCAGTAGCGCGTATGAAGCCTGCTGTCGCTCACGCCGGCGGCCTTGATCGCGTTGACGATGACGATGCCGAAGATCAGCGAGGCCAGCGCGTCCATGGTCTGATAGCCCTGCAGAAAGCCTTCGGAGAAGGCGGCTGCCTGCGAGGCATAGGCCTCGGTGCTGACGCTGTAGCCATCCACGGGGGCCAGCACGGCAGAGCCGCCGAGCACGGCCAGCGCCAGGATCAGCACGGGCGTGATGATCTTGCCCACGTTGTCCATGAGCTTGCCGGGGAACAGCGACAGCAGCGCCACGGCCACGAAATAGGCGATGGTGAAGGCCAGCAGCATGGCGGGCGTGTTTCCGACGAAGGGGGCCAGGCCCATTTCGAAGGACACGGTGGCCGTGCGTGGCGTCGCAAACAGAGGGCCTATGGTCAGATAGATGGCCACGGCCAGCACCAGGCCGGCAATGCGGCCTATGGGGCTGGTCAGGGTGTCCAGACCGCCGCCCACGCGGGCCAGGGCGATCACCCCGAGCAGGGGCAGACCGACGCCGGTCAGCAGAAAGCCGGTCGAGGCTCCGAGCAGGTTTTCACCGGCGGCCAGGCCCACCATGGGAGGGAAGATGATGTTGCCTGCCCCGAGGAACAGGGCAAAGGTCATGAAACCAAGGGCAAAAATGTCCCAGGTCTTGAGTTTTTTCATACGCGTAGGCTCAGGCGTGCAGCGCTGGCACGCCCTGGAGCAGTGTGGAACCAAGGAAAGTTTGCGGATGCTTTCGATTGATTTCTGGCTGATGGCGGTAGCCCTATCAGGCACAGGCATTGCGCGGCGCAGATGAGGCGGCCCGCAATGAATCTAAACGCGCTGCCGGGCCTGGCTGGCCTGGTTTTTGGCAGGCCGGATGGGGGCAGTACCTCCATGGGGCGAGGGGTGGCCTCGTTAATGGAGAGATTGAATCCGTTAAAACGCTATTTTGTCTTATGAAAAATTCTGATAGGAGTGCTGGGGTTAAGCGCTATCGATGGTGGCTGCAATCCAGTGCGTAAAACAGTCCCGACCCATTTGGCTGCACGGGCGGCCGTAGCGTTGGATACTTGAGGGGCCATGGTTACGCACAACAACTCCTCATCTTCGGCCATTCCCCATCAGCCCCTGGCCGAGCGCCTGCGGCCGCGCACGCTGGCCGAAGTCATTGGCCAGCAGCATGTGCTGGGAGAGGGCATGCCGCTGCGTCTGGCCTTCGAGTCGGGCCGCCCGCACAGCTGCATACTCTGGGGGCCGCCCGGCGTGGGCAAGACCACGATTGCCCGGCTCATGGCCGATGCCTTTGATGCACAGTTCATTTCCATCAGCGCCGTACTGGGTGGTGTCAAGGACATCCGCGAGGCCGTGGAGCAGGCGCAGGCCGCGCGAAGCGGCCTGCTGCAGCAGCGCACCATCGTGTTCGTGGACGAGGTGCACCGCTTCAACAAAAGCCAGCAGGACGCTTTTCTGCCCCATGTGGAAAGCGGACTGTTCACCTTCATCGGTGCGACCACGGAGAACCCGTCGTTCGAGGTCAACTCGGCCCTGCTGTCGCGGGCAGCTGTCTATGTGCTGCAAAGTCTGACGACCGACGATCTGAAGCAGATTGTGGCCAAAGCCCAGGTCATCAAGGCGGTTCCCACTATCGAAGATGAAGCGCTGGATCGCTTGATTGCCTACGCTGACGGCGATGCACGCCGCTTGCTGAACACGCTGGAGACCCTGTCCATCACGGCCGAGCAGGCGGGGGTGGAAAGCATTACCGATGGCTGGCTGCTCAAGGTGCTGGGCGAGCGCATGCGCCGCTATGACAAGGGGGGCGAGCAGTTCTACGACACCATCAGCGCGCTGCACAAATCCGTGCGCGGCTCGGACCCCGATGCGGCGCTGTACTGGTTTTGCCGCATGCTGGACGGCGGGGCCGATCCGCGCTATCTGGCGCGCCGCATCGTGCGCATGGCCTGGGAAGACATCGGACTTGCCGACCCGCGCGCCATGCAGATGTGCAACGATGCCGCTGCGACCTATGAACGCCTGGGCAGCCCCGAGGGTGAACTGGCCCTGGCCCAGGCCGTGATCTACCTGGCTGTGGCGCCCAAGAGCAATGCCGGCTATATGGCCTACAACAAGGCCAAGGCCTTTGTGAAGGGCGACACCACAAGGCCTGTACCGCTTCATCTGCGCAACGCCCCAACCAAGCTGATGAAGCAGCTGGACTACGGCCGGGATTACCGCTATGCCCACAGCGAGGAGGGCGGCTTTGCGGCGGGAGAGCGCTATCTGCCTGAAGGAATGGAAGACCCCGGCTTCTACCAGCCCGTGGCGCGGGGGCTGGAAATCAAGATCGGCCAGAAGCTGGCAGAGCTCAAGGCGCTCAACGACGCCGCTCGCGCGGCAGATGATGAGCAGGCCGGCTTGTAAAGCGCGAGTTGCCCAGGTGTTGCACAACTGGCACTGGTTGAATGCTGCATTTTTTGCGGCGTTTCTAGGGTTTTTCGCTAGTTCGGGTGGCAAGTCGTGACTAAGTGCCTGTATTTATTGGGCTTGTGCTATCGATGAAATTATTGCGTTGCAGCATTTTGGGCCTGCGCACGGGAAACCCCGGCCCTGAGTCCTGAAAACAGCTCCCTAGAATCGATTCACTCTTTTGCGACAAGCAGCCCACAAAGCGGCGGACTGCAGAAGAGGAACCTTGGCATCGCTGGCTCCGTCGTTCGGGATGAGAGGCTCGCAGTGTCTCCGTCTTGGATCGAGGGAAGGGGAGCGCGCTTATGGATATCTTGCTGCAGCAGATCATCAATGGTCTGGTGTTAGGCAGCATGTACGCCTTGATAGCCCTGGGCTACACCATGGTGTACGGCATCATTCAGCTGATCAACTTCGCGCATGGCGAGGTGCTGATGGTAGGGGCTTTGACCAGCTGGAGCTGCATCGGCCTGATGCAGGAGGCAATGCCTTATCTGCCGGGCTGGCTCATGCTTTTGATCGCCGCCATCATCGCCTGCGTAGTGGCCGCATCGCTGAACTTCGTGATCGAGAAGGTGGCCTACCGGCCGCTGCGCAGCAGCCCGCGCCTTGCGCCGCTGATCACGGCCATCGGTGTCTCCATCCTGCTGCAGACCCTGGCCATGATCATCTGGAAGCCCAATTACAAGGCTTATCCCACGCTGCTGTCGTCCACGCCCTATGAGATCGGCACGGCAGTGATCACGCCCACGCAGATTCTGGTGCTGGCGGTCACGGCGATTGCGCTGGCCACGCTGATGTACCTGGTCAACTACACCAGGCTGGGGCGCGCGATGCGGGCCACGGCCGAAAACCCGCGTGTGGCAGCGCTGATGGGCGTCAAGCCCGATATGGTGATTTCCGCCACCTTCATCATCGGTGCCGTGCTGGCTGCGATTGCCGGCATCATGTATGCCTCCAACTACGGCACGGCTCATCACACCATGGGTTTCCTGCCGGGTCTCAAGGCCTTCACGGCGGCCGTATTCGGCGGCATCGGCAATCTGGCCGGAGCCGTGGTGGGCGGCCTGCTGCTGGGGCTGATCGAGTCCATCGGGTCAGGCTATATCGGCGATCTGACGGGCGGCGTGCTGGGCAGCCAGTACACCGATATCTTTGCCTTCATCGTGCTCATCATCATCCTGACGCTGCGCCCTTCGGGCCTGCTGGGTGAGCGTGTGGCGGACCGTGCCTGAGGGAGTGCCCATGAAGAACAACAAGACACTCCACTGGATCCTGGGCGGCATAGGCCTTCTGGTGCTGCCGCTGATCCTGCAGTATTTCGGCAATGCCTGGGTGCGCATCGCCGATCTGGCCCTGCTTTACGTGATGCTGGCGCTGGGCCTGAACATCGTGGTCGGTTACGCCGGCCTGCTGGATCTGGGCTATGTGGCTTTCTATGCCGTGGGCGCCTATATGTTTGCGCTCATGGCATCGCCGCATCTGGCCGAGACCTTCGAAGGCTTTGTAGCCATGTTTCCCAACGGGCTGCACACCTCGATCTGGCTGGTGATTCCGCTGGGTATGTTGCTGGCCGCCTGTACGGGGGTGTTGCTGGGGCTGCCGGTGCTGCGGCTGCGCGGAGACTATCTGGCCATCGTGACACTGGGCTTCGGCGAGATCATCCGCATCTTCCTGAACAACCTGGATCAGCCCGTCAACATCACCAACGGCCCCAAGGGCATCGGCCAGATCGATTCGGTCAAGATCTTCGGCTTCGACCTGGCCAAGCGGCATGAGATCTTCGGCTACGACATCTCCTCCGTCACGCTGTACTACTACCTGTTTCTGGTGCTGGTGCTGGCCACCATCGTGATCTGCTACCGCTTGCAGGATTCGCGCATAGGCCGTGCCTGGATGGCGATCCGGGAGGATGAAATCGCCGCCAAGGCCATGGGCATCAATGTGCGCAATATGAAGCTGCTGGCCTTCGGCATGGGGGCTTCGTTTGGTGGCGTGGCCGGCTCCATGTTTGCTGCCTTCCAGGGCTTTGTCTCGCCCGAGTCCTTCAGCCTCATGGAGTCCGTGATGATCGTGGCAATGGTCGTGCTCGGCGGTCTGGGCCATATTCCCGGCGTGATTCTGGGGGCGGTGCTGCTCTCGGCCCTGCCCGAAGTGCTGCGCTATGTGGCCGGGCCGCTGCAGCAGATGACCGATGGACGCCTCGATGCTTCCATCCTGCGCCAGCTGCTGATCGCCCTGGCCATGATCGTCATCATGCTGATGCGCCCGCGCGGCCTCTGGCCCACGCCCGAGCATGCCAAAAGCCTGGATCGCCAGTCCTGATGACTGCACAGACAAGGAATGTGAACTGATATGGCAGAGAGCACGACTTCCGCAGTCCTTCATGTCTCGGACATCTCCAAGCGCTTTGGCGGGTTGCAGGCGCTGTCCGGTGTGAGCATGAAGATTGAGAGAGGCCAGGTCTATGGCCTGATCGGCCCCAATGGCGCGGGCAAGACCACGTTTTTCAATGTGATCACCGGCCTCTATACGCCCGATACCGGCAAGTTCGAGCTGGCCGGAAAGCCCTATGAGCCGACGGCGGTGCACAAGGTGGCCAGGGCCGGCATTGCCCGGACCTTCCAGAACATCCGCCTGTTTGCCGAGATGACGGCACTGGAAAACGTCATGGTCGGGCGCCATGTGCGCACGCATTCGGGCCTGCTCGGAGCGGTGTTTCGCACCAAGGGTTTCAAGGCCGAGGAAGCCGCGATTCGGGCCCGCTCGCGCGAGCTGCTCGACTATGTCGGCATCGGCAAGTATGCGGACTTCAAGGCGCGTACCTTGTCCTATGGCGACCAGCGTCGGCTGGAGATTGCCCGTGCTCTGGCGACAGACCCGCAGCTGATTGCGCTGGATGAGCCGGCTGCCGGCATGAACGCAACCGAGAAGGTGCAATTGCGTGAGCTGATCGACCGCATTCGCAACGACCACCGCACCATCTTGTTGATTGAGCACGATGTGAAGCTGGTCATGGGCCTGTGCGACCGGGTGACGGTGCTGGACTATGGCAAGCCGATTGCCGAAGGCACGCCTGCCGAAGTGCAGAAGAATGAAAAAGTGATTGAAGCCTATCTGGGCACGGGAGGCCATTGAAGATGCAGGATCAAGTGCTGGAACAGGCGCAGGCCTCCAAGTCCACGGCCCCGGTGTTGCTGCAGGTGAAGGGCCTGAAGGTGGGCTATGGCGGCATTCAGGCTGTCAACGGCGTGGACTTTCAGGTGCATCAGGGTGAGCTGGTTTCGTTGATCGGCTCCAACGGCGCGGGCAAAACCACGACCATGAAGGCCGTCACGCGAGGGCTGCCGATTGCCGATGGCGAAATTCTCTACCTGGGCCAAAGCATCAAGGGCAAGGGGGCTTGGGATCTGGTAGCCGAAGGATTGGTCATGGTGCCCGAGGGGCGCGGCGTGTTTGCCCGCATGACGATTACCGAAAATCTGCTCATGGGTGCCTACACCCGTAAGGACAAGGCCGGCATACAGGCGGATATCGAGCGCATGTTCGGCATCTTTCCGCGTCTGAAGGAGCGCAAGGATCAGCTGGCGGGCACCATGTCCGGGGGCGAGCAGCAGATGCTGGCCATGGCGCGCGCGCTCATGAGCCAGCCCAAGGTGCTGCTGCTGGACGAGCCGTCCATGGGCTTGTCGCCCATCATGGTGGACAAGATCTTCGAGGTGGTCAGCAATGTCTATGCGCTGGGTGTGACCATGGTGCTGGTGGAGCAGAACGCCAGTCGCGCGCTGGCGCTGGCCGATCGGGGTTATGTCATGGAGTCCGGCATCATCACCATGACGGGGCCGGGCCAGACCTTGCTGAGCGATCCGCGCGTGCGTGCGGCCTACCTGGGAGAGTAAGCCTCGACGAGGGGGCCTTCGATCGCTGTGCGCTGTACGATCGTGGCGCTCTCCCGCAGTCCAGGGCGAACCCTAATTCCCCTGAAATTCAAGAAAATGACAAAAAAATGACGTTTTTCATGGTTCTTTGATTGTTTTATTCATTTCTTTTTAGTTCCTTTTAATTCTTTTTTGTCGTTGCATAGAATTTGTATATTACAAAAAGAAGTATTTGGAACGTTTTCGCGTGGCAGAGTGACATGCTCCTGCGGTCGGTGCATTCGACGGGCGGATTTCTGCTTTGTGCTGCTGTCTGGAGGAATCACAGGCTTTGTGACAGTTCCTAACATGGCGCAGAGCTTGTATTTTATTTTTCGTGGTGCCCGAAGGGGTGTCTTGAAGACGCGCTGAAACGCACAATGACTCAAGAGTAAACTCCGCCCCGTTTGAGCCGGGAACCATGCACCTTTTTGCAGTGAGTCGCCTGGTTTCTTTTCCCCGGTAAGGAGCATTCATGCTGTTTGGCAAGCTATTGCCGCGCGAAGGCAATTTTTTCGAGATGTTCAATCAACATGCGGACCGCATCGTTGAAGCAGCTCATGCTTTCTCGCAACTCGTTGCAAATTACAACGATCCCCATCTGCGCGAAAAATACAACGCCGATGTGGACAACGCCGAGCGCGCAGCCGACCGTGTGACCCATGATGTCACCAAGCTGCTGCACAAGACCTTCATCACGCCCCTGGATCGCGAACATATCCACTCGCTGATCAACACCATGGACGACGTGGCCGACCTGATTCAGGACTCGGCCGAGACCATGGCCCTGTATGACGTGCGTCACATGACAGACGAAATCACACGTCTGACCGATCTTTGCGTGCGCTGCTGCGAACGTGTGCGTGATGCCGTCAAGCTGCTGGACCGCCTCTCGGACCCCACGATCGTGGACGCCGCCAGCAAGACCTGCGACGAGATCGACCGCCTGGAAGGCGATGCCGACCGCGTGATGCGTGCGGCCATGAGCAAGCTGTTCCGTGAAGAGCCCGATGTGCGTGAGGTGATCAAGCTCAAGGCTATCTATGAGCTGCTGGAAACCATCACGGACCGCTGCGAAGACGTGGCGAACCTGATCGAGGGCATCGTCCTCGAGAATTCCTGATTCTCGCTGGAGTCCGATCATGGAGCCGGTACAGGCAGCCCTCTGGGTTGTGATTTTGCTGGTGGTGCTCGCCTTGCTGTTCGATTTCATGAACGGCTTTCACGACGCTGCCAATTCGATTGCCACCGTGGTTTCCACGGGGGTTCTCAAACCTACTCAGGCCGTGGCATTTGCCGCGTTCTTCAACGTTGTGGCGGTTTTCGTCTTCCACCTCAGTGTGGCGGCAACCGTGGGCAAGGGTATTGTTCAGCCGGGCATCGTTGACACGCATGTCGTGTTCGGCGCTCTGGTGGGGGCCATCACCTGGAACATCATCACCTGGATCTACGGCATTCCCAGCAGTTCCTCGCATGCCCTGATAGGCGGCATCGTGGGTGCGGTGATCGCCAAGGCCGGCGCGGGCGCGCTGATCGCCAGCGGCATCTGGAAGACCGTGGCCTTCATCTTCGTCTCTCCCGTGCTGGGCTTTCTGCTGGGTTCGCTGATGATGGTGCTGGTGGCCTGGATTTTCCGCCGGGCCAGCCCGAATCGCGTGGACAAGTGGTTCCGCCGTCTGCAACTGGTGTCTGCCGGTGCCTACAGCCTGGGTCACGGCGGCAACGATGCGCAAAAGACCATCGGCATCATCTGGCTGCTGCTGATTGCCACGGGTTATGCCAATGCCGGTGATGCCGAGCCACCCTTGTGGACCATCGTGAGCTGCTATCTGGCCATCGGTCTGGGCACCATGTTTGGCGGCTGGCGCATCGTCAAGACCATGGGTCAGAAGATCACCAAGCTCAAGCCCGTAGGTGGCTTCTGCGCCGAATCCGGTGGTGCACTGACCCTGTTCTTCGCCACCTTCCTGGGGGTTCCCGTCTCGACCACGCACACCATTACCGGTGCCATCGTGGGCGTGGGCTCCACGCAGCGCGCGAGTGCCGTGCGCTGGGGCGTGGCTGGCAATATCGTCTGGGCATGGATTCTGACGATTCCTGCCAGCGCCTTTGTGGCATCCATTGCCTACTGGGTCAGCCTGCAACTGTATTGAGCTTGTGTACTCCTTGATTGATGGCGGTTAGCGCTTGCCAATCAGGGGTGAAATGCCAAAAAGGCTTCGCATTGCGAAGCCTTTTTTTCATGGCTGAAACACGGTAGTCAAGCTGCAGTTTCCTGCAGGCTGGATACGACCTGCCGCTGCAGCAGCGACCTGAGCTGGCCGACCGGTGCCGGGGGGCTGAGCAGATAGCCCATGAAATGCTCGCAGCCATATTGCGCCAGCAGGGCGCGCTGCTCCAGGGTTTCCACTCCTGCGCCGACTATCGTCATCTGATGGCGGGCGGCCAGCGCGATGGCCGCCTGCACGGCAGCTTCGGCGGCATTGTTGGGGCCCAGGCGCTGGACCAGGGAGTGCGAGAGCTTGAGCTGGTTCAGGGGAAGCTGCTGCAGCGCTTGCTGCATATGGGAACTGTCGCCAAAGTCGTCGAGTGACAGCCGCAGTCCCATGGTGCGAAGACGGGTGAGGGTCGGAACGATATCCGCGTGCGAGGGGCTCAGCGCTTGGGTGGAAAGCTCCAGCAGCAGCAAGGCCGGGTCGGCCCCTGTCTGGCTGATGATGTCCTGCAACTGCTCGGCCAGATCGGCCTGCCTGAGCTGCTTGGCGCTGATGTTGACGCAGATGGGCAGCTTGCCCAGTTGTGGATCGGCTTTCCATCTGGCCAATTGCTCGCAGGCGGCTTGAATGCTCCAGCGGCCCAGCGGAACGATGATGTCGGTTTCCTCGGCCACGGACAGGAAGATGCTCGGTGGTACCAGTCCTCGCCTAGGATGGCGCCAGCGCAGCAGGGCTTCCAGACCGTTGACGTCACCGCCGGCGGAGTATTGGGCCTGGTAATGCAGCTCGAACTGGCCCAGACGCAGGGCTTCGCGCAGCTCCTGCTCAAGGTGCTGGCGATCATTGGCCAGGATGCGCTGCTCGGGGCTGAAGAAGTGCAGGCCCCGGGCTTCCTCGTCGCGCAGGCGGTACATGGCGATCTCTGCCTGCTGAAGCAATTCGGTGGCGGAGCGAGAGTGCGGGCCGAACAAAGTGGCGCCGATATTGGCCTCCAGCATCGCGCTTTTGTTGCCGAGCGGGTAGCTGCCGTTCAGGCTTTCCTGCAGACGCTCTCCCAGACGTTCCACCAGTACCGTGCTCATCTCGATATCCGGAGAGAGATCCGAGACCATGATGACAAAGTGCGCAGCGTCCAGTCTGGCCACGGTATCGCAGGAGCGCACGCAGCCGAGAAGACGCTGTGCGATGTTCTGCGCCAGGCCGGCCGGGCTGTCCCCCGTGCTGGCGGGCGAGCCCGCCACCGGTTCCATGTCTATGGTCAGCAAGGCCCCGCGCCAGCCCGTGCGCTCGGACTGGATCATGGCCTGGGACAGCCGGTCCAGCAGCAGGCGCCGATTGGGCAGATTGGTCAGCACGTCGAAGAAGGAAAGGCTTTCAGCCTCGCTTGCATGAGGCAGCAGCTCCTTGCAGGCCAGCACGGTGTAATTGGCCGACAGGGCATGAGCCGACAGATTGAGCCTGCGTCCGTTGGGCAGCTGGAACTGGGCATGGGCCTGCTGGCGCGCAATCAGTGCTTGATGGCTTTGGGCGATATGGCTCAGGGCCGGGGCCAAGCTTGCCGGGGCTGCGCTTGCAGCTGTCTGCAGAGCGGTTTGCAGAGATGTGCCTACCTTGAGGGTGGGCCCCAGCCAGGGAAACAGCTGCAGATAACCATCATTCCAGCGCTGAGCCCGATTCTGGGCATCCAGCAGCACATAGCCGCTGCTGGTCTGCTCGAGAATGCGGAAAAGCTGCTCTCCGTACACGCCCACCAGACTGGTGGCGGCGGGAAAGGCGCTTTGCCCGTGCATGTCGGATCTGGCAGACTTTTCGTTAGTTGCAGACATAAGACCTCTTCAGGCTGGCGCAGCAAAGCCGTCGCATTGCGAAAACCGCCGGGATGCAGTCGTTGCAAGATGTTCCTCAGATCGGCATTGTGGGTTCTGTGGAATGTGCCGGCGGTGCTTTGGGGTCCAGAGGCGAAAAATTAGACTTTTGCTTACAAAAGCGGCGCGGCCGAATCAGCTTCGCAGTGCTTGAGACGCTGGGCCTATTGCGAAATCTTGCGTGCCTCTTCGACCTGATATTCGAAGTAGTGCTGGAAGCTGTAGGCAATACTGGCCATCAGCACGGTGGCCCCCAGCATCAGGGACAGGCTTACGGCAAAAATCGTGGCCCATTGGGTGCGTCCCGCAGGCGCGTCGGCCTCGATCGAGGGATTGAAGAGCCGGTTCCAGTTTCCCTGCTCCATCAGGCCGTAGAGAATGGCGCGCAGGGCGCAGCCCGCAATGGTGAAGCCGAGCAGCGGGATCAGCAGCCAGCTCAGCCTGTCGTCCTGCCCCAGCTGCTGCACGCGCTCGATGCCGTAGATGCCGAGCGCCGTGGGAATGGGCAGCAGCCAGCCAAGCCAGTCCCCAAGTCCGTGCAGGTAAAAGCGATGCAGCCCCAGCGGCCCGCCGATCAAGGCCAGCCAGGCGGCAACCGTCTTGTTCTTGGGGCGAGCAGGCATGGTGGAGGTGGAGGCAAATGGGTTCATGTCCGGAAGGCAGGCAGAAAACGAAGCAACGCATCCATTATTCCCTGCACCCGACCTGGGCGGCTCAGGGCAATTGCGCTTCACATGCCGGGAAGCTTCAGTGAGGATTACGCCCATTTGCCACAGCTATAGGCAGCTTCGGCAGAACTCGATATAATTTCCGGTTTTACGGCGTGTCGCTGGCCGGGTGGTCATGTCGCGTGTCTCAAACGCTGTAAGAAAACCTGCGCAGCTGGTCAAATTTTTGATGGCACTGGCTGTAACCACCCGAAGGAAACATCATGGTTGTTATTCGTCTCTCCCGCGGCGGCTCTAAGGCTCGTCCTTTCTACAACATCGTTGCAGCTGACAAGCGCGTGCGTCGCGACGGTGCTTTCATCGAACGTCTGGGTTTCTACAACCCTAGCGCTCGTGGCGCCGAAGAAGGCCTGCGTCTGGCTCTGGACCGCGTGAACTACTGGAAGAGCGTTGGTGCTCAAACTTCCGATACGGCTGAACGCCTGATCAAGGAAGCTGCAAAGAAGGTTGCTGCCTAATTTAGGCGGTTGCTCTCTAGGCACCTTTATCAAAGCGGGTTCCGTTGGCTTGCCTGACGGGACCCGTTTTTTATTGAATTTCTGCAATTTTTCTGCTGATCCCATGAGCCACATGCCTGTTCTTCAAACCACGAGCTTGCCTGCTGATGCCATTGAAGTCGGTCGCATTGCCGATGCCTGGGGCATCAAGGGCTGGTTCAAGGTTCATGCCTTCAGCAGCGCCCCCGAGGCCCTGTTTGCCGCCAAGGACTGGTTCTTGCAGCCGGCGGAAAAAGGAGCCAAGCATTTCGCGGGCACCGTGGTTCTGCCCGTCAAGCAGGCCCGTTTCCATGCCGACACCATCGTGGCCACCTCGCAGGAGGTCGCCGACCGCAACGCCGCCGAGGCCCTGCGCGGTGCCCGCATCTTTGTGGCGCGTGAGCATTTCCCCAAGACCGATGATGGCGAGTTCTACTGGGTGGACCTGATGGGCCTGCAGGTGGTAAACCGCGAAGGCGTGGCGCTGGGCGTGGTCAGGGACTTGATGGCCACCGGCCCGCAGACCGTGCTGGTTCTGGGATATGAGCAGGATGGCAAGGAGCAGGAGCGCCTGATTCCCTTTGTCGATGCCTATGTGGACTCGGTGGATCTGGCCGGCAAGAAAATCGTGGCCGACTGGCAGCCCGACTATTGAATTGGAATGCGTGACAGCTATTGAATTTGTAGCTGTAAGCGCTTTTAGATCATGCGTTTTGACATCATTACACTGTTCCCTGAACTGTTCGCGCCGTTTCTTGAAAGCGGGGTGACACGC
This sequence comes from Comamonas sp. Z3, assembly GCF_008121565.1. Classification (NCBI taxonomy): domain Bacteria; kingdom Pseudomonadati; phylum Pseudomonadota; class Betaproteobacteria; order Burkholderiales; family Comamonadaceae; genus Comamonas; species Comamonas sp. Z3. Next base: position 496,794 of record NZ_VOQU01000002.1, read on the forward strand.
CGTGCCTACAGCTCGGGTCAGGTGGCGGTGCATCTGTGGAATCCGCGTGATTGGGCCGAGGGCAATTACCGCCGCGTGGATGACCGTCCGTTTGGCGGCGGCCCCGGCATGGTGATGATGGCAGAGCCGCTGCAGCATTGCCTGGAGGCGATTCGCGCAGCCCGCGTCGAGGCTGATGCGCGGGAGCAGGCCGAGCCGGCTCCTGTGGTGCTGTTCTCTCCCATAGGCACCACCCTCAGGCATGCGGTGGTGGCCGACTGGGCCGAAAGCCGTGGCGCGGTGCTGCTCTGCGGTCGCTACGAGGGCATCGACCAGCGCTTCATCGATGCCCATGTCAGCCATCAGATCAGCCTGGGCGACTTTGTGCTTTCCGGCGGCGAGCTGGCGGCCATGGTGTTGCTGGACTCTCTGGCGCGTCTGCAGCCCGGTGTGCTCAACGATGAAGGCAGCTTTCAGCAGGACAGCTTCAATCCTGCGCTGGACGGCTTGCTGGACTGCCCTCACTACACGCGTCCGGAAGTCTGGAATGGCCAGGACGTGCCACCGGAGCTGCTCTCCGGTCACCATGCCAATATCGAGCGCTGGCGCCGCGATCAGCGCCTGCGCATCACGGCCGAACATCGACCCGAGCTGATAGAGCAGGCCCGCGATCAGGGGCTGCTCAATGCCAAGGACGAAGGGTTTTTGGCAAAAACAGCGTCCAAGCTATAATCTCAGGATCTTTGATCCTCTATCCGGCCGCTGCAAGGAATGGCGGAGCCGCTTTCGGCGGTTCTCGTAATGCAGCAATAGCACCAATCCCGGTGCTTGCCAATTCTGGCGCGGACAAGATCAAGGTGGACTAAATCATGAATCTGATCCAGACCCTCGAGCAAGAAGAAATCGCTCGCCTGAACAAGACCATCCCCGAATTCGCCCCCGGTGACACCGTCATCGTGAGCGTGAACGTGGTGGAAGGTAGCCGTAAGCGCGTGCAGGCTTACGAAGGCGTGGTGATTGCCAAGCGTAATCGCGGCCTGAACAGCGGCTTCACAGTGCGCAAGATCTCCAGCGGTGAAGGCGTGGAACGTACGTTCCAGACCTACTCTCCCCTGATCGCCAAGATCGAAGTCAAGCGTCGCGGTGATGTGCGTCGTGCCAAGCTGTACTACCTGCGTGAGCGCAGCGGCAAGTCTGCTCGTATCAAGGAAAAGCTGCCCCAACGCGTTAACAAGACTGCTGCTGCAGCCGAGTAATACGCGTATCGGAAGCGATTCCGTAAAAGCCGCTACAGTTCGCTGTGGCGGCTTTTTTTATGTCTGCCTTGGCTTCGTGATTCTTGCTTTCGGTTTTGGCTGAACACCTACATGCCTGCATCTGATAATTCTCCGCTCCCCGTGTTGGGCATTGTTGATCCTCGCCAGGCGCGCCTGCTGGGTGTCGATAGCCAGCTGCCGGCTGTTCCGCTGGATGCGCAGACGCCGCAGGCTCTGCGCACGCGCTTTGCCCAGCCGCCACAATGGCTGCCCGAGGCCATGCAGGAAAAACGCATCACGGCCAGGCAGCCTTCCGATGCGGCCGTGCTCGTGCCCATCGTCATGCGCGAGCAGCCCACGGTATTGCTGACCGTGCGCTCGGCCAGACTGTCCACCCACTCGGGTCAGGTGGCTTTTCCCGGCGGCAAGCGTGATCCCCAGGATGTATCTGCCGAGGCGACGGCATTGCGCGAGGCGCACGAGGAAGTTGGACTGGCCCCCAGGAATGTCGAGGTGCTCGGGCGCCTGCCTCTTTATGTGACGGGCACGGCGTTTCACATCACCCCTGTGGTGGCCTTGGTCCACCCTCAGGCCAGCTACTTTCCCAATCCCGGGGAGGTGGCGGATCTGTTCGAGGTCCCGCTGTCCTATCTGCTCAATCCCGCGCATCATGAGCGTCATGCCATGCAGTGGCAGGGCGTGGATCGCGAATGGTTTGCCATGCCCTATCAGGATGGTGAGCAGCAGCGCTATATCTGGGGTGCGACAGCGGGCATGTTGCGCAATCTTTACCGTTTTTTGGCGGCTTGAGACAGCAGTTGTAACGAGCCGACAAACAGCGCCGCTATGATGAAGCAATGAGCTTTTTTGCCATCCTGATCGCACTGCTGCTGGAGCAGGCACGTCCGCTGGCCCGGTCCAACCTGGTGCAGGCCGGTTACCGCGCCTGGACCGTGACCGTGCGAAGCAACTTCGATGCCGGCAAGCCCCATCACGGCTGGCTGGCCTGGGCCATGGCCGTGCTGCTGCCCAGTCTTATCGTGCTGGGCATATTCTGGGCGCTGATGGAGTTCATCGGCTGGCCCGTCGCGATGCTGTGGAACGTCGCCGTGCTCTATGTCACGCTGGGTTTTCGCCAGTTCAGCCACCATTTCACGCGGATTCGCGATGCGCTCGATGCGGGCGATGAATTTGCTGCCCGCCAGGCCCTGGCCGACTGGCAGCAGGTCGATGCCAGCGAGGTGCCGCGCAGCGAGGTGGTTCGCCATGTCATCGAGTACTCGGTGCTGGCCGCACACCGTCATGTATTTGGCGTGCTGTTCTGGTTTTCGATTCTCTCGGCCCTGGGGCTGGGGCCGCTGGGGGCCATCCTCTACCGTATGGCCGAATACCTGTCGCGTGCCTGGTCGCGCAAGGGGGCCGAAGGGCTGCGGGCGCCGACCAGCGAGCGCTTGCACTGGGCTGCCGCCAAGGCCTGGTATGTGATCGACTGGCTGCCGGCACGGCTGACGGCGCTTTCCTTTGCCATGGTGGGCAGCTTCGAGGAAGCCATAGACAACTGGCGCGTCTATGCCCAGCGCTTTCCCAATGACAATGACGGCGTGATTCTGGCGGCCACTGCGGGCGCCATCAATGTACGCCTCGGGGGCGAGGCCTTGCGCCGCCGCGATGCGGCTGACGGTGAAGAGGGCGACGATGCACAGTGGGCGGGCAGCGATGTCACTCCGGGGCGAGAGCCGGAAATGTCTCATCTTCGCAGCGTGGTGGGGCTGGTCTGGCGTTCGGTCGTGGTCTGGCTTCTGCTGCTGGCCTTGCTGACCTTTGCCCGTCTGCTCGGCTGAGTCTTCAGGCCTGGCTTTCGGCGGAGAAAAAGCCCGCCGCAGGGATGCCGGCCTGGATCAGTGGGCAGGGCGCTCGTGGCGCCTGGCGCGATAGAAGCTCAGTATGCGTCGCACATATTCACGCGTCTCCGCATAAGGAGGCACTCCGCCATACTGCTGCACGGTTTTCTCGCCTGCGTTGTAGGCGGCCGATACCAGTGCCACATCGCCCTCGAAGCGCTCCAGCAGCCAGCGCAGATAGGCCAGGCCGCCGCGCACGTTCTGCTCGGGATTCCAGGCATCGCGCACGCCAAAGCGCTCGGCCGTCTCGGGAATGAGCTGCATGAGGCCCTGAGCGTTGCGCGGCGACAGCGCCTGCGCCTCGAAATTCGACTCCGAGCGCACGATGGCCAGTGCCAGCCGCGGATCGATCGAGAAGCGTGGCGCCAGGCGCTGCACCAGCTCGGCCATGCGCCGCTTCTGCCTGGGCAGACTGCTCACATAGCTGGCCACCACCTCGTGGGGCACGGCCTCCTGGCCGGAGTCGGCGAACTCCTGAGGCGGAGCATCCCCCTGGGTCAGGCAGTCGGGCAGCCGGTCGCCGGGCAGCTTGCCGGCCAGCAGCAGCTGGGCTTTTTCATGTCCGCGCTGGGCAGCCAGGGCCAGCAGCGTCGTGCCCGTGGCAGGGTCGGGTGTCATGCCTCGGCCCTGCAACAGCAGCCGGCCCAGCCGGTATTGGGCCTCGAGGCTGCCATAGCGCGCCGCCGCGCAATAACGCTGGGCGGCGCGCCATGGCTGCTGGCGCTGCTCGGCCTTGTAACCCTCTTCGATCCAGCGAGACAGCGTGGGCGGCTCGTCGTCCCAGCTCGGGGCGGACTCCGTGCCCTGGGCCCAGCCCGGGCTCATGCCCGCAGACAGCGCGACGGCGAGGACGGCTTGCAGGCAGGGCTGAAAAACTCTGGGTCTCATGGCGTGAACACCGGGTTGTGGCCGGCAGCCTATCCCGGATGCGGCGCAATCGTGCCGGCGCTCGTCGGGCTTGGAATGGCTGCGTGGCAAACGCTGAAATTGCTCTCATATGGCGCGGCCTTCCGGCTTGGCTGGCCTCGCGCTCAGTAGCGTGGTTCCTGACTCAGTTCCTCGAACAGCTCGCCATAGATCCGGTAGCGGTTGGCGTGGATGGCGTGGGGGCTGTCCTGTGCTTCTACCTGGGCCATGACGGCGCAGCCCGGCTCATGCAGATGGGTGCAGTTGTAGAACTTGCACTGGTCCGCCAGCGCACCGATGTCGGGCATGCAGGCGGCCAGCTGCGTGGGGGCGAGGTGATACAGGCCAAATTCCTGAAATCCCGGCGAGTCAATGATGGCGGTGGTGCGTGCCTCGTCCACCCAGTACAGGGTGGTGCTGGTCGTGGTGTGCTTGCCAGTGTTCAGCGCCTGCGAAATTTCGTTGGTCGCCACCTTGGCATCGGGCAGCAGCAAGTTGATCAAGGTGCTTTTGCCTACGCCCGAAGGACCGAGAACCAGGGTTGTCTTGCCTTGCAGCAGACCGATGATGGCGTCGCGATCCTCGTCGTCCGCATCTTCCAGCGACAGCGGCAGCACCATGTAGTGCGGCGCCGCATCCGCTGCATCGCGCATGGTCCGGTAGGGCTCGAGCCGCTGCCAGGCGCGCAGGAACGGCTCTTCCAGGTCCATCTTGTTGAGCGCAATGATGGGCTTGATGTGCGCGGCCTCGGCGGCGATCAGCGCACGGGCGAGCTGCACTTCGCTGAATACCGGTTCGGCGGCTATCAGAATCAGGAGCTGGTCCAGGTTGGCTGCAAAAGTCTTGGTGCGAATGTCATCCTGGCGGTAGAAGACGTTGCGGCGCTCCACGATTTTCTCGATCGTGCCCTCATCGCCCTGGCCGGGCGGGGGGGCCAGCCATTGCACATGGTCGCCCACCACGGCCTGGCTTTTCTTGCCGCGCGGATGGCAGATGCGGCGCTCGCCGTCCGGGGTCTCGACCACGCAGTGGCGGCCATAGCTGGCTACCACCAGGCCTGTCTGGGTGCTGCCTGCTGCTTGGGCGCCTGGGCGCCGTCCTTGTTTTGCCATAGAGATCAGGCCGGCTTCAGCAGTGCTTCGATGCGGCGCGCGCAATCGATGTCGGTCTCGGAGATGCCGCCCACATCATGGGTGTTGAGGCTGACCTTGCAGCGGTTGTAGCCGACTTCCAGATCGGGGTGGTGGTCCTGCTGATGGGCAATCAGGGCCAGTGCATTCACAAAGGCCATGGTTTCGTAGAAGTTCACGAAACGGAAGGTCTTGCCGATGGCCGCAGGGCCGGCCGCCAGCTCCCAGCCCTCGAGGGCTGCCAGCTGCTCTTGCACTTGCTCTGTGCTCAAGGCGCTGCGCTTGAGCTGGGACCAGTCTTTCTGTTGCAGTGTGGGTGTGCTCATGTCTGAAACCGTTGTGGTGTTACAAGCTGCCTGCGGGAGCCGGCATGCGCGCCAGGCGATCCACGGCAGGAGGATGTGAATAGTAAAAGCTCACATACCAAGGGTCTGGCGTGAGTGTGGACGCATTGTCCTCGTAAAGCTTGAGCAGTGCCGAAGCCAGCTGTGCACCATCAGCCTGCTGCATGGCATAGGCATCGGCCTCGAACTCGTCGCGGCGCGACATCGCCGACATCAGCGGTGTGACGAAGAAGCTGAACACCGGCACGGCCAGCATGAACAGCAGCAGTGCCAGGGCATTGTTGTCGGTCGCGATGCCCATCTCCGGCCCCAGCAGCACCGAGACTCCGAGTCCGGTGTAGAACCACATTTGCTGGCTGAGCCAGCCCAGCAGCGCAAAGCCCAGCAGCGAGACGCCAAACATCAGGACCATGCGCTTGCTGATGTGCTTGTGCTTGAAGTGCCCTAGTTCGTGCGCCAGCACGGCTTCGACTTCACCGGGGCTGAGCTGTCTGAGCAGGGTGTCGAAGAAGACCACGCGCTTGGAATTGCCGAAGCCCGTGAAATAGGCGTTGGCATGCGCCGAGCGGCGGCTTCCGTCCATCACGAACAGCCCTTTGGCCGCAAAGCCGCAGCGCTCCATCAGCCGGGTCACGCGGCTCTTGAGGCTTTCATCGGCCAGCGGCTCGAACTTGTTGAACAGCGGTGCGATAAAGCTGGGGAAAATCCACATCAGCAGCAGATTGAAGGCCGTCCAGGCGCCCCAGGCCCAGAGCCACCACAGCGGCCCGGTCGATCCCATGAGCCAGAGAATCAGGGCCGCCAGCGGCAGGCCGATGACGGCAGCCACCAGCGTCGACTTGAGCAGATCGCCCAGCCACAGAGCTGGCGTCATCTGGTTGAAGCCGAAGCGCTGCTCCAGCCTGAAGGTCTGATAGAGCGACAAAGGCAGCTCGATCAGCGCCGAGATCACGGCAAAGCTGGTCAGCAGCGCCAGTTGCTGCCACAGGCCGGGGCCCATGGACTCAAGCAGCCAGCGGTTGAGCCAGTCCAGTCCGCCCAGCAGCGTCCAGCACAGCAGCACGGCGGCCGACAGCGTGATGTCGATCAGCGACACCTTGGCCTTGGCCAGCGTGTAGTCGGCCGCCTTCTGGTGGGCGGACAGGCTGATGCGATGGGCGAATGCCGGCGGCACGGCGCCGCGATGGCTGGCCACATGGCGCACCTGGCGCGAAACCAGCCACGCGCGCAGCAGCCATTGCAAGGCTACGGCTGTCGCAAACAGCAGCGAAAGTGCCAATGTGAAATCTAGTCTGGAAGCCATGTATTGGCAGTGTAGGCGACAATTTGCGCCATGTCTGAAGCTTCCTGTACGAATTCCGTCAGCGCCGCACCCGTGGCCGCTACCCCACCGGTTCTGCCCAAATCCGATCTCAATATGGTGTGGCTGGACTGCGAAATGACGGGGCTGAACCCCGACCGCGACCGCATTATCGAGATTGCCGTGGTGGTCAGCAGCTCCGATCTGCAGATTCGCGTCGAAGGCCCGGTATTCGCCATTCATCAGTCTGACGAACTGCTTGGCGGCATGGATGCCTGGAACAAGGGCACGCATGGCAAAAGCGGTCTCATCGACAAGGTCAAGGCTTCGACCATCAGCGAAGCCGAGGCGGAGGCCGCGCTGATTGCCTTTCTGGGCAAATACGTGCCCAAGGGCAAGACGCCGCTGTGCGGCAACAGCATTGGTCAGGACCGGCGCTTCATGGAGCGCTACATGCCCAAGCTCAACAATTTCTTTCACTATCGCAATATCGACGTGAGCACGCTCAAGGAGCTGGCCAAGCGCTGGAAGCCCGAGGCCTATACCTCCTTCAAGAAGGCGCAGCGCCACACGGCCCTGGCCGATGTGCACGAGTCGATCGACGAGCTGCAGCATTACCGCCGCCAGCTGCTCAGCGTCTGATGGTGCGGTGGCGGGATGGTATAGCCCTGCCACTTGCGGGAAAACCCGGTGCGTGCGACAATGCACTGCTTACCCGATCAATGGGTAATTTTTGCGCATCTCCATCACACACCGGGTTCTTACTTGCGTGCAACGGCCTGCATACAGCCGACACGACAAGCCATAACGCCCATCTGCCCCGTTTTGCGAACGGGCCAGTCAAAGTCTGACGGTGGATGTTGATAACCAACCGTCAAAGAAGCGAGCAGCACGCTGACTGCGTCGCTTTTTGCGTGAGCTATTCATGACAGAAAACTCCCTGGAGCAGGGCCAAGTGGCCGCTGCTGATATTGCTTTGTCTTCGCCTGAAATCGATTCCCGTCTGGACGCCATGCTGGCTGACATGGACGCAGAAGACGCTGCTGCTGAAGAAAACACTGCAGAAGAAACTGCTGCTGAAGAAGTCCCTAACGGCTTCGTTGAACTGGGCCTGGCCCCAGAGCTGGTTCAGGCTGTGGCCGACCTGGGCTACACCCAGCCCACACAGGTGCAGCAAAAGGCCATTCCTCTGGCCATGGGCGAAGCCGCTGATGCCAGCGGTTTCATCGACCTGATGGTGTCCAGCCAGACCGGCTCCGGCAAGACCGCCGCTTTCCTGCTGCCCGTGCTGCACACCCTGATTGAGCAACGCGCCCAAGCCGATGCCGATGCCAAGGCCGAGTTCGAGCGCCTGTGCGCAGAAGCCACCGCCAAGGGCGAGCCTGTGCCCAAGCGCAACAAGCGCAAGGACCCTACCAACTCCCGCAATTTCAAGGCTGCCGTACCTGGCGCCCTGGTGCTGTGCCCCACGCGTGAGCTGGCCCAGCAGGTGGCGCATGATGCCATCGAGCTGGTCAAGCACTGCCGCGGCATCCGCATTGCCAACGTGGTGGGTGGCATTCCTTACCAGTTGCAGATCGCCAAGCTGCAGAACGCCGATCTGGTGGTGGCCACTCCCGGCCGTCTGCTGGACCTGCAGCGTTCCATGCAGATCAAGCTGGACAAGGTGCAGTTCCTGGTGGTCGACGAAGCCGACCGCATGCTGGATCTGGGCTTCTCCGACGATCTGGCTGAAGTCAATGTGATGACTGCCCAGCGCAAGCAAACCATGATGTTCAGCGCGACGTTTGCACCTCGCGTGCAACAGCTGGCCATGCGCGTGATGCACGACAACGGCTCCGGCGTGAAGAAGGTGACTGTTGATACGCCTCAGGAAAAGCACGCCAGCATCAAGCAAGTGCTGTTCTGGGCCGACAACGCTCAGCACAAGCGCAAGATGCTGGACCACTGGCTGCGTGACAGCAGCATCAACCAGGCCATCGTGTTTGCATCCACACAAGTGGAATGTGACGGCCTGGCTACCGACCTGCAGCAGGATGGCTTCTCTGCCGTGGCCCTGCACGGTGCTCTGAGCCAGGGTCTGCGCAATCGCCGCCTGATGGCGCTGCGCAACGGTCAGGTCCAGATCCTGGTGGCTACCGATGTGGCTGCTCGCGGTATCGACGTGCCCACCATCACCCACGTCTTCAACTACGGCCTGCCCATGAAGGCTGAAGACTACACCCACCGTATCGGTCGTACCGGCCGCGCTGGTCGCGAAGGTACTGCTGTGACGTTTGCGGAATTCCGTGACCGTCGCCGCGTGTTCGACATCGAAGGCTATACCCGCCAGCAGTTCAAGGCCGAGACCATTCCCGGCATGGAACCCCAGCAGCGTTTCCCCGCCTCCGGCGAGCGTGACGGTCGCCGTGGCGGCGGCGGCGCCGGTGGTCGCGGTGGCTTTGGTGGTCGCCGTGATGGCGACGGCTATGGCCGCAAGTCCGGCTTCGGCAGCTTCGGCGCCGGCCGTGGAAATGATCGCGGTGGTTTCGGTGGTGATCGTGGTGGCGACCGTGGCGGTGACCGCTTCGGTGGTGATCGCGCCGGTTTTGGTGCACCTCGCGGCGAGCGCGGTGCGGATCGTGGCTTCGGCGGCGGTCGTCCCGGCTTTGGTGGTGGCGAGCAGCGCCCGGAGCGCAGCTTCGAGCGTCGTGATGACCGCGGCAGCTTCGGCGGCGGCGATCGCGGCGAGCAGCGCGGCGGCGGCTTCCGTGGTGGCGAATCGCGCGGCTTCGGCGGCGGTGAATCGCGTGGCGGCTTCGGTGGCGGCCAGCGCCGTGAAGGCGGCGACTTCGGCCGCAAGAGCTTCGGCGGTGGCCGTGAAGGCGCTCATGCAGGCGCTCCCCGCGAAGGCGGCTTCCGTGGTGGCGAATCGCGCGGCTTCGGCGGCGGCGAACGTCGTCCTGCCTTTGGTCAGGGTGCCGGCAAGCCTTACCAGCCCCATGGCGAACGTGGTGGCGAGCGCAGCTTCGAGCGCAAGCCCCGCGCACCGCGTCGCGACGAGCGTTGATCGCTGATTCGGGCTGCGGCCCGAAGCATGAAAAAAGCCGGCTCTCGAAGCCGGCTTTTTGTTGCCCGTACAGGACTGGGATCGTTCTTGAAAAGTGAGCTGCTAGCGCATGTCATTCAAGGATTTCAGATACTTTTCAATCTGAAATCTATAGATTACAAGCGGTAGCTGCTCCTTTTTTTAATGTTCGGAGGCATGGCGGCCGATGTCCGGCCAGTGGTGGTGCAGATAGATCCAGGCGACCAGGCCGATCAGCATCATCAGAATCGAGCCCGTGGCCAGCAGTGCCGCCGAATGCATGACCAGCGGCGCGATCACACCGGCCACAAAGCCATTGGCCACCGAGCCCACCACAGCCTGCAGCGAGGAGGCCAGACCGCGTCGCGCAGGGTGGATGTCCAGCACCAGCAGCGTCACCACGGGCACCATCAGCGCCCAGCCGTAGGCGAACAGGCTGATGGGAATCAAGGCCCAGCTCACATGTGCAGGCCAGATCAGATTGGCCACCAGATTGATGATGGAGGTCACGCACATCACCAGAAAGCCGTGGCGGATCTGGCGCTTGGGCGGAATGCGTCCGGCCAGGCGGCCGCTGGTCCAGCTGCCGGCCATGATGCCGCCGATGGTGGCGATGAAGAACCAGAAGAACTGCGTGGGCTCCAGCTGCAGGATATCGCCCAGAAAAGCCGGGGCCGACAGCAGATAGAGAAACATGCCGTTGAACGGAATGCCGCTGGCCAGGGCCAGCAGCAGAAAGCGCGGATCGGTGAGCAAGATGCCATAGCCCTGCATCAGTGGCCTGAACTGGAAGGGCTGGCGCTTTTGCGGCGGCAGCGATTCGGGCAGGAACTTGATGTTGATGAGCCAGAGCAGCACGCCCACGATGGTCAGGAACCAGAACACGGCCTGCCAGCTCAGGTGCACGAACAGCCAGCCGCCGATCACGGGAGCCAGTGCCGGCGCAACGCCGAAGAAGATGGTGATCTGCGCCATCACGCCCTGGGCCTGGGTCGGCGGAAAGATGTCGCGCACGATGGCGCGCGAGACCACGATGCCGGCACCGGTAGACAGGCCCTGCAGCGTGCGGAAGATCACCAGCTGGGTGATGTTCTGCGACAGCGCACAGCCGGCCGAGGCGATGGTGAACATCACCAATCCCCAGAGGATGACGGGGCGGCGTCCGAAGCTGTCGGCCAGGGCGCCATGAAACAGGTTCATGAAGGCAAAACCCAGCAGGTAGGCCGACAGGGTCTGCTGCATTTCTACGGGGGTTGCGCCCAATGCCTTGGCAATGCCCGAGAAGGCGGGAATATAGGTGTCAACCGAGAACGGGCCCAGCATGCCGAGGATGGCAAGCAGCATGGCCAGAGTCCAACGCGGTCCGCGCCAGAACGTGGAGAGGTCGTTTTGCATAGTGAGTCTTGGGTGGGCAAATACTGCCCGGAGATGTCTGCATGATGCCTGATATGGCGCGGCTCTGATGTCGGCACCCATGCTTTTGCAGATTCGGCGGCGCTCGGGCGCGGCCAAGAAAAAAGCCAAAGTTCCTGAGAACTTTGGCTTTTGAATTTTGGTGGGCCCTGAGTGATTCGAACACTCGACCAACGGATTAAGAGTCCGCTGCTCTACCAACTGAGCTAAGAGCCCGCCGTATAAACCGGAGGATCAACCTGAAGAATCAGATCGAAGAAAATTTTGGTGGGCCCTGAGTGATTCGAACACTCGACCAACGGATTAAGAGTCCGCTGCTCTACCAACTGAGCTAAGAGCCCGCCGGATAAACCGGAGGATCAACCTGAAGAATCAGATCGAAGAAAATTTTGGTGGGCCCTGAGTGATTCGAACACTCGACCAACGGATTAAGAGTCCGCTGCTCTACCAACTGAGCTAAGAGCCCGCCGGAGTAAATCCGGAGGATCAATCTGAAGAATCAGACCGAAGGAATTTGGTGGGCCCTGAGTGATTCGAACACTCGACCAACGGATTAAGAGTCCGCTGCTCTACCAGCTGAGCTAAGAGCCCCACACAACGCCTGCGCTGCAAGCGAGACCGCAATTATGCGCTAATTCTGGAGGGCTTGCAGGAAAACCCGCGGGTTTTTTTAATCCAGTGCGTTGCGGCGTTGCAATTCCACGAACAGGCCCGCCTGGTCCAGGTCGCCCAGGCCGTTTTTCACGCCCTCGGCATAGAGCTGTTCCAGCAGGCCGGTGATGGGTGCGTCAAAGCCGATTTCCTCGGCCGTGGCGGTGGCGTTGCGCATGTCCTTGAGCTGTACCGTCATGCGCCCGCGCGGTGCAAAGTCGTGCTTGACCATGCGTTCGCCATGCACTTGCAGGATGCGGCTGTCGGCAAAGCCGCCGGAGATGGCTTCACGCACCTTGGCCGGGTCGGCCCCCCCGCGTTCGGCCAGCAGCAGGGCTTCGGCCACGGCACCGATGGTGATGCCCACGATCATCTGGTTGGCCAGTTTTGCGAGCTGGCCTGCGCCATGCGGGCCCACATGGGTGGCACGGCCCAGCGCCGCAAAGACGGGCAGGGCTTGTTCGAAATCCGCCGCCTCGCCGCCGGCCATGATGGCCAGGGTGCCGGCTTCTGCGCCTAGCGTGCCGCCCGAGACCGGAGCATCCAGATGGCGCAGGCCCAGCGCGGCAAGCTTGCCGGCATGTTCACGCGCCTCGCGCGGCTGGATGGAGGCCATGTCGATGAACAGCGAGCCTTTGGGCATGGCTTCGGCCACGCCCAGGTCGAACAGCACTTCGCCCACGATGGCGCCGCTTTCCAGCAGGCTCACGGCAAAGTCCACGCCGCGCACGGCATCTGCCGCGCTGTCGTGGATGTTCACGCCATCGGCAGCCAGCGGCTCGGCCTTGGCGCGGGTGCGGTTCCAGGCGTGGACCTCATGGCCGGCCTGGGCCAGGCGGCGGGCCATGGGCAGCCCCATCATGCCCGTGCCCAGAACGGCGATCTTCAGTGTGTTCATGGCGTTGTTTCCCTGGAGTTATGGAACGTCAGCACGTTCTTGTGAATGACGACATGCTAAGCCCTAAGAACGTGTTTACGATCTCCTCGCGCCGCGACAGTGGCTTTGCGGGATGAGATGCTAGGGGGCGGCCCCCCGCGCGCGATACCGCAGCAATAGCGCGCTATTGCGAGGATTCGCGCGGCCGGCGAGGCAACGCCGCAGACCGCCCGCAAAGCCGCTGTCCCGAAGGGTTGGAGCGAAATCGGGCGATTTCTGCGCGCTGACTCTTGCTTGCGCCCTGGTGCAAGCGGCGAGCCATCGCTTCGAACTCATCCCGATTGCGCTCCAACGCGGCTGCGTAGAGATCGTAAACACGTTCTGAAGCAGCCCGCGATCGCGGTCATGACCACAGATCAGTTGTGCGTGGGGGATGCGGAAAATGCAGGGCCACAAACAACAAGGGCAGCCTGAGCTGCCCTTGATGCTTTTTTTGGAGGTTCACCTTCGCGCTGGTGAGTCGCGCCTGGCGGCCTACATCAGCAGATGCTCGCCGGCGTTGTCGCCGCCGAGGATGACGTAGTTGACCTTGCGGATGTCCATGAGCTTGGTGCCGCCTGCGTAGCTGATGGAGGACTGTACGTCCTGCTGCATCTCGACCAGCGTGTTCATCAGCGGGCCCTTGACGGGCTCGAGAATGCGCTTGCCTTCCACATGCTTGTACTCGCCCTTGTTGAAGTCGGAGGCCGAGCCGTAGTACTCCTTGAACAGCTGGCCGTCCACTTCCACGGTCTTGCCGGGCGACTCTTCATGGCCCGCGAACAGGGAGCCGATCATCACCATGGTGGCACCGAAACGGATGCTCTTGGCAATGTCGCCGTGGCTGCGGATGCCGCCGTCGGCAATGATGGGCTTGGTCGCCACGCGGGCGCACCACTTGAGCGCCGACAGCTGCCAGCCGCCCGTGCCGAAGCCGGTCTTGAGCTTGGTGATGCAAACCTTGCCGGGGCCCACGCCGACCTTGGTGGCGTCCGCACCCCAGTTTTCGAGGTCGATCACTGCTTCAGGCGTGGCGACGTTGCCGGCAATCACAAAGGCCGCAGGGATCTTGGCCTTGATGTAGGCAATCATGTTCTTCACGCTCTCGGCATGGCCGTGGGCAATGTCGATGGTGATGTATTCGGGGCAGATGCCGTCGGCCACGAAGCGGTCTACCGTTTCGTAGTCGGGTTGCTTGACGCCCAAAGAAATGGAGGCAAACAGTCCCTTGGACTGCATGTCCTTGGTGAAGGCCACGTTGTCGATGTCAAAACGGTGCATCACATAGAAGAAACCGTTTTGTGCCAGATAAGTGCAGATCTTCTCGTCCACCACCGTCTTCATGTTGGCGGGCACCACGGGCAGCTTGAAGCTGCGGTTGCCCAGCACGACGCTGGTGTCACATTCCGAACGGCTTTCCACGCGGCATATGCGGGGCAGCAGAAGAATGTTGTCGTAGTCGAAGATTTCCATGGTTCCAAGCTCCGGAAAAGGTCACGGCGGGAATCTCACCCACCTCAATTTTCAAGGATAGGCGCTTGGCTTGGAGCCCGGTTTTCGGCAGTGCCGGCATGCAGCAGGCAAAAAAAACCGGACCTCAAAAAACTTGGGCCCGGTGATTGATTCTATACGGCGTCGGCGCAAATCGTATGTTCCGACATCGTTATGAGGGTTATAAGGATTTTCTTATAGGGCTGCCTTGTCCTGCGTCTCGCCGGCTGTGCCATAGACCCGCATGAAGGCATCCACAGCATGCTCGGTGCACAGGGCAATCTCCTGCGCAGAAGGGGCGGGCAGATGCTGGAACATGAAGCGCGGCAGCAACTCGGCCTCCAGCAACGCCAGCAGGTGATGGCGCATGACCTCGGTGTCTGCATTGCGCAGCAGGCGGCGCTCGATGCCCTGCTGCAAAAAGGCATTGATGGCGGCGTTGCCGCGCGCCGGTCCCATGTCCCAGCAGCGCTGGCCGATATTGGCGCGCCCGCCTTCGCAGACCAGCAGGCGGCGCACGGCCATCACCTCCGGCGAGTACAGCAGGCCCAGGAAACGCTGGCCAAAGTTGCGCAGCGTCTGTGCCGCATCGTCATTGCTGGCCTGCAGCGCCAGCATGGTGTTCTGGAAGTCGGCCTCGGAGGCCTGGAACATCACCTCCAGAAACAGCGCTTCCTTGGACGGAAAGTAGTTGTAGAGCGTGGCCTTGGAGCCGCCCAGCCGCGTGCAGATCTCGGACATGGAAGTGCGCTCGAAGCCCAGTTCGCCAAAGGTGGCCGCTGCAACGTCAATGATGGCTTGTCGCTTTTCTTCCGTTTTGGTGCGCATGGAGCGAAATGTCCTCGGGTGGTTGTGATGTCTTTCAGTGTAGCGCTTGCGATCTTGAATCCTGAAAATATATACTGTACCGTACAGTTCATTATTAAAGTATTTCATGACTCAATGCATAGCCGCCGCGCCGCAGAGGACTCGGCGTGGGCGCCATGGCTGGTGGGTTCTGGGCTTGCCTGCGCTACTGGCAGCCTGCGCCCAGGTTCCCGAATGGGAGGGCAAGGCCGTGCTGGCGCAGCCCGTGCCCGAGACTCTGCAGGCTGCAAACCATGCCCCGCCCATGGACTGGCCCACCCAGCAATGGTGGCAGCGCTATGGCGATGCACAGCTCGATCAGTTGATCGCCCAGGCTCTGGAGGGCGCTCCCGATATGGCTGCCGCCGCAGCCCGCGTGCAGCAGGCCCGGGCCATGCTGGGTGTGAGCGAAGCGGCCTCTGCGCCGCAGCTTTCCGCCCGCGCCTCGGTCAGCGAGGACAAGCTCAGCTACCACCATCTGACGCCAGAGGCCTTCGCGCCGCGCGGCATGAATGACTATGGCCGCGCCACGCTGGACCTGAGCTGGTCGCTGGACCTGTGGGGCAAGCAGCGCGCCGCCGTGGCCGCCGCTGCCGGCGAGCTGGCAGCGCGCGAGGCCGATGCAGCCCAGGCGCGTCTCTTGCTGTCCAGCAATGTGGCCCTGGCCTATGCACAGCTGCTGCGCCTGGCTGCCAATGTGCAGACGCTTGAGCAATCGGTGCAGGTACGCCGGACCACGGCCGAGTTGTTTGAGCAGCGCTATGCCAACGGGCTCGAAAACCAGGGCAGCGTGCACAGCGCCAGGGCGCGTCAGGCCGCGGCACAGGCCGAACTGGCACAGATGCAGGAACAGGTCGCCTTGCAGCGCAACAGCATTGCTGCGCTGATGGGAGCCGCTCCCGATCGTGGTGCGGCTATCGCGCTGGATGCCGGGCGCCTGCAATCACCGTGGCAGCAGCAATGGGCCTTGCCGCCGCAGTTGCCGGCGCATCTGCTGGGCCGTCGCCCCGATGTGGTGGCCGCCCGCCTGCAGGCGCAGGCGCTGGAGTCGCGCGTGGCATCGCAGCAGGCCGAGTTCTATCCCGATGTGAATCTCAGCGCCTTTGTCGGCGTGCAGTCGCTGGGCCTGGACATGCTGACCCGAAGCGGCTCCGGCATCGCCAGCCTGGGTCCGGCCGTCAGCCTGCCGATCTTCAATGGCGGCCGTTTGCGCTCGCAGCTGGGGGCCGCGCGTGCCCGCTATGACGAGGCCGTGGCCCAGTACCGCAGCACGCTGAACCGGGCCTTGCAGGAGGTGGCGGACAACGCCGTCAGCCAGCGAGCGCTGCAGCAGCAGCTGACGGCCATGCAGCAGGCCGTGACGGCTGCGACCGAGGCACATCGTGTGGCGCGCAACCGCTATGAGGGCGGTCTGGCGCGCTATCTCGATGTGCTGTCGGCGGAAGACCAGCTGCTGGCCAGTGTGCGCCAGCTGGTCGATGTGCAGTCGCGTGCCCTGACGCTCGATATCGGTCTGCACCGCGCACTGGGCGGCGGCTGGAGCGAGTCCGCCGGCGCTCCTGATGCGACCGCGCCAAAGGCCTGAGCCGCTTTCCTGAACTGAATCACGACCTACGCACAACGGGTTCAGGCAAGACGACTGTCTCAGCAGGCAGACCGTGATTGCAATCCCGTTTGCGTAAGTCCCATGAATATTTCCAAGGTTTTGTATGACTGAAAACGCTTCTTCCGTGAACGCGAATCCTGCTGCGCGCGAACAGCGCCGCAACCGGCTGCTGGCCGCGCTGGCAGGTGTGGTGCTGCTTGCCGGTGGGGCCGCCGGCGCCTATTGGTGGCTGCATGCCTCCCACTTCGTCTCCACCGACAACGCCTATGCGGCGGCCGAGGTGGCACAGGTCACGCCGTCCATAGGCGGCACGGTGCTGGAGGTGCTGGTCAGGGACACCCAGGCCGTCAAGCAAGGCGATGTGCTGGTGCGCATCGATCCCACGGACGCCAGGCTGGCACTGGCCCAGGCCGAGGCCGAGCTGGCCCGCGCCACGCGCCGCGTCAAGGGCTATGTGGCCAACGATGGCGGGCTGAAAGCGCAGGTCACGGCACGCGAGGCCGACGAAAAGCGCGCGGCCGCCCAGTTGCTGGCGGCCGAGGCCGATATGGAGCGTGCCACCATCGATTTGCAGCGCCGCCAGGCCCTGGCCAAGAGCGGTTCGGTCTCGGGCGAGGAACTGACGCAGGCGCAGAACGCTTTTGCCGCAGCCAAGGCACAGCTCGCATCGGCCGTGGCCGCGCAGGCACAGGCCAGGGCAAACCGTGAAGCCGCCATTGGTGCCAAGCAGGTCAACGCCTCCTTGATCGAGGGTGCGGATGCCCAGACCAATCCCGAGGTGCAGCTGGCGCAGGCGCGGCGCGACCAGGCCCAGGTCGATCTGGATCGCAGCACGGTGCGTGCTCCCGTCGATGGCGTGGTGGCCAAGCGCAGCGTGCAGATCGGTCAGCGCGTGCAGGCCGGTGCGCCATTGATGACGGTGGTGCCGGTGCAGCGGATCTATGTGGATGCCAACTTCAAGGAGGGCCAGCTGGGCAAGGTGCGCGTGGGCCAGCGCGTGCAGCTGCAGTCCGATCTGTACGGCAGCGATGTGAAGTACAGCGGCACTGTGGTGGGCTTCAGCGGCGGCTCCGGCTCGGCGTTTGCGGCCATTCCCGCGCAGAACGCCACGGGCAACTGGATCAAGGTGGTGCAGCGCCTGCCCGTGCGCATTCAGCTCGATGCCGCCGAGCTGGCCAGGAACCCGCTGCGCGTGGGCCTGTCCATGCAGGTGACGGTGGACACCCGCAGCGGCCCTGCCGACGCAGCCGGCGTGGCGACCACGGCCGCGCAGTGAGTGCCTCATGAGCGATCACAACGCAAGTGCGGCCGCAGCGGCCGATGCGCCTGCCGTGCCCATGGCCGCCGGCATGGTGCCGCTGACGGGGGGCACGCTGTGGCTGGCGGCCCTGGTGTTGGCCGCAGCCAATTTCATGGCCGTGCTGGACATGACGGTGGCCAATGTCTCCGTGCCCAGCATCGCCGGCAATCTGGGCGCGACCACCAGCCAGGGAACCTGGGTCATCACCAGCTATGCGGTGGCCGAGGCCATCACCGTGCCGCTGACCGGCTGGCTGGCGGCGCGCTTCGGCGCGGTGCGCGTGTTTGCCACGGCCATGGGCCTGTTCGGTCTGGCATCGCTGCTGTGCGGCCTGGCCAATTCCCTGGGCATGCTGGTGTTTGCGCGTATCTTGCAGGGTCTGGCCGGCGGCCCGCTGATGCCGCTGTCCCAGTCGCTGCTGCTGCGCATCTTCCCGCCGCGCATGGCGCCCGCAGCCATCGGCCTGTGGTCCATGACCACGCTGATTGCCCCCGTGCTGGGCCCCATCGTGGGCGGCTGGATCTGCGACGAGTACACCTGGCACTGGATCTTTCTGATCAACATCCCGGTGGCCCTGGTCTGCGCGTTTGCGGTCTGGCATCTGGTCAGGCGCTACGAGCGGCCGCTGCTCAAGAACCCCATAGACACCGTGGGCCTGCTTCTGCTCATCGTCTGGGTGGGCTCGCTGCAGCTGATGCTGGATGAAGGCAAGAACCTGGACTGGTTTGCCTCGCCCATGATCGTGGCGCTGGCTGCGGTGGCCGTGGTGGGCTTTGCGGCCTTCATGATCTGGGAGCTGCATGCCGAGCACCCGATCGTGGATCTGCGCGTCTTCAGGCACCGCGGCTTTTCCATGGCCGTGCTGACCATCAGTCTGGCGTTTGCGGCCTTCTTCGCCGTCAATGTGCTCACGCCGCTGTGGCTGCAGAGCTTCATGGGCTACACGGCCACGCTGGCGGGTCTGGTCACGGCATGGACGGGGCTGTTCGCGCTGTTCGTGGCGCCGGCCGCCGCCGGGCTGGCGGCCCGGGTGGACCCGCGCCGGCTGATCTTTGGCGGGGTGTTCTGGATGGGGGTGATCACCTGCTGGCGGGCGTTCGCCACGACGGACATGGGCTATTGGGACATCGCCCTGCCACTGATGTTCATGGGGCTGGGTCTGCCGTTCTTCTTCATCCCGACCACCGGGCTGGCGCTGGCCAGCGTGGAGCCGCAGGAGATGGATAACGCCGCCGGCCTGATGAACTTTCTGCGCACCCTGTCGGGCGCGGCGGCGGTCTCCGTGGTCAACACGGCCTGGGAGAACGGCACGACGCGCAAGCATGCGGATCTGGTGGGTTTGAGCGATGCCGGCGGCGAGGTGCTGCACGGGCTGCAGCAGTCGGGCATGAGTGCCGATGCGGCGCTGTCGGCGCTTGATCAGCTCATCACCAGCCAGAGCGTGATGCTGGCCACCAATCAGATCATGTTCATCATCGCGGGCGGCTTTGTGCTCGCGGCCTGCGCGATCTGGCTGGCACCGAGGCCGACCCGCACGGTCGATCCCGGTGCGGGCGGCCACTGAGTGCCGTGGCTTGAATGAATTGATAGCTGCTTGCGCTTGATATTCATGAGTTTCAGATACAAAAGTATCTGAAATCCATATTTATCATGCGCAGGCAGCTTTTCTTTCAGGAGCACGAAGCCGCGAAAGCAGCAGCAGATCGCAGGGAGTCGCCAGCATTTCTACAATGGGGGCTATGTTCCCGATCGACCTGCTTGACTCCGCGCCAGACGGTGCAAATTCCGGCGCCAATCCCGCCTCTCACTCGCCCCTGCTGACCGGCCTCAACGATGAGCAGCTGGCCGCAGTGACCCTGCCTGCGGGCCATGCGCTGATTCTGGCAGGTGCCGGCTCGGGCAAGACGCGTGTGCTGACCACGCGCATCGCCTGGCTGCTGCAGACCGGGCAGGCCACGCCCGGCTCCATCATGGCTGTGACCTTCACCAACAAGGCCGCCAAGGAGATGCTCACGCGCCTGTCGGCCATGCTGCCCTACAACGTGCGCGGCATGTGGATCGGCACGTTCCACGGCCTGTGCAACCGACTGCTGCGCGCCCACTATCAGGCAGCCAGGCTGCCGCAGGCGTTCCAGATTCTGGATACCCAGGATCAGCTTTCGGCCATCAAGCGCCTGTGCAAGCAGTTCAATGTGGATGACGAGCGCTTTCCGCCCAAGCAGCTGATGTACTTCATTGCGGGCTGCAAGGAAGAGGGCATGCGCCCTGGCGATGTGGTGGCGACCGACCCCGACACTCGCAAGAAAGTGGAGCTGTACCAGCTCTACGAAGAGCAATGCCAGCGCGAAGGCGTGGTCGATTTTGGTGAGCTGATGCTGCGCAGCTACGAGCTGCTGCGTGACGATGTCCATCTGCGCCACCACTACCAGCGCCGCTTTCAGCATATTTTGGTGGACGAGTTCCAGGACACCAACAAGCTGCAGTACCAGTGGCTCAAGCAACTGGCGGGCGACGATGTGGGCGGGCGCTACGAGTCGGCTGCCAGCGTGATTGCCGTGGGCGATGACGACCAGAGCATCTATGCCTTTCGCGGCGCGCGCGTGGGCAATATGGCGGACTTCATCCGCGAGTTCGACGTCAAAAACCAGATCAAGCTGGAGCAGAACTACCGCAGCTACAGCAACATCCTCGACTGCGCCAACGCCCTCATCAGCCACAACAGCAACCGCCTTGGCAAGAACCTGCGCACCAGCCAGGGCCCGGGCGAGCCGGTGCGCATCTACGAAGCGCCCAGCGATCTGGCCGAGGCTGCGTGGATGGTTGACGAGATCAAGCAGCTGGTCAAAAACGATGGCTTCACGCGCCAGGAAATTGCCGTGCTCTACCGCAGCAATGCGCAAAGCCGGGTGATCGAGTCGGCGCTGTTCAATTCCAGAATTCCCTACCGTGTGTATGGCGGCCTGCGGTTTTTCGAGCGCGCCGAAATCAAGCATGCCCTGGCCTATCTGCGCCTGCTGGAGAATCCGCACGACGACACCAGTTTCCTGCGCGTGGTGAATTTCCCCGCACGCGGGATCGGCGCGCGCACGATCGAAGTCCTGCAGGACACGGCGCGCAGCAGCGGCACTTCGCTGAGCGACGCCGTCACCGCCGTGGGCGGCGCGGCAGGCACCAAGCTGCAGGGCTTTGTGGCACAGATCGATGTGCTGCGCGAGCAGACGCAAGGGCGCACGCTGCGTGAAATCATCGAGACCGTGGAAGAGCAAAGCGGCCTGATCGAGCATTACCGCAACGAGAAAGAGGGCGCGGACCGTATCGAGAACTTGCAGGAACTGGTCACGGCTGCCGAGAGCTTTGTGACCCAGGAAGGCTTTGGCCGCGATGCCGTGGCCATGCCGCTGGACGAGCAGCAGAACGCGCCGCAGCTGAGCCAGTCGCCGGTCAGCCAGGGGCTGGACCCGAATCAGCCGCTGCTGGACGAGGCGCTCAGGGCGCCGGCCGGTACGGCGGCCTCCATGGTCAATGCCGATACCGGTGAGACGCTGTCGCCGCTGCAGGCCTTTCTCGTGCATGCGGCACTGGAAGCGGGCGACAACCAGGCCCAGGCAGGCCAGGATGCCGTGCAGCTGATGACCGTGCATGCTTCCAAGGGCCTGGAGTTCGATGCCGTGTTCATAGGCGGTGTGGAGGAGGGCCTGTTCCCGCACGAGAACGCCATGATGGATCGTGGCGGTCTGGAGGAGGAGCGGCGCCTGGCCTATGTGGCCATCACGCGTGCGCGCAAGCGTCTGTATCTGAGCCATTCGCAGACGCGCATGCTGCATGGCCAGACGCGCTACAACGTCAAGAGTCGCTTCTTTGACGAGCTGCCTGAAGAAGCGCTCAAGTGGATCACGCCCCGGCAGAGCGGCTTTGGCAGCTTCGCCCCTTCCTCAGGGGCTGGCGGTGCCTGGGGATCCAGGGGCGCAGGCCAGTTCGGCTCCGGCTCGGGCTGGGGCGGCAAGCAGACCGAAGTCTTTGCCAGCCCGCCCGTGCCGCAGCAAAAGGCCGAGCCCGCGCACGGCATCAAGGCCGGTATCGCGGTGTTCCACAACAAGTTCGGCGAGGGCAAGGTGCTGGCGGTGGAAGGCACGGGTGACGATGCACGTGCCCAGGTCAGCTTCGGTCGCCATGGCACCAAGTGGCTGGCGCTGGCGATTGCCAAGCTGACAATCGTTGACTGAGTTGCCCTAGGTCCCTGGCGTATGAAAAAAGCCGCGGCCTTTTGCAAGGCGCGGCTTTTTTGTCGAGGCCCGGGTGCGGCGCTTACTTGGCGCTGAGCTTCATCTGGGCGGGCGAGGCCGTGATGTAGCCCACGGCGGAGCCGAACTTGTCCTTGTAGTTGGCCTTGATCAGCGGATCCAGCTGGGTCTTGACGTTGGCGTGGATGCCGCCCCAGTCACCGGCGTGCTGGAAGTTGCTCATGATGTAGGTCCAGCCGTTGATTTCGTCCACGGCATGCAGGCCCGTGGATTCGCCGCCGGCGGGCACGGACAGCACGCGCGACAGCTGCTTGGTGTCCACGTTGTAGGCCCACATGAAGTTGTTGACGTGCTGGCTGCTGTCCTCGCCGATGAACAGGGTGCGCATTTTTTCCGAGAACTTGAGGTTGTCGGGGTTGGCAATCTTGTTGGGGTTGGCGGTGTTGCCCAGGGCGTCGCCCTTGAGGGTCTTGCCGTCGGTGTCCAGCAGATCCTCGCCAGCCAGCAGGGCAGCCGTGTCCACGGGCATCCATTCGCTGTTGATGGCCGTGCCGGTCGTGTCCTTCTGGCCGCCCTTGAGGTTCAGCGCCATCACGACGCCGGCCACCAGCTGCTTGGGCACCGAGACGCCGTTGCCTGCCACGTTGGCGGCATTGCCGGCCACCATGGAGGACTGCACGTTCTGCAGTGCGGAGTAGGCAATCTTGTCCTTGGCGTTGACGGTCGTGCCTTCCATCTTGGTGAAGCCCAGGCTGGCGCCCTTGAAGGCGGCATAGCGATGGGTCTCGAGGAAGGCTGCGGCCTTGTCCATGCCGGCGTTGATCTTGATCCACTCGGTCTTGCCGTTGGCCACGATCTTGGTGTAGCTGGAGTCGCTGGGGTCGGTCTTGGACACGGTCATGATGTCCGTGGGCTTGAGCGTGTTGGCCAGGTTTTCGATTTCGGCGCTGGTGGCCGAGCCCAGCTTGATCCAGGTCAGCGGCGCGGCGCTCTTGGCGGCGGGGTCGATGGAGAAGCCCGCGCCGACCTTGGCGGCGTACAGCGTGCCTGAGGACAGGTCTTTTTCCTTGTCGGCGACGAAGACGAAGTAGCCGCTGTTGGTGGCGTCGTCACCCATGAGCGCGGTGCGCTGGTCGGGCATGACCTGCACCAGCTCGTGCGAGATGCGGCCCATGCAGAAGTGCTTCTTGATGGTGGCCGTGCCGTCGACATTGACGATCACTTCGGGCATGTGGCCGTAGTGGTAGGGGTTGGCCTTGCTGGAGTCGCCGTAGAGGTTCTGGCTATAGGCCTGGAACATGGTGTTGCTGGCGATGCTGAAGGCATCGGGCTCGTACTCTTCCGAGGACAGATGGGTGCCCCAGGGCGACAGGCTGGCGCCGCAGGTGATCCACAGGCCGTGGACCTTGGAGGTGTCCACATTGTGGTACTTGACCAGGCTCAGCTTGCCCGTGGTCTGGTCCTGGTCCAGCGTCAGCACGGCGATGGGCGAGGGCAGCTTGCCGTACATATCGGTCGTGCCGTCCTGGGCCCAGGTGGTGTATTCGAACTGCACCACGGCAAACACGGGCTGGCCCTTGACGCCGTCGACCTTGGCATTGGGCACGGTCAGCAGCGAGGTGCCGTCGGGCGAGTCGGAGAAGAAGTGGCGCTCCTTGCCGGAGACGGTCTTGTCGATGATCTTGTTGTTGTAGATGTCGTAGTAGCCGCCGGCCAGCAGCTGGCCGCCCTTGCCGTCGGAGACCATGTCGCCGGTCACGAAGAAGGGCTGGTAGCCCAGGTCGTAGACCTGCTCGCTCTTGTCGTCGAATGCGACCTTGAGCTGGGAGGCCACATACATGGTGGCCATATTGGCGGGCGTGGTCAGCGAAGGCGCGGCCATGGCGGTGAAGCTGGCCGAGACATAGTTCTTGGTGACGGGAGGCGTCGTAGGCGTTGTCGGGGTGTCGTCATCGCCACCACCACATGCGGCCAGCAGGCTGGATGCGGACACGACCGAACCCAGGGGGAGCAGGGGAGCGCCGGAAAAGAGTTGCAGGGCCTTACGACGGCTGAGCAGATTTTGTGCCATGAGAGTTTCGCAGTGTGGGGTGAAGCGCAGACTTGGGGCCGCGCTGAATTGGATGAATGCCAGGACATGAGATGCATGCCCTGTTCAGTCCTGCGAATCCTAGGAAACGAATATGACAGCGGCGTGGCTGCTTGATGACATCGGCATGAATGATGGTTTGCGCCACTGCCGGGCGCGGACCGGCGTGCGGCCCATAAAAAAAGCCCCGACCTGGGAGGGCGGGGCTGCTGCGGTCTGCCGCTGGCGCTTACAAATCCGGCGCGGGCGGTGCGCTGTCGATCAGCGTCTGCTCGGCGTCGGGAGGGCTGAAGCTGTCACGGAAGGTAAACACGATGGAGGTAAAAAAGATGGCAGCCAGCATCAGGGCCGTTGCCACCATCAGACCCCCGGCAATGCTGCCGATGAGCATGGCCAGAATGCCGGTGACGATGGCCAGAGCCATGCCGGAGACGATGAACACACCGATCCAGCAGACACCGAACACCAGATAGGCACCGATATTGCGGATGCAGCCGACAAAGCTGAAGAACAGCGATTTGACGGGGCTGATGCCATGCCAGTGAATGAGCGCCGGTGCATGCCAGAAGGCCAGCGACAGCGGCAGGTAGAGAAACATGCTCAGCCACATGGCGGACTGGAACTCGGGCTCCTCGGCGAGTTCGCGGGTCATGGGGGTCTGGCCCAGGTAGACACTGGCGAACGTGCCGCCATCGACCAGGCTGGAGGCACCGATGATGAGCAGAAAGCCGGCGGCATAGAGGCCGCCCAGGATCAGCATGGAGTGCAGGTGCTGGCTGCCGGAGCGAAAAGACACCAGCAGCAGCGCCGGTGTGGGCTTGCGGCCGTGGGCGGCTTCGGAGGCAGCGACCATCATGCTCAGCGAGATGCAGGGCAGCAGTGCCAACGCGATGACGGGGCCGATCAGCGGCACGGCCGAGATCAGCGACATGCTGGCCATGCCCAGAAAGAACAGGGCGGCCAGGGCCAGGGGCTGGCTTCTGAAGGTGCGCAGGCCCTGCAGCACCCATTGCAGACCGGTGCCGGGTGGAACGATTTGAAGTTTCATGGAAGAGGCTGAAATACTTTTGCGAGAGCGTGCAAAAGTCGCTCTTGCACTGTACCCGAGACGGCTGGGCGGGGCCATCAAAAGCCCCGGGGCACCCAACTTCTTGGCGCCGGGCTGGCGCTCAGTCCAGCGTCAACGGATGGGCGATGCGCTGGCTCAGCACGCGCTCGAAGTGGGTGGGGTCGTGGGGCTGCAGCAGGGCGGCTTCACGCGGCAGATGGAAGTCCCAGAGGCGGGAGATCCAGAAACGCAGGGCGCCGGCACGCAGCTGGGCGTTGAGCAGTTCGCGCTCGGCTGCGGCCAGCGGGCGCACGGCCTGGTAGGCCGCAAGCATGGCCTTGGCGCGCTCGGCATCATGGGCACCTGTTGCGTGATCGATACACCAATCGTTGAGGCAGACCGCCAGATCGAAGAGCCAGGTGTCCACGCCCGCGAAATAGAAGTCGAAGAAACCGGTGAGCCGTTCGCCGTCGAACATCACGTTGTCACGGAACAGATCGGCATGGACGGGGCCACGCGGCAGGGCCGCATAGCTGGCCGAGGCGGCGACATGGTTCTGGTAGGCCAGCTCGGCGCGCAGCATGGCGGCGGTTTCCTCGCCCAGATGCGGCAGGACCACGGGCACGGTTTCATTCCACCAGGGCAGGCCGCGCAGATTGGGCTGCTGGCGGTCGTAGTCCTGACCGGCCAGATGCATGCGCGCCAGCATGTCGCCCACGGCCGCGCAGTGCACGGCAGCCGGGGCCAGCTGGCTCTTGCCGGCCAGGCGGTTGACGATGGACGCAGGCTTGCCGCAGACCTTGAGCAGAATGTCGCCGCTGCGAGTCTCGCTTTGCGGGTCCGGCACGGGAATGCCGGCCCGTGCCAGATGCTTCATCAGGTACAGATAGAACGGCAGCTGTTCGGCGCTCAGGCGTTCGAACAGTGTCAGCACCCACTCACCCTGGTCGGTCGTCAGAAAGTAGTTGGTGTTTTCGATACCGCCTTGAATGCCGCGCAATTCCTTGAACGAGCCTAGGGACATGCGGCGCAGCAGGTCGCGCGCATCTTTATCGGAAACTTCGGTGAAAACAGCCATGGTGAGTGAATACGCCGGTCTGGGGCGACCGACCGAACTAGCAGGGAGAAGGTGTCTATATGCAACAGGGCAGTGCTCTGAAGCACTGCCCTGTCATGAATGGGGGAAAAGCGCGCCGCGCTTCAGAACTTGAGGAAATTCCAGACGCGCGTACCCGTGGTGTCGCCGCTGTTGCTGTCGCGGTTGCGGGCTGCGCGGGCGCCGTCGTTGGACTGCACCTCGTACTCGGGCATGGAGCCTACCTTGGGTTGCACGGTGATGCTCTGGGTCTGGCCGCCGACGCGGGTTTCATCGACTCGGCTGCCGGCGTCCTCCACGCGGATATGTTCGATCCGCTGGTTGTGCTTGCCGGTCGCCGCCGCATTGTCCTGCTGGCCCTGGGGCGCAGGAGCGATTGCGGCATCGGCCGGCGCAGGGGTGGGGGACTGGGCCAGAACGGATCCGGCGGCCAGGCTCAGCATAATGAAAAGTGGTGCAGCGCGCATAGTGTGGATTGTAGGGCGACTTCGAATTGTCCCACCAGGTGCTATCCGTCTCGGGTCTGCGGACCGGCGGAGCCGGGCTCGCGTGCACAATCCGGGGTATGAGCAATTCCAAGACCCTGGTGCTGGTGGACGGCTCCAGCTACCTCTACCGCGCCTACCATGCCATGCCCGACCTGAGGGCGATTCCCGGCGACCCGGCCAGCCCGGCCACGGGTGCCATCCGCGGCATGGTGAACATGATGCAGGCGCTGAGGAAGGACGTGCAGGCCGATTACGCCGTCTGCGTGTTCGATGCCTCGGGGCCGACCTTCCGCGACGAGATGTACACCGAGTACAAGGCCACGCGCTCGCCCATGCCCGACGATCTGCGCAGCCAGATCGAGCCCATCCACGAAGTGGTGGCCATGCTGGGCTGGAAGGTGGTGGCCGTGCCCGGCGTGGAAGCCGACGACGTGATCGCGACGCTGGCGCAGACCGCTGCGGCTCAGGGCATACAGGTCATCGTCTCCAGCGGCGACAAGGACTTGAGCCAGTTGGTCAATGAGCATGTGACCATCATCGACACCATGAACGGCAAGAAGCGCGACGTGGCCGGCGTGACGGCCGAGTTCGGCGTGCCGCCGGCGCTGATGATCGACTACCAGGCCCTGGTGGGCGACACCGTGGACAACGTGCCCGGCGTGACCAAGGTCGGGCCCAAGACCGCCGCCAAATGGCTGGAGGAGTTCGGCACGCTGGACAATCTGATTGCCAACGCGGCAGGCATCAAGGGCGTCGCGGGCCAGAACCTGCGCGATGCGATTGCCAGCGGCCAGCTGGCGCTGAGCCGCCAGCTGGTGACCATGAAAACCGATTGCGATCTGTCAGCCTACATTGGCGGCCTGCCGCAGCTCGATGCCGTCACGCTGGCCGAGCCCGATAGCGCCGCGCTCGCGCCGTTCTACGAGAAATACGGCTTCAAGGGCCTGGTGCGCACCCTGGGCGCCGCTGCGGCCGACGTCAAGGCGGCCAAGCCCGGCAAGGCTGCCAAGGCAGACAGTGCCCAGGGCGGCCTGTTCGATGCCGATGACGCGGCGGCCACCGAGGTGGCCGTGGCGGCCCAGCAGCGCGATGTGCTCTACACCACGATTCTGAGCGAGGCGCAACTCGATGAATGGCTGGCCAAGATCGAGGCCGCCGAGCTGACCGCGCTGGATACCGAGACCGATTCGCTGGACGAGATGGTGGCCCGCATCGTCGGCATTTCCTTCAGCGTGGCCGTGGGCGAGGCCGCCTATATTCCGCTGCGCCACGAGGGCATGGACGTGCCCGAGCAGCTCGATCTGGACAAGGTGCTGGCCAGGCTCAGGCCCTGGCTCGAGGATGCGTCCAGGAAGAAGCTGGGCCAGCATGTCAAATATGACCAGCATGTGTTTGCCAACCACGGCATCACCGTGCGCGGCTATGCGCACGACACCATGCTGCAGTCCTATGTGCTCGAAGCCGACCGCCCGCACAATCTGACCAGCCTGGCGCTGCGCCATGTGAATCGCAGCGGCATCAGCTACGAAGACCTGTGCGGCAAGGGCAAGAGCCAGATTCCGTTTGCCCAGGTGCCCGTGGACAAGGCCGCAGCCTACAGCTGCGAGGACTCCGACCAGACGCTGGACGTGCACAACACCTTGTGGCCGCGCATCCAGGTCCATGCCGGGCTGCTGCATATCTACGAGCTGGAAATGCAGACCAGCGAAGCGCTGTTTCGCATCGAGCGCAATGGCGTGAGCATCGACGCGGGTGAGCTGGCACGCCAGAGCAATGATCTGGGCGCACGCATCCTGAAGCTCGAGGAAGAGGCTTACGAGATTGCGGGCCAGCCCTTCAATCTGTCCTCGCCCAAGCAGCTGGGCGAGATCTTCTTCGACAAGCTGGGCATGCCCGTCGTGAAGAAGACCGCCACCGGCGCGCGCAGCACGGACGAGGAAGTGCTGGAAAAGCTGGCCGAGGACTATCCGCTGCCCGCCAAGCTGCTGGAGCACCGCAGCCTCTCCAAGCTCAAGGGAACCTACACCGACAAGCTGGCGCAGATGGCCTTGCCCAGCGACGGCCGCGTGCACACCCACTACGCCCAGGCCGTGGCGGTGACGGGGCGTCTGTCCAGCAACGACCCCAATCTGCAGAACATTCCCGTGCGCACGCCCGAAGGCCGCCGCGTGCGCGAAGCCTTTGTGGCCCCCGAGGGCAAGCTGATTGCCAGCGCCGACTATTCGCAGATCGAGCTGCGCATCATGGCCCATCTGTCGGGCGACGAAGCCTTGCTGAGCGCCTTCAAGAACGGCCTGGACGTGCACCGCGCCACGGCCGCCGAAGTCTTCGGCGTGAGTGTGGACGAGGTCAGCAGCGAGCAGCGCCGCTATGCCAAGGTGATCAACTTCGGCCTGATCTACGGCATGAGCAGCTTCGGCCTGGCCAAGAACCTGGGCATCGAAACCAAGGCGGCGGCCGCCTATATCGACAAATACTTCCAGCGCTATCCCGGCGTGAAGCGCTATATGGACCAGACCGTGGAGCTGGCCCATGCCCAGGGCTATGTGGAGACCGTCTTCGGTCGGCGCCTGGTGCTGCCCGAGATCAACGGCGGCAACGGCCCGCGCAAGAAAGCGGCCGAGCGCGCTGCCATCAACGCCCCCATGCAGGGCACGGCGGCCGATCTGATCAAGAAGGCCATGGTGGCCGTGCAGGCCAGGCTGGATGCCGAAAAGCCCGAGGTGCTGGTCATCATGCAGGTGCACGACGAGCTGGTGTTCGAGCTGCCCGAAGCCGCCCGGGACTGGGTGCAGGCCGAGATCCCTGCCATCATGGCCGGCGTGGCCGATCTGTCCGTGCCGCTGCTGGCCGAGATCGGCTTTGGCAGCAGCTGGGAAAAGGCGCATTGAGCTTTTCACCCAAAGGCGCACTGATACGCTTTCGTCCCGGGGGCGCCTAGGTCTTGCCGAGGTGGTCCCTTAAAAAAGAGAGCTGCTTGCGCTTTCTGAAAAAGCACTTCAGGTTGTTTTTGACCTGAAGTGCTTTGTTTACAAGCGCTGTCAGCTCCTGAATTGTTCTAGGTTGTTGCGGGAAATATCTTGTTCAAAGGCTTTGCAATGACGCCCGCCGTGCGCACGGGGCTGTCGATTTCGGTGGCGACGGGGCTGTACGGCATCTCCTTCGGCGCGCTGTCCGTGGCGGCCGGCCTCAACCTCTGGCAGACCATGGCGCTGAGCGCGCTGATGTTCACGGGCGGTTCGCAGTTCGCCTTCATCGGCGTGGTGGCGGGCGGCGGCAGCGGCATGGCGGCCGTCAGCGCGGCCTCGCTGCTGGGCGTGCGCAATGCCATCTACGGCATGCAGATGAGCCGTCTGCTGGGCGTCCAGGGGCTGCAGCGCTGGCTGGCGGCGCACTGGACGATCGACGAATCCGCGGCCACGGCATCGGGCCAGGAGGAACTGGCCGAGCAGCGGCGCGGCTTCTGGGTCGCCGGGGCGGGCGTGTTCCTGCTCTGGAACCTGTTCACCTTGCTGGGCGCGCTGATGGGCAACGCGCTGGGCGATACGCGCCGCTTCGGCCTCGACGGGGCTGCCGTGGCGGCCTTTCTCGGCCTGCTCTGGCCGCGCCTGAACGCGCGCGAGCCGGTGGCGCTGGCGCTGGGCTGCGGGCTGGTCACGGCCCTGGCCATACCCTGGGTGCCTGCAGGCGTGCCGATTCTGCTGGCCGCAGCCCTGGGCGCCTTCTGGGGCTGGGTGCGCCCTTCGGAGGCCGGGCAATGACGCTGTCCCTGTCCTTGTCCCTGTGGCAATGGATCTTGCTGGCCTGTGCGCTGGCCTTTGTGACCAAGCTGCTGGGCTACAGCCTGCCCGAGCGCTGGATGCGCAGCCCGCGCATGGCCCAGATCGCGGCCTGTCTGACGGTGGCGTTGCTGGCTTCGCTGACGGTGATGAACACCCTGGCCAGCGGCACGCGCATCAGCCTGGATGCGCGCCTGGGCGCCTTGCTGGTGGCGGCGCTGGCCCTGTGGCTGCGGGCACCATTCTTGCTGGTGGTGATTCTGGGGGCCGTGGCTGCGGCGCTGCTGCGCTGGCTGGCCTGAGGTGCCTGCAACGCACTGGCCTTAGACTGCATGGCCAGCCAGGCTTGAGATCGTCAACACGTTCTGAAATTCCATCAACCCAAGGAGGATCCATGAAGTACGAAGACATCGCTCAGGATATGCAGGGGCTGCTCGGCGCTCGCGCCGATGCCCAGCCCAGCCGCCGCACGGCCTTGCGCGCAGCCCTCGGGGCCGGCCTGGGCGTGGGCTATGCCTGCGCCGCCGGCCCGGTCATGGCTCAGACGGCCATCAAGACCCCGGTCGACGGCCTGACGGCAGGCGAGGTCAGCATCGATGTCAAAGGCTTCAAGCTGCCGGCCTACCGGGCCATGCCTGCGGGCAAGCAGAATCTGCCCGTGGTGCTGGTGATCTCCGAAATCTTCGGCGTGCACGAATACATTGCCGATACCTGCCGCCGCCTGGCGCGTGCGGGCTATCTGGCGATAGCGCCCGACCTGTTCGTGCGCCAGGGCGATCCCATGGCCTATGGCGAGATGGCCAAGCTCATGAGCGAGGTGATCGCCAAGGTACCCGATGCCCAGGCCATGGGCGATCTGGACGCTGCCGTGCAATGGGCAGGCACCCAGGGCGGCGATGTCAGGAAGCTGGCCATCACCGGCTTTTGCTGGGGCGGGCGCATCACCTGGCTGTATGCCGCACATGCCCCGCTCAAGGCCGGCGTGGCCTGGTACGGGCGTCTGCAGGGCAACAAGAACGATTTGCAGCCCAGCTATCCGCTGGACCTGGTGGGACAGCTCAAGGCACCGGTACTGGGCCTGTACGGCGGCAAGGACACGGGCATTCCGCTGGAGTCGGTCGAAGCCATGAAGGCCGCGCTCAAGACCGGCTCTGCGGCGGCCAGGGCCTCGGAGTTCGTGATCTTCCCCGAGGCGCCCCATGCCTTCCATGCCGACTACCGCCCCAGCTACCGCGAGCAGGCCGCGCAGGACGGCTGGGCCCGCATGCTGACCTGGTTCAACCAGCATGGCGTGGCTTGATGTCTCATTCGCTGAAATTTTCGGCCCGGGGGGCTTGACAGCTTTGCTAAGGTGAAAGAAGTCCCGGCGAGCCATGCATGTCATGCGCATCCGGGGCTGACGGTATGGGGATAGTCGCAAGCGGGCCGCGTTGGGCGGCGCATTCTGCGAAAATCCTCAAGATTCGCCTGTAAAAGGTTGCGGTTAAGCCATATAAAGCTATGACATTGGTAGCAATTATTCTGGCCACCCTGGCTGCTGGTATCGGCAGTGTCTGGGTGGCCGCGTTGTTGATGAGTCTGGGAGGGGGGCGCACGCCAGGGCTGATGCCCCAGCGTCTGCTGAGCCTGGCTGCGGGAGCCTTGCTCGCCACAGCCTTCATGCATTTGCTGCCCGAAGCGTTCGAGAGCCATGGCAAATCCCATGATCTGTTCGTGGTGCTGCTGATCGGGCTGGTGTTTTTCTTTCTGCTGTCCAAGGCCGAGCTATGGCACCACGGCCATGAGCATTCGCATGGCGACGCCCACCAGCCTGTTGCCGTGCACCATGCTCACAGTCATGGTCATGACCATCAGCATGGTCACGCCCACCATGACGACCATGGAGAGCACGCGCATGGTCACAGCCATGGCAAGGGCGGCTGGGCCATTCTGACGGGCGACAGCGTGCATTGCTTTGGCGATGGCGTGCTGATTGCATCGGCCTTCGTGGCCGATATCCGCCTGGGCCTGATTGCTGCCCTGTCGGTGCTGGCCCACGAGGTGCCTCACCACATGGGCGATATCGTGGTGCTGCGCCAGTCCAGCAGCAATCGCCGCGTGGCGCTGATCAAGGTGTCCATGGCGGGAGCCGTGACCACGCTGGGCGGGGTGGCCGGCTATTTCCTGATCGGACAGCTGCACGAGCTGCTGCCGTATTTCCTGGTCGTTGCGTCGAGCAGCTTCATCTATGTGGCGCTGGCCGACCTGATTCCCCAGCTGCAAAAGCGCCTGAGCGCCAAGGAAACCGCAGCCCAGGTCTTCTGGCTGCTGCTGGGCATCGTCATCGTGACGGTGATGAGCGGTGCCGCGCACAACCATGGACACGAGCATGACCACGATCATGGTGCCGAGGTCGGGCATTCGCACGAGCCCGCCCCCGCGCCTGCGGCTGTCCACGAAGCAGCGCACAAGCACGAGCATTGATTGCAACTGCAGTCGATAAAAAACCGGCTTCCAGCCGGTTTTTTCATTCAGGAAACATCTTTCAGTTCGGTCTTGACCGCCGCCAGCTGGCGGCGCGAGACCGGCAGCAGCTCGCTGACGCCCTGCAGGCGCAGGCCCCAGCCTTCGCCTTCCTGCGGATCGTCATATTTTTCGAGGCCGCGCAAGGCCGCACGCAGCACCAGGGCGTTGCGGTGTATGCGCAGCAGATGTTCGCCATGGCGGGTTTCGAGATCGGCCAGCGCTCCGTCGAGGATGTAGTTGCGCTGCACGGTGCGCACGGTGATGTATTTCTGCTCGGCCTTGAGAAAACGCACTTCGGACAGCGGCAGCCGCAGCGTGCCGCCGCGCTCCTGAATCAGCAGCATGGGGCCGCTGTCCACGACGCTGCGCGTGCTCAGCGCACGTTCTGCCTTCTGCAGCGATTGCTGCAGGCGTTCCAGGCGTACGGGCTTGGTCAGATAGTCCACGGCATCCAGCTCGAAAGCATGTACCGCATGGCTGGCATGCGCCGTCACGAACACGATGGCGGGCGGGTTGGCCAACTCCGCCAGGGACGCTGCCAGCTGCAGCCCGTTGTGGCCGGGCATGTGGATGTCCAGCAGCACCAGCTGGACGGGGGCGGGCTGTGCGGCCTGCAGCATCTGCAGGGCCTGGTCGGCATCGGCGGCTTCCTGAACATGGTGGGGGCCATGTGCGCAGTCGCCGAGCAGAGTGCGCAGTCTGGCGCGAGCCAGAGCTTCGTCATCAACGATCAGAATGTGCATGACGGGATTCTCCCGGTTTTGGCGCGGTCTGCTGCAAAGGCACGCTCAGGCGCACCACATACAGCCCGTCGCGCACCTTGGCGCTGAAACTGCCTTGCAGGTCGTGCAGCAGCGACAGCCTGGCCCTGACGTTGTCCAGGGCCATGCCATGGCCGGTGCTTTGATGCCCGGCACTGGCCGGCGGCAAGGTGTTGATGATCTGGATCAACGCTTCGTTGCCGCGCCTTTCGGTGCGTACCTGCAGCTTGCCGCCGCGCGCATTGGGCTCCACTCCATGGCGGATGGCGTTCTCCACCAGCGGCTGCAGCAGCAGCGGCGGCAGCAGCGCTCCATGCACGCTTTCATCGAGCTGCCACTGCATCTGCAGGCGCTCGCCAAAGCGTACCTGCTCTATGGACAGATAGCGCTGGGCCAGCTCTATCTCCTGCGCCAGCGTGGTGGTCAGATGGGGTTCGGCCAAGGCATAGCGAAACAGATCGCTGAGATCCTCGAGCAAGGCTTCTGCCTTGGCCGGCTCGGCGCGCACCAGCGCAATCGCGCTGTTGAGGGTGTTGAACAGAAAGTGCGGTCTGATGCGTGACTGCAGCTCGGTGAGACGGGCCTGGGTCTGCGCCGGCGTGTTGCCGCGCGCGCGCAGCACCAGCGCCGTCACGAGCAGCGCGGCCAGCAGGCCTCCCGTGACGGCACTGGCCAGCCAGGGGGCTTTGTCGATGCCGATGAAGAACAGCATGCCGCAGGCATAAAGCCCTGCGAGCGCGCCCAGCAGCACGCCGGCCAGATATTGGCCGCGCATGTCCAGACGCTGCAACTGGTGCTTGAGGCTGCAGGCGGCGATCAGCCAGACCAGGGTGCCTGGCAGGCAGGCACCGGTGAGCAGAGCCGCGCTGGCAAACCACTCCCAGAGCGAGTCCGCACCATAGATGGCAGCCGTGCCCACCACCACCTGTACAAACAGCACGGCGCGCAGCACCACGCCGGCATTGCAGGCGTCGAACACCAGGACCGGGCGGGCCGAGGTTGGTGTGGCAGCGATGAGCGGTGAGATGGGCACGGGCGGTATGGAGCAGGACGGTGTTCGGGATGCAGACTGGAGCGAGCTGAAAATGCACCAAGGGCATTCCTGTCGACAGGGCAGCATGCCCGGTCCGAACTGGCGCAAGTGCTGCGATTATTGGCCAGCAGCTGCGCTGCAGCGGCAATTCGCGCGGCATCTGTCGGTTCGATGCATCAGCTTTGTGCTGACTCAAACAGAGGCCGCTGCCCGGCTGGCGGCCTGATAGCGTCTGAGCGACCAGACCACGCCCGCAAGAATCAGCAGTATGGGGGCCAGTTCGGCGAGCAGTGGCAGGCGCTGTTCATAGAGGAAGTGGTAGGCCAGGGCAAACAGGGTCTCGAACACCAGCAACTGGCCCACGAAGGTGATGGGCAGGCGCTGGCTGGCGGCATTCCACATCCAGTTGCCCAGCCAGGACGAGAGGATGGCCACGGCCAGATTCAACAGCCAGAACAGCTGCCAGCGCTGGGCCGGAATGTCGGGGCTGCCGGCGCCGCTGGCCTCAGGCGATATCAGCCAGAGCAGCACCCAGAGCAAGGCGCTGATCAGACCGACGACCAGACCCCAGAGCGTGGACCACTCCGTGCCGTTGAAGCGGCTCTGTGCCAGGTAACGGGTGTTGTCCAGCGCATAGCGGCTCCAGCAGAGCATGGCCAGCACGGCCATCAGCACGCCCAGCAGATAGCGCCCCTGGTTGCCTGCGGGCCCCGTGGTCAGCGCATGGGCGTTGACGAGCACGATGCCGGCCAGAATCAGCGCCATGGGGGCCAGCATGCGGCGCAGCGCAAGCGCGCCCTGGGTGTTGCGGCCCAGCAGCGGCACGGTGACGGGAACCAGGCCCACGATCAGCGAGGTCACGGCCATGCCTATCCATTGCACGGCGGTGGCGACCAGGGCGAAATAAACCACATTGCCCGTCAGGGCCAGCCATACCAGATGCCGGACATCGGCCGCTTGCAGCCTGGGCAGCAGCCTGGTGGCCCGGGGCAGAAAAACGCATAGGGCCACCACGCCGTAGAGCACGAAGCGGCCAAAGGTGATCTGCAGCGGCGAGAACTCCGGCAGCATGGCCGGCACGAGAAAAATCGCGCCCCAGAGCGCGCAGGCGGCCAGCGCAAAACCGAGGCCGGAAATCAGGGAAGAGCGGGAATGCATGCCGGGCGGCGCACCGGCCGCCTGGGCAGCGGCCGTGAAGGGAAGGTGAGCGGAGACGGCGTGATTGTCCGCGAAGGCCAGAAACCGGGTGGCTGCAGCCGGATTTGCCAGCTTGGCGAGATAAGGCTTGCAGGCCTTATCTATCAATCGCAGGGTGCTATTGAATCGTGAGTATGCGGAGCGCGAACAGCGCTTTGTCGCAGTGGCCGGCAATGGCTCTGGAACGCTGTGGCGCCCAAGCCGGGTCAGGCCGATAAAATCCCTGTTTCTGCTTTGCACAGCCGTCACGCCAAACTTCTGCATTGGGCGGCCTGTGGTTTTACGGGATTGTTGCCCTCACATGTCTACATCTGCTCCTTCGCACAACCAGCTCGATTCCAAGGCCGAAGCCTGGTCTGCCCTGTTCTCCGAACCCATGAGCGACCTGGTCAAGCGCTACACCTCCAGCGTGTTCTTTGACAAGCGCATGTGGCAGGCCGACATCCAGGGTTCTCTGGCGCATGCCGAAATGCTGTCGGCCCAGAAGATCATTGCGGCCGAAGATTTCGCCTCCATCCAGAAGGGCATGGCGCAGATCACGGCCGAAATCGAGGCCGGCACCTTCGAGTGGAAGCTGGATCTGGAAGACGTTCACCTGAATATCGAAGCGCGCCTGACCCAGCTGGTCGGCGATGCCGGCAAGCGCCTGCACACCGGCCGCAGCCGCAACGACCAGGTGGCCACCGACGTGCGCCTGTGGCTGCGCAGCGAGATCGACCTGATCGAAGGCCTGCTCAAGGAGCTGCAGCGCTCGCTGGTCGACGTGGCCGCGAAGAACGTGGAGGTGATCCTGCCCGGCTTCACCCATCTGCAGGTGGCTCAGCCCGTGAGCTTCGGCCATCATATGCTGGCCTATGTGGAAATGTTCAAGCGCGACGCCGAGCGCATGCTGGACGTGCGCAAGCGCGTCAACGTGCTGCCCCTGGGCTCTGCCGCGCTGGCCGGCACCACCTACCCGCTGGACCGCGAGCGCGTGGCCAAGACCCTGGGCATGGAAGGCGTGAGCCAGAACTCGCTGGACGGCGTGTCCGACCGCGACTTCGCCATCGAGTTCACTGCGGCGGCCTCGCTGTGCATGGTGCACGTGAGCCGTCTGTCGGAAGAGCTGATCATCTGGATGAGCCAGAACTTCGGCTTCATCAAGATCGCCGACCGCTTCACCACCGGCTCGTCCATCATGCCCCAGAAGAAGAACCCCGATGTGCCCGAACTGGCACGTGGCAAGACCGGCCGCGTGGTCGGCCATCTGATGGGTCTGATCACGCTGATGAAGGGCCAGCCCCTGGCCTACAACAAGGACAACCAGGAAGACAAGGAGCCGCTGTTCGACACGGTGGACACCCTCAAGGACACGCTGCGCATCTTCGCCGAGATGATCGGCGGCCAGCTCAACCCCGCCAGCGGCGTCAAGGAAGGCGGCATCACCGTGAATGCCGAGAACATGCGCGCTGCTGCCCTGAAGGGCTATGCCACGGCCACCGACCTGGCCGACTATCTGGTCAAGAAGGGGCTGCCCTTCCGCGACGCCCACGAAACCGTGGCTCACGCCGTGAAGCTGGCCACCATGAAGGGCGTGGACCTGACCGAGCTGCCACTGGCCGAGCTGCAGGCCTTCAATCCCAACATCGAGGCCGATGTGTTCGAGGCCCTGAGCCTGGAAGGCTCGCTCAACGCACGCAACACGCTGGGCGGTACGGCACCGGCGCAGGTGCGTGCGCAACTGGCCAAGCATCAGGCTCGCCTGGCCTGATGGGCCCCGGCACTGTGGCGTAACGTTGACGCCTTGAAAGCGCCCTTTGCCGGGCGCTTTTGTTTTGGTTAGTCTGCAAAAGAGATAAGGAGAAAACACATGACGCAATCTCGTCGTCAATTGCTGAAAGCCGGTGCGGGAGCGGTTGCAGCATCGGCCCTGGGGCCGCTGGCCTGGGCCTCGTCGGGCCAGCCCATCCGCATTCTGGTGGGCTTTCCGCCCGGCGGTGGCTCGGACGCGATTGCGCGCCTGCTGGCCGACAAGCTCAAGGACGAGCTGGGCGGCGTGACGGTGCTGGTGGAAAACCGCCCCGGAGCCGGCGGCCAGATTGCAGCGCAGCTGCTCAAGGTCTCGCCTGCCGATGGTCATACGCTGTTTCTCACGCATGACCACACCATCTCCATCCTGCCCAAGGTCGTGAAAAAGCCGGGCTTTGATCCGCAGCAGGACTTCATCCCCGTGGCCGGGGTCGCCACTTTCGTGAATGCGCTGGCCGTCTCCAGCAACACGCCGGCCAGGAATCTGGCCGAGTACGCGGCCTGGGCCAGAGGCAGTGCCAAGAACGGCACCATCGGCATTCCGGCGCCGGCATCGACCCCCGAATTTCTGGTCAAGATCCTGGCCGATCACTACCAGCTCGATCTGGTGGCCGCTCCGTATCGCGGCAGCGCCCCGCTGCTGGCCGATATGCTGGGCAATCAGATTCCGGCCGGCATTGCTTCGGTGCCCGACTTCATGGAGAACCAGAAGGCGGGCAAGCTGCGCGTGATCGGCGTGCTCGGCGCCAAGCGCCAGGCGTCCATGCCCGAGGTTCCGACCTTGCTGGAGCAGGGCATCAAGGGCTTTGAAGACATGCCTTACTACGGCATTTTTGCGCCCCGGGGCGTGCCCCAGGCCTTTGTCGAGCGCTTCTCGGCAGCGGTGGGCAATGTGCTCAAGCAGCGTGACGTCTACGCGCAGCTGACGGCACTGGGTCTTACAGTTGGATACATGAATCCCCGCCAGTTGGGGGAGCGCGAGGCCGCTTATTCCAAGGTCTGGGCCGGTATCATTCAGCGCAGCGGTTTCCAGCCGCAGTAGTTTCGCGCGTGCAGCACATGCTCAAGGCCCTGCTTCACCTGTGAGGCAGGGCTTTTGCATTCTGCCGCCCCGCACTGCTGCGTCGCTGATTCCAGACTTCAGATTCAAACAGCCAGGGCCGGCGGCATGCCTGCCCCAAAAGGAAGTGACTGTATGACTGTGCCTTATACAGAGGGAAGGAAGAGGGAGCAGGTCGCGCCGCTTTGGCGCGGGCTGCTGAAGGCGGGCCTGTTATGGGGTCTGGCGGCCACGGCGGCGCATGCCGTCGGGGTGCGCCAGTTCAGCCCGCAAGGCGATGTGAGCAAGGTGGGGCAGGTGGTGGTGCAGTTCGATGCGCCTGCCGTGCGCTTTGGCGACCCCAAGGCTGAGGCGCCGGTCAACCTGCAGTGCAGCAATGCCCAGGCCGCCAAGGGCACGGGGCGCTGGAACAGCGAAAAGGAATGGGTCTTCGACTTTGCCCAGAACCTGCCCGCAGGCGTGCGCTGCACGGCCCAGCTCAACCCGCAGTTCAAGAGCGTCTCGGGCGGGGCACTGACAGGCGCGGCCAGCTATCAGTTCCAGACCGGCGGCCCGCAGGTGGCCGGCATTGCGCCCGACACCTATGAAGAGGTGGACGAGCAGCAGTATTTCGCGCTGCGCCTGACGGGCGCAGCATCCGTCGACAGCCTCAAGCAGCGCGTCTGGTGTACCTCCGAAGGCGTGGGCGAGCGCATTCCCGTGCAGCTGATCGAGGGCAAGGACCGCGAGGCCGTGCTCAAGCAGCGCCACTGGGACAAGGATGCGGCCCGGAATCCGCAGAACTATGCGGTGCTGGCCTGTAACCGCCGCCTGACCTCGGGCAGCAAGATGACCCTGGTCTATGGCAAGGGCGTGGCCATGGCCAACGGCCTGGCGAGCAAGGACGAGCAGCGCTACGAGTACCAGGTGCGCCAGCCGTTCAGTGCCGACTTCAGCTGCGAGCGCGAGAACGCCAATGCCGCCTGCCTGCCGATCCGCCCCATGCGGCTGTCCTTCAGCGCGCCGGTGCCGCGCAAGCTGATCGAAGGCATACGCCTCAAGAGCGGTGCCTCGGCCGTGGCACCGATCATCGAGCAGAACGGCGACAAGCTGGCCGAGGATTCGCTGGTGGATAGCGTGACCTTCCCCGCCACCATGCAGCCGAACTCCAAGTATGTGGTGGAGCTGCCGCCGCAGTTCAAGGATGCCGCGGGTCGCACGCTGAGCAATGCCAATATGTTCCCGCTGGCCACGGCCACGGGCAATATGCCGCCGCTGGTGAAGTTTGCCGCTGCGCCCTTCGGCATCGTCGAGCGCTTTGCCGAAGGCCCCAAGGGCCCGGCGCTGCTGCCCGTGACGCTGCGCAATGTGGAGCCGCAGCTTCTGGGCAAGTCGCTGGACGCCAGCGTGGTGCGCACCAAGAAAGGCGGCTCGGATGCCGACATCATCGCCTGGCTCAAAAAGGTCGAGCGCTATGACAGCTATAGCGTGGAGCGCAAGCGCGCTGCGCGCGATGTGAAGGTGCTGCCACCGGTCATCAACGACGACAAGCACTGGGTGCAGACCCGCATGCTGTCGCTGCTGGACGGCCAGAGCCAGACCCAGACGCTGGAGCTGCCCAAGGCTGCCAGGAACGATCCGCGTCCCTTCGAGGTCGTCGGCATTCCGCTGAACCCGGGCTTCCAGGTGGTGGAGATTGCCTCGCCCATGCTGGGCCAGTCGCTGCTCGACGAGGGCTATGGCGCGGGCCGCACCATGTATGTGCGCACCTCGGTGCTGGTGACCAATCTGGCCGTGCACTTCAAGCTGGGCCGCGAAAACTCCGTGGCCTGGGTGACGACGCTGGACAAGGGCAAGGTGGTGCCTGGCGCCACGGTGCAGGTCTCGGACTGCAACGGCCAGGCCATCGCATCGGCCGTGAGCGACGCGCAAGGCATTGTGACCTTCAACGGCCTCAACCCCAATCCGCCCTCCTGCAGCAACGAAGACGGCTACTACCGCAGCAGTTCCTATTTCGTGAGTGCGCGGGCCAAGACCGATGCCGGTGAAGAGCTGGCTTTCGTCTGGAGCAACTGGAACAAGGGCATAGAGTCCTGGCGCTTCAATGTGCCGACCAGCTCCAGCAACAAGCGCGATGAAGTCGCTCATACGGTGTTTGACCGCATGCTGTTCCGTGCCGGCGAAACCGTGTCCATGAAGCACTTTCTGCGTGCCCTGACCGGGCCAGGCAAGAACTCCAAGGGCTTTGAGCAGACCCAGGACAAGCCCGACCGCCTGACCATCACCCATCTGGGCAGCGGCCAGCGCTTCACCCAGGTCCTGAGCTGGAATGCCAATGGCAGCGCGACCAGCGAGTTTCCCATCTCCAAGGCCGCCAAGCTGGGCGAATATGCGGTGGAGCTGGGCTATGCCAATGGCAGCGGCCGCCGCTCCAGCTTCAGCACCGGCATCTTCCGTGTCGAGGAGTTCCGACTGCCCGTGATGGAAGGTCGCGTGGGGCCTGCCGGCAAGGATCAGCTCTATGCGGTCAGCAGCGTGCCTGCCGAGGTGCAGATCAACTATGTCTCCGGCGGTGCCGCCGCCAATCTGCCGGTCAAGGTTTCGGCGCTGCTGCGTTCCAAGTCGCTCAATTTCGCGGACTGGGACGGCTTCAGCTTCAACCCGCCGCGCAGCGCCCAGGACATGGGCAGCAGTGACGACGAGGAAAGCACGGCAGCCGACGAGACCAAGGTGGTGGCCGACAAGCTGCCCGTGACGCTGGACAAGAACGGTCTGGGCAAGGTGAGCATCGACAAGCTGCCCAAGTCCGGCGAGCCGCGCGAGCTGCTGATGGAAGCGACCTACGCCGACTCGAACGGCGAGGTGCAGACCCTGCGCAGCACGCGCACCATCTGGCCTGCCGCCGTGGTGGCGGGCGTGCGCTCCGAGAACTGGATCTCGGTGGATCGCAAGCTGCGCTTCCAGGCGCTGACACTGGATACGGCGGGCAAGGCCCAGGCCGGAGTGCCGGTCAAGGTCGATGCCGTGGCGCGCATCACCACCTCCAGCCGCAAGCGACTGGTGGGCGGCTTCTACAGCTACGACAACCAGACCACGCTCAAGAATCTGGGCACCGTGTGCTCGGGCACCAGCGACAGCCATGGCCTGGTGCAATGCGAGGCCCAGCTGTCCCAGCCCGGCGAGGTGGAGCTGATCGTCAAGGCTGCCGACAAGGATGGCCGCAGCAGCCAGGCCGCGACCTCGGTGTGGGTCACGGGCCAGGGCGAGCTCTGGTTCGGTGGCGAAGACCATGACCGCATGGACGTGCTGTCCGAGCGCAAGAGCTATGAGCCTGGCGAGACCGCGCGCTTCCAGGTGCGCATGCCCTTCCGCCGTGCCACCGCGCTGGTGGCCGTGGAGCGCGAAGGTGTCGTCAGCACCCAGGTGGTGGAGCTGACAGGCGAGAACCCCACGGTGGACGTCAAGGTCGAAGACAACTGGGGTCCCAACGCCTATGTCAGCGTGCTTGCGCTGCGCGGCCGCCTGATGGAAGTGCCCTGGTACAGCTTCTTCACCTGGGGCTTCAAGTCGCCGCTGGAGTGGTGGCGTGCCTTCTGGAATGACGGCAAGGAATTCATCGCGCCGACCTCCATGGTGGATCTCTCCAAGCCTGCCTTCCGTTTCGGCATGTCCGAAATTCGCGTGGGCCTGAAGAGCAACACGCTGGACGTCAAGGTGTCCTCGGACAAGTCCAGCTACAAGGTGCGCGGCACGGCCAAGGTCACCATCAAGGCCACGCTGCCCGATGGCAAGCCCGCTGCAGGTGCCCATGTGGCACTGGCGGCGGTGGACCAGGCCTTGCTGGAGCTGATGCCCAACAGCAGCTGGAATCTGCTCGATGCCATGCTGACACGCCGCGAATGGGGCGTGCAGACGGCCACGGCCCAGATGGAGGTGATTGGCCGGCGCCACTATGGCAAGAAGGCCGTGCCTGCGGGCGGTGGCGGTGGCCGCAGCCCCACACGCGAGCTGCTGGACACCTTGCTGCTGTGGAAGCCCGATGTGGTGCTGGACGGCAACGGCATGGCCCTGATCGAGGTGCCGCTCAACGATGCCCTGACCACCTTCCAGGTGGTGGCCGTGGCCGATGCGGGCGTGAGCCTGTTCGGCACCGGCCAGGCGG
The DNA here is from genome assembly GCF_008121565.1 of Comamonas sp. Z3. NCBI lineage: Bacteria > Pseudomonadati > Pseudomonadota > Betaproteobacteria > Burkholderiales > Comamonadaceae > Comamonas > Comamonas sp. Z3. Next base: position 540,126 of record NZ_VOQU01000002.1, read on the forward strand.
CGATCCGCACCACGCAGGATCTGCAGATCATCAGCGGCCTGCCGCCGTTGGTGCGCGAGGACGATCAGTTCCGTGCCCAGGTCACGCTGCGCAACACCTCGGCCAAGGCCATGAAGGTGGAGGTCACGCCGCGCGCCACCATGCTGGAGCTCAAGGCCCAGACCGTGGAAATTCCCGCCGGCGAGGCGCGTGAAGTAGCCTGGGATGTGAAGGCTCCGGCCCAGCTCTCCGGCACGCGTGCCGAAGCGCTGATCTGGGAGATTTCCGCGCGCGATACCGCTGGCGGCGCCGACGCTGCGCAGGATGCGCTCAAGATCAGCCAGCGCATCGTGCCCGCCGTGCCGCTGTCGGTGCAGCAGGCCACGCTGGTGCAGGTCAACGGCAGCTACAGCGTGCCCGTGAATCCGCCCGCCGACGCGCTGCCCGGCCGTGGCGGCCTGCAGATGTCGCTGGTGCCCAAGCTGACCGAAGGTCTGCCCGGCGTGCGCGACTGGTGGGCCCGCTACCCCTACTCCTGCCTGGAGCAGACCACCAGCAAGGCCGTTGGCATGAACAACGCCGAGCTGTGGGGCAGCACCATGGCCCAGCTGCCCAACTATCTGGACGGTGACGGCCTGGCCAACTACTTCCCGCCGCAGGACGGCTCGGCCAGCCGAGGCAGCGATACGCTGACTGCGCATCTGCTCAATATGTCGGCCATGGCACAGGGCGTTGACAAGCGCTTCGTGATCCCGGCCGCAGAGCGCGCACGCATGGAGGACGGTCTGATCGCGTTTGTGGAAGGCCGCATCCAGCGCAACTTCTGGAGCCCGCGCAAGGATCTGGAAATGCGCAAGCTGGCTGCCATCAGCGCGCTTGCACTGTCAGGCAAGGCCACGCCGCGCATGCTGGACAGCATCAATGCCACCCCCAACCAGTGGCCCACGCACACGGTCATCGACTGGGTGATGCTGCTGCAACGCATGAGCGATGCGCCGCAGCGCGATGAGCGCCTGGCCCAGGCCATGCAGATCCTGCGCGCCCGTCTGACCTTCAACGGCACGCGTGCCGGCTTCTCGACCGATCAGGACGATGGCTGGTGGTGGCTGATGCAGGGCCCGGACGTGAATCTGGCGCGCCTGATTCTGGCGACCATCAACGATCCTGCCTGGACCGAGGACATGCCGCGTCTGGTCAGCGGCTTCATCGCGCGCCAGCAGGCCGGTGCCTGGAACACGACCACGGCCAACCTCTGGGGCGCTCTGGCGCTGCGCCGCTTCTCGCAGAAGTTCGAGTCCGAGCCCGTGGCCGGCAGCACCGTGGCCAGCATGAACGGCAACGAGGCCAAGGTGAACTGGGCCGATGTCAGGCGCGCCACTGCCGAGGATGCGCAGGGCTCTGCCCATGCCAACAGCGTCTTCGGTGAACCCGTGCGCGCCGGCGGCCTGATGAACAACACCATGTTCATGCCCTGGGCCAAGGCCGGCAAGGGTCAGCTCAGCGTGACGCAGCAAGGCACGGGCAAGCCCTGGCTGACCGTGCAGTCCGTGGCGGCCGTGGCCCTCAAGGCGCCGTTCAGCGCCGGCTACACCATCAAGAAGACCGTCACGCCCGTGGAGCAGGCGGACAAGGGTCTGTTTGGTGGCGGCCAGTACACGCGCGGCGATGTGCTGCGCGTGACGCTGGAGGTGCAGGCCAAGACCGATATGACCTGGGTGGCCATCACCGATCCCGTCCCCACGGGGGCGACCATTCTGGGCGGCGGCCTGGGCCGTGATTCGGAGATCGCGTCCAAGGGCGAGAAGCAGGAGGGAGCTGGCTGGCTGGCCTACGAGGAGCGCAGCTTCGAGTCCTACCGTGCCTACTACCAGTACCTGCCCGCAGGGACGACCAAGGTCGAATACACCGTGCGCCTGAACAATGCCGGTGAGTTTGCCCTGCCGCCCACGCGTGCCGAAGCGCTGTATGCGCCCGAGATGTTTGGCGAGATTCCCAATGCCAAGCTCAAGGTGGTGATGCCCAAGTAAGCCCTCTGCGGTTTCTCGGCCCGACGCCAAGCCCCGGTCTGCGCCTGCAGCCGGGGCTTTTTCATGCACTGGTGCTATGGATACAGAAGCTGCTTTCGCCTTTGAAAAGGATGATTCAAAGGTATTTCTATCTGAAATCAATGAATGGAGAGCGAAATAAGCTCCTGTTTTTGACAGTATCCGGGATGACACGCGGCTGTCATCCAGTCTTTCTAGACTGGCGCGATGTCTTTGATCGAGCTGGAGAACGTCGCCAAATCCTGGGGTGACGCCACGGCCCTGCATGCCGTGAATCTGCGCATTGAACCGGGCTCGTTCTGCGTCCTGCTCGGTCCTTCGGGCTGCGGCAAATCCACTACCTTGCGCATGATTGCCGGGCTGGACATGCCCACCTCGGGGTCGGTGCGCATCGATGGTCGCGACGTCACCCATCTGCCGCCTGCGCAGCGCGGCATTGCCATGGTGTTCCAGAACTATGCGCTGTTCCCGCATCTGAGCGTGGCCGACAACATCCAGTTCGGTCTGCAGGTGCGCAAGGTTGGCAGGGCCGAGCGCAGGCAGCGTCTTGAGCAAACGGCCGAGCTGCTGGGGCTGACGCCATTGCTGGACCGTCGGCCAGCCCAGCTCTCGGGCGGCCAGCAGCAGCGCGTGGCACTGGGCCGTGCGCTGGTGGCGCAGGCCAGGGTCTGCCTGATGGACGAGCCGCTGTCCAATCTCGATGCCCAGTTACGCCAGGAAATGCGCACCGAGCTGCGCGAGCTGCAGCAGCGTCTGGGTCTCACGGTGGTCTATGTGACCCACGATCAGGCCGAGGCCATGAGCATGGCCGATCAGGTGGTGCTGCTCAACAAGGGCCTGGTGGAACAGGCCGCCGGGCCGCGTGAAATCTATGCCCGGCCCGCAACCACGTTTGCCGCGCGCTTTATCGGCACACCCGCCATGAACATCGTTGCCCTGCAAGGCAACCGGATTGCCGGCAGCGATGTGGTCGCGGCCCCGGATCTGGTGGCGGGCGGCGCCTATCCGCAGGCACTGGGCGTGCGGCCCGAGGTGATTGCCGTGGCACGCGATGCCGATGGCGCCGTCGCGGGCGATGGCAAGCGCATTGCGGCCACCGTGCAGGGCTTTGAATATCTGGGCGCCGATCTGGTGCTGCGCTGCCGGGTGGGCAGCGAGCTGCTGACGGCGCGTGTGCCCGGCCATGCCCATGCCGACCTGCGGCCCGGGCAGGCCGTGTTCCTGTGCTGGCCGCAGCAGGCTGCGCACTGGTTCGATGCGCAGGGCGGGCGCATTCATGTGTGCGGGCAGGCGGTGGAATCCGCCCGCTCCTTGCTGGCCGCAGCCTGAGTCGCCAGCGTTTTTCATTGTCTGCAAATCCCGAGGAGAGATTCCCATGCGTCGTCAAACCTTTGTTCACGGCCTGTTCGCCGCTGCCGCCGGCCTTGGCCTGGCGGGCACTGCTCTTGCACAGTCCCCGCTGGAAGTGCCTTTCTATTACCCCGTGGCCGTGGGAGGCCCCATCACCAAGGTGATCGATGGCTATGCGGCGGACTTCAACAAGGCGCATCCGCAGTACAAGCTCACGCCCATCTATGCGGGCACCTATCAGGAAACCATCGTCAAGGCATTGACGGCGCACAAGGCGGGCAAGGCGCCTGCGACCTCGGTGCTGCTGTCCACCGATATGTTCACGCTGATGGACGAGGGCGCGATTGCGCCCATTGACGACTTCGTGAAGACCGATGCCGACAAGGCCTGGCTCAAGGGCTTCTACCCGGCCTTCATGGCCAACAGCCAGACCGGTGGCAAGACCTGGGGCGTGCCCTTTCAGCGCTCCACCGTGGTGATGTACTACAACAAGGAAGCTTTCAAGGAGGCCGGCCTGAACCCCGACAAGGCGCCCCAGAACTGGAAGGAGCTCAGGGAGGCCGCCCACAAGCTGACCAAGAAGGACGCCAGCGGCAAGGTCGTGCAATACGGCATCCAGATTCCGTCCACCGGCTTTGGCTACTGGATGCTGCAGACCCTGACCACGCCCAATGATGTGCTGCTGGTCAACGAGTCCGGCACCCGCGTCACGCTCAACAACCCCAAGGTGGTGGGAGCGCTGAACTTCTGGGTAAGTCTCGTCAGGGACGGCGTGCATCCGGCCGGCGTGGTGGAGTGGGGCACGACGCCCAGGGACTTCATGGAAAAGAAGGCCGCCATCATCGTGACGACCACGGGCAATCTCACCAATATCCGCGCCAATGCCAAGTTCGACTTCGGCGTGGGCCAGATCGCCGGCAATGTCCGCAAGGGATCGCCCACGGGCGGGGGCAATTTCTACATCTTCAAGAACGCGCCCAGGCAGCAGCAGCAGGCTGCATTCGAGTTTGCCAAATGGGTGACCCAGCCCGAGCGTGCAGCGCAGTGGAGCATGGACAGCGGCTATGTGGCGGTCTCGCCAGCGGCTTACGAGACGCCCGTACTCAAGAAGTACGGCCAGGAATTTCCCCAGGCCCTGGTGGCGCGCGATCAACTGCCCGTGTCGGTGGCCGAATATTCCACCCATGAGAACCAGCGCGTGACCAAGGTGCTCAACGATGCGATCCAGGCGGCCCTGAACGGCACCAAGACCGCAGCCCAGGCCATGGACGATGCGCAGAAGGAGTCCGACCGCATTCTGCGTCGCTACCAGTAATGAGCAGTCCGGCGCTTGACACCGGCAGTGGCGCCATGGCGGCGCCCCTGTCATCCAGGGCCGCCCGCAGGCTGGCGCAGGCCGCGGCACGCCAGCAGGCCGTGCATGCCTGGCTGCTGCTCATGCCGGCGCTGGTGCTGCTGCTGGGCTTTACGCACTGGCCGGCCTTGTCCACCCTGATCGACAGCCTGCATGCCACGGCGCGTGGCGGCCAGTCCGGCGAATGGGTGGGACTGGAAAACTATGCGCTCATGGTCGACGACCCCGTGTTCTGGCAGGCCGTGCGCAACAACCTCTGGTTTGCCGCTGCCACCATTCCGCTGTCCATGGGGCTGGCCTTGCTGATGGCGCTGTGGGTCAACGAGAAGCTCGCGGGGCGGGCCTGGCTGCGCATGGCGTATTTCACGCCCACGGTGCTGCCCATGATTGCCGTTGCCAATATCTGGCTGTTCTTCTACACGCCGCAGTACGGACTGCTGGAGCAGGTGCGCGGCGCACTGGGCCTGGACGCGCACAACTGGCTGGGCGATCCTTCCACGGCCCTGGCCTGCATCACGCTGGTGGCCGTGTGGAAGGAGGCCGGTTTTTTCATGATCTTCTATCTGGCCGCGCTGCAGACGCTCAATCCCAGCCTCAAGGAGGCGGCGGCCATCGAAGGCGCATCGCGCTGGTATTTCCTGCGCCGCGTGCAGTGGCCGCTGCTCATGCCGACCACGCTTTTCATACTGGTCAACGCCGTCATCAATGCCTTCCGGCTGGTGGATCATGTGTTCATTCTCACGCGCGGCGGGCCGGACAATGCCTCCACGCTGCTGCTCTATCACCTCTACGAAGTGGGCTTCAAATTCTGGGATACCGGCTATGCCGCGGCCATCACCGTGGTGCTGGTCACGGTGCTGGCTGCCGTGGCGCTGTTGCAGTTCTTCGTGCTCGACAAGAAGGTGCACTATCAATGACCGCTGCTGCATTTCTGTCAGGGCGCAGCAGCGCCGGGACGGACCGGGGCCTGAGCTTTCATGGCACTTCATGGCTGGACACCCTGGCCGCCTGGACGCTGGCGCTGCTGTGGCTGCTGCCGCTGGCCTATGCGGTCTGGACGGCGTTTCACCCGTCCGATGCGTCCACGCGCCTGGATCTGTCCGCGCCCTGGACGCTGCAGAACTTCCGCCATGCCTGGGAAGCCGCGCCGTTTGCGCGCTATTTCCTCAACACCATCTTGCTGGTGGCCATGATTCTGGTGGTGCAGCTGCTGCTGTCCACGCTGGCTGCGTTTGCCTTTGCGCGCTTGCGCTTTCGCGGCAGCAATGTGGCGTTTGCGCTGGTGCTGGTACAGCTGATGATCATGCCGGACATTCTGCTGGTGGCGAACTATCAGACCATGTCCAGGCTGGGCGCGGTCGATACCCTGGTGGGCATGGGGCTGCCGTATTTTGCCTCGGCCTTTGCCATCTTCCTGCTGCGCCAGACCTTTATGGGCATACCCCGCGAGCTGGACGAGGCCGCGCGCGTGGAAGGTGCGAGCACGCTGCAGATTCTCTGGCGTGTCTACGTTCCGCTGGCCAGGCCGGTCTACACCGCGTTTGCGCTGGTTTCGGTGAGCTTTCACTGGAACAATTTCCTCTGGCCGCTGATCATCACCAACAGCGTGCAGGCGCGTCCGCTCACCGTGGGCCTGCAGGTTTTCTCCAGCGTGGAATCGGGCGTGGAGTGGTCGACCATCTGCGCTGCCACGCTGATGACTTCGGGGCCGCTGCTGCTTGCCTTCCTCATCTTCCAGCGCCAGTTCGTGCAGAGCTTCATGCGCGCGGGCATCAAGTGAACGGGATACAGTCAGACTCTTTGAGGAGCTGACGATGCCCGGTCCCGCTGCTGCTGGTGTGCTGATCTATGCCAAGGACTTCCAGGCCCTGGCGCGCTTTTACGAGCAGGTGCTGGACATGCAGCGGCTGCATGAGGATGAGCACATCATCGTGCTGGAATCCGCCGCCCTGCAGCTGCTGATTCACGCCCTGCCTGCCGAGATCGCGGCGCGGGTCCAGGTCGGCAAGCCGCCGCAGCGCCGTGCCGATGTGGCGCTCAAGTTCTTCGTCACCGTGCCCGCGATCGCCGAGGCCGCGAGCGTCGTGCAGGCGCTGGGCGGCCAGGTGTTCGACGAGCGCTGGCAAGGCCCCGGCTTTGCGGTCTGCAATGCCATGGACAGCGAAGGCAATGTGTTTCAGCTGCGCGAGACCCTGGCCTGATCGGCTGCTCTGAAAATAGCCGCTGCCTGCACTGCGGAGGCAGGCGCTGCAGTCTTTTTCGATGTGGAAAGAAGCGACAAGATGAATATCCTGAGCTGGAATGTGCAATGGTGCTGTGGCATGGATGGACAGGTCAGTGCGGAGCGCATCGTCCGCCACGCGCTGCAAATGGGCGAGCAGGCCGGCGGACTGGATGTGCTGTGCCTGCAGGAGATCGCCGTCAACTACCCCGATCTGCAGGGCCAGCCCGGCGACCAGCCGGCCGAGTTGAAGGCGCTGCTGCCGGGCTGGCAGATTGTCTTTGGTGCCTCGGTCGACGAGTTCACGTCCCGGGGACATCAGCGCTTCGGCAATCTGGTCGCCACGCGCCTGCCGCTGCTGCAGCTGCAGCACCATCCGCTGCCCATGCCGGCCGATGCCGATGTGCGCTGCATGCAGCGCATGTGCTCGGTGGTCACGGTCGCTGACGCGGCACTGGGGCCGGTACGCATCATGACCACGCACCTCGAGTATTTTTCGAAGCGCCAGCGCATGGCCCAGGCCGGCGCCCTGCGCGACCTGCAGATGCAGGCCTGCGCACTGGCCGATGCCCCGCCGCAGCCGGCCAGCGACGGCTCGCCCTACCAGACCAAGCCGCATACCCGCCATGCCGTGCTTTGCGGGGACTTCAACTTCGAGCCGCACGAGCCCGAATATGCCGTCCTGTCTGCCCCGTGGGCGGCCGGTGAACAGGGCTGTCTGCAGGCCGGCCAGTGGCGCAATAGCTGGGATCTGCTGCACCCTGGCCAGCCGCAGCCACCCACCTTCAGACTGGTGGACCGGACCTGGGGCGCCGAGCCCGGAGCCTGCGATCTGCTGTGGGTGAGCGACAGCCTGTGCCAGCATGTGCAGGCCTGGCGTGTGGACAGCACCACAGAGGCGTCCGATCACCAGCCGGTGATGTTGACGCTGAGCTGAACTTGTTGTTAGGGTCGGAGCTGGATTCGAGAGACCTGCTGCTGCGCAAGTCGCAGTGATGTGGAACCCTGAAAGAGAGGAGTCTTCATGCCTGTAGAAATTCCGTCCATGTCCATCATGCTGCACCGTAGCTGGTGGGTGCTGTTGCTGCGCGGTGCCGCCGCGATCATTTTCGGCGTGCTGACCTGGATGCAGCCCGCAGCATCCGCGGCCGCACTGGTGCTGGTGTTCGGCGCCTATGTGTTTGTCGATGGCCTGCTGGGCATCTACACCGCCATCAAGAGCCGCCAGCAGTCGCGTCACTGGTGGTTGGTTCTGCTGTGGGGGCTGACGGGTGTGGTGGTGGGGGTGCTCACGGTCATCAACCCGGCGATCACCGCATTGGTGCTGACCATCTATATCGGTGTCTGGGCTCTGATGACCGGTGTGCTGCAGATCGTCGCAGCGCTGCGTTTGCGCAAGGAAATTCAGGGCGAATGGCTGCTGGTGCTCGGCGGGCTGCTGTCGGTGCTCTTCGGCATCTTCGTGCTGATGCAGCCCGGCGCGGGCATGATGGCCATGCTGTGGGTGCTGGCGACCTATGCCGTGATCTTCGGCGTGCTGATGGTGATACTGGCGTTCAAGATCAAGAAGTTCACGGCCTGAGAACGTAAACTCGTTCCGAGAGGCAGTGACTTCGGGAGAAAGCGGCTTGCAGAAGCCGCTTTTTTGTTGCCGCTTGTCTGAGCAGTCTGTTTGCCGGGCCATCTTTGGGACAATGCCTGCTGACTTCCAACAGCGCACAACGACATGGAACAAGGCATGCAGCGGTATTTCCAGCCCCCGAGAGTGAAACAGTCCTGGCGGGCCGTCGGCATGACGGCCGCCTTGTGGCTGGGTCTTGCCTCCAGCAGCCATGCCGTGCCCAGCTACGACGAGGTGCGCAGCGAGCATCGCTCCTCGGAGACCCTGCTGCTGTCGCGCGAGGGCGAGCTGCTGCAGCGCCTGCGCACCGACAGCACGGTGCGCCGCGGGCCCTGGGTGGCACTGGCCGATGTCTCGCCGGCGCTGCGCACCGCCCTGGTGCTCAGCGAGGACAGGCGTTTCTACGAGCATAGCGGTGTGGACTGGGCTGCCGTCACCGCCGCCGCCTGGGGCAATCTCTGGAACACGCGCACGCGCGGCGCGAGCACCATCACCATGCAGCTCGCAGGTCTGCTCGACGGCGACTGGCGTCAGGGACCGGGTGGGCGCAGCGTGGTGCAGAAAGTGGGGCAGGCCGTGGCCGCCCAGGTGCTGGACAGGCGCTGGCGCAAGGACCAGATTCTCGAGGCCTATCTGAATATGGTGCCGTTTCGCGGCGAGATCGTGGGCATCGACGCGCTGTCGCAAAGCCTGTATGGCAAGGCAGCCCATGGGCTGGATGCGCGCGAGGCGGCCATTGCCGCGGCCCTGGTGCGTGCGCCCAATGCGTCGGTGGAGCGCGTCGCCCAGCGTGCCTGCGGCGTGCTGCAGGTGATGGTGCCCGACGATGTGGCGGCCAAGGATTGCTCGGCCATGCAGCTCTATACCTCCAGCGTGCTGCAGCGGCGCCAATGGCTGGCCAGCGAGGGTGTGGCTCCGCATTTTGCGCGGCGCTGGCTGGCGCTGCCGCAGAACCGGGGGCACGAGCAGGTGCGCTCGACCTTGAACGCTGCCTTGCAGCGCTTTGCCGTGGCCAGCCTGCAGCAGCATCTGCGCGAGCTGCAGGGCCGCAATGTGGAAGATGGTGCGGCCGTGGTGCTGGACAACCGCAGCGGCGAGATTCTGGCCTGGGTGGGCTCCTCGGGCACGCTGAGCCAGGCATCCGAGGTCGATGGCGTCACCGCTTTGCGCCAGCCCGGCTCCACGCTCAAGCCCTTTCTCTATGCGCAGGCGATGGCCGAAAAGCGCATCACGGCCGCCTCGCTGATCGAGGATTCGTCGGCCCATATCCCCACGCAGAACGGCCTCTACATTCCGCAGAACTACGACCGGCGCTTCAAGGGCTGGGTGTCGGCGCGCACGGCGCTGGCGTCCTCGCTCAATGTGCCGGCAGTGCGCACGCTGGTCATGGTCACGCCCGATGCGTTTTTCGAGCAACTCAAGAAGCTGGGCCTGCCGCTGCGTGAAAGCGGCGGCTACTATGGCTTCAGCCTGGCGCTGGGCAGCAGCGAGGTCGCGCTGCTCAATCTGACCAATGCCTACAGGGCGCTGGGCAATGGCGGTCAATACCGCCCCGTGAGCTGGGCCTTGCCCCGGACAGACGGCCGCAGATCCGGCGATGCAGCGCCGGGCAGCGAGGCACCGCTGCAGGCACTGGATGCGCGGGCCGCCTTCATCGTCGGCGACATTCTTTCCGACAATATGGCGCGGGCCCCGACCTTCGGTACCGACAGCGTGCTGGCCACGCGCTTCTGGACGGCTGTGAAAACCGGCACCAGCAAGGATATGCGCGACAACTGGGCCGTAGGCTGGTCCGAGCGTTACACCGTGGGCGTCTGGGTCGGCAATGCTGGTGGCGAAGCCATGCATTCCGTGAGCGGCACCAGCGGCGCAGCGCCCATCTGGGCCGAGATCATGGGCTTCCTGCATCGCAATGTGTCCAGTCATGCACCCCGGCCACCCGCTGGCGTGCTGCAGCAACAAGTGCAGTTTGGCGCGCTGGCCAGTGGCGGCACGCCCATCGAAAGCGCGCGTGGCGAATGGTTTGTGGAAGGCACGCAGCAGTCGCTGTTTGCCATGGATCACGTGGCGGGCAGTGCAGAGCAGAAAAGCCTGGCCAGGCAAAAAGGCAGCAAGTCCGGCAGCGCTGCGGCTGCGGCCGCTGTGCGTATCTCGCGCCCGGCCAATGGCACGATTCTGGCGCTGGACCCCGATATTCCACCCGACAGCCAGCGCGTGCAATTGGTGGCGCGTCAGGCTGGTATGGCGGCCGAGCAGGACTGGCGTGACGGCAGCTTGCGCTGGCGGCTGGTAACCCGGCAGTACGGCCCGCCTGCGGCTGCCGACAAGAATGCGCAACCCGTGATGCGGGAAGTGCAGCGCGAGCTGGGGCGTGGCAGTCAGCTGGGCTGGCTGCCCTGGCCGGGGCGCCACAAGCTGGAGCTGCTCGATGCCTCCGGCAAGGTGCTGGACAGCATCGCGCTGGAAGTGCGCGGCGCCGGTGCCCTGGTGGCCGGGCCGGAGCAGATCCAGAGCCAGCGCCGGCGCTGAATGCCGGCCGGTCAACCGGTCAACCGGTCAACCGGTCAACCGGTCAGGCGCTCGGGTGCCGGAATCGAACTGCGCTACCAGAAAGTCCAGCAGCGCCCGCAGCTTGGGCGTCATATGCTGGCGTGACGGATAAATGGCATAGAGCGCGGTCTGCACCGTGCTCCAGTCTTCCAGGGCGGCCTGCAACCGGCCCGTGCGCAGGTCTTCCTCGACATAGGGCAGCGGGATCAGGCTGACGCCAAAGCCCGCGCGCAATGCATCGCGCACCGCCAGGCTTGAGGACACCGAGTAGCGCGCATTGACCGCCACGCGCTCCATGCGCCCGCCTTGCTCAAATTCCCAGACATCTGCATGGCCGGAGAGGCTGAAGCGTATGTGCTCGAGGCCGCTGAGGTCGGCAGGCGTGTGCGGGCGGCCGCGCTTCTCGAAATAGCCGGGCGCGGCGCACAGTACATGCGGCATCGAGGTCAATGGTCGCGCAATCAGCGAGGAGTCCTCGAGCCGGTCACTGCCGCGTATGGCCAGGTCGAAGCCTTCACGCACGATATCTACGCGTCTGTCGTCCAGGTGCAGGTCCAGCTGCAGCTCGGGGTGGCGCTCCAGGAAGGCGGGGAGGGCGCAAGAGATCTGCGTCAGCGTGAATGTCATGGGCGCGCTGACCTTGAGCAGGCCGCTGGGCGCAGCCTTGAACGGGCATAGTGCCGAGTCTGCATCGGCCAGCGCATCGAGCGCCCGCGTGACATGTTCGAGATACAGGCGGCCTTCTTCCGTCAGCGCCATGCGCCGCGTGGTGCGCTGAATGAGGCGCGTGCCCACATGGGCCTCCAGCTCGGCGATGTTCTTGCTGATCGCAGCCGGCGACAGGCCCAGGCTGCGGCCCGCCTCGGCAAAGCTGCCGCGCTGCGCGATGCGATGAAAGACTTGCAAGGCGGTCAGTCGGTCCATGTAATTCTTCTCTGCTGGTGAATGGTTTATTTTAATAAACGCCAATTATCAATTCATGGTGAATTATCTACAGTCATGCCATGACCGCACTTCATCCCACACTCACCCTCATCGAGCAGCGCATCTCGGCCAACCGCTTCGATACCTCGCACCATCTGGCGGATGCCGACATATCAAGGCTGGTGCAGCTGGCTACGCGCGCACCCACGGCCTACAACCTTCAGAACTGGCGCTTCATCGCCGTGCGCACGCCTGGGGCCAAGGCCAGGCTGCGGGCCGTGGCGCAGGACCAGGTCAAGGTGCAGGAAGCGGCCGTCTGCTTCATCGTCTGCGGCGTGCTGGCCGACCCCGAGGCGCTTGCCGAACGGCTGCAGCCCTGTGTGGACGCGGGCTTCATGCCTGCCTCCATGGCGCAGGGATGGCTGCAGGCCGCGCAGCAGCAGTACGCCAGCACGCAGGCGGTGCGCGACGAGGCCCTGCGTTCGGCCAGCTTCGGCGCCATGACGCTGATGCACGCGGCGCAGGCGCTGGGCCTGGCGTCCTGTGCGATGACTGGCTTCGACGCCGAAGGCGTGGCAGCGAGCTTCGGCCTGTCGAGCGAGGAGGTGCCGGTCATGCTCGTCACCGTGGGCCGTGCTGCGCCCGGCAACTGGCCGCAGAAGCCACGCCGGCCGCTGGATCAGGTGCTGGAGTTCGCATGAGCGCCGCTCAATCTGCGCTTGCGTTCAGGCGGACCCAGGCGCGCGATCTGCTGCTGACGGCGCTGGCACCCGCCATCTGGGGCAGCAGCTACATCGTCACCACCCAGCTGCTGCCGCAGGTGCCCGCGATGACCGTGGCCTTGCTGCGCGCGCTGCCCGCAGGCCTGTTGTTGCTGGTATTTGCACGGCGCCTGCCGCAGGGCGTGTGGTGGCTGCGGGTGTTCATTCTGGGAGCGCTCAATTTCTCGGTGTTCTGGAGCATGCTGTTCGTCTCGGCCTACCGCCTGCCGGGAGGGGCGGCCGCCACCGTCGGGGCCGTGCAGCCGCTGGTGGTGGTGTTTCTTGCGGCCTGGGTGCTGGGCAGCGCGCTGCGGCCGGCCTCGGTGCTGGGAGCCCTGGCCGGTCTGGCGGGTGTGGCCTTGCTGGTGCTCACGCCTGGTGTGAGGCTGGATGCGACGGGGATTGCGGCGGGCCTGGCCGGAGCGGTTTCGATGGCCTGTGGCACGGTGCTCACGCGCAAGTGGCGTCCTCCCGTACCGCTGCTGACCTTCACCGCCTGGCAGCTCACGGCCGGCGGAGTGTTGCTGCTGCCGGTGGCGCTGTGGGCCGGACCGGATTTTCCGGCGCCCACACCGGGCCATCTGATCGGACTGGCCTGGCTGGGTCTGGTGGGCGCGGCGTTGACCTATGTGCTGTGGTTTCGCGGTATTGCCCGGCTGGAGCCGAACATGGTGGCGCCGCTGGGTTTTCTGAGTCCGCTGACGGCGATTTTGCTGGGCTGGGCATTCCTGGACCAGACGCTGACGGCCGTGCAGATGGCTGGCGTGGCCCTGGTCCTGGGCGGCATCTGGCTGGGGCAGCGGGGCCCGGCGCGCTGATCCCAGCAAGGCCCGGCCCTGGGCCGGAGCCTGTGCGGGATCAGTCCCGTACCAGCAGATCGCCGGTGATCTCCGAGACGTTCTTGACGCTGGTCAGCGTCATGGCCACCCGCATTTCCTTTTCGAGCAGGTTCAACAGGTTGGTGACGCCGGCTTCGCCTTCAGCGGCCAGCGCGTAGACGAAGGCGCGGCCTATCATGGTGCAGTCTGCGCCCAGGGCCAGCAGTCGCACGATGTCCAGGCCGTTGCGCACGCCCGAGTCGGCCAGTATCTTGATCTGGCCCTTGACGGCATCGGCAATGGCAGGCAGGGCGCGTGCCGACGAGAGCACGCCGTCGAGCTGGCGCCCGCCGTGGTTGGAGACGATGATGCCGTCGGCCCCGAAACGCACGGCATCCCTGGCGTCCTCGGGATCGAGAATGCCCTTGATGAGCATGGGACCCTTCCAGAAGTCGCGGATCCACTCCAGGTCCGACCACGAGATGGAGGGGTCGAAGTTCGCGCCGAGATAGCCCATATAGTCTTCGAGCGAGACGTTCTGACCTTTGTAGGTGGAGATATTGCCCAGCGTGTGCGGGCGGCCCATCAGGCCCACGTCCAGGGCCCAGTGCGGATGGGTCACGGCCTGCAGGTAGCGGCGCATGGCGGCGTTGGGGCCGCTCATGCCCGAGTGTGCATCGCGGTAGCGGGCGCCGGGTACGGGCATGTCCACGGTGAAGACCAGGGTGGAGACGCCCGCAGCCTGGGCGCGCTCCAGCGCGTTCTTCATGAAGCCCCGGTCCTTGAGCACATAGAGCTGGAACCACATCGGGCGGCCCAGCCGGGGCGCGACTTCCTCGATGGGGCAGACCGAGACGCTGGACATGGTGAAGGGAATCCCCTTCTTGTCGGCAGCCATGGCGGCCTGCACTTCGCCGCGGCGGGCGAACATGCCGGTCAGCCCCACGGGAGCCAGCGCCACGGGAATCGAGAACTTCTCGCCGAACAGCTCGATGCTGGTGTCCAGCTGGCTCATGTTCTTGAGCACGCGCTGGCGCAGCGCCACGTCGGCCAGGTCGTCGACATTGCGCGCCAGCGTCTTCTCGGCATAGGCGCCGCCGTCAAGATAGTGGAACAGAAAGGGCGGCAGGCGCTTTTGCGCAGCCGCGCGGTAGTCGGTGGTGGAGGAGATGATCATGAAAAAATGGCGGAGGAAGAGGAGAAACGATCCAGCCGCTTGCGTCGGGCCGCTTCGGCATCCGACTCGGACAGCTTTTCGTGAACATAGGCCAGGTGCTGGCCGATAGCGCTTCTGGCCTGCTCTGGCTCGCCGTCGACAATGGCCTGCATGAGATTGCGGTGCTGCGCAGTCAGATGCTCCAGCGTCGAGGGATCATCATGCACGAACATCAGGCGCCGATTCTGGGCCACGGTACCCAGCACCAGCTCGAACAGGCTGCCCATGAGCTGTACCAGCACGGCATTGTGCGAGGCTTCGGCAATCGCCAGATGGAACTGGGCGTCGGAGCGGGCCGCGCTGGCGGCATCGCGCGCCTGCTGGTGGTGAAGCATGTCGTCGAAGCAGTGGCGGATGCGATCCCTGTCCTTGTCGGTGGCACGCTGGGCCGCATACCAGGCAGTGCTGAGCTCCAGCGCCTGGCGTGCTTCCAGCACGTCGTAGCGGTATTGGGGGTCGTCGCGCAGCAAGGACTCCAGCGGTGCGACGGCCTGCTCGTGCCACAAGGGCACGCGCGAGCCGACAAAGGTGCCGGCCCCCACGCGGCTTTCGAGCACACCTCGGCTGGCAAGCTTCTGTATGGCCTCGCGCAGCGCCGTGCGCGAGACCCCCAGCTGCTCGGCCAGCGCCCGCTCGGTCGGCAGCTTGGCGCCGCTCTGGAGCTGGGTGCTCTGGATCAGCTCCAGCAACTGCTGGGCAACGCGGTCGGACAGGCGGATGGCGGGCATGGGGTCTGGCAGGAGTTTCAGGTGGTAGGAATCATCCACGGAAACACATAAGCCTGCAGCGTGCAGATGATGCCGATCAGCACCAGGAAGGCCAGACTGTGCTTGACGGTAAATCGGAACAGGTCCGATTCCTTGCCGGCCAGGCCTACGGCCGCGCAAGCAATGGCGATGGACTGGGGCGAGATCATCTTGCCGGTCACGCCGCCGGTGGTGTTGGCTGTCACGGCCAGAACCTCGGGCAGCCCCAGCTGTGCTGCCGTCGTGGCCTGCAGGGCGCCGAACAGCGCATTGGCCGAGGTGTCGGAGCCCGTGAGGAACACGCCGACCCAGCCCAGGAAGGGCGAGAAGAACGCAAAGGCCTTGCCTGTATGGGCCAGCGCCATGGCCAGCGTGGTGGACAGGCCGGAATAGTTGGCGATGAAGGCGAAGGCCAGCACCATGCCGATGGAGTAGATGGGCAGGGCGAGCTCCCTGAAGGTCTCGCCCAGGGTCCGGACTGCCACGGCTGGCTTGAGGCGCAGCAAAAGAATGGCGAGCACGGCGGCGATCAGGATCGCGGTCCCCGTGGCCGACAGCCAGTTGAAGGAGTAGACCGCGCCATAAGGCGTGGGTGTGGCAACGACGGGCGCCATCTTCTGCACCAGATTGTGCAGCATGGGCACGGGAATGCTGAAGACGGTGCCGGACAGCGCGCCACCCGAGGCAAACAGCGCCTTGAAGGGCTTGAGGCTCCAGATGGTCACCATGGCGGTGAGGATGATGAAGGGCGACCAGGCCTTGATCACCATGCCGGTCGTCAGCTTGACGGGGGCCGTCGTCTGGATCTTGGCTGCGCCCGGCTCGGTGTCGAAGCGGAAGATGCGCTTGGGTTGCCAGAACTTGAGAAAGGTGGTCAGCGTCACCAGGGCGAAGATGGCCGAAGTGATGTCCGGCAGTTCGGGGCCGATGTAGTTGGCCGTCAGGAACTGCACGAGTGCAAAGCTGCCGCCGCCGACCAGCACCGCAGGCCAGGTTTCCTTGACACCGCGCCAGCCGTCCATGATGGCCATGAGCCAGAACAGCACGATGATGGTCATGAACGGCAACTGGCGGCCTGCCATCTGGCTGATGGCCATGACATCGACGCCCGAGACCTGACCGGCCACGATGACGGGAATGCCCATGGCGCCGAAGGCCACGGGAGCGGTATTGCCGATCAGGCACAGGCCCGCTGCATGCAGAGGCCTGAAGCCCAGGCCCACCAGCAGCGCCGCCGTGATGGCCACGGGGGCGCCGAAACCGGCGGCTCCCTCGAGGAAGGCACCGAAGCAAAAGCCCACCAGGATCAGCTGCAGGCGCTGGTCTTCGGTGACCGAGAGAATGGACGAGCGGATGATGTCGAACTGTCCGGTCTTGACCGAGACCTTGTAGAGAAAGACCGCCGCGACAATGATCCAGGCAATCGGCCACAGGCCGTAGAAGAAGCCATAGACGCCTGCGGCCAGCGCATTGGCCACCGGCATGCGGTAGAACAGCAGCGCCACGGCCAGGGACAGCGCCACCGTGATGGTGCCCGCCACATAGCCCTTGAGGCGCAGCTTGGTCAGCGCGAGAAAGAAAAAGATGATGGGGATCAGCGCCACCAGCGCCGATACCCACACATTGCCCGCGGGGTCGTAGTTCTGCGACCAGATTTCTTGCATTGCCTTGATCTCCTGGATTTATGCGGGGAGGGCAACCCTCCTGAGCGACCAGAAGCTTCCCCGTCAAATTTTCAAAAATGACCGTGCGCAAAACCGGCTGTGCCGCGCCATAGGCGGGCCTGAGCTATTCCAGTCTTGCTTGTTAAATTGGTATTACCAATATCGGACGATTTCAAGTGGGATGGATTGTATGAAGCGGAATAAATCTTGAATTTCATGGTTTTCCCTTGGTTTTAGTAATTAATTGGTAATACCAATTTAAAGAAGCATGGAATTTTGAGAGCATAAAAAAACCGCAGGCCTGGGGCGCTGCGGCTTTTATGGACAAGCTCATTGCCTGCCTGACGGCGGGTTTTGAGCGCGGTGCTTGAAACCTCCACGGCATAACCCTGGGGCAACGAGCAAGAGCCTGGGCGCCCCCGCCGCCTCTCGGCGGGGGCGCCTCGCCGAAGTTGCCGTCCCCCTGGGGGGACGCCACAAAGCGGCTCAGGGGGCGCGTCAGTTCACCATCAGCTTGAACGGCCAGACATAGGCCTGCATGGTGACGAACAGACCCATCAGGCAGGCCAGGGCGATCGAGTGGAAGAACACATAGCGCAGGATGTCGCCCTCGCGGTTGAACCAGCGTGTGGCGGTCGAAGCCACGACAATGGATTGCGCATCGATCATCTTGCCCATCACGCCGCCCGAGCTGTTGGCGGCACCCATGAGGTTGGGCGACAGGCCCAGCTGGTCGGCGGCGACCTTCTGCATGCCGCCAAACAGCACGTTGGACGCCGTGTCCGAGCCCGTGAGCGCCACGCCCAGCCAGCCCATCAGCGTGCCGAAGAAGGGGTAGAACACGCCGGTATTGGCAAAGGCCAGGCCCAGGGTGGTATCGGTGCCCGAGTAGCGTGTCAGCGTGCCCAGGGCCAGCATCAGCACGATGGTCAGCAGCGAGTAGCGCACCAGCCAGGTGGTCTTGAAGAAGGTGCGCACGATGGTGACCGGGTTGTACTTCATGACGAAGGCGCTGACGATGGCCGACAGCAGAATGGCGGTTCCGGTGGCCGACAGCAGGTTCAGCGTGTAGACCGCGCCTTCCTTGGTCGGCTGGGGCACCACGGGCGGCATTTTCTCGATCAGATTGTGCAGGCCCGTCATGGGGAAGGCGGGGGCAAACAGGCTGTTGAGCCAGGCCTTGACCGGCGGCAGGCCCCAGATGAAGACAAACACCGAGAGAATGATCCAGGGCGTCCAGGCGGCGATCAGCGCGCTCTTGCTGTGCTTGGCCACGGGCTGGGGCGGCTTGACTTCGGAGGCGCTGACATCCTTGCCGCTTAGCGAGGCCGAGGTCCAGATCTTCTTGGGCTGCCAGACGCGCAGGAACAGGATCAGGCTGGCCATGGAAACAATGGCCGCGATGATGTCCACCAGCTCGGGTCCGATGAAGTTGGAGACCAGATACTGAGGAATCGCAAACGACAGGCCGGTGACCAGAATCGCGGGCCAGATCTCCATCATGCCCTTGCGACCGGCAAAGGCCCAGATCAGCCAGAACGGCACCAGCACCGAGAAGAAGGGCAGCTGGCGGCCGATCATGGCGGTCACTTCCATCAGGTCGTAGCCATGGACCTTGGCCAGCGTGATGACGGGAGTGCCCAGGGCACCAAAGGCCACGGGAGCGGTATTGGCGATCAGCGACAGGCCGGATGCCGCCAGCGGCGAAAAGCCCAGGCCGATCAGGATGGCGGCCGTCACGGCCACGGGCGTGCCGAAGCCGGCAGCGCCTTCGAAAAAGGCACCGAAGGAGAAGGCAATCAGCAGCAGCTGGATGCGGCGGTCTTCGGTGATGCCCGAAAGCGAGTCCTGCAGCACCTTGAAGCTGCCGTTCTGCTCGGTCAGCTGATGCAGGAAGATGATGTTCAGCACGATCCAGCCAATGGGCAGCAGGCCGGTGAAGCCGCCGAACAAGGCGGCACGCCCCGCCATTTCGCCGGGCATGTTGTAGACAAAGACTGCAATCAGCAGCGCGGCAATCAGGCCTGCGCCTGCGGCCAGGTGGGCCTTCATGTGCAGAAAGCCCAGGCCCACCAGCATCACCACGACCGGAATGGCCGCAAGCAATGTGGACAGCCACATATTCGATAGGGGGTCGTAGACCTGTTGCCAAACCATCTCTCTTCTCTCCTGCTTGTTGTGATGACAAGGATGGTCGCTGGACGAATAGGCTTGCACACCTAGCATTAGCCCTTGATTTGCCCTCGCTGAAGAAAATTTCAAAAGCGGCATAAATCACTTCAAACCAGAGCACAACGCCGATAGCTGCGATGAGGGCTACCATCGGGCTCAACTCCCATTACAAGGCTAGAAGTCGTGAGCGATCTCTCCAAAATCACCTGTATCGAAGACCTGCGTGTGGTGGCCAAGCGCCGTGTGCCGCGCATGTTTTATGACTACGCCGATTCGGGCTCCTACACCCAGGGCACGTACCGGGCCAACGAAGACGAGTTCCAGACCATCAAGCTGCGTCAGCGTGTGGCCGTGAACATGGAAGGGCGCAGCACGCGTACCACCATGATCGGCGAGGAGGTCGCCATGCCGGTGGCGATTGCGCCCACGGGTCTGACCGGCATGCAGCATGCCGATGGCGAGATTCTCGGGGCCAAGGCCGCCAAGGCCTTTGGTGTGCCGTTCACGCTGTCCACCATGAGCATCTGCTCGCTGGAGGACATTGCCGAGCACACCGATCACCATCCGTTCTGGTTCCAGCTCTATGTGATGCGCGACAAGGCCTTCATGGAGCGCCTGATCAACCGCGCCAAGGCGGCCAACTGTTCGGCGCTGGTGGTGACGCTGGATCTGCAGATCCTGGGCCAGCGTCACAAGGACATCAAGAACGGACTGTCCACTCCGCCCAAGCCCACGCTTGCCAATCTGCTCAATCTGGCGACCAAGCCGCACTGGTGCCTTGGAATGCTGGGTACCAAGCGCCGCAGCTTCGGCAATATCGTCGGCCATGTGGATGGCGTGGGTGATGTGTCCTCGCTGTCGTCCTGGACGGCAGATCAGTTCGACCCCTCGCTGAACTGGAACGATGTGGAATGGATCAAGAAGCTCTGGGGCGGCAAGATCATCCTCAAGGGCGTGATGGATGCCGAAGACGCGCGTCTGGCGGCACAAAGTGGTGCTGACGCGCTGGTGGTCAGCAACCATGGCGGCCGTCAGCTCGACGGTGCGCCGTCCTCGATTGCAGCCTTGCCGTCGATTGCCGAGGCCGCGGGCAAGGACATCGAAGTCTGGATGGATGGCGGCATTCGCAGCGGGCAAGACGTGCTCAAGGCCCGTGCCCTGGGCGCGCAGGGCACGATGATAGGTCGCAGCTTTCTCTACGGTCTGGGGGCCTATGGCCAGGCCGGCGTGAGCAAGGCGCTGCAGATCATCCACAAGGAGCTGGATACGACCATGGCCTTCTGCGGTCACACCCATATCGACCAGGTCGGCAAGGAGATCCTGTTGCCTGGCACCTACCCCAAGCCGTTTGCCGTGATCTGATCTGCGTTGTCGGCGGCTTGCTGCATTGCGAGCCGTCGCGACCTCTGCCCGGAGGTCAGGATCTACCGGTCTTGGGCTTCCATTCCTGAACCTGCAGCTGGATCTTGGCCCGTTGCGCCGGCTTCAATTTCTTGGCGATGATTTCCTGCTGCTTGGCCGAATCCTTCTCGCCATCCCTGGCTGCCAACAACGCCCAGAAGTAGGCCTGAGGCCAGCTTTGCCTGACACCGCGTCCCAAGGCATACATGGAGCCCACGTTGAACTGGCTGTTGGCATCCCCTTGTTCCGCCGCAGTCATATACCACCTGAAGGCCTCCTGGCTGTCTTGCGCCACGCCACGGCCATGGTCGTACATGTATCCGAGATTGCTCTGGCTCGACACATGGTTTTGTGCCACGGCAAGGCGATACAGCCTGACGGCCTCTTCCTGATTCTCAGCCACGCCACGGCCGTCGTCATACATCACCGCGAGGTTGAACAGACCGTCGGCATCGCCTTGTTCTGCGGCCAGGCGATACCATTTGACCGCTTCCTCATCGCTTTGCGGAACGCCGCGCCCGCGGCCGTACATCAGGCCGATATTGGACTGGCTCTCGGCGTGGCCCTGCTTTGCTGCCAGCATGAACCACCTGGCTGCTTCCTCATCGTTTTTGGGGGCTCCACGGCCTGTGAGGTAGGCGGCTGCGAGTTTGAACTGTGACTGGGCGTCGCCGCCCTCCGCTGCCTGCAGCAGGTCGGGCGATTGTGCGATGGACAAAGTGCTGCAGAGCAGCAAGGCGGCTGCGCAAAGGAGATGGCTGAAGGGCTTTTTCATGGCTTGCTTGTCAATGGGGAGTTGCGGCTTCAAGCGTGCAGATTCAGCGAATCTGCGGCTTGGGTTGCCAGCGGCTGATTCTTGAGTCCTGTGCAGCTCGCTCTGCGGGCTTGAGCTTGCGGGCCACAGCGTCGCGCAGCGATACGGTGTCTTCCAGGCCCTGGGCGGCCGCCAGGGCATACCAGAAATAGGCCTGAGACAGGCTGCGTCTGACGCCACGGCCTTCCTCGAACATCGTGCCGAGGTTGACCTGGGCCGTCGCATTGCCCTGTTCTGCGGCCAGGCCCAGCAGTCTGGCTGCTTCCTTTTCGTCGCGTGGCACACCGCGACCGGTGGCATACATCACGGCGAGGTTGGCCTGGCCTGAGTCATGGCCTCTTGCGGCCGTTATGCCGAACCATCTGGCGGCCTCCTGATCGCTTTGCTCCACGCCACGGCCGCTGACATACATCAGTCCCAGGTTGTACTGGGCATCGAGAAGGTTTTGCGCTGCAGCGAGCCGATACCACTTGACGGCCTCCTGATCGCTTTGCTCGACGCCGCGCCCATCTTCATACATCACGCCCAGATTGAACTGGCCGTTGGCCTCTCCCTGCGCTGCCGAGAGGCGGTACCACCTGACGGCCTCCTGGTCGCTTTGCTTTACGCCACGGCCCCGGTCATACATCAAGCCGAGATTGCTCTGGCTCAATGCATTGCCTTGTGCTGCCGCAAGACCAAACCAATGAGCGGCTCTCTCATCGCTTTGTGCCACACCACGGCCTTCCACGTATATCTGGCCGAGATCCAGCTGCGCCTGTGCATCCCCCGCTTGCGCTTTGTGCAGCAGGTCCGCTGGCTGAGCCATTGCCAAGGTGCTGGCAAGCAACAATGCGGCAGCGGAGTAAAGGTGAAGCTTTTTTTTCTGCATTTCTTTTGATGTTCCTGCGATAGATGGGCTGTGCCCGGCCTGCAACGGCAAGGCGGCCCCTGATTTCAGGCTGCCCTGATGTCTTGCCCTGCATGCTCGGGCTGACCCACGGTCAGCAGTCGGCAGAGCGTGAGCGTGCTGCGAAGCAGCATGGCGAGAGCGCCGACCATCGGGCCATTGCTGATTCACGCCGGTTATGGGTCTGGAACCTCCGGAGCATCAGTCGGCGCCCTTCATGGCACAGGCATTCAGATGTCCGGACGGCCGGGCCAGGGCGAGGAGGCATTCTAGTCACCTAACGGACTGCAGCCGCCAGTCGCTCATCGCGTCTGGCGGCTGCAGTCCGTTGATCAGGGGCGCTTGTCAGCCCCGAGCCCGGCTGGGCATTGTGATCGGGAAGTGCTTATGCGCACTGCAGGCGCTTGCGCATGGCAAAGCCATAGCCCAGTCCCAGCAAGGCGGCGATGGCCGAGCCGGCCAGAATGCCCAGCTTGGCCGCACCCAGCAGGGAGGCATCCGCAAAGGCCAGACCGCCGACAAAGATGGACATGGTAAAGCCGATGCCGGCCAGCAGGCCCACCAGCAGCACGCCGCGCCAGTTCAGGCCCTCGGGCAGGCTGCACAGCCCGCTTCTGACGGCCAGCCAGGTACAGATGAAGACCCCCAGGGGCTTGCCCAGCACCAGGGCCACCAGCACGGCCATGGCCGTGGTCTGCGGTGCGGCAGCGCTCAGGTCTATGCCTGAGAACTGCACGCCGGCATTGGCCAGTGCAAAGATGGGCATGATGCAGAAAGCCACCCAGGGATGAAGAATCATGGGCAGGCGCAGAGCAGGTGGCAGCAGGTCGCGCTGTGCGAACTGGGCGGTACGCAACTCCTGCAGCAGGTGTTGCGGATCGGGCCGCCCGCTGAGCACCTGCTCGCCGGCCTTGCGCATGGCCGTCTGTGCCGTGATCAGCTGCGGCATGGAAGCGGGGCGGGCAAACACGGGCGTCATCAGGCCCAGCACCACGCCTGCCAGGGTGGGATGTGCCCCGGTCTTGAGCAGGCCGAACCAGAGAACCGCTCCGGGCAGCACATACAGTGGAGCGGCGGCAATGCCCATGCGGTTGAACAGCAGCACCAGCAGCACGCCGGCTGCGGCCACCACAAAGCCCATGGCCTGCAGCCCGCCCGAGTAGAAGAAGGCGATGATGAGCACGGCCACGATGTCGTCGATGATGGCCAGGGCCAGCAGGAAGATGCGCAGTGCCCCCGGAATATTGCGGCCCAGCAAGGCCAGCACGCCCACGGCAAACGCGATGTCGGTTGCCGTCGGGATTGCCCAGCCGTTGAGCAGTGTCCTGTCATTGCCCGCCAGGGCCATGTAAAGGAGTGCGGGCACGGCCACGCCGCCGATGGCAGCGATCAGCGGCAGACTGGCCTGGCGCAGGCTGGCCAGCGCGCCGTTGTGCAGCTCGCGACGGATCTCCATGCCCACGACCAGGAAGAACACCGTCATCAGCACATCGTTGACGATGAAATGCAGATCGGTGCTGAAGCTCCACGGGCCCAGCGTCAGCGCGACGGGCGCATGCCACAGTGCAAAGTAGCTTGGCGCCGCAGCGGAGTTGGCCCAGATCAGGGCGAAGGCGGCGGCCAGCATGAGCACCATGCCGGCAAAGGACTCGATATGCAGCAGGTGCGAGATTTGCGCCTGCACGCGTTCGGTGGCGGATTGCAGCGCGGGGATGCGGGGTGAATTCTGGGATGCAGAAGGCGCAGGGGCCTGCACAAGTGTTTGTGGGTCCATGTGTCGGTAGGTGTCTGAAGTCGTCTGCCGACAGGCGTATTGCACCCGAGCCCATGCCTCTTGGTGCAGTCAGCACTGCAAACGACTGGCGCGCTGGCGGCCCGACCTGCGCATGAACATTCACCTGCCATCGCCACCTTGTGTGACGGGCACCCAGTTGAAATTGTAGCTAAAGATGCAGCAATGGTCTGGATATGGGGTTTATTTGCGGGGAAACAGACCTCGCCATCAGGACGGTTGCCTCTCGCGCTTCGCGTCGCCTTGGCTCAAGCGGGTGGACTGCACGAATCACGTCAGCGCCGTCTGGCAGCCGGCGCTATGCTGGCGCGCTAACGAAAGAGAAGGCGTGTCATGTCGGGCATAGGAATGGAATATCTGTGGGTGGGCGTGGTGCTGTTTGCTGCGGCGGCGCAGACGGTACGCAACACGGCCCAGCGCTCGCTGACGGCGCAGGTCGGCACGCTGCCGGCCACGCTGGTGCGCTTTCTCTACGGCCTTCCGTTCGCCGCCGTCTATCTGCTGGCGCTGTATGTGCTGGGCGATCCGTCCCTGGTGCTGCCGAAGTTCAGTGCCGCCTATCTGGGCTGGATTGCGCTCGGAGCCTTCTTTCAGGTCACGGCCACGGCGGCCTTGCTGATGGCCATGAAGGAGCGCAACTTTGCCGTGGCGGTCACGCTGTCCAAGACCGAGGTGCTGCAGGTGGCCTTGTTTGCCGCCATGTTCCTGCACGAGCTGCCGACCCGCCTGGCACTGCTGGCCATGGTGCTGGCCACGGTGGGCGTGCTGATGCTGTCGCTGCCGCCGCGCGGGCAGCTCTTCACGCTCTCGGCCTGGACCAGCAAGTCCTCGGTATACGGTCTGATCTGCGGCGCCTGCTTTGCGCTGGCCACGGTGGGCTTTCGCGGCGGCGCGGTCGAGATCGCAACACTGGGCGTGAGCTCGCCCTGGCTGTCCGGGGCCTGGGGCGTGCTGATCGCGCAGACCATGCAGTCCGTCGTCATGAGCGCCTGGATTGCCAGAACCCATGAGCAGGGCCTGCGCCCCATCTTCAAGGCCTGGCGCATCTCGCTGCTGGCCGGCAGCATGGGCGCTGCGGCCTCGCTGGCCTGGTTCACCGCCTATGCCATGCAGGGGGCCGCTGCCGTGCGCACCCTGGGCATGGTGGAAGTGGTGTTCAGCTATATCGTCTCGCGCAAGGTGTTCAGCGAGAAGCTGTCGCTGACGGAAAAGCTGGGCATGGCGCTGATGATGCTGGGACTGGTGCTGATCTGTCTGCAGCTCTGATTTCAAGAGCTGCTTGCGCTTTCCAATGTTCATTTTCAAGGTAAAAAGTCATTGAAATTAAGCATGGAAAGGCGCAATAAGCTCCTGAAAAAATAGCTTCTTGTAGCGACGGTGCGCGATGCCGCGCCTGGCTTGTTGGTGCAGTGCCTTGAACCGCTGTCAGGCGCTGGCGGTGGTCAGCGTGGCCGGCCGGGACTGTCTGCTGGCGCTGCCCATGGACTGCAGCACGAGGTCGCCGACCATGTCGGCGGTGACGGCAGACAAGGTCCAGCCCAGATGGCCGTGGCCGGTGTTGTAGAACACGCAGGGCTTGATGCCAGGGCCCACGCGCGGGAGCATGTCCGGCATCATGGGGCGCAGGCCCGCCCAGGGCACGACGCTGCGCGTGCTGACGCCCGGGAAGCACTGCTGCACCCATTCGATGAGCGGTCGGATGCGGTCGGCGCGGATGTCCTTGTTGTAGCCGTTGAACTCCGCCGTGCCGGCCACGCGAAAGCGGTCCTCGCCGAGGCGGCTGGTGACCAGCTTGGTCTCGTCGTCCAGCAGGCTCACGACGGGAGCTGCGGCGCGGCTGGCTTCGTCCTGCAGATTGACCGTGATGGAATAGCCCTTGACCGGATAGATGTTGACGCTGTCGCCCAGCTGGGCGGCCATGGCGCGGCTGGCCGTGCCCGCGCAGACCACCATGGCGTCGAAGGTCGAGGTCTCGGCCTCCAGACCCTGGCGTACGGTCACGCTGGCCTGTTTGCCGTTGCTGTCCACCGACACGATTTCCTGGCCGTAGCGGCATTGCACGCCCAGTCGCTCGCAGGCGGCGGCAAGGCCGCTGGTGAACTTGTGGATGTCGCCGGTGGAGTCGCTCTCGGTGAAGTAGCCGCCATAGAAGGTTCCGGACAGGGTCGGCTCGATGGCCTTCATTTCATCGGGCGTGACGGCGCGGCGCTCCAGCCCGCCCAGGGCGAGCAGCTGCGAGACCTTGCCCGCATGTTCGAAGCCGTCGCGGTCGCGGTAGATATGCAGGATGCCCTTTTGCTTCAGATCGAAGTCAATGCCTTCGGCGGCTGCCCATTCGAACAGGTGCTCGCGTGCCGCAATCGCCAGCCTGGCGGTCTCCACGGTGTTCTTCTGGTAATGGGGGATGGCGGCGAGAAACTGGCAGAACCAGGAAATCTTGTGCCAGCCGGGCTTGGGGTTGAGCAGCAGCGGAGCATCGCTCTTGAGCATCCACTTGAGGCCTTTGACGATGGTGGACCAGTGGGTCCAGACCTCGGCATTCGAGGCCGAGAGCTGGCCGCCATTGGCGAACGAGGTCTCCATGGCGGCATAGCGCTGTTTCTCGAACAGGGTGACGGAAAATCCGCGGCGTGCGAGGGCGTAGGCGGTGGTCACGCCCGTGATGCCACCGCCGATGACGGCGATTGTCTTCATGATTCAGATTCCAGACACGTCAAGGGTGGAGCCCGTGCGCAACATGCGCAACGGACGCCCCCTCTGTTCTGGACCTGAGAGATTCACGAGGCAGCACCCTGGGGCGCTGCTCGCTTGCTCCTTCGGTATGTCCGGCGGACGATGGCGTCCGGACATTCTTCAGAGTGTGTGAAAGCGATGCCGATCCTTTGGCCTGAGAGTTTCCGGGGCGGTTGCTCCTTCGGCGCTGCATGCGCCAAGTTTGCGCTGCAGTCTCTCTCGGCATCACCGGGCTGAGAGCCTGTGGACGAATGTAGGAAGAATGGCGGCGCCTGGATATACGGGTTTTCTAGACTTCTGCACCGGGGCAGGCCGTGCTTCGTTTCTTTTATTTGATAGCGGCTCACGCCTGTTTTTGAAAGACTTCCTTATGTTTTCATAAGGAAAGTAAATTTATTCAAGCGCAAGCAGCTTCCGAATTCATAGCGTCAAGCGCTGTCAAGTGCCGCTGAGCAGCCCCAGAGTCAACCCCTGCATTGACATGACGGGCCATGGTCGGCGGTGGATTTGGGCAAAATATCGTCTTTGCCTGTCAATGGGCCCGGCGATATCACCGCTTTGCCATTGAAGCGCCCGACCGGGGTGGCTGCCGATTCAGGATGCAACTGGCCTATCCGCCATGGCGTTCTGCTGTCATGGCTTCGTTCCTTTGTCCTTGTTGCCCGCGACCGTCATGGTCGCCTTTTTGCGTTGCCTGTCGCAGCGCCTGCGGGATGGTTGGGTGTTTTGTCCGGACGGGCGCAAACCATTACAACAAGACATTTATGTCCCAACCCAACTCAAGCCAGCAGCTCGCGCCGACTGGCGATGGTGACGATAACCAGCCCCGCTTGCACCGGGTGCTCAAGCAGCGCCACCTGAGCATGATCGCCATTGGCGGCGCCATCGGCACGGGCCTGTTTGTGGCCTCCGGCTCGGCCATCGCCCAGATCGGCCCGGGCGGTGCCGTGCTCACCTATCTGCTCATCGGCATCATGGTCTACTACATCATGACCAGCCTGGGCGAGCTGGCCGCCTTCATGCCGGTGGCCGGTTCCTTCTCGACCTATGCCTCGCGCTATGTGGATCGCGGCTTCGGCTTTGCGCTGGGCTGGAACTTCTGGTTCAGCTGGGCCGTGGTGGTGGCGGTGGATCTGGTGGCCTCGCAGCTGGTCATGGCCTACTGGTTTCCCAATGTGCCGGGCATCCTCTGGAGCGGCCTGTTCCTGCTGCTGATGGTGGGGCTGAACGCGTTTTCCGCGCGCGGTTTTGCCGAGGCCGAATACTGGTTCGCGCTGATCAAGGTGCTGGCCGTGGTGGCCTTTCTGATCACCGGCGTGCTGATTCTGTTCGGCATCATCAGCAACGGCCATGTGCCCGGTTTCGAGAACTGGACCACGGGCGATGCGCCATTCGTCGGCAATTTCGCGACCTTTGTGGGCGTGGCCATGATCGTGGCTTATTCCTTCCAGGGAACGGAGCTGGTGGGCGTGGCGGCGGGCGAATCCGAGAATCCGCGCGAGAACGTGCCGCGTGCGATTCGCCAGGTCTTCTGGCGCATCCTGCTGTTCTATGTGCTGGCGATTGTCGTCATCGGCTTTCTGATTCCCTATACCGATCCGCAGCTGCTGCGCACCGATGTGGCCGATATCGCCGTGAGTCCGTTCACGCTGGTGTTCCAGCATGCGGGTCTGCTGTCGGCGGCCACGGTGATGAATGCGGTGATCCTGACCTCGGTGCTGTCGGCCGGCAACTCGGGCATGTATGCGGCCACGCGCATGCTCTACAACATGGCAACCGAGGGCAATGCACCGCGCATCTTCTCCCGGCTGACCCAGAACGGCGTGCCGCTGGTGGCCTTGATCGGCAGCACGCTGGTCGCCAGCCTGTGCCTGTTTTCCTCGCTCTACAGCCCGCAGGCCGTCTATATCTGGCTGCTGAACCTGGCCGGCATGACGGAGTTCATCGTCTGGCTGGGCATTGCCGTCAGCCACTACCGCTTCCGTCGCGGCTATGTCATGCACGGCCATGATGTGGGCCTGCTGCCCTACAAGGCCGGCGCCTTCCCCTTCGGACCCATCTTTGCCTTTGTGCTGTGTCTGGTGGTGACGCTGGGCCAGAACTACCAGGCCTTCCTGGAAGATCGCATCGATTGGGGCGGCGTGGTCTCGACCTATCTGGGCATTCCGCTGTTCCTGCTGTTCTGGCTGGGTTACTGGCTGGTCAAGCGCAAGACCTGGATCAGCTATGCGGATATGCGCTTTGACGAGCTCGAAGACATCAAGCAGGGCAAGGTGTCGTCCTGAGGCGGTTTGAGCCTTCCCCTTCTCCAGGCGGGTAGGGGTAGCGGCAGGGGCCGGCGCTGCTTGCTGTTTCCCGGTGCCCGTGTGCTTGTTTGACGCATGGCTGCTGTCTCTTGCCAGCGCAGGCAAAATCGGCACTGTGAGCGATCTACCCACCAGCCCCGAGTCCAGGCCCAGGCGCATAGCGCATCTGGACATGGATGCGTTCTACGCCTCCGTGGAGCTGCTGCGCTACCCGCAGCTCAAGGGGCTGCCGGTGGTGATCGGCGGCGGGCGGCGCAGCTTTGACGAGGAGCTGCTGGCGCGGCATGCGGGGCGGCCGCTGTCCGAGATTCCGGTGGCGGATTTTCCGCTGCTGCGCGATTACACGGGGCGCGGCGTGATCACCACGGCCACCTATGCGGCCCGGCAGTTCGGCGTGGGCTCGGCCATGGGCATGATGAAGGCCGCCAGGCTGTGCCCGCAGGCGATTCTTCTGCCCGTGGACTTTGCCGAGTACCGGCGCTTTTCGCGGGCCTTCAAAGAGATCATCGTGTCGATTGCGCCGCTCATGGAAAACCGTGGCGTGGACGAGGTCTACATCGATTTCACCGACGTGCCTGGCGGCCAGCGCGAAGGCGGACGCGTGCTCGCCCGGCTGATCCAGAAATCCATCTTCGACGCCACGGGCCTGACCTGCTCGGTCGGTGTGGCGCCCAACAAGCTGCTGGCCAAGATGGCCAGCGAGTTCAACAAGCCCAACGGCATCTCCGTCGTCCAGCCCGAAGACCTGCAAAGCCGGATCTGGCCGCTGGCCTGCCGCAAGGTCAACGGCATAGGGCCCAAGGCCGATGCCAAGCTCAAGAGCCTGGGCATAGAAACCATTGGCGACCTGGCCGCGCAAAGCCTGCCGCAGCTGCTGCACTGGTTTGGCAGAAGCTATGGCCACTGGCTGCACGAGTCGGCCTGGGGGAGGGACGAGCGTGCCGTGGTGACCGAGAGCGAACCGGTGTCCATGAGCCGCGAGACCACCTTCGAGCGCGATCTGCATGCCGTGCGCGACAAGGCCGAGCTGGGTGCCATCTTCACGGACCTGTGCGAGCGGCTGGCCGAGGATCTGCGGCGCAAGGGCTATGTGGGGCGCACCGTGGGCATCAAGCTGCGCTATGACGATTTCAGGATCGCCACGCGGGATCAGACCCTGAACCTGCCGATACAGGATGCGGCCGCCATCCGTCTGGCCGCAGGCCAATGCCTCAAGCGCGTGCCGCTGGGCAAGCGCATCAGGCTGCTGGGGGTCAAGGTCTCGGGCCTGATCGCCGAGCAGCTCTGGCAGGCCAGTGCCCACGATCCGGTGGCGCGAGAGTTGCTGCTCAGGCCTCCTGGTTTGATCTCCATCAAGCATGCGGATCCCTATACCGCATCTCTGTTCTGAGCCTGGGGGCTCGGGAATCCTCACTGTGCGATGATCCAAGTGTGAATTTGTGTATCTGGTTAACCAGCTGCCTGCGGGATGCCTGATCGCTCACTCTCGAACAAAAACTACATAGGCCTATTGGAGGAGTGCAAAGCATGCGCCTGAACCTGCCGGTATCTCAACAAAACTACGACTTTCCGGGTGACGAGCTGCTGGTCTCCAGCACCAACACCAAGGGCGAGATCACGCATTGCAATCCCGCCTTCGTGCGCGTCAGCGGCTTTGGCTACGAAGAGCTGATCGGCCAGCCGCACAATCTGATTCGCCATCCCGACATGCCGGCTGCCGCCTTCAAGGACATGTGGCGCACCATCGCCCATGGCTATCCCTGGACGGCACTGGTCAAGAACCGCCGCAAGAACGGCGATCACTATTGGGTGCGCGCCAATGTCACGCCCATCATGGAAGGTGGCAAGCCAAGCGGCTATCTGTCGGTGCGCACCAAGCCTTCGGCCGCCGAAGTGGCCGCAGCCGAAGCGCTGTATGCGCGCATGCGCAACGAGGAAAAGCAGGCCCGGGCCAGCTTCCGGCTGCGTGCCGGCGCGGTGCGCCGTCTGGGGCTGATGGGCTGGTGGGACGGCCGCAAGGATGTGGGTCTGGTGGCGCGCATGGCCTGGCTGCTGGCCATCGTGGCCTTGATCGCCATGCTGCCCGATTTGCTGGGCTGGCAGGGCGCGGCGGCCTGGGGCTGGCGTGCTGCCAGCCTGGTGGCCGGCGGCGCATTCGTGCTGTGGCGCTTTCAGCAGCGCTGCGTGGCGGGATTGGAGGAAGCCAGCCGCTTTGCGGCCGATGTGGCGGCCTGCAATCTGAGCACCGAATGCAGCCAGAGCTACAGCGGCGCCATGGGGGCGCTGATGCTGAGGCTGCAGCAGATACAGATCAATCTGCGCGCCGTGGTGGGCGATGTGCGCACCGAGGTGCAAGGCTTTGCCCGGACCGCCCATGAAATCGCCCAGAGCAGCTTTGACCTGGCAGGGCGTACCGAATCCCAGGCCACCAGCTTGCAGCAGACGGCGGCCTCGATGGAGGAAATTTCGGGCACCGTGTCCCAGACGGCCGATACGGCCCAGTTCATGGCCGGTGCCAGCGACGAGAGCAGCAAGGTGGCCAGCCGCAGCGGCGTGGCCATCAGCGAGGTGGGCCAGGCCATGGAGCATATCCGCGGCTCCTCCACCCGCATGAGCGAAATCATTGGCGTGATCGAGAGCATTGCCTTCCAGACCAATCTGCTGGCGCTGAACGCGGCCGTGGAAGCGGCGCGGGCCGGCGAGCAGGGGCGCGGCTTTGCCGTGGTGGCGGGCGAGGTGCGGGCACTGGCCCAGCGCAGTGCCGAGGCGGCCAAGGAGATCAGCGTGCTCATCAACCGCACGGTCGATGGCATCAACGATGGCAATGCGCGCATGCGTGCTGCAGGCCAGACCATAGACGGCATGGTGCAGGCAGTGGACAAGGTCGGCTCCCTGGTGCACCAGATCAGCATTGCCACGCGTGAGCAGTCGATAGGCATCTCCCAGGTCAACGAGGCCGTGGCCCAGCTCGACTCCGTGACCCAGCAGAATGCGGCGCTGGTGGAGCAGTCGACCAGCGCAGCGCAATCGCTGCGCCAGAGTGCCAAGACACTGGAGCGTTCGGTGGACGTGTTCCATCTATAGGCTTTTGTGGTCTTGCTCTGAAAAGGCAGCCGTGGAGCTGCCTTTTTCGCATCGGCTTTCGGTAGGATTGCGGCATGAGTGTTGTGCTGACCCTGATCGCCATTGCGGCGCTGGCCCTGTGTTTGCTGATCTGGCTGATATCGCGTTTGCGCGCTGACGCCAGACCCGCGTCGTCTGCAACTGCCGGCCAGGAGGCCGAGCCGTCCGTGGCCCAGGCCAGAACGGCGTCGGAGGTTGCGGCGCAGACGCTCTCCGATCAAGAGCTTGCGGCGCAGGCGGATATGGCGTCAGAGGCCAGCAGGGATGTGAATTTTCGTCCCCAGGGCGAGCGCGGCATGGGCGGCCCCATCTATGGCGATGTGCTGTGTGCGGACGGCGTCTACCTGCCCCATGTCTGGGAGATGGACATGCACACCTCCTATGACGGGCGCTGGCTGCGCACGGGCTTTTATGACAGCGAGACCGCCCATCTGGTCGACCGCAAATCGCGTCGCAGCTGGGTGATCAGCAAGCCTGAAGGCGAGCTGCTGGATGCCATCCACTGGCGCATGCCGCGCTGGAGTGGCGAGAGCATCAACGAAAGCGGCATTGCCGACGATGCGCATGTGATCATGTCCGATGCCAGCTTCGAGGCCTGGCTGGGCGAGCATATGTCTGCGCAGCCGCAGCCCCTGCTGCAGGTGGTGGATCTCTGGGTGCCGGCAGACTGCCTGCCGGCCGAAGTTGCCCGGCCCATGCCGACTCTGCCGCAACCGGCTCAGCCCACCCCGGTGCCGCCGGTGCTGCTGCAGCGCCACTGGCCGGCTTCGCTGCGCAAGCTGCGCTACCCCATGGCTCCGCTCCAGAATCCGCACTGGCAGCTGATGCTGGGTGAGACCGCCCAGCCCTGGGTGCTCGATGAGAGCCACAGCATGGTCTGGCGTGCCGATGCCCAGGCCTTTGCGCTCTATGCCTACCCTACCCAGGGCGATGCCAGCCAGGCCAGCCTGCGGCTGGCCGTCTGGATGATGGAGCGAGGCTGGCAGCAATGGCCGCAGCTGATGCCCGAGGATCGCAAGCCCTGGGCTCTGGGCCTGCCGGATCTTGAGCCGCCGAGCGAGCCGCAAGCGCCAGCGGTTTTGCCGCTGAGCTGGCTCAATGAACTGCTGCTGCAGAGAGTGCAGCTCGATAGGCCCGAGACCGAGCGCCTGCACGATGGCACCAGCATCAGCTGCGCCATGAGCGAGGTGGATGTCTGCGCTGCCCATCAGCGCGATGGACTGCCCATCCTCAAACCCTCGCTTCCCGTGAGCTTAGACTGGCTGCGTGATCCGGCGCAGCCCGCGCTGTGGCGCGCGCAGAGCGAGCCACTCAAGGGGCAGCGCCTGATCTGGACCCTGTCCAAGCCCGCCCGGGAGGAGCTGGGCGAAACGGCGGCCTACAACCTG
Organism: Comamonas sp. Z3; assembly: GCF_008121565.1. NCBI lineage: Bacteria > Pseudomonadati > Pseudomonadota > Betaproteobacteria > Burkholderiales > Comamonadaceae > Comamonas > Comamonas sp. Z3. The sequence continues at coordinate 573,993 of NZ_VOQU01000002.1, forward strand.
CAATGGGGTGAACGCCATTTGCCCGGCACCTGGGCGCTGGAACATGTGATCGTGCAGGGGCGCTGGGCGATTCTCATGCCGCATGGCCGTGCACCGATTCGCGGTGGCAGCGGCAGCCTGCAGGTCTGGGACGGGGAGCGGCTGCAAAGCGTGGACCTGCCCTGGCCCGTGGTGCGGCTGGCCGCTGTGCCGTCGGTCAAGGGCGGCATGGCCGCTCGCCTGCGCGTGTTGGCGCTGACGGCCAGTCTGGCGGACAAGGACTGGGACCCCTCGACCGCATCCTGGCGCTGGCCTCTGCAGTCCGTATCGGCCAGCCATCTGGCAAGACCCGACTGGCGTCCGCTTTACTCCGAGCGTGAACTGGCGCCCGATGCGCAAGGGCGCTGGCAGTTGCTGCCGCGCTGGCGCGAGGTGAGACAGATCCAGCATCCCTGCTCCGACGGTGACTATGTCTGGCGCGACGATGTGCGCGGCGACACCGTCTGGTGGTGGGGCGGCGTGAACGAGCGCGTCAACCACTATTGGCAGCATGATGAACCTCGCAAGGACGGCGTGATCATGACGCGAAGCGGTCTGGCGTTCTGCGGTGTCGGGCCCTGCGCCTGTCCCCATCCTTCAGGCGAAGGCTGGGCCTTGCTGGAGCCGGTGGAGACACGCTACGGCGAACTGGGTCAATGGCAGCTGCACTGGCTCAACCCTGTGGAAAAGGAAGTGCGCACGCTGACGCTCAAGGCGCGCATGCCGGTGCTGCAGGGCTGGGATGCCCAGGGCCTGCATTGGCAGGATCTCCCCTTGCCTGACGAAGCGGCGCTGCAGGGCGAGGCCAGCGCGGTTCACAAGCCCCAGTCGGAGCCCGCAGCGGCGCGTCAGCTGGTGGTGGCGCAGACCTGGCAGCGTGCTGGCGTCGAGCCTCTGCGCCAGGGCATCAACGGGCTGTGGCTGCGCATTCAGGATCTGCGCTATGCAGAGGCTTTGCTGGGGCAGGATGACTGCCCTTGGAAGAATTGATCCCCCTGAGCCGCTTTGCGGCTTCCCCCTGAGGGGGGCGGCAGCCTTGCTGTGGGCCGCCCCTTGCTTGCTGCCCTTGACTGGGCAGTGCCGGTGCTACTGGCGTGCCGTACGCACATTGGCGGGCAGGGCGCCCGGGTGGCTGGTGCGCAAGGGGTTGATGTCCAGGCCGCCGCGGCGCGTGTAGCGGGCGTAGACGGCCAGCTTGATGGGTTGGCAGCGGGTCCAGATGTCCATGAAGATGCGCTCCACGCATTGCTCATGGAATTCGTTGTGGTTGCGAAAGCTCACCAGGTACTGCAGCAGACCTTCCTGCTCGATCTGCGCACCGCTGTATTGAATCTGCACGCTGCCCCAGTCGGGCTGGCCGGTGACCAGGCAGTTGCTCTTGAGCAGATTGCTGACCAGGGTCTCGCTGACGGGTGCTTCGTCGTGGTTGGCACGCAGCAGCTCGGGAGCCGGCGTGTACCGGGTGCACTCCACATCGAGGCGGTCCAGCAGCAGGCCGTCCAGCTCATGCACTTGCTGGGCATCGAACTGCTCTGCCTGCAGCAGCCGCACGCCCACGCTGCCCTGGACCTCGCTGCCGCGCCAGGTGGCTTCGGACAGATCGGTGCGCAGGCGCGCCAGCACCTCGCTGGCATCGGCAAAGCGGGTGTTGTTGAAGCTGTTCAGATACAGCTTGAAGGACTTGCTTTCGATCAAGTTGGGCGTTTCACAGGGGATGGTGAAATGCGCCAACGCCACCTGGGGCTTGCCACGCAGATTGAGCCAGGAAACTTCGAATGAGGTCCACAGATCGGCGCCAAAGAACGGCGGGTTGATGGCAGCGCCGATTTCCTCGCGCTTGGTCAGGCGTGGCAGGGGAAAGAGCAGGGACGCGTCGTACTGGTCCACATAGGCCGAGCTTTTGCCCAGCTGCGATTGTTCAGGGGTGTGCATGATTCAAAAACAGAATGGCAAGCAGTAAAAAAGATAGCTGCTGGCGCTTTGTGAGTAAGGGCTGGAGCCTGTTTTACTTGAACTCTCGTTCGCGTAGCCACTTGGTGGCAATCCATTTTTCGCCCTCCAGCACGGGAGCGCCGCCGTGCAGGGTCTTGGTCGCCGGGTCGGGCCGGTTGTAGCTGAAGAATACGGCATTGCCACGGCGGGGAACGACCTGCAGCCCTACATCGGGAAAGGTGGTTGCGCCGCCGCGCGCGGGCTCGTTGAGATACATGACCAGGGTTCCCACGCGCTGGCCGCCACGCTTGAGTATGGTCGGCGTGCCGGGCTCGTTGGGGGCGAAGTAATCGTAATGCGGCTTGTATTCGGCGCCTGGGCGGTAGTGCAGCACCTGCATGCCTTCGCCGTTTTCCAGCGGCCAGTTCAGCAGCCTGGCAATGCGCTGTTCCACACGGCAGATGAGGTCGTTTTCTCCACGCTGGAAGAACATGCCATTGCTGGTGCGGTCGTCGTTGACGGCCTCGCCACCGCTCTGGTTGTCCACGGTCAGCGAGCGCTGCATGCGCGGGCCGGCGGCGGCGATGATGGCATCGCACTCCTCGTCGGAGAGCAGGTTGCCGAACACCACGACCCGGGGGTGACGCATATTCATCAGCACATGGACCTCGCGATCGCCGGCGTTGATGCAACAGGGATCGGTCTGCAGATCGGGCTCGGGCACGCCGGACTCGTGAATCTGCACGTTCACCCCGGCCTCGGGCCTGGCCGCCGCGAACGCCTGGGGCAGCTCCCCTTCTTCGGGCAGGGCCAGTGCCCGGCGTGCCAGGTGCTCTGCCCAGCCAGCCTTGCGCATGGATTGCAGCAGCGATGGCAGCGGCACGCCGGAGGCGCTTTGCGTGCGTACCCATTGCATCAGCTCGGGTGTCAGGCCGGGAGGTGTGACGAACTCGTCTTGGGTGGAGGTGCTCATGCCGACAATGCTAGTGTGCACTGATGCCGATTTCAATGCGCGACGTCAGTCTTGCAGCTTGCGGCGGAACACCAGCTTGCCGGGCGTGCTGGCCTGCTCGGCCAGCGCATAGCCTTCCAGATCGAACTTGCGCAGGTCGGCCACCTTCCTGGCCTTGTGCCGTACGGCCCAGCGCACCATCAGCCCGCGCGCGCGCTTGGCATGGAAGCTGATGATCTTGTACTTGCCGCCCTTGAAGTCCTCGAAAACGCATTCGACCACGGGGGCCTTGAGCGTCTTGAGATCCACGGCCTTGAAATATTCCTGCGATGCCAGGTTGACGACAATGCGCTCGGCCTGGGCGGCACTGCGCTCGTTCAGATAGTCGGCAATCTGGGTTCCCCAGAACTGATAGAGGTTGCTGCCCTTGGCGTTTTCCAGCCGGGTACCCATCTCCAGGCGATAAGGCTGCAGCAGGTCCAGCGGGCGCAGCACGCCATAGAGGCCGCTCAGGATCACGACATGCTCCTGGGCCCAGTCCAGTTCCCCGGGCTTGAGGCTGGCGGCATCCAGACCTTCGTAGACATCGCCATTGAAGGCCAGCACGGCCTGGCGCGAGTTCTTGGCGGTGAATCTGGCACTGAACGCTTCGTAGCGGCCCACATTGAGCACGGCCAGCTTGTCGCTGATGCTCATGAGCTCGGAAATCTGCTGGGGCGACTTCTCGCGCAGAACTTCAATCAGTTCCAGGGGCTGCTTTTTGAATACAGGCAGCGTGTGTGGCAGCTCGGCGGAAATAGGGCTTTCATAGTCCAGCGATTTGGCCGGAGAGATCAGAAACAACATGGCTTGACGTTCACTCAATCAAAGAAAGGGCGCATGAAAAAGGGCCAAGGCCCCATCCACGGAAGTGGACAGTCCCCTTGGCCCTGTGATGCCGCAAGGCAGTCTGCTTAGGCGTTGACGCCTGCAGCCTGTTCTTCCTTCTCGAATGGCAGCTGCATCAGGCTCAGATCCTTGCGGGTCTCGACCAGAATCAGCGGGCCTTCGTCGAGCACCACCACGGGCGGGCGCTCGCGCGGAATGCGCACGGGCTTGGGCTCGGCGGCAATCGCAGCCTGGACGGCGGCGATCTTTTCGGCATCGGAGTTGATCCATTCCAGACCCGATGCGGCTGCCAGGGCTTGCAGCTCTGCAATCGGCAGCGCATAGCTCTGTGCCTTGGGCGTTGCGACTGCGGGAGCAGGAGCCACGGTTTCAGCCACAGGTTCCACGGCGGCTACGGCTACGGCAGCAGCAGGCTCTGCCTGCACGGGCTGGGCGGGCTCTGCCGCAGGAGCGACAGCCGTCACGGCTTCTTCTGCAACCACGGGTGCCGGCACTTCTGCAGCAACAGGCGCATGTTCTGCCTGAGCCTGAGGTGCAACAGCATCAAAGTAGCTGCGGCGTGCCGGCTGCTCGCCAGCGTCTGCGGCAGGCACTTCGACGGGGGCCTGGGCTTCGGCTGTCTGCTCGGCAGCCTGGCCTTCTGCCTGGGCGTCGCGCGGTGCACGGTCGCGGCGGTCACGGCCATAGCGATCGCGCGAACGGCGCTGACGGGGCTCGCGAGCCTCGCCGCCTTGTGCGCCATCCTGCACCTGAGCGTCAGAACCTTCGACCTGGGCGGTGTTAAGTGCCGCTTCGTCGGCCACGGCCTGCATGGCGGGCTGGGCATCGGGGTTGCGATTCTGGCGCTCGCGGCGGCCTTCACCGCGTTCGCCGCGCTCATTGCGTTCCGAACGTTCCCCGCGTTCCTGGCGGTTGCGCTCGGGCTTGGGGGCTGCAGCCTGAGTATTGAACTCTTCGCCATTCAGCGCGGCTTCTGCCACCTGGGGCTGGCGGTCGTCGCGGCGCTCGTTGCGTTCGCCACCGCGGCGGTTGCCGCGCTCGGGGCGGTCCTGGCGCTGTTGCTGCTCGGGACGCTCGTTGCGTTGCTGCTCATCACGGCCCTGGGCATTGCGGCGGTTGTTGCGGTCCGTGCGTTCGCTGCCATTGCGCTCCGCGCTGTTGCGGTCGCTGCGCTCGTTGCGGTCACCGCCACGGCGGTTGCGGTCACCGCCACGGCCTTCGCCTCGGCGGGCGTCGCGGCTGCCTTCACGGGCGGCAGGAGCGGCAGCCTCGGCTGCGGGAGCGGGTGCCGCCACGGGAGTCGGTGCGCCAAAGCCGAACAGATTCTTGAGCCAGGCAAAGAAGCCTTGCTCGCGCACCACGGGGCGGGCCGCTACGGGAGCGGGCGTCGCAGCGGCAGCGGCAGTGCGCGGCTGGCGCGGTGGGCGAGGCTCGGCAATCGGCGCGGGAGCATCGGGCAGCACCCCCTTGATGACGGGAGTCTGCTTGTTGGTGGGCTCCTGCGAGCGGCGGGTGACGGTGGTCACCTCTTCGGGCTCGTCGGCCAGCTTGTAGCTGGCTTCCATGGATTCCAGACGCGAGTCGTCGTGCTTGAGGCGCTCGAGCTTGTAGTGCGGCGTGTCCATGGACTTGTTGGGCACCATGATCACGTTGACGCGCTGCTTGAGCTCGATCTTGGTGATTTCGCTGCGCTTCTCGTTGAGCAGGAAGGAGGCCACTTCCACGGGCACCTGGCAGTGCACGGCGGCCGTGTTGTCCTTCATGGACTCTTCCTGGATGATGCGCAGAATCTGCAGTGCCGAGCTTTCCGTGTCGCGGATGTGGCCGGAGCCGCCGCAGCGCGGGCAGTTGATGTGGGCGCCCTCGGACAAGGCGGGCTTGAGGCGCTGGCGGCTCATTTCCATCAGGCCGAACTTGCTGATGGTGCCGAACTGCACGCGGGCGCGGTCCTGGCGCAGCGCATCGCGCAGGCGGTTTTCCACTTCGCGGCGGTTCTTGGCCTCTTCCATGTCGATGAAGTCGATCACGATCAGGCCGCCCAGGTCGCGCAGGCGCATCTGGCGCGCCACTTCGTCGGCTGCCTCGAGGTTGGTGCGGGTCGCGGTTTCCTCGATGTCGCCGCCCTTGATGGCGCGGGCCGAGTTCACGTCCACGGAGACCAGGGCTTCGGTGTGGTCGATCACGATGGCGCCGCCCGAGGGCAGGGTCACGGTGCGCGAATAGGCGGACTCGATCTGGTGCTCGATCTGGAAGCGCGAGAACAGGGGAGCGTCGTCGCGGTAGCGCTTGACGCGGGCAGCATGCTCGGGCATCACATGTGCCATGAACTGCTGGGCCTGTTCGTAGATGTCATCGGTGTCGATTAGGATGTCGCCGATGTCATTGTTGAAATAGTCGCGGATGGCGCGGATCACCAGGCTGGATTCCTGATAGATCAGGAAGGCGCCCTTGGAGGCCTTGGCGGCACCGTCGATGGCGCTCCACAGCTTGAGCAGGTAGTTCAGGTCCCACTGCAGCTCGGGAGCCGAGCGGCCGATGCCGGCGGTGCGCGCAATGATGGACATGCCCTTGGGGTACTCGAGCTGGTCCATGGCCTCCTTGAGCTCGGCGCGGTCCTCGCCCTCGATGCGGCGCGAAACGCCACCGCCACGGGGGTTGTTGGGCATCAGCACCACATAGCGGCCGGCCAGCGAGATGAAGGTGGTCAGGGCTGCGCCCTTGTTGCCGCGCTCTTCCTTTTCGACCTGGACGATCAGCTCCTGACCCTCGCGGATCACGTCGTTGATGCGGGCCTGGCTGGGCGAAACGCCTTCGGCAAAGTATTGCTTGGAGATTTCCTTGAAGGGCAGAAAGCCGTGGCGGTCTTCACCATAGTCCACGAAGCAGGCTTCGAGGGAAGGTTCGACGCGGGTCACGACGGCCTTGTAGATATTGCCCTTGCGTTGTTCGCGACCTTCGATTTCGATCTCGTAGTCCAGCAGCTTCTGGCCGTCCACAATGGCCAGGCGGCGTTCTTCAGACTGCGTCGCGTTAATCAGCATCCGTTTCATGATGCGCTTCCTTTATTCGTTTTATGGGGCACGCTGGTCACAGACCAACGTGCCTTTGACTGGTAATCAAAGACAGGCTCAACAGGAGCCGTGATGCCAGACGAACGCGTTGAAACGGATGAGGAATCTGGGGCGGTACAGGACGGCGCTACTGGCCTGATCTCAAGTCAGTAGCGGAGGTACAGGCCGGGGGACGAGCGGGAGAGGACGCGCATGCAGACAGGGTACAAAAGAAGCCGATGCGCGTGCTAGGGAGGTGGGTGGTTTCTTCGAGACATGACTCGTCCCGGGGGCCGGCCGTGCCTTGCCCCAGAGGTTGATCAGCAATGTCCAAAAGATCCACATGCTCGTTGAGAGAACCGGCAGTTGCAGGCTGCTTTTGCCTGGTCAACTGCGCGGTATGAGATTCCGTATCAGTGTTTCAATTCGTCAGCCTTTGCCAGGCTTTCACAGGCTGCTGCAGCTCTTCTTGACTGCAATTTGCGTGTGCAAAACTGGCGGGCATCGACCTGCCTGTGCGGTGGGAAATGATTGTTTGGACTAAACTCCATGCGAATCAATCACTTACAACTAAGCTCGGCACAGGTGAAACACATTATAGAGGGCAAACCGGCGCAGGACCGGTCACAGAATACGGCCACGGCCTCGGTACGGCTGATCGAGGTCGATGAAGACTCCGCCGGACAGCGACTTGACAACTTTCTCATGCGCCACCTCAAGGGGGTGCCCAAGACCCATGTCTACCGCATCATCCGCAGCGGTGAAGTGCGTATCAACAAGGGACGCGTGAGTGCCGAGACCCGGGTCCAGCCCGGCGATGTGGTGCGTCTTCCCCCGGTCCGGATTTCCGACAAAGTGGCTGAAAAGGCGGAACGCCCGGCGCCGGCTAAGGACTTTCCCGCCCTGTTGGATGACGAACACATGCTTGCATTGTCCAAGCCTGCCGGTGTGGCCGTGCATGGAGGTTCGGGCGTGAGCTTTGGCGTCATCGAGCAACTGCGCCAGGCACGTCCCGATGCCAAGTTTCTCGAGCTGGTGCACCGGCTGGATCGCGAAACTTCGGGCATTTTGCTGGTCGCCAAAAAGCGCTCCGCACTCATCAATCTGCAGGACCAGTTTCGCGAGCGCGAGACCGGCAAGACCTATCTGGCACTGGTGCAGGGGGCATGGCCGGCCAACAAGAAGGTCATCGACCTGCCGCTGCACAAGTATCTGCAGGCCGACGGCGAGCGCCGCGTGCGCGTGACCACGGCCGATGACCCGGATGGAATGCGCTCCATCACCCTGGTCAAGGTCAGAAAGCTGATCGAGCCGCGCCCTTTGCAGGGACTGCCAGCCATGAGCCTGCTGGAGGTGACCATCAAGACGGGGCGTACCCACCAGATTCGCGTGCATCTGTCATCGCAGGGCCATCCCATCGTGGGCGACGATAAATATGGCGATTTTGATCTCAACCGTCGTGTGCAAAAGCAGGGGCTCAAACGCATGTTTCTGCACGCCTGGCGGCTACAGTTCAATCATCCCGCCAGCGGCGAGCGTGTCGAGCTGCGCGCCGAGCTGCCGCCGGAACTGGCGGATTTTGTGAACTGACTAGGCTTCATGACTACTGAAAACCATAGCGCCCGGCGACCACGCCGCTTCGATCTGATTGCATTCGACTGGGATGGGACCGTGGCGGACTCCACGGCCATCATCAGTCGCAGCATCCAGGAGGCGGTGCGTGATGTGGGCGGTACCGTACCCAGCGACGAGCAGGCAGCCTATGTGATCGGCATGGCGCTGATGCCGGCCCTGGCCCGCGCGGCACCCGATGTGCCGCCCGAAAAATATCCTGAGCTGGCCAATCGCTATCGCTTTCACTTCTTCAAGCATCAGGACGATATCTGCGTGTTTGACGGCATCCTGCCGTTGCTTGCCGAACTGCGCGAGCGCGGCCACTGGCTGACCGTGGCCACGGGCAAGAGCCGCATGGGGCTCAACCATGCGTTGCAGGACCCGCAGCTCAAGGGATTGTTCGACGGTTCGCGCACGGCCGACGAGACCGCCGGCAAGCCCAGTCCGCTGATGTTGCACGAGCTGATGGCCGAATTCGGTGTGGAGCCCGAGCGCACGCTGATGATTGGCGACACCACGCACGACTTGCAGATGGCGCAGAATGCCGGCTGTGCCTGTGTAGGGGTGTCCTATGGTGCCCATGCACCCGACGGCTTTGCCCAGTTCGATCCGCTGTTCGTGGCCGATTCCGCGGCGCAACTGCGGGCCTGGCTGTTGGCCAACGCGTGAAACCGGATATGACAGATACCGTGGAGCTGTGCGCCAGTGCGGATCTGGTCGACGGTGGCCGGGCGGTGGGCTTTGATGTGCTGTATGCCGGTCAGAGCAGCCGCGCTTTTGCGATTCGCTACCAGGGGCAGGTTTATGCCTATCTGAATCGCTGCAGCCATATCCCCATGGAAATGGACTACCAGGAAGGTCAGTTTTTTGACGAGTCCGGTCGCTGGCTGTTGTGTTCTACCCACGCAGCGGCCTACGAACCTGACAGCGGTGCCTGTGCAGGCGGTCCTTGCCGGGGCGGGCTGGTAAAAATCGCCTTGAGCGAAAGCGGCGGCTTGGTGCACTGGCATACTGGGCCACAACTGAAACCTCTGAAGTTTTGAGATGAGTACTCCTGACAACCATGATTCCCAGTCGCATGTGACGCCGGGCGCGGACCTCTGGTCCAAGGCGCCTGCTGCGTCCGCTGAGGCGTCCGCCGCTGCGGCCAAGGCCTCCGGGAACGGGGGCTGGGAGCGCGATGTGCTGGAAAAGCTGGTGTTCGCCTCCATCAAGGAGCAGCGGGCGGCCCGGCGCTGGCGCTTTTTCAGCCGTCTGCTGTGGTCTGTGGTGGTGCTCCTGGTGCTGTGGGCCGTGTTCTTCAAGGATACGGCCACCAAGACCAGCACCTCACCCCATACTGCGGTGGTGGAGATCAAGGGCGAGATTGCCTCGGGAGCGGACGCCAGTGCCGAGTTCGTGGTGGCGGCCATGCGCAGCGCCTTTGAGGATTCGGGCTCGCGCGCCGTGGTGCTGCTGATCAACTCGCCCGGCGGCAGCCCCGTGCAGGCCGGCATCATCAACGACGAGATGACGCGTCTCAAGGCCAAGTACAACAAGCCTCTGTATGCGGTGGTCGAAGAGTCTTGTGCCTCGGCGGCCTACTACATTGCGGCGGCGGCCGACGAGATCTTCGTCGACAAGGCCAGCATCGTGGGCAGTATCGGCGTGCTCATGGACGGCTTTGGCTTCACCGGCGTGATGGACAAGGTCGGCGTGGAGCGCCGCCTGTTGACGGCCGGCGAGAACAAGGGCTTTCTCGACCCCTTCAGCCCCATGTCGTCGCAGCAAAAGGAATTTGCGCTGCAGATGCTGGAGCAGATTCACCAGCAGTTCATTGGCGTGGTCAAGGCCGGTCGCGGTGACCGCCTGCATGAGAGCCCCGAAATGTTCAGCGGACTGTTCTGGACCGGTCAGCAGGCCGTGGAGCTGGGTCTGGCCGACAAGCTGGGCAGCCTCGACTATGTTGCGCGTGAGGTGGTCAAGGCCGAGGAAGTCATCGACTACACCCGCCGCGACAACGTGGCCGAGCGTCTGGCCAAGCGCTTTGGCGCCGCCATCGGCGAGGGCTCGGTCAAAGCCATGCGCGGCCTGATGCCCAGTATTCGCTGATCAAGCGTTGAGAATGCCGCCAGCACTTTCGGAAGAAGCGCTGGTAGCTATCAAAAAAGCCTGCGGTATTGGCCGCAGGCTTTTTTGATTTCAGGCGCTTAGCGGCCTATGGCAAACACCACCGGTGTGCGGTTGTCGGGAGGTGTATTGCGCTGGCGCCATTCGCGCACCAGATGGCTTTCGATGCGCGCCGTCTCCAGCGTCAATCCGCTCGCCAGGGCCAGTCTGGTATTGGGCTGCAAGGTTTGCAACAGCGCCTGCCAGAGGGCAGCATTGCGGTAAGGCGTCTCGATGAACTGCTGGGTTTGGCCTTGTCGCAGGGCCAGGCTCTCCAGCTCCTTGATGCGGGCCGTGCGCTCGGCGCCATCCTGTGGCACATAACCGACAAAGGCGAAGTTCTGGCCATTGAGGCCGCTGGCCGCCAGGCCCAGCAGCAGCGAGACCGGTCCCGTCAGTGGTACGACGCGAATGCCCAGATCATGGGCGGCACGCACGATGGAGCTGCCCGGGTCGGCCACGGCGGGCATGCCCGCCTCGCTGATCAAGCCCATGTCCTGCCCGGCCAACGCCGGTGCCAGCAGGGGCTTGGGGTCGAAGACGGCGCCGCCCTTGTTGCCATGGTCGCCTTTTTTGTGGGCTTCGCGTGGCAGCTCGGCAATGTTCTGGGCCTGCAGCGGCGCAGCCAGCGGGAACAAGGCGTCGATGCGCTTGAGATAGGCGCGTGCCGTCTTGGCGTTTTCGCTGACCCAGTGAGTCAGGGAGGCGGCGCGGCGCAGTGTGCCCTCGGGCAGCACCTCGGTCAAAGCGGTCTGGCTTTCGCAGCCGAAATCGAGTGGAGCCGGCACCAGATAAAGGGTGCCGGCCTTGCCCTTAGATGTGTCGCTCATGGCAGAACCACTCCTGCGGCACGCAGCAACTGGCAGGTGCGGATCAGCGGCAGGCCTATCAGTGCCGTGGGGTCGTCGCTGACGATGGCCTCCAGCAGGGCGATGCCCAGGCCTTCACTCTTGGCCGAGCCTGCGCAGTCATAAGGCTGCTCGGCATGCAGATAGCGCTCGATCTCGAGGTCGTTCAGCGCGCGAAAGCGCACTTGCACCGTGACCACGCTGGACTCTAAAAAGCCGGTTTCGGCACAGCTCACGCAGACGCCGGTGTGGAAATTCATCTGGCGGCCGCTCATCTGGCGCAACTGCTCGGTGGCGCGCTCGTGGGTGCCGGGCTTGGACAGGGGCTGGCCGTCGAGCTCGGGCACCTGGTCGGAGCCGATAACGATGGCGCCGGGGTGCAGCTGGGCCACGGCTTGTGCCTTGGCCACGGCCAGACGCAGGCTCAGCTCGTAGGGTGTTTCGCCGCTGAGCGGGGTTTCATCCACTTCGGGAGACACCGTCTCGAACGGCAGTTGCAGACGGCTGAGCAGCTCGCGGCGGTAGCGCGAGGTGGAGCCAAGAATCAATGGACGCTCAAGTCGTCCGGCAATCAATAAGTCGGGCATTGCGGGATTCTCTTACACTGGCTGCATGAGCAAGGATTTTTCTGCGACCCGGCTGGACGTGCGTGCTTTCGCGCAGGCCGCAGGTCATCTGCATGGTCAGGCACCATTGTCGGACTTCAAGCGTCTGGCGGCCGATGCGCTGGCGATTACTGGCGAGCAGCCTCTGGTGCGCTGGGAAGCCGAAGGCGAGCTGGTCGAGCAAAAGGGCGGCAGCGGCCATGTGTGGCTGCACCTGAGTGCCGAGGTGGATTTGCCACTGACCTGCCAGCGCTGCCTGACCGAGGCCGATATTCCCCTTTATGTGGATCGGTCATTTCGCTTCGTTCCTGACGAAGCGACGGCAGAGCTGGAAGATGACGACAGCGATGAGGATGTGCTGGCATTGAGCAGCGAGTTCAATCTGCTGGAGCTGATCGAGGACGAGCTGCTGATGGAAGTTCCGGTGGTGCCTCGCCATGAGGTCTGCCCGGTGCCCGTCAAGCTGGAGGTCAGCGATGACGGCTTCGAGCAGGCCAACGAGCAAAAGGAGAACCCTTTTGCCGTGCTGCAATCTCTCAATGTAGGCAAGTCTGCCGACTGATCCAGCCCGGAGCACGGTGGGGATTTGATTTTGCGTAGGCCATGAAAAGCGTTTGCGCTATAATCGTGAGCTTCGCGCGAAACCCCCTCGTGTCTTTAATGGGCTGATCGCGTTTTTTTAGGACTTGCACAGACAAGAGCGCACTTACTCTCGGTAGGTGCGTCGAAAGGCAGAGTTTTTTGCCCGGTCTTGCTGTGTGGGTCGTGTTACCAACCCTTTCAAGATACACAGGAGCCATCATGGCTGTTCAGCAAAACAAGAAGTCTCCCTCCAAGCGCGGCATGCACCGTTCGCACAATGCACTGAATGTGCCTGGCATTGCTGTTGAAGCCACTACCGGCGAGACACATCTGCGCCACCACATCAGCCCCAACGGCGTGTACCGTGGCCGTCAAGTGCTGAAGAACAAGTCCGAAGCCTAAGCGACGACTGCATTCGCAAAGCCTGTTGCTACATTTTTTGTAGCAACAGGCTTTTGTTTTTATGGGAGATATTTGCAAAATCAGCCTTGGCTGGCCTTGCTGCACAATTCCAGGGCTGGTTTTGCAGATAACTCCTGTGGTGGTCCCTGGACCATTCAGTTCATTACCCCAAACCCGATTGGACCTGTCAGTCGCCCATGATTACTTTGGCTGTTGACTGCATGGGGGGCGATCATGGCCCCCGCGTCACGCTGGCCGCGTGTCGTCAGTTTCTGAATTTACACCCCGATGCGCATCTGTTGCTGGTCGGCAAGGCCGATGAATTGGCTGGCTTCAAGCACGAGCGTGTGACCGTCGTCCCCGCCACGGAAGTGGTGAGCATGGATGACCCCGTTGAAATAGCCCTGCGCAAGAAAAAGGACTCGTCCATGCGCGTGGCTGTGCAGCAGGTCAAGAATGGCGCGGCTCAGGCTGCAGTGTCTGCCGGCAATACCGGAGCGCTGATGGCGATCTCGCGCTATCTGCTCAAGACTCTGGATGGCATCGATCGTCCTGCCATTGCCTTTGGTTTGCCCAATGCCAAGGGCAGCGACACCACCATGCTGGATCTGGGAGCCAATGTGGACTGCACGGCGGAGCACCTGCTGCAGTTTGCGGTCATGGGCTCGGCCCTGGTGTCGGCGCTCAAGAACACCGAGGCGCCCAGCGTCGGCCTGCTCAATATCGGCGAAGAGCTGATCAAGGGCAGCGAAGTCATCAAGCGCGCCGGCGAGCTGCTGCGCGCTGCTGGCGATGCGGGCAATCTCAACTTCTACGGCAATGTCGAGGGCAACGACACCTTCAAGGGTGTGGTGGACATTGTGGTGTGCGATGGTTTCGTTGGTAACGTTGCACTCAAGACCACCGAAGGGGTTGCCTCGATGATCTCGGGGATTCTCAAGGAAGAGTTCAAACGCAATATCTTCACCAAGATTGCCGCCATCATTGCCTATCCGGTGCTATCTGCGCTGATGAAGCGTGTCGATCACCGTCGGTACAACGGTGCTGCCTTGCTGGGTCTGCGCGGACTGGTCTTCAAAAGCCATGGCTCGGCCGATGCAATGGCATTCGAGCATGCTTTGAACCGCGCGTATGATGCGGCACGCAACAACCTGCTTGACCGTGTCCGCAGCCGTATTGCTGCTGCCGCCCCCTTGTTGCTGGCAGCGCAGACGGAATCTGGAACTTCGGCGCCCTGATAGAAGACATGAGACGCTACGCACGCATCATCGGCACCGGCAGTTACCTGCCGCCCCGCCGCCTGACCAATAACGACCTCGCAGCCGAGCTGGCTCAGCGTGGCCTGGAAACCTCGGACGAATGGATCGTCGAGCGCACCGGCATTCGTGCCCGCCACTTTGCCGAACCCGATGTGACCAGCAGCGATCTGGCTCTTGAAGCCAGCCGCAAGGCCATCGAGGCTGCAGGCATAGAGGCTTCGGACATCGATCTGATCATTGTCGCCACGTCCACCCCGGACATGGTGTTTCCCTCGACGGCGGCCATCCTTCAGCACAAGCTGGGCATCAGCAATGGTTGCCCTGCCTTTGATGTGCAGGCGGTGTGCAGCGGTTTCGTCTACGCCCTGACGGTGGCGGACTCCATGATCCAGTCCGGCGCTGCCAAGCGCGTGCTGGTGGTGGGCTCCGAAGTCTTCAGCCGCATCCTGGATTTCAACGACCGCACGACCTGCGTGCTGTTCGGCGATGGCGCCGGCGCCGTGGTGCTGGAGGCCTCCGACGAGCCCGGCATCCTGTCCACCGAGCTGCACGCCGATGGCAGCCATGTCGGCATTCTCTGCGTGCCGGGCAATGTCTCCGGCGGCAATGTGCTGGGCGATCCCTTGCTCAAGATGGACGGTCAGGCCGTGTTCAAGCTGGCAGTGAGCGTGCTGGACAAGGCTGCTCGCTCCGTGCTGGAAAAGGCGGGCCTGACGGATGCCGACATCGATTGGCTGATTCCGCACCAGGCCAATATCCGCATCATGCAAAGCACCGCGCGCAAGCTCAAGCTGTCCATGGACAAGGTGGTGGTGACCGTCGATCAGCATGGCAACACCTCGGCGGCCTCGATTCCCCTGGCGCTGGACCATGGCGTGCGCAGCGGCCAGGTCAAGAAAGGCCAGACGGTGCTGCTCGAAGGCGTGGGCGGTGGCTTCACCTGGGGGGCTGTGCTCCTCAAGATGTAGCTGTAGACGCAATATAAATAAGCGTTTCAGGCAATTTTTATACTAAGAAATATGAAGAAATTCGCATTTGTATTTCCTGGCCAGGGTTCGCAGTCCGTGGGCATGCTGGATGGCTGGGGGGATCATCCCGTCGTGGCCCAGACCGTGGCCGAAGCCTCCGAGGCTCTGGGCGAGGATGTGGGTCTGCTGATCAAGCAAGGCCCCAAGGAAGCTCTGGCGCTGACCACCAATACCCAGCCCGTGATGCTGGTGGCCGGTGTGGCGGCCTGGCGTGTCTGGCAGGCCGAAGGCGGCGCGCTGCCCGATGCCGTGGCCGGTCACTCCCTGGGTGAATACTCGGCGCTGGTCGCCTCCGGCGTACTGACGCTGGCTCAGGCCGCTCCACTTGTGCGTCTGCGCGCCGCAGCCATGCAGGATGCCGTGCCCGTGGGCACGGGCGGCATGGCGGCCGTGCTGGCCCTGGATGCCGAAAAGGTAAAGGCGGTCTGCGCAGAGGTGACGGCCCAGCTGGGCGGCGCCGAAGTGGTGGAAGCCGTGAACTTCAACGATCCCGGTCAGACCGTGATCGCCGGCAGCAAGCTGGCCGTGGAAAAGGCCTGTGAAGCGGTCAAGGCGGCCGGTGCCAAGCGCGCCCTGCCTCTGCCGGTCTCCGCACCTTTCCACTCCAGCCTGATGAAGCCCGCTGCAGAAAAGCTCAAGACCGCGCTGGCCGAGCTGACGCTGGCTGCCCCCTTGATTCCCGTCATCAACAATATCGACGTCACCGTCCAGACGGACGCTGATTCGATTCGTGATGCCCTGTATCGTCAGGCCTTTGGCCCGGTGCGCTGGGTGGAATGCGTGCAGTCCATCAAGGCGCGCGGCGTCACCCATATCGTGGAATGTGGACCCGGCAAGGTGCTGGCCGGCATGGTCAAGCGTATTGACGCCGACCTGACGGGTGCTCCCCTGTTTGATACAGCCACCCTGGCTGACGTGAAAGAATTGCTCGCATGACTGATAACCAGACCAAGCCCCAGGTTGCCCTGGTCACCGGAGCCACTCGTGGCATTGGTGCCGCCATCGCGCAGGAGCTGGCCTCCAAGGGCTATCAAGTGATCGGCACGGCCACCTCGGATGCCGGTGCCGAGAAGATCAGCCAGGCGCTGTCCGCCTTCGGCGGCCGCGGTGTCACGCTGAACGTGACCGACGGCGCTGCCGTGGATGCCCTGATCGACTCCATCGTCAAGAACGACGGCGGCCTGCATGTGCTGGTCAACAATGCCGGCATCACGCGCGACACCCTGGCGATGCGCATGAAGGATGACGACTGGGATGCCGTCACCGACACCAATCTGAAGGCTGTTTTCCGAGTCAGCCGTGCGGCTATTCGCCCCATGATGAAGCAGCGTTTCGGCCGCATCATCAGCATCACCAGCGTGGTCGGTGCCTCGGGCAATGCCGGTCAGGCCAACTACGCGGCAGCCAAGGCCGGCGTGGCAGGCATGACCCGTGCTCTGGCCAAGGAACTGGGCAGCCGCGGCATCACCGTGAACTGCGTGGCTCCCGGCTTCATCGCCACGGACATGACTGCAGACCTGCCAGAGGCGCAGAAGGCTGCGCTCAAGGCGCAGATCGCCATGGGCGATCTGGGTCAACCCAGCGACATCGCGCATGCCGTGGCCTATCTGGCCTCTGCCGGTGCCGGCTATGTGACGGGGCAGGAATTGCACGTCAACGGCGGCATGTACATGTAAGAGATTTCGGCAGCTTGCGTGGTGTCTGCCACACTTGCTGCCAGAGGCTGAACATTTTTGCAAGTTCAGTGGCCGTTTCCTCGCGACGGCCAGCCGCCAAGGGGCTTCTCCCGAAACGGCTAGAATCGCGGGTTCATTCACAACCCCCTGAGGGAAACCATGAGCGATATCGAAGCACGTGTCAAAAAAATCATTGCTGAACAACTCGGCGTTGAAGAGTCCCAAGTGACCAACGAAAAGGCCTTCGTGGCTGACCTGGGCGCTGACTCCCTGGACACAGTGGAACTGGTGATGGCCCTGGAAGATGAATTCGGCATCGAGATCCCTGACGAAGACGCAGAGAAGATCACGACGGTGCAAAACGCCATCGACTACGCCAATACCCACCAAAAGGCCTAAGGTCTTTTTTCAGCGATCAGTTAAAGGTTTGAACGCATGAGCCGTCGTCGCGTTGTCGTGACCGGTCTGGGCTGCATCTCCCCCGTGGGTAACACGGTGGGCGAAGCCTGGGCCAATCTTTTGGCCGGCCAGTCCGGTATTGACCTCATCACCAAGTTCGATGCGTCGAACTTCTCCTGCAAGATTGCGGGTGAGGTCAAGGGATTTGATGTGGAGAAGTACATGAGCGCCAAAGATGCGCGCTCCATGGATACCTTCATTCATTACGGCATCGCGGCTGCGGAGCAAGCCGTTCTGGACGCAGGCCTGCCCACAGGCGAAGCCCTGTCCGAAGACCTTGCCACACGCATTGCCTGCGTGATCGGCTCGGGCATTGGCGGCCTGCCGCTGATCGAGAACACTCACGCAGAACTGGCTGCCCGCGGTCCTCGCCGCATCACGCCGTTCTTCGTGCCTGCTTCCATCATCAATATGGTGGCAGGGCATGTGTCCATGCGATTTGGCTTCAAGGGGCCGAATCTGTCGATCGTGACTGCCTGCACCACAGGTCTGCACTGCATCGGCGAAGCCGGACGCATGATCGAATACGGCGATGCAGACATCGTCGTGGCCGGTGGCACGGAAGCCACTGTCTCGCCTCTGGGTGTCGGCGGCTTTGCTGCCATGCGGGCGCTGTCCACGCGCAACGACGACCCCAAGGCTGCCTCGCGCCCCTGGGACAAGGACCGTGACGGCTTTGTACTCGGTGAAGGTGCCGGTGTGCTGGTGCTCGAAGAGTACGAACACGCCAAGGCCCGTGGCGCCAAGATTTACGCGGAGCTGGCAGGCTTTGGCATGAGTGCCGATGCCGGTCACATGACGGCTCCCAACATGGACGGCCCCCGCCGCGCCATGCTCAATGCTTTGCGCAATGCCGGTGTGAACCAGGATCAGGTCAATTACCTGAATGCGCATGGCACGTCCACGCCGCTGGGCGATGCGAACGAGTCCAATGCCATCAAGGCAGCCATGGGCGAGTTTGCGAAGAAGAATCTGGTGGTCAGCTCGACCAAGTCCATGACGGGTCACCTGCTGGGTGGCGCGGGCGGCATCGAGAGCGTTTTCACCGTGATGGCGCTGCACGATCAGAAGATTCCTCCGACCATCAACCTGATCAACCAGGATCCCGAGTGCGATCTGGACTATTGCGCCAACACGGCGCGTGACGCCAAGCTGGAAGTTGCCGTGAAGAACAACTTCGGTTTCGGCGGCACCAACGGCACGCTGGTTTTCAAGCGCGTCTAAGTCGCTGCTAGCCCTTCTGTACAAGCCCGCACAGGCCCAGGCCTTGCGGGTTTTGTTCTATGTGCGGCTTGATCGTGCTTTCCCTAGCTTTGCGGCAGCCGGGTTTTCGCACATGGTCTGCCCATGAGTGCTCGCTACCATGCTCCCGCCGTTGCCTATGTCTTCGAGCGGCCAGTCTGGGCTGCCGGGGTGCTGCTGTTGATCGGGGCAGGCCTTTTGACGGTCCTGCTGGCCTGGTGCCTGCAGGCCAGGGAGAACGGTCTGCAGCTGCTGCTGACCCTACCGGCTCTGACCTTGGCCGCGGCGCTGCTTTGCGCACAGTGGCGGAACTGGCCCCAAGGACGCCTGCTCTGGAATGGCGGGCATTGGTCGCTGGAGGCCAAAAACCTGTCAACTGCACAGTCATTGCCCGTGCAGCTGGGAGTGGGGCTTGATGGTGGCCATTGGCTTTGGCTCAGCGTTTCGGATGTCGTGGTGTTCAGAGCCAGGGGTGGCAGGCGCAGAGTGCTATGGATTTTCCTGTCCCAACGACACAGCCCCGAGCAATGGGGAGACTTGCGGCGTGCGGTATATTCCTCCATCGTGCCGCTGGCAGAGCAAGGCTAGGCCTTCGCCGGTTATGGCAGCACGCCGCTTGGCCTTTCATGACACCACCCGATTTTCCCACTCCCTCTGCCGACAGCGATCAGGCTCTGGTCGAACGAGCCAATGCTGGCGACACACGGGCTTTTGAGCTGCTGGTCATCAAATACCAGCGTCGCATCGAACGTCTGGTGGGCCGCATGGTGCGCGATGTCGATCTGGTGCCTGACATCACGCAGGAAACCTTCATACGCGCCTACAAGGCCTTGCACCAGTTTCGCGGCGAGGCCCAGTTCTATACCTGGCTGTACCGCATCGCCGTCAACACGGCCAAGAAGGCCTTGATGGAAATGCATCGCTCGCCGGTGATGACCGAGAGCGCGTTACACACTGGGGACGATGAGGATGAAACTTCTGTTCACAGACAGGAACTAACGACTCAGGAAACCCCGGAAACAGTATTGGCGGCGCGTGAAATTGCCGAAGCCGTCAATGCCGCCATGGAAGCTTTGCCCGAGGATTTGCGTCAGGCGGTTACGCTGCGTGAAATCGAAGGGCTCAGCTATGAAGAAATCGCTCAGGCGATGGACTGTCCCATAGGCACGGTGCGCTCGCGCATCTTTCGGGCACGCGAGGCGATCTCGGCCAGGGTCAAGCCCCTGCTGGAGCGCCAGGGCGGGAAGCGTTGGTAGTACAGGCAAGACGAGCAGGTGAACTTCATGAATGACGATCTGATCAAGCAGGAACAGTTGTCGGCCCTGGTGGATGGCGAGGCTTCCTCGGTCCAGATGCAGGCCGTGCTTTCCTATGCGGAAAGCGACGAAGGCCAGCAGTCCTGGGCCATGTATCACCTGATTGGCGATGTGCTGCGTTCTCCCGAGCTGGCCCATCACAGTCAGCACGATATTTTGAGCGGCGTGCGCGCCCATATGGAGCGCGAGCCTATCCGTGGCATTCATCTGCCCGGTGTGAGCGCAGATGCGGCCAGTTCCCTGGGTCTGGGCAGTCTGGAGCAGATTACCGCAGCCGAGGAACGCGAGCGGGCGCTGGGCAATGGCGCAGCCGTGGTCAGCCTGCCCGGTCGTCAGGCGGCCAATGCATCGGTCTTTCGCTGGAAGATGGCAGCCGGCTTTGCCTCGGTGGCTGCCGTGGCCGCCGTGGGATGGGGGGCGATGCTTGCGGGCTCGGGCGGCCTGTACGGTCGCCAGGGCGGCGCTCAGCTTGCGGCTCTGAGCCCGAATGTCGTCGTGGCCGCCGCGCCCGCTGCGTCGCTGGGTTTGAGCCAGCCGGTCTCCGGCGCTGAGGAAGCGGTCATGCCACTGAGCTCGGAAGCCCAGTCGTCCACCGTCGTGGCAGTTGCCAGCCCCAACGGCCAGACCGTGATGCTGCGTGATCCGCGCCTGGACGAGCTGCTGGCTTCGCACCCTCAGCAAAGCAGCGCACCGAATCTGCAGATGCCGGCCAGCTTCCTGCGCAATGCAAGCTTTGCCACGGCTACCCGCCATTGATGCTTCTCGGTATGGCAGTCCTCTGCCTGGATTCGTGGTTTTTCAGCCTTGAGTCTTGTGCAGACTACGCAAGCTGCTATTGATTTCAATACAGTTGGCCGCAGATGCTGTCTCATCTGCGGTCAATTCGATGGGGCAGGGCACTTTCGGCCGATGCCGGCTTTTGCCAGAATGAACGTTCGACGCTCCTACCCGCTTTCTCTCATGGGTCTGATTTCACGACCGCTTGTGTCAGACGATTCGAACAAGGAATAGAAACGATGCGCACACCCGCCCGGATGACGCTCAAGTCCCGTGTTTCGGCTACAGCCCTGGCCAGCGCCATGGCAATCGCGGCCCTGGCCGCAGGAGCCGTGCTGCCGGTCACCGCCGCTCATGCCCAAAGTGCTGCAACGGCGCGCGGCCTGCCGGACTTCACGGATCTGGTCGATCAGGTCGGCCCTTCGGTGGTCAACATCCGTACGCTGGAGAAGGTCTCCAACAACAGCGCCGAAGCTCTGGGCATGGATGAAGACATGCTGGAGTTCTTCCGCCGCTTCGGCCTGCCCGTGCCCAATGTGCCGCGCCAGCGTTCGCCCAAGGGCGGTCAGTCCGAGGAAGAGCAGCCGCGTGGCGTGGGTTCGGGCTTCATCCTCACCGCCGACGGCTACGTGATGACCAATGCCCATGTGGTCGATGGCGCCGATGAGGTCATCGTCACGCTGACCGACAAACGCGAGTTCAAGGCAAAGATAGTCGGCGCGGACAAGCGCACCGATGTGGCCGTTGTCAAGATCGATGCCAAAGGCCTTCCCGCGGTCAAGATCGGTGATGTGAGCAAGCTGCGCGTGGGCGAGTGGGTCATGGCGATTGGCTCGCCCTTCGGACTCGAAAACTCGGTGACGGCCGGCATTGTCTCGGCCAAGCAGCGCGATACCGGCGACTATCTGCCCTTCATCCAGACCGATGTGGCCATCAACCCCGGCAACTCGGGTGGCCCGCTGATCAATATGCGGGGCGAGGTGGTGGGGATCAACAGCCAGATCTACTCGCGCTCGGGCGGCTTCATGGGCATCAGCTTTGCGATTCCTGTGGATGAAGCGATCCGTGTCAGCGATCAGCTGCGTGCCACCGGCAAGGTCACGCGCGGCCGTATCGGCGTGCAGATCGGCCCCGTGACCAAGGATGTGGCCGAGTCCATCGGCCTTGGCAAGCCCGAGGGCGCACTGGTGTCGGCTGTCGAGCCGGACTCTCCTGCGGCCAAGGCCGGTGTGGAGGCGGGCGACGTGATCACCAAGTTCGATGGCAAGGCCATCGAGAAGGTCTCCGATCTGCCGCGTCTCGTGGGCAATACCAAGCCCGGCACCAAGAGCACCATTACCGTGCTGCGCCGCGGCAAGCTCAAGGAACTGAGCATGGTGATTGCCGAAGTGCCTTCCGACGAATCTGCCAAGGCCAAGGCTGGCAGCGGTGGGGCAGGCAAGACTCCCCCCTCCGGCACGCTGGAGAACAAGGCTCTGGGCCTGACGCTGAGCGAGCTGACGGCTGCCCAGAAGAAGGAGCTGGCCATCAAGGGCGGCGTGCGCGTGTCGGCTGCGGTGGATGCCGCAGCCCGTGCTGGCCTGCGCGAGGGC
The DNA here is from genome assembly GCF_008121565.1 of Comamonas sp. Z3. Taxonomy (NCBI): domain Bacteria; kingdom Pseudomonadati; phylum Pseudomonadota; class Betaproteobacteria; order Burkholderiales; family Comamonadaceae; genus Comamonas; species Comamonas sp. Z3. Next base: position 596,381 of record NZ_VOQU01000002.1, read on the forward strand.
GATGTGATCCTGCAACTGGCCAATGTGGAAGTCTCCGATCTCAAGAGCTTCGAGGCGGCCTGGGCCAAGGCCGACAAGTCCAAACCCGTGAATGTGCTGGTGCGCCGCGGTGACTGGGCGCAATATGTGCTCATTCGCCCAGCCAAATAAGGGTGACGAAAAGCCGGCAAGAGCTTGTTGTCATTTCGCGATCTGAAATGGCAACAAGCCCTCAGCCTGCCAGTGCCCCTATGCCATTGGGTAGAATCCCACGCAAATGCATGGTGGTTGGACGCAAAAAATCACGCTGACAAGCGGTTTTCAAGCGGTGCAAAAGCCTTTGCAATCTCCTGCTGCTGATGGCTAAACGGCGTTTTCCGGTCTGTGGATAATTTGTTGATAAATGAATTTGAGAATCACAAACCGGAACTTGTCAAGCCTTGCTGGGTCTTGGTTTGCGGCCAGTTTTGCCTACAATAAAGTCCCAACTATCGCAGTTGCCAGAGATTGTTGGTTAAGGGCGCGCCGCTTGAGGGACGCGCCCTTTTTTCTTGCTGCTGCAGGCCACTTTTTTCAATTCCAAGCTGTCTTTCTCGTTGATGAATCACATCCGTAATTTCTCCATCATTGCGCATATCGACCATGGCAAGTCCACGCTGGCGGACCGCCTGATCCAGCGCTGCGGAGGCCTCGCCGACCGCGATATGGAAGCCCAGGTGCTGGACTCGATGGACATCGAGAAAGAGCGCGGCATCACCATCAAGGCCCAGACCGCGGCCCTGCAATACAAGGCCAAGGACGGGCAGGTCTACAACCTGAACTTGATCGACACCCCCGGCCACGTGGACTTTTCCTACGAAGTCTCGCGCTCGCTGTCGGCCTGCGAAGGCGGTCTGCTGGTGGTTGATGCCTCTCAGGGCGTGGAAGCCCAGACCGTGGCCAATTGCTACACCGCGCTCGACCTGGGCGTGGAGGTGTTCGCCGTCCTCAACAAGATGGACCTGCCTCAGGCCGACCCCGAGAATGCCAAGGCCGAGATCGAGGACGTGATCGGTATCGATGCCAGCGACGCCATTCCCTGTTCGGCCAAGACCGGCATGGGCATCGACGAGATTCTGGAAGCCATCGTGGCCAAGGTGCCGGCTCCAAAGGGCAATCCCGATGGCCCTCTGCGTGCCATGATCGTGGACAGCTGGTTCGATCCCTATGTGGGCGTCGTGATGCTGGTGCGCGTGGTGGATGGCGAGCTCAAGAAGAATGAGCGCTTCAAGATGATGGCCAGCGGCGCTGCCTATGAAGCCAACAGCATCGGCGTGTTCACCCCGGCCAACCAGCCGCGCGAGATGCTCAGGGCCGGCGAGGTGGGCTACATCATTGCCGGCATCAAGGAGCTGAAGGCCGCCAAGGTCGGTGACACCATCACGCTGGAAAAAAAGCTGCCCAACAACCTGGGTCCTGCCGAGAAGCCTCTGCCGGGCTTCAAGGAAGTCAAGCCCCAGGTTTTCGCGGGTCTGTACCCCACCGAAGCCTCTGAATACGACCAGTTGCGTGATGCGCTGGAAAAGCTGCAGCTCAATGATGCGGCGCTGCAGTTCGAGCCCGAGGTCTCGCAGGCTCTGGGCTTTGGCTTCCGCTGCGGCTTCCTGGGTCTGCTGCACATGGAAATCGTGCAGGAGCGACTGGAGCGTGAATTCGACCAGGATCTGATCACCACGGCCCCCAGCGTGGTCTATCAGGTGATCAAGGGCGACGGCGAGCTGATCGACGTGGAGAACCCCTCCAAGATGCCCGATATCGGTCGCATCCAGGAGATCCGCGAGCCCATCGTGACCGTGCATCTCTACATGCCGCAAGACTATGTGGGTCCGGTGATGACGCTGGCCAACCAGAAGCGTGGCGTGCAGATGAATATGCAGTACCACGGTCGTCAGGTCATGCTGACCTACGAGATGCCGCTGGGCGAAATCGTGCTGGACTTCTTCGACAAGCTCAAGAGCGTCTCGCGCGGCTATGCCTCCATGGACTACGAGTTCAAGGAATATCGCGCGTCCGACGTGGTGAAGGTCGATATCTTGCTCAACGGCGAGAAGGTCGACGCCTTGTCCATCATCGTGCACCGTTCGCAGTCCGTGTATCGCGGCCGTGCCGTGGTGGCAAAGATGCGCGAGATCATCAGCCGCCAGATGTTCGACGTGGCCATTCAGGCCGCCATCGGCGCCAACATCATTGCGCGTGAGACCGTCAAGGCCATGCGCAAGAACGTGCTGGCCAAGTGCTACGGCGGCGACATCACGCGTAAGCGCAAGCTGCTCGAAAAGCAGAAGGCCGGCAAGAAGCGTATGAAGCAGATCGGTTCGGTAGAAGTGCCGCAGGAAGCCTTCCTGGCCATTCTGCAAGTGGAGGATTGATGCAAGTCATGCAGTGGATCACGGCCGCCATCCTGGCGGCCTTTGTAGGCTATATCGCGGCCTGGTACACCGGCTCCATCGAAGGCAACTTCGCGCTGCTGCTGTTTCTGGCAACCGTGGTGACCGGTGTGTACTGGCTGGCCGAACGCTTTTATTTCTGGCCACGGCGCCGAGCGGCTGCGGCCGCGCTGGAGCAGGCTGCCGTCGAGCGCCGCGCCGAGCTGGACCGCATGGGCATTGCCAAGACTGACATCGAAGTCTCCGAAGACGCCAAAGGTCGCATTCTCATGCAACCCTGGTGGCTGGACTGGACTGCCGGTCTGTTCCCGGTGATCGCCATCGTCTTCGTGCTGCGTTCCTTCCTGTTCGAGCCGTTCAAGATTCCCTCGGGCTCCATGATTCCGACGCTGATGGTGGGTGACCTGATCCTGGTGAACAAGTTCACCTACGGCATCCGTCTGCCCGTGATCAACAAGAAGATCACCGAAGGCAACAAGCCCCAGCGTGGCGATGTGATGGTGTTCCGCTATCCCCCCCAGCCCACGCTGGACTACATCAAGCGTGTGGTGGGTGTACCCGGTGATGAAGTGGCCTATATCAACAAGCGCCTGAGCATCAACGGCAAGGAGCTGCCCGTGCGCGATCTGCCGGACTTTCTGGACCGCGACGTGATGCGTTACTTCAAGCAGTTCGAGGAAACCCTGGGCGAGCAGCCGCACCGTGCCATCGTCAACAACGATGTACCGGCCTTCATCCAGGGGGCGAGCAACTTCGAGTACAAGGAAAACTGCCGCTATAGCGTTGAAGGCGTGACCTGCAAGGTGCCCGAAGGCTATTACTTCATGATGGGCGACAACCGCGACAACTCGCTGGATTCGCGCTACTGGGGCTTTGTGCCGGACCAGAACATCGTGGGCAAGGCTTTTTTTGTCTGGATGAACTTCGGTGATCTGAGCCGTATCGGCCGTTTCCACTGAGCACCGGCAAACGTTTCGTCATTTTTCGGGGATACACGGGCAGGAACATGCCCGGCTTGAGAGGGGAAAAGCATGAAAAATCTGGCATTGCGCTCCAGGCAGCGTGGTCTGTCCTTCATCGGTCTGGTGTTTCTCGTGGCCATCATCGTGGCAGTTGCCGCAATTGGCGCACAATCGGTGCCCGTCTTCCTGGAGTACCAGGCCATCACCAAGGCGGCCAACAAGGCCGCCGCTGAAGGCAGTACCGTTGCCGAAGTCAAGGCCAGCTTCGATCGTTCGGCCTCCATTGATGACTTCAAGTCCATCTCCGGCAACGATCTGAACGTGACCAAGGTCAACGACAAGATCGTCGTGGGCTTCGAGTATTCCCGTGAGATTCATCTGGCAGGCCCTGCCTACCTTGTTTACCGTTTCAAGAAATAGACCTTTCAGGTGGAACCTGCTCTAGTCGCTCTGCAGCAAAGGCTGCAACATCAATTTGCCAACCCGGCGCTGCTGCAGCGTGCCATCACGCACCGCAGCTTTTCGGCCGACAACAACGAGCGACTGGAGTTTCTGGGCGACTCGGTGCTCAGTCTGGCCATCTCCAGCCTGCTCTATGCCAAGCTGGCCTCCATGCCCGAAGGCGATCTCTCGCGTGTTCGGGCCAATCTCGTCAAGGAAGGCACGCTGCACAAGATTGCGCTGAAGTTGCAGCTGCCCGATCTGCTGCGTCTGGGCGAAGGCGAGGCCAAGTCCGGTGGCAAGCAGCGCCCGTCCATCCTGGCCGATGCCGTGGAGGCGCTGATCGGTGCCGTCTACCTCGATGCCGGCTTTGCCGCAGGCGAGAAAGTCGTCCACCACCTCTTCGAGGGCGTGGACATCAACCCCCATATGCGTGCGGCCGACAAAGACCCCAAGACCGCACTGCAGGAATTGCTACAGGGCAAGCGCATGAAGCTGCCGCAATACCATGTGGTGGAAATAAGTGGCGCGGCGCACAAGCAGACCTTCAAGGTCGAGTGCACGATTGCCGAATGGAATATCAGCGCCCAGGGCTCGGGAGCATCCCGTCGCATGGGCGAGCAGGCAGCCGCCGCTGCCTTGCTGGAAAAAGTGAAAGCCAAAAATCCATGACCGATGCTGCTAAGAAAAAGATAGCGGGCACCGCAGGTGCAGAAAAAGCCAAGGGCCAAAAAGGCCCCAAGTCTGTGACTACCGATATCAGCGACCCCAGCCTGGACTACATCAGCGCCATGCTGGCCGCTGCCAAGCCCGGCAGCACGCCGACCGCCATCCGCGACCAGGAGGAAGAGGCTCCGGCTCGCGTCTACGCGCCCGAAGAGCAGCGCTGCGGCCTGATCGCCATCGTCGGCAAGCCCAATGTGGGCAAGTCCACGCTGATGAACGCGCTGGTGGGCCAGAAGATCTCCATCACTTCGCGCAAGGCCCAGACCACGCGCCACCGCATCACCGGCATCCGCACCAAGGACGAGACCCAGTTCGTCTTTGTCGATACCCCCGGTTTCCAGACCAAGCATTCCACCGCCCTGAACAAGTCGCTCAACAAGACCGTGATGGGCGCGATCGGCGATGTGGACCTGATCCTGTTCGTGGTGGAGGCGGGCAGCTTCACGCTGGCCGATGCCAAGGTGCTGAGCCTGTTCAAGCCCGGCATTCCCACGCTGCTGATCGCCAACAAGCTCGACACCGTGGGTCGCCGTGCCGAGATCGCACCCTGGCTGCGCGACATGCAGGAGCGCCATCCTTTTGCCGAGTTCGTGCCCATGTCGGCCAAGAACAAGAAGGATATCGAGCGCATGTATGGCATCTGCGCCAAATACCTGCCGCAGCAGCCTTGGTTCTACGGCGAGGATGAACTGACCGACCGCAGCGAGAAATTCCTGGCTTCCGAAACCCTGCGCGAGAAACTGTTCCGCTTCACGGGCGACGAGCTGCCCTATACCTCCACCGTGGTCATCGATAAGTTCGAGGAGGAGCCCAGCCCCAAGTTCGGCCGCTTCATGCGCGTTGCCGCCACCATCGTGGTCGAGCGCGACGGCCACAAGGCCATGGTGATCGGCCAGGGCGGCGAGCGCCTCAAGCGTATCTCCACCGAAACCCGCCAGGAGCTGGAAAAGCTGCTCAATGCCAAGGTGTTCCTGGAAGTCTGGGTCAAGGTCAAGTCCGGCTGGGCCGACGACGAGGCCCGGGTCAAATCCTTCGGCTACGAGTAAAGCTTTTTGACCCCCACGCTCGCTCACTGCGTGTGCTCGCTGCCCCCTGAGGGGGCCCTGACCCGGCTTAGGCCGGGTTTTGCCTTGGGGCGGCCCGGCGGCAAAACCGCCCCCTTCACATTTTTGTTGTGGTACGGAGCAAGTCATGGCTAGCGCCAAACGCGTCGGCGACGAACCCGCATACATCCTGCACCAGTACGACTGGAGCGAATCCAGCCTGATCCTGGAGGTGTTCACACGCCATCGCGGGCGTGTTGCGCTCGCGGCCAAGGGTGTCAAGCGTCATACCTCCAACTTTCGCCCTGTGCTGCTGCCGCTGCAGCCGCTCAAGCTCAGCTACACGCTGGGAGCAGAGGGCAATGCCGAGATTCACACGCTCAAGGGCGCGGAATGGGCGGGCGGCCATGTCATGCCCCAGGGCGATGCGCTGTGGTCGGGCATGTACCTGAACGAGCTGCTGCTGCGCCTGCTGGCGCGCGACGACCCGTATGCGGCGCTGTTCGACATCTATGCCGGGGTGGTGCGCGTGCTGGCGGGTCAGCATGGCGGCACGACCGAGGCCATCGAGCCCGTGCTGCGTGCCTTCGAGCTGGTGCTGCTGCGCGAGCTCGGCCATCTGCCCGATCTGAGGCAGGAAAGCGCCACGCTCAGCCAGCTCAACAGTGTTTTGCGCTACACGCTGGTGGCTGATGGAGGTCTGCGCCAGGCCGCCGGTTACGAGCGCGCGGCGCTGAGTGGCCAGCAGTGGCAGACCATAGAGCTGGCGCTGCAGGCCGAGCAGCCATTTCCGCGAACCCTGAACGCACTGGCTGAGCCCGAAGTGGCCCAGGCCCTGAAGCCGCAATTGCGCCATCTTCTGCAATACCATTGCGGCTCAACCATGCTGCGCACCCGCCAGCTGATGATGGATCTGCAATCGCTATGAATACCTCTGCCTTCCCCCGCACCGCGCTTTCGGTCAATGTCAACAAGGTGGCGCTGCTGCGCAATACCCGCCATCTGGGCATTCCATCGGTGACGCGTGCGGCGCAGATCTGCCTTGAAGCGGGAGCGCAGGGCATCACCATTCACCCGCGTCCCGATGAGCGCCATATCCGTGCGCAGGATGTGTTCGAGCTGCACGATCTGCTCAAGAACTGGCCTGAGGCCGAGTTCAATATCGAAGGCAATCCCACGCAGAACCTGATGGATTTCATCCGCCAGACGCGCCCGCACCAGGCCACCTTCGTGCCCGACAGCGAAGACCAGTTCACCAGCGACCATGGTTGGAGCTTTCCCCAGGATGCCGAACGCCTCCAGCCGCTGATTGCCGAATGCAAGGCCCTGGGCGTGCGCGTGAGCCTGTTCATGGACCCCATCCCCGAGCAGATGGCGGCTGCCAAGGCAGTCGGCGCTGACCGCGTGGAGCTCTACACCGAGCCTTTTGCCGCCAACTGGGGCAAGGCCGAGCAGGAGCAGCAACTGCAAACCTATGCCAGGGCCGCGCAGGCCGCGCTGGAGGCCGGGCTGGGTATCAATGCCGGCCATGACCTGAATCGCGACAATCTGGCCGCCTTTGTAGCCCGGGTGCCGGGTCTGGCCGAAGTCTCTATCGGCCACGCCCTGATTGCCGATGCACTGGAGCTGGGCTATGCCGAGACCGTCAAGGCCTATCAGGCCTGCATCGACGCTGGCATGGCAGGCAGGAATTCCTGAAAAGATAGCTGCCAGCGCTTTGTGGGTAAGCGTTTAAGGCCTTTTTCTCTGTAAGGAGCCATGGATGATTTACGGCATCGGCACCGATATCTGCGACGTGCGCCGCATTCGCGCCAGCCTGGAAAAGCATGGCGAGCGCTTTGCCCTCAAGGTGCTGGCCGAGGGTGAAATGGCGACCTGGAAGGCGCGCAGCGCCCGTTGGCCCGAGCGCGGCATCCGTTATCTGGCCACGCGCTTTTCGGCCAAGGAGGCGTTCAGCAAGGCCGTGGGAATGGGCATGGTCATGCCCATGACCTGGCGCCATTGCGAAGTCATCAAGCTGCCCAGCGGCCAGCCTGCGATTCGTCTGCATGGCGAACTCAAGGAATGGTTCGAGAAAAACAATCTGACGGCCCATCTTTCGGTCACCGATGAATCCGACTATGCAGCCAGCTTTTGCGTGGTCGAGAGAAAAGAATGAAATATGGAGCTGGCGCTTAATGGATAAGCGCTAGCAGCTATCAAAAACAAAGTACATCATGAGCATGCACGCCCCTCTCATCATCGATATTGCAGGTACATCGCTGACCGATGTGGACCGCGAGCGCCTGGCCCATCCTCTGGTCGGCGGCATCATTCTCTTCAAGCGCAACTGGCACGATCGCAGCGCGCTGGTCCAGTTGTGTGCCGATATCAAGGCCGTCAAGCCCGACCTGCTGATCAGCGTGGACCACGAGGGCGGTCGTGTGCAGCGCTTTCGCACCGATGGCTTCACGCATATTCCGCCGATGCGCGCCTTTGGCGAGATGTGGATGGATGACGGCGGCAAGGGCCGGAAATACCGCGAAGGCAGTGGCGCCATGCGGGCCATGAACGCCGCCACGGCCGCCGGCTATGTGCTGGGTACGGAGCTGCGCGCCTGCGGTGTGGATTTCAGCTTCACGCCCGTGCTGGATCTGGACTACGGCGAATCCTCGGTCATCGGTGACCGCAGCTTTCACCGCGACCCGCGGGTGGTGGCCACCCTGGCCAGGAGCCTGATGCAGGGTCTGCTGCAGGCCGGCATGGGCAATTGCGGCAAGCATTTCCCCGGCCATGGCTTTGTGAAGGCCGATTCGCATGTGGACATTCCCGTCGACAGGCGCAGCCTGACGGCCATTCTCGACGAAGACGCCGCTCCCTATCCCTGGCTCTCCAGCGTGCTTACCGCCGTCATGCCCGCCCATGTGATCTATCCCAAGGTGGACAAGCGCCCGGCAGGCTTCAGCGAGAAATGGCTCAAGGAGATCCTGCGCGCCCGTCTGCGCTATGACGGAGCCATCTTCAGCGACGACCTCAGCATGGAGGGTGCACGCCGCATCGATGGCGCACTCATCAGCTACACCGATGCCGCGTTGACGGCCCTGAATGCGGGCTGCGACATGGTGCTGCTGTGCAACCAGAGCCTGGGTCTGGGGGAGCATGTGGACGAGTTGCTGGACGGCATGGATGCCGCGCTGCGCGATGGCCGCTGGGTGCCCGATATCGACTCCGAATCGCGCCGTGTCTCGCTGCTGCCCGACACCGAGCCCCAGGCCTGGGACGATCTGATGCGTCAGCCCGCCTATCTGCAGGCGCTGGATCTGTTGCCCTAGGCGGCACTGAGCCGGCCCCGCCATCCGCTGCCTTTGACGCAAGGGCAGCGGATTTTTTGATGTCTTTCGAAGGCCGGGCAGGGCGGCTGCCGGCATTTAAGTCTGGCCTCAGCTAGCCGGCTTAGGGTGAGTTCAGGAGCCTGGCAGCGGCATCGCCGCGGCACCAGTTGTTCATGAATCACCGAAAGCCTGCATGACTTCCAAGAGCCTGGGACCTGAGTCCCGCAAACACCGGTCGGGCGTTCTGCGCCAGGCCTTTTCGCTGACCCGGCCCTATTTCCAGTCCGAGGAGAAATGGAAGGCCTGGGGGCTGCTGGCCGCCATCGTGGGCCTCAATCTCGCCGCGGTGTTCATGCTGGTTCAGATCAATGAATGGAACCGGGTGTTCTATGACGCATTGCAGAACAAGCAGGCCGAGGTGTTCTGGCAGCAGCTATGGCGCTTTCTCTGGCTGGCCCTGGTGTATATCGTCATCGCGGTCTACAAGTTCTATCTGACGCAGTTGCTGCAGCTCAACTGGCGGCGCTGGCTGACCGAGCACATGTTGCAGCGCTGGCTGTCGGCCAAGGCGTTCTACCGGCTGGAGCTGGGGCGCTATGGCGTGGACGGCAGTGCCAAGGCCCCCGACAACCCCGACCAGCGGATTCAGGAGGACCTGAATCTGTTCACCACCTATACCGTGTCGCTGTCCATGGGGCTGCTGAATGCGGCCGTCACCTTTGTGAGCTTTGTCGGCATTCTGTGGAGCCTGAGTTCCGTCGTCGATATCGGTCTGCCGGCACTGCTCGGCGGAGGGCAGCTGCAGGTTTCCGGTTTCATGGTCTGGATGGCCGTGCTGTACTGTCTGGTCGGCAGTGCAATCACCTTCTGGATCGGCAAACCCCAGGTCTGGCTCAACAGCCGCCAGCAGCAGTTGGAGGCCAACTTCCGCCATCACCTGATCCGCGTGCGCGAACATGCCGAAGCCATCGCCCTGGACGGTGGCGAGCGCGTGGAGGGTGCCCAGATCGGCCTGCGTTTCGGTGATGCCCTTGGCAACTATCTGAACCTGATCAAGAAGCAGAAGAGCCTGGGCTGGTTTACCAATTTCTTCGGCCAGGCAGCCGTGGTCTTTCCCTTCATCATTGCCGCACCGCGTTTTTTCAGTGGCGCCATCCAGCTGGGCCAGCTGATGCAGATAGGCTCGGCCTTCAATCAGGTGCAGGACTCGCTGAGCTGGATCGTCAGCAACTACTCCGATATTGCGGCCTGGCGGGCCACGACCTTGCGCCTGGCCGGTTTTGATGAGAGCCTGCGCGAGCAGGAGGTGCATCCGGTCGGCGTGCAGCTTGCAGCTTCGAACCAGTTGCAGACCCGGAATCTCGATGTCTCCCTGCCCGCAGGAAGCCCCATCGTGGCGGACGCCAGGCTGCTGATACGCCCGGGCCAGAGGCTTTTGATCAGCGGGCCTTCGGGCAGCGGCAAGTCCACCTTGCTGCGGGCGTTTGCAGGCATCTGGCCCTATGCGCGAGGCCAGGTGGAGCGGCCTCTGGACGCAATGTTCATCCCTCAGCGCCCTTATTTTCCCGACGGCAGCCTGCGCGATGCCCTGGCCTATCCGGAGCCGGCGGCAAGCTACAGCGATGCACAGCTCAAACAGGTCTTGCGCGAGGCGCAGTTGCCGCAGCTGCAGGAGCGGCTGGACAGCCAGGCGGCCTGGAACAGCAGCCTGTCGGGAGGCGAGCAGCAGCGGCTGTCCGTGGCGCGGGTCTTGCTCAAGCGTCCGGCCTGGGTGTTTGCGGACGAGGCCACGAGCGCGCTGGACAATGCCGCCGAAGCGCAGATCTACAGCCGGCTGGTGCAACTGGTGCAGGGCAGAGGCGGGGCACTGGTTTCGGTGGCGCACCGCGACAGCGTGACGGAGTTCCACACGTCCCGCTGGCTGCTGCAGCCGCAGCAAGGGATCCGGGAGGCCGACCTGCCCGGGAGCCGCTGAAGCAGGCAGGTTCAGGGACAAGCAGTCTCAACCGGGGTGCAGGCATGGGAGGCGCTGGCAGCGGCTTTCTCGTGGGATGATGTGCATTCGAGAATCTTTGGAGAGCGAGCCCATGCGCGTTGGTGTGCTGACCGGTGGCGGCGATTGCCCCGGCCTCAATGCGGTGATCCGTGCGGTCACCAAGTCCCTGATCAACCATGGCCAGTGCGAGGTACTGGGCATTGCCGACGGCTTTGAAGGGCTGATGGATGCGAGCCCGCGCGTCAGAGCGCTGAGCTGGGACGAGGTCAGCGGCATTCTGCATATCGGCGGCACGATCCTGGGCACCAGCAACAGCGCCAATCCATTGCGCGATGCGGCCACGCTTGCCCAGGTGGGGCGCAATGTCAAGGCTCTGACACTGGATGTGGTGGTCGCCATCGGCGGCGACGGCACCATGAGTCTGGCCCATGGCCTGGCGCAGGTGGGACTGCAATGCGTGGGCGTGCCCAAGACCATCGATAACGACATTGCCAACTGCGAGCGCAGCTTCGGCTTCGATACCGCCGTGGCCACGGTGACCGAAAGCCTGCGCCGCATCGAGAGTACGGCCATGAGCCACCACCGGGTGATGATCGTGGAGACCATGGGTCGCCACGCGGGCTGGCTGGCGCTGGAGTCCGGCATCGCCGGTGCTGCCGACATCATTTTGCTGCCCGAGATCGATTACGACCTGCAGTCCATCATCAAGGTCTGTCAGGAGCGCGAGCGGCGTCAGCGCTACACCATCATCTGCATCGGCGAGGGGGCCAAGGAAAGCGGCCAGAGCCTGACGGTGCGCGAGCGGATTGCGCACAGTCCCGACCCCGTGCGTCTGGGCGGCGTCGGCCATGTGCTGCGCGAGCGCCTGCAACCCCATCTCCAGAGCGAGGTGCGCACCACGGTGCTGGGGCATGTGCAGCGCGGCGGCGATCCGACCCCGTTTGACCGGGTGCTGGCCACGCAGTTCGGCCACCATGCGGCGCAGCTGGTGCTGGGCGGCCAGCTGGGCCATATGGTCACGCTGCAGAACGGCCGCATTGGCAGTGTGGCGATTGCCGATGTGGCCAATACCCAGCGCACCGTGCCGCTGGACAGCCCGCTGCTGACCATGGCGCGCGATATCGGAATTTGCTTCGGCGAGGCCTGAGCTGCGCTAAGGTGTGAGCCTGCGCGCACTTTCGGCGCGCCGGAGAAATTCAGCATGGACCGACATGAAGAAGCCGTGATGCAGCTGCTCACGGCCAACGGTGAGACTTTTGTGGCCCCCAAGTACGAGGTGGCCGATGGCTGGCAATGTCCGGCTTTCGTGGCATTGCGCCCGGCTCGTCGCCAGGTCTATGTGGTCGAGGTATCGGCTTCCGGCTATCCGCTGGCGCTGGTCAACCGTCTCAACGAGCGGGTCGAGAAATGGTATGCCCCGCTACTGTCGCAGCTGCACGGCCTGGGCATCACGCAGCCCGACTGGGAGATTGCCTGTCTGGTGTTTGTGCGCAGCGACCAGATCGACTGGCTCAAGGAACGCGTCAAGGACTTGAGCGGCGTGCATGTGCTGGGTCTGGAGCAGGCCAGCAGCCCCTGGGTCTGGGACGATGCGGTCTGGACTTCCGAGATGCGATTCGACGCGGGAAGCATTCCGCAGCGTGGCGGCAAGGCTGTCGGTCTGACGCACTGATACCCACCGAAAAATTTCAAGATATGGGCCTCAATCCCTTTTTCTTGAAGCGGTTGAAGCTATCTGTTGGGTAGAGATGCTGGCCCATGAACACCACTCAGTTGCAGGTAGGCAGATGACTCTTTTCCGAATTCTGATCGTGGCGGCTTTGACCGCCTGCGCCGCTGCCGCCCAGGCTGCAGACTGGCAGATCTGCGATCTCAAGGTGCAGGTGCGAGAAAAGCAAAGCGGTGGCCGCGCGCTGCAGACCCGCGTGCTCGAAGCCAAAGCCAGCGGCGATGCCGAATGTCCGCAACCAGGCACGGCGCTGAGCTTCAGGCCCGAAACGATGGACTATCAAAGCGAGCTGCCGCGCAGGCAGTGGCCCAGTCCCGGTGCTGCCGTGACGGTACGCTTTCGCTATATGGACGGGCAATGCAAGAATCGCGGCGCCTGCCGCATCGAGCATTACTCGCCGATGCCGCATTGAATCTTCAATCAGCCGCGCCATGTGCTTCGTCGGTCGGCGCTGAAAGCGGCCGAATTGCCAAGCTGCAGTCACGAGAGGCTTGCCTGCTCGCCTATGATCGCAGGCTCGGCCCCATATATGCAGGATGCAACCATGACCACCCTAGGAACCCCTCTCTACCCCAATGCCACCAAAGTCATGCTGCTGGGCAGCGGCGAGCTGGGCAAGGAAGTGCTGATTGCCCTGCAGCGCCTGGGCGTGGAAACCATTGCCGTGGACCGCTATGAAAACGCGCCTGGCCAGCAGGTGGCCCACCATGCGCGCACCATCACCATGAGCGATCCGGCCCAGCTCAAGGCGCTGATCGAAGAGGTCAAACCCGATCTGGTCGTGCCCGAGATAGAGGCCATCGCCACGCCCATGCTGGAAGAGCTGGAGGCCGCAGGCGTCATCACCTGCATTCCCACGGCCCGCGCCGCGCGTCTGACCATGGACCGTGAAGGTATTCGCCGTCTGGCCGCAGAAACCCTGGGCCTGCCCACCAGCCCCTATCGTTTCTGCGACTCTCTGGCCGAGCTGCAAGCTGCGATCGACGGCAGCGACGGCCAGCCCGCCATCGGCTACCCCTGTGTGGTCAAGCCTGTGATGAGCAGCTCGGGCAAGGGCCAGAGCAAGATCGACGGCCCGGCCGATGTGGCCAAGGCCTGGGATTACGCCATGGCCGGCGGCCGTGTCGCCAAGGGTCGCGTGATCGTCGAAGGCTTTATCGACTTCGATTACGAAATCACCCAGCTGACCGTGCGCGCCAAAGGTGCGGATGCCCAGATCGAAACCCATTTCTGCGATCCCGTGGGCCATATCCAGCAGGCCGGCGACTATGTGGAGAGCTGGCAGCCTCACCCCATGCACCCTGCAGCGCTGGAGAAATCGCGCCAGATTGCCAAGGCGGTCACCGACGACCTGGGCGGCCTGGGCCTGTTTGGCGTGGAACTGTTTGTGAAGGGCGAGCAGGTCTGGTTCAGCGAAGTCTCGCCGCGTCCCCATGACACAGGTCTGGTGACGCTGTGCACGCAATGGCAAAGCGAGTTCGAACTGCATGCCCGCGCGATTCTGGGTCTGCCCGTGGATGCCAGCCTGCGCAACCCTGGTGCCAGTGCCGTGATCTACGGCGGTCAGGATGCAGAAGGCCTGGTGTTTGACGGCGTGGACCAGGCACTGGCCGTGCCCGATACCGATCTGCGCCTCTTCGGCAAGCCCGAGAGCTTCGTCAAGCGTCGCATGGGCGTGGCCCTGGCGCGCGCTGGCGATGTGGAGCAGGCTCGCGTGAATGCCAAGCTGGCCGCCAGCAAGGTCAAGCCGCGCCTGCCTTGAGGGAGTCAAAAAAGGGCTTCTCAGTAAGCCCTTTTGCATGGATGCCGGGTATCAGCCGGTCTCAGCCCGAGGCAGCGGCGTTGCCTCCAGGAGTCGTGATGGCCACGGCGCAAGCTTCCTCCTGGCTGGTGGCCGGCGTGTTCTCCGTCACCACCGGCATGCCGCCTTTCCAGCGGCGAATGACGCGCTGGAAGATCAGGGAGTTGGGAATCTGCAGCAGATTGGGCATGCCCGCCGGTGCGCTGTCATCCTGCAAGGTGATGTAGAGCATATTGAGGTCGATCACGCGGCCCTTGGCTCCAGGCTTCTCGGCAGTGTCGAGCACCTCGATATAGTCGCCCAGCCTGAATGGGCCGACGGTGACGATCAATAACGCGCAGAACAGGTTGGAGAGCACGCTCCAGGCCGCGAAGAAGGCAACGGCGCCCACGGTGGCAAAGCCGGTGAAGGCCGTCCAGAGCACGGTGGCCGACATGCCCAGGCGCTCGAGAATCGCCAGCACGGCGGCGGCGATGATGATCCAGCGAAACACGCCGCGCAACGGCATGAGCAGCTCATGCGGCAGGTCATAGGCCTTGCCTGCGCGCGAGATGATGCGCTTGATGAGCCAGTTGATCAGCCAGGCCACCAGGATGATGAGAAAGATCTGAATCCCGGGAATCAGGATTTCAAGCCAGTCCTGCATCCAATCGGGCAGGTGCATTTGAAGACGACGCATAACCAGTCACTCGAGAAAAACGGCAGAGGTCAGCGCCGAAGGGCTGACAGGACAATGCATCAATCCTAGCGTCTCTTGAGAGCACAACCGGCAAGTGCAGACCGGACAGCTTGCGGGCAGGAGCGGGCAAGCCGCTGCAGGCTGCGACGCAGCGGCCTCAGATCTGCCTTTGCTCTATGGTGTCCATCTGCATCTCGAAGCTGAAGAAGCGGTTGCGCCCTTGTGACTTGGCAGCGTACAGGGCTTCGTCGGCGCGCATCAGCATGGATTCGGCGCTGGTGTGTTCGTCGGGAATGCAGGTGGTGATGCCGCCGGAGAGGGTCAGCGGAATGTCCTCGACCGTTCCTGGCGGACGAATCTTGAGGAACTTGAGCATCTGGCCAAGCGCACGTGCGAACGTCATCGAGCCGGAGCGCGGGGTGTTGGGCAGGACCAGGGCAAACTCTTCACCGCCGTAGCGTGCAGCGATGTCGCGCGGGCGCACGCAGACCTCGCGCAGCAGACGCCCGACCTGCTTGAGGCATTCGTCACCCTGGACATGGCCGTAGGTATCGTTGAAATGCTTGAAGTGATCGAGGTCGCAAAGCATCAGCGTCAGCGGCCTGCTCTCGCGCCTGGCCGCTGCAATTTCGGCATGCAGCATGCGGTCCAGCCCTCTGCGATTGACCAGGCCCGTGAGCGCATCGAGCTCCACCATCTCGTTGAGTTTCTGATTCGCCAGATGCAGCTCTGCTGATACGGAGACAAGGCGGCGACGCATGTCCAGCAGGCGGCGCATGGCACGCAGTTTGGCGACCAGCACAATGGGCTTGACGGGTTTGACCAGATAGTCGTCGCCGCCCGCTTCAATGCCGCGCCAGACATCCAGGTCGTTATCCAGCCCGGAGAGAAAGATGATGGGCGTCCACTCGCCGGGTTCGGCCTCGCGCAGCTGACGAGCGACCCAGTAGCCGTCCTCGCCGGGAAGGCGGATATCCAGCAGCACCAGATCGGGTCTTTCGCTGCGAAACAGTGCCAGCGCAGTGCGGCCGTTTTCGGCTTCCAGAACCTGCGTCACACCGGCCTGGCGCAGTTCGGTCACCAGGGCAGCACGCATGACGGCCTGATCCTCGACAACCAGCACGGAGAACGGGGTCGCAGAATCGGGTGACGAGAACCGTGCCCCGCTGGATTCGATGGCAGACAAAGCTGATGCAGAAGATGGCAGAGCTGTCATGGGAGGAAGATCAGGGTCGGACGCATCTGTAGTTCAGGCATGTGCCGGGAAATATATTGTTACTTTATACGCCGGTTTCGAGCAACAGGCTTTGCGAATGGTCACGCAGAGACTCAGGCCAATGCCAGGGCAGAGTGCGCCTTGCTGGATTCATCGTGCCAGAGCACAAAAGTCCGTGCCGCCGAGCACTGCGTCGTTGCGCCCAGCTGATCGATATAGCGACAGGCCGCGAACCGTGCCGATCTGGCCTCATAGTCCGACACCCACTGCTGGCGCGAAGCCTGGGAGGCGGCAGGCAGGGGCCAGCGCCTCTCCTGAGTGGACAGGCCGTTCAGGCCCATGCGCCAGGGTTTGCCGCTGACGCGAGCGCGAAAGCACTGCTGCTGCTGGCACAGCATGGCATACAGCGGGTCGACCTCGAGCTGCTGGAACAGCGCCTGAACCTCGGGGGAAGAGGGGCTGAATGCGGCGTGAGTGACGATGACGCGCAAGCCTTTGGGTGTTTCGTAGACGCGCAGACCCCAGTCAGGGTGGCTGGCGGAGAACGCCTGAATCTTTGCCAGCGCAAGATCGACAGGCGGTGGCTGCCGGGCATTGTTGCGTTGCGCCTTGCGGGCATGCAGCCATTGCGCAAGGCCCGACCAGAAGACCAGGCCAATGCTGGCCACCAGCAGCATCAACACCACAGGACCCAGACTCCAGGTCAGCGGGGTCACCCACAGCCAGGGCAGGGCCAGGGCCAGCAGCAGCGACGAGATGAGAGGGAAGCGGGCAGGCTTTTTCTGCGGTGGAAAGTCGATATCGGCAATGGCCACATGCTCCGTGTTCAGGCAGTGCGCGCCATAGCTGTTGCGGGTCATGACGGATTCATCACGCCGCTCCAGCACCTCTTCGCGAATGGGCGTGCCGCCGTCCAGGCCGTATTCACCACGCCATTCCATGCGCTCGAATCCCGCATCGAGGTGGCGTTGCGTGGGAGCGGCCAGCACGGCGTCCAGCGCTTCCTGGGCACGTTGCTGCGCATGGTTCTCGGCTTCCTGCTGGCTGTGGTCGGACCAGCCCCAACGCTGGACGGTCGCGCCGTGGCGTTGGCCGGTTGCATGGCGCAGCCGCGCTTGCGCCCAGTATTGAGGGATATGCATGGTGGGCCAGTATAGCCACGGGGTTGATAACGCAGTTGCCGCCCGGATGGTGGCAGCGATTGGATGAACGTGCGCCGGGTTTGGGCTTGTGCGGCTGCGCACGCCCTCAGGGTTGAATGGGTGCGAACGGCAGGTAGTCGATCTGCATGCCACGCACGACGATTGCCGTGGACTCGGGCACCTGGGCCCAGGCCTGCGGCAGATCGACCAGCGGCTCGGAAACGATCAAATAGGCATCGTAACCAACGGCCGCGATGCGCGGGTCGTCGGGGTAGAGCGCGTGAAGATGCTTGAAGGAGGTGCTGTGATAGAGCGAGCGCGGCGACTGGCCTTCGCTCGCGTAGCGCACGGCCACCAGTTGCTCGCCATCGCTGGCGCACACGGTCATGCTGAGCGGGTGTGCGATCCCGTGCCTGCGCGCCGTGGCCTCGACAAAACCCGCCATGCGCGCGATGGCCGGCACGGGAGTGTGCTCCAGCCCGAAACTCATGGCCAGAAGGAACATGGTCTCCGAGTCCGTCGAGCCTTCCAGCGAGGTGAAGAGCTGCGGATCGATGGCCATGAGCAGATCGCGCCTCACGCGCGGAAAGTCCTCGATCATGCCGTTGTGCATGAACATCCAGCGCCGGTGGCGGAACGGATGGCAGTTGGTCTCCTGCACCGGCGTGTGCGTTGCCGCGCGAACATGCGCAAGAAACATGGGCGCCGACACGGCGCGCGACAGCTCGCGCAGGTTGTGCTCGTGCCAGGCCGGCTGGATGCAGCGATAGCGAAAGGGCATGTCGTGCGGGTGCTGGTACCAGCCCAGTCCGAAGCCATCGCCATTGGTCGTCGTCGCTCCAAATCTCGAATGCAGGCTTTGGTCGATCAGCGAATGGCGTGCGTGGAACAGCATTGTTTCCAGGGAAACAGGATTGCCGGTATAGGCCAGCCAACGACACATGGCGCTCTCCTTGTGGACATGGAACCGAGGATTCATCCTATCGGCACCAGGCACCACCGGGGCAATACCGGTTTTTGCTGATTTTTTAATAGCTAATAACGCTTGCCCTGCTTGGTTTTCAGTAATAAAAATATCTGAAAACCAAGACAGTCAAGCGTTAATAGCTATCAATTTTCAGGCTTACTGTTCGCGACGCAGGGCAGGGAACAGAATCACGTCGCGGATGCTGGCGCTGTCGGTCAGCAGCATCATGAAGCGGTCGATACCGATACCGCAGCCACCGGTGGGAGGCATGCCGTATTCCAGGGCGCGCACAAAGTCGTGGTCGAAGTACATGGCTTCGTCGTCGCCGCCGTCCTTGGCTTCCACCTGGGCATTGAAGCGGGCCGCCTGGTCTTCTGCGTCATTGAGCTCGGAGAAGCCGTTGCCGAATTCGCGGCCGGTGATGTAGAGCTCGAAGCGCTCGGTCACTTCGGGGCGCTCGTCGTTGGCACGCGCCAGCGGCGAGATCTCGGTGGGGTGCTCCATGATGAAGGTGGGGTTCCACAGCTTCTCTTCCACCACCTCCTCGAAGTACAGCACCTGCAGGCTGGCCAGGGTGCGGGTGGACAGCTTGTCCTTGTCTTCCTTCATGCCCAGCTTCTTCAGGGCATTGGTCAGCCATTCGCGGTTGGCCACGTTGTCGCCGGCTTCGGTGTACTTGATGATGGCTTCGGGGATGGTCAGGCGCTCGAAGGGCTTGGCCAGATCCACGGGCTTGCCGCCGTAGCTCAGCTCCAGCGTGCCTACGGCCTTGATGGCCGCGTCGCGGATCAGCTTTTCGGTGTAGTCCATCAGGTCCTGGTAGTTCCAGTAGGCCGCGTAGAACTCCATCATGGTGAACTCGGGGTTGTGGCGCACCGAGATGCCTTCGTTGCGGAAGTTGCGGTTGATCTCGAAGACGCGCTCGAAGCCGCCGACGATCAGGCGCTTGAGATACAGCTCGGGCGCGATGCGCAGGTACATCTCCTGATCCAGCGCATTGTGGTGGGTGATGAAGGGCTTGGCATTGGCACCGCCGGGAATGGGGTGCAGCATGGGGGTCTCGACTTCCAGGAAGCCGTGCTCGACCATGAAGTCGCGGATGCCGGCCACCGCCTTGCTGCGGGCCACGAAGCGCTTGCGGGCTTCTTCGTCGGTCATCAGGTCCACATAGCGCTGGCGCACCTTCTGCTCCAGGTCGGCCATGCCGTGGAACTTGTCGGGCATGGGGCGCAGGCTCTTGGTGAGCAGGCGGATTTTCGCGGCCTTGATCGACAGCTCGCCGGTCTTGGTCTTCATCAGCTGACCTTCGACAGCGATGATGTCGCCCAGATCCCACTTCTTGAAGTCGGCGTAGACCTCTTCACCCACGGCATCGCGGGTGACATAGGCCTGGATGCGGCCCGTGGCGTCCTGCACGGTGGCAAAGCTGGCCTTGCCCATCACGCGCTTGAGCATCATGCGGCCCGCCACGCTGACAGCCACGCCAGCGGCGTCCAGGGCTTCGGCATCCTTGTCGCCGTGTTCGGCGATCAGGGCAGCTGCGCGATGCTCAGGCTTGAAGTCGTTGGGGAAGGCGACGCCGCCATGGGCCTTGGAAGACTCGCGCAGGGCCTTGAGTTTTTCGCGGCGCTCGGCGATGAGTTTGTTTTCGTCCTGAGGGGCGGTGTTTTCTGCCGCAGAAGAGGTGTTTTGTTCAGTCATGAAAAGAGAGCGCCAGCGACAAGCGCCGGTTGGAGGCCAGAAACAAGGGGCAGCCAAGATGGCAGCTGCCCGAAACCAGTGATTTTAAGTTTTTTGCCGAAGCAGCGGTAGGCGAGCGGGCAAAGCGCTGACGGGAGCTGCGGTATGCGGTCTCCACGGCTCAGGCTGCATTCGAGCAAGTCAGCTTTATGCGATCAAAAAAGTAGCCTTGTCGACCGTCAGCAAAGGGGTTAGACGTTTTCAGGCATCGTCCTGCGGGGGCGATCCGGTAATGCCGCTTTGCTCCAGCACATCGGCGATCAGCTCCAGCCGCAGCAGCGGGGCGTCCAGCGTCATCAGCTGCTGCTTGATCCGCACCGGCAGGGGCAGCATCTCGGCCCAGCGATTGGCAACCCAGGCGCAGTCGTGCATCTGCGCCGGAGTGGGCAGCTGCGCGTGATCGGGGTCGTGGTCGTGCAGGTTCAGCAAGGCCTGAGCCAGCGCATAGGAGGTGCTCAGCAAATGCTTGGGGACGGTGACCTTGGGGTCGTCGGGCAGCATGGCGACATCGGCCACCCACAGGCCATGCGGCAGCTGCCAGCAGCGCTGGATGTGAAAGCGCTGGGCGCCCTTGCATTGCAGATGCAGCAGCCCGGGCTGGGGCGAGTCGAGCTGGGCGATACGGGCCAGCACGCCTTCCGAGTGCAGGCGCTCGGTCTGGGCGCCGGCCTTGCGCACCTCCTGTCCCGCCTGCAGCGCCACCACGCCGAAAGGGGCGTCGGCATGCTGGCATTTGCGGATCATGTCCAGATAACGCACCTCGAAGACCTGCAGACTCAGCAGGCCTTCGGGAAACAGCACCGTGTTCAGCGGGAACAGGGGCAGGGAATGCAGACTTTGCGTATCGGTCATGGTGCCCGGCTATCATCCCATGAATAGGTGAGTTGCTCACTGTTTTCTGAATTGGGTCACATGCTGTTCGAAATCGTTTTGTTTCTGCTGGATGTCGTCGTCGGGTTGATCAGCGGGGCCTGCCTGCTGCGCATGTATATGCAGGCGCAACGAGTGCCGTTTGGCAATCCCGTGGGGCAGCTGGTCTTTGCGCTGAGCGACTGGATCGTCATGCCGTTGCGCAAGGTCGTTCCGGCCAAGGGCCGCTGGGACAAGTCCAGCCTGATTGCGGCCTTGCTGCTGCAACTGGTGCAGGTGCTGCTGATCTGGCTGCTGCTCGGTGCCAAGGGATCGGTACTGGCGCTGCCATGGCTGGCTTTTTGCGGACTGGTCAAGGTCATTCTGTCCGGCATGATGGGCGTCTTGCTGATCTACGCCATCCTGTCCTGGGTGCAGCCCTATTCCCCCATCTACGGCGTGCTGCAGCGCCTGGCCGATCCGCTGGTGGCACCGATACGCAAGGTGGTGCCCCTGATAGGCAATGTGGACTTTTCGGCGCTGATTGCCCTGATCGGCCTGCAGGTGCTGCTGATGGTGCTCAACTATGTGCAGGCTGGCGGCCTGTCCATGATTGCCGGTGTGCGCTAGGGGAGCTGCCCGGGCCGGCAAAGCTGTACCGCCTTGAGGTTTGCGGATGAAACCTCGTCAATTCCAAAGCCTGTTCTGAGCTGCTTTGTGAATGTCCCGAGGCATAAGAACCGATAAAAAAGGCTGACGCAGATGAATGCTGCGTCAGCCTTTTTGCTTTGGGTCGGGCGGTGCTTATTCCACGGCGTCCGCAGGCAGACGTTGCAGCATGGCCAGAGAGCTGGAGATGCGATCACGCAGCTCGCGGCGGTCGACGATCATGTCCACGGCGCCCTTGTCCTGCAGGAATTCGGCGCGCTGGAAGCCTTCGGGCAGCTTCACGCGCACGGTGGTTTCGATCACGCGAGGGCCGGCAAAGCCGATCAGGGCCTTGGGCTCGGCGATCACGATATCACCCACGAAGGCGAAGCCGGCGGACACACCGCCCATGGTCGGGTCGGTCAGCACGGAGATATAGGGCAGGCCCTTCTTGGCCAGACGTGTCAGCGCGGCATTGGTCTTGGCCATTTGCATCAGCGACAGCAGACCTTCCTGCATGCGGGCACCACCGGTGGCGGTGAAGCAGACGAAAGGCACTTTCTGCTCGATGGCGGTTTCCACGCCACGCACAAAGCGTTCGCCGACCACGGAGCCCATGGAGCCGCCCATGAAGTCGAACTCGAAGCAGGCCACGACCACATTGATGCTCTTGACAGAGCCACCCATGACGATCAGTGCATCGGTCTCGCCGGTGTTCTCCAGCGCTTCCTTCAGGCGCTCGGGGTACTTGCGGCTGTCCTTGAATTTCAGCGGGTCGACAGGAATCACTTCCTGTGCGATTTCATAGCGGCCTTCGGCGTCAAGGAAATGGTTCAGACGCGCGCGCGCGCCGATGCGGTGGTGGTGGCCGCAGGTCGGGCAGACGTTCTGGTTCTTTTCCAGATCGGTCTTGTACAGAACCGTTTCGCAGCTGGGGCACTTGATCCACAGACCTTCGGGAATCTGCTGGTGGCGTTCCGTCGGATTGGTCTGCTGGATTTTTGCAGGCAGAAGTTTTTCAAGCCAGGACATGGTGTTTCCTTTTCAGTTTCCACTGCACTGCACGCTACTCGCAACCCGTGAGAGCAGCATGGTACAGGCACTGGCGCAATCTCATCAGAGACAGCGAGCAAGGGCCGCCCCGCCGCGAAGCTGTCGTCCCCCTTCCAGGGGGAAGCGGCGCAGCCGCTCAGGGGGTGGCTAATTTCTAGGGGTGCATTATGCGTCGAGAGCCTTTCGCACACCACGCAGAAAGTCTATTGCCAGAGGCACGATCTTCTCGTGGGGCTGGTTGTCGAGCAGGTCAATGATGCGGCTGCCGATGATGACGGCGTCGGCTACCTGGCCCACGGTCTGTGCGGTCTGGGCATCGCGAATGCCGAAACCCACGCCCACGGGCACGCTGACATGCTGGCGAATGCGCGGCAGCATGGCCTCCACGGCCGAGGTGTCCAGAGCGCCCGAACCGGTCACGCCCTTGAGCGAGACATAGTAGACGTAGCCGCTGGCCACGCGCGCCACCTGTTGCATGCGCTCCTGCGTGCTGGTGGGCGCCAGCAGGAAGATCAGGTCCATGTCGCGGGCCTTGAGCTTGGCGGCGAACTCCTCGCATTCCTCGGGCGGATAGTCCACGATCAGTACGCCATCGACGCCGGCTGCGGCGGCATGGCTGACGAAGGCATCTTCGCCATGGATCTGGTCGTAGCGCTCCAAGGGGTTGGCATAGCCCATGAGCACCACGGGCGTGGTCTGGTCCTTTTTGCGGAACTCGGCCACATAGGCCAGCACCTGGCTCAGGCCCACGCCGTTGGCGATGGCCTTATCGCCTGCGCGCTGGATGGTGGGGCCGTCGGCCATGGGGTCGGAGAAGGGCACGCCCAGCTCGATCACGTCGGCACCGGCTTCCACCA
Source organism: Comamonas sp. Z3 (assembly GCF_008121565.1). NCBI lineage: Bacteria > Pseudomonadati > Pseudomonadota > Betaproteobacteria > Burkholderiales > Comamonadaceae > Comamonas > Comamonas sp. Z3. Next base: position 619,946 of record NZ_VOQU01000002.1, read on the forward strand.
TGCCGTGCATGAGGGGAGGGGTGATGGCGGCGAACGGGAAGCCTGCTGTCACATAGGGAATCAAGGCCTTGCGGCCTTCTTCCTTGAGCTTGCTGAAAGTGGCGGTGATTCGGCTCATAACTTGTTGCCCCCTGCGGCAGCCTTGGCTGCATCATGTCCGGGAGCGCCCTTGACGGTGAGACCGCGCATGGAAGGACGGTCGAAGTATTCGGCACCCGACAGGTCGGCCACGGTGCCGATGTCCTTGTCGCCGCGGCCGGAGAGGCTGACGAGAATGGACTGGTCGGCGCGCATGGTCTTGGCCAGCTTCATGGCATAGGCCACGGCGTGGCTGGACTCCAGAGCCGGGATGATGCCTTCGGCGCGGCACAGGTAGTGGAAGGCGTCCAGCGCTTCCTGGTCGGTAATGCCCACGTACTGGGCGCGACCGATTTCCTGCAGCCAGGCATGTTCGGGACCCACGCCGGGGTAATCCAGGCCGGCGCTCACCGAGTGAGTCTCGGTGATCTGGCCGTTTTCGTCCTGCAGGATGAAGGTGCGGTTGCCATGCAGCACGCCCGAGCTGCCTTTTTGCAGCGAGGCCGAGTGCTTGCCGGATTCCAGGCCCTCGCCCGCCGCTTCCACGCCGAACAGCTTGGTGTTCTCGTAGGGGATATAAGGGTAGAAGATGCCCATGGCGTTGCTGCCGCCGCCCACGCAGGCGACCACGGCATCGGGCTGTGTGTCGGCGCCCAGGAACTCGGGCATCTGCGTCAGGCACTCGTTGCCGATGACCTTCTGGAAGTCGCGCACCATCATGGGGTAGGGGTGGGGGCCGGCCACGGTACCGATGATGTAGAAGGTGTTGTCCACATTGGCAACCCAGTCGCGCATGGCTTCGTTGAGCGCATCCTTGAGCGTTCGGGAGCCGGACTCCACGGGCACCACGGTCGCGCCCAGCAGCTTCATGCGGTAGACATTGGGGCTTTGGCGCTTCACGTCCTCGGCACCCATGTAGACGATGCACTCGAGGCCGTAACGCGCACAGATGGTGGCCGTGGCTACGCCGTGCTGGCCGGCGCCTGTCTCGGCAATGATGCGCGGCTTGCCCATGCGCTTGGCGAGCATGGCCTGGCCGATCACATTGTTGATCTTGTGTGCGCCCGTGTGGTTGAGGTCCTCGCGCTTCAGATAGATCTGCGCGCCGCCCATTTCTCGGCTCATGCGTGAGGCGTGATAGACGGGCGAGGGACGGCCTACGTAGTGGGCCAGCTCGGACTGGAATTCGGCAATGAATTCGGGGTCGTTCTGATACTTTGCGTAGGCCTCACGCAACTCGGTGAGGGCGTGGGTCAGGGTTTCGCTGGCGAAGCTGCCGCCGTAGCGGCCGAAATGGCCGTGGGCGTCGGGATACTGGTATTCAAACATGTGTCAGTCTGCAAAATTTGGGCATCAGCTGCGCGTACGGCAGCAATGAAGCGGTGAATCTTGTGGGCATCCTTGATGCCTTTGAGGGGCTTGCCGTCGGGGCCGTCGGCCTCGACACCAGAGCTCACATCAACGGCCAGAGACAACCCGCGAGGGCGCACTTGCAAGATGCCATCGGTCACGTTTGCAGGCGTGAGTCCACCAGACAAAACGAGGTGAGAGTCGACGCTTGTTGGCAGAAGTGACCAATTGAATGCCTTGCCGCCGCCACCATAACCATCGACATGGGCGTCGAGAAGGATGGCTTGGGCCTTTGAATAACGTTGGGCATATTCTACGAGGTCAAACTGGGCCGCATCGTCTCCAAGGGGTATGCGCGCCGCGCGCAACCAGGGCTGGACGCCCCGGGTGGAGGCTTCGCAATCCGTTGCCGATTCATCACCGTGAAATTGCACGCAGGCGTTTGGTATCCGGTCGCAGGCAGCTATCACATTGGTAGCTGTTTCATTCACAAAGAGCAAAACAGGTGTGACAAAGGGTGGCAGTCGCCGGGCCAGCTCGGCCGCGCGCTGCAGCGTCACGGCACGCGGGCTTGGCGCATAGAGCACGAAGCCGATGGCGTCGGCGCCGGCGGCCACCGCGGTGTCGACATCCTGCTCGCGGGTCAGGCCGCAGATCTTGATGCGGGTGCGGGAGGCAAGTGAAGGCATGACTAATCCCTGGCGTTGCAGCAATCGTTGGCAGGTGGCCGCTCAGGGCAGCCAGGCAAACGGGGGTGTGTCGGCAGGCAGACCCCAGCGTGTATCGTAAATGGGGCCGAGAAAGTACAGTCCGTCAGGGGAGAAGGTGGGGGCGGCCACCTCGCGCGAGCGTGCTTCCAGCACCTGCTGCATCCATTCCACGGGCTTGGAGCCCTGGCCCACGTAGATCAGGCAGCCCATGATGTTGCGGATCATGTGGTGCAGAAAAGCGCTGCCCTCGAACTCGAAGCGCCAGTAGCCGCATTGCATCTGCGTGTCGCGCATGGGGGCCTGGCCAGCGGGGCGGTAGTGGATGTCGATGCGGCGCAGGGTCTTGACCGGGCTCTTGGCCTGGCAGCCCGCGGCGCGAAAGGACGAAAAATCATGCTCGCCCAGCAGCAGATCGGCGGCTGCGCGCATGCGCTGCGCATCCAGCGTCTGAAACACCCAGCCGACCCGGCCCTGGTCCACGCTGGGGCGCACGGGAGACTGCAGCAGCACATAGGCATAGCGACGTGCGGTGGCACAGGCGCGGGAATGGAAGCCATCCGGGCCGTCTGCCACCTCGGCCGCCCATTGCACGGCAATGTCCTTGGGCAGAAAGGTGTTGGTGCCGCGCACCCAGGAGTTGGGTGTGCGCTGCAGCCCGGTGTCAAAGTGCACGACCTGCATCAGGCCGTGCACACCCGAATCGGTGCGACCGGCACAGATGGTGGAGACTTCTTGAGCAGCAAAGCGGCCCAGGGCCGCTTCGAGTTTGTCTTGTACGGTGTTGCCATCGGGTTGGCTTTGCCAGCCGCGATAGGCCTGACCGTTGTAGCTGACGCCAAGAGCTATGCGCATGGCATGGCTCCCGGCGCGGGGTCTGAATGCATCAAATCAATCAACCAATCTGAGAGAGAAGGCTGTGAGCCTTGGCCTTGAGATCGCCATGGGCCTCGGCGATCACTTCCTCGATCAGTGTACGCGCTCCGTCGCTGTCGCCGATGGCATTGAACTCTTCGGCCAGGGCCAGCTTGGTTGCCAGCGGGTCCTCGGGTTCGGAGGGCGCCGGCACGGCATCGATGGTTGCGGTGTCGTCGGAGGTGCCCAGGTCCAGCGACAGGCCGCTGAGGTCGAAGGTCACCTCGGGTTGTGCAGAAGCGGCGGCGGGGCTGTCGCTCTCCTCGGCAGTCTGCTGCAAGGTCAGCGCTTCGATGTCCTGCTCTGCGCCAGGGCCCTCCTGGCTGGAAGAGAGCTCCAGCGGAGCCGTTTCCTGTCCGCTTTCCGGCTCAGGCTGGGATTGCGAGGGCAGGGCGAAGCTGTCGAGGTCGAACTCGAGGGCATTCAGGGGGCCTGGCTCGGCGGGAGCCGGGGCTGTGACGGGTGCCGGAGCCTGAGAGGCCGTGGCGGGCAGGCTGAACGAAGCCAGATCGTCGAGGTTGAGGTTCAGGCCATTGTCTGCTGCGGGTGCCGGCTCGGATGTGCTGACAGGGGTGTCCCACTGTGCCAGTGCCGCGAAATCCTGCTCGTTGGGCAAGGAAACGGGCTCGGAGGCCACGGGCGCTGCGCTGGCCGCGGTGTCGGGCAGGCCTGCTGGCAGTTCCAGATCCATGTCGAAGTCCATGCCGGCTGGCTCCGTCGGAGGGCCTTCGCGGCTGGCCGCCGCTTCGGCGGCCTGTGCAGCAGCCAATGCCGAGCCGAAGCCTACGGCTGCGGCCACGCCGCCTTGCAGCGCGGTCGATGGGGCGGTGGGGCTGAAGGCGTTGGGCGCAGCCGCTGTGCCTGCTTGCGGCTGGGGAGCGCCGCCCAGCTGGTAGGTCAGATTGTCGGGGTCCAGGATGCGGCCCTGATCGGCCAGTCGCTGCCATTCGGGGCCCTTGCCCTGGGTCAGCGCAAAGACGTTGTTGGCAACCGAGGCGTAGGCCATGCGGTCATGGCGCTTGGCATAGATTTCAGCGAGCTTCTGGTGCAGCACCAGGCGGTTGGGGTCGGTGCGCAGCGCTTCCTTGAGGATTTCCTCGGCCTGCAGGTCGCGGCCATAGGCCAGGTAGACATCGGCTTCGGCCAGCGGGTCCACATCTCCGGCGTCGAGCTGGCTGGGAGAGTACTGCATGGACTGGCCCGACATCTGGCTGCTGCTGGTCGTGGTGTCCACGCGCTGGCCGCCGCTGGCGCCGAAGAAGGAGTCCGCCGACAGCTGGCTGTCGCCCAGCGTGCTGTCCGCGCTTGCCGCAGCGGCCTTGCGACGCTGGGAAACACGGTAGCCGCCATAGCCCAGCAGCAGGGCCAACAGTGCCGCACCTGCCAGCGGGATGGTGGGATCTTCCATCAGGCTGTCGATAAAGCTGGGCTCTTCGGGAATGGGGGCAGGTGCCGCCACAGGCTTGGGGGGGGCAACCGGTGCCGGTGCCGGTGCAGGCGCTGCAGGCTCGGCTGCGGCTTGTGCCTCCGGTGCGGCCGCAGCGTCGCCAGGCTTGCCGGCCTCGGCTGGTGCAGCGCCAGCGGCCGCAGCTGTGGCTGCCACAGCATCGGCTGCCACAGCATCGGCTGCCACGGCCGGCGCCGGGGCTGGTGCTGCAGGTGTTGCAGCGGCAACCGGAGCTGAAGCAGGCGCTGCCACATTGGCGGCACCGGTCGCTGGCACGGCGACGCTGGGGCCTGCCGCAGGCGCAGCTGCTGCCGGCGTGCCAGCCGCGGGAGCTGCAGCCGTACCGGCGGGTTTGGTCGCGGCCGCAATCTGGCTCAACTCGGCCATATTGCGCTTGAGTTCATCGGCGCGCGCAGACTGGTCGGCAGCCTGCTTTTGCTGGGCCATCTGCTCGTCGGCGGCAACGCCCTTGACGGAACCCTTGGACAGGGTCAGCTTGTCGGGGGCGGCGGTAGCGGCCTTGGCATCTGCGACATGGGCCTGAACCTGGCCGGAGGCGCTGCGCGACGCCGCTTCCACGGTGGCCACAGGTGCAACGCCTGCGAGTTGACGGCGGAACTGGTTGAAATCCTGAGACTGGGCCGCCATGATCTGGCGTGCTTCCTTGGCCGAGGTGGCCTGGGCCGCTGCCTGATCGGGCATCTGAACCACGACGCCGCTGCGCATGCGGTTGATGTTGCCATTGACGAAGGCCTGGGGGTTGCTGCGCAGCATGGCCACCAGCATCTGGTCGAGCGAGACGCCTGCGGGCTTGTGTGCCGCAGCAAGGCGTCCGGCGGTGTCGCCGGTTCTGACGCGGACTTCGTCACCGCCAGCAGGTGCTGCAGCGGCGGCCTGGCGCTTGCGCAGCGGCTTCGCAGCGGCTTCGTCCTGGTCGCGGTCATTGCGCAGGTCCCGGCCGGTGGTGCCGACAGGGCTGGAGGCAGCCCGTGTGGTCACGGCGGCACGTGCTGGCGCTGGTGCAGGCACCGCGGCAGGCGTGGCCTGAGCCGCAGTGGTGGGCGCAGGAGCAGGGCGGCGCGTTGCCGGGGGGTCAAGCAGCAAGGTGTAGTTGCGCTGCAGCTTGCCCGATGCCCAGTTGGCATCGATCACCAGATCGACAAAGGGATCGTTGACCGGCTGAAAGCTGCTGAGCTTGAGCACGGCCGTGCCGTTGGCGCGCTTTTGCACCTGCACGCGCACCGAATTGGCAGTGCCTGTGAATTCCATGCCCTGGGCGCGGAAGGCGGCTGGCGATGCAATGGCCGCCTGCAGGCTGTCGGCTTCGGCAGCGCTGAGCTGAGGGATTTCAACCTCGGCACGCAGAGGCTCACCCAGAGCCGACTGCACCGTGATGCGCCCCAATGCCAATGCCCATGCATCGGTGGCCGAGAGGCTTGACAGTGCGAGGGTGGCTGCGGCTAGCGCAGAGAGTTTCCAGCGTTGCATAGGGCTCAGACTTGATTCGTGCAGCCTACAGCCCTCTTGTTCTTGATCGGGTTTGTGGCTGCGGTGCACATAAAAAATTGGAAATTCCAGCAGGCGGCAAAGGTCTCTCGGGCCGGCGGACACAGTTTGCATTGTCAACGACGCTATTGCAATGTGAGCAAAAGCATGGCTGGCAAGGCGCTGAATTGTTGTCGATTGGCAACGAGATGAAACCTAATGTAGGTTGGCTGACGGTTTGCATTCGCCCGAATAAGCGGGCAATTGTCGCCCAAGCCCGGAGCCCGGGGATGAAAAAAGCGCCAGTCATCACGGGGATGACCGGCGCTTTGCTGCGCTGGATCAAGCCGTCAGGCGGCTTGATGGCGGCCGGTATCAGGCTGCCAGCAGGATGCGCAGCATGCGGCGCAGAGGCTCTGCAGCACCCCACAGCAACTGGTCGCCGATCACGAAGGCCGAGACGTACTCGGGGCCCATGTTCAGCTTGCGCACGCGACCCACGGCCACTTCCAGGCCGCCGGTGGTGGCAGCAGGAGTCAGCTCCTTGACGGTCTCGGCGCGGTCGTTGGCCACGAACTTGACCCAGGGATTGCCGGCCTTGATCAGGGCTTCGATCTCTTCCAGGGGCAGATCCTTCTTCAGCTTCAGGGTCAGAGCCAGGCTGTGGCAGCGCATGGCGCCAATGCGCACGCACAGGCCGTCGACGGGGATGGTGGCTTCGGTGCCGAGAATCTTGTTGACTTCGGCCTGGCCCTTCCATTCTTCCTTGGACTGGCCGTTGGGCAGCTGCGCGTCGATCCAGGGGATCAGGCCGCCGGCCAGGGGCGCGCCGAAGAATTCGGTGGGTACATCTTCGCGGATGGTCTGGGCGACCTTGCGGTCGATTTCCAGAATCGCCGAAGCAGGAGTCGCCAGCTCGTCGGCGACGGCGGCGTGCACCACGCCCATGCCCTTGAGCAGCTCGCGCATATGGTTGGCACCACCGCCCGATGCGGCCTGGTAGGTCATGGAAGAGACCCATTCCACCAGACCGGCCTTGAACAGACCGCCCAGACCCATCAGCAGGATGGAGTTGGTGCAGTTGCCGCCGATCCAGTTCTTGCCGCCGGCGGCCAGCTTCTGCTGGATCAGGTCGTCGTTGACGGGGTCCAGCACGATGACGGCGTCGCCCTCCATGCGCAGCGAGGAGGCCGCGTCAATCCAGTGACCGTTCCAGCCGGCAGCGCGGATCTTGGGGAAGACTTCCTTGGTGTAGTCGCCACCCTGGCAGGTGATGATGATGTCGCACTTGGACAGCTCGGCGATGTCGTTGGCGTCCTTCAGCTCGGTGTGCACGGTGGCCATGGCCGGAGCCCTGCCGCCGGCATTGGAGGTGGAGAAGAACACGGGCTCGATCAGTGCGAAGTCGCCTTCGGCCTGCATACGGTCCATCAGCACGGAGCCGACCATGCCGCGCCAGCCCACCAAACCTACCAATTGCTTGCTCATTTGAAACGCCCTTTCAGTTTTGAAAACAGTAGCTTGAGACTGCTTCGGCCGGCTCGTCAGGGCCGGAAGGGGCGCGCGACGAACCGGGCTGGGTCAGCCTGTAATCGTCTTAATGGTGATTGCGCGCGCATTCACACCGGCAGTCTTTGCGGGTGTGACGATTTCGGGAGCGAAGGTGCGTGCGGCAAACATAAGAGTCGTCATTCTAGCGACTAGAGAAAAAGCTTGAAGAACTAAAAGCGCTTGAAACTCTAGTCAAAACGTCGAAATAAATTATTTATTTTTGACGTTTTGTTTTATTTGGTGCCGAAATTTGCGTCAAACCCAAAGCCGCCGCTTACGGCGGCGGCTGGGCTTCAGCGGTTTCGGTGCCTCAGACGCTGGCCAGGGCCTTGACCACGGCATCGCCCATTTCACGGGTGCTGACCTTGGTCGTGCCTTCGCTGTAGATGTCGGCAGTGCGCAGGCCGTCGGCCAGCACTTTTTGCACGGCGGCTTCGATCTTCTGGGCGGCTGCTTCCTGGCCCAGGCTGAAGCGCAGCATCATGGCGGCCGACAGAATGGTGGCCAGCGGGTTGGCGATGCCCTTGCCGGCGATGTCGGGAGCCGAGCCGTGGCTGGGTTCGTACAGGCCTTGCTTCTTGTCGTTCAGGCTGGCGCTGGGCAGCATGCCGATGGAGCCGGTCAGCATGGAGGCTTCGTCGGAGAGGATGTCGCCGAACATATTGCCGGTCACCACCACGTCGAAGCGCTTGGGTTCCTTGACCAGTTGCATGGCGGCGTTGTCCACATACATATGGTCCAGGGCCACGTCGGGGTACTGCTTGGCGACTTCGCTGACCACGTCCTTCCAGAGCTGGAAGGTTTCCAGCACATTGGCCTTGTCCACGCTGGTCACGCGCTTGCTGCGCTTCTGGGCGGCCTGGAAGGCGACATGGGCGATGCGCTCGATCTCGGGACGGGTGTAGCGCATGGTGTCGAAGGCTTCCTCGGCGCCGGGGAAATGGCCGTCGGGAGCCACACGGCGGCCGCGCGGCTGGCCGAAGTAGATGTCGCCGGTCAACTCGCGGATGATGAGGATGTCCAGGCCCGCCACCAGCTCGGGCTTGAGGCTGGAAGCGTGGGTCAGTTCCTTGTAGCAGATGGCGGGACGGAAGTTGGCGAACAGGCCCAGGGCCTTGCGCAGGCCCAGAATGGCCTGCTCGGGACGCAGGGGGCGGTCCAGCGTGTCGTACTTCCAGTCGCCCACGGCACCGAACAGGATCGCGTCGGCTTCCTGGGCCAGCTTCAGCGTGGCGGGAGGCAGGGGGTGGCCGGCAGCTTCGTAGCCGGCGCCGCCCACGGGAGCGGTTTCCATCTCCAGACCCAGATTCAGGGCCTCAAGCACCTTGACGGCTTCCGCGACGATTTCGGGACCGATGCCATCACCGGGCAAAACTGCAATCTTCATGATGTTCCTTTGATTAATTTGATAGCTACTTGCGTTTGTTATTCATAGATTTCAGATTGAATTAATGCTGATATGCATGAATAGAAGGCGCAAGCAGCTCATTTATGGGTAGCAACCTAAAAACAAGCACGCCCCAAACAAGGGGCATCAAGCAAGGGCCGCCCCGCAGCGAAGATGCCGTCCCCCTTCCGATGCAACGCATCGAGAAAGGGGGAAGCCGCGCAGCGGCTCAGGGGGTTACTTCTGAATCAACGTATGCGCCAGCCAGGGCTTTTGTGCCAGGCGCTCGGCTTCGAAGGCCTTGATCTTGTCGGCATGGCGCATGGTCAGGCCGATATCGTCGAAGCCGTTGAGCAGGCAGTACTTGCGAAAGGCGATGACGTCGAAGGCGATCTCTTCGCCCTGGGGCCTCAGGATCACCTGGCGCTCCAGGTCGATGGTCAGCTCGTAGCCGGGGAAGGCCGCGACGTCGTTGAACAGCTGGTCGATCGTGGCCTCGGGCAGCACGATGGGCAGCAGGCCGTTCTTGAAGCTGTTGTTGAAGAAGATGTCGGCAAAGCTGGGGGCCAGGATGGCGCGGAAACCGTACTGGTCCAGGGCCCAGGGGGCGTGCTCGCGGCTGGAGCCGCAGCCGAAGTTCTTGCGCGCGATCAGGATGCTGGCGCCCTTGAAGCGGGGCTGGTTGAGCACGAAGTCGGGGTTGGGCTTGCGGTCGGCTTCGGGTACGCCGGGCTGGCCGGGCTGGTCCAGATAGCGCCACTCGTCAAACAGGTTGGGGCCGAAGCCGGTCTTCTTGATGGACTTCAGGAACTGCTTGGGAATGATGGCGTCGGTGTCGACGTTCTCGCGGTCCATGGGGGCGACAAGGCCCTTGTGCACGGTGAATTTTTGCATGGTGTGATTCCAGAATCTTCAGTCTTGGCGACGTTCGCGTCTTGCATCAGAGACGGCCAGCAAGGGCCGTCCCGCAGCAAAGGCCGTCGTCCCCCTTGGGGGAAGGCGCGCAGCGACTCAGGGGGTTACGCAAATTGACGGATGTCGACAAAGTGGCCGTGGATGGCTGCCGCAGCGGCCATGGCGGGGCTGACGAGGTGGGTGCGGCCACCGGCGCCCTGACGGCCTTCGAAGTTGCGGTTCGAGGTCGACGCACAGCGCTCGCCGGGCTCCAGGCGGTCGGCGTTCATGGCCAGGCACATGGAGCAGCCGGGTTCGCGCCATTCAAAGCCGGCGGCCTTGAAGATCTGGTCCAGGCCTTCGCGCTCGGCCTGTTCCTTGACCAGGCCGGAGCCGGGCACCACCATGGCCAGCTTGATGTTCTTGGCGACCTTCTGGCCCAGATTCTTGACCACGGCCGCGGCTTCGCGCATGTCTTCGATGCGGCTGTTGGTGCAGGAGCCGATGAACACCTTGTCGACAAAGATGTCGTTGATGGGCTTGCCGGGTTCCAGTGCCATATAGGTCAGCGCACGTTCGATGGCGCCGCGCTTGTTGGAGTCCTTTTCCTTGTCGGGATCGGGAACGGCGGCATCGATGCCCAGCACCATTTCAGGGCTGGTGCCCCAGGTCACCTGCGGCACGATGTCGGCGGCGTTCAGCTCCACCACGCGGTCGAACTTCGCATCGGCGTCGGAATGCAGAGTCTTCCAGTAGCTGACGGCGGCATCCCACTCGCCGCCCGTGGGCGCCAGGGGGCGGCCCTTGATGTAGTTGATGGTCTTGTCGTCCACGGCGACGAGACCTGCGCGAGCGCCGCCTTCGATGGCCATGTTGCAGACCGTCATGCGGCCTTCCACGCTCAGGTCGCGGATGGCTTCCCCGGCAAACTCGATGGTGTAGCCCGTGCCGCCGGCGGTGCCGATCTTGCCGATGATGGCCAGCACGATGTCCTTGGCGGTGATGCCGGGTGCGACCTTGCCGTTGACCTGCACCAGCATGTTCTTGGCCTTCTTGGCCAGCAGGGTCTGGGTGGCCATCACATGCTCGACCTCGGAGGTACCGATGCCATGGGCCAGCGCGCCGAAAGCACCATGGGTGGAGGTGTGGCTGTCGCCGCAGACCACGGTCATGCCGGGCAGGGTCGCGCCTTGCTCGGGGCCCATGACGTGAACAATGCCCTGGCCCTTGTCCATGAAGGGAAAGAAGGCCGCCGAGCCGAACTCGGCAATATTGCTGTTCAGCGTGGTGATCTGTTCCTTGCTGATGGGGTCGGCAATGCCGTCATAGCCGCGCTCCCAGCCGTCGGTGGGGGTGTTGTGGTCGGCCGTGGCCACGACCGAGCTGACGCGCCACAGCTTTCGCCCGGCCATGCGCAGGCCTTCGAAGGCCTGGGGGCTGGTGACTTCATGCACCAGATGGCGGTCGATATAGAGGACAGAGGTGCCGTCTTCCTCGGTGTGAACGACGTGCTCGTCAAAAATCTTGTCGTAGAGGGTGCGTCCCATGGTGGTCTCGTGAGGTTGGTTTGTTGGGAGAATTCTGTTGTTGCTTGATGCGATGTTTCAAGCTTTGGCACTGGCAGGGCAGAGGTGATCGACCAGCAGGCGGGTGGTCACCGGCAACGCTTCAAAGTCGCGCGCCACCACGCAGAGTTCGCGGTGTGCCCAGTCGTCGGTGAGCTGCAGGGCGCGCAGATGGCCCACGCCATGCATCAGCTCGAATGCGCGGTCGGGCAGCAGGCCCAGCCCCAGGCCGTTGTCGATCATGCGGCACATGGCGTCCAGGCTGGTGACCTGGATGCGCTGGTGCAGCGGGTGGCCGGCCTGAGCCGCGGCAGAGCGCATGGCCAGGCTGATGGAGGAGCCCGCATGCAGGCCGACGATGTCCCATTCCAGCACTTCCGTGAAGGCCACGCTCTCGCGATCGGCCAAGGCATGGCGCTCGGGGACGACGACGACCAGCCTGTCTTCGCGATAGCTGCGGTATTGCAGCGGCACATTGCCCTGGCTCAGTTGCACGGTGGCCTGCTGGCCTTCGCTGCTTCTGATATTGCCCAGCGTGCAGATGCCGATATCGGCCGTGCCCTCGGCCACCGCACTCAGCACGTCGGGGCTCAGGTGTTCCTGCAGGTCGATCTTGATCTGGCTGTGCTCGCGTGCAAACGCCCCCAGGTCCTCGGGCAGAAACTGCACGATGGCCGACATATTGGCGTGCATGCGCACATGGCCGCGCACGCCGTCGGCGTATTCGGAGAGCTCGCCCTGCATGCGCTCCAGCCCGTACAGCACATTGCGGGCATGGTGGAGCAGACTTTCGCCGGCCGGCGTCAGCGTCACGCCGCGGCTGTGGCGATAGAGCAGGGCGGTATCCACCGTCGCTTCCAGGTCGGACAGGCGCTTGCTGACGGCCGAGGCCGCAATGAACTCGCGTTCAGCGGCGCGGCCAATGCTGCCCAGTTCGCACACGGCGACGAACAGCTGAAGCGAGGTGAGATCGATGCGGCGCGCAAAACTGCGCTCTGAATTCTTCATGGGGTAGGCTCAAGTCTTCTCGTTTCGAGAAGTTTTCAGCATTTTTACCGATTAATTCAGGTGAATCCATCTTTGAATGAGATGTCTTGGTTGGCGATGGGTAAATTTTGACGATGGGTGATTTCTTGTTTTGCGATGGCTTGGCATGAGCTGGAGCAGCAATGTGGCATTTGCCGGTTTCGCGTACTTGCATTTTCATAGCGCAGGCTCTAGATACTGGAATCGTGCAGGCCCGACCCGGCCTTGGGGCGCGGGAGGTCTTCCGGGCGCCAGGGTCCCGCATTTTTTACAAAGTAAATCGTCAGTAAAGCAGCCTGGAAGTGCCGCTATTCGCTGCAAAAATGTGAGTTATGAGAGTTCCGAACCATCCGATGTCCGACAGTGAGCCTTCCGAGTTGCCAGCCCTGGCTTCGGCCGGGGCACCCCTCTTGAACCGCAGCCGCTGCTGGGGCCATGCCTGCCTGCTGGCGGCGGCCCTGGCGCTGGGTGGTGGCATGGCCCTGCCGGCTGCGGCCAAGGGCAAGACCCCGGCCAAGTCCAGCGCGGCCGCGCCAGCCAAATCGTCCAAGCCCGCCAAGAGCACGACTTCAGGCGCTGCCAAATCTTCAGCAGCCAAGGCCGGCAAGAAAGGGCGTGCCGGTCGCCATGCGGCGGCGGCCGGGGCTGCGGCAGCCGGTGCTGCGGCAGCCGCTCCGCTGGGCCGCGAGCATTGGACGCCGGAGGCCAGAAGCAATCAGGCCGAGGATGCCAAGGAGCTGGCCGCCATGCGTGCCGAAGCCCAGACGGGCGATGCCAAGGCCCAGTATCTGCTGGGCTCGCGCTATCGTTTCGGCAAGGGCGTGAACCAGGATCTGGCCCAGGCCGTGCACTGGTACCGCCAGTCGGCCGAGCAGGGCTATGCGCCTGCGCAATCCGATCTGGGGGTGCTTTACGCGAATGGGCGGGGTGTGACGCTGGACGAGGCGCAGGCCGTGAGCTGGTACCGCAAGGCGGCAGATCAGGGCGATGGCATTGCGCAGAACAATCTGGGGCTGATGTATGCCGAGGGGCGTGGCGTGGCCGCAGACGATGCGCAGGCCGTGCAATGGTTCGAGCGCTCGGCCAAAAGTGGCGAGGCTGCGGGTCAGTACAGTCTGGGCGTGATGCTCTCCAGCGGCCGGGGCGTCAAGGAAGACGGGCGTGCCGCCCTGCAATGGTTTGAGCAGGCGGCCGAGAAAGGCCATGCCGATGCCCAGTACAACGCCGGCATGATTTATGCCGTGGGTGCTCTGGTGCCCCAGGATCTGACGCGCGCTGCACGCTGGCTGGAGAAGTCTGCCGGCCAGGGCAACGCGGCGGCGCAGTCGTCTCTGGGTTTTCTCTATGCCAACGGCCAGGGCGTGGCGCAGGATGCAGGCCAGGCGGCGCGCTGGTTCGATCGCGCAGCCAAGCAGGGCTACACGCTGGCGCAGTCGAATCTGGCGGCCATGTATGCCAGCGGCCAGGGCGTGCAGAAGGACATGGGCAGGGCCTATTTCTGGCTGACCATCGCCCAGGTCAAGGATCCCTCGCTGCAAAGCCGCATGCAGGTGGCCGAGCAGGCATTGAGCCCGTCGGAGCGGCTGAAGGTTCAGCGCGAGGTGCGCAGCTGGAAGCCGGGCAAGGAGTGATTCCCGTCCCCTGAAAAAAAGCCCATCAGGCGCATGGCCGATGGGCTTTTCTTGTGGAGCGTCAGTGCTTAGCTGAAGAAGCTCTTCAGGCGATCCGTCCAGCTCTCGCCACTGGGCGAATGCTTGGAGCCGCCTTTCTTGAGCGATTCATCCAGATCCTTGAGCAGCTTGCGCTGGTACTCGGTGAGCTTGACCGGGGTCTCCACCACGATGTGGCAGTAGAGATCGCCGGGGTAGCTGGAGCGAATGCCCTTGATGCCCTTGCCGCGCAGGCGGAACTGCTTGCCGGCTTGCGTGCCTTCGGGGATGTCGATCGCCGCCTTGCCCTGCAGCGTGGGCACTTCGATCTCGCCACCCAGGGCGGCGGTGATGAAGCTCACGGGGACATTGCAGTGCAGATCGTCGCCATCGCGCTCGAAGATGTCGTGATCCTTGACGCGAATCTCGATATAGAGGTCGCCTGCCGGGCCGCCATTGGTGCCGGGCTCGCCGTTGCCGGCCGAGCGGATGCGCATGCCGTCGTCGATGCCGGCGGGAATCTTCACTTCCAGCGTCTTCTGGCGCTTGACCTTGCCCTGGCCGCCGCAGGATGTGCAGGGCTCGGGAATGATCTTGCCCGTGCCACGGCAGTGCGGGCAGGTCTGCTGCACGCTGAAAAAGCCCTGGCGCATCTGCACCGTGCCCATGCCGTTGCAGGTGGAGCAGGTCTTGGTGCTGGTGCCGGGCTTGGCGCCGCTGCCACTGCAGGTGTCGCAGCTGTCCCAGCTCGGAATGCGGATCTGTGCATCCTTGCCCTTGGCGGCTTCTTCCAGGGTGATTTCCATGGAATAGCTGAGGTCGTTGCCACGGTAGACCTGACGGCCGCCGCGACCGCCGCGGCCGCCGCCGTTGAACATATCGCCAAAGATGTCGCCAAAGGCCTCGGCAAAGCCGCCGAAGCCCTCGCCGCCGCCCATGCCGCGGTTGGGGTCCACGCCGGCATGGCCGTACTGGTCGTAGGCCGCGCGTTTCTGGCTGTCGGAAAGCATCTCGTAGGCCTCTTTGACCTCCTTGAAGGTTTCCTCGGCTTCCTTGGCCTTGTCGCCCTGATTGCGGTCAGGGTGGTACTTCATCGCCAGCTTGCGATAGGCCTTCTTGATGTCATCGTCCGAGGCGCTTTTGGCAACGCCCAGAACTTCATAGTAGTCACGTTTGGACATGTGAGTTTTCGGTCGGATGGAACAGGAACGCCGCGCCAGCTCCTGGGAGCCCGGCGCGGCGGCAAGCGGTCAATGGTTTGAGGCCAGGACCTGCCCGCGCTTAGTCCTTCTTGACTTCCTTGACTTCGGCGTCAACCACGTTGTCGTCAGCGGCAGCCGAGGCGCCGGCACCGGCGGAGGCACCGGCTGCGGCAGCAGCGGCTTGGGCACCGCCAGCGGCCTGTGCGTCGGCGTACATCTTCTCGCCCAGCTTCTGGCTGGCCGTCATCAGGGCCGTGGTCTTGGCGTCGATGGCGTCCTTGTCCTCGCCCTTGAGCGCTTCTTCCAGTTCCTTGACGGCGGCTTCGATGGCGCCCTTTTCGGCGGCATCCAGCTTGTCGCCATGTTCGGCCAGGCTCTTGTTGACGCTGTGAACAGCAGCTTCGCCCTGGTTCTTGGCAGTCACCAGTTCCAGCTTCTTCTTGTCGTCGGCGGCGTTCAGTTCCGCATCCTTGACCATGTTCTGGATTTCTTCTTCCGACAGGCCGGAGTTCGCCTTGATGGTGATCTTGTTTTCCTTGCCGGAAGCCTTGTCCTTGGCCGACACGTTCAGGATGCCGTTGGCGTCGATGTCGAAGGTCACTTCGATCTGGGGCGTGCCACGCGAAGCGGGCGGGATGCCTTCCAGGTTGAACTCGCCCAGCATCTTGTTGGCGCTGGCGATCTCGCGCTCGCCCTGGAACACCTTGATGGTCACGGCAGGCTGGTTGTCTTCAGCCGTGGAGAAGGTCTGCGCGAACTTGGTGGGGATGGTCGTGTTCTTGCTGATCATCTTGGTCATGACGCCGCCCAGGGTCTCGATACCCAGGGACAGGGGAGTCACGTCCAGCAGCAGCACGTCGGAGCGCTCGCCACCCAGCACCTGGCCCTGCACGGCAGCGCCCACGGCCACGGCTTCGTCGGGGTTCACGTCCTTGCGGGGTTCCTTGCCGAAGAATTCCTTGACCTTTTCCTGCACCTTGGGCATGCGGCTCATGCCGCCGACCAGGATCACGTCGTTGATGTCGGAGACCGAGATGCCTGCATCCTTGATGGCGGTGCGGCAAGGCGCGATCGTGCGTTCGATCAGGTCGTCCACCAGCGACTCCAGCTTGGCGCGGGTCAGCTTGATGTTCAGGTGCTTGGGACCTGTGGCATCGGCGGTGATGTAGGGCAGGTTGATGTCGGTCTGTGCGGAGTTCGACAGCTCGATCTTGGCCTTTTCAGCGGCTTCCTTCAGGCGCTGCAGAGCCAGCACGTCCTTGGACAGATCAACGCCTTGTTCCTTCTTGAACTCGTCGATGATGTAGTTGATGATGCGCTGGTCGAAGTCTTCGCCGCCCAGGAAGGTGTCGCCGTTGGTCGACAGCACTTCGAACTGCTTTTCGCCGTCCACGTCGGCGATTTCGATGATGGAGACGTCAAAAGTGCCGCCGCCCAGGTCATACACGGCCACCTTGCGGTCGCCCTTGCCCACCTTGTCCAGGCCGAAGGCCAGGGCAGCAGCGGTAGGTTCGTTGATGATGCGCTTGACTTCCAGGCCGGCGATGCGGCCGGCATCCTTGGTGGCCTGACGCTGGGCGTCGTTGAAGTAGGCGGGCACGGTGATGACGGCCTCGGTCACGGCTTCGCCCAGGAAGTCCTCGGCGGTCTTCTTCATCTTGCGCAGCACTTCGGCGCTGATCTGGGGGGGAGCCAGCTTCTGGTCACGCACTTGTACCCAGGCGTCGCCGTTGTCGGCCTTGACGATCTGGAAGGGCATCAGGTCGATGTCCTTTTGCACCTCGGCTTCGGCGAACTTGCGGCCGATCAGGCGCTTGGCAGCGTAAATGGTGTTCTTGGGGTTGGTGACGGCCTGGCGCTTGGCGGATGCGCCCACCAGGATTTCGCCGTCTTCTTGATAGGCGACGATGGAGGGGGTGGTACGGGCGCCTTCGCTGTTTTCGATCACGCGGGTGTTGTTACCCTCCATGATGGCGACGCAGCTGTTGGTGGTGCCCAGGTCAATACCGATGATTTTTCCCATAATTCTCTCCGTAATCTGTTGAATGTTTGCTTGATTCGTCACTTGTGGGCACTGCGGCCGGCTTCAAGAGCCGCCACTCACAAATTTTTGCCCTGACGGTGGGGTTATTGGTGTCTTTGCAGCTCAGCCCTGGGCCACGGTCACCAGCGCGGGACGCAGGATGCGGTCGGCGATCACATAGCCCTTTTGCAGCACGGCCACCACGGTGTTGGCGGGCTGGTCGGCGGGAACCATGGAGATGGCCTGGTGATGGTGAGGGTCGAACTTCTCGCCCGCAGCCGGGTTGATGGCCTGCACCTTGTTGCGTTCCAGGGCCGAAGTCAGCTGGCGCAGCGTGGCGTCCGAGCCTTCGCGCAGCTGCTCGGGCGTGGCGTTTTGGATGGCCAGGGCAGCATCCAGGCTGTCGATCACGGGCAGCAGGCTTTCGGCAAAGCTCTCGATGCCGAACTTGCGGGCCTTGGTCACTTCTTCTTCGGCGCGGCGGCGCATGTTCTCGGCGTCGGCCTTGGCACGCAGGTATTGATCGGCCAGTTCGGCGCTCTTGGCCTTGAGTTCTTCCAGCTCGGCCTGCAGACGACCCAGTTCGTCCGACGCATTGGCTGCCAGGGCCGCTTCCAGCTCCTCGGGGCTGGCGTCGTTGATGGTGTTGGGGTTGTGGTTCTCGGTCATAGTCGGTGAAGGTTTCTCAAAACTTAAGACAATCTGTCTTCCAGATGCGCTCCGGCTGGTCTATTTCAAGACCTGTGCCGCCCGATAAGGGCGAAGGGCGCAGCGGCTGAAGTGAGCCTGCAGGATTTGCGGAGCATTCTAGGAGAGTAAGTGCTTGTGATTTCAGGACCTCTCGCCTTGATTGACCGATGGTAATCGCAGGTTTATAGGCCCCCGAGTGTACAGATAGTCCGCCACTCGGCTAGAATCTCACGTTTTGCCTTGCCGCACCGCTACAGACGCAGTGGGCGGCGTTTACCCAAAAGGAGTCGTTATGCGTCATTACGAAATCATTTTGTTGATCCATCCGGATCAAAGCGAACAAGTTCCCGCGATGCTGGAGCGCTACAAGGGCATGATTGCTGCTGGTGGCGGCAAGGTGCACCGCGAAGAAGATTGGGGCCGTCGTCAGCTGGCCTACATGATCAACAAGCTCGCCAAGGCCCACTACCTGTGCCTGAACATCGAAGCCGACCAGGCTGTGATGGCTGAACTGGAACACGCCTTCAAGTTCAATGATGCCGTGCTGCGTCACCTGACTGTGCAGAAGAAGAAGGCTGATACAGCTGCTTCCGCCATGATGAAGAGCGTTGAGCGCGAAGAAGCCCGCAAGGCCAACCAGGCTGAGCACGCTTAATAGCATCAGACACTGAAGGAGTGGAAAACCGCGTTGTATTGACGGGCCTTCTCGCAGAGCAAGCTGCTTTGCGCTACACGCCCGCCGGATTGCCTGCCCTGGATTTGCGAATTGAACACAGTTCGCAGCAACAAGAGCTGGGCAGTGCGCGCAACGTGAATGCATCTGTCAAGGCTGTTGCCTTTGGCGCCCTGGCTGAAAAGCTGGCCCGCCAAGCACCCGGTAGCCAATGGACCTTTCAAGGTTTTCTGGCCACGCCGCGCAATAGCAAGATGCTGGTTTTACACATTCAGGATATTCAACAAAATTAATTTTCAAGAGGTCCAGCAATGGCCACGTTCAAGAAATTCAACAAGGACAAGCGTCCTAAGCGCAACACCCAGTCGCTGCTGTTCAAGCGCAAGCGTTTCTGCCGCTTCACAGTCGCCGGCGTCGAAGAAATCGACTACAAGGATGTCGACACCCTGCGTGACTTCATCGCCGAAAACGGCAAGATTGTGCCCGCACGCCTGACCGGCACGCGCGCCATCTATCAGCGTCAGCTGAACACAGCCATCAAGCGCGCTCGCTTCCTGGCTATGCTGCCCTACTCTGACCAGCACAAGATCTAAGGAGCACGACAATGCAAATCATTCTGCTCGAAAAGGTTGTGAACCTGGGTAACCTGGGCGATATCGTCAAGGTCAAGGACGGTTACGCTCGTAACTTCCTGATCCCCTCCGGCGCTGCACGTCGTGCAACAGCTGCTGCCAAGGCTGAATTCGAAGCCAAGCGCGCTGAGCTGGAAAAGGCTGCTGCCGAGAAGCTGGCTGCCGCTCAAGAACTGAGCGAAAAGCTGAACGGCGCCAACGTGAAGATCACTCAGAAGGCCGGCGTTG
This sequence comes from Comamonas sp. Z3, assembly GCF_008121565.1. Classification (NCBI taxonomy): domain Bacteria; kingdom Pseudomonadati; phylum Pseudomonadota; class Betaproteobacteria; order Burkholderiales; family Comamonadaceae; genus Comamonas; species Comamonas sp. Z3. The sequence continues at coordinate 639,448 of NZ_VOQU01000002.1, forward strand.
ACGGTCGTCTGTTCGGCTCCATCACCAACGCCGACATCGCTGAAGAACTGGTCAAGGCCGGTTTTGCAGTGAACAAGTCGCAAGTGCGCATGCCCAACGGCCCCATCAAGACCGTTGGCGACGCCACTGTGGTGGTGGCTCTGCACACCGACGTGGCTGCAGAAGTGGCTGTCTCCGTGTACGGCGACCACTCCTAATTCAGGCTCTGTTCTGAATTGGCAAAAAGCCGCCTTCGGGCGGTTTTTTGTTTTCCGGTAATTGTTTGTCTCGCCGGCGTTTTTCTCGTCGCCCGCCGTGACGTTGCCACCGCCTCCCGCTACGATGGAGGACTTGTCTCTAGGAGTCTCATGTCGTCAGTAATGCCCCCGCTTGATCTGCAAGATGATGCATTCGCCCCGGTTCCGCCTGCAGACCAGCAGGTGGCGCAACTGCGTGTGCCGCCGCACTCCATGGAGTCGGAATCTTCGGTGCTCGGTGGTCTGCTGCTGGACAACAATGCCTGGGAGCGCGTGGGCGACCTGCTGAGCGACGGCGACTTCTATCGGCACGAGCACAAGCTGATCTTCGAAGCCATAGGCAAGCTGATCAATGCCAGCAAGCCGGCCGACGTGATCACGGTCTACGAGCATCTGCAGGGCATGGGCAAGGCCGAGGAAGTCGGCGGCCTGATGTACCTGAACCAGTTGGCGCAATATGTGCCCAGTGCCAGCAATATCCGCCGCTATGCGGAAATCGTGCGTGAGCGCGCCATCTTGCGCAAGCTGGTCACGGCCAGCGACGACATCGCGACCAATGCCTTCAATCCTCAGGGCAAGACCGTGGAGCGCATCCTCGACGAGGCCGAGCAGAAGATCATGGCGATCGGCGAGGAGGGCGCTCGCAACAAGCAGGGCTTCCAGTCGCTGGATACGTTGGTGGTGGATCTGCTGGACCGGGTCCAGGAGATGGCCGACAACCCCATGGATGTGACCGGCGTCCCCACGGGCTTTGTCGATCTGGATCGCATGACCTCGGGTCTGCAGGCCGGCGACATGGTGGTGCTGGCGGCGCGTCCCTCCATGGGCAAGACCTCGTTTGCCGTGAATATTGCCGAGCATGTGGCACTCAACGAGGGTTTGCCGGTCGCCATCTTCTCCATGGAAATGGGCGCGGCCCAGCTGGCGGTTCGTATCGTCGGCTCCATCGGCCGCGTCAACCAGGGCAATCTGCGTACCGGCAAGCTCAGCGACGACGAGTGGCCGCGTCTGACCGAGGCCATCGAGCGCCTGCGCACGGTGTCGCTGCATATCGACGAAACTCCAGGCCTGTCCCCGACCGAGCTGCGTGCCAATGCACGTCGTCTGGCGCGCCAGTGCGGAAAGCTGGGCCTGATCGTGGTCGACTACCTGCAGCTGATGAGCGGCTCTGGATCGGCCGCCAGTTCCGACAATCGCGCGACCGAGCTGGGCGAGATCTCGCGGGGCTTGAAGATGCTGGCCAAGGAGCTGCAATGCCCGGTGATTGCGCTGTCCCAGCTCAACCGCTCGGTGGAGCAGCGTACCGACAAGCGCCCCATGATGTCCGACCTGCGTGAATCAGGCGCCATCGAGCAGGACGCGGACATCATCATGTTCATCTACCGCGACGACTACTACAACAAAGAGAGCAAGGAGCCCAATATTGCCGAGGTCATCATCGGTAAGCAGCGTAACGGGCCGACGGGGACGGTGAAGCTCTTCTTCCAGAAGAACCAGACGCGTTTCGAGAATCTGGCACAAGGCTACGGCACGGATGAATACTAAAAAGCATAGCTTCCAGCGCCTGTGGTTTATGGATTTCAGAACTCTATGAGTATGAAATCTATGAATAACGGGTGCTAGCAGCTATCAAATTGAATGTGGACATAAGAAAAGCCCGCAAGGCACAGGCCTTGCGGGCTTTGTTTTTGAGTGGCTGCGGCGCTAGCGGCTGAACAGGTAGATGCCAAGACCGATCATGCACAGTCCCAGCACGCCACAGGCCCAGGCCAGGCGCTGTGCGCCTATGCGCAGCGCCCCCACGGTCGCGACGATCTGGGCATTTTGCTGGGCCAGCTTCTCGATGATCTCCAGCGACTGGCGCTGCGACTGCTCCAGCTGGGCGATGCGCTCTTCCTGCCGCTGGATCAGCAGCAGCGCCTGCTCGCCGGCGGAAGCCGGTGGCGAAATGCGCTGCCTGGCGCCGTCCGCGCTGGCATCCTGCTCGCGCGCTTCGGCCTGGGCCTCTTTCTTCTTGAGCATGCCCTGGGCAGCCTTCACCACCTGGGGCGTGGCCTTGATGACCTCGCCCCAGGGCACGAGCTTGAGCGCCGCGATCCAGCTGGTCACTTACAGCACCTCGCTGGCGAAGTCCGCCAGGCGCGAGCGTTCGCCGCGCGCCAGGGTGATGTGGCCGCTGTGGGGCCAGCCCTTGAAGCGGTCCACCACATAGGTCAGGCCCGAGCTGCCTTCGGTCAGGTAGGGGGTGTCGATCTGGGCCAGATTGCCCATGCAGATGATCTTGGTGCCGGGGCCGGCACGGGTGATCAGGGTCTTCATCTGCTTGGGCGTCAGATTCTGGGCCTCGTCGATGATGACGTATTTGTTCAGGAAGGTGCGACCGCGCATGAAGTTCATGCTCTTGATCTTGATGCGGCTGCGGATCAGTTCATTGGTGGCGGCGCGCCCCCATTCGCCGGCATTGCCGCCGTCGCCCTTGGCCAGGAACTCCAGGTTGTCGTCCAGGGCACCCATCCAGGGACCCATTTTTTCCTCTTCGGTGCCGGGCAGGAAGCCGATATCCTCGCCCACGCTCACCGTGGCGCGCGTCATGATGATCTCGGTATAGCGGCGCTCGTCCAGCACCTGGGCCAGGCCGGCGGCCAGGGCCAGCAGGGTCTTGCCGGTGCCTGCCGTACCGGTCAGCGTGACAAAGTCGACTTCGGGGTTGACCAGCAGGTTCATCGCGAAGTTCTGCTCGCGATTGCGTGTGGAGACGCCCCAGACGGCATTCTTCGGATTGCCGAAGTCGCGCAGCGTCTTGAGCACGGCCGTCTTGTCGCGGATCTCGGTCACGCGCATGTAGAGGCTGGGCTCGCCCGGTGCCTCGTAGTAGACGAACTGGTTGATCATCAGCTGGTCGACGATGACGCCGCTGACGCGGTAGTAGGTGATGGCGCCTTCCTGCCAGCTCTCCACATTCTTGCCGGCCTTGGTCCAGAAGTCGTGCGGCAGGGCCAGGGCGCCCGAATACAGCAGATCGCCGTCTTCCAGCACCTTGTCGTTCTGGTAGTCCTCGGCAGCCAGGCCCAGTGCGCGCGCCTTGACGCGCATATTGATGTCCTTGGACACCAGCACCACTTCGCGGTCCTTGTGCTGCTCGCGCAAGGCCGCGACCACGCCCAGAATCTGGTTGTCGGCCTTGCCCTGGGGCAAGCTCTCGGGCAGGGATGCATCCAGGGGATTGGTCTGGAAGTACAGCGTGCCGGTGGCGCTGCGCTGGCCCGTGGCATTGAGCGGCAGGCCTTTTTCGAGGCCATCTGCGGGCTGGGAGGCAACCAGGGAGTCCAGCGTGCGGCTGACCTGGCGGCCGTTGCGCGCCACTTCGGTCATGCCCTTCTTGTGGTTGTCCAGCTCTTCCAGCACGACCATGGGCAGGAAGATGTCGTGTTCCTCGAAGCGGAACAGGCTGCTGGGGTCGTGCAGCAGCACATTGGTGTCCAGCACGAACAGTGTGGTCGGGCCGGTGCGCGTATTGCGGGCGCGGCGGGCGGGCTTGGCAGCCGCGTCGGCGGGTTTGGCGGGTGCTGCGGCAGCTGGCCCTGTCTTTGCGGTGGCAGCCGAAGCTGCGGCAGCCGAAGCTGCGCCAGCCGAAGCTGCGCCAGTCGAAGCTGCGGCAGTGGGTGTTGCAGCAGCAGTCGTTGTGGCGGTCTTGCGCGGCTTGGTGGTTGCAGTGGTCGAGGCGGCGGGCTTGCTGTTGCTGCGGCGCGGCCTGGTGGCTGCGGGAGCGGTCTCTGGAGCTGCGCTCAGGGCTGCTCCGGTGGAGGGGTTCAGATCCTCGTCAAGCTCTGCAGTCTGCCTGGCAGACTTGCGGATGGACGAAAAGGCTTCTGCGGGGAGCTTTGCGGCGCGGTGGCCGGGTGCGGGGGGCAGGGGCATAGTGGACGAACCGTTCTCAACAAGATTCAAAAAGCACAAAGCCGCCTGGAAACCGAGGCGGCTTTGGTGGGGTGAACAGAGAATACTGCGTAGCACTGAGGCATGCCCCATTATGCATAGGCTGCGAGGGCCTGAACGCAGTATTTCCTGTTTTGCCTTGTTTAAAGACTTTGAAATACTTTGCGTGTAGATAATTGCAAGGTTTTCAGTCCCGGCGGGGATCAGGCCACCTTCTTGTCCTGAGTCTTCAGGCTTTTGACGGCCTTGAGCACTTCGTCCACGTGGCCGGGAACCTTCAGGCCGCGCCATTCCTGCATCAGGATGCCGTCGGCGCCGATCAGGAAGGTGGAGCGCTCGATGCCCTTGACCTTCTTGCCGTACATGATCTTGTTCTTGACCACGCCAAACATGTGGCACATCTTCTCTTCAGTGTCGGCAATCAGCTCGAACGGCAGTTCCAGCTTTTCCTTGAAGTCGTTGTGCGAGTTCATGTTGTCGCGCGACACGCCGAACACGGTGGCGCCAGCCTTCACGAAATCCTTGTACTTATCGCGGAATTGCATTGCTTCCGTGGTACAACCCGGCGTGTTGTCCTTGGGGTAGAAATACAGGATCAGAATCTGGCCGTTGTGCGAGGTGTTGGACACCTTGACGCCTCCGGTGGCGTTGGCTTCAAATTCTGGGAGTGGTTTGTTGACAACGATCGCCATGCGCTTGTATCTCTCGGGTGTGTTCGTTGAAATGCCGAGGGCGTCGGTGGTATTTTTGTTTTTATCAATCGATCGCCCCCAACCGCAACCTGCGATTTTACCCTGAAATACGTATTTCTCTCAATGTAAGCTCAGAAGTCTATGCTAGCAGCAGGGCTGCGACCACGTTGCGGCCTTCGCTGGCCAGAACGTTATAGGTGCGGCAGGCCGATGCGGTGTCCATGCTCTCCAGGCCAATGCGTTTGGCGATCAGCGGCTTGAGCCAGGCCACAGGCGGAAAACGGTTCTTGCTGCCGCTGCCGAAGAGCACGACTTCCGCATCCAGCTTGGCAAGTTCCTCGAAATGCTCGGCCGTCAGGTCTTCGAAGCGGGTGCAGTTCCACTCGGTCAGCAGGCCGCGGGCTCCGACCAGCAGACTGGTTTCATGGTTTTGCTTGTCAACGGCGATCCAGCCCGGGCCATAGCCGGTGATGGTTTGCGCATCGGATTTGTCTGCATGAAATTTCATGATGGAGAGTGTGCGTAATCGGCGCGCTGGATGGGTGCGATGGCTGCTGTCTCCATACAGAGAGGGTGGGGACATTGCTGCAGCGCGGAACTGTGCTTAAATTATAGGTTTCACCATGGCATTTAATACGCCCTGGCGTGCCTGAAATCCTTTTGTATTGATTCGCATGAAAACCGTTCAAAAATCCGCCAAATTAGCAAACGTCTGTTACGACATCCGCGGGCCGATCATGGACGCGGCGAAGAAGATGGAGGACGACGGCCAGAAGATCATCAAGCTCAACATCGGCAATCTGGCCGTGTTCGGCTTCGATGCTCCCGAGGAAGTGCAGCAGGACATGATCCGCAACCTGCCCAACTCGGCAGGCTACTCCGACAGCAAGGGCATCTTCGCGGCGCGCAAGGCCGTGATGCACGAAACCCAGCGTCAGGGCATCAAGGGCGTGACACTGGACGATATCTATCTGGGCAACGGTGCTTCGGAGCTGATCAGCCTGGCCACCAACGCGCTGCTGGACAACGGCGACGAGATGCTGCTGCCTGCGCCCGACTATCCGCTGTGGACGGCTGCCACCAGCCTGTCCGGCGGCACGCCCGTGCATTACATGTGCGATGAGTCCAATGGCTGGATGCCCAATATGGACGACATCCGCGCCAAGATCACGCCGCGCACCAAGGGCATCGTCGTCATCAACCCCAACAACCCCACGGGTGCGCTTTACTCCAGGGAGCTGCTGCTGCAGATCGTGGAGCTGGCGCGCGAGCATGGCCTGGTCATCTTTGCGGACGAGGTCTACGACAAGGTGCTGTACGAGGATGCCAAGCACACGCCGCTGGGCAGCCTGTCCATCGATGTGCTGACCATCACCTTCAATTCCCTCTCCAAGGCCTATCGCTCGTGCGGCTACCGTGCCGGATGGATGGTGATCTCGGGCGACAAAAAGCCCGCCAAGGATTACATCGAGGGCCTGAACATGCTCTCCAATATGCGCCTGTGCGCCAATGTGCCCGGCCAATGGGCGGTGCAGACGGCACTGGGCGGTCATCAGAGCATCGATGCTCTGGTGCAGGAGGGCGGTCGCCTGCGCGTGCAGCGCGATCTGGCCTGGGAGCTGATCAACGCCATTCCCGGCGTGAGCTGCGTCAAGCCTCAGGGCGCGCTGTACATGTTCCCGCGCCTGGATCCCGCCGTCTATCCGATCCAGGACGACCAGGAGTTCTTCCTCGAAGTGCTGCAGGAAACCAAGGTCATGCTGGTGCAGGGCACGGGTTTCAACTGGCCCGAGCCTGACCACTTCCGCATCGTGTTCCTGCCGCATGAGGCAGATCTGCGCGAGGCCATCAACCGGCTGGCAGCCTTCCTCGAGAAGTACCGCAAGCGCCATGGCACGGACAAGCCCAAGGCAGTGCCGGCAGAAAAGGCACTCAAGCCTGCCAAGGCTGAGAAAGCCGCGTAACTTATCTTTTTGATAGCTGGTGGCGCTTGATTTTCAAGCGCTCAGCGCTTTTTTGACCTTAGAACTTATGAAACCCATCCAAGTAGGCCTGTTGGGCATTGGCACCGTAGGCAGCGGTACTTTCAATGTGCTGGAACGCAATCAAGACGAGATTCGCCGTCGTGCGGGTCGCGGCATTGAAATTACCATGGTCGCCGACTTGGATACCGAACGCGCCAGGAGCGTGGTGGGTGACAAGGTCAAGGTGGTCGGCGACGCGCGTGAAGTCATCGCCAACCCCGATATCGATGTGGTGGTCGAGCTGATCGGCGGCTACGGCATTGCCAAGGCCCTGGTGCTGGAAGCCATCGCGGCCGGCAAGCATGTGGTGACCGCCAACAAGGCCCTGCTGGCCGTGCACGGCACGGAAATCTTCAAGGCTGCGGCCGAGAAGGGTGTGATGGTGGCCTATGAAGCCGCCGTGGCCGGTGGCATTCCCATCATCAAGGCCCTGCGTGAAGGCCTGACCGCCAACTCCATCCAGTGGGTGGCCGGCATCATCAACGGCACGACCAACTTCATCCTGTCCGAAATGCGCGACAAGGGCCTGGACTTCGACGTGGTGCTCAAGGAAGCACAGCGTCTGGGCTACGCCGAAGCCGACCCCACCTTCGACATCGAGGGTGTGGACGCTGCCCACAAGGCCACGCTGATGAGCGCGATTGCCTTCGGCATTCCCGTGCAGTTCGACAAGGCCTATGTGGAAGGCATCACCAAGCTGGCCGGCGTCGATATCCGTTACGCCGAGCAACTGGGCTACCGCATCAAGCTGCTGGGCATCACCAAGCGCACGGACAAGGGCATTGAGCTGCGCGTGCACCCCTCGCTGGTGCCTTCCAAGCGTTTGATCGCCAATGTGGAAGGCGCGATGAACGCCGTGGTGGTGAACGGCGATGCCGTGGGCACCACGCTGTACTACGGCAAGGGCGCCGGCTCCGAGCCCACCGCCTCCGCCGTGGTGGCTGACCTGGTGGATATCGCCCGCATGGACGGATCCGATCCTGCCCACCGCGTGCCTGCGCTGGCCTTCCAGAGCAGCAGCCTGGCTGCCGCCGGCAGCGAGCTGCCCGTGCTGCCCATGGCCGAGGTCGTGACCAGCTACTACCTGCGCATCCGCGTGGCTGACGAAGCCGGAGTGCTGGCCAAGATCACCGGCCTGCTGGCGGGCGCCGGCATCAGCATCGATGCGGTGCTGCAGCGCGAGGCCGACGAAGTGGGCGGCGAAGGCTCGACCCAGACCGACCTGATCATTCTCACGCACGACACGCGCGAAGGGGATATGGACAAGGCGCTGGCCGAAATCCAGGGTCTGCCCACGGTGCTGGCTCCCATCACCCGCATCCGCAAGGAAGAGCTGAACTAAGGACTTGAGCATGTACCGTCGCACTCAAAGCGGTTTATTCCCTGTTCAGTGCGGTGTCGGTATTGCAAACTCCTTCAAAGGCTGGCGCCCTGTGGCGCCAGCCTTTTTGCTTTTGGTGGCAGCGGGTGCGCAAGCGGCGCCCGTCGATGTCTATCGTGGCACGCTGGGCGGCTCGGCGGTGGTGATGGAGCTGGGCAAGCCGGGTGACGATGGTGAACGCCAGGGGCGCTATTTCTATCTGCGGCATGGAGTGGATATTCCGCTGCGGGGCGCGCTGAATGCGCTGTCTGAGGCGCGTCCTTTGAATAACGACTGGGCGCGTGAAAGCGGCGGCGAGCCTCCCGTGTTGACCGACTCCCAACAGCGCCGCATCGTTTGGCAGCTGCGCCAGCAAGGCAATGCTTTGGCAGGTGAATGGGTGGATGATATTCATGGCAAAAAACTGCCGCTAGCCCTTACCCATATTGCGCAGTACGACCCTGAAAAGATAGCGCCATTCGGTGTGGAGGCCGTGACGTTGGCGATTGTGCAAGGTGCGGACAGCGGTATTGCATCGGGCGTTGCCATCTCGGCGCAGGCCACGCCCTACGACTATCTGAAAGTGGCCGAGCAAAAGCTGGAGCAGGGCAAGGAAGTGGTGCTCAGCCCCATGCTGGCCTGGAGGCCGGTGCGCGACGCGCGTACCCAGTTCTGGTATCCGCGCCTCACGCGCCATCCGGATGCCAAAATTCTGGCGCAGACCAATACCGTTCTGGAGCAGCGCCACTGGGGCATGAGTCTGGAGGCGCTGGCCTGTGTGGGCTCGATCTACCAGAACGCTGGCCCGGCGGCAGGCTCACTGGGGGACTTCAATAACGAGTCGATCAAGGTGACGTACCTCTCAAGCGCCTTGATGAGTGTGGTGGAGTCCGGTTCAACCGGTTGCGGCGGCGCGCACCCCAACAATCATTACGACCCCTTTGTGCTGGATTTGCTGCGGGGCGGCTATATGGACTTCACCCGCCTGCTCAAGGACGTGAAATATGGCGAGTACAAGCTGGAATACGGTGATCGGCTGTCACGTTTTCTGAGCAAGGCAGTGAGCCGGTATTCCGAGGATGACAAGGAGTGCACCGAGCTCCTGCCTCAGTACATGGCGCTGATGTTCGACAAGCCCGACAAGATGAGTTTTGTGATTTCAGGCATAGGCCATGCCATGGGAGTGTGCCTGGGCAGCGGCGTCAGTGTCCCGTTCAAGGAACTGAAGCCCTATGTCAAGCCGGGGGCGCAGCGCTATTTCCAACCCTGAGTCCCCGTCAGCGCGATATGAGGCAATGGCGTTGGCCGGTCTCTGCATTCGCGCGCAGTCACATCGGGCTTGCTGACCGATAATGACTAGCTTGGCGGCACGACTTCTGTCCGTTTGGCTGCTGGTTCCGAATTTTAGTTTTTGGCGAGTTTGAGATGCTGTATCTGTCCACCCGCGGCCATGCTGACCGCAAGCGTTTTTGCGACATTTTGCTCGAAGGTCTGGCTCCCGATGGCGGCCTGTACCTGCCCGTCGAGTATCCCCGGATCGACGATGCCAAGCTGAGCCAGCTGCGCGAGACGCTGGCCACCAAGGGCTATGCGGCCCTGGCCTTCGAGATTCTGTCGCTCTACATTGACGACATTCCGGCCGAAGATCTTCGCGCCCTGTGTGCCAAGACCTATACCAAGGAAGTCTTTGGCAGCGACGCCATCGTGCCCGTGCGCCAGCTTGACGGCGTGCTGCACATCGAAGCCCTGTCCAACGGCCCCACGCTGGCCTTCAAGGACATGGCCATGCAGCTGCTGGGCAATCTGTTCGAGTACGAACTGGCCCGCCGCAACGAGGAGCTGAATATCCTGGGTGCCACCAGCGGGGACACCGGCAGCGCGGCCGAGTACGCCATGCGCGGCAAGAAGGGCGTGCGCGTCTTCATGACCAGCCCCCACGGCCGCATGAGCCCCTTCCAGCAGGCGCAGATGTTCAGCCTGCAGGACGAGAACATTCACAACATCGCCATCGAAGGTGTGTTCGACGACTGCCAGGACATCGTCAAGGCCGTCTCCAACGACCACGCCTTCAAGGCCCAGTACAAGATCGGTACGGTCAACTCCATCAACTGGGCACGTCTGCTGGCCCAGGTGGTCTACTACTTTGCCGGCTATCTGCAGGCCACCCGCTCCAATGACCAGATGGTCAGCTTCACCGTGCCTTCCGGCAACTTCGGCAATATCTGCGCAGGCCATGTGGCGCGCCAGATGGGCCTGCCGATCGCCAAGCTGGTGGTGGCCACCAACGAAAACGATGTGCTGGACGAGTTCTTCCGCACCGGCGTCTACCAAGTGCGAGGCTCGGCCAATACCTACGAGACATCGAGCCCCTCGATGGACATCTCCAAGGCCAGCAATTTCGAGCGCTTTGTGTTCGACCTGGTGGGCCGCGACGGCGTGCGCACCCGGCAGCTGTTCGCCGAAGGCGTGGCCAAGGCGGGCAAGTTCGATCTGAGCACAGATCCCGCCTTCAAGGATGCGGCTGGCAAGTATGGTTTTGTGAGCGGCAAGAGCACCCATGCCGACCGTCTGGCCACCATCAAGGACACTTTCGAGCGCTTTGGTCAGATGATCGACACCCATACCGCCGACGGCGTGAAGGTGGCGCGCGAGCATCTGGGTGCCGAGCCCATGCTGGTGCTGGAAACCGCTCTGCCCATCAAGTTTGCGGCAACGATCGAAGAAGCATTGGGCCGCCAGCCCGACCGTCCCGCCAAGTTCAACGGCATCGAAGACCTGCCCAAGCGTGTGGTCGTCATGGCCTCCGACATGGACCAGGTCAAGGCCTTTATTGCCGAAAACTGCAAATAAAGCCTTGCGGCGTTAAGCTTGAAAAGCACCTGTGGCTTGGCGACAGGTGCTTTTTTCTTTGAATAAAATAGTCGCTATTCGCTTATTCATCAAGCGTTAGTAGCTATCAAAATTATATTGAAATCAAGATGAAGGTCATAGGCTTTGCCGGATATTCGGGCGCGGGCAAGACGGCCCTGGTCGAGGCGCTGGTGATGCTGATGAGGCAGCGCGGGCTGCGGGTCTCGGTCATCAAGCATGCCCACCATGACTTTGATGTGGATCGCGAAGGCAAGGACAGCTGGCGCCACCGCAAGGCAGGAGCCTACGAGGTGCTCCTCGCGTCCGACAGGCGCATGGCGCTGATGCGCGAATACGAGCAGCCTGCGCAGCCCAGCGTGCACGACATGCTGGCGCAGCTGGACCCCAGCGTGGATTGGGTGCTGGTCGAAGGCTTCAAGCACGGCGAGCTGCCCAAGATCGAGGTCTGGCGGTTGCAGCAGGACAGGCTGGACAAGGGCAAGAGCCTGGAGCCGCTGTTTGCGCACGACCCTCGGGTGCTGGCCGTGGCCACCGATGCAGCCCGGGATCTGCCGCAAACGCCGGTCCAGCCCGTGCTGGACCTGAACCAGCCCCAGCTTGTGCTGCAATGGCTGCTTGCACATTCGGATTCTCTGCAATACAAGAACTAAGGAAAGACACAGCAATGCAAGCACCACAGACGCCCCGCAAGCCGCTCAAGCCTCTGGATGAAGCCCTGCAGGAGCTGCTGGCCCATGCCCGGCCCCAGGCCGGCGCACAGCTGGTGGACACCTTTGATGCCGATGGCCGCGTGCTGCTGCAGGCAGCCGTCTCGCCGCTGCAGGTGCCGCCTCAGGATAACTCGGCCATGGACGGCTATGCAGTGCGCGCCGCTGAATGCGCGGGCGGCATGGCGGTGCTGCCGGTGTCGCAGCGCATTCCCGCCGGCACCTCGCCTGAGGCCCTGGCTGCAGGCTCCGTCGCCCGCATCTTCACGGGCGCGCCCGTGCCGGCCGGGGCCGATGCCATCGTCATGCAGGAAGACTGCGAGCTGCTCGAAGACGGCCGCGTGCGCATCAAGGCCGAGCCCCTTGCCGGGCAGTGGATTCGCCGCGCGGGCGAGGACATCACGCAGGGAGCGACCGTGATCGAGGCCGGCACCCGCCTCACGCCTGCCCACCTGGGTCTGGCCGCCAGCATGGGCTTTGCCCGCCTGCAGGTGGCACGCAAGCCGCGTGTGGCCTTGTTCTCCACCGGCGATGAACTGGTCATGCCCGGCACCGTCGCTCCGCAGGACATGCCGGCGGGCAGCATCTACAACAGCAACCGCTTCTTCTTGCGTGCATTGCTGTTGCGCATGGGCTGCGAGGTGACGGATCTGGGCATTGTTCCCGACGACCGCGAGGCCACTATTGCCGCACTGGCCGATGCCGCCATGGACCACGATGTGATCGTCACCAGCGGCGGCGTCTCCGTGGGCGAGGAAGACCATATCAAGCCTGCCGTGCAGGAGCTGGGGCAGCTGGATCTCTGGCAGATCAGCATCAAGCCTGGCAAGCCTTTTGCCTATGGCCGCGTCAATCGCGAGTCCGGCACGGGCTTTGCGCATTTCATCGGGCTGCCTGGCAACCCGGTCTCCAGTTTTGTCACCTTCCAGGTGCTGGTGCGCCCCTTCCTGCTGCGTCTGCAGGGCGTGGAGAACGTGCTGCCGCGAGCCATAGAGGCGCGCGCCGATTTCGAGTGGCCAAAGGGCGACAAGCGCAGAGAGTTTCTGCGGGTGCGCTACAACGAGCGTGGGGGGCTGGAGTTGTTCAGAAACCAGAGCTCGGGGGTGCTGACTTCCACGGCCTGGGGCGATGGCGTGGTGGACAATCCCGCAGGCACCACGATTGCCATGGGAGACAGCGTGCGCTTTATCCCGTTTGCCGAACTCATGGGCTGATGGAGTTGGAGATGAAGACCGTTACGATTCGATATTTCGCCTCGATTCGGGAGGCCCTGGGCACAGGCAGCGAAAGCCTGCAGACTCCGGCAGCCACCGTGGGAGCGTTGCGCGAGCAACTGATGAGCCGCGGCGATGCGGCTGCTCAGGCGCTGGCTGCTGGCAAGGCTGTGCGCATGGCGCTGAACCAGGATATCTGTGATGCCGATGCCGTGCTCAGCAATGGCGACGAAGTGGCGTTCTTCCCGCCTGTGACGGGCGGCTGATGAGCCTTGCCGCCTGTTGCCTCAGACACCGCTGCTGTGCTGCTCCCGCCATGGTTGCGGGGTCAGCCCCTGAGTCATATATCCATCTCTAATCACATGACCGAAACCGCCGACCCGTCCACGCCGGAAGTCAATCCCGAGATCAGCGCCCGCACCCGCAAGGCGTTGGCCCAAGCGCGTGAGCGCGGTGTCAAGCTTGGCACGGCCGGTGCGGCCAATATCCGCGCCACGGTGGAAAAGCGCAAATCGGCGGCCGATGCCTTTGCCAGACAGCATGAAGCGCTGTTTGCCGCTTTGCAGGAACAAGGACTGACCCACCGCGCCATGGCGGCCGAACTCAATGCACGGGGCATTGCGGCGGCCAAGGGCGGCGAGTGGACCCATGGTCAGGTGCAGCGCATTCTGAACCGCTATGCGGACTGGAAGGCCGCCGAGTCGGCCCCGGCCTGAGGCCGTCAGGCCGATCCCGAGCCGTGCTGCGTCTGCTGCAGGGCTTTTTTGATGGGACAGCAGAGAGGCTGTCAGGCCACGCGGCGCGCAGGCGGCAGCTCGGGGTTCAGGTGGCCTGCCGCACGACTGCTTGCTGCCTTGTGGCTGCCAGTGCCAGCAAGCCCAGCACAATCAGCATCAGGCCATAGCCATAGGTGGTGGGCACCAGCCCCAGGCTCTGGGTCAGCAGTCCTGCGGCGATGGCGGGCAGGCTGAAGGCCAGATAGCTCAGCACATAGATGGTGGACAGCAGGCCGCCGCGTTCGTGCGGCTCGGCCAGCGGCAGCACGCTGCGCAGCGCGCCCTGAAAGCCCACGCCAAAGCCCGCGCCGGCAATGATGGAGGCGGCCACCATCAGCGTCAGGCTGTGGCTGGCCACGCCCAGCAGCAGTATCACGATGCCCAGGGGCAGCACCGAGCCGCCAAAGCGCAGCATGCGCTGGGCTGTCCAGTGGCGCAGCAGCCAGATGGCCGCAGCGGCGCTCAGGGTGTTGATGCACACGGCCAGGCCTGCCATCAGGGTGGAGCCGGTGATCACGCGCAGCAGGGTGGGGCCTAGCGACAGGTAGAAGCCCGCCAGCGCCCAGGCGGCGATATCCAGCGGCGCCATGCGCAGGAAGGCCGGGCGGATATGTGCGGGAAGGCGGATGCGAGGACGCATGGAGGCCAGGGCTCCGCTGCGGCGGCTGACGGTTTCAGGCATCACGGCGATGGCCCAGGCCGATGCCGCAAAGACCAGCAGCAGCCACCAGTAGATCTGGTGCAGCCCGTCATGGCCGTGGCTGGCCAGCTGGTTGGCGCCGAACACTCCTGCTGCCATGCCGATCATGGGAGCCAGCGTGTTGATCAGCGCACCGCGTTCGCGGTCCATATCGAGCAGGGCCGCGCCCAGGGCCGCACTGGCCATGCCGGTGGCAAAGCCCTGCACCACGCGAGACCAGAGCAGGGCTTGCGCATCCTGTGCATGGGCAAACATCAGCATGGAAACTGCCTCCAGCCCCAGGGCGGCAAGAATGACGGGGCGTCGGCCCAGGTAATCGGACAGTGCGCCCATGGTGAGCAGGGCGACGAGCAGGCTGAAGGCGTAGACCGCGAAGATCAGGGTCAGCATGCCCGACGAAAAGCCCCAGGCCTGCTGGTAGAGGCGATACAAGGGCGTGGGAGCGCTGGAGGCCGCCAGAAAGCTGGCCAGGGTCAGGGCGACAGCAGCCATATTGCGGGTGCTGGACACCGCAGTCTGGGATACAGAGGATGTGGACATGGAAAAGCAGGCTCCGCTACCATAAAAGCAAATTTTTTGCGTTTGCGTATTCTGCGTTAACTTCTCATTAACGCAAATATTTAGCTTTAATGACCATGATTGCAAAAGACCCGGTCCAATCCCGGCCTGGCGGGCGCAGCTCCCGTGTACAGGCCAGCGTGCATCAGGCGGTGAGGAAACTGCTGGAGCGCATGCCGCGCGAGGAGCTGACCTTCCCCCTGATAGCCACCGAAGCCGGCGTCACGCCTTCCACGCTGTACCGCCGCTGGGGCGATCTGCCGCAACTGCTGGCCGATGTGGCGCTGGAGCGCATCCGTCCCATTGCCGAGCCGGCGGACACGGGCAGCCTGCATGGCGATCTGCAGGCCTGGACCGAGCAATACATCGAGGAAATGGGCTCGCCTCTGGGGCGTACCTTGCTGCGCGATACCTTGGTGGCGACCCAGGAAGATCAGGTGACCTGCGCCTGCGTGGACATCATCCGGGAGCAGCTCGGCATTGTGCTGAGCAGGGCCCGGGCGCGCGGCGATTCGGGTCCCGATGTGGACACCTTGCTGGATCAACTGGTGGCACCCATCGTCTATCGCATTCTCTATGGTCTGCAGCCCGATGTGGCTTTCGGGCGCAAGCTGGTCGAGCAGCTGACACCTGCGCAGATCTGAGGCGCTTGCACTAGAATCGCAGCTCACAGGCGCAAAAGGGGCGCCTGCCCGCACAAGAGGCTCTCACCCTTGCTTTAGGCAGCGTGTTCACGCTCGATTCGATGTTCTGTCAGACCATGGTTGTTCCAAGGGCCCAGCGCGGGGGGCTCCGATGCAACCTGGAGCACTGTCATGACTTCATCTCTCCATCCCCAGGCGCGGCGCGCGCTGACGCGGGACTACAAACAGGCGTTTCCCGCCATGGGTGTCTACGCGGTGCGCTGCGATGCCGCCGATTTGTTGCGCCTGGGTGCCAGCCGCAATGTGGACGCAATACTCAACCGCCTGCGGTTCGAGCTGAGCAATGGCTCCCGGCGCGATGCGGCACTGGCCCAGGCCTGGGCCCGCCATGGCGCACAGGCATTCCGTTTCGAGGTACTGGACCGCATCAAGGAACGCGACGACCCCTTGTTCGACTATGACGCCGAACTTCAGGCCCTGCTGTCTCTGTGGCAGCAAGAGCTGCAAGGGGTGCAGTCATGAGCAGCGAAACCGTGAATGCCATGAGCTCAGGCCAGGCGCTGCCCGCTGGTGCTGCAGCGATTGATCCACCGGGTCCGGCCATGGGGGCAAGTTCTGCTGCGGAACGCCTGTCGCCGCAGGTCCTGATCGGCGAGATCAAGGTGCGTGCCCGCGTCCGCTTGAGCCGTGCGCGTCGCGAGGGGGCTGCAGGCTCGACCAGCTTGCGCGACCACTTGCATCAGGCTGCGCGCGAGGCCGGCTTTGCCGGCTGGGAGCAGGCGCGTCGGGTGCTGGGAGCGCTGGCGGCACCGGGAGATGACATGGGCAGCTTCTGGCATGTGCCGCGTAGCGGCATTCTTCTGCACATCTGGTTCAGCGAGTACGCACAGGCGCGCAGCGTGCTCGCACAGCAGGTGGATGGTTTTTTGCTGCCTTATCGGCGCCAGTGCTTCATCGTGCAAGCACCGTTCATCGAGGCCTTGGGTCTGAACCCAGCCGACCCGGCCTGGGCCGTCATCGGGCGCGATCTGGTCGCCGCCTATGGAACGCCTGCCTGGCGGTCCTTGGCCTGGCAGCGTCTGCATGCGCCTGCCGGAGCCTTCTGATCTAGCTCCGGCGTTTGAAGCGAAAAATGCTGGTCTTAAAGCGCTGAAAACCGCTTCTGTCCGGGCTTTCAGGTCGGTTCTGCAGGAGTGGGGAACTGCGGTGCACGCCATTCCAGCAGCTCGGCCAGGCGCTGCACGATCCAGCCCGCTTCAGGCTCCGTGACGACCGAGCCCTCCGCGGCCAGGCCCGCATGCATGCCCAGCAGTACCTGCTCTTCCGAGGAATTGCCCGAGTGATAAAGCGTCTGTGCCTGCTCGGTCAGATGGCTTGCCAGGTCTTCGCACAGCTCATAGCGTGCGACGACCTCGGCAATTGGGGCGGACAGCTTGCCGCTGCGAGTGCGAAACAGCTCGGCAAAGCTGGGCGGCGGCTGAATCTGGCTGGTGTCGTCCATGGCTTAGCTTGGCTCGAACAGGCGCTCGAAACGCTCGATGTCCACGGCCAGCTCGCAGGTGATGAGCTGGCCCGATTTGTTGTCGCGCTTGCGGTGGGCGGCAAACAGCGTGGCCTTGCCCTTGAAGTTGTAGTCGGGCAGATGGATCAGCTCGTAGGGATAGGGCACAAAGAGCTGGAACTCGAAAATCATCCGGTGCTCGTTGCGCGGAGAGGGGTACAGCGTGTACTCCGGCAGATTGATGGTTTGTGTGGCCATGGCGCAATGCTAATGCGCCGGACATGCCCATGCTGGCCTGCGACAATGCGGCTATGACTGCATCACGCGTATCCATTCAGATCCAGGACTTTGACCTCTCGGCCGAGATCGCCGCCTTGCGCGGCGGCGATGCACGCGTGGGCGCGGTCTGCAGCTTTGTCGGCACGGTACGCGACCGCAACGAGGGCGATGCCGTCTCCAGCATGGAACTCGAGCATTACCCCGGCATGACCGAGAAGTCGATCGAAGCCATCATCGATAAGGCCGTGGCGCGCTTTGGCATCTATGGCGCGCGCGTGATTCACCGTATCGGCCTGCTGCAGCCCATGGACCAGATCGTGCTGGTGGCCGTGACCAGCGCCCACCGCGGCAAATCCTTCGAGGCCTGCGAATACATCATGGACTATCTGAAGTCCGAAGCGCCGTTCTGGAAGAAAGAGCAGACCGGGCAGGGAGCTCGCTGGGTGGATGCGCGTGTCAGCGACGAACAGGCGCTGGCACGGTGGCAATAAGAACGGCCGCCTGAGCGTTGGCCGATATCGGAGCCCCGTCGGCGGGGGGGGGGCTGGTGGCACCCGGTCGTGTGCAGCGGCGCATGTTCTTGGAACTCTATGAATAAAAGTGCTGCCAACACTTATGTATCAAGCGCAAGTAGCTATGGTTTTTGGTGGTTTCCGTGCTGGCAAGCCCGGAGTGGTGTGCAGCCGCAATGGGGCGCATTGTGGGTTTGGGCCTACATGCGATGAGACTGTGAGGCGCCATGCTCGGGTCTGGCCTCGGGCGTAGAGCGCGTTTGATTTTTCTCAAGAAGCAAGCTCTCTGCTGCCTTCTGCGCCGCTTTATTGCCCTTTCCGGTCTTGAAATTCACCACCTGGCTATCAGATAAATCAGCAATGAATCTGATTGGAGCGAAAGCGACAAACCATGCGAATTGACAAACTGACGACCAAATTCCAAGAAGCCTTGGCCGACGCGCAGTCCCTGGCGCTCGGTGCTGATCAATCCACCATCGACCCTCTGCACCTGCTGGTGGCGATGCTGCGCCAGGACGACGGCCCGCGTGCGCTGCTGCAGCGTGCCGGCGGCAATGTGCAGCAACTCAAGAACCTGGCAGAACAGGCCATGGCTGATCTGCCGCGCGTGCAGCAGCAAGGCGATGTGCAGGTCGGCTCCGAGCTGGCCCGTCTGCTTCAGGCCTCGGAGAAGGAAGCCCTCAAGCGCGGTGACCAGTTCATCGCCAGCGAGTTGTTCCTGCTGGCGCTGGCCGATGCCGCAGGCTCGGCCACGCGTGCCGGTGCCTTGCTCAAGCAAAGCGGCGTGAGCAAGTCCAGCCTGGAAGCGGCCATCAATGCCGTGCGAGGAGGTCAGAACGTGGACAGTGCGGAAGCCGAAGGCCAGCGCGAAGCGCTCAAGAAATACACGCTGGACCTGACCGAGCGTGCCCGCAGCGGCAAGCTGGACCCGGTGATTGGCCGCGACGATGAAATCCGCCGCGCCATCCAGGTACTGCAGCGCCGAAGCAAGAACAACCCCGTGCTCATCGGCGAGCCCGGCGTGGGCAAGACTGCCATTGTCGAAGGCCTGGCCCAGCGCATCGTGGCCGGCGAGGTGCCCGAGAGCCTGCAGAACAAGCGCGTGCTGTCGCTGGACATGGCCGGTCTGCTGGCCGGTGCCAAGTACCGCGGCGACTTCGAGGAGCGCCTCAAATCCGTGCTCAAGGAAATCGCACAGGACGAAGGCCGCATCATTCTTTTCATCGACGAAATCCACACCATGGTGGGCGCCGGCAAGGCCGATGGCGCCATGGACGCCGGCAATATGCTCAAGCCCGCACTGGCGCGCGGCGAGCTGCATTGCGTGGGTGCGACCACGCTCGATGAATACCGCAAATACATCGAAAAGGATGCAGCGCTGGAGCGACGCTTCCAGAAGGTCATCGTGGACGAGCCTTCGGTGGAGGACACGATTGCCATTCTGCGCGGCCTGCAGGTGAAGTACGAGGCGCATCACAACGTCGATATCACCGACCCCGCCATCGTTGCCGCTGCGGAGCTGAGCCATCGCTACATCACCGACCGATTTCTGCCTGACAAGGCCATCGACCTGATCGACGAGGCTGCGGCCAAGATCAAGATCGAGATGGACTCCAAGCCCGAGGTGATGGACAAGCTCGAGCGCCGCATGATTCAGCTCAAGATCGAGCGTGAAGCCATGAAGCGCGAAAAGGATGAGGCTTCGCAAAAGCGTCTGCAGCTGATCGAGGAAGAGCTGGAGAGCCTGGAGCGCGAGTACGCCGACCTCGAGGAAATCTGGAAGGCCGAGAAAGCCAGCGCTCTGGGCTCGGAGCAGATCCGCAAGGAAGTGGACCAGTTGCGCATCCAGATCGAGGAGTTCAAGCGCAAGGGCGATTTCAACAAGGTGGCCGAGCTACAGTACGGCAAGCTGCCCGCACTCGAAAAGCAGTTGCATGAAGCCCAGGCCAAGGAAGAAGGCCAGGATGGCGCGACGGCCAACAAGCTGCTGCGTACCCAGGTCGGAGCCGAAGAGATCGCCGAGGTGGTGAGCCGTGCCACGGGCATCCCCGTGGCCAAGATGATGCAGGGCGAAAAGGACAAGCTGCTGCACATGGAAGACAAGCTGCACGAGCGTGTGGTGGGCCAGGAGGAGGCGATCTCTGCCGTGGCCAATGCCATCCGCCGCTCGCGCTCCGGCCTGTCCGATCCCAACCGTCCCACCGGCTCCTTCCTGTTCCTGGGCCCCACGGGCGTGGGCAAGACCGAACTGTGCAAGGCGCTGGCAGGATTCCTGTTCGACAGCGAGGACCATCTGGTGCGCATTGACATGAGTGAGTTCATGGAAAAGCACTCTGTGGCACGCTTGATCGGTGCGCCTCCCGGCTATGTGGGTTACGAAGAGGGCGGCTACCTGACGGAAGCCGTGCGTCGCAAGCCCTACAGCGTGCTGCTGCTGGACGAGGTGGAGAAAGCCCACCCCGATGTCTTCAATGTGTTGCTGCAGGTTCTGGACGATGGTCGCCTGACCGACGGTCAGGGGCGCACGGTGGATTTCAAGAACACTGTGATCGTGATGACCAGCAATATCGGCTCGCATCTGATACAGGCCATGGTTGGCGAGGATGCGGATGATGTGAAGGAAGCGGTCTGGGGGGAACTTAAAAACCATTTCCGACCCGAATTCTTGAACCGTATCGATGAAACCGTGGTCTTCCATGCACTGGATGCCAAGAACATCGAGGCGATTGCCAGAATTCAGCTGAAGTTGCTGGAAAGCCGTCTGCAGAAGATGGAACTGAGCATGCAGGTGTCCGAGCAGGCCCTGGCCGAGCTGGCCAAGGTGGGCTTCGATCCCGTGTTCGGTGCCCGTCCTCTCAAGCGAGCCATCCAGCAGCGTATTGAAAACCCGCTGTCCAAGTTGTTACTCGAGGGAAAGTTCCCGCCCAAGAGTACGATAGCTGTGACAGTCGACCCGGTGAATGATCCCGGGGTGTTCCGGTTCGAGTCCGCAGGCACTGCCTGAGGTCTCGAACCCTAGAAAGAGGTATTGCTTTGAACGATTTCGCCGCCACTGCAACCCGTTGGGCCGTCCGCATCATGCTGATGCTGGTGGGCCTGGTGTTCTTCCTGTGCCTGATGGCCGTGGCCTGCCTCATCGCCCTGGCATGGGGCGTGCGCGCCCTGTGGGCCAGACTCACGGGCCAGCCCGTGGTGCCCATGAGCATGGGTGCCATGAGTCCTTTTGCCGGTTGGCAGACGGTGTACCGCTCGGGAGCCGAGTGGATGGCGCAATCGTCGGGCAATGCCGATGCCAAGAAGGATGCGCGTGAAACCCGCGGGCGTCGCGGCGTTCTGCCCGGTACTGGCGATGTGACCGATGTGCAGCCGCGTGAGGTGCACGAGTCGTAATGACAAGCCCTTGCGCAGGCTTCATACTTTGGAGCCAGTGAGGCAGCAAAGGGCCGCAGGCTGGTTTCGCGGTCAACACACAAGAGCCTGTGCAGTGTTGCATCAGGCTCTTTTTTTACGCTGTGTTTACGCAGTCTCGCGGTATGGTCGGGATTGTGATCTTGGGATTTTCAGACAGGCATGAACTACATGGACTTGCACCGCATTTTTGACTTGCAGTACCAAGCCAGCCGCACGCAGGTCGATGTACCTTTGCTGGTGCGCCGGGAGAGGCTGCTGCGTCTGCAGAAGCTGCTGGACGAGAACGGTCCGGCCTTGTGCGCGGCGGTGGAGCAGGACTTTGGCGTGCGCTCCGAACGCTGGACCGAGATGCTGGATCTGATGCTGGTGCGCAATATGCTCAGGCACACGCTCAAGCACCTGCCCAGATGGAGCAAGCGCCAGCGCGTGCGCACGCCACTGATGCTGCAGCCCGGCAAGGCCTGGGTGGAGCGCCAGCCTCTGGGCGTGGTGGGCATCATCTCCCCCTGGAACTATCCGCTGCAGCTGTCGCTGGCGCCGGCCATCACGGCGTTGGCGGCGGGCAATCGAGTGATGCTCAAGCCCAGCGAGCTGACGCCGCATACCTCGGCCAAAATGGCCGAGTTGGTCGCCCAGTTCTTTGCACCCGAAGAGTTCTGCGTGATCGAGGGCGATGTGGCCGTGGCCACGCAGTTCTCGGGCCTGCAGTTCGACCATCTGCTGTTCACCGGCTCCACGGCCGTGGGGCGGCGCGTGGCGCAGGCAGCGGCCGTGCACCTGACGCCCACCACGCTGGAGCTCGGGGGCAAATCGCCCTGCATCATTGCGCAGGACTGCGATATGCAGGCCGCAGCACTCAAGGTGGCCTATGGCAAGCTGGTCAATGCCGGGCAGACCTGCATCGCTCCCGACTATGTGCTGCTGCCGCGCGGCAAGGAGCAGGAGTTTGCCGAGGCCTACCAGGCGGCGGTCCAGCAACTGTACCCGCGCATCTCGGGCAACCCGGACTACACGGCCATCATCAGCAAGCGCCATCTGGCCCGGCTCAAGCAGATGCTGCGTCAGGCGCAAAGCCTGGGAGCGCAGGTGCACTGGATGCATGAGGCTGCAGCCCCTGCGGTCGATGGCGACACCACGGCCTGGGGCGAGGCGGTGGAGCGCCAGTTCGCTCCGGCGCTGGTGTTTGGCGCCACGGGCGAGATGCAGCTGATGCAGGAGGAAATCTTCGGCCCCATCCTGCCCGTGATCTCCTACGAGCATATCGAGGACGTGATCAATGCCATCAACGCCAGCCCGCGCCCGCTGGCGCTGTACTGGTTCGGCAATGGCGAGGCCGAGCGCGATGCGGTGCTGATGCGCACCGTCAGCGGAGGCGTCTGTGTGAACGACACCTTGCTGCATGTGGCGCATGAGAACTTGCCGTTCGGCGGTGTCGGCGACAGCGGCTGGGGTGCCTATCACGCAGAGCAGGGCTTTTTGCGCTTTGTGCACCAGAAGGCGGTTTTCGTACAGTCGCGCTGGGCGGCGACGTCCCTGCTGTACCCGCCATTCGGGGAGAAATTCGACCGGGTGATGGAATTCATGCGGCGCTGGCTCTGAATTTCCTTGACTGCGATCCAGGGATTGAGCGCTTGCATGCTGTGGTGAGCGCTTGCCATATTGTCATCAAATGTGACTCAAACCATTGATGGTTGCGGGCTTGCTGCTCTGCTTAGTGAAGCGCATAGCACATAGATTGCGCCATAGCAAGAAATAGCGAACAGCCGCAGTTGAGCAAATGGCTAACCACTGCACCGCGTGCCAAAACTCTGAATCTGTAGACAATTACGCCCTTCTATTCTTACATGTTTCCGCCCCGGTTTTTCCATGTCTAGTATCCAGGTCCGTCCCGCTACTCTTCGCGATGCAAAAGCGATTGCCCAGATCCATACTGCTTCCGCACTGGAGGCTTATCGAGGTCTGGTTCCCGATGATCAACTGAAGGCCATGTCCTCGGTTGAAAAGCGCCAGGCTTACTGGCGCGAAGCTATTGAATACTGCGAGCCGCAGGTCCAGGTCGCCATCGACGGCGACAAGATCGTCGGCTTTATCGGCTTTGACCGCTCCCGTGATGAAAAGTCCCGCCAGACCACCGGCGAGATTTGGGCCATCTATGCTGCCCCTTCCCACTGGAACCAAGGCGTTGGCGTTGCCCTGTGGGACGCTGCCCGTGACGGTTTGCTGGAAGAAGGCTGCACCAATGTGACTGCCTGGATTCCGCTGCGCAACGAGCGTGCCCTGCGTTTCCATGAAATGGCTGGCTTCAAGCGTGAAATGTCCACGGCCAAGACGGCTGTGATCGGCAGCATCAAGATCGAAGAAGTGCGCGTCAAGCGCCCTCTGAACGGCTGATCACAGCGGTTCAACCCTCACTGAAAGACAGGTCGTGACGTCTCTCCACAGCAAGCTCGCGGCCTCAGTCTGCGCTCCCGCATCTGCTTTCGATCTACTGCAATGGCAGGAGCAAGCCCGCGCCCATACGGCCTTGTGGCGCAGCGAAAGCAGCCTGCCCAAGCCCCGCCGTATCGAAGTTGCCGATGACACCATGCCCGCTGATACGGCGTTTCGCCATATCAGCGAAGGTGCGTCACTTCTGTGGCGCGGTGATTTTCAGAATGCGCGCCAGCTGTTGCTGGCACTGGGCCGCCGGCTGGACAAGAAGTCGCGCCGCAAGAGCCCGCCAAAGAGCCCTGCTGCGGCAGGCTTTCCCCACGCGTTTCATCTGTACCGCCAGTCCCAGGCCCAGCGTGCACGCATGCTGGGCAGCATTCTGATCGAGCTGGATAGGCAATGGCATTGCGCCTTGCGCCGGGCTCCGGACTGGAGCCTGGCCTGCTCCGAGGCCTGGGGCGCTGCTCCGGCCGAGGCACATGCGCAGTCCGTGCTGGTGCCGCTGCGCGATCTGCTGGGGGTGGTCGGCGCCCATGAATGGCGCAAGAAGGGGGTGGAGATTACCGCCCTGGATGACGCCCGCATTCATGCGCACTACGGTGTTTTCTCGCCCGTGCGCGGCGAGTATCTCGATCTGGTGGCGCGTGCGAGCATTCCTGCTGCCGGTCTGCAACAGGCCTGGGATATCGGTGTCGGTACGGGCGTGCTCTCGGCATTGCTGCTCAAGCGCGGCGTGAAGTCGGTGGTCGCCACCGATACCAGCGAGCGTGCGCTGGCCTGTGCCACCGAGAATCTGCAGCGTCTGGGTCATGCTTCCCGGGTGGAGCTGCAGCGTGCCGATCTGTTTGCGCAAGGACAGGCAGGCCTGATTGTGTGCAACCCGCCCTGGCTGCCGGGCAAGGCAGCATCGGTGCTCGATCAGGCCATTTATGACGAAGACAGCCGCATGCTGCGCGGCTTTCTGCAAGGGCTGTCAGCACACCTGCTGCCGGGTGGCGAAGGCTGGCTCATCCTATCGGACCTGGCCGAGCATCTGAAGTTGCGTACGCGTGACGAGTTGCTGGGCTGGATTGAAGCGGCCGGCCTCAAGGTACTGGGCCGCGATGACGTTCGCCCGCATCATGGCAAGGCGCAGGACCGCGAGGACCCCTTGCACACTGCGCGCGCGGCCGAAGTGACCTCGCTCTGGCGTCTGGCTGCTGCCGCTTGACCGCGGGCGTCGTCCGTCGGCCGTCGGAAAGCTAGGCCGTCGCGCCTTGCAGTTCCTGGCTGGACGGATCGGCTGCCTCGCCATGCGCCAGCAGGGCGGCCAGCCTTTCGCGCAGCGACCGGGCGCGCTCTTCGCCCGCATATTCCTCTACCGCTGTCAACAGGCTGATGCCTGCGCTGCGCAGACTGTTCAGGTCTCTGGCCTCGCGCAGCTGGGTGCGCAATGTCTGGGCCAGTGCCTCATGGCGGTTGGCAAACAGGCGCTCGCACATATCGAATAAATACATGCGCGTGCCTGCCATATTGATGGCTGGCACCGTGCTGGCGGCTTGCTCTGCTGGCGCCAGGGCCGGTACGGCAGGGCTTTCGCCGAGGGTGGCAAGAGCCACTGCAGGGTGGAGGGCCACGCCGCGCTCCCTGGGGGCGCTGGAGGACGCCACCAGTTGGAGATACCCCTGCTCCACCAATTGCTGGGCCAGTGCGGCATGATCGCTGCCCAGCATGGCGGCAAGTTCTTCCATGCTCTTGCCGCCGGCCAGCAACAGCAGGGAGCGCGCGCGCTGCGGCAGCTGGCGCGATCCGGGCTGAAGTTCCTCCTGGGCCTTGGCGGTTTTCTGCAAAATCATGGCTGGTTCTGTCTGGCGCATTACAAGTGCGGATGCGCTATTGCATGAGCTGACGATGACACTGGTGTGAATCTGCGCCAATTCGCAGTGGATCGGCCAGTCATTACTGCCCCAGCTTGCCAATTGCTTCTGAATTAATAGCTGCTGGCGTTTTCTGAATAAGTGCTACAGGTCAATCTGATTTGAATCTGAAATGAGACTGCTGCTTGCGCCCATGGAAGGGCTGCTGGATTTTGTGTTGCGCGATGTGCTGACCCGGGTGGGCGGCGCGGATCGCTGCGTGTCCGAGTTCATTCGCATCAGCGGCTCCCTGCTGCCGGACAAGGTCTATCTGCGCACCATGCCCGAGCTGCGCTACGGCAGCCGGACGCTGGCCGGAGTGCCGGTGCGGGCGCAGCTGCTGGGTTCTGACCCCGTCAGCATGGCCGAAAACGCGGCCAATCTGGCGCGTCTGGGGCCCGAGGGCATTGATCTGAATTTCGGCTGCCCGGCCAAGGTGGTCAACCGCCATGGCGGTGGTGCATCGCTGCTGCAGGACCCCATGCAGATTGCCCGCGTGGTCGAAGCCGTGCGCAAGGCGGTTCCGGCTCAGCTGCCGGTATCGGCCAAGATGCGGCTGGGTTTCAACGACCGGGCGCTGATGACCGAGTGCGCCCAGGCCATGGAAGGCGGCGGAGCCTGCGAAATCGTCGTCCATGCACGCACCAAGCTGGATGGCTATCGCCCCCCGGCCTACTGGGAGGAGATTCCGCGCATCCGCGAGGCGGTGGGCGTGAATGTGGTGGCCAATGGCGAGATCTGGAGCGTGGAGGAGGCCTTGCGCTGCCGCGAAGTCTCGGGTTGTGACGATCTGATGCTGGGACGCGGCATCGTGGCCGACCCGGGTCTGGCACTGGCGGTGCGCCGCGCCGTGGAGCAGGGCAGTGGCACGGCGGCGGCGGGCATTGATTGGCTTGAACTGGTGCCCCAGGTGCAGCGTTTCTGGCATATGGTCTGCGAGGATCTGGAGCCGCGTCAGCGTGCAGGTCGTCTCAAGCAATGGCTCAATCTCATGCGCAGACGCTTTCCCGAAGCCGAGCAGGCCTATCAGGAAGTGCGCACCCAGACCGATCAACGCGCCATCAGCGATTGGGTGCAGGCGCTGCCACTGCGCGATCTGCAGCAGGAATGGGCCTGGCCGCAGTCCGTGTCTAAAGCAGACTGTCCGGAGCCAGAGGCCCGAGCAGCTGCAGCATGAGGCGCAGTCCAAGGCTGGCATCGGGCTCCGAGTAGGAGTCCTCGAGCCCGCTTTCCTGGGGGGCGCGCCAGACCAGCTTGCCCTTGGGGTCCAGGTCCACCCGCCAGCTGTTTTCGGGCAGGCTTTCGTCGATGCTGTCGCTGGCCAGCTGGCTGAAGCGGCGGCTGCCGATCAGCACGGCGATCTCGGTGTTCTGCAGCTGTGAGCGCATGTCCAGATTCATGGAGCCCACGGCGACCAGGCGCCCGTCCATGACCAGCAGCTTGGTGTGCAGCATGGCCCGCGAAGCCCCGGCGCTGCCCCCGCTGGAGCCCGTGGTGCCTGCGCGCAATGCGGAGCGTACATTGGCCGCTTCGCTGCGCATTTCATGCAGTTCTATGCCTATCTCCAGCAGCGCCTTGCGATGACGCGCATAGCCGGCATGGGCCAGCGGCGCATCGTTGGAAGCCAGGGAATTGGTCAGCACCCGGATGCGCACCCCCTTGCTGCGCGCGGCGCGAAAGGCATCCATGATCTCCGGCCCCGGCACGAAGTAGGGCGAAACCACCAGCAGGTCCTGCCTGGCGGAGCGGATCAGGGCCAACAGACCATCGACCACCGATTCGGCATTCAGCGCCGGCGTGGCCGAGGAGGGCAGGCTGTGGGCGTCGTCCGCCTTGAGCACGGCTGTTCCGACGGGCTCGCTGGCCGCCGATCGTTCCGCACCTTCGACGGGAATCTTGGTCGGGCTGTCCGCCAGCACCATGGCCTGGGCCCAGATCCATGGGATCCGGTTCAGGTTCATGGACTTGTCCTCGGACTCCGGTCCTGCGATTCCGGTGCCCGGGGCTGGCGCGGCTTCGGTTTTGGCGTCTTCCTGGTCGAACTGCGTCTTGAGCTTGAGCAAATCCGGCTCGCTGATCAGCGACTGCACGGGGTAGGCGCGCACATTGTTCCAGTAGCGGTCGAAGCTGCGCGACAAATCCTTGACGACGGGGCCGCCGGCCAGGACATCGAGATCGACAAAATTGCCCACATTGGAGGCGTCAAAATAGGCATCGCCCAGGTTGCGTCCGCCGATCACGGCCAGGGTGTTGTCGGCCACGAACAGCTTGTTGTGCATGCGCTGCTGGGCGCGCTGAAAGTCGGTCAGCAGCGTCCAGGCCCGGCCGATGGTGGAGGCGCGCGAGCCGGCCAGCGGGTTGAACATGCGCATCTCCACATTGGGCACAAAAGCCAGGCGCATGACCTGCGCGTCGGGCCCGGTGCTGTGAAAATCGTCCAGCAGCACGCGTACGCGCACGCCGCGCCGGGCCGCCTGCACGACGGCGCGCAGCAGTCGCCCGGTGCTTTGGTCTGCATGGATGGCGTAGTACTGCAGATCCAGCGTTTTCTGTGCGTTTTCCACCAGCGCCATGCGGCTGCTGAGCGCATGCCTGGGGCCGGAGATCAAGGCAAAAGCCGAGGCATCGGGCTTGGCCTTGGCAGGCCGGGTCTGGGAGATGAACAGGCCCAGGTCCGTGCTTTGGGGTTGACTCAGGGCCGTGCTGACGGGGCGCTCCACATGCTTGGGCAGCGGTGCCGCGCAACCCGTGAGCAGCATCACGACAAAAGCGCCGGCAAGCAGTGCCGGGCACTTGGGCCGCCGCAACGGCTGCAGGCGTGACGATGTAGAGATAGGAGCCGTCATTGCTGCTTTGTAACCCATGATGACCGAGTTCACATGTCGGACACAGACTGCGCTAGAACTGCTCTCGACCCTGGATTCTGGCAACAATGCGCAGATCCGGTCCCATGCGGGCGACATCATGGAACTCCAGTGGCAGGCCTTGCTCCAGACTGTCGAGCGGGCCGAAGTTGGCAATGCCCATGGCTCCCGTGCCCAGCAGCTTGGGGGCTTGATAGAAGAGGAGCTCATCGACCAGACCTTCGCGAATCAGTGAGCCGTTGAGTTTGAAGCCTGCTTCCACATGCAGCTCATTCGTGCCGCGCTGGGCCAGATCGCGCAGCAGGGCTGCCAGATCGACCTTGCCCGCTGCATTCGGCATAGCAATAACCGTAGCACCTAGCGCTCGCAGTTTCTCGATCTTGGACTGATTTATGCTGCAGGTGTATATGAAGCAACCGCTAGGTGCTTTCAAAACATGAGCGTCCGGCGGGATGTCGAGCTTGCTGTCCACCACCGCAATACGCGGCTGGCGTGGCGTGGGCTGGTCGCGCACGTTCAGGCGCGGGTTGTCTTCCAGCACCGTGCCTATGCCGGTCAAGATCGTGCAGGCGCGGGCACGCCAGGCATGTCCATCGGCGCGGGCGGCCGCCGAGGTGATCCACTGGCTTTGACCATTGTGCAAGGCCGTGACGCCATCCAGCGAGCTGGCCGCCTTCATGCGCACCCAGGGCGTGCCGCGAATCATGCGGCTGAAAAAACCGATATTGAGCTCGCGTGATTCGGCTGCGCCGGGGCCAATCTCCACATCAACACCCGCGGCGCGCAGCCGCTCGAAGCCCTGGCCGGCCACTTGCGGATTGGGATCCGTCAGCGCCCCCACCACCTTGGCTATGCCGGCTGCGATCAAGGCGTCGCAGCAGGGGCCGGTACGGCCATGGTGCGAGCAGGGCTCCAGCGTCACATAGGCCGTGGCTCCACGCACATCGTTGCCCTTGGCCGCCGCATCGCGCAATGCCATCACCTCGGCGTGGGGGCCACCGGCCTGCTGGGTAAAGCCCTGGCCGATGATACGGTCCGAGGCATCGACGATCACGCAGCCAACGCGCGGGTTGGGTGAGGAAAGAAAAAGCGCCTGAGCAGCCTGCTCAAGCGCCTTGTTCATGAAATGGGCAGAGGGTGTCATGCCCAGGATGGTAATGCAGAGGGCTCCGTGTTACTTGGTCCAGCAATCCGAGGCCGTAGTGCCGCTTGCCAGATTGTCCGCGCTCTTCACCCCTGTGTTACTGAGGGTGAAATCTCCGCACTTGTCCGTTGACTGAGCTCCTGGATTTTTGCGTTTGGCAATCAAAGTATAGGCAGCAGTGGAGCTGGCTTTCATTTCGATCTGATAGCGCTTGCTGGAGTCGGCGGACCAGGACAGGTTGGCGGGTAGCACCTTGGTGAGGTCTGAGTTGGTTGGATAGACTCCGGTTGCCGTGGCTGCACGCTCCATCCATAGCTGGGCTTGCAGCAGGCCTGCTCGTGCGTCGGCTCTGTGACCGCGGCTAACATACTCGGTATAGCTGGGATATGCAATGGCACTGAGAATGCCGACGACCGCAACCACAATCATCAGCTCGATCAGCGTGAAGCCTTTTTGCTGTTTTTCTCGCATTTTCAATTTCTCCTGGTGAAGCGCGCAGCCATCAACGCAGCTGACGCCAGCTGGGGCGCAGCGATTGCTCAGGCATACGGGCCAGCATCTCCTTGGCGTTCTTGGTATCGATGTCCGCAATCTTGTTTTTCTGGGTGACTAGCGTGTGGGAGCCTTTGCTTACCTTGACGCGCGACACGTTCAAATCCAGTGCGTTGTAGAGTCCGTCATTGTTTTTATCAACAATCTGAACCGATGGACGCAGTCCATCCATGATGTTGATGAAGGTGCGGTACTGGCGCTCTTCATCCACGGTACTGGACTCGCAGCTTTCGACATTGGGATCGACATCCGTACCCTTGGCCGGAACCTGGGAGTAAATGGTCAGGATATTGCTGCCGTCATAGAATTCCATGGGCTTGAGCTGGCGCTCGCCGACCGCAGGCAAGTCGAGGTACCAGCCGTTGTAGTTCGCCCAGGTACTTGCGCTGAGCTTATTGTCATCATTGCTGGCTCCTACAGTTCCAAACTGACCATTGTCCAGTTCGGTAATCGTCTGCTGGGCTAGTGCGGCTGTCGTCACGCCAGTGCCCAAGGCCTTGGGCACTGGAATGCATGTGCCATTGGGGCTTGTGCAGGATGCATTGCCGCTATTGACTTGCAGGCGTGGGCCCAAACTCGTGGTTATCAGGTTGTAGCGAGTGTTGTCCAGCACGGAGTATATGGTTTGTACGTTCCGGTTATTCTCGTCGGCCTTGGTGGCATTACGGCCGGTACCAAATGCGACCATCATGCCGCCAATCGCAATGGTTTTCCTGTCTGCGCCCGTTCCGATAGTCATTTTGCGATCATTCGCTCGCACAGTTGGGGGGGCTGTAATGGGCTGTGCAAGAGTTCTAGCGCTGTTCAGTGAGGCTGGTCCTTGCGCTGTAAACAGAGGTCTTCCATTGAGAGCGACTCCCCAGTTGCTTGCATCTGCACTGGTCAGATCAAACTTCCACATATTCCCCTGATTATCACCAGCATAGGCGATATCAGGTAGTCCATCACCGTTAAGATCGATTAATCGAGGTGCTGCCAAACCATTGTCATTGGCAATGCCGGAGCCAGTGCCAATGTCAGTGAGGCTCGCATCGATGGTGCCCACCACAGGGATACGCTTGAGTGCCATATCTCCGTCCAGATACTGAATAAGTAATACAGGGCGCTGGGTGGTGCTGTTGTAGCCATTGCCCATGACAACTGCCCAGCGGTTGTTATTCATGCGTGCGATTTGTGTGGTACGCATTGGATTGTTTTCATCGGCAACAGGTGTCGCAATGATGTTTCCGATGTCCCGATCTTCCAATACTGCTTTGGCACAAGCTGCTTGTTCTGTGCTGGTCATCCCTGTCAGGGCGCAGTTAGGAGCAGTAGCTGCATTCATCGCGGAATCTGTGCTGCGAGTTCGGTCCAGTTTGACTAGGGTAGACGCATCGGTAGTTGCAAAGCCACCTGGAGTGGTAACATCTAATACAAAATACCCTTTTCCACCGGCTCCAAGCGATCCTACCAGCATTGTTTTCCAGTTCGATCCGGGATTGGTATCTGTCTCTATATTGGAGCCGGTATAGATATCTCCAGTCATGGGGGAGCCATCTACAAAATTTCGGTGCTTTTGATTGTAGGTGGGGTCTGTCAAGCGACCTAAGCTGGGAATAATTCCTTGAGGGATATAGGCAATTTTTTCAGATCCATCGGTGGCGGAAAAACCATGCAACATGCCGTCATTGCCACCCGCATAAATCATTGGGGTGCGAGCGCGCTGTGAGCGAGTGAAGTCGGCATAGCCTCTTAATGGGTAGTTGCTGGATGGAGGGCCCGTGAACCAGATAATGGAATTGATGATGTCCCCCTGAATGCTCTTGCGCTCACGAAATGGTTTAGAGGCCGTATAGCCGGTGCTTTCTGAGCCTTCCAGTGTGCGCTCTCCGCGGATGAAATTCAGGCGATTCTGTCCTGCGGTGGCACCTTCATCGGTGCCAGATCCATCAGGTTTTTTCTGTAGCCACGATTTTTGTGTGGAGCTTAGTTTTGAGTCATCTGTGGCCCATTGGAAAAGAACTCCGCCTTTATATTTGTCGGTTACCCATTTGTCGCTCCAGCTAAGAATAAGTCTATTACTGGTATTGATAGTGGCGCCAGTAGCATTCAGTGCATCAAGCTTATCTGCCGTATTCTGACCATTCCAACCTGGTGTGGAAATAGTGGATCCATCGGTTCTCACTGTTTCCGCTTTGATGAATCCCTTCCAGCCATTTTTGGGTTCATAATTTCCTGTGAACTTTCCAACGTCATAGCGTGTATTGTTAGATCCACTGGTGGCGGTGGATGTCATGTCAGGGTCTGTTTGGGTATTGATTTGCCCAAAAATTTCACGAAATGCTTTTTCGAGGTCTTCGCCTTTTTCTACAGCATAAAATCGACCGCGACCATTTAAAGCGGCATGCCAAAGATCAAGAGATCGTTTGTTTTCGCTATCAAGGTTTGGCCATGATTTGTTACCTGTTATAAAATCAGGAAAACTTCCATCGTAGCCAAAGGGAACTTTGTTGGTTGGTGCAATAATGTCCGGAGCGCCTGGCCATGTAACTGCAACATTGCTAAATCCTATGGTATAGGTAACCATGTGTGCCCATGTTGCAGGGTTGTAGCGAGGATTCCAGAAGCGATTTAAAATGGCATCTTTATTTTTCGAGTCTTTGCCAAAATTTTCCGTGGTAGGTGCTTTATCGTATTCGGTTGTAGGTTGCGGACTTCCTGTGAGGCCTGTGCTTTGAAGAGGTTCAGACCAACTGTAAAAGGCCCAATCTGCTAAGGTATTGCTATAGCTGTCTGAGTAGAGATTATTGTAAGGTCGGGTGCTTGCACTGCTGCTTCCATAGACAGTCTGATCAGGCAGAGTTTTGTTTTTTGTGTTGTCATCTTGTGATTCACCTGTTTCTGTTCCATTCCAGCGCCCATCAGTCATCATAATGTGATAGTTGCGCCGGCAGCCTAAATAGGTCGTACTTGCAGTATCGCTTCCTCCTGGATTGCCGGACCAAGGACTATTTTTGCTGAGCGGTTGTCGCATATAGGCATCAGCTTGGCTGAACATCAGATGCGATGGCGTACCGTTTGTGGCTTTTAGATTGTCCACAAAATCGAGAAAATTTTTGCGTTGCGTTCCGGCAGTTGTGGTGTTTCCTTGCAGCGGACGCATTGAATTAACGTCTAAGGAAGTGCTGTTAACATTGTTTGCGCCGCCATAGCTTGTATAAGTAACTCCATTTGACCACCTGATTTTATTGTCTGGACCCGCCCCTGGGGATTTGCCATTATTCCACATGGCTTGCCAAGCCAATCGAATTTTTTTGTCGGGCAGCAGTGTGGTATCGCTAAATACTTGCTTAAGGGAGTATTTTAAAACATTGATCCTCTTTGAGTTTCCTGGCCAACTTCCATCGGCGTTAGGTGTTGTATTGCTGCTGACATTTGCCCACTTGCTTGGAACTCCATTTTTATCCCATTCTATGATGCAGTTAGATGTGCCTTCGCTGCCATTTTTCTGTAGGGTGAGGCAAAAATCCATACTCCCTGAGTCATCAATAGAGATGATTACGTTGGGTGTTACATAAGGTTGGATGGTTCCAGGTGGTGATTGAACCAATTCAATGGCTGAAGCAATCTGAGGCGTTAAAATCGATGAAATGGCAATAGTGAGTATTTTTTTTGAGAAATGAGTGGGAGTTTTATATGACATGACATCCACCTTTTATTTTTAAATATTAAATATATTCAATGAAATATTAATCTTTTAATTTCTGGCGTGCATATGTTTGCTGCAATACAACCATGGTGGTAGGTTTGCGGCCATAGGCAAGTGCTGTAATTCTGTAGACGATATTGGGAGTTAAATTAAGCGCAAGAATATTGTTGGGGTTTATGGCTCCAGTACCCGTGCTATTCACAAGAACGCCGGAGTTTTTGCTGCTGTCGTCATAGGGGAGAATTTCGATCCAGTACCAGGCACCTTGGTTGGCAGCACTTCTGTCACGCAAGATGGCACTTGCAGGACTATCGTCATCCCCGATTGCTGCCCCAGTGAATTGACCATAGCGCGCACCGACGGGTGTGGTGGTGCCTGTATGTACGCCAGTCATTTGTGTCAGGGTAATGCCCTTGGTCGAATCTGTGTTGTTCCAGAAGTCCTGCTTGTCTTTGATGTCAGGGCGATCGGCGCGCTTGATGCAAATCCCGTTCTTGCATTTCGGCGCTGTGTTGGGGATTTTGTTGGGGTCTGCGAGGTCCGCCAGAAGCGTTCCCACCTCTTGTGCTTCTAGCGGGATCTTCTCTACAGTCGTGCGCCGGCATATATTGCCGTCGTTGTCATTGGGTGTGCAAAAGCTGCCATCAGAGTTTTCTCCACGAATGTCGAGTTCGGCATCTTGCAAAATGGCTTGGGCTGCCTCGAAGGCTCGCTGGTAATCGGCGTCATTGCCGACAATCAACTCATTGAAAAGCGATGTGCGGGATGCCCAAAGTGCAAGCAGCATGGAGAGCATGACAAAGATGATCACGACGAACAGTGATATACCTCTTTGTTTTCTTTGCCGGGAAAATTTGAATGCATTCATGATTTTCAGCTGACGGTAGTCAGTCCCTGGCTGCGCAGCTGGTAGATGTTTCGGAAAACCATGTGTGCTCTTCGCGTGCGTGGGGAAGCCAATGTATTCATGGTGACTGATGTACTGTTGTCGCAGTCCAGATAGGTGGTGTTATCTGGCATATCTATGGCTTCATTGCCATAAAGCACGAGACATACTTCCACGCCGACAACCTGCGGCCAGGCGTTTGCCACAGTAGCTGCATCGACATAGCTGATCTGCGGGGATCCACTGGACGCCGATGTCTGCAGCAAATATCGCACTTGAAAATTAGCGACATTCTGGATGATGGGCTGCGAACTTCCAGATGCGCCCACGCAGCGCAGTTCATTGTTTGTGGAATTGAGCGAGAACCGGCTTTGAATCAGGTTGTCATTGGGGGATTGGCCGAGGCAATCGCGCAGCATGGATGCTGCATTTGTCGATGTATATACCGGCTCTGTATAGTTGCGATAACCCAAGGTGAGCTTGTATTCATTGGTTCCGGGGCTGTCCATACCGCTGATGGTATTGAGCGCTGGGTCAAAATCAGTTGCTTTGGTTTCAAAGGCTACCGGATCAGACATGTCGATATCGGCCCCTTCTGACTTCTGTGATGCCAGATTGAGCTTCAAGGAGCCAGCTTGACGGAGTTGCTGGCCAATGATGCGAAAGGCATATGCAGCTTGCTGTTGCAGCATGCTGCTATCGCTGACGGTGCCGGTAACGCCTCTTGATACCATGAGCGCGCCCATGGCAACGGCTACCGTCAGAAGGCCGATGACGATGCCGACGAGCAGTTCAATTAGGGTTACGCCCCGCTGGGGATGGCTTCTCGCGGTGCGAGCAGGGATGACGGAGACTTTCATAGGTATGCGTCAGGTTCCTGGGCAAAAAAACAAAGGTGCGCTATTGCCCGCGCGAAAGTCCGGTGCGCAGCGTGCACTGACCGGTATGTATTGAAGATGGCAAGTGAAGTTGGCGGGGCAGGAGGTGGGATCTTTGGTGCTGATGCTGCCGTCGCTCTTGATGCTGGCTCCGGTGTTGATGGCGTCCTTGTAGGCTTTTTTGGCAGCAGTGCCGGCGGCGTCGCTTGCAAAGTCCTCTCGCTCGTTTTCACGCCAACGTATGAGCACGCCCAATTGCCGGCGGTTGGTGATGCTGCTGGAATCACCATCGGCTAGGGCCAGAAAGGTGGTTGCATTGCCAAGTGGCAGAGCGCGCTCCACCAGACGCTTCCATTCCTTGAGGTCGTACTCCGCCAATTCGGCCTGGGTGCAGGTAGTGCTGCCGACGCATTTTTTGGTCGCGGCAGTGGTGGGAGGGGTGGCGGTCCAGCCCGTGACGTAGGTGTTGATGCCGCTCAGTGCATTGGGGTTCACCTTCATGCGCTCGCTGAGGTCTTCAATCAAGCGGATTGCCTGAGCGCGGCGCATGCTGGTCTGGGTGTCTGTCAGCGTGCGCATTTGTACGCCGAGGATGCCGAGGATGCCTAGCGCGGCGACCACGATGGCAATCAGCGATTCCAGCAAAGTAATGCCCCGCTGCTTGCTGATTTGGCGAGTGTGATTCAGTTGGTGCATGGCACGTCTTTTTGTTCAATGACTCGAATTCGTCCGCCCGAAGACATGCAAATGCCCTTGGTTGCGGCAGAGGCTATTCCGGCTGGCTGAGGCGCTATCGTGAAGCCGACCAAATTGGCACCGTCCATCATTCCCCAGCGGTCGACACTGATGGTGGCTCCTGATTTGGTTCTGGTGACGGTTACTTTGGCCGGTGGCTCATAGCGCTGAATTTCCTCTCCGCTGTTCCAGCGTCTGTTGCCATTGCTGTCCACGAAGACGACCCATCCGCAATCCCAGTCCTGGTTGGTTCCGTCGGTTACGCAGCCAACAGTGGTTCGGGGAAGCTTTTCCAGATATACGTTGCCGCCGCGCTTGATAGCTTCCGAGCGGGCGAACATCAGACTGGATTTCATGATCTCCACGGCCTCCATGACGCGCCAGCGCTCAAAAATAAAGTTGAAGCTGGGCACTGCAATGGCGCTGAGGATTGCGACGATGGCAACGGTCACTATCAGCTCAATGGAGGTGAATCCGTAACTGCTCAAGCCGGGGGCGGTGAGATGCGGAGCGTTGTTGAAGCTGGTGTACATACAGACTCCTTGTTGAGGGCGGGCCTGTGCCGCTGCCCAATGATCCCGTTCGCTTGGTTAACTGCTGCATGAGCTGGTTGCAGATTCGAGTCGCTTGATGCGTCCGCTGCTGCTGACGCAGATTGAGGATGCGTTGGCGGTGCTGCCACTTTTTGGGGTCAGTCGAAATGCAAAATCGATGGCAGCATTCGTGCTTGAGAATCTTCCCCAGCGGTCGACCTTGATCGGGTCGGTCAGCTTCGCATCGCTGGTATTGGTGAACTGCACGCTTACCTTGTTGGGAGCAGGAGCCGTCTGCAATGTGTCTTCGCCGCTGTCCTGCGCGCCGTTGCTGTTCAGGTCGGCAAACACAATCCAGCCGCAGCTCCAGAGACTGGTGTCGGAGCCCACCGCTGTGCAGCCTTCGCCATCAGCGCTGCGCAAAATAGTCACATTGCCGCCGCGTTTGATGGCTTCGGAGCGCGCAAAGTAAAACGTGGACTGCAGTTCCTCGGATGCCTGGCGTACGCGCCAGCGTTCAATGATGGGGTTGAAGCTGGGGGCCGCGATACCGGCCAATATCGCCAGAATGGCGATCGTGACTATGAGTTCTATGGCGGTGAAGCCTTTGACGAAATGGCGGCTGGTAAAGGGCGATCTGGGCATGCCAGCATATTACGTTTCGTTGCATGCCGGGTGCCAGGGGGCTGGATGAGTGGTTCCAACGAGAAGATGGGTGGTCGTTCAGCGCCTGCGCCCGGAGGACGGATAGGCATAACCCGCGCATGCCCCGGAGTTGGGTCTTCCCTGGCATTCCCGGTACAGCCGTCTGTCGCGTTCGGCGGTGGTCTCTTCCGAGCTGCTCCGGGTGTTCAGGATCTTGACCTTGTGTCTTCGCTTTCTGGCAGCCGTGTGGCTGCGTTCAACGGCTGCATTGGCTGGGAATGCCGGCAGATGGGCGAGCGCGACAGCCGCCAGGGCCGCAGTGCAGAGACGGGCAAGCGAGTCTCGTCGAGACAGTCGGAGCATGGCGCATCCTTGGTCGAAGGTGATGAGGCATTGTCAGTGTCTGGTCCTGGCATCGGCAAGCGGGGTTTGCCTGACTGGATCCGAGGCTGGTCGTGCTGCTGTATGGGGAATAAATCAGCTCTTGATATAATCGCCAGGTTTTGCATGGTGCAAGACGCACGCTGAGGCCTTTCCAGTCTTGGCGCAAGTAACCAAGGTGCTCCCCGCTGAGTGCCAAATCCTAAGGAAAACAAAATGATCGCTGCCGATAAGAAGGCTGAAGTTGTCAAGGCCAATGCCCGTTCCGAAAACGACACTGGTAGCCCCGAAGTGCAAGTGGCTCTGCTGACAGCTCGCATCAACGAACTGACTCCCCACTTCAAGGCTAACGCCAAGGACCACCACGGTCGCCGCGGTCTGCTGCGCATGGTGAGCCGTCGCCGCAAGCTGCTGGACTACCTGAAGTCCAAGGACGCTGACCGCTACACAGCACTGATCGCCAAGCTGGGCCTGCGCAAGTAAGCACGGTGAAAGATCGAAACGCCTGAGTTAGATTGCCTAGCTCAGGCGTTTTTTACTTCGGAGTTCGCAAAACAGAGCGAAGCTGTGTCATTCCAGTGCTGCACTGCGTGCTGCAATTTGTATAGCGCGTAGCGCAGCACTGGAATGGCATCGTGTTCTGTTTGCACTCCAAATCAAGACTGGATAAGCGCATCCAGCTATTCATGAAGGAGTCAATATGACCATGTTCAACAAAGTTACCAAGACCTTCCAGTGGGGCCAGCATACGGTCACCATGGAAACCGGCGAAATCGCCCGTCAGGCCTCCGGCGCCGTGCTGGTCAACATCGACGACACTGTGGTGCTGGCCACTGTCGTGGGTTCCAAGATCGCCAAGGCCGGCCAGGACTTCTTCCCCCTGACCGTTGACTACATCGAGAAGACTTATGCCGCCGGCAAGATCCCCGGCAGCTTCTTCAAGCGCGAAGCCAAGCCTTCCGAGCTGGAGACTCTGACCTCGCGTCTGATCGACCGCCCCATCCGTCCCCTGTTCCCCGAAGGCTTCTACAACGACGTGCATGTGGTCATCCACACCATTTCGTTGAACCCCGAAGTCGACGCCGACATCGCTGCCATGATTGCTGTCTCCGCTGCTCTGGCAGTGTCGGGTCTGCCTTTCAACGGTCCTATTGGCGCAGCCCGCGTGGGTTACATCAACGGCGAATACGTGCTGAACCCCGGTCAGACCCAGCGCAAGGATTCGCAGATGGATCTGGTCGTTGCCGGCACCGAATCCGCCGTGCTGATGGTGGAGTCCGAAGCCCAGCAACTGCCTGAGGAAGTGATGCTGGGCGCCGTGGTGTTCGGCCACGAGCAAGGCAAGATCGCGATCGACGCCATCCATGATTTGGTGCGCGAAGGCGGCAAGCCCGCATGGGACTGGACTGCTCCCGCCAAGGACGAAGCGCTGATCGCCAAGGTGGTCGAGCTGGGTGAAGCCAAGCTGCGCGCCGCTTACCAGGAGCGCAACAAGCAGGTGCGTACCCTGGCTTGCCGCACGGCCTACGCCGACGTCAAGGCTGCCTTGACCGAGCAAGGCGTGGCGTTCGACGGCGTCAAGGTTGAAGGCATGCTGTTCGACATCGAAGCCGGCATCGTGCGTTCGCAGATCCTGGCGGGCGAGCCCCGTATCGACGGCCGTGACACCCGTACCGTGCGCCCCATCGAGATCCGCTCCTCGGTGCTGCCCCGCACCCACGGCTCCGCGCTGTTCACGCGTGGTGAAACCCAGGCCCTGGTGATCTCCACGCTGGGTACCGAGCGCGATGCCCAGAAGATCGACGCACTGGCTGGCGAGTTCGAAGACCGCTTCCTGTTCCACTACAACATGCCTCCCTTTGCCACCGGCGAAGTGGGCCGCATGGGCTCGACCAAGCGCCGTGAAATCGGCCACGGCCGTCTGGCCAAGCGCGCTCTGGCCGCTTGCCTGCCGACCAAGGAAGAGTTCCCCTACACCATCCGCGTGGTGTCGGAAATCACCGAGTCCAACGGTTCCTCGTCCATGGCTTCGGTCTGCGGCGGCTGCCTGTCCATGATGGATGCCGGCGTGCCCATGAAGGCGCATGTGGCCGGTATCGCCATGGGTCTGATCAAGGAAGACAACAAGTTCGCCGTGCTGACCGACATCCTGGGTGACGAAGATCACCTGGGTGACATGGACTTCAAGGTGGCCGGTACCACCAACGGCATCACCGCCCTGCAGATGGACATCAAGATCCAGGGCATCACCAAGGAAATCATGCAGGTCGCCCTGGCTCAGGCCAAGGAAGCGCGCATGCACATCCTGGGCAAGATGCAGGAAGCCATGGGCGAAGCCAAGGCCGAAGTCTCCAGCTTCGCGCCCAAGCTCTACACCATGAAGATCAACCCCGAGAAGATCCGCGACGTGATCGGCAAGGGCGGCGCCACCATCCGTGCGCTGACCGAAGAGACCGGCACCCAGATCAACATCGAGGAAGACGGCACCATCACCATTGCCGCCACCGATGGCGCCAAGGCCGAAGCCGCCAAGCTGCGCATCGAGCAGATCACTGCCGAAGTCGAGATCGGCAAGATCTACGAAGGCCCCATCGTCAAGATCCTGGAATTCGGTGCCCTGGTCAATCTGCTGCCCGGCAAGGACGGTCTGCTGCACATCAGCCAGATCGCCCACGAGCGCGTGGAAAAGGTCACCGACTACCTGCAAGAAGGTCAAGTGGTCAAGGTCAAGGTTCTGGAAACCGACGACAAGGGGCGTGTCAAGCTGTCGATGAAGGCGCTGACCGAGCGTCCTGCCGGCATGCCCGAGCGCGAGCCGCGTGAGCCCCGTGGCGATCGCGAGTACCGCGAACGTGCTCCTCGTCAGAATCGCGAACCCCGCGAAAATCGTGAGCCGCGCGAGAACCGCGCAGCCGCTGACGAGCAGCAGCAACAGCAGCAGTAATGGCTGAGCAGGAGGCCGTCGTGAGGCGGTCTCCTGTT
This sequence comes from Comamonas sp. Z3, assembly GCF_008121565.1. Lineage (NCBI taxonomy): Bacteria > Pseudomonadati > Pseudomonadota > Betaproteobacteria > Burkholderiales > Comamonadaceae > Comamonas > Comamonas sp. Z3. Next base: position 680,482 of record NZ_VOQU01000002.1, read on the forward strand.
TTGTCGTTTGCTGGCTGATCCTGATTTTGTAGCTGCTAGCGTTTTCTGCATAAGCGTTTGAGCCTGATTTCTTTGATGAAGCAAAGCCTGACTATGGAAGCCAACACAATGCGAGCGGTGGAAATCACCAGCTATGGTGCGCCAGACGTGCTGCGCATGGGTGTACGTCCCATGCCGGTGGCGGCTGAGGGGGAGGTGCTGATTCGCGTAGCCGCGAGTGGCATCAATCGCCCCGATGTGCTGCAGCGCAAAGGTCATTACGCGCCACCTCCCGGTGCCTCCGATCTTCCGGGGCTCGAGGTGGCGGGTGTGATCGTGGCGGGCGACGAGGCAGCCATGCGCAAGGCGGGCTTCAAGCTCGGTGACCGCGTCTGTGCACTGGTGGCTGGTGGCGGCTATGCGAGTTTCTGTGCTGCGCCAGTGGACCAGTGTCTGCCGGTGCCGGAGGGCTTCAGCGACGTGCAGGCGGCGGCCTTGCCCGAGACCTTTTTCACGGTCTGGAGCAATGTGTTTGACCGGGGCGCTCTGCAGCCCGGCGAAACCTTGCTGGTGCAGGGCGGCAGCAGCGGCATTGGCGTGACGGCGATTCAGCTGGCCAAGGCCTGGGGCGCGACGGTCATTGTCACGGCTGGCAGTGATGCCAAGTGCGATGACTGCCTCAAGCTCGGAGCCGATCACGCCATCAACTACAAGACCCGGGACTTTGCGGCAGAGGTGCAGCGCATCACGGCAGGCGAAGGCGTTAACGTCATCCTCGACATGGTTGCCGGCAGCTATGTGGCGCGCGAAGTCCAATGCCTGGCTCCTGATGGCCGCCTGGTCATCATTGCGGTGCAGGGCGGCGTCAAGGCCGAGTTCGATGCCGGCCTGGTGCTGCGCAAGCGACTGACCGTGACCGGCTCCACGCTGCGCCCGCGTTCAGTGGCCTTCAAGGCGGCGATCGCCGAGGCGCTCAAGCGCAATGTCTGGCCCCTGCTGGAGTCCGGCAAGGTGCGCCCAGCCATTTATCGTGAATTCGATGCTGCTGACGCAGCGCAGGCTCATGCGCTGATGGAATCCAGCCAGCACACCGGAAAAATCGTTTTGACTTGGGAAACATGAAGCAAAAACTCATTGTTGGCAACTGGAAGATGAACGGCAGCCTGGCTGCCAATGCCGCTTTGCTGCAGGCCATCAAGCAGGGCTTGCCTGCTGGAAACAAGGCGGGTGTGGCCGTGGCTGCTCCTGCGCCTTATCTGGCTCAGGTCCAGGCGGAACTTGCGGGTACTTCCATCGGTGTGGGCGCGCAGGACGTGTCCCAGCACGAGCAGGGTGCATTCACGGGCGAGGTTTCGGCCATCATGCTCAAGGAGTTCGGCGTGCGCTACGCGCTGGTCGGTCACTCCGAGCGTCGTCAGTATCATGGCGAGACTGATGCCGTGGTGGCTGCCAAAGCCCAGGCCGCGCTGGCCAAGGGCATTACGCCCATCGTCTGCGTGGGCGAGACCCTGGCGGAGCGTGAAGCCGGTCAGACAGAAGTCGTGGTCAAGCGTCAGCTGGCAGCCGTGATTCACCAGGTCGGTCCATGCGTGAGCGAGCTGGTGGTGGCCTATGAGCCTGTCTGGGCCATAGGCACTGGCAAGACCGCCTCGCCCGAGCAGGCCCAGCAGGTTCATGCCGTGCTGCGTGCGCAACTGGCTGCAGCCAGCGACAAGGCCGCTCGCGTGCCTGTGCTTTACGGCGGCAGCATGAATGCGGGCAATGCGGCGCAGTTGCTGGCTCAGGCCGATATTGACGGTGGCCTGATCGGTGGCGCGGCTCTCAAGGCCCCGGATTTCCTCACCATTATTGCGGCAGCGCAATAATTCGTCTGCGCCGCACTCCGGTGCGGTGCGCAATGATTCAGACTTTTAGGTTTTGATATGAACGTCTTTTCCAGCGTCATTCTCGCGGTCCAGATGCTGGCCGCTCTGGGCATGATCGGCCTCATCCTCATGCAGCACGGCAAGGGTGCCGATATGGGGGCTTCCTTTGGCAGCGGTTCGTCGGGCAGCCTGTTTGGCGCCTCGGGCAGTGCCAACTTCCTGTCGCGCTCCACGGCGGCTCTGGCCACGGTGTTCTTTGTGGCGACATTGGCACTGGCTTATCTGGGCAATGCCCGTCCGGTGAGCTCGGGCAGCGTGCTTGAGGGCGCTGCTGTGTCCGCTCCTGCGCCTGCTGGCGCTGTGCCACCTGCAACTACCGGTGATGCTGCCGTGCCTCCTGCTGCTCCTGCAGAGGGTGCCGCCCAGATCCCAACAAAATAATTTGAGAAAATCCTGAAGAACCCCGAAGAGTGGGGTTTTTCAGGCTAGAATCTAGGGATTGTCTGGGGATCAGAATCTTTGCAATGAAGGTTCCAGAGATTGCCGGACTTTGAGACGAAGCCGTCGTGGTGGAATTGGTAGACACGCTATCTTGAGGGGGTAGTGGCGAAAGCTGTGCGAGTTCGAGTCTCGCCGACGGCACCAACACATAACTAAAAACCTGCCCTGCTGATCAGGCAGTGATCGGTGAGGCATGTTTTCATAACAAGGCCCACTCGATGAACATCGATCAGTACCTTCCCGTTCTTCTGTTCATTCTTATCGGCATGGCTGTGGGTGTTGTACCCCTGGCTCTCGGCTACGTGCTTGGTCCCAATCGCCCTGATGCTGCCAAGAACTCTCCCTACGAATGCGGTTTCGAGGCGTTTGACGACGCTCGGATGAAATTTGATGTGCGCTATTACCTGGTTGCCATCCTGTTCATTCTGTTTGACTTGGAAATCGCATTTCTGCTGCCCTGGGCTGTCGCACTCAAAGATGTTGGCGGCGTGGGTTTTGTTGCTGTCCTGATTTTCCTGGCCATTCTGGTCGTGGGCTTTGCCTACGAGTGGAAAAAAGGCGCCCTGGATTGGGAATAAGCAGCTTTTCTGAGGAAACACGATGATCGAAGGCGTGATGAAGGAAGGCTTCGTCACCACCAGTTATGACACGGTGGTGAACTGGGCCAAGACAGGGTCGATCTGGCCCATGACATTTGGCCTGGCCTGCTGTGCGGTGGAGATGATGCACGCAGCTGCTGCCCGCTATGACATCGGTCGCTTCGGCTCCGAAGTGTTCCGTGCCAGCCCCCGCCACTCTGACCTGATGATTGTTGCCGGTACGCTGTGCAACAAGATGGCTCCCGCGATGCGCAAGGTCTATGACCAGATGTCCGAGCCGCGCTGGGTCATCTCCATGGGCTCCTGTGCCAATGGTGGTGGTTACTATCACTACAGCTACTCGGTGGTGCGCGGTTGCGATCGCATCGTTCCCGTCGACGTCTATGTGCCTGGTTGCCCTCCGACAGCGGAAGCGCTGATCTACGGCATCATCCAGCTGCAGCAGAAGATTCGTCGTACCCACACCATCGCTCGCGTTTAAAGGGCTGAGATGACTGCAATTGCTATTCACCCCGAAAAACTTCGGGATGTGGTTACGGCTGCCTTGGGTGACAAGGTGCGCTCTGTCACTCTGGCCTACGGCGAAGTGACGGTGGAAGTGTCTGCTGGCCAGTATCTGGACGTGATGCAGATCCTGCGCAACGCGCCGGACTGCCAGTTCGAGATGCTGCTGGATCTGTGCGGCGTGGACTACTCCACTTATGCGGAAGTCGGCAAGGACGGTCCACGTTTTGCCGTGGTGTCTCACCTGATGTCCCTGACGCTGAACCAGCGTCTGCGTGTGCGTGTGTACTGTGCCGATGACGATTTCCCCGTGGTGGCTTCGATCAATCCGATCTGGAATTCTGCCAACTGGTTCGAGCGCGAAGCGTTCGATCTGTTCGGTATCGTGTTCGAAGGTCATGAAGACCTGCGCCGCATCCTGACCGACTATGGCTTCATCGGCCATCCGTTTCGCAAGGATTTCCCCCTGTCCGGTCACGTGGAAATGCGCTACGACGCCGAACAGCAACGTGTGGTGTACCAGCCCGTCACGATCGAGCCGCGCGAAATCACGCCGCGCATCATTCGTGAAGAAAACTATGGCGGAGGCCTGCACTAAAGGCGCGCGTCGCCTTTGACGGAAGACCATGGCTGAAATCAAGAACTATTCCCTGAACTTTGGTCCGCAGCACCCGGCAGCGCACGGTGTGCTGCGTCTGGTGTTGGAGCTCGATGGCGAAGTGGTGCAGCGCGCCGACCCGCACATCGGCCTGCTGCACCGTGCGACCGAAAAGCTGGCCGAAAGCAAGACCTATATCCAGTCGCTGCCCTATATGGACCGCCTGGATTACTGCTCGATGATGAGCAACGAGCATGCTTACTGCCTGGCCATCGAAAAGCTGATGGGCATCGAAGTGCCCATCCGCGCCCAGTACATCCGCGTGATGTTCTCGGAAATCACCCGCATCATGAATCACCTGATGTGGCTGGGTTCCTCGGGCAACGATGCCGGCAGCTCGACCATCCTGATCTACAGCTTCCGCGAGCGTGAAGCGCTGATGGACATGTACGAAGCGGTGTCGGGTGCACGCATGCACGCGGCCTACTTCCGTCCCGGTGGTGTGTACCGCGATCTGCCGGACAGCATGCCTCAGTACAAGGCCAGCAAGGTGCGCAATGTGCGCTCCATGGAGGCCATGAACGAAGACCGCAAGGGTTCGATGCTGGACTTCATCGATGCTTTCACGCAGCGCTTCCCCAAGTGCGCGGACGAGTACGAAACCTTGCTGACCGACAACCGTATCTGGAAGCAGCGTAATGTCGGCATCGGCGTGGTGTCTGCAGAGCGCGCCATCAATCTGGGTCTGACCGGTCCCATGCTGCGCGCCTCGGGCCTGCCCTGGGACATGCGCAAGACCCAGCCCTACGAGGTCTACGACAAGCTGGACTTCGATATTCCGGTGGGTGCCACGGGCGACTGCTACGACCGCTATCTGGTTCGCATGGCCGAAATGCGCGAGTCCAACAAGATCATCAAGCAATGCGTGGACTGGCTGCGTGTCAATCCCGGCCCGGTGATCACGGACAATCACAAGGTTGCGCCCGCCAGCCGTGAAGCCATGAAGTCCAACATGGAAGAGCTGATTCACCACTTCAAGCTCTTTACCGAAGGCTTCAAGGTTCCCGAAGGCGAGGCTTACGCTTCCGTCGAGCATCCCAAGGGTGAGTTCGGCATTTATTTGATCAGCGATGGCGCCAACAAGCCCTATCGACTGAAGATTCGTCCACCAGGATTTGCGCACATGGCTGCTCTCGATGAACTGAGCCGTGGCCATATGCTGGCTGACGCCGTGATGGTGCTCAGTACCCTGGACATCGTGTTTGGAGACGTTGACCGATGATTACCGAAGCGACCAGAGAACGCTTTGCGCGTGAGGTGGCAAAGTATCCGGCTGACCAGAAACAGTCTGCCGTCATGGCTTGCCTGTCTATCGTGCAGCAGGAGCAGGGCTGGGTCAGCCAGGAAAGTGAGGCAGTGATTGCCGAAGTCCTGGGAATGGCCGAGATTGCGGTGCACGAAGTCACCACCTTCTACAACATGTACAACCAGCAACCCGTTGGCAAGTACAAGCTGAATGTCTGCACCAATCTGCCATGCCAGCTGCGCGACGGCTACAAGGCTTTGCACCACCTGGAGCACAAGCTGGGCATCAAGATGGGCGAGACCACCAAGGATGGCCTGTTCACGCTGCAGCAGTCCGAGTGCCTGGGCGCCTGCGCCGATTCGCCCGTGATGCTGGTCAATGACCGTTGCATGTGCAGCTTCATGAGCAACGAAAAGCTCGACGAGCTGGTCGACGGTCTGCGTGCAGCGGAGGGTAAGGCATGAGCACGATTCTGAACAATCCTGCCGCCAATGCCGTACTGGCCAAGTTCGCATCGACCGGCAACGAAACCTGCTTCCACGACCGTCACATCAACCCCCAGATCTATGCGGATCTGAACGGCAGCAACTGGTCCATCAAGGACTATGAAGCACGCGGCGGCTATCAGGCCCTGCGCAAGCTGCTGGGCAAGGATGGCGGCGAGGGTCTGACGCAGGATCAGGTCATCGCGACGCTCAAGGAATCCGGCCTGCGCGGCCGTGGCGGTGCGGGCTTCCCCACGGGGTTGAAGTGGAGCTTCATGCCCCGCCAGTTCCCCGGTCAGAAGCATCTGGTCTGCAACTCCGATGAGGGCGAACCCGGTACCTGCAAGGACCGCGACATCCTGATGTTCAACCCGCACATCGTGATCGAAGGCATGATCATTGCCGCTTTCGCGATGGGCATCAGCATCGGCTACAACTACATCCACGGTGAAATCTTCGAAGTCTATGATCGCTTCGAGGCAGCCCTGGAAGAAGCCCGCGCAGCCGGCTACCTGGGTGACAACATCCTGGGCAGCAGCTTCAGCTTTCAGCTGCATGCCCACCATGGCTTCGGCGCCTACATCTGCGGCGAGGAAACCGCGCTGCTGGAATCGCTGGAAGGCAAGAAGGGCCAGCCCCGCTTCAAGCCGCCGTTCCCCGCCAGCTTCGGTCTGTACGGCAAGCCCACGACCATCAACAACACCGAGACTTTCGCGGCCGTTCCCTGGATCATCCGCAACGGTGGCCAGGCCTACCTGGAGTGCGGCAAGCCCAATAACGGCGGCACCAAGATCTTCTCGGTCAGCGGCGACGTGAACCTGCCCGGCAACTACGAAGTTCCCATGGGCACGCCTTTCAGCAAGCTGCTGGAACTGGCGGGTGGTGTGCGCACCGGTCGCAAGCTCAAGGCGGTGATCCCCGGCGGCTCTTCGTCGCCCGTGCTGCCTGCCGACATCATCATGGACTGCACGATGGACTATGACTCCATCTCCAAGGCGGGCTCCATGCTGGGTTCGGGCGCCGTGATCGTGATGGATGATTCGCGCGACATGGTCGAGTGCCTGCTGCGTCTGTCGTACTTCTATTCGCACGAGTCCTGCGGCCAGTGCACGCCCTGCCGTGAAGGTACGGGCTGGCTGTGGCGCGTGGTGAACCGTATTCAGCACGGCGAAGGCCGTCCGGAAGATATCGAGCTGTTGGACTCGGTATCCGTGAACATCATGGGCCGCACCATCTGTGCGCTCGGCGACGCGGCAGCCATGCCGGTTCGCGCCATGATCAAGCACTTCCGCCACGAGTTCGAAGCGAAGATCCAGAACGCTTCCAAACAGGCTGCATGAGCGCCTGATCGCGAGACAAGCATATGGTTGAAATTGAACTGGACGGAAAAAAGGTCGAGGTGACGGAAGGCAGCATGGTCATGCATGCAGCCGAGAAGGCCGGCACCTACATTCCTCACTTCTGCTACCACAAGAAGCTATCCATTGCGGCCAACTGCCGCATGTGCCTTGTGGATGTGGAAAAGGCTCCCAAGCCCATGCCCGCCTGCGCCACGCCAGTGACGCAGGGCATGATCGTGCGCACCAAGAGCGAGAAGGCCATCAAGGCACAACAGTCGGTGATGGAGTTCCTGCTCATCAATCACCCGCTGGACTGCCCCATCTGCGACCAGGGCGGCGAATGCCAGCTCCAGGATCTGGCAGTGGGTTATGGCAGCAGCTCTTCGCGCTACGAAGAAGAAAAGCGTGTGGTCTTCCACAAGAACGTGGGCCCGCTGATTTCCATGGAGGAAATGAGCCGCTGTATTCACTGCACACGTTGCGTGCGCTTTGGCCAGGAAGTGGCCGGCGTCATGGAGCTGGGCATGATTCACCGCGGCGAGCATTCCGAGATCACCACCGTGGTGGGCGATAGCGTGGATTCCGAGCTGTCGGGCAATATGATCGACATCTGCCCCGTGGGCGCCTTGACCAGCAAGCCCTTCCGCTACAGCGCCCGTACCTGGGAACTGTCGCGCCGCAAGTCGGTGGCTCCGCACGACTCCACGGGTTCCAACCTGATTGTTCAGGTCAAGAACCACAAGGTCATGCGCGTTGTGCCCTTCGAGAACGAAGAAGTCAACGAATGCTGGATTGCCGACCGCGACCGCTTCTCCTATGAAGCGCTGAACAGCGACGAACGCCTCACCAAGCCCATGCTCAAGCAGGGCGGCGAGTGGAAGGAAGTCGACTGGCAGACCGCCCTCGAATATGTGGCCAACGGCCTACAGCAGATCAAGAGCAACCATGGCGCCAGCGCCATCGGTGCTCTGGTCAGCCCGCACAGCACGCTGGAAGAGCTGTTCCTGGCCGGCAAGCTGGTGCGCGGCATCGGCAGCGACAATATCGACTACCGTCTGCGCAATGCCGAGTTCGCAGCCCCGCAAGGCGTGCAGTGGCTGGGTCTGCCCATCGCTGCACTGAGCACTCTGCAGTCGGCTCTGATCGTGGGCTCCAACCTGCGCAAGGACCATCCGCTGTTCGCACAGCGCATCCGCCAGGCAGCCAAGAAGGGCTGCAAGGTTTTCGCCATCAACGATCGCGTCTATGACTGGGCCTTGCCCGTCAACGCCTCGGTGGTCGCAGCCGGCGACTGGGCTCAGGCTCTGGCCGATGTGGCCGCTGCCGTGGCCGAGGCCAAGGGTGTCTCGGCTCCCGTGGCTGGTCAGGTCCATGACGAAGCCAAGGCGATTGCCGCCGCCCTGCTGGCCGGCGAGCAAAAGGCCGTGCTGCTTGGCAATGCCGCGGCGCACCATGCTCAGGCTTCCGCACTGCTGGCTCTGGCCAACTGGGTTGCCGAGCAGACCGGCGCCGCCGTGGGCTATCTGACCGAGGCCGCCAACACCGTGGGCGCGCAATGGGTCAAGGCCATGCCTGCTGGCAACGGTCTGAATGCAGCTCAGATGATTGATGGTGGCCTGAAGGCTGCCATCTTGCTGAACAACGAGCCCGAGTTCGACAGCGCTGCCGGCAAGGCCGCCATCGCAGGTCTGAACAAGGCCGAGATGGTGGTGACTCTGAGCCCCTTCAAGGCCAACCTGGAATTCAGCGATGTGCTGTTGCCCATTGCTCCGTTCACGGAAACCTCGGGCAGCTTCGTCAACGCCGAAGGCCGTCTGCAGAGCTTCCATGCCGTGGTCAAGCCTCTGGCGGACACACGCCCCGCATGGAAGGTGCTGCGCGTGCTGGCCAACCTGATGGGTGTTCCGGGCGTGGACTATGAAACGTCGCAAGACGTGCTGGCTGAGGCCACTGGCGGCGCTGCCCAAGTGCCCGCCAATGTGCTGAGCAACGCGGCCCAGGCCGTGAGCGCAGTGCCTGCCGGCACTGAGACTGCGCCTGCAGTCGCCAGCATTTACCAGCTCGACAGCATCGTGCGCCGCGCTACGTCGCTGCAATTGACGGCTGACGCTCGTCAGGTTCGTGAGGGAGGCGCCGCATGATCGACGCATTGAAAGCCTGGGGCGCGGGCCTGTCCGCCGCTCCCTTCTGGACCGATGTGGCCTGGCCCGTCATCTGGATTCTGCTCGGCATCGTGGCCATCGTGGCTCCCCTGATGGGTGCCGTGGCCTACCTCACGCTGTGGGAACGCAAGCTGCTGGGTTTCATGCAAATCCGTCTGGGCCCCAACCGCGTGGGTCCTTCGGGTCTGCTGCAGCCTCTGGCTGACGGCCTGAAGCTGCTGACCAAGGAACTGATTCAGCCCACGGCTGCAGCCAAGGGCCTGTTCTATGTGGGCCCCGTCATGGCCATCATGCCGGCCCTGGCGGCCTGGGTGGTGATTCCCTTCGCTCCCGATGTGGCCCTGGCCAACGTGAACGCAGGCCTGCTGCTGCTGATGGCCATCACTTCCATTGAAGTCTATGGCGTGATCATTGCGGGCTGGGCTTCCAACTCCAAGTACGCGTTCCTGGGCGCACTGCGCGCCTCGGCTCAGATGGTGAGCTACGAAATCGCGCTGGGCTTCTGTTTCCTGGTGGTCATCATGGTCACGGGCAGCATGAATCTGTCGGCCATCGTGATGAGCCAGGGTCAAGGTCAGTTCGCATCCATGGGCATGAGCATCCTGTCCTGGAACTGGCTGCCTCTGCTGCCCATCTTCATCGTCTACCTGATCTCGGTCGTTGCCGAAACCAATCGTCACCCGTTTGACGTGGTCGAAGGCGAAGCCGAAATCGTGGCCGGTCACATGGTCGAGTACTCGGGCATGGGCTTTGCGGTCTTCTTCCTGGCCGAATACGCGAGCATGTGGCTGGTCTCCATCCTGGCCGTGATCATGTTCCTGGGCGGCTGGCTGCCTCCGTTCGACTTCCTGGGCTTCATCCCCGGTTGGATCTGGCTGGCGATCAAGACCTTCCTGGTGGTGTCGTGCTTCATCTGGATTCGCGCTACCTTCCCGCGCTTCCGTTATGACCAGATCATGCGTCTGGGTTGGAAGATCTTCATTCCCGTCACCCTGGTGTGGCTGGTGGTTGTGGGTGCTTGGCTGTACTCGCCCTGGAACATCTGGAAATAAGCGGAGTACGTATGTCTGCAGTAGCTGCAACACCTTTCTCCTTCAAGGATTTCCTCAAGAGCTTCATGCTCTGGGAACTGGCCAAGGGCATGGCCCTGACTGGCCGCTACACCTTCCGTCGCAAGATCACGGTGCAGTTCCCTGAGGAAAAAACACCTCAGTCGCCACGCTTCCGTGGTCTGCACGCCCTGCGCCGTTATGAAAACGGCGAAGAGCGCTGCATTGCCTGCAAGCTTTGCGAGGCCGTGTGCCCTGCCATGGCCATCACCATCGAGTCCGATGTGCGTGACGACGGCTCGCGCCGTACCACGCGCTACGACATCGATCTGACCAAGTGCATCTTCTGTGGCTTCTGCGAAGAAAGCTGCCCGGTGGACTCCATCGTGGAGACGCACATCTTCGAATACCACGGCGAAAAGCGCGGTGATCTCTACTTCACCAAGGACATGCTCCTGGCAGTGGGTGACCGTTATGAAGCCGAGATCGCTGCCAACAAGGCGGCAGATGCCAAGTACCGCTGAAGCGGCTCCTTGATCACTTGAAAAGATTCGATCCATGGACGCCAAAACTGGTTTTTTCTATCTGTTCTCGGTCGTGCTGCTGTTTGCAGCCTTCCGGGTTGTCACGGCCCGCAATCCTGTGCATGCCGTGCTCAATCTGATTCTGGCCTTCTCGCAAGCGGCTGCCATCTGGCTGCTGCTCAAGGCTGAATTCCTCGGCATCGCTCTGGTGCTGGTCTATCTGGGCGCTGTGATGGTGCTGTTCCTGTTCGTGGTGATGATGCTCGATATCCGTATCGACGCCATGCGCCGCGGCTTCTGGAAGCATTTTCCGTTCGCCGCCCTGATCGGTGTGCTGATCGCCTTTGAAATGGGCATGGTGCTGATGGGCGGCTTCGGCGACGTCGAAGACGCCAAGGCCGTTGGCACGACCATGGTCAATGCCGCCGGTCAGACCGTTCCTTACTCGAACACACAGGCTCTGGGCAAGCTGCTTTACACGGAATACCTGTATCCCGTGGAAATCGCAGCCGTGATCCTGCTGGTGGCCATGATTGCCGCAATTGCCCTGACGCTGCGCAAGCGCAAGGACAGCAAGGCCATGAATCCTGCAGATCAAATTCGTGTGCGCGCCTCCGACCGCATCAAGCTGGTCAAGGTCGACAGCACCAAGCCTGCACAAAAACCTGACGCTGAAGCCGCGGCTGCAGCGCCTGCTGTGGAGACAAAAGCATGACGCTGACTTTGGGCCACTTCCTGACGCTGGGTGCCATGCTGTTTGCACTCTCCGTGGTTGGCATCTTTCTGAACCGCAAGAACCTGATCGTCTTGCTCATGGCCATCGAGCTGATGCTGCTGGCCGTGAACATGAACTTTGTCGCGTTTTCCAGCTATCTGGGCGACATGCACGGCCAGGTGTTCGTGTTTTTCATCCTGACAGTGGCTGCTGCTGAATCGGCCATCGGTCTGGCGATCTTGGTGCTGCTGTTCCGTAACAAGACAAGCATCGATGCGGAAGATCTCAACGCCCTCAAGGGTTGAGTCCGCCGTAACTTGCAAGGTTCTCAAGAAATGAGTCAAACCCTTTCTGCATCCATGCTGCTTGCGGTGCCTTTGGCACCGCTGGTCGGCTCCGCGCTCGCGGGTATCTGGGGCACGGCCTTTGGCGGCAACAAGATTGGTCGCACCGGCAGCAGCTCCCTGACGATTCTGGGCGTGCTCGTGGCCTTCGTTCTGTCGGCCCTCACGTTCCAGGCTGTCGTGTTCGACGGCGCAACGTTCAACGAGACCATCTACACCTGGATGGTCGTCGGCGGTCTGAAGATGGAAGTCGGTTTCCTGATCGACTCCATCACGGTGATGATGATGTGCGTGGTGACCTTTGTGTCGCTGATGGTGCACATCTACACCATGGGCTACATGGAGGAAGACGACGGCTACAACCGTTTCTTCTCCTATATCTCGCTGTTCACCTTCTCCATGTTGATGCTCGTCATGAGCAACAACCTGCTGCAGCTGTTCTTCGGCTGGGAAGCCGTGGGTCTGGTGTCCTATCTGCTGATCGGCTTCTACTACAAGAAGCCCACGGCCATCTTCGCCAACATGAAGGCCTTCCTGGTCAACCGAGTGGGTGACTTCGGCTTCATTCTGGGCATTGGTCTGATCGCTGCCTACACCGGCACGCTGAACTATTCTGAAATCTTCGCCAAGCTGCCCGAGATCCAGAACACCCAGCTGCCCGGCACGGGCTGGCTGCTGGTGACCGTGACTGCCATCTGCCTGTTCATCGGCGCGATGGGCAAGTCGGCCCAGTTCCCGCTGCACGCCTGGCTGCCGGACTCCATGGAAGGCCCCACGCCTATCTCCGCGCTGATTCACGCGGCGACCATGGTGACGGCCGGCATCTTCATGGTGTCGCGCATGTCTCCCCTGTACGAGCTGTCGGACGTTGCGCTGAACTTCATCCTGGTGATCGGCTCCATCACGGCGCTGTTCATGGGTATCTTGGGCATCATCCAGAACGACATCAAGCGCGTGATTGCGTACTCCACGCTGTCCCAGCTGGGCTACATGACCATCGCTCTGGGCGTTTCGGCCTACTCGGTGTCCGTGTTCCACCTGATGACCCACGCCTTCTTCAAGGCGCTGCTGTTCCTCGGTGCCGGCTCCGTCATCATGGGCATGCACCACAACCAGGACATCCGCTGGATGGGCGGCGTGCGCAAGTACATGCCCATCACCTGGATCACCTTCCTGCTGGGTAACCTCGCGCTGATCGGCACGCCTTTCTTCTCGGGCTTCTACTCCAAGGACGCCATCATCGAGGCGGTTCACGCTTCCAACCTGCCTGCAGCCGGCTTTGCAAACTTTGCCGTGCTGGCCGGTGTGTTCATCACGGCTTTCTATTCCTTCCGCCTGTACTTCATCGTCTTCCACGGCAAGGAACGCTACGACCAGAACCCCGATGCGCACCATGATGACCACCATGGTCATGACGACCACGGCCACGGCCATGACGCCAAGCCCCATGAGTCGCCTCTGGTGGTGACCGGTCCCCTGATGTTGCTGGCCATTCCTTCGGTGGTCATCGGTGCGATTGCGCTGATGCCCATGCTGTTTGGCGACTTCTTCAAGGGCGTGATCCACGTCGATGGCTCCAAGCACGGCGCCATGGCCGAACTGGCCGAGCAGATTCACGGCTGGGTGCCGATGGCACTGCACGGCTTCACGGCTGCGCCGTTCTGGCTGGCCCTGGCCGGTGTGGTGGTGTCCTATGTGTTCTACATGGTCAAGCCCGAGATTCCTGCCGCCATCATGGCTTTCTCCAAGAAGATTGGTCTGTACCAGGTTCTGGAAGGCAAGTACGGCGTGGACTGGGTGTACGAGAACATCTTCGCCCGCGGCGCCCGTGCCTTCGGTACCTTCTTCTGGAAGGCCGGCGATCAGGCCATCATCGATGGCGCCATCGTCAACGGCTCCTGGAAGCTCATGGCCAAGTTCGGTCAGTGGGTGCGCGGCCTGCAAACAGGCTATCTCTATCACTACGCGTTGGTCATGCTGTTGGGTATCGTTGCCCTCATGACGTACTTCGTGTGGCTCAACAAGTAGTAGGGGAAAAACAAAAATGGGTTTGTTGAGTCTTTCTATCTGGGTGCCGATTGCTTTCGGCGCCCTCCTGCTGGCCTTCAGCAAAGAAGGGCAGGCCAACGCGGTGCGCTGGCTGGCCCTGATCGGTGCGCTGATCGGCTTCGCGGTGACCATTCCTCTGATCACCGGCTTCGACACCACGACTGCCAATATGCAGTTTGTGGAAAATGCACTCTGGATTGAGCGCTTCAACATCCACTACCACCTGGGCGTGGATGGCATCTCCATGTGGTTCGTGCCGCTGACGGCTTTCATCACCGTCATCGTGGTGATCGCCTCCTGGGCCAACATCACCGAGCGCGTGAACCAGTACATGGGCGCGTTCCTGATCCTGTCGGGTCTGATGATCGGTGTGTTCGCCGCCATGGACGGCATGCTGTTCTACGTGTTCTTCGAAGCCACCCTGATCCCGATGTATCTGATCATCGGTATCTGGGGCGGCCCGAACCGTATCTACGCGGCCTTCAAGTTCTTCCTGTACACCTTGATGGGCTCGCTGCTCACGCTGGTCGCGCTGATCTATCTGTACACCCAGTCGGGCGGCAGCTTCGAGATCCTGGACTGGCACAAGCTGCCCCTGTCCGGTACTGCACAGACGCTGATCTTCTTCGCCTTCTTCGCCGCTTTTGCCGTGAAGGTGCCCATGTTCCCGGTTCACACCTGGCTGCCCGACGTTCACGTCGAAGCGCCTACCGGCGGTTCCGCCGTGCTGGCCGCGATCATGCTGAAGCTCGGTGCCTATGGCTTCCTGCGCTTCTCGCTGCCCATCGCTCCCGATGCGGCGCATGAGTGGTCGGGCCTGATGATCACGCTGTCGCTGATTGCCGTGATCTATGTGGGTGTGGTGGCTCTGGTGCAAAAGGACATGAAGAAGCTGGTGGCTTATTCGTCCGTGGCGCACATGGGTTTCGTGACCCTGGGCTTCTTCATGTTCAACAGCCTGGGCATTGCCGGCGGCCTGGTGCAGATGATCGCCCACGGCTTCGTGTCCGGCGCGATGTTCCTGTGCATCGGCGTGCTGTACGACCGCGTTCACTCGCGTGAGATCGCCGCTTACGGCGGCGTGGTCAACACCATGCCCAAGTTCGCTGCCTTTGCCCTGCTGTTTGCCATGGCCAACTGCGGTCTGCCCGCCACTGCCGGCTTCGTCGGCGAGTGGATGGTGATCCTGGGCGCCGTGCAATACAACTTCTGGATTGGTCTGGGCGCTGCAACCGCCCTGATCTTCGGCGCTGCCTACACCCTGTGGATGTACAAGCGCGTGTACCTGGGTGACGTGGCCAATGACCATGTGGCTGAACTCAAGGACATCAACTGCCGCGAATTCCTGGTGCTGGGCGTGCTGGCTGCGGCTGTGCTGGTCATGGGTCTGTATCCCAAGCCCTTCACCGATGTGATGGATGTGTCTGTGGCAGAGCTCATCAAGCATGTGGCTGTGAGCAAGCTCAACTGACCAGACTGAAACGAGAGACACGAGATGATTGACAACATCAGCTGGCTGGCGATCTACCCGGAGATCACTCTCCTGGTCATGGCCTGCGTCATTGCCTTGGTGGACCTGGGCATCAATAGTGCCCGTCGCACCGGCACCTATGTTCTGACCATGCTCACCCTGCTTGTCGTAGCGGTGATGCAGGGCATGTACGCCGCAAGCGGCAATACCTTCTACGGCTGGGGCAACATGGTTGTCTCGGACGCCATGGGCAACTGGCTCAAGTGCTTTGCCACTATCGCCATGATGATCACCATGGTCTACGGTCGCCCCTATGCGGCCGAGCGCGACATGCTGCGTGGCGGTGAGTTCTTCACGCTGTCCATGCTGGCCCTGCTGGGCATGTTCATCATGATCAGCGGCAACAACTTCCTGGTTCTGTACCTGGGCCTGGAGCTGCTGACCCTGTCGAGCTATGCGCTGGTGGCTCTGCGCCGCGACCACACCGTGGCCGTCGAAGCCGCCATGAAGTACTTCGTGCTGGGTGCCATGGCTTCCGGTTTCCTGCTGTACGGCATGTCCATGCTCTACGGTGCCACCGGTTCGCTGGATATCGGTCAGGTCTTCAAGGCCATCAATTCCGGTGAAATCAAGCACCAGGTGCTGGTCTTCGGTCTGGTCTTCGTGGTCGCCGGTCTGGCCTTCAAGCTGGGCGTCGTTCCCTTCCACATGTGGGTGCCCGACGTCTACCAGGGGGCACCTACTGCCATCACCGCCCTGATCGGCGGCGCGCCCAAGCTGGCTGCCTTTGCCATGACCATCCGCCTGCTGGTGGACGGCCTGCTGCCCCTGGCCATCGACTGGCAGCAGATGCTGATGGTTCTGGCCGTCTGCTCGCTGCTCATCGGCAATCTGGCCGGTCTGCAGCAGACCAGCCTCAAGCGCATGCTGGCTTATTCGACGATTTCCCAGATGGGCTTTGTGCTGCTGGGCCTGATGTCGGGTGTGGTGGATGGCAAGGTCGATCCTGCCACCGTCGAAAACGCCTACAGCTCGGCGATGTTCTACATCGTGACCTATGTGCTGACCGCTCTGGCGTCCTTCGGCGTGATCCTGCTGCTGGCCCGTGAAGGCTTTGAAAGCGAAGAGATTGCCGATCTGGCAGGACTGAACCAGCGCAGCCCGCTGTACGCCGGCGTGATGGCCATCTGCCTGTTCTCCATGGCCGGTATTCCTCCGCTGGTCGGCTTCTACGCCAAGCTGTCCGTGCTGCAGGCCCTGGTCGCTTCGGGCAGCAGCCTGTACATCGGCCTGGCCGTGTTTGCCGTGATCATGTCGCTGATCGGCGCCTTCTATTACCTGCGCGTGGTCAAGGTCATGTACTTTGATGCTCCAATCACTGCTACCAGCGTGTCCGCTCCTCTGGATGTGCGCGTTGTGCTGACGATCAACGGTGCGCTGGTTCTGCTGCTGGGCATTCTGCCTGGCGGGCTGATGGCCTTGTGCGCTGACGCCGTTGTGCGTGCCCTGGCTTCCTGATAAGACGAACGTGATGAGGGCTTGATGCCCTCATCGCTTTTTCTAGGAATGGCTTTGTGTCTATAACCGCCTCTATCTGGCTCATCATCTTGGCTGCCCTTGTGGCAGCCAATTTGCCTTTTATCAACCAGCGTCTGGGCATTGTCGGCCCCGTCATGGCCGGTCGCAAACCGCTGTGGGTGCGCCTGCTGGAAATGATTGCCCTGTATCTGCTGGTGGGCGGCCTGGGCTTGCTGCTGGAGCGCCGCGCCGGCCAGATATCTCCCCAAGGCTGGGAGTTCTATGCCATCACTGCTACGCTGTTTCTGACGCTGGCATTTCCCGGCTTTGTTTATCGCTATCTGGTTCACCGCAAGGGTTGAGTGGCGCCATGAAAGTGCTTGATCTTCACTGCCCGGCAGGCCATGTCTTCGAAGGCTGGTTTGCTTCGGAAGATGATTTTCAGAATCAGCTGCAGCGCAAGCTGGTGCAATGCCCTGTTTGCGGCGACAGCGATGTGACCAAGCGCTTGAGTGCTCCCCGTCTCAATCTGGGCGCACAGCCGCCCAAAGCTGCCCAGGCTTCGCAACCGGCCCCTGCCGCAGCGCCGGTACTTCCTGCGGCCAGTCCCGAAATCAGCGCCGAGGCGCGCGCGCATCTTCAGTCCATGCAGGTAGCATGGATGCAGTGGTCGCGCAAGGTCGCTCAAAGCAGCGAGGATGTCGGCAAAAAATTTGCCGAAGAGGCGCGCCGCATTCACTACGGCGAAACCGAGGAACGCGCCATTCGCGGTCAGACCAGTGCCCGGGAGGCCATGGAGCTGATCGAAGAGGGCATTGGCGTCCTGCCCCTGGCCCTGCCCGAGTCGGCCAGCGGTGAAGGCGGAAGCGGCAGCCTGCAATAGGACAACCCTGCCTCCGATCGGAGGCCTGCGGCTTCAGTTCAGTTGCTGATAGACCGCGTTGGCCAGAGCCTGCAGGCGCTCGCGCGGCAGGGAAGCACTCAAGGCATAGCCTTGCCGGCCCTCTATCCAGTAAAAGCCATGGCTTGCGCCGTCGCTGCTCCACTGAAAGGAGGCAGGGGCGGAAGCGGCTGCCGTCTCGGGATCGAGCACCGAGACATACAGGGTGACGCGCTGGCCCGCCTGATCCTCGTACATGAACTGGGCGCGGGCCTGGCCGGTCTCTCCGGGCAGCAGCCGCCCGCCCATGAGATGAAAGCCCTGGGCTTCCAGCACCGGGGGCTTGAGCGCAACGCCCAGCCGCTTGGACAGCCACTGCACCAGATGCGCCTGCTGCTGCGCTGCTACCTCGACGGGGTGTCGCTGCTCGGGCACATAGACGGCATGGGCAGCCGCCGCCTCGCGCACAAAGCCTGGCAATTGAGCGGCCGTGTCGGCCGACAGCGAGCCGGATTTTTGCTGGCCTGCACCATAGCCCAGTCCCAGGCCCACGCTGAGCATGATGCCTGCGGCCAGCGCATGTGGCCAGTGCCACTGCAGCGCCGGCTTTTGCAGCGATCGCATGAGCTGGGGCGGGACCGGCTCTTCGAGCAATTGCGCATGCAGAGCCTGAAGGCCGGCGTTCTGGGCCTGAATGGCAGCCATGCGCGCTGCTTCTTCGGGGTGTTCGGCCAGCCATTGCGCCACGGCCGCAGCGGCATCGGGCTGCAGCTCTCCATCCACCCAGGCATGCAGCGTGGTTTCATCGGGGCGCTGGGGTGTCATTGCACTTTCCTTCATTTGACAGCCCTCAACACGGTCGTCACGGGTCTTTCTCCTTCCATGAGGCGCCTGAGCTGCTCGCGGGCGCGCGAGAGGCGCGACATCACCGTTCCCACGGGAACGCCCAGCATCTGCGCGGCTTCGCCATAGCTGAACTGCTCCATGCCGATCAGCAGCAATACCTCGCGGGCCTGCGGCGTGAGATGGGACAGGGCCCGCTCCAGATCCAGCTGCAGCGCCAGCCTGGGCATGGGGTCGTGGGGCGTGTCCTGGGCCTCGTCAAGCGCCACCATGCGATGCCGCGAGGACTGCTGCCACTGATTGGCGTAGAGGTTGTGCATCAAGGTCAGCAGCCAGCTGAGCAAGGCCTTTTGCACCTGCTCGGCCGAGGCGGCGACCGGCGGCTGCCACAGGGCCCACTTCTGGCAGGCGCGCTCCAGGGTGTCCTGGACCAGATCGTCTGCCTGCGCAGCATCGCCCGCCAGCGCGCGCGCATAGCGGCGCAGGCGGGGAATATGGACCAGGGCGGCGTCGACCTTCACTCAAGGCTTGGCGACATGCCAGCTATTGTTGAGGAAGCCGTCACCCGTCATGTCGCCGGGTTTGGCATCCTTGACCCAGTGATACAGGGGGCGGCCCTTGTAGGCCCATTGCTTGCTGCCGTCGTCGCGCATCACCACGGTCCAGTCGCCGATCGGCGCTGCATTCGCCGGTGCCATCAGAGGCGGCCAGTTGGTGGCGCAGCCGCCGTTGCAGACGCTTTTTCCGGAGCCTGCAGCATCCTTGTCAAAGACGTAGAGCGTCATCTGGGTCGGTCCTACCAGCACGCCATTGAGGGTGGTGGCAGGAGACTTGGCCGGGGCGGCCGGGCCGGTCGAGCAGGCCGCCAGCAGGGCGGCAGAAGCGAGCGTCAGCGAAGCGATGCGAAACATGAGGTCTCTCCTTGTGGTTGACCAGCAGTAAACAGTTCTGCACGGGGTTTTATTCCATGCGTTTTCACGCCGGAACTCAAGAGCAGCGCAGCCGGTTTTTCAGACACGCGCTTCTGCATCGATGAAAAAATATTTTGATAGCTGCTATCGCAAGTTCGCTATGTGTTTCAAAAATAAAACGATTTGAAACTCATATAAATAAAGCGCAAGAAGCTTCTGAATCAATAGCGCGATGGCTGATCTTTGTCGTCCTGGGTTTTTGAGGGCGACAAATAGCAAGCATATTTGCGCGCATTGGGCTAGTAACCCAGTTACTCCAGTGGGCATTGAGAAACTCAGGGTTTACGGCATCAGGGGCAATCTGGGGAGCGCTGTGCTGCGGGTGCATATTCCATTTCGTCTCATTAATATTGATAGCGCAATACATATAAGGGATAAGCTTTTTGCAGCTTCCGAGGTGGATGCTGACATCCTTTGGAGTGCCGCTGTCTCCTGTGCGACCGCTTTGCTGTCGGGATTCTGAAGTTTGTAATTACTCCTGCTTTGGATGCTTGTTTTACAAGGGATTAGGGAAAGCCTAAGTCTCGCCGGGCACCACTCCTAGGAGTTTCCCGCTGCGGCACTGCAGCATGAAAGACCAAGATGCCGCTCAGGCAGAGGAAGCACGGCAAGGTGCTGCCCTCTTTGTTTTGCAGCATTCAGGACTGATGGCCAGCGCATGAGCGACCTTATTCTCGAAACCAGGCAACTCACCAAAGAGTTCAAAGGCTTTACCGCGGTCAGCAAGGTGGATCTGGCCGTGCAGCGTGGCTCCATTCATGCGCTGATCGGGCCCAATGGCGCGGGCAAGACCACTTGCTTCAATCTGCTGACCAAGTTTCTGGAGCCCACTTCCGGGAGCATTCAGTTCAACGGGGCAGACATTACCCGCGAGGCGCCGGCACAGATTGCGCGACGCGGCGTGATTCGCTCGTTTCAGATTTCCGCCGTCTTCCCGCATTGCACCCTGCTGGAGAACGTGCGCATCGGCCTGCAGCGCAAGCTGGGCACGGCCTACCAGTTCTGGACCAGCGAAAAGACGCTCAATCAGCTCAATGACCGCGCCATGGAGTTGCTGACCGAAGTCGGTCTGCAGGACCTGGCCGATGAAGTGACCGTGAACCTGCCCTATGGACGCAAGCGTGCCCTGGAAATTGCGACCACGCTGGCCATGGAGCCCGAGCTGATGCTGCTGGACGAGCCCACTCAGGGCATGGGCCATGAAGACGTGGACCGCGTGACCCAGCTCATCAAGAAGGTCTCGGCCGGTCGCACCATCCTGATGGTGGAGCACAACATGAAGGTGATCGCCACCATCGCCGATCGCATCACCGTGCTGCAGCGCGGCGCGGTTCTGGCCGAAGGTCGCTATGAAGAGGTTTCCCGCAATCCGCAGGTGATGGAGGCCTATATGGGGACCACGGACGGGCAGCTTCAGGGGGCGCATTGAAGGCTCCCCCTGTGCCGCTCACGCGGCTTTCCCCTGAGGGGGACAACACCATCGCTGCGGGGCGGCCCTTGCTTGGTGTTTCTGACTTGGGTTCGTGCCAGTTTTGAGATCAGATGAACAATGAATAAGACAAGTACTCCGGCGCTGGAAATTTCGGGACTCAATGCCTGGTATGGCGAATCCCATGTGCTGCATGGCATGGATCTGGTGGTCAATCCCGGCGAGGTGGTGACCTTGCTGGGCCGCAATGGCGCGGGGCGCACTTCCACGCTGCGCGCCATCATGGGGCTGACCGGCTCGCGCAAGGGCTCGATCAGGATCAACGGCGTGGAAACCATTCACATGCCCACGCACAAGATCGCCCACCTGGGCGTGGGCTACTGCCCGGAGGAGCGCGGCATTTTCTCCAGCCTGTCCTGCGAAGAGAACCTGATGCTGCCGCCGCCGCTCAAGACCGGCGAGCCGGGGATGAGCATCGACGAGATCTACCAGATGTTCCCCAATCTCTATGAGCGCAGGAACAGCCAGGGCACACGCCTGTCGGGCGGCGAGCAGCAGATGCTGGCCGTGGCGCGCATTCTGCGCACGGGCGCGCGCCTGTTGCTGCTCGACGAGATTTCCGAAGGTCTGGCCCCCGTCATCGTCCAGACCCTGGCTCGCATGATCACCACGCTGCGCGAGAAAGGCTACACCGTGGTGATGGTGGAGCAGAACTTCCGCTTTGCCGCCCCGCTGGCCGACCGCTTCTATGTGGTCGAGCACGGCCATGTCGCCCTGCGCTTCGGAGCCAGCGAACTGGACGAGAAGATGTCCGTGCTCAACGAGCTGCTGGGCGTCTGAGCCTTCAAGCACCTCCCATTCGTTCACAACAGAGATCCAACCCGTGGAGATAAAGATGAAAGCACAACTGAGCGTTCTCTCTTGCATGCTGGCCGTGGCCGGTCTGTCCAGCCCCCTGGCCCAGGCCCAGGAAAAGGTGAAGATCGGTTTCGTCACCGATATGTCCAGCCTGTACGCCGACGTGGAGGGCAAGAACGGTGCGGTCGCCATGCAGATGGCGATCGACGACTTCGGCGGCAAGGCCCTGGGCCAGCCCATCGAGCTGGTCAGCGCAGACCATCAGAACAAGGCAGACATCGCTGCCTCCAAGGTGCGCGAATGGATTGATACGCAGGGTATCTCCATGGTCTTCAGCGGCACCAACTCCGGCACGGCACTGGCGGTTTCCCAGATCGCCAACGAGAAAAAGCGCGTTCACTTCAACAGCGGCGCGGGCTCTTCCGCGCTGACCAACGAGCAGTGCAACCCCTATACCGTGCACTACGCCTACGACACCGTCGCCCTGGCCAAGGGCACGGGCGGTGCCGTGGTGGATCGCGGCGGCAAGGACTGGTTTTTCCTGACTGCCGACTACGCATTCGGCCAGGCTCTGGAGGCCGACACCACCAAGGTCATCAACGCCAAGGGCGGCAAGGTGCTGGGCTCGGTCAAGCATCCGCTCAATGCCTCGGACTTCTCGTCCTTCCTGCTGCAGGCGCAAAGCTCCAAGGCCCATATCCTGGGTCTGGCCAATGCGGGCGGCGACACCATCAATGCCATCAAGGCTGCCAAGGAGTTCGGCATCAACAAGACCATGAAGACCGCCGGTCTGCTGGTCTTCCTGACCGACATCCACAGCCTGGGTCTGAAGAACACCGAAGGCCTGCTGCACACCACCAGCTGGTACTGGGACATGAACGACGAATCGCGCAAGTTCGCCAACAAGTTCTTCGCCAAGACCAAGCGCATGCCTACCGATGTGCAGGCCGCCGACTACTCGGCCGTGATGAATTATCTGAAGGCTGTCGAAGCGGTTAAGACCACCAATGCCGACAAGGTGATGGCCCACCTCAAGAGCACGCCCATCAACGATTTCTACGGCAAGGGCGTGATCCGTCCCGACGGCACGTTTGCCCACGACATGTATCTGGTCGAAGCCAAGAAGCCCAGCGAATCCACCAAGCCCTGGGACTACCTCAAGGTACTGACCAAGCTGCCTGCCGAGACGGTCTGGACGACCAAGGCCGAAACCAAGTGCGCGCTCTGGAAGTAATAGCACTACCGGTTTGATGCAGACCTCACCTTCACCAGCGTATCTCTCATGGAAATCTTCGGCGTTTCATTGCCCGGCCTGATGAGCCAGCTCCTTCTGGGGCTGGTCAACGGTTCGTTCTACGCAATTCTGAGTCTGGGCCTGGCCGTGATCTTCGGCCTGCTCAATGTCATCAACTTTGCGCATGGCGCCCTGTTCATGCTGGGGGCCATGTGCACCTGGATGGCCATGAGCTATTTCGGCATCAACTACTGGGTGATGCTGATCCTGTCGCCGGTGCTGGTGGGGATTCTGGGGGTGTTGATCGAGCGCTTTTTGCTGCGCTGGATCTACAAGCTCGATCATCTCTACGGCCTGCTGCTGACGCTGGGGCTGTCGCTGCTGATCGAGGGGGTGTTCCGCTCCGTGTATGGCGTCTCGGGCCTGGGCTATGACACGCCCGAGCTACTGGAAGGCGCGACCAATCTGGGCTTCATGATCCTGCCCAATTACCGTGCCTGGGTGGTCGTGGCTTCCATCGTGGTGTGCGTGGCAACCTGGTTCGTGATCGAGAAGACGCGCATCGGCGCCTATCTGCGTGCCGGCACCGAAAACCCGCGTCTGGTCGAGGCGTTCGGCGTCAACGTGCCCGTGATGATCACGCTGACCTATGCCTTCGGTGCCGCGCTGGCTGCCTTTGCAGGCGTGCTGGCCGCTCCGGTCTATCAGGTCACTCCGCTGATGGGGCAGAACCTCATCATCGTGGTGTTTGCCGTGGTGGTGATCGGCGGCATGGGCTCCATCATGGGCTCCATCCTCACCGGTCTGGCGCTGGGCGTCATCGAAGGACTGACCAAGGTTTTCTGGCCCGAGGCCTCGTCCACCGTCGTGTTTTTCATCATGGTCATTGTTTTGCTGATTCGCCCCGCTGGCTTGTTCGGTAAAGAAAAATAAGAGGGGCACGACATGAAATCCAAGACGCTTGTTCAACGCATTGCCCCCGTGGGCTACGGCCTGCTGCTGCTGGGCCTGATCGTCGCGCCCTTCCTCGGTGCCTATCCCGTTTTCGTCATGAAGCTGATGTGCTTTGCACTGTTCGCTTCAGCCTTCAATCTCTTGCTGGGCTATACGGGGCTGCTGTCCTTTGGTCATGCGGCTTTTCTGGGTGGCGCGGCCTATGTGGCGGGCTACAGCATCAAGGCCTGGGGCTTCACCCCCGAGATCGGCATGCTGCTGGGCACGCTGGTCGGCGCTCTGCTGGGCCTGATCTTCGGCTGGCTGGCCATTCGCCGCCAGGGCATTTATTTCTCCATGATCACGCTGGCGCTGGCGCAGATGCTGTTCTTTGTCGCGCTGCAGGCCAAGTTCACCGGCGGAGAGGACGGACTACAGGGCGTGCCGCGCGGCAAGTTGTTCGGCGTGATCGATCTGAGCAGCGATATGGTCATGTACTACGTGGCGCTGGTCATCGTGGTGGCGGCCTTTCTGCTCATCGTGCGCACCATCCACTCGCCGTTCGGCCAGGTGCTCAAGGCCATCAAGGAAAACGAGCCGCGCGCCATCTCGCTGGGCTATGACGTCAACCGCTTCAAGCTGCTGGCCTTTGTCATCTCTGCGGCCCTGACGGGTCTGGCCGGTTCCCTCAAGACCCTGGTGCTGGGCTTTGCCACCCTGTCCGATGTGCACTGGACCACCTCCGGGCATGTGATTCTGATGACGCTGATGGGTGGTCTGGGCACGCTGTCGGGCCCGCTGCTGGGTTCGGCCGTCGTCGTGGCGCTGGAAAACAAGATCGGCGAGGTCGGTACCTTTCTTGCGCACACCACGGGAGTGGAATGGTTTGGCACGCTGGGCGAGTCCGTCACCATCGTCACCGGCCTGATCTTCGTGCTGTGTGTGCTGCTGTTCCGCAAGGGCATCATGGGCGAGCTGATCGCCTGGCTGCAGCGTCGCAAATAAGGCGTTTCGCCCTCTCTCCAAAGGCCGCATCTGCGGCCTTTTTTGTTGCCCGGATTCCTGCGTGGAAATGGAAATTTCAGAGATTCCTGAAATTGCTGGTACACGTTTTCAAGCGATGGACTTTATTTCTCACAACAATGGACTTTTTTTCTCATTCAAGAAATGCCTAGCCGTCACCGGAGGCCGGTGCGCGCGCGGGCTCATACAGTTCGAGGTTCGATATGACACATCAGGAGCAGGCGCAGCCCTTGGCTGCGCGCATCTGGCTCTGGGTTCTGGGGGCGGCGCTGGCGCTTGCCGGCCTGTTCTTCTTGATAGGCGGTGGCAAGCTCATCAGCCTGGGCGGCAGCTGGTACTTCTTGCTCGCTGGGCTGGGGCTGCTGCTGTCCGGCCTGCAACTGATTCGCCGCCGGGTGAGCGGAGCATGGTTCTATCTGGCCACTTTTGCCGCCACCGTGCTGTGGGCGCTTGCCGAAGTGGGCCTGGATTACTGGAGCCTGATTTCGCGTCTGCTGGCCCTGACTTTTGCTGCGGTGGCGGTGCTGGCCAGCATGCCCTTGCTGCGCAAGGCAGGCGGGTCGGGCAAGGCCTCGGCCAGCAAGGCACCGTTTGCAGGCGCAGCGGTCCTGCTTCTGGCTGGCATGGCGGCCTTTGTGTCCATGTTCCAGATCCACCCCGAGGTACAGACCCAGTCTGCCGTGACCCGCAGGCCCGTGGATGCAGCCAGTGAGCAAAAGGACTGGAGCCATTACGGCAACAGCAGCAACAATGACCGCTTTGCCGCACTGGATCAGATCAACGCGGACAACGTGAACCGGTTGCAGGTGGCCTGGACTTTCCACACCGGCGATGTGCCCCAATCCACGGGTGCCGGTGCGGAGGACCAGACCACGCCGCTGCAGGTGGGCGACAAGGTGTTTGTCTGCACGCCCAGCAACAATGTGATCGCGCTTGACGCCGATACCGGCAAGCAGCTGTGGCGTCATGACACCAACTCCCATGTGGGCGGTGTGTGGGAGCGCTGCCGTGGCCTGGCCTACTTTGATGCGGATGCCGCGCTGGCCCAGCCCAGCGTGCCGGGATCGACTCCCGTGCAGGCGGTGAGCCTGCCGGCCGGTGCAGCCTGCAAGCGCCGCATTCTCATGAACACCATCGACGCACGCCTGTTTGCCATCAATGCAGACAACGGCGAGCTCTGTGACGAGTTCGGCGATCATGGCGTGGTCGACCTCAAGCAGGGCGTCGGCACTGTTTCCAATCCCGCGTTCTACACCCTGACATCGGCCCCCACGGTGGCCGGCACCACGGTGGTGGTTGGTGGTCGCGTGGCCGACAACGTGCAGGTGGACATGCCTGGTGGCGTGATCCGTGGCTTCGATGTGGTGAGCGGTGCGCAGCGCTGGGCGTTCGACTCCGGATCGGCCACGCCCAATGAAGTGCTCAAGCCCGGCCAGACCTACACCCGCTCCTCGGCCAATGTCTGGGCAGGCACGACCTACGACCCCGGCTCCAACACCGTCTACCTGCCCATGGGATCGCCTTCGGTGGACCTGTATGGCGCCACGCGTTCTGCTGCGGACCTGAAGTACGGCGCCTCCATCCTCGCGCTGGATGCCGCCACGGGCAAGGAAAAATGGGTGTACCAGACCGTGCACAACGATCTGTGGGACTTCGACATTCCCATGGCGCCAACGCTGATCGACTTCCCTCGGCAGGACGGCACAAGCACCCCCGCGCTGGTGGTCGGCACCAAGGCCGGTCAGATCTTTGTGCTGGACCGCCACAGCGGCCAGCCGCTGACCAAGGTGGAAGACATTGCCGTCAAGCCCGGTCATATTCCCGGCGAAAAATATGCTCCGACCCAGCCTCTTTCCGTGGGCATGCCGCAGATCGGCACCAAGACCCTGACCGAAGCCGATATGTGGGGCGCGACGCCGGTGGACCAACTGATCTGCCGCATCAAGTTCAGGTCCATGCGCTATGAAGGCCTGTTCACCGCGCCAGGCACCGATGTGTCGCTGAGCTTTCCGGGCTCGCTGGGCGGCATGAACTGGGGCGGTCTGTCGGCGGACCCCGGCAACAACCTGATCTTTGTGAACGACATGCGTCTGGGCCTGTGGGTGCAGATGATGCCCCAGCAGAAAAAGGACAAGCTGTCCGACGGCGGCGAGGCGCCGAACACCGGCATGGGCCAGGTGCCGCTGGGCGGCACTCCCTATGCGGTGATCAAGGACCGCTTCATGTCGCCGCTGGGTATCCCTTGCCAGAAACCCCCGTTCGGCACGCTGACAGCCATCGACATGAAGACTCAGCAAGTGGTCTGGCAGGTGCCTGTGGGCACGGTGCAGGATCAGGGTCCCATGGGCATCAAGATGCGCATGCCCATGCCGGTGGGCTTGCCCACGCTGGGTGGTACGCTGGCGACGCAAGGCGGCCTGGTGTTCTTTGCCGGCACGCAGGATTACTATCTGCGCGCCTGGGATAGCGCCACTGGCCGGGAAATCTGGAAGAGCCGTCTGCCTGTGGGCAGCCAGGGCGGCCCCATGACCTACAAGTCGCCCAGAACCGGCAAGCAATACGTGGTGATCTCGGCCGGCGGTGCCCGCCAGTCGCCCGACCGCGGTGACTATGTGATTGCCTACGCGC
The DNA here is from genome assembly GCF_008121565.1 of Comamonas sp. Z3. Taxonomy (NCBI): domain Bacteria; kingdom Pseudomonadati; phylum Pseudomonadota; class Betaproteobacteria; order Burkholderiales; family Comamonadaceae; genus Comamonas; species Comamonas sp. Z3. The sequence goes on from NZ_VOQU01000002.1 coordinate 708,290, forward strand.
TGCCGGATAGCGGCAAATAAGCGCCGCAGGCATTGATCCGACCGGCCATGGCTCGCCAGAGCCATGGCTTTTTTCATCGCCGGGCCGCCCCAAGATGAACAGCGCCCCTCTCGGAGGGGCCGCGACCACACGCAGTGGGAAGCGTGGGGGGGCTTTTTTCATGTACGCTGGCGCGCTTGAGTCAATGGAGATGTGGTCGTGAGCGAGCAGCAAGGTCCTGAAAATTCACTGAGCCAGCAGCCTTCGGCAGACGAGGCCTCGGCCGACATGCGCCAGGCCCTGCTGGACGCGGGCAAGACCGAGTTTGCCAACTACGGCTATGACGGGGCTCGGCTGGAGCGCATTGCCGCCAGAGCGGGCTGCGCCAAGCGCATGCTGTACTACTACTTCGGTAACAAGAAGGATGTGTATCTCGCGGTCATAGAGCAGAGCTATTCGGATATCCGCGAGTCCGAGGAACTGCTCAATCTCGATGCGCTGGAGCCCTTGCAGGCGCTGCATGCTCTGGCGCGCAAGAGCTTCGAGTATCACGAGCAGAACCGGGAGTTCACGCGTCTGGTGCTGCAGGAGAATTTCCAGAGCGGAGAGATGCTGGGTCAGATCTCCAAGACCGAGCTGTTGCGCAAGGCGGCGCTGGAGCCGATCGAGCGCATCCTGCAGCGCGGCGTGGCGCAGGGCCTGTTCAGGGAGCAGCCGACCGCTGTCGATGTCCACTATCTGATTTCGGCCCTGTCCGGCTTCCGCGTGGATCATGCCGCGACCTGGCAGAGCCTGCTGCAGGTCGATCTGCTGGGCGAGAACTTGCGCGAGCGCCATCTGCAGCTGTTGCTCGATCAGCTCGGTGCTCTGGTGTGCAAGTCCCAGGTCCTAAAGCCGTAGCGCGTTCGCATAGCCTGTCATCTCCAGGTAGCCCTGGCCCGCGCGACGGCTTGTTCCATCGGCGCCTATGCGGCGCAGCTCGCACAGACCTTCCCAGTAAATGGCGCCGGTGCTGGCGCGGCTGTCCAGTTCCTGGTCGTCCACCAGGGCCTGAACTTCGAAACGGCCCGCCGGTGTCCGCACGCTCCAGGCCACGGGGTAGCTGGCCTTGCTGTGCGGGCTGTTCCAGTGGCGCAGCGGCTCGAACCGTACCTGATCGGCGCCAAAGATTTGCGCGCTCTGGTTCGGTGCGCGAAATGAGCCGCCTGCCCAGAGTGCCGATCCATTGCGTCGGCGCAGATGAAAGGCAGTGAGTGCGCTGCCGTCATCGAGATTCATGCCTATCCAGTCCCAGCCTTGGGCCTCTGGGTCCATGATGGCAGCGCTGCATTCATGGTCGAGCCAGGCGTGGTTGTGTGCGCTGGCTTGCACAGGCAGCGACTGGCCGGCCACGGTGATGGAGCCGCCGACCTTGAGCTGGGGCTGGCTGTAGTAATAGCTGGCCTGTTCCTCACGTGGGCCTTTGCGTGACAGACCGTTCAGGCCCTGCAGCAGCAATGGCTGCGTGCTGTCAAATTCAAGATCCAGCGTGAAGTCCTTGGTTGTCAGCAGCGCCTGGTAACGGCTGGCCTGCACGGCGTTTTGGCCTTGCACGGGGCGACGCTGGAGATACCAGTCGTTGATACGCACATCGGTATCGCTCTCGCTGGCTCCTGCCAGACCCAGGCCCGCGCGCGCCATGCGCTGATCGTGGAGCAGCTTGCGGCCCTCGACATCGCACAAGGCCGCATGGGCAAAGATCAGTTGCTTGGCTGCGAGTGTCGATTGCAGGCTTTGGGCAGCTTCGATGCGAGAGCGAAAGAAGGTCAGCTGAAAGCCCCAGGGCTTGCCGCCGGCCTGCAGTCGGCCGGTGATGTACCACCACTCGGTCTGGAGATCCGGGTGGCTGCCGAAGTCGCGCGGAAACTGCAGGGTCTTGAGTGGCAAAGCCATGCCTGGCAGAGGCAGGCCCAGAGCCGCCCAGCCCAGACCGGCCGCAGCCAGCGTCTGCAGGGACTGCCTGCGTGACAGGGCCAGCAGTGCCGGTTGTTGAGGCTGGGAGGGCGTGGGCTGATAAGGCATCGCCCATTGTCGCCCAGCCGATCAGCACAATGCCCTGATCCCGAGGTGCTGCTTTGCGCCGCCTCAGCCTATATCGACCAGGGGAACGATCACCATCCAGCTGACCCCGAAGCGGTCGGTCACCACGCCAAAACGACGCGCAAAAAACGTGGTGTCCAGCGCCATCTGTACCTTGCCGCCCTGGCCGATGGCGGCAAAGATGCGGTCGGCCTCATTCTCGCTGGGCGCGGTGATGGACAGAGAAAATCCCTTGAAGTCGGGCTTGCCGCCGTTCATGCCGTCAGATGCCATGATCTGCGTCTCGCCAATCTGGACATTGGCGTGCATGATTTTTTCGGGATCCATCTGGCCCGGGCCACAGCCTTGCTGTGTTGATGGCTCGGGCTGCGGCGGAGCATCCTTGTAGCGCATCAGCATGGTGACCTCGGCGCCCAGAGCGGCCTGGTAGAAATCCAGAGCCTCTTCGCAGCGGCCATCGAAAAAGAGATAGGGCTGGATTTGCATAAGAACTCCTCGCAGCGGTGAAGGTTTCATTGTGCGCTGCGCAATGGCGCAATCCTGTGAAAAACGCTGACGGGGGTGCAGGTATAGCTACCAGTCCTCCTTGACGGCCAGCACGGCGTCGGCACTGGCGGCGCGGCGCCCGGCCAGCCACGCGGTGATGACGCCGGCCAGTACCACGGCAGCGCCCAGCGCCAGCAGGCGCAGCAGGGGCAGGCGCAACTCCATGGTCCAGTGAAAGCTCTGCGGATTGACCACATGCACCAGGATCACTGCCACGCCCAGGCCCAGCAGCGTGCCGGCGATGGTGCCCAGCATGGTCCAGGCCAGTCCCTCGGCGGCGACCACGCTCAGCACATTGCGGCGCGTCAGGCCCAGATGGGCCAGCAGCCCGAATTCCTTGCGTCTGGCCAGCACCTGGGCACTGAAGCTGGCGGCAATGCCGAACAGGCCTATGCCTATGGCCACGGCCTGCAGCCAGTAGGTGACGGCAAAGCTGCGATCGAAAATGCGCAGGGAGCGCTCGCGCAGCGCCTGGCTGCTGACAAACTCCAGCGCCGGGGGGGACTGCCCCGGCGTGCCGAGGGCCTGCTCTATCGCCGCTTGCAGATCGGGGCCCGGGGTCTCCGGCCAGATGGCAATTTCGCTGATCTGCGCCGCATTGCCAGCTTTGCCCACCAGCGCCAGATAGTCCTGCCAGTCCAGGGCGACAGCACCGAACTGACGCACATAGTCGCGCCACACGGATGCTATGTAAAAGGAAGCTGCTGGCGCTTGATGGTCCTGAGTTTGAAGGCTGAAAGCCTTGGAGAGCAGCGGCCAGTTGTCACCGGGCTTCAGGCCATAGAGCTGGGCAACGGCTTCGCTGATGTGCACGGCTATGCCCGGGCGGGCCTGATGGAGCGGCCCCTGCACCCAGGGAAGCTGCATGGCCTGCTCACCTTGAAGCGGGCGAATCAGCAGGCTCAGGGCCGGGCGCTCGGGGCTGAGTACCAACTGGCTGCTGCGCATGGCCTGGGCACGCGCTATGCCGGGCAACCGTTCCAGGCGCTGCGCCGCGTCGGCGGGCAGCAGGGCAGCATCGACACGGCTGGAGCCGCCTGCGGCGCGTACATACAGGGGCGCGGGCAACACGGCATCCAGCCACTCCATCATGCTGCCTCGAAAGCTGGTGACCATCACCGTCAGGGCCACCGCCAGGCTCAGGCTGGCCACCACGCCGCCCACGGCCACGGTAGTGGCGTGGCGCATGCGCCGCGCGCGCTCCAGCGCCAGCATGGCCAGCGGCTGGCGCGAAAAGGCGTTGGGTACCAGTGCCAGTACCGCACCCAGCAGCCAGGGCAGGGCCGACATGCCGCCCAGCAACAGCAGGCCCACGGCCATATAGGCGGCCAGCGGGACACCTGCGACCGGCGGCATAAAGGCCAGCACCAGGCTGGCTGCGAGCAGTGTGACAGCGGGCCACAGACGCGGAGCGCTCTCGTGCGTGCTGCCCAGCCCCTTGAGCGTGGCCGCAGGTGGCAGATCCATGGCGGCACGTGCGGGCCACCAGGCGCCGGCCAGCGTGGCTGCAAGGCCCAGCAGACCGAAGATCAGCGCTGCCGCAGGACTCCAGTGCAGGGCGGGCTGCACGCCGGCGAAGAATCCGCCGCCCAGATCGCCGCCCAGCACCTGCAGCGCCAGCCAGGCCAGCGCCGTACCCAACGCAATACCGGCCAGGCTGCCCAGAGTCCCCAGCGCCAGCGCTTCCAGCAGCACCAGTGCCATGCGCTGGCGCGGCGTGGCTCCGAGTACGGCCAGCAGCGCGAACTGCGGCGCGCGCTGAGCCACGCTGAGCGCCAGTACCGAGAACACCAGGAACGCTCCCGTGAACAAGGCCACCAGCGCCAGCACCGTGAGGTTGACGCGGTAGGCGCGCGACATCTCGCCCACGCGCTGCTGATCGTCGCTGGGCTGCTGGATCAGTATCTGGTCTTGCCAGGCCGCCAATGCGTGCAGGGCGGCGCCTACCTGGCTGCGGCTGGCGCTGTCGGTCAGCAATAGGTCCAGCCGGTCGATGCGGTCAAACAGGCCGAGCTTCTGCTGTAGTGCGGCAATGTCCATGACTGCGACCGGTACGCCGCTGGCGGCGACCGTGCCCGCAATGCGCAACTGCTGGGCCTGGCCGTTGAGCAGCCATCGTATGGGGGCGTTGACGGCCTGCTCAGGACTCAGCCGCAGGGCCTGCAAGGCAGCGGCATTGAGAAACACGGCGTCGGGAGCAAACAGATCGAGACGGTCGCCCCCTTCAAACAAACGCGGCATCAGTGCCGGGGCGACAGGGGCGAGCTTGAGGGCATCGCTGCCGAGCACGCGCAAGCTCACGCCCTGAGCTGCCCCTTGCGTGCTGCGCGTCTGCGGGTCTGCGCTGCTGCCGGGCAGCAGCACCGTGGTTTCGACCCAGGGCACGGCGCTGGCGACGCCCGGGGTCTGAGCCACCTGGGGGTAGAGCGCCAGCGGCAGGCCGCCTTGCATGGCGTGCAGCTGCAGATCAGGCTGGCCGTTGACGCTGCGCACCGCCCTGGAGAATTCGTCCAGTGCGGACTGGTTGATCACATGGACGGCAAAGCCCAACGCCACGCCCAGCATGATGGCAATCAGCGCCGTGGCCGTACGCCAGGGGTGCTGGCGCAACTCCTGCCAGGAGAAGCTGGTCAGCAGCAGAAGAAGCGGGGAGCGTGAAGTCACAGGCCCAGGGAGGTTTGCTGGGAGGCGGATAGTTCGGCCTCCATGCCGCCTGCCGTCAGCCGCAGCACGCGATCGGCGCGCCTGGCCGCTTCTGCGGAATGGGTGACCAGCACCAGCGCTGTGCCGTTGTCGCGGGTTTGCTGCAGCAGCAAATCCATGATCTGCTGAGCAGTGGACGGGTCGAGATTGCCCGTAGGCTCATCGGCCAGCAGCAGAGGCGGTGAATGAACCAGGGCACGCGCAATGGCTACGCGCTGCAGCTGGCCGCCGCTGAGCTGCTGGGGCAGGCGCTGGCCCAGACCCGCGAGTCCCACGGCTTGCAGCACCTGCTGCACGCGCTGTTGACCCTGGTCGTCCATGCGGCCCAGCAGCATCAGCGGCAGGGCAATGTTCTGCCCCACATCGAGATGGGGCAGGACATGAAAGGCCTGGAACACAAAGCCCAGATGCGCGCGCCGCCAGATGGCGCGCCGGGCTTCATCGAGCGTGGACAGATCCGTGCCGCTGTGCAGAACCCGGCCTTGCTGCCAGCTGTCCAGCCCGGCCAGGCAGTTGAGAAAGGTGGACTTGCCCACGCCGGAGTTACCGACGATGGCGACAAATTCGCCGGCGGCGATCTCGCAGCTCACCTGCGCGAAGACCGTGGTCTGGGCCTCGCCCTCGCCATAGCGTTTGGCAAGGTCGCTGACCTGCAACAGCGGATGGGCGTGGGATGAGTCGGTGGCAGTCATGCAGCGATCTTAACGATGGACGCTGCTGCGGAAGGTCCTTAGCCTGCGGCCTGCTGTGCTGCGTCAATGGCTGCCAAGGCAGCATCCAGCAATTGCTGCTGGGCGCTGGGCGCATCGCAGGCAATGGCATGGCGCTGGGGCATGGAGCGCAACCAGGTGATCTGGCGCTTGGCCAGCTGGCGTGTGGAGGCGATGCCGCGCTCGCGCAGGCCTGCCATGTCCAGCGGTTTGCCGGGATCGGCCTCCAGCGCGTCCAGCACTTCCCAGGCCTGGCGATAGCCCACGCAGCGCATCGAGGGCAGGTCCAGATGCAGATCGCCGCGCGCGCGCAGGGTGCGCACCTCGTCGAGGAAGCCTTGCTCCAGCATCAGATCAAAGCGCAGCGCAATGCGCTGGTGCAGCCAGGCTCGCTCTGCAGGCTCCAGGGAGAAAAGCGTTGCAAGTCCCATTTGTTCGGCGGGGCCCGTCTTTTCCCTGGTCGTGTGAAAGCTTGAAAGCGGTTGGCCCGAGACATGCCAGACCTCGAGTGCGCGCTGGATGCGCTGGCTGTCGCCGGGGGCCAGGCGTGCTGCCGTGACGGGGTCCACCTGGGCCAGTCTTGCATGCATGGCGGGCCAGCCCAGCTCGGCGGCCTGCGCGTCCAGCATGGCGCGCACGTCGGGGTTGGCTGCGGGCATATCGTCGAGCCCGTCCGTCAGCGCCTTGAAATACAGCATGGTGCCGCCCACCAGCAGAGGTATGGCCTGGCGGGCGCGGATTTCATCGACCAGCTTCTGCGTGTCGCGCACGAACTCGGCCGCGCTGTAGGCCTGCAACGGATCGAGGATGTCGATGAGGTGATGGGGTACTGCAGCCAACTCGTCCCTCGTGGGCTTGGCCGTGCCGATGTCCATGCCTTTGTAGACCAGGGCCGAATCCACGCTGATGATCTCGGCCTTCTGACCGCGTTGCGCCAGCCGTTCGGTCAGTGCCAGCGCTGCCGCAGTCTTGCCCGAGGCAGTGGGGCCGGCAATGGCGATACAGGGCAGGGCGTGGGCAGCAGTCATGGGGCGAAATCCGTACAGGTCAAAGCACAAGAACCAATGACCGTCGGTCATTGGTTCTTGCTGGTTGTGAAGGATAACGCAGCCTGCCGCCTTGCGGCAGCGGCGGGGCTTAGTGCGCCCTGCCTAGCCCTGGCTCAGCCGTGTCGGCACATAGCGGTCGGCCTGAATATCGGGCGAGAGGCCGTGGCTGTAGCTTTCGGCGCTGATCGGCAGCAGTTGCTCGTTCCATTCCTCCCATTGCCTGCGCAGTCCGGCAAAGATTTCTGGCTGATGCTCCTTGAGGTTGGCGCGCTCGCGGGCGTCCTCCTCCACATTGAACAAGAACTCGTTGTCGTTGATCTTGAGGTATTTCCACGGGCCCTGGCGCACGGCACGCTGGGTCTGTGATTTGTAGCGCCAGAACAGGCTGCGCTCGGTATTGGCTGCAATGCCCTGCAGGATGGGCAGAATGTTCTGGCCGTCGCTGGGGAAGTCGGGGTGAGGTCTGGCGCCTGCTGCGGCCAGCAGCGTGGGCAGCCAGTCGAAGCTGGCGGTGACCTGTTCCTGGACCTGGGGCCGGATGCGGGCGCTCCAGCGCAGCAGCGTAGGTACGCGGATGCCGCCTTCCAGCAGCTCGGTCTTCTGGCCCGTGAAGGGCCAGGTCTTGGAAAAGCGCTCGCCGCCGTTGTCGCTGGTGAAGATGACGATGGTGTTGTCGGCCTGGCCGGTGTCATCGAGCGCCTGCAGCACCTGGCCCACGGCCTTGTCCAGGGCCTCGACGATCTCGCCGTATTTCTTCAGGCTGCCGCCGTCGTAGTGGAACAGATCCTTGATGCTGCGCGCGACATGCTCGTCACCGGGGCCTTCCCAGGGCCAGTGCGGTGCAGTGAAGTGCAGCGACAGGAAAAAAGGCTTGTCCTGGTCCTTGCGCTCATGCACATAGCGCGTTGCTTCATCGCCCAGGATGTAGGTGTAGTAGCCCGTGCGCTCCACGGGCTCGTTGCCTTGCCAGAGGTCGGGGCTGAACTGCTCGCCCACGCCGGGCTTGTGCGTGAAGTAGTCGATGGCACCGCTGTGGTTGCCGAAGAAATAGTCGTAGCCGCTGCGCTGCGGGCCGTAGGCGGGCGGCTTGCCCAGATGCCATTTGCCTATCAGTGCCGTGTCGTATCCGGCCTGCTTGAGCAGCGATGGCAGCGTGGGGTGATCGGCAGGCAGGCCGAGTTGTGCACCATGGCGGGCCAGCGGTTCTTCGAGCCCGGCCTGCAGCCGGTACTGATAGCGTCCGGTGATCAGCGCAATGCGTGTGGCCGAGCAGACTGCCGAGTTGGCATAGGCCTGATTGAAGCGCACGCCCTGGGACGCGAGGTGGTCCAGATGCGGGGTCTTGAAATCGGTGGCGCCATAGACGCCCAGGTCGGCCCAGCCCAGATCGTCGGCCAGGATGAAAACGATGTTCGGTGTGGTCATGCGTCGCTCAGCTCGCTTATTCGATGGCAAAGCCGGAGTTGGTGATCACGGGACGCCACTTGGCGACTTCGGCCACGCGCAACTGCTCCAGCGCCTGTGGCGTGCGTGGGTCGGGCTGCAGGGACAGCTCGGCCCATTTGGGCTGCAGCTTGGGGTCCAGCAACGCGTGGTTGACGGCGCGGTTGACGGTGGCAATGGCTTCGGGCGAAGTGCCTTTGCGTGCCCACAGGCTGTACCAGCCGCTGCCTGTGGCCTTGGGGTAGCCGGCTTCGGCAAAGGTCGGCACATCGGGCAGTTCGCGGCCGCGCTGGCTGCCGAAAGTGCCCAGAATGCGGACCTTGCCTTCCTTGTGCAGCGGCGCCAGCTCGCTGGTGGTCTGGATGGCGGAGGCCAGTTGGCCGCTGATCAGATCGGTCATCATGGCCGGGCCACCCTTGTAGGGCACATGCACGATGTTGACGCCGGCCGCTTCGCCCAGCAGCAGACCGAAGAAATGCGGCAGGCTGCCCACGGCGGGGCTGCCGAAGTTGGCCTTTTCGGGGTTGGCCTTGAGCCAGGCCACATATTCCTGAATATTGCGCGCCGGATGCCTGGCGGGGACGGCCAGCCCGAACTGGAAATGCGCGAGCAGACCCACGGGGGAGAAGTCGCGAGCAGGATCGTAGCCGGGCTTTTTGTAGACGATCTGCGAGAGCACCGGGGTGATCAGCGGTGCGATCAGATAGGTGCTGCCGTCGCTGGGGGCGTTGAGCAGGGTCTGTGCGGCAATCTGGCCGTTGGCGCCGGGCTTGTTGTCCACCACCACATAGTGGCTCTTGCCCAGCTGTGCGGCGATGCTTTCGGCCAGCACGCGTGCCAGCAGATCGATGCCACCGCCTGCGCCAAAGCCCACCAGAATGCGGCTGGCCTGAGGAACGGCGGAGAACTCGGCGGCCTTGGCCAGAGAGTTCAGGGAAAAGCCAGCAGAGCTGGCGGCGAGCAGCGATTGCTGCAGAAAGGAGCGGCGGGAATGCATGGCTGGAGATCACAAAAAGTGCGGCGCGTTGGCCAGTCCAGGCATTCTCGAAAAAACTCTATAAAAAGAAAAATAATAAAAATTGGTTTTTAAATAACCCAAACATCTTATTTCAAATCATGATTTGCTGATGCCAAAACGCTGTACCAGCGTCCATGCCGTGATGGCCGTGCAGGCTGACCAGAACCAGATGCCGAAGGCCAGCGGCATGGTGGAATCCGCATCCAGATTCAGTCCCAGCCAATGTCCCATGGCAAACGCCATGAGCATCATCACCAGGCCGTTGATGGCCGAGGCCGTACCCGCTGCCTGGGGAAAAGGCGCGATGGCATTGCTTTGTCCGCAGGGCATGTGTATGCCGTGGGCGATCTGGTAGAGACAGAAGGGCAGGGCATAGGCCCAGATGCTGCGCAGATCGGCCAGGGCCGCCAGGCCCATGATGGAGCCGGCCGTCAGCGACAGCACCCCCGCTACGGCCACGGCGCGCCGCACGCTCATGCTGCGCAGCAGACGGCGGCAGGCAAAGGTGCCTGCGACATAGCACAGCGCGTTGCCGCCCAGCATCAGTCCGTATTGCGTACGCTCCATATGCAGCACGTTGATGTAGGTGAACGAAGAGGCCGCCAGATTGGTGAACAGGCCTGCATAGCTGAAGCAGGTCAGCAGGTTGTAGGCCTGGAACATGGGGTTGCGCACAATGCGCGACCAGGTGCGCAGCAGATTGCCCGCTTGCAGCGCCTGCGGGTTGCGCTGGGGAATCGATTCCCTGAAGCGCAGCACCACCAGCAGCCAGGCCAGACAGCCCATGAAGGCCTGGGCCAACATGGTGGAGCGCCAGCCCAGCCAACCCACGAGCAGGCTGCCGCTGATGGGCGCCAGAAAAGCCAGCACGCCCAGGCCCGTCAGTGCCTTGGACATGACTTGCGCGCCCATGTGCGGTGCGTAGAGATCGCGGACCACGGCTCTCGCGCACATCACACCGGCGCCCAGTGCTGCGCCTTGCAGGCTGCGCCAGGCAATCAAGGCCTCCATGCTCTGTGCGCTGGCGCAGCCCAGAGCGGCGATCACATAGCCGCTGATGCCCAGCAGCAAGACCGGGCGGCGGCCCAGCCGGTCCGACAGCGGGCCCCAGAGAATCTGCGAGCAGCCAAAGGCCAGCAAAAAGCCGGTCAGTGTCAGCTGGGTCTGCGAGACATGGGCGCCAAAGCCTTGCTGCAGCTGAGGCAGGGCGGGCAGATAGAGGTCGGTTGCCAGCGGCTGAAGACCGAGCAGCAGCCCCAGCGTGAGAATCACGAACACTGCAGATTCAGGAGCATTCTTCGCTTGCTCATCAAGGGATTGAGCGGAATCTGGTTCTGTGTTCAGGGCAGGCGGAGCAGACATAGCCAGACAGACTATCAGAAGCTGTCCATTGATCCGTATGCTGACGAGACAGTATGTGACGATGTCGCTCAGCGCGGATTCAGGCCGAACAGCTCATGCAGTGCCTGGCGATATTGCACCAGTGCCTTGGACTGGGTGTTGTGATGGCTGGCGCCCTCGACCAGGATCAGGCGCTTGGGCTCGCGCGCCGCATCGAACAGCTGCCGGCCCAGCCGGGCCGGAATCAGCGGGTCTGCCGTGCCGTGCACGACCAGCAGCGGCGAGCCGATGTCTGCCACCCTGTCGACCGAATTGAAGCGCTGCGTGATCAACCAGTTCACGGGCAGCCAGCCCCAGCGCATGGAGTCGAAGACATCGGGAATGCTGGTGAAGGTGGACTCGACCAGCACCCCGCTTTCGTCCTTGACGGAGCTGGCCAGATCGATGGCGACGGCGCCGCCCAGCGAGTGGCCAAAGACATAGCGCGGCCTGCCTGCGGCCTGTCGGCCCAGCCATTCCCAGGCGGCACGAGCGTCCTCCGCGGCCGAGGCCTGCGAGGGCAGGGCCGGGCTGCTCTTGCCAAAGCCGCGGTAGTCCACGGCCAGCACCGAAAAGCCCATGGCCTGCAGGCGCCGTATGCGTGGCGAGGAGCCTGTCACATTCCAGCGCGCTCCATGCAGAAAAAGCAGCAGCGGGGCACGTGCATTGCCGGATGGCATCCAGAGGGCGTGCAGCCTGGCGGCGCTGCCGTCGCGGCTGCGAAAGTCTATCCATTGTTCCTGCATGCCGGCCGTGTTGGCTCCGGGCCAGCTGCGGTCGCTGGGCTGAAAAATCCAGACCCGCTGCCGGGCATCGATCTCGCGCATGCCCCAGATCGCGAGCGCCAGCAGCAAGGCAAGACCGAGTGCTGCCGCGAGGCGGCGGGGGCTGCAGAAGCGTGAGGTCTTGGGCATGGAAGGAGTGCGACGGAAGAGGGCGGCTGTCAAGTGCTGTGCAAGTATGGCTGTCTGACCTGGCCCCAGTCATCTGCAGTGCATGAATTGGCGATATTCTTGCGGGTGTTTCAAACCGCAAATGCATAGCTGGTTGCGCAGAGTTTGCGAGCGTTTGAAGCCTGTTTGAAGGATTAGTTCACTATGTCGATCTGCCTGGGTCTTGCCGCCAACAAACTCCACCACCAAACCGAGGACGCCGCGCTGTTTGCCCTGCTGCGCGCATGCGAGGCCGGAATTCGCGAGCTCAAGCTGGGCTTTCATACCGTGGGCCGCACCTATGACGCCATCACGGCGGCCAGCATGCTCCAGGGCTACAGAGGCCTGGTGCGCTACCCCTATGGCCGCGAGGGCGGGCTCATGAGGCTGGTGGCCGAAGTGGTGGGCATGGAGGGGGACGAGCGCACTCTTGATGGCGCCATCTATCTGATGGACCCCGTGGACCCCTCGTCCATTTTCCCCGAAGCCCTGGCCTTGAAGCGCCAGTGCGTGATTCACGGCAAGCCTTTTCTTTCCACGGTCGCCTCCACGCGCGACTGGATCGAGATGGAGCGCATTCACGCCGGTCTGGCGCGTGACCGCAATGCCGACCGCTTTCACGACTATGAGAACCAGACGCTGGCGCTGATCGCCCACGATGCCATGAAGCCCACCATGCTGGACTTTGCTGCGCGCAACTTCGAGCTGCTCAGTCGCTACCGCCGCCGCGTGGGCACGGGCACCACGGGTCAGAAGCTCAACGAGATGGCCTGGAGCAAGGGCTGGCCTGCCGACAAGCCCTGGGTGGATCGTTACAACAGCGGCCCGCTGGGCGGCGATGCGCAGATTGCCGATCTGGTGCTGGAAAAGCGCTGCCACCGCGCCATCTTCTTCGAAGACCCGCATGTGGCACGCCAGCACGAAGCCGATATCCAGCTGCTGGAGCGCGCCGTGACCACGGTCACGCACGATGCCGTCTGCAGCACCTCACCCCAGGTGGCGCAGCGCTGGTGCGATGCGGCCGTCAAGCGCGCTGGCTGAAGCCAGCTGCTGAGCGCTACTGGCGGCTGCGGTAGCGCTTGAGTTCGGCCTGCAGCCAGCTGGCGCTGGTTTCCGCTTCCTTGCCGCTGCAGCGGACCAGATAGGGCTTTTGGCTGATGCTGCTTTGCGTGCCTGCGCGGGCAATGAAGTCCTCGGCCGTCTCCACCCAGCCCTTTTTGAGCAGATAGTCGTATTTGCTGCGCAGATGCTCGGCGGCCTTGTTGCTGTCATGCCAGCTGCCGTTGCGCTGGAACTCGCAGCCCGAGCTTTTGAGATGGCCGATCAGGTGCTCGATCTCCTGGGTCGCCGCAGGTACGGGCGATGCGGCAAGGCTCAAGGCGCTGGCTGCAGACAGCAGCAAGGCGGTAATGGTGTGCTTCATGGAGCAGATCGTACAAAAGTCCGGAAAGCACCAGGCTTGCAATAGCGTGCGGCGGCCTTTGGCATCACTTCACTTTCGCTGGTGCATCGCCGGACTTTCGTTTTTCTGGCCGCCAGGCTCAGGAGGCATCAGTGCCTCAGTCCGGCTGGGAAAGGGGTGAGCTCCATCCGGTCCCGCCCCTTGCGCTTCGATGCGTAGAGCGCGTCATCGGCCCGCTTGAGCCAGTGCGACAACTCCATGTCGGGCTGATCGAACAAGGAAGCGCCTATGCTCAGGGATACCGGCTCCGGGGTCGCGAACATCGTGCGCGCCTGCTGCGCGAACGCCTCGCGCAAGTCCTGGCCCAGTGCCTGCGCGGCGGCGCCCGAGATGCCGCGCAGCAGAATCACGAACTCGTCCCCGCCCAGTCGCGCGGCCAGCGAGCCGTGGGGCAGCGCGCCACGGATGAGGTCGGCGAGGCTCACCAGCAGCCGGTCGCCGGCGTCGTGCCCGTGCAGGTCGTTGACCTGCTTGAAGTGGTCTATGTCTATCAGCAGCAGGGCGCCAGGACTGGCCGGTGAGGCCTGCTTTAGCAACTGCGGTGCGCGCAGATAGAGGGCGCGACGGTTGTCCAGCGCGGTCAGCGGGTCGCGGGCGGCGATCTGTGCAATGCGTTCCTCGCGGCGATGGCGCTCGGTGCCGATCATGGACATTGCGAGCAGCATGATCGCCATCGCGCCTTCCACCAGTGACACCAGAATGACCGTGCCGCGGAAACCGGCCAGGTTGACAAAAGTGTCCAGCACCACGGGCGAGGCGGCCTTGGCGAGGTAGAACAGTCCGTGTGCCAGCAGCACGAAGCGCAGCTGCGCTGCCCCCACGCTCAGCGCGCCGCCCTGCGGGCGCAGCAGCAGGCCGGCGCGCAAGGTGATGATGGCAATGAGCAGCGACTGGATGCCCAGCATCGCCCTGGACCACCAGGGCCCCTCGGGCAGAAACAGCATCGCCAGCCAGATGACGGCCAGCAGCCACCAGGCGCGCGGCAGCCGGACGCGCGTGAATCCAGCGACGCCTGCCAGGAACAGCCAGTGGGCGGCGATCAGCATGCCGTTGGGAAACCAGATGCCGAACAGCACATAGCCACGGGAACGCAGCAGTGCCAGCACACAGCCCACGGCGATGATGGCAAACCCTGCGCTCCAGAGCAGCAGCGAGCGTTCGCGTACGCTGCTCCATTCGGCGGCCAGGTACAACGCCGAGGCGGCAGCCATGGCCGAGGTGAGGACGAGCAGGGTGAAGGGGTCGAGAGCCATGGACGATGAATGTATCGACACAGGCGGCTGCGTGTGAGAGCCGACTGGCCAGGAGCAATGCACGGCAGCGGATCCGCCGCTCGGCGATGGTCGGGGCCGTGGCACTGCAATAGAGCGGCGCCGCAGGCGCGGCGAATTGTCGCAGGATGCGGATTTTCTGGCATCCACTGTGGGCCGGGCCGGCAGGGTAAATCGGATCGAGGCGGAGTGTCTGACGCCGCAGCTGCGGCTATCAGCAGGGCTTTCTCGCTGACCAGCCGCATCAGGCCCTGCCGCCTGAGCTAGCCATGGCGGCAGCATATTCAGCGCGCCTGCGACCGATTCGGCGGAGGCAGTCCAATAATGCAGGTCTGACCCCGTTCATGCAGCCAAGGCCTCGGCCATGCCGGAGGCCGGAAGTGCGGCGCTGTTCCGCCGCCGGGCACCTTCGTTTGGCGCTCAGGGGGCCGGTGTGGCCAGCGGCTTGCCCTTCTCCACCACATACACGCCAATCAGCTTGACCGTGCCATTGCTGGCATTGTGTGCGTCATGAATCACGCCAGCCGGCACGACAAAACTCTCGCCGGCCTTGAGCGTGCGCGGCGGCTGGCCGTCGATCAGCAGGTCGACCTCGCCCTCGCTGATATAGCTGATCTCGTCGCCGGGGTGGGTATGGCGGCCCGCGCGCGAGCCTGGGGCGACCTCCACCTTGGCCACCACGGCTTCGCGGCCCGGTACCGAAACATCGGCCTTGCCGACCATGGTCCGGGACAGGCCTCCGGTTTGGGCCGCACCCGGCTGGGCCGCACCCGGCTGGGGCATACCCGCCTGGGGCATACCCGCCTGGGCCAGGGCGCTCTGGCTGAACAGCATGAAGGCGCTGCTGCAAAGCAGGCTGTAAAAGCTGGCGCGGCGAATCAAGGACATGAAATTACCCTCCAAGGTTTGTGACGGAGACGAGTGGTGAAACCTGTCACTTGTACCGGGAAGGAGTGCGGCCATGCCATGGGGGCAGCCCTAGTCGCAGGGCCGCCGAAAAACAGCCCGGGCTCCACTGCACAAGAGCATTCGGGCAGGAAAGCGCCTGACGTCGCAGGCCGCCGCTTCAGTTGTCTGCGCTGATCCTCGCGAACTTCACCAGCTCGGCGTATTTGTCCATGTCGGTGCGCATCACCTGGGCAAGGCTTTCATGGCCCTTGGCGGGCGGGGTTCCGGCTGCTTCGAGCTTCTGGCGGATGGCCGGGTCGGCAAGACCTGCCTGTATCGCTTTTTGCAGCTTGGCCAGCACTTCCGGAGGCAGACCCTTGGGGGCGGCCAGGGCAAACCAGCCGCTCAGGGCATAGCCCTTGAGCGCGGGATGTTCCGCCAGCGCCGGAATCTCCTTGAGCGTGGCGATGCGGGTGGCCGTGGTGGCCCCCAGAATCCGGATCTTTCCGGTCTGCGCCAGCGGCGCTGCGGCCATGGGCGAGAGGATGGCGAAGTCCAGGTTGCCGCCGCCCAGATCGCTGGTCATGGCCGGAGAACCCTTGTAGGGGATGTGCACGAGGTAGACACCCGCAGTCTTCTTGATCAGCTCTCCCGAAAAATGCGGTGTCGAGCCAATGCCGGGGCTGCCGTAGCTGTATTTGCCAGGGTTGGCCTTGGCCAGTTTGACGAAGTCATCCACGGTTTTGACAGGGACATGCGCTCCGGCCACCCACAGATTGGGGGCCTGCGCGGTCAGGCTCACCGGAGTCAGGTCCGTTGCCGGATCGTACTTTTGCGCCGCATTCACAAATTTGGTGCCCGCCATTTCGTTGCTGGAGCCGGCCAGCAAGGTGTAGCCATCGGGCTTGGCCGATACCACGCGCTGTGCTCCCACCACGCCTGCGGCGCCCGGCACGTTCTCGACCACGACGGTGGCGTTCAACTGCCTGGCCAGTATGTCCCCGACCACGCGGCCGACCATGTCGACGGAGCCGCCCGGGGCATAGCCAATCACGATGCGGATGGGCTTGCTGGGATAGGCATCCTGTGCCTGCACCGCGACGGTGAACAGGCTGGTCATGGCACAGCCGATGCAAAGGCGGCGGGAAAGAAAGGCGCGATCTGGATTCATGGGGCTCCACAGAGGTGTGGCTAAGGTTGATTCGGTGATTGATGTTGGATTGCTCAACAAAATTAAATGAATTGTCATGAAATCTTTGCTAAGAAAGAATCCATGAAAACCAGCAGTTCGCATGATTTCCAGCTCGTGTGCGGTGCCGCATAGCCTGATCCGGGAGGCTTGCAAATTCAGAATTTGCGGCCGCTACCTTGGGCGGTGAAGCTCTGGCCAGCAGTCGACCCGCCCTTCAGAACCGCCAGAAAAACAGCCCTTGCAACCGTGCTGGAAGGCGGTACGAGACAGTCCCTGGCAGCCATCGAGCTATCGAAAATCCTGCACATAGTCGGTTGCAAAGCGTTTCAAGCGCATACCATGCAAGCGTCAAGCCAACCGGGCGCAGATCCGGCTCACAAGCGTTTCAGTTGAATCGTCAGGGAGTCTCAGATGCAGGAACAGACCCGCGTTGCCGCCTGGCACGCGTTGCCGACCGATGCCGTACTCACTCAATTGCAATCGACTGCCGCCGGACTGAGCTCCGACCAGGCCCGCGAGCGTTTGCAGCAGCAGGGCCCCCATGCCTTGCCTGCCGCCGCTTCACGCGGCATGCTGGCCCGCTTTCTGTCGCAATTCAACAATCTGCTGATCTATGTCCTGCTGGGCTCGGCCGTCGTTACCGCACTGCTGCAGCATTGGGTCGATACGGGGGTGATCCTCGCAGTGGTGCTGATCAATGCGGTCTTCGGATTCGTGCAGGAAGGCCGCGCCGAAAAGGCGCTGGATGCCGTGAAGGCCATGGTTTCCAGCCGCGCCAATGTGCTGCGCGACGGTTTGCGCATGGCGGTGCCTGCAGAGGAGCTGGTCGCCGGCGACTGCGTGCTGCTCGAAGCCGGCGACCGCGTCCCGGCCGATGTGCGGCTGCTGCGCGCCAGCAGCCTGAAGCTGGACGAAGCCATGCTGACCGGTGAATCGGTCGCGGTCGACAAGTCGGTTGATCCGGTGGCCGCCGATGCTGCTCTCGGTGACCGCTTCTCCATGGCCTATTCCGGCACCCTGGTGGCTGCCGGGCAGGGCCTGGGTGTGGTGGTGGCCACCGGCCCGCGCACCGAGCTGGGCCTGATCAGCACCATGCTGGGTTCGGTGCAGACACTGGCCACCCCGCTGACGCGGCTCATGGACCGTTTCGCGCGCCAGCTCACCATCACCATACTGAGCCTGTCCGCGCTGATGTTCTGCTTCGCACTATGGGGGCGCGGCTACGACACGGCCGACGCCTTCATCGCCGTGGTGGGTATTGCCGTATCTGCCATCCCCGAAGGCCTGCCCGTGGTCATGACGATTGCGCTGGCCATTGGCGTGCAGCGCATGGCCGCACGCTATGCCATCGTGCGCAATCTGCCGGCGGTGGAGACACTGGGCGCTGTCTCCGTCATCTGCTCCGACAAGACCGGCACTCTGACGCGCAATGAAATGAGCGTGCGTGCCGTGGTGCTGCCCGGGGCCAGCTTCGACATAGATGGCGAGGGCTATGCCCCCCAGGGGCGTTTCAGCCTGAAGGGCGAGGAGACCGAGCCTGCGCTGCATCCACAACTGCTGCACTTCGCCACAGGTGCGGCGCTTTGCAACGACGCCCATGTCAGACATGCCGAAGGCAAGGTCTGGGCGGTCGAAGGCGACCCCATGGAGGGTGCTTTGGTGACGCTGGCAGCACGGGCCGGCCTGGATGTCGATCAGCTGCGCCAGGACTGGCATCGGCTGGATGAGGTGCCGTTTGATGCCGTTCACCGCTTTATGGCCACGCTGCACCGGCCGCTGGCTGCTGCTCCCGTGGTGTTTGTCAAAGGGGCTCCAGAGCAGGTGATGGCCATGTGCCGAGATCAGCAGGGAGCCGAGGGCGTGCAGGGGCTGGATGTTGCCTACTGGCTGGAGCAGATCGATGCCCTGGCTGCCAAAGGCTATCGCGTGCTGGGTCTGGCCAGCGGTGTCCCGGCAGATGGCAAGGACAGCGTGGACATGGCCGACGTCAAGGACCTCAGCCTTCTTGGCGTGCTGGGCATGATAGATCCGCCGCGCGACTCGGCGAAGACGGCCGTGCGCGAATGCCGTAGCGCCGGCATTGCCGTGAAGATGATTACCGGCGACCACGCCGCCACGGCCGCCGCCATTGCCCGGGAACTCGCGCTGGCCGACACCATCCGCGTCACCTCGGGCCATGAGCTGGACGGGCTCAACGATGCCCAGCTGATCGATGTGGCCCGTGCCTCCACGGTATTCGCGCGCACCAGCCCCGAACACAAGCTGCGCCTGGTGCAGGCCCTGCAGGCCGATCGCAGCGTCATCGCCATGACCGGGGATGGCGTCAACGACGCACCGGCGCTCAAGCGGGCCGATATCGGCGTGGCCATGGGCATTACCGGCACGGCCGCGGCCAAGGAGGCCGCAGGCATGGTGCTGGCCGACGACAACTTCGCCACCATCGTCGCCGCCGTCAAGGAAGGGCGCACCGTCTACGAAAACCTGCGCAAGGTCATTGCCTGGACCCTGCCGACCAACGGCGGCCAGGCGATCGTCATCGTCGTGGCGATTCTGCTGGGCCTGTCACTGCCCGTCACTCCGGTGCAGATTCTCTGGGTCAACCTGGTCACTGCCGTGGCTCTGGGACTGACGCTGGCCTTCGAACCACCCGAGGCCACGCTGATGCAGCGCAAGCCGCGTTCGCCGGACGAGCAACTGCTGCAGCCCTATCTGCTGTGGCGCGTCGCCCTGGTCTCGGTGCTGTTTGCCTTGGGCTGCTTCGGCATGTTCGAGTGGTCGCTGCGCCGCGGCGACTCGGTCGAACTGGCTCGCACCATCGTGGTCAATGCGCTGGTGATCATGGAGATCTTCTATCTGTTCAGCGTGCGCTACACGCAAGGAACCTCGCTCAGCCTGCGCGGCGTCCTGGGAACCCCGGCAGTGCTGCTGGGCGTGGCCGGCGTCACCCTGGTGCAACTGCTGTTCACCTATACCGCGCCCATGCAGGCACTGTTCGACAGCCGTCCTGTCGACCTGGAGTCCGGACTGCTGGCGATAGGGCTGGGTGTTGCCCTGCTGCTGTTGCTGGAGGTCGAGAAGTTCTTGGTACGCTGGATGAGATTGGGCGTGAGGGCCTAGGGCACTGTGCACGCAAGGCATTCAAGCCGTCGTTTCACTGCCAGGCCGAGGGCATGAAAAAAGGCCCCGAAGGGCCTTTCTTGCGAGTGCTGAGCGCTTGGCACTTAGATCACGCCTTGTGCCAGCATGGCGTCGGCCACCTTCACAAAGCCGGCGATGTTGGCGCCGTCGATGTAGCTGATAGTGCCGTCTTCGCGCTTGCCGTGCTTTACGCAAGCAGCGTGGATGCTTTGCATGATTTGCAGCAGACGTGCATCCACTTCTTCGGCAGGCCAGGACAGGCGGGCCGAGTTTTGCGACATTTCCAGACCCGAAGTGGCCACGCCACCGGCGTTGGATGCCTTGCCGGGTGCGTACAGCACGCCGGCAGCTTCGAAGGCGCGGGCGGCTTCGTTGGTGGAGGGCATATTCGCGCCTTCAGCCACGCACAGCACGCCATTGGCGATCAGGGTCTTGGCATCGGCTTCGGTCAGCTCGTTCTGAGTGGCGCAAGGCAGGGCCACGTCCACCTTGATGGACCAGGGGCTCTTGCCTGCCAGGAATTCCACCCCGGAAACCAGCTTGGCGTAGTCGCTGACGCGGCCGTACTTGTGGTTCTTCACATCCATCAGGATGGCCAGCTTTTCGGTGGTGAAACCGGCGGCGTCATACACGGTGCCCGAGGAGTCGGACACGGTCACGACCTTGGCGCCCAGCTCCATGGCCTTTTCCACGGCGTACTGAGCCACATTGCCCGAGCCGGACACGGACACGGTCTTGCCTTCAAAGGACTGGCCGCGAGTGGCCAGCATTTCACGGGCGAAGTACACGGTGCCGTAGCCAGTGGCTTCGGGACGAATCAGCGATCCGCCGAAGGACAGGCCCTTGCCCGTGAACACGGAAGCTGCAGTGTTCGACAGCTTCTTGTACATACCGGCCATATAGCCCACTTCACGGCCACCCACGCCGATGTCACCTGCGGGCACATCGGTGTCGGGACCCACGTGGCGGAACAGCTCGGACACGAAAGCCTGGCAGAAGCGCATGACTTCGGCAGGGCTCTTGCCCTTGGGGTCGAAGTCCGAGCCGCCCTTGCCGCCGCCCATGGGCAGAGTGGTCAGTGCGTTCTTGAAGGTCTGCTCGAAAGCCAGGAACTTCAGCACGGACTGGTTGACCGATGGGTGGAAGCGCAGACCGCCCTTGAAGGGGCCGATGGCCATGCTGTGCTGGATGCGGAAGCCGCGGTTCACCTGCACCTGACCCTTGTCGTCAGTCCAGCTCACGCGGAACTGGATGATGCGCTCGGGCTCGACCAGGCGCTCCAGCAGGGCGTGCTCGGCGTACTTGGGATTCTTCTCGATGAAGGGCCACAGGCTTTCCATCACTTCGGTGACGGCTTGCAGGAATTCGGGCTGACCGGGGTTGCGTTGTGCCACTTCTTCCAGGAATTGGCCTACGGACTCGTACTTCATAGAGAACTTTCTGACAGGGACAGGGAATGCGCTGAAACTCGCGAAACCAAAATTATGCCAAAAAGTTATGCCGTCATGCATGGATTCGGTGCATGAGAGCGCAATTCTGGTGCGTCCATGCCCGAATTTGGAACACTTCTTCTGTATTTGTTCTTAGTTTTCAGGCACTTGGATGGTGCATTTGAAGTAAAGGATTTTTCATCCTGGTGTCGTAAAAACATTTTTGTGGCTTGTCACACCAGCGTTTTTGTCTCGTGATGTCCGGCTTCATCCGCCCGCAATGTCTTATCTGTGCTAGCACCATCGTGGTGCATGTGAATTCAGGCACGAAATCTGCAATTGTGAAAACTGATTTTCATGAGCCCGGCCGCACGACTCAGCGGGTGGACTGCGCAGCCAGCTGCAGGGCCTGGGTAAATCTGGATTTGAAATTTAAATTTCATATTCTTTAATAAGAAAACTTAATTTCAATTGGCTTGCCGGCCCAGCGCCAGGCCAGCCCTCACCAAGAGGAGGTGGATATGGCAGCTGAGATTCCCGTGACGTCCTCGGCGTCAGGCAAGGCCAGTGCGGCGCAGATGCAGCAGCTCGAAAACGCGCTCAACCAGATCGGCGTGACGCGCTCGCACAAAAGCATCATCTTTCTGGTGGTCTGCGGCGTGCTCTTCGATGTGTTCGAACAGAACGCGGTCGGCCTGGTCGGGCCTCTGCTGCGACAGCAATGGGGGCTGGACGCGACGGACATTGCCTTTCTCAACACCATCACTTTCTTTGCCGCCGCCATGGGGCGCCTGCTTTCGGGCTACCTGGCCGATCGCATGGGACGGCGCTTCATGCTCAATGTGAACCTGGCGCTGTTCACGCTGGGTGCCGTCGGCTGCGCACTGGCACCCGATTACGCTTTCCTCGCCGTGGCACGTGCCATCGTGGGCTTTGGTCTGGGCGGTGAAATCACCACGGCCGTGACCATGCTGGCCGAGTTCTGCTCGGCCCGCTTTCGCGGCACGGCAGTCGGTCTTATCAACGTCGGTGGTGGCGGTCTGGGCAATATGCTGGCGCCAGCGTTCGCGCTGGGCGTGTTCACGCTGTTCCCGGGCGATGATTCCTGGCGCTGGCTGTTCGGCTGTCTGGTCATGCCGGCCATCTTCATCGTGTTCTACCGCCGCTTCGTGCCGGAGACGCCGCGCTTTCTGCTCTCCAAGGGGCGGGTCGACGAAGCCAATCAGGTGCTGAGCATGCTGGCGGCGGGCAAGCTGGCCAATGCGCAGTATGAGCTGCGCGAGTTCATCAGCCCAGGCAGTGCGCAGGCGCAGACGGCTGCCGCGCAGACGGTGCAGCGCAGTTCCTTCACCGACATCTTCAGGGGCGGCTATGCGCGGCGCACGATTGCCGTGGGTGTGGCTTCGTGGATGACGTTTGGCGCGCAGCTCTCGGTGCTCACGCTGATGCCGACGATTCTGGTCGCACAGGGCTACTCCATCACCAAGAGCTTCAGCTTCACCATCGTCATGCAGATGGGCAGCCTCGCCGGCGCGATCGCGGCATCGACCATGGGCTATTACTTCCCGCGCAAACGGGTGCTGACGGTAGGGGCGATTGCTGCCTGTCTGGCGGGCCTGGCGTTCGGCAACTTCACCGATAGCGTGGCCATGATTCTGGTCTGCGGTGCGCTGTTCCAGTTCTGCGTACTGACGCTCAACACCTCCATCTGGATCTTTGCGCCCGAGCTGTATCCCACGCGCATTCGTGCGCTGGGCACCTCCTTCCTGCTGGCCCTGGGCACGATCGGCGGAGCCATGTCCCAGGTGCTGGCAGGCAAGATGTTCGATCTGCACGGCGTCTCCGGAATGTTCGGCATGATCGCCGCCATGTATTTCATCTTTGCGATTGCCGTGCAGTTTGCCCCCGAGACCTTTGGCCGTTCCATCGAGGAAGGTGCGGGCGGCGAATCCCCCGCCGGGCAGGAGTCTGCAGTCGCTGCAGGCGTGCATGCCGGCAGTCAGGAGCGCACGGCATGAAGGCTGGTATGCATGTTCTGCTGATCAACCCCAATACCTCGCAGCAGACCACGGCGCTGATGCTGAGACAGGCGCGGGCCTGTCTGTCGCCCGGCGTGCTGCTGCACGGCGCGACGGCCGAAAGGGGCGCGGCCATGATTACCGACGAGGCGGGGCTGAAGATCGCCGAGCAGGAGGTGCTGCGTCTGGGCCTGGCCTTTGCCCAGGGCGATGACAGCCAGGCCGGCCGGGCCATCATCGTGGCCGCCTTCGGCAATCCCGGGCTGGAGTTGCTGCGTGCGGCGCTGCCGCAGCGGGTTGCCGCCTTTGGCATCGGTGAAGCCGCCATGCTGCAGGCCGCACGGGATGAGCAGGGCCTGCCGCGTCGCTTCGGCATTGCGACGACCACGCCGGGGCTGGAAGCTTCGATTGCCGCCTCGGTCGCGGCACTGGGCCTGACGCCCTGGTTCTGCGGCACGCGCATTGCTGCGGGCGAGCCGCTGGCCTTGGCTGCAGACCCGGCCCTGCAATGCGAGCGCCTGGGCGATGCCGTGGCCCAATGCGTGCAAAGCGATGGCGCGCAGGCCGTGGTGATCGGCGGCGGCCCGCTGTCCGAAGCCGCGCTGTGGCTGGCGCCGCGCTTTCAGGTGCCGGTGCTGTCGCCGGTGGTGGCTGCAGTGCAGGCGGCGCTGGCGGGCCTGGCGCTCGCCGTCACCCACTGAATGCTATTGGATGCGGATGCGGTTGGATGCTATTGATTAGAGAGCTTTAATCGCCAGTAAATCATAGATTTCAGATTGAAAAGTATCTGAGATCTATGAATGACAAGCGCAATAAGCTTTTGATTTCATAGCATCTCGTCCAGCGCATCGTGGCTGGTCTCGATGGCCGCCATATGTCTGCGCCCCGGCTGCCCGCTTTGCTGCAAGGTGGCCGTGGCAATCAGGTGGCAGAGCATGAAAAGCGCCGTGTGATTGTCCAGCGGTCCCGGGGCCGAGGTCTGCACGCGCAGCAGCCAGTCCGCCTCGGGGGCCGGGCTGGCATGGTCGGTGATGCAGATCAGGCGTGCGCCCAGCAGCCTGGCCTGGCGCGCGAACTCGCTGACCACGCGCACGCTGCGGCGCAGGGCAAAGATCACCACCACATCCTGGGCGCCGATCTGGGCCGCATATTCGCCCAGGGTCTCGCCGGCGCCGGGAATGACCTGGCTGGGCATCTCGAGTGCCTGCAGCAGCTGCCAGCGCAGATAGGCCGCAAAGTTGCGGTTCTGGCGATAGCCCACGAAGAACAGCTGGCGTGCGCCGATCAGCGCCAGGGCGATGTCCTCCAGCTGCTGTGCCGAGATCTGTCCGATGGTGACGGCCAGATTCTCCGAGGCCTGGCGCAGATGCGTGGCAATCACATCCGCCGTGGGCTTGCCCTGGACCGATGCGGCAGCCAGAAACAGCGGCGAGCCGTTGTCGCCCTGAGCGCGGGCATGGCGGCGCGCATCCTCGTAGCCTTCGTAGCCCAGCCGCTGTATGAAGCGCGTGACCGTGGCATTCGATACCCCCGTGAGCTTGGCCATCTCGGCGGCCGCGTAGCTCGACAGATTGCCGGGGAAGTCCAGCAGGAATTCCGCCAGCCGTCGTTCCGAGGGCGGCAGCTGCGGCAGGGCCGCACGCACGCGGGCGATGAAGGAATGGTCCGGGGTGGAGGAGCTGGGGTTCATGACGGCGGATGGCAGGCGGGCCCGCTGATCTGCCGGCCCGCTGTTTTTTGTCGATATCGGCAATGTAGCGGCTATTTGGCGGCCATTGCCGAGCTGCCGTCAGCGTCCGCGCAGAAACAGCGCATCCAGCTCCTTCATGCTGAGCTGGCGCCAGGTGGGGCGGCCGTGATTGCACTGGTCGGAGCGCTCGGTCACCTCCATCTGACGCAGCAGCGCATTCATCTCGTCCAGCGTGAGCTTGCGGTTGGCGCGCACTGCGCCGTGGCAGGCCATGGTGGCCAGAATCTCGTTGCGCGCGCGCTGCACCACGGTGCTGGCGTCATGCTGGGCCAGTTCGGCCAGCACGCTGCGCGCCAGCTCCACGGCATCCCCCTGGGCCAGCGTGGCCGGCACGGCGCGCACGGCCAGGGTCTTGGGCGAGAAGGGCGAGACCTCCATGCCCAGGGTCAGCAAGGTCTCGGCATGGGCCTCGGCCGTGGCGACTTCCTCGGGCGTTGCGGCAAAGGTGGCGGGAATCAGCAGCGGCTGGCTCGGAATCTGATGGTCGCCATTTTCCGTATTCACGGCATTCTTGAGCTGCTCGTAGACGATGCGCTCATGGGCGGCATGCATGTCCACGATGACCATGCCCTGGCTGTTTTCGGCCAGGATATAGACGCCGTGCAGCTGGGCCACGGCACGGCCCAGCGGCCAGACCGGGGCCGAGTCAGCCGCTGCGGTTGCGGGCTGCTGTGGTGCAACAGCGGCGGGCATGGCGGCTTCTGCCGTCTGCCTGGCTGTCGCTGATGGTGGCGTCGCTGCAACGATCACTGTGGCGGCTGGCGCTTCCTGCATCTGGGGGGCAGGCGCTTTGCGCTGAAAGTAGCTGGACTGGCCCGAAGGGCGCAGTCTGATGCCTTCGTCCTCGGGTTGAGGCACGGGGCTTGGCATGGCCGTGGTGTTGGTGATCGTGGTCGCGCCGGTGGCCGATTCAGGTACCTCAGCTGCAGCACTCGCGGGGGCCGGGGCCGCAGTCGCCACCTGGGGCGCGGGTGCGGGCGTGGTTTGCGCGGTGGCCTCGCGCATGGGTTCCCAGAGCTTGGCCAGATCGCGCACGGGATTGCCGATGGCGGGCTCGCCAAAGCTCATGCGGGTTTGCGGCCAGGCCGGGGCTGCGGCGGGCTTGGTGGCGGCCTTGGCCGGGACAGGCGTGGCAGTGCTCTCGTCGATCAGGCCGGGCTGGCGTGCGGCTTCCTGAGCCGCTGCCTCGACCACGGCTGCGGCGCGCGGCGTGGCCAGCGCGTTCTCGATCGCGTGGCGCACCGCCTGGTGGACTTCTCGGCTGTCGCGAAAGCGCACCTCGATCTTGGTGGGGTGCACGTTCACATCCACGCGCGCGGGGTCGATTTCGATGTAGAGCGCGTAGACCGGCTGCTTGTTGCCATGCAGCACGTCCTCGTAAGCAGAGCGGGCCGCATGCGTCAATACCTTGTCGCGCACAAAGCGACCGTTGACATAGCAGAACTGCTGGTCTGGGCGCGAGCGCGCCGCGTCGGGAATGCCGGCGCGGCCCGTGACGTGGACGGGGCCGGCCCAGTGATCGACGGCCACCGAGTTGTCGACAAACTTGTCGTTCAGCACATCGGCCAGGCGGCGCGACAAGGCTTCGTCGGGCGTGCTGCCGGCGGCGCGCCATTGCTCGACCAGCTTGCCTTCATGCCAGATGGCAAAGCCCACATCGGGGCGTGCCAGCGCATGGCGACGCACGGACTCTATGCAATGCGCGAGTTCGGTGGCATCGGTCTTGAGGAATTTGCGGCGCGCAGGCGTGGAGAAGAACAGCTCCTTGACCTCCACGGTCGTGCCCTGGTTGCGAGCGGCGGGGCGCAGCTCGCCGCTGCGCGCGTCCAGCAGATAGGCCGAGTCCTGACCTGCGGGACGCGAGAAGATGGACGTTTCCGATA
This sequence comes from Comamonas sp. Z3, assembly GCF_008121565.1. Lineage (NCBI taxonomy): Bacteria > Pseudomonadati > Pseudomonadota > Betaproteobacteria > Burkholderiales > Comamonadaceae > Comamonas > Comamonas sp. Z3. The sequence goes on from NZ_VOQU01000002.1 coordinate 735,161, forward strand.
CGGACGCAATGGCGGCCAGTGCCTCGCCGCGAAAGCCCATGGTGGCCACGGTTTCCAGATCGTGCAGATCGCTGATCTTGCTGGTGGCATGGCGGCGCAGGGCCACGGGCAGTTCGTCGCGCGGGATGCCGCAGCCGTCGTCTTCCACCGCGATCAGGCGCACACCGCCGGCCAACAGGCGCACGGTGATCTGGCCGGCGCCCGAGTCCAGAGCGTTGTCCACCAGTTCGCGCACCACGGAGGCGGGGCGCTCGACCACTTCGCCGGCAGCGATCTGGCTGATCAGCTCGTCGGGCAGATCGCGAATCGGCCGGCGCACGGGAGCAGCCTGGTCGGTGGTTTCGGTAGGGGAGGGGGAGAGTTCGGGGCTGGATGCGTTCACGACAACCATTCTAGGCCGGTGCACAAACCGGCCAGGAAGTGAGTTTTTTGAACGCTGAAAACACAAAGAGCTGCCGGCATCGCTCAGGCAGCTCTTTGTTCAGCCCGCGGCGGGCGCCGGGCTTAGCGGCGGCGATAGCCGCCCTTGGTCAGTTCGTTACCGATCAGAGCACCGGCGGCTGCACCGCCGATGGTGCCGACAGGGCCGCCAAACAGCACATTGCCCACTGCACCGCCGGCCACGGCGCCAGCACCGATACCGACTTGCTGACGGCTGGGGCCGTGCGCGCAGCCACCCAGGGCCAGGGCGCCGGTCAGTGCGGCAGCCAGAGTCAGGGCCTTGCCATAGCGCATGGTGAATGTCTTCATGTTCGTATTCCTCTCGTCGTGCTAGTTATGGAAAGCGGTCTGGTCTCTGCGCCGAGGGAGGCTGGAGACGGCGGACTTTGTTGGCCAGGGGGCCGATGTCGTGATTTGCAATGCACGGCTTGCGGCGACACAGCTCTACTGTGCCAGCAGAATTGGCAAGCTGACGTATTGTTGACGTTTAGTTTTATCAAAACTTGTAACAAACCACCTTGAACCGGCTGCTCTTGTTGCAGTCTGCAAGCAGCTGTGAGTTTGCTCTCAAAAACATGGCACTCCAGCAAGGGGGGGAGCGTCTGCGGGCTTTGGGGGCGCAGTACATTACTGGCCGGCATACGCCGGTATGCCAATCCATTTTCAAGGACCGTGTTTTGGAAATCATTCAGTTTCTGATCGACTTCATACTGCATATCGACAAGCATCTGGAAGCCTTTGTCGTGGCCTATGGGCCCTGGGTATATGCCCTGCTGTTCATCATCGTGTTTGTCGAAACCGGTGTGGTGGTCATGCCTTTTCTGCCCGGCGACTCGCTGATGTTCATCGTCGGTGCGCTGTGCGGTGCCGGCTATATGAGCTATCCGCTGGCGGTGGTGGTGTTGCTGGCAGCGGCCATCCTGGGCGACCAGAGCAATTACACGATAGGCCGCTACCTGGGGCCCAAGGTGTTCCAGTGGGAGGATTCGCGCTGGTTCAACCGCAAGGCCTTCGACCAGGCCCACAACTTCTATGAGCGCTATGGCGGCGTGACCATCATTCTGGCGCGCTTCATGCCGTTTATCCGCACCTTTGCACCCTTTGTGGCCGGAGTCGCCCATATGAGCCGTGCCAAGTTCAGCCTGTTCAACGTCGTGGGTGCCGTGCTGTGGGTGGTAGGCATCAGCGCTGCAGGCTACTTCTTCGGCAATATGGAGTGGGTGAAGAACAATCTTGAAAAAATCATCTGGGGTCTGATCCTGGTGCCGGGCCTGATCGCCATCTTCGGAGCCTGGCGCGCCGGTAAGGCCGAAAAGGCCAGGGCTGCCTGATTTGCGCGCTTGACGACATCTGGCACCGATCGCCAAAGCGCTGCCCCATGAAAAAGCCCCGGCATGCCGGGGCTTTTTCGTTGGACATTCAGATCGGATCGGGGCGCTTATTTGCGCTTACCTACCTCGTTACCGATCAGCGCGCCTGCTGCAGCGCCGCCTACGGTGCCCAAAGTGGAACCAAACAGTGCATCACCGACCACGCCGCCGGCAACGGCGCCGACACCGGTGCCGATCTGGGCATTGGTGGGCGAGGTGGAGCAGCCCGCCATGGCAAGCGTGAAGGCTGCAGATACGGTGACGGCAAGAGTTCGCAGTTTCATGAGGTCTCTCCTGTACAGCTGCCAAACAGGCCAGCTTTCATAAGAACACGCCTTGATCTTGAACCTTTTGCCCCGGCTTTCAGGTAGGAGAGAGGGCCAAGCCCGTGTCATTCAGGCTTGGCGACTGTCATCAAGCCGGCTTGCCGGCTGACAGCCGGTGCGGCGGTTTTGTGTAAGTGCGTACTTAAACCGATCGGCTGCGTGCCAGGGGCGGGTTGTGGGCGAAATACTTGCGGATGCCCGTCATCAGCGCATCGGCCAGTTGTTCGCGGTAGGCGGCAGAGGCCAGCTTGGCTTCCTCTTCGGGGTTGCTGATGAAAGCGGTTTCCACCAGCACGCTGGGAATATCGGGCGCTTTCAGCACGGCAAAGCCGGCCTGCTCCACGCGGGCCTTGTGCAGCTTGGCCATGCCGCCGATTTCGCCCAGCAGCGAAGTGCCCAGCTTGAGGCTGTCCTTGATCTGGGCGGTGGTGCTCATGTCCAGCAGCATGCGCTGCACATGCTGATCCTGCAGTCCGCCCACGTTCAGGCCGCCCACCAGGTCGGCCTGATTTTCCTTGTTGGCCAGCCAGCGTGCGGCCGTGCTCGAGGCGCCTCTCTCGCTGAGCGCAAACACGCTGGCACCGCGCGCTGCAGGGGTGGTGAAGGCATCGGCATGGATGCTGATGAACAGATCGGCCTGGACGCGGCGGGCTTTTTCCACACGCGTGGCCAGGGGCACGAAGAAGTCGGCATCGCGTGTCATGAAGGCGCGCATGGGACTGCCGCCGATGCGCGAGTTGTTGATGCGCTCGCGCAGCAGATGGGCGACCTTGAGCACCACATCCTTCTCGCGCAGACCGCTGGGGCCGGTGGCACCAGGGTCTTCGCCGCCATGGCCGGGGTCCAGCGCCACGATGATGATGCGGTCCGTGCTTTGCGAGGTGGCGATATTGGGTGCAGGCCTTGGGGCCGGTGCCGGGCGTGGCGCGGGAGCCGGTGGCGGCGGCACGGGCGCTGGTGCCTGAGCAATCACCGCAGGAGCCGGTGCCGGAGCGCTGGGGCGCTGGTTGCGCTGGGCAATCAGGTCACCGAGAGGGTCGGCCTGGGGGGCTGTTGCAATCGCCACCGGCGGCGGTGTCGTGATGGCGGGATTGTTCGCAGCTGGCGCAGTGGCCGAGCTGCCGGCGTCGCGCAGGCGCTCGCTGATCAGGGCTTCCAGCGGATCCACGGCCTTGGCGGGATAGAGATCCAGTACCAGCCGGTGCTTGTAGGGCGCAATCGGGGCCAGCGTGAAGACCTGGGGCCTGGCTTCCTGCTTGAGGTCGATCACCAGGCGCACCACGCCGGGTGCAAATTGGCCGACACGGATGCTGGCGATATTGGGATCGTCGGAGCGGACCTTGGCCACGAGCTCCTTGAGTGCCGGGTTCAGATCCAGGCCCCCGATATCGACGGCCAGCCGTGGCGGGCTGGGCACGAAGACCGGCTTGGCCGTCAACGGAATATCGGATTCCAGCGTGACGCGCGAGTAGTCGGGTGCAGGCCAGACGCGCACGGCCACGATGCTCGCGCCCTGCGCAATATGCTGGCGGCCCAGCAGCAGAACCACGCCGCCTGCCTGCAGCAGATTGCGGCGGGAAAGACCCGGTCGGGAAAGACCCGGTCGGGAAAGACCCGGTCGGGGCAGGTCCGGAAAAGCCGTGGAGGAAGTTGTTTTGCTCATGCCGTCAATGCTTCAAGCACGGTGCAGCCTGCGGGGGTGCCAGCCTTGAGTGTCACCTGCCGTTGCACATCGTCAATTGCTTCGATATGGATAGCTATATCTGCAACAGGTGTAACCGCTGCAGCCTTTTCGGGCCATTCTGCCAGCTTGAGCCCGGGACTGGCAAAAATGTCACGAAAACCGGCATCTTCCCATTCACGCGGATCATCGAAGCGGTAGAAGTCGAAGTGCCAGATCGAGAGGTCGCAGGCCTCGTGCGGCTCCACCACCGCATAGGTAGGGCTCTTGATGCGGCCCTGCACGCCCAGGGCGCGCAACCAGTGGCGCACCAGCGTGGTCTTGCCCGCACCCAGGTCGCCATGCAGGGTCACATAGGCGTTGCGCAGCTCGGGCAGGGCGGCCAGTTGCTGGGCGAAGCGCTCGGTATCCTGTTCGCTCTGCCAGAGTATCTGGCGCTGCGCCAGCGCCGGTGTGGGCTCGCTTCCTACAATTCGGGGTGTATGTTGAGCAGCAGTCAATTGGTTCCTTTGATGCAAGCCTGGGCTCGCGAGCTGGGATTCTCCCAAATCGGCGTGGCTGGCGTGGATTTGTCCTCGGCAGAGCCCGGTTTGCTGCAATGGTTGGCGCAGGGCTTCCATGGCGAGATGCATTACATGCAGGCCCATGGTTTGAAACGAGCCCGGCCTGCAGAATTAGTTCCCGGCACGGTGAGCGTGATCACCGCGCGCATGGATTATCTGCCGCGCGACACCGGGGACGGCTGGCAGACCGTGGAATGGGACAGGCTCCGACGTCCCGAGGAAGGCATTGTCTCCCTCTACGCCAGAGGCCGCGACTATCACAAGGTGCTGCGCAATCGCCTGCAGAAACTGGCCGAGCGCATCGCGCAGGAAATGGGTCCGTTCGGCCACCGCGCCTTTACCGACTCCGCGCCAGTGCTGGAGGCCGAACTGGCCAGCCGCAGCGGGCAGGGCTGGCGCGGCAAGCACACGCTGGTGCTGAGCCGCGAAGCCGGATCGATGTTCTTTCTGGGCGAAATCTATGTGGACTTTGCGCTTGAACCCACGGCCCCGGTCACGGCGCACTGCGGCAGTTGCTCCTCATGCATGGATGCCTGCCCCACGGGCGCCATCATCGCGCCGCACAAGGTCGATGCGCGGCGCTGCATCTCCTATCTGACCATCGAGCATGCGGGCAGCATTCCCGAGGAGCTGCGTCCCTTGATGGCCAACCGCATCTATGGCTGCGATGACTGTCAGCTGGCATGCCCCTGGAACAAGTTTGCCCATCCCAGCGTCTTGCCCGACTTTGATGCCCGCGCCGGACTGGCGGGTACGCAGCTGGTGCATTTCTTTGCCTGGGATGAAGCCACGTTTTTGCGGGTGACCGAGGGCAGCCCGATTCGCCGCATCGGACATGCGCGCTGGCTGCGCAATGTGGCCGTTGCTCTGGGCAATGCCTGGCGCGAAACCGGCAACCCTGCACTCAGTGCCGCGCTGCAAAGCCGGGCCGCCGATTCCGATCCCGTGGTGGCCGAACATGTGGCCTGGGCGCTGGCCCAGCGTGCCTGAATTTCATTGAAATTGGTCTGAAGCGCTTACCCCATAAGTGTAGGCAGCTATCAAATTCAGATTCCGATCAGCCAGAGCCCGAAGGGCAGGCTGAGCACGCCCAGCATGGTGGACAGTGAAATCAGGCTGGCCACAAACGAGCCCTCATAGCCCATGCGCACGGCCAGCACATAGCACGATGAGGCCGTGGGCAGGCTGGAGAATGCCATCAGCGCAATCGCCTGCGGCTGGTTCAGCTGGAACAGCCGCACCATGGCAAAGGCGATCAGCGGCTGGATGGCATGGCGTATCAGCAGCAGCTCGCCTGCCAGCAGCTTGTTGCTGGTCAGGGCGCTGAGCTTGAGGCCGGCGCCGGCGGCCATCAGGCCCAGGGCAATCGAGGCTGCGCCGATACGGGCCACGGGTGCTTCCAGCAGTGCTGGAATCTTCAGTCCGGCGGCATTGAACAGCAAGGCGCTGATGGTGGCGATGATCAGCGGGTTGCGCAGCAGATGCCCGACAAAATGCTGGCCGCTGCCGCGCACCATGGGCCAGACCGCGGCCACATTGAACAGTGGCACGGACACGCCGATCAGCACCGAGACATAGAGCAGCCCGTCGGGCCCTGCCAGGCGTGAAACCAGCGCCAGTGCGATGAACGAGTTGAAGCGAAACGCCACCTGCGCTGCACCCGCATAGCTGCGGGCATCGATGCGTCGGCCCAGAAGCGGCAGGCGCGGCAGGCTGTAGGTCAGCGCAATACCCAGCAGGCCTCCCAGCACGCCAGCGGCCAGCAACTGGCTGGCCTCGCCCCATTGGATGGGGTTGCGCGTGATGGAGTGAAACAGCAGCACCGGAAACAGCAGGTAGTAGACGAGCTGTTCCACGGGTTGCCAGACGCTGCGATTGATGGGCGTGAAGCGGCACAGCACATAGCCCAGCACGATGAGCGCGAAATCGGGGAAAAGCAGTTCTAGATAGTTCACGGCCCGCAAGCATAGAGCCGGTTGCGAATTTGCTGGGAGAAACCTGTCACCAAGTTTCTATCTGGTAGTACTTGCTGTCGCCGCTTGGCCGCTTTGTATCCAGGCTTGATGCAGTTCAAGGAAACGGCATGAATCTAGGGTAATTACTGATAAATCAGGGCTAACAAGAATATGTCGGGTTTTTTGCGGCACGTACTATCAACCGTTAATTTCAGAACTCATAGGGAGACCCCTTCATGAATCGTCGTATGTGCATGGGCCTGACAATGGCTCTGGCAACCGTAGGTTTTTCCACCGGCGTGATGGCCGAGGCCAATTACCCCACCAAGCCCATCAAGCTGCTGGTGCCCTTCGCCGCAGGCGGCACGACCGACATCATTGCGCGAGTGATTGCCGAGCCACTGAGCAGGGAGCTGGGCCAGTCCGTGGTGGTGGACAACAAGGGCGGTGGCGGCGGCGTCATCGGTGCACAGGAAACCGCGCGTCAGAAGCCCGATGGCTACAACCTGGGCATTTCCACCCTGTCGACCATGGCCACCAATCCGGCCATCAACCCCAAGACTCCCTACAACCCGCTGACCGACTTCACGCCCATCATCAATATTGCGGCCACGCCCAATGTGATCGCCGTGAATCCCAAGTTCCCCGGTGCGGCCAGCTACAAGGCTTTCGAGGCCGAACTCAAGGCCAATCCCGGCAAGTACTCCTATGGCTCGTCTGGCACGGGCGGCATCCAGCACATGCTGATGGAGCTGTACAAATCGCTGACCGGCATCCAGATGACCCACGTGCCCTACCGCGGCGCGGGCCCGGCCCTGAACGACGCGGTTGCCGGCCAGATCCCCATGATTCTGGACAACCTGCCGTCGGCACTGCCTTTCATCAAGGACAACCGCCTCAAGGCCATTGCCGTGGCCGCTCCCCAGCGTCTGGCTGTGCTGCCTGATGTGCCCACCTTCAAGGAAGTGGGTCTGCCCCAGGTCAATCGCATGGCTTCCTACGGCATCCTGGGTCCCAAGGGCATGGACAAGGCCATCGTCGACAAGATCAACGCCGCCGTGAAGAAGGTGCTGCAGGACCCCGCAGTCAAGAAGCGCATCGAAGACACCGGTTCGCTGGTGGTGGGCAACTCGCCTCAGGAATTCGCCAAGGAACTGAAGGAAGAGTACGAAACCTACAAGCAGGTCGTGGCCAAGCAGAAGCTGACCCTGGACTAAGCTGCTGATCCGCTGCTGATGCAGTAGCGGACGCCGCAAGCCCGAATTGCCGTCGAGGCCATTCGGGCTTTGTTTTTTATTATTCGCCGCTCCCGGGCAGCAACAGAATCTTGCCGATGCTGACCCCGGACTCCATATGCCTGTGCGCCCGGGCAGCGTCTGCCAAAGCGAAGGAGCTATCGATCACGGGCCGTATCGCTCCACTCTCCAATGCGCCAAGCCATCGCTGGGCAAAGCGCTGGACCATCGCCTGCTTGACTTCGGGCGAGCGTGACTTCATCACGGTTCCGAAGATCCGCAGATGGCGGTACAGCACCAGGTCCATGGGCAATGCAGCGCCCTGGGAGCCGCCCAGCAGGCCTACCATCACCATGCGCCCGCCGACGGCCAGCGATCGCACATTGGGCTCCAGGTAGGGGGCACCGACGAAATCGATCACGATGTCCACGCCTTTGCCGCTGGTGGCCTGGGCCACCACGGTCTGGAAGTCCTCGCTGCGATAGTCGATGAAGACATCGGCTCCGAAACCCAGCACCGCTTCGCGCTTGTCGCCGCTGGCCGTCGCAAAAACCCGGGCGCCCGCAGCATGTGCAAGCTGAACGGCAGCCGATCCGACACCACCCGCTGCTGCATGGATCAGCACCGACTCGCCCGCGCGCAAGCCAGCCAGATGAAACAGGGCCTCGTGTGCGGTCACGAACACCTCGGGTATCGCACCGGCATCCACCAGGTCCAGATTCCCAGGGACATGTATCGCCATGCGGTGGTCTATGCGCGAAAGCTCGGCATAAGCGCCGCCGCCCACGATACCCATGACCCGGTCGCCCACGGAGAAGCCCTGCACCAAGGGACCGGCCTCGATCACGGTTCCGGCGATCTCCAGGCCCATGGTGTCTGCGTCACCAAAGTAAGCTCGTCCGTAGGCGCCCTTGCGGTGATAGAGGTCGGCACGATTGACGCCGATGGAGGCGTTGCGTACCAGCAAGTCGTGGGGGCGAAGCTCAGGAGCCGGCAGCTCGCGGGCCACCAGCACCTCGGGCCCGCCAAAGTCGTCAAAAACAATGGCCTGCATGGTGGCGGGCTGTGCTGCGGGGATGGAGTCTGTCAAAAAGGTGGGCATATGCGTCGTTCTCGAAATATCTTTGAGCGCTGAAGATTACGACGCAAAGCTTTGTTTGCAATGCAGCGATTTCGCTCTACATTGATGCAAATTTGCATCAACTGATGAGCCATGAACTGGGACGATACCCGCATCTTTCTCGCCCTGAGCCGCACGCACTCATTGCGCGCCGCAGCGCGCAGCCTGGGCATTGATCAGGCAACGGTAGGGCGACGCCTGAATGCGCTGGAGTTCGAGCTCGGAGCCAAGCTGTTTCTGCGCGCCAAGGATGGATACCTGCTCACGGCCGCTGGCGAGGTGGCACTGGCTGCGGCAAAGCGTATGGAGAGTGCAGCTCTGGACTTGCGCACCAAGATCGAGGGTCAGGATGAAAATCCCGGCGGGCTGGTGCGCGTGACAAGCACCGATTCCATCGCGATTGACCTGTTGCTGCCCGCTGTCGAGCGTTTGCAGCGGCACTGGCCGAATATCCGCGTGGATCTGGAAGTCTCCACCCAGTTGCTCAGCCTCGGTCGCCGGCAGGCGGATATTGCTTTTCGCAACGTCAGGCCTGATACCCCGGAGCTGGTGGTTCGCCGTGTGGCTTCGTGGCCTGTGGGGCTGTTCGCAAGCACGAGCTATCTGGCTCGCTTTGGCGAGCCCGCCCCTGAAGACGAGTTGCGCGGTCACCATCTGGTCGCATACGGGCCTTATCTGGAGCAGAGTCCGTTTCTGAGCATGGCCGGAGTGCCGGCACGTCAGGCCAAGATTGCCATGTCGGTCCGCTCCAGTCTCCTGGTGCGCAAGGCGGTTGCTGCAGGCATCGGGATTGGGGAAATGCCGTTGTGGATGGGGGAACGAGAAGGGCTGGTGCGTATCTGGCCGCAACGCCGACGCCCGAACGACTACGAAGTCTGGCAGGTCATGCATCCCGATCTCCAGCGCACGGCCAGGGTGAGAGCGGTTGCGCAGTTCCTGGCCGAGGCTTTCGATGGCCCATCGGCCGGCATCAGCTGAAGCAGGCACAGCGCTTGCCATGGCCGGTGTCTGACCCTGATCTCCATGGTCCGCCGAGCTGATTTCAGCTCGGCTGGGCCCCTCTCCAGCGTGTACGCTAGCCGCATGTCAGAAGCCCTTAAAAAAGCACGCAAGTCCCAGATTCCCGAAGACTGGCCGCAGCCCCTGCCGCAGAGTCAGGATGCGCTCGATGAGTTCATTGATGCCCTGCTGCTGGAGGACGGGCTTTCGCGCAATACCTTGTCCGCCTACCGCCGTGATCTGACGGCGGCTGCGCGCTGGCTGGCGCAGTTGCAGCCGCCCAAGGTGCTGGATGCAGCGCTGGAAGCGGATTTGCAGGGCTACTTCACGGCCCGATTGGAGGGCACCAAGGCCACTTCCTCGAACCGGCGGCTGACGGTCCTGCGCCGCTACTTTCACTGGGCGCTGCGCGAAAAGCGCATCGCTGCCGACCCCACGGTGCGCATGCTGGCTGCCAAGCAACCGCCGCGCACGCCCAAGACCCTGACCCAGGAGCAGGTCGAGGCCCTGCTTGATGCACCCGATGTGGAGACTGCGCTGGGTTTGCGCGATCGCGCCATGCTGGAGCTGATGTATGCCAGCGGACTGCGCGTCAGCGAGCTGGTGGGTGTGCGCATGCATGAGCTGGACTTGCGCTCAGGCGTGTTGCGCGTGACGGGCAAGGGGCGCAAGGAGCGGCTGGTGCCGTTCGGTCAGGAGGCGCAGCACTGGCTGGAGCGCTATCTGCAGCAGGCGCGAGCGGCGATTCTGGGAGGGCAGCAGACCGAGGAGGTGTTTGTGACCCAGCGCGGCGCGGGCATGAGCCGCGTGATGTTCTGGGTCATCGTCAAGAAATGTGCGCAGATCGCGGGGATCAACTCGCCCCTCTCACCGCATACGCTGCGCCATGCATTTGCCACGCATTTGCTCAACCATGGCGCCGATCTGCGTGTGGTGCAGATGCTGCTGGGACATGCCGATATCTCCACCACCACCATCTACACCCATGTGGCGCGCGAGCGGCTCAAGGCCCTGCACGCCGAGCATCACCCGCGAGGCTGAGCAGGCCTAGGCAGCCGCGCTGCCCAGCTGCAGGTGGTACAACCCCCAGACGGCGGCAGGAAAGCGTTGCTTGACGGGCAACTGGCCGAGCTCCGGAATCTGATGGGCAGCAAAAATGGCCCAGAGCGGGCCCACGCCGCCCATGGCCAAAGGCACGCCGTCCAGCTGAGTGGCGATCAGCATGCGCCAGCGCACGGCCTGGGCGAGCGGTATCTGGCTGCGATAGCCGTCTATGCCCTGCAAGGTCAGCTGCAGGCCTTGAGCCATGGCCTGGCCCACATCCACGCCGGCGGCCTGCAGCACCTGCTCCAGCAGCGGGCCCTGCAGGCTGTGCTCGGCTTCGTCGTATTCAAGCGTGGTCCTGAGCGTCTGCTGCTCCAGGCTGTTGAGCGCGTCCATGCCGCAGGACCAGGCTGCATCGAACAGATAGCCATGCATGATTAGCATGCGGTCCGCCACGGCCTGAGGCTTGCCACGATTGGCTTGCACGCCGGGGCCGCTGATGGTGAGCACCGCGGGTTGCAGACCATCGAGCACGCAGGTGCGCGAGGCCTTGCGCGTGGTCGTGGCCGAGGCGGGCAGGGCCATGGCGCCCAGTGCAGCGCCCGCAGCACCGCCTTGCAGCAGCAGGGAGCGACGTGATAGTGGGTTTTGTTCTGCCATGGGTGCTTTCTCTGTGGTGATGGCTGCAGTCTAGCGGCAAGGCCTGCGGCCGTCATTGCGGCATGCCGACCAAGATGCTGGCCAGCTGCAGTGTTGGTCTATTTGAATGTTTGAAGTTTTATTTTGATGTTTTCTGCCCAATGAATTGACGAATCGTCGTTCAAATCAACCTGGGAATTCACTTTGGTCAAAAATGCGGGTCTTGATTTTTGGATTTCGAGTGATGACTAACTTTCTGCGTCGCAGCATGCTGACCTGTGCCCTGGCAGCCATGCTGCCTGCCACCTTGTCCCTGAATGTCCAGGCGGCCGACAAAGCCGACGCGGCTGGCTGGCCCAGCCGTCCCATTCGTCTGGTGGTGTCCTACCCTGCCGGGGGTGTGAGCGATGTGGTGGCCCGTGCTCTGGGTGAAAAGCTGTCGCAGTCGCTGGGCCAGTCGGTGGTGATCGACAACAAGGCCGGTGCGGGTGGCGCGATTGGCCTGGATCAGGTCGCCAAGTCCAACCCCGATGGCTACACGCTGGGCTTTTCGTCCATCAGCCCGCTGACGCTGAGTCCCCATCTGGGCAAGCCGCTGTTCGACCCGCACAAGGATATCGTTCCGGTGGTCAGCGTGATGTACTCGCCCGTGCTGTTGCTGGGCACGACCCGCCTGACTGCCAAGAGCTTTCCCGAGCTGATGACCCAGGCCAAGGCCCATCCTGGCGATGTGCGCTGGGCCACGGCCGGTCTGGCGTCGCTGGGTCACATCATGCTCGAGCAGATTGCCGATCAGGGCAAGGTGCAGATCACCCATGTGCCTTACAAGGGCGGCGGCCAGCAGCTCAATGACGGCCTGAGCGCACAGTTCGAGGTGTTGTCAACGAATGCCGGCCCGGCCGTGATGCAGCATATCAAGGCCGGCAAGTTCAAGGCCCTGGCCGTGGGTGCTCCGGCGCGTCTGGACTCGCTGCCCCAGGTGCCCACGCTGGCCGAGCTGGGCTACAAGAACGCCAACACCACGTCTGTCTTCGGTATCTTCGCTCCTGCGGGTGTGCCCGCTGCCGTGCTGGCTCGCCTGAATGCCGAGGTGAACAAGGCGCTGGCGCTGCCCGAGATCCGTCAGCGTCTGGAGGCCACGGACAATGTGCCTACCGGCGGCAAGGCTGCGGACTTTGCCAAGCAGATCGAGGCCGAGTCCAGGTCCAATGCACAGATCATCAAGGCTGCAGGCATTCAGACCAACTGATCGGGACACTCTGCAATGACAAAGGGCTTGCGGTCACATCGGCCGCAAGCCCTTTGTCCTTGTGCGCAGCAAGCGCACTGAAGTGTCGCCAGGCGGACTGGCTCAGAGTACTTCGCTGGCCAGGTTGTCGGCCCAGCTCAGCGCCTGCAGATGAGCCCAGTTGACCTGATGGTTGGACAGCTGCAGTGCATTGGCCGCGCGGGCAAAGGCCGCTTCGTCGCCCGACTCGCAAGCGCGTGTCAGATCCAGGAAGGGCGCAAAAACGCCCCGGTTGTGTACCAGTGCATCGACCACGGACTGGGGCAGCGCAACGGATTCAAGGGCCTTGGCCATGGGCTGGCTCAGCATCACATCGAGCAGCGAGAAAACGCCCACGACGAAAGCGTGGTCGCATTCTTCGGGTGGCAGCAGCTCGGCGGTCAGCAGCTCCATGAGCCGGCCGCGCACCACGGCGGTCTGGCCCACGGCTGGCGGTGTGCCGCCGGCGCGTGAGGTGGTCAGCAGCAGGGCCGCCCAGCGGAACAGTTTCTTGAGCCCCAGAATCATCACCGCATGGCGGAAGGAGGTGATCTCGCAGGACAGGCCGAAGCCCGAGCTGTTGATGAAGCGCAGCAGGTTGAAGGACAGCGTGGGGTCCTTCTTGAGCAGCTCTTCGATTTCTTCCGTGCTGGCCTGCTGGCGCACCAGGTTGATGAGCTGGATGATGGTGGTCTGCGTGGGGCGGATGGTGCGCGCCTGCACGAGCTGGGGCTGGGCGAACCAGTAGCCCTGGAACAGCTTCACGCCCAGGCCCAGCATATGCTCGAACTGCTCGGCCGTCTCGACCTTCTCGGCCACGATCTGGGCACGCGTGTAGGTCTGGGCAAACTTCACCAGCTTTTCGGCATGCTCGATCGCGAAGCTCTGCATGTCCAGCTTGACGAAGGAGGCCATGGGCAGCCAGGACGCATAGTTGCGGCGCAGCAGGTTCTGGTCGAAAGCCAGGCGAAAGCCGCGCTGGCGCAGGGCCGCGAACGTGGGCAGGCAGGCTTCGATGTTTTCCTGTGTGGCCTCGGCGGGCAGGGCCGGCACCTCCAGTACCACGCGGTCGGGGTGAATCAGCTCCAGGTGGCCGCCGCTCAGGCTGTCATGGGTGCAGTTGATGAAAACCGTCTTCTTGCCCACCAGGGCCTCGGCGCCGGCATAGGACAGGGCGTTGAACAGCAGCGCCGCATCGGATGCCGCGGTGTGCGCGTTATGTGCCACCGAGCGGTCAAACAGCTCGTAGCCATACACATCCCGTTTTTCATCGACGATGGCCTGGCGCGCAATGCTGGCCATATTGGCCTCGTCCCTGTCTGTAACGGGGCTGGCAGCCGGTGAAGAGGCGTTTGTGTCAGAGGTATCCATGTCGGTTATCGCTTGGGTGTGGGGTGGGGGAGCGCCGTCACTCGGACAGACACTCCGTCCAGCTCAGCGCCTGCAGATGTGCTTGATTGATGTCCCGGTGCTCCAGCTCCAGGCTGCAGGCGCTGCGGTCGAACTGCTCCTGGTCATGACTCTCGCAGGCCTTGGTGAGCATCAGCAACTCGCCCAGAATGCCTTCGTGATGCAGCAGGGCGGCGGACACCGATTCGGATACCGGAATCAGTGCCAGTGCCGCAGGCAAGGGCATGCCCAGCATGCGGTCCAGCATGGAGAACATGCCGCAGATGAAGGCCAGATCGGCATCGGTTTCGGTCAGCGAGTGCTTGGCCAGCAGCTCCATCAGGCGGCCGCGAATCACGGCGGTCTGGCCTACGGCCGGTGGCGGGCCGCCATCGCGGGCGGCTGTCAGCAGCATGGCGGCCCAGCGGAACAGCTTGTTCAGGCCGAGCATCATCACGGCCTGCTTGAACGAGGTGATCTGGCGATGAGCCCCAAAGCTGGCCGAGTTGATGAGGCGCAGCAGGTTGAAGGCCAGGGCTGCGTCCTTCTTGAGAACTTCCTCGATCGCATCGGTGCTGGCCTGCTCGCGCACCAGTGTCAGCAACTGGATGATGCTTTGCTGCGTGGGGGTCAGCAGGCGGGTCTGCATCACTGTTGGGCGGGCAAACCAGAAACCCTGGAAAAGCTCGATGCCCAGGCGCTGGCCCAGCTCATGCTGGTGGGCACTTTCAACCTTCTCGGCAATCAGTTCGGCGCGGGTGTGGCGGTTGGCAAACTTGACCAGCACCGTGAGCTGGTCCGGCGCCAGCGTGGAAAGATCGAGCTTGATGTAGTCGGCCAGCGGCAGCCAGGCCGCATACACCGACTCCAGCACCGTGTGGTTGAAGGCCAGATGAAAGCCCTGCTCCTTGAGTGCCAAGAGCGTGGGCAGGCGGGCCGCAACCTCATGCACGGCGGCATGGCCCAGAGGAGGGATCTCCAGCACCACCTTGTCGGCCGGCAGCAGCTCCAGATGCTCGCCGGTCAGACCTTCGTGGGTGCAGTTCACGAACATGAGCTTGGTGCCGACCAGATCTTCCTCGCCCGCATGCGTGAGGGCCGCAAAGATCAGCGTCGCGTCTGAGGCCATGGTGTGACCATAGGGCGAGCGCGAGCGGTTGAACAGCTCGTAGCCAATGATTTGCTGCAGCCCGTTGACGATGGGCTGACGTGCAATCATGCCTTTGGACAGGTTGCGCGGCGAGGCGAATGCCTGGTCCTCTATGGTTTGTTCACTCATTGCTGCATGACATCGGTGTGAGAAATGGTTGGCGGTGCCGGTTATTGTAAGAATGAGCCGATCATAGTGTCAGCTTCATTCGTTCAGGCAGTTTGCGCAAACAACTTCGGCAGGCGGCCCCGAACTCACTGTCGATTTTTGATTCGAGTCAAGAAAAGAGCCTAGATCTGTTGCAGCCAGGCGATTTCGGTCGCAGTGAAGCCTGCGGCGCGGCGCGCCTTCTCGTTGAAGGGCGGTCGCAGGCGCGGCGCTTCATAGCGGGCCGTCAGCTCCAGATACCAGGGCTCGGGGTCGAGGCCGTTTTTCTCGCACAGCCAGCGATACCAGTGATTGCCTATGGCGACATGGCCGACTTCCTCGCGCAGGATGATGTCCAGGATGTCGCAGGCCGCCAGCGCATCGGGCGCATGGGTGTTGCGCAGCTTGTTCTGGATTTGCGGCGTGGCGTCCAGGCCGCGCGCTTCCAGGGTTCTGGGAACCAGGGCCATGCGGGCCACGATGTCGCCCGAGGTTTTCTCGCACATGGTCCACAGGCCCTGGTGGGCCGGGTGGTCGCCATAGTCCTGTCCGTGGTGCTGGCGCAGGTGGTCGCGCAGCAGGCGGAAATGCTTGGCTTCCTCGGCGGCCACCTGCAGCCAGTCGTGGTAGTACTGCCCGGGCATGCCGTCGAAGCGCCAGACGGCATCCAGTGCGAGGTTGATGGCATTGAACTCGATGTGCGCTATGGCGTGGATGAGCACGGCCCGGCCTTCGAGGGTGGCCGGCGAGCGGCGCGCCACGGCCGTGTGGTGCCTGAGCTCGGGCCGGGCCGGACGGCCGGGCAGCTCGGACTCGGCAACCACCGGTACCGGGGCGGTTTCTGCTATTGAATAGAGAGCTTTTTGCGTATGCAGTTCAATGGCTGCGGCGGCTTTCTGCTCTGGGTCTGCAAGACACAAGACCTCTAGCGCGCGATGACGTAACTCCATCCCTACAATTCTAGGTTCTATAAAGAAGCAGCCCACTGGGAGACAAGCACATGGCAATTTACGAACTCGACGGCGTTGCGCCGCAGATCGACGAGACCGCCTGGGTGGCCGACAGCGCCGAGGTCATGGGCCGCGTCAAGCTGGACCGGGACGCCAGCGTCTGGTTCGGAGTCGTCATTCGTGGGGACACCGAAAACATCAGCATCGGTGCGGGCTCCAACATCCAGGATGCCAGCGTGCTGCATGCCGATTTCGGCAAACCGCTGACGGTGGGTTGCAATGTGACGGTTGGCCACCAAGTAATGCTGCATGGCTGCACGATTGGCGATGGCTCGCTCATCGGCATCGGTGCAGTGGTGCTAAACGGCGCCAGGATCGGCAGGAACTGCCTGGTGGGCGCTGGCTCGCTGGTGACCGAGGGCAAGGAGTTCCCCGACGGCTCCATGATCCTCGGCAGTCCTGCCAAGGTCGTGCGCGAGCTCTCGCCGCAGCAGATCGAAGGTCTGGGCCAGAGCGCCAGAAACTATGTTGAAAATGCTCGCCGCTTCAAGCGCGGCTTGCGCAAGCTGGGCTGAGGGCCCGGCTTTTTACCGGAATCGATTAGCGTGTCTGAACTGCATAAATTCATTTTTGACGGCCTGCCCGTGCGTGGTGCCATCGTCCGCCTGACTGACTCCTGGCAGGAGATCCTGCGGCGCCGTGCCGGCAACAAGGACACCGGTGCCTACCCCGAGGCCGTCAGCACCTTGCTTGGCGAGATGACGGCAGCCGGTGTGCTCATGCAGTCCAACATCAAGTTCAATGGCGCGCTGGTGTTTCAGGTCATGGGTGACGGTCCGGTCAAACTGGCCGTGGCCGAAGTGCAGTCGGATCTGAGCATGCGCGCCACGGCATCGCTGGTGGGCGAGGCCAATCTGCCCCTGCGCGGCCAGCTGGCTCCGCTGGCAGAGCTGGTCAATGCCCATGGCGCGGGCCGCTGTGCCGTCACGCTGGACCCCAAGGACCGTCAGCCCGGTCAGAACCCCTATCAGGGCGTGGTGCCGCTCAACGATGCTGCCGGTGGCCGCTTCGAGCGCCTGTCGGATGCGCTGCAGTTCTACATGATGCAGTCCGAGCAGCTCGACACCGTGATGGTGCTGGCCGCCAATGACCAGATTGCCGCCGGCCTGATGCTGCAGCGCATGCCTGTGAAGGGCGAGGCGAATCTGGCCGCAGCTACCGAAAGCGGTGATGCCGAGCACGATGCCCAGGGCCTGAACGAGGAATACAACCGCATTGCCACGCTGGCCTCCAGCCTGACGCAGCAAGAGCTGTTGACGCTGGATGTGGAAACCATTTTGCGGCGCCTGTTCTGGGAGGAGAAGCTGCTGCGCTTCGCTCCTCAGGCCGACGAGCAGGCACCGCGTTTCGCCTGCACCTGCAGCCGTGACCGGGTGGCTGCCATGCTGACATCGCTGGGCGAGGAAGAGGTGGATTCCATCGTGGCCGAGCGCGGCAAGATCGAAGTGGGTTGCGACTTCTGCGGCCAGCAATACCAGTTCGATGCCATCGACGCGGCGCGTCTGTTCACCGACGTGCAAAAACAGCCTCCCAGCTCCAGCTCGGTGCAGTAAGGCTCGCTGCCTGGTGCCTGCTGTCGCAGCAGGCCTTTGAGCTGGGACAGCATACGGGCATGGCGCAAGACCCGCCAGTCTCTGCGCCGGGATGCGCCTCAGCAGGCGTTTTTCAGGGCTTCGAACAGCGCCAGTTCGCACTCGGGATCGCCGCATTGCTCACAGGCCCTGCGGCGTATTTTCTGGCTGGAATTCCAGGGGTTCTGGCTTGAGATCCAGTCCCAGCCTGCGGTTGGGGCCGTGAACTTGAGAGATGCGGCCAGTTGCTGCCATTGGGCAGACGGCCTGCCGTAGAGCATCACATAGCTTTGTGCACGTGCGTGCAGCAGTTCACGCCACCGGCTGATCTGCTGCGCGATGGCCGGATCCGGGTCGGCATCGCGCCAATCCTGTCCCAGCACATAGACCAGGGCATCGGTCGGCCATTCGTCGCCGGCCGCAGGGGCCATGCATTGCCAGGGGCTGGCCAGGCCCGCATCCAGACGGGCCTGCAGCAAGCCATGCGCCATGCTGCGCGCCAGGGCATGGGGAGCGCCCAGCAGCACCACCGTGGGCGCAGGAACAGCAAAGCCAGCGCGGGGCTGGCTTCGGGACGGAGCGGGCGCTGGATCAGCGCCTGGAAACCTGAATGTAGATTTCATTGGGTTTGACCATGCCCAGCTCGTAGCGGGCCTTTTCTTCCACGGTGGACAGGCCGTCCTTGAGGTCGTTGACCTCGGACTGCAATCTGTCGTTTTCCGTTTTTTCGAGGGCGTTGGCCGCGTACTGGTCATTGATCTGCTGCTGCAGCTCGTGCACATAGGCCATGCTGCCATTGCCCAGCCAGAGCTGGGCATGAATGGCGGTCAGCAAGACCAGCAAGGTGACACAGACGACGCGGTTGACCATACAAAAACCTGGTGGAATCAAGGGTAAGCGCCCTGGCCGCAAAGCGGCTGCCGGGCACTTACTTCAGCTGCGCACTTTAGCGCAGGTTGTAGAAGGCAGCGCGGCCGGGGTACTCGGCGACATCGCCCAGGTCTTCCTCGATGCGCAGCAGCTGGTTGTACTTGGCGATACGGTCGGAGCGGCTCATGGAGCCGGTCTTGATTTGACCAGCATTCAGGCCCACGGCGATGTCGGCAATGGTGCTGTCTTCGGTCTCGCCCGAACGGTGCGAGATCACGGCGGTGTAGCCGGCGCGCTTGGCCATTTCGATGGCGGCGAAGGTCTCGGTCAGGGTGCCGATCTGGTTGATCTTGATCAGGATCGAGTTGGCGATGCGCTTTTCGATGCCTTCCTTGAGGATCTTGGTGTTGGTCACGAACAGGTCGTCACCCACCAGCTGAACCTTGGCGCCCAGGCGCTCGGTCAGGATCTTCCAGCCATCCCAGTCGCCTTCGTGCATGCCGTCTTCGATGGAGATGATGGGGTATTTGTCGCACCAGCCGGCCAGCATGTCGGTCCACTGGGTCGAAGTCAGTGTCATATTGCCTTCGCCGGCCAGCACGTACATGCCGTCCTTGTAGAACTCGGATGCTGCGCAGTCCAGGCCCAGGGCGATCTGCTCGCCGGGCTTGTAGCCGGCCTTTTCGATGGCTTCGATGATCAGCTGGATCGCGGCTTCGTGGTTTTCCACGGAAGGTGCGAAACCGCCTTCGTCGCCCACGGCGGTGGACATGCCATTGTGGTGGATGATGGCCTTCAGCGCGTGGAAGACTTCGGCGCCCCAGCGCACGGCTTCACGGAAGGTGGGGGCACCCACGGGGATGATCATGAACTCTTGCAGGTCCAGCGAGTTGTTCGCGTGGGCGCCGCCGTTGATCACGTTCATCATGGGCACGGGCAGCTGCACACCGCCCATGCCGCCGAAGTAGCGGTACAGGGGCAGACCGGCTTCTTCGGCTGCGGCGCGTGCCACGGCCATGGAGACGGCCAGCATGGCGTTGGCGCCCAGGCGGCTCTTGTTGTCGGTGCCGTCCAGATCGATCAGCGTCTTGTCCAGGAAAGCCTGCTCCGAAGCATCCAGGCCCAGCACGGCTTCGGAGATTTCGGTGTTGATGTGCTCAACAGCCTTCAGGACACCCTTGCCCAGGTAACGGCTCTTGTCGCCATCACGCAGTTCAATGGCTTCGCGCGAGCCGGTGGATGCGCCCGAGGGCACGGCGGCACGGCCCATCACGCCGGATTCCAGCAGCACGTCGCACTCAACGGTGGGGTTGCCGCGGCTGTCCAGCACTTCGCGGCCTACGATGTCAACAATGGCACTCATTGCATTTCCTTTGGGTTTCTGAAATCGGTACGTGCAGGCTGACTTCTTTCATGAAATCACGCCCAAGCGCTTGTGCATGAAGCCCAAGCTGCTATCAAAATTGTGAAGCCGACTCTTCTCCACATGCTGCGCGCGCGCCATGCACGCGACGAGTATGGAAGAGGCTGCGGCGGCTATTGTGCACAAATTTGGTGGGCCGCTTTTGCCTTGACGTGTTGCAGCCGTCGAATTTCTTGTGCAAGACGTTTCTGTGCAAGCATTCAGACACAAAAGCGGATACAAAAAAGGCATGACGCCACGCTTCATCGTGTCGTCATGCCGGGGTGCATCATCTGCTCAGACGCCGGGGGCCGCCTTGGGGCGGCCCGGGCGTATGGACATGCAGGCCTGCGGTGAGGCCTTCATGCCGGTGCTGATGCGCTGTGGTTGCATGCTCAGGCCTGGAAGTGGTCTTCCAGGAAGCCGTTGCGCTTGGTCACATCGTCCAGCGCCACCAGGGTTTCGAGCAGGGCCTTCATGTGCTTGAGCGGTACGGCATTGGGGCCGTCCGACAGGGCGTTGCAGGGGTCGGGATGGGTTTCCATGAACAGGCCTGCCACGCCCACGGCCACGGCCGCACGCGAGAGCACGGGCACCATCTCGCGCATGCCGCCGCTGGAGGTGCCGTTGCCGCCGGGCAACTGCACGCTGTGGGTGGCGTCGAACACGACAGGGGCGCCGGTTTCGCGCATGATGGCCAGCGAGCGCATGTCGCTGACCAGATTGTTGTAGCCAAAGCTGGCGCCGCGTTCGCAGGCCGTGAAGCTGTCTGCGGGCAGGCCCGCTTCCACAGCCGCAGCACGGGCCTTGTCGATGACATTCTTCATGTCATGCGGGGCCAGGAACTGGCCCTTCTTGATGTTCACGGGCTTGCCCGACTGGGCCACGGCGCGGATGAAGTCCGTCTGGCGGCACAGGAAGGCGGGGGTCTGCAGCATGTCGACGACAGAAGCCACATAAGGCACTTCGGCTTCGGTGTGCACATCGGTGAGGATGGGCACGTTCAATTCCTTCTTCACCTTGGCGAGGATTTCCAGGCCTTTTTCCATGCCGGGGCCGCGAAAGCTGGTGCCCGAGGAACGGTTGGCCTTGTCGAAGCTGCTCTTGAAGATGAAGTGGATTCCCAGCGAGGAGGTGATTTCCTTGAGTTGCCCGGCCACATCCATCTGCAGCTGTTCGGATTCGACCACGCAAGGGCCGGCGATCAGAAAGAAGCGCTTGTCCAGACCAATATCAAAGCCGCAGAGTTTCATGGGGGTTCCTTTTTGCACGCCGTGCATGCTTCAAAAACTGAAGCTGCCAGCGCTCTATGTTGAATGAATTCAACATCATTTGATGCTGAAGTCATTGATTTTCAAGCGCTGGCAGCTCCTATTTCAGGATTGATTCCGGAGGAAGGGAATCAGGCCTTCTTGCCCGACTGGGCCTTGTTGTCCATGGCCGCCTTGATGAAGGCGTTGAACAGCGGGTGACCATCCCAGGGAGTGGACTTGAACTCGGGGTGGAACTGCACGCCGATGTACCAGGGGTGGACCTTGGCGGGCAGCTCGACGATTTCGGTCAGCTGTTCGCGCTGGGTCAGGGCCGAGATCACCAGACCCGCGTCGCGCAGCTGGTCCAGGTACTGGGTGTTGGCTTCATAGCGGTGGCGGTGACGCTCGGTCACCACGTCGCCGTAGATGCTGTGCGCCAGCGTGCCCTTTTGCACGTCGGAAGACTGTGCGCCCAGACGCATGGTGCCGCCCAGGTCGGAGTTCTCGTCACGGGTCTTGATCGTGCCGTCCGCATCCTTCCACTCGGTGATCAGTGCGATCACGGGGTTGGGGGTGGCGGAATCGAACTCGGTGGAGTTGGCGCCAGCGAGGCCGGCCACATGACGGGCGTACTCGATGGTGGCGACCTGCATGCCCAGGCAGATGCCCAGGTAGGGCACCTTGTTTTCGCGGGCGAACTTGGCCGTAGAGATCTTGCCTTCCACGCCGCGCGAGCCGAAGCCGCCGGGCACCAGAATGCCGTCGTAGTCCTTGAGCAGCTTGGAGGCATCCGCGTCATGGATGGTCTCCGAGTCCACATGCGTGATCTTCACGCGCACATGGTTGCGCATGCCGGCGTGCTTGAGCGCTTCGTTGACCGACTTGTAGGCGTCGGACAGTTCCACGTACTTGCCCACCATGGCAATCTTGACTTCGCCCTGGGGATGCTCGGTCTCATAGACCAGATCGTCCCAGCGCTTGAGATTGGTGGGAGGCGTGTTCAGGCGCAGCTTGTCGCAGATCAGGCCGTCCAGACCCTGCTCGTGCAGCATGCGCGGCACCTTGTAGATGGTGTCCACGTCCCACATGGAGATCACGCCCCACTCGGGCACGTTGGTGAAGAGGGAGATTTTTTCCTTCTCTTCATCAGGCACCTGGTGCTTGGCGCGGCACAGCAGCGCATCGGGCTGGATACCGATTTCGCGCAGCTTCTGCACGGTGTGCTGGGTGGGCTTGGTCTTGAGCTCGCCGGCCGTTTCGATGAAAGGCAGGTAGGTCAGGTGCACAAAGGCGGAGTTGTTGGGGCCGAGCTTGAGCGCCAGCTGGCGCGCGGCTTCCAGGAAGGGCAGGGACTCGATGTCGCCCACGGTGCCGCCGACTTCGCAGATGGCCACATCCACTTCGTGGTCGGTGCCAAGGCCCGCGCCGCGCTTGATGTATTCCTGAATCTCGTTGGTGACATGGGGGATGACCTGCACGGTCTTGCCCAGATAGTCGCCACGGCGTTCTTTTTCCAGCACGGACTGATAGATGCGGCCCGTGGTGAAGTTGTTGCTCTGACGCATGCGCGTTTCGATGAAACGCTCATAGTGGCCCAGGTCCAGATCGGTCTCGGCTCCGTCATCGGTCACGAACACTTCGCCGTGCTGGAAGGGCGACATGGTGCCCGGGTCCACATTGATGTAGGGATCGAGCTTGATGAGGGTGACTTTGAGACCGCGCGATTCCAAAATCGCTGCAAGGGAGGCTGAGGCGATTCCCTTACCGAGGGAAGACACCACACCGCCGGTGACGAAGACGAACTTGGTCATGTCTTTTTTTGGTGGTGGTAAAACAGGATTATAGGTTCGCCACGAATTTCGGCGTGGCGTACAGGGATGCTTGTGCGGCGGCAAAGCCGCTCAGGTCTGATAAATTGCGCAGCATGAATGACGTGTTCGCAGGCAAACATCTGGTGCTGGGTCTCTCCGGAGGCGTGGCTTGTTACAAATCGGCCATGCTGTGCCGCTTGCTGGTCCAGGCCGGTGCCACGGTGCAAGTGGTCATGACGGAGGCAGCCGAGCAGTTCATGACGGCCGTCACCATGCAGGCGCTTTCTGGGCGCGCAGTCTACACCTCCCAATGGGATGTGCGCGAACCCAACAACATGCCCCACATCAATCTGAGTCGTGAAGCCGATGCCATTCTCATCGCGCCTTGCAGTGCGGACTTCATCGCGCGCCTGGTGCAGGGCCGCTCGGACGAGCTGCTCAGCCTGATGTGTCTGGCCCGCCCCATGGAGAGCGTGCCTCTGCTGCTGGCCCCGGCCATGAACCGCGAGATGTGGGCCCACCCCGCGACCCAGCGCAATCTGGCTCAGGTACAAGCCGACGGTGCCCAGGTGCTGGGCGTGGGCAACGGCAGCCAGGCCTGCGGCGAGACCGGCGACGGGCGCATGCTGGAGCCCGAGGAAATCATGGAAGAGCTGGCGGCGCACTTCACGGCCAAGAGCCTGCAGGGCCAGCATCTGCTGGTGACGGCAGGCCCGACCTTCGAGGCGATCGATCCGGTGCGCGGCATCACCAATCTTTCGAGCGGCAAGATGGGCTTTGCGATTGCCCGAGCGGCGCGCGAGGCCGGTGCCCAGGTCACGCTGGTGGCCGGCCCGGTACATCTGCCCACGCCGCGCGGAGTGACGCGCATCGACGTGCAGTCGGCGCGCCAGATGCAGTCCGCCGTGCAGTCGCTGGTGGCAGGGGCCTCGATCTTCATTGCCACGGCCGCTGTTGCCGACTGGCGCCCGGCCGAGTTTTCCGATCAGAAGATCAAGAAGGACGGATCGGGCGATGTGCCGGCCATGGACTTTGTCGAGAACCCCGACATTCTTGCCGGCGTGGCCCAGTCCGACCAGGCCCGCTCGGGCAGGCTGTACTGCGTGGGCTTTGCGGCCGAAAGCCATGATCTGCTCAGGCACGCCAGCGCCAAGCGCCTGCGCAAGAGCGTGCCGCTGCTGGTGGGCAATATCGGCCCCGCCACCTTTGGCAAGGACGACAATGCCCTGCTGCTGATCGACGATCAGGGCTCCAAGGAGCTGCCCCATGCCAGCAAGGACGTGCTGGCACGCCAGCTGGTCGATGAAATTGCGCAGCGCCTGAGCGCCAAGCGTCCCTGACCCGTGACCCCAGGAGTCCGAACATGAATCTCTCCAGCTATGAAGGCCCGCGCAATGGCGACTATGTGGCTTATGTGGATCAGCTGATGCGATCCAGTCCCGAGTACCGCCGCACGCTGCGCAGCATCGACGGAGCGATTCAGACCGCGGTCGTCACGCCCGGCTCCCAGGCTGCCTCGCCCATGTCCCAGCTACGCAGCACCTTGCAGAAGGCGCGCGACATGGCGGAGCAGGCACAGCAGGTGCCGGGAGCGCGAACCACGGCGGCCGGCCATGCGGCCCAGCGCACGGCTGCTGCTCGGCGCCCCAATACGGCCGTGACCAAGCAGGAGGCGCAGCAGCGCTTCAAGGCCATGGAGCGCCAGATCGAGGCCCAGAAGGCCCAGACCGGCCGCAAGCCCTGGGTGTCTCCGGGCTCGCTGGCGCTGATCGTGGGCGGGGTAATCCTCTCCCAGTTCATCCAGGGCTTTGGCGTGCTGCTCGCCATCATGGGCCTGATGTCGGCGGTGGGCGGCGTGCTCAGGCGCCTGCAAGGCCGCTGACAGGCACCAGGCGCCGGCTCTTGCCCGGCAGAGGGCACAATGGCGCCCTTCAGGAAAACCGCTGGCGGCTGCATGGCAGCTGCCGCAATGGATGCAAGGCCCGGTTCACGGGCCTTGTTTCAAGACAGACAAGACTAGCCAGATCCTTATGAATGTTGATGTAAAGATTCTCGATGCGCGCCTGCGCGACAACCTGCCCGCCTACGCGACTCCCGGCAGCGCCGGCCTGGACCTGCGTGCCTGCATCGATGCGCCGGTGACGCTGGAGCCCGGCCAGTGGCAGCTGATTCCCACCGGCATGGCCATGCATCTCAAGGATCCCCATTACGCAGCGCTGATCCTGCCGCGCTCGGGCATGGGCCACAAGCACGGCATCGTGCTGGGCAATCTGGTCGGTCTGATCGACTCCGACTACCAGGGCCAGCTCATGGTCAGCGCCTGGAACCGTTCGCAGACCGCCTTCACGCTGCAGCCCATGGACCGTCTGGCCCAGCTGGTCATCGTGCCCGTGGTGCAGGCACAGTTCAATCTGGTGGATGACTTTGCCGACGCCAGCGAGCGTGGCGAAGGCGGCTACGGCTCCACCGGCAAGCAGTAAGCCTGCCAAAAGGCCCGCACCTCGCGTGACATGAGCCGCCAGACCCGCCGTCGCTCTGCCTCCTGGACCAGGGTGCAACTGGGCCGTGACCAGCCCATGCGGCGTCGCCTGCAAAAACGCCACTGGCTGCGTCTGCATGCCGCTCTGACCGGCGGCCTGAGTCTGGCTGCCATGTCCTTGATCAGTCTGTGCCTGCTGCATGCCGGCGTGCACAGCATGGGGCTGCGCTATGGGCTGGCGCTGGCCTGCGGCTATCTGCTTTATCTGATGCTGGTGCGCCTGTGGGCGGGCTGCATGCTGCGCCGCGACTGGGATGCGGGCGATGTAGGAGTCGATGTTTCCGGCTCCGGCGGTAAATCAGGCAGTGCCGACGCTGCGGGCTTTGAAAGCGGGCAGGGAGGCTCCTACGGCGGCGGCGGTGCCGGCGGCCACTGGGACGATGGCACCGCCGTGCCTGATATTGCGCCTGCGTCTGCGGGCCTGGAGCTGCCCGATGTCGATGTGTCGGGGCTGGACGCGCTCGATGAAGGCGCCGTGGTGCTCGTGCCGGTGCTGCTGGTCTTTGCCGCCCTGCTGTTGGCGGTCACGGGCATGGGCTCGCTGGTGTGGCTGGTGTTCGGTGCCGATCTGTTTCTGACCGTGGCGGTAGAGGTGGCGTTTGCGCTGCTGATGACGCGAACCCTCTATGTGGTGGAGCGCGAAGGCTGGCTGCTGGCCGCGCTGCGCATCAGCTGGAAGCCCGTGCTGGGCGCCCTGGTCGCGGCCGTGGCGCTGGGGCTGCTCGCCGACTGGCTGTTTCCCCAGGCCGATACCCTGGCACAGGTGCTGCGCAGTCTTTGATCGGCCTCAGTCCTGGTGCCTGGCGCCAGGCAGTTGCAGCTTCATGCGCAGCCCGCCCAGCGGCGATGGCAGCGCCTGGATGCTGCCGCCATAGGTCTGAACCAGATCGCGCACGATGTCCAGGCCCAGACCGGCGCCGGGTCGCTGTTCGTCAAGCCGTTCTCCGCGGGCAAAGATGCGCTCGCGCAACTCGGGGGCAATGCCCGGGCCGTCGTCGTCTATGCACAGTGTCAGTTGCTGGCTGTCCTCGCTGGCCGCCTCAATCTTCAACACCACCTGCCAGCGCGCCCATTTGCCGGCGTTGTCCAGCAGATTGCCCAGCATCTCCATCAGGTCCTGGGAGTCGCCCTTGAAGTCCCATTGGGTGGCATCCCCCTGCAGCTCGAAGCGTATGCCGCGCGCCGCATGCAGCTTGTCCATGGTGTGCACCAGGGAGTGCAGCGGGCCGGCCAGCGCGGTGCGCAGGCCATGGCCCTGCTGCGCCGCTGCGGCGGCGGCGCGGGCACGGGCCAGGTGATATTCGACCTGGCGGCTGGCACTGGCGACCTGCTCGCGCACCAGGGTCGCCAGCGGGCTGTCCTGCTGCGCCGCCGCGTTGCCCATGATGCTCAGCGGGGTGTTGACCGCATGGGCCAGATTGCCCGCCTGGGTACGGGCCCGCTCCACCATCTCGGCATTCATGCGCAGCACATGGTTGAACTCCTGAACCAGAGGCATGATCTCGGCAGGGTGCTCGCCCCTGATTTCCGGAGCTTCCCCCTGGCTCACGGCGGCCAGCTGACGGCGCAGAGCGGCCAGCGGAGCCAGCGCCAGCTGCAGCTGCACGACCACGGCGGCGATCAGTCCCGCTGCCAGCATGCACAGCGCGGCCACCAGCATCTTGGTGAAGCGCTGCAGCGGCGTGGCCAGCATGGCCGCGTCGGCGGCAATCATCAGTCGCAGTGGCGGGGCATCGGCCTCGGGCAGCTGTACGGTACGCGTCACGATCACCAGGGTGTTGCCATTGCCGTCCGACATATGGCCATAGCTTGCCGGTGCATGCAGGGGCAGGGTGGGCTCCCAGACCTTGTCGGCCTGGAAGAAGGGCCAGTCCAGGGTCTGGTCCCAGAGCGATCGCGAACGCTGGATGCCGGCCTGAACCGTCTGTTTGCCGGCTGCATCGAGCTGGTCCACCTGCCAGTACATGCCCGACAGTGGCTGCTGCAGCAAGGGGTCGCCGGAGAAGGGCGAGACCGTGACCGGGACGGCCTGATCGGGCTGATAGTTGACGGCGCCGCTGAGCCGGTCGAGCTTGGCCACCAGCTGGCTGCGCAGCTGCTGGGTCAGATGCTCGGCAAACAGCGTGCGCAGACCCCAGCCCGTGAGCAGCAGTGCTGCCAGCACCCAGATCAGGGCACCCGCCAGCAGTCGCAGGCGCAGCGAGTTCTTCCAGGAGCCCGCGCTCAGCGGTGGCGGCTGCTGGGTCATGGGGGAGTTCAGGGTGTGCTCGGACATAGGCTTTATTCTTGGTTGGATGGCGCGACCAGGCGATAGCCCAGGCCGCGCACGGTTTCGATCGAGCCAGCGGGCAGCTTTTTTCTCAGGCGCCCGACAAAGACCTCGATGGTGTTGGAGTCGCGGTCGCTGTCCTGCGGGTAGATATGCTCGGACAGCTCGGTGCGCGAGACCACAGCGCCCATGCGCTGCATCAGCAGGGCCAGCACTTTGAATTCATGGCTGGTCAGCGTCAGAGCCTGACCTTCGACGGTGACACGGGCCTGGCGCGAATCCAGGGTGATGGCCCCGCATTGCCACAGCGCGCTGGCATGCGGGCTCAGGCGTCGCAGCAGCGCCCTCAGACGCGCCAGCAGCTCTTCCATGTGGAAGGGTTTGGCCAGATAGTCGTCGGCTCCGGCATCCATGCCTGCGACTTTTTCATGCCAGGCGGCTCTGGCGGTGAGGATCAGCACCGGCATGGAGCGGCCCTGAGCGCGCCAGGCGCGCAGCACGCTCAGCCCGTCGCGCACCGGCAGGCCCAGGTCCAGCACCGCAGCGTCGAAGCTCTCCACCTCGCCCAGGTATTGCGCCGTCTCGCCATCGGCGGCCGTCTCCACGGTGTGGCCGGCCTGCAGCAGGGCCTGATGCAGCTGCTCGCGCAGCGTGGGTTCGTCTTCAATCAGCAGGATTCGCATGCTCTACAACCTTCCTGAGTGCCGGGGTTCACTTCTTGCGCTTCATGCTGATGAGGCTGCCGTTGCTGGCATCGATCTCCAGCTTGACCACCTTGCCATCGCTTTGCAGCAGCCGGATCTCGTAGACAAAGCGGCCGTCCTCACGGTCGAACTCCACCTTGATGACCTGGCCCTGGTACTGCTGCTCGACCTGGTCCAGAACGGTGCGCAGCGGCAGCACCTGACCCTGGCGCAGGGCCTGACGGGCAAGCTCGTGGTCGTTGTCACCGGCATCCGAGGTGGCGGGCCACAGGCTCAGCGCGGCAAAGCCTGCCGTTGCCAGCAGCATGGCCAGCATGGCATGGAGGGTGCGCCGGCGTGGGCGGTGCGCAGATTGCGGGTCATTCGAGGCATTGGATAAAGACATGGCGAGCGGGCGGCAGTGGGTGGTGATGAGGTCTGGTTGCGTTCTGCAGCCAAGGTTATAGGCCTGCATCGATGAACGAAAGCTGAATGGCGGCTTCAGAAACGGTTCAGGAGGGAATGCGAACAATCGGCCACAACCCGCCACAGCGCAGCTTTCGCCCGGCGGGCCGTCTTTTTTGTCCCCATCGTTACCAACCTGCTGCAGGAGTTTCCATGTCTCGTCTTCAAGCCCCCGTCTTTCCGGTGTCCGATCGCGTCTTGTCGCTATACCGGTCCATGCAGCGCCGCAGCGGCATCGCCTTGCTGGGGGGCGCTGCGCTGCTGTCCGCAGGCACCTGCCTGGCCGCGGAAAACTCCCTGGCGGATCGTGCCTCGGCCTCGGTGGCCGGCGTGCGCGGCATGGCGCTCGGGCCAACCCTGTCCATCAGCGATGTCTGCGACCGGCTGGAGAAGGCCGGCTATCGCGAATTCCAGGAGGTGGAATGGGACGACGGCCTCTACAAGGTCAAGGCCACGGCCAGCGATGGGCGCTTTGTGAAGCTCTATGTGGATGGGCGCAGCGGTGAAGTGCTGCGCGTACGCAGCAAAAGCTAATTTTGCTATCTGCTTGATAGCTTCTGGCGCTTTGTGATGGCGGTTTCAAATCATACTTATATCGAAAATGAGTGCTGCAAAGGGCAAGGCGCTAGGGTTTGAAGACTTGTAAACGGCTGCGCTTTACTCGAAGTATTGTGAGCAAATGTGAAACCTGTCGTCCTGGCGAGCCGGTGCTGCGTTGCAATGGAAAGGCAGACCGTGCAAGGTTTGCAGAGCAACTCATAACAGGGACTGCGGCGCATGGAATGTGCATGCGCCAATCAGGAGATTTCCATGCAAATCAATCAACGCTGGGGCCGGTTGGCCATGGTGAGCGCAATCGTTGCAGCTCTGTCGGCCTGCGCGGCCTATCCACAGGGTGGCTACCAGACCGGCGGCTATCAGAACAGTGGCTACCAGGGAGGCTACTCCCAAGGTGCTTATTCTGGCTCGGGCTACCCCGGCAGCACCCAGGCCTATCCCGTGGGCAACAACCAGGCCCAGACCTATCCCGCCAATAACTGCGGCTACAACAATCCCAACTGCTACTCGCAACAGCCTCAGCAATACGCCCAGCAGGGCCGTGTGATGAATATCGAGACCGTGCGCGTGCAGGACGGCAGCGGTGTGGGCGCGGGCGGCGCGATTGCCGGCGGCGTGATCGGCGGCGTGCTGGGCAACCAGGTGGGCAAGGGCTCCGGCCGTACGCTGGCCACGATTGCCGGTGTGGTGGGGGGCGCATTGGCCGGCAACGCCGTGCAGAACAGTGTGGGTGGCGGCAGCGTGCGCGATATCTACCGCGTCACCGTGCAGCTGCAGGACGGCAGCGTGCGCGCTCTGGACTACCCGCAGCCTCCGCAGCTGAGCATCGGCGAATACGTGCGCGTGGAAGGCAACCAGATCTTCCGCCGCTGAGCACTCAGGCGCGCATGACAAAAGGGACTCCTCGGAGTCCCTTTTTATTTCTTTGCCTCAAGCGATGAGCGATGCTTGAGTCTGTGGCGCAGCATCACTCAGTGACAGCAAGCAAGAGCCTAGGCGGCCCCGCCGCCTCGCAGCGAAGCTGTCGTCCCCCATTGGGGAGGGCGCAAAGCGCCTCAGGGGTCAGTGAAGTGTTTCATTGCCCGGGGCCATGGGCTCGATACGGAAAAAGCCCGTACCGGCCGTGCCGCGGCCGATTTCTTCCTCGGTGGCCTCGCGCACGGCTTCGATCTTGAGGTGCAGGCGGATGGCGATTCCGGCCAGCGGGTGGTTGCCGTCCAGCACCACATGCTCGGGATAGATTTCGGTGACCGTGTAGAGCCGGTCGGCCGGCACGGGGTTGGTGCCCTTGGGCATGGCCGTGCTCTCGAAACTCATGCCTTCCTCGATCTCTTCGGGGAACAGCTCGCGCTTTTCCAGGAAGATCAGGCTCTCGTCATAGTCGCCGAATGCTTCTTCGGGCTCCAGGTGCAGATCCAGCTGGTCGCCGACCACATGGCCTTGCAGAGCCTCTTCGATGCGCTTGAAGAGGTCATCGCCGCCGACGAGAAATTCCACGGGCTCGTCCAGCACGTCCAGCTCCTCGCCCAGGGTGTCTTTCAGTGTCCAGGTCAGGGCGACCACGCATTGTTGGGTAACTTCCATGGTGTGTGTATGCAGTTGGTGGGCCGCGGGCCAGTCCCGCCGCCGAAATTGAAACGCCGCCACGGCCGTGGCGCAATGGCAGGCATTGTCCCATGCGCTGCCCGCAACTGCAGCACAGGCCTTTTGTTACACCCTGCAAAAAGCACTTGCACGGCCTTCACATTGGCACTCTTGCAGGCCTGCATACTGGCCCCATCTCTGCTGCAAGTAATTTGCGGGCTTAAAGGAAGGCACCATGACCCCTCAGGAACAACAACTGCTGCAAGACCTGTGCGCCAGGCTGACGCTGACCCAGGGCCAGCCCAAGGACGCGCAGGCCGATGCCGAGCTGCGCCGCGGATTGGGCACCGCGCCCGATGCGGTCTACTGGCTGGCCCAGCGCACCTTGATGCTGGAGCAAGCCATTCAGCAGGCCCAGCAGCAGATCGGCGAACTGGAGCAGCAGGTGAAGCAGGCACAGCAAAGCCAGAGCCAGGGCGCAGGCAGCTTTCTCTCGGGTGGCCTGGGCACGCACTTCGGCCGCGCTCCCGAGCGTTATGCCGAGGACGGCGGCTACGCTGCCAGTGCCCAGCCTCCCTATCAGCCCCAGTATCAGCCCCAGTATCAGCCTCAGTACCAGCCGCAAGCAGCGCCTCAGCCCTCCAGCTGGCGCGACCGTTTCTTTGGTGGCGGCTCGGCGCCGCGTGCTGCAGCGCCGCAGGCCTACGGCCAGCCAGCTGCCGCGGCCGGCAGCAGCTTCCTGGGCAATGCCGCAGCGGCCGCAGCCGGTGTGGCGGGCGGCATGTTTCTGTTCAACGGGCTGGAGAATCTGATGGGTGGACATCACGCCGGCTCGGGCAGCCAGAGCGGCGGCAGCGAAAGCAAGTCGCTGGCGCAGGACAGCAGCAGTCAGGGCCTGCATGGCGACAGCGGCACTCCCTCCAGTCTGGCCAACGATGCAGGCCTGGGCAGCATCGATAGCGCAGACAACGACAGCTGGGGCGATGGCGGCGACTTCTTCAACGATGACTTTGCCTGATTACATGCTTTGAGATTTTTGAGGCTCAAGCCCTTTTCCATCAAACGCTAGCAGCTATGGATTAGATAGTGAGAAGGAAAAAAGAAAGCCACCTGGCGTTTTCAAATCAGGTGGCTTTTTTAATTTCAGTAGCGATGGGCGCGAGCTTCAACTAGGGCGCGACCTAAGTGTGGGACAGCAAGCAAGCGCCGCCGCGCAGCAAAGCTGTCGTCCCCCTCCGCGAAGCAGAGAGGGGGAAGCGGCGGGGCCGCCCAGGCAAAGCCGCTCAGGGGGTCTTTAGAACGGATAGTGGCGTTCTGCGGTCTGCATGGTCACCCAGCGGGTTTCGGTAAAGGCATTGATGCCCTGCTGGCCGCCGAAATGGCCATAGCCCGAGGCCTTGACGCCGCCAAACGGCATCTGGGCTTCGTCATGCACCGTGGGGCCGTTGATATGGCAGATGCCGGCCTCGATGCGCGCAGCCACACGCCAGCCGCGGGCCGTGTCCCGGGTGAAGACTGCGGAGGACAGACCGAACTCGTTGTCATTGGCCGTGGCAATGGCTTCTTCCTCGCCGTTCACGCGCACGATGCCCTTGACCGGGCCGAAGGTCTCCTCGTGGAAGATGCGCATCGCGGGCGTCACATGGTCGATCAGCGTGGCAGGCATCAGCGTGCTCTCGGCCTTGCCGCCGCAGACCAGTTTTCCGCCCTTGGCCAGCGCGTCATCGATCATGGCATTGCAGCGCTCCACCGTTGCCAGATCGACCACCGAGCCCAGCACCACGGGGCCCTTGCGCGGGTCACCCAGTGGCAGGCTGCTGGCCTTGGCGGCAAACTTGGCGATGAACTCGTCGGCCACCTTGTTATCCACCACGAAGCGCTCGGTGGACATGCAGATCTGGCCCGAGTTGGCAAACGCGCCAAAGGTGGCGGCGTTCACGGCCGCATCGATATCGGCATCGTCCAGCACCAGGAAGGGGGCCTTGCCGCCAAGCTCCAGCAGCGCGGGCTTGAGATGTCTGGCGCAGGTCTGGCCGATGATGCGGCCCACACGTGTGGAGCCGGTAAAGCTCACGCGGCGCACGGCGGGATGGGCCACGATGGCTTCGACCACGCTGCCTGCATCGGCGGGCGCATTGGTCACAAAGTTCACCACGCCGGCGGGCAGGCCTGCGTCCTGCAGCGCCTCGATGATCAGGCCATGGGTGGCGGGGCAGAGTTCCGATCCCTTGAGAATCACGGTATTGCCGCAGGCCAGGGCCGTGGAGATGCTGCGTACGGCCAGAATCACGGGGGCATTCCAGGGTGCGATACCGAGCACCACGCCGGCGGGCTGGCGCACGGCCATGGCCACGCTGCCGGGCACGTCGGAGGGAATGATCTCGCCATTGATCTGCGTGGTCAGCGAAGCCGCTTCCAGCAGCATGCTGGCGGCCAGATGCACGTTGAAGCCGGCCCAGATGCCCGAGGCGCCGGTCTCGGCAGCCATGGCCGCGGCAATCGCTTCGCCCTTGGCTTCCAGCGCCTGCGAGGCCTTCATCAGCATGGCGCGGCGGGCGTTCGGCCCTAGTTGCGACCAGGCGGGGAAGGCTGCTGCCGCTGCATCGCAGGCGCGGATCGCATCCTCGGTCGTGGCTGCCGGCGCGCGTGTGGCCACGCTGCCATCCAGCGGGTTTTTGCGTTCAAAAGTCGCGCCATTGCCGGCTGCGCATTCCTGGCCGGCTATCAGCATTTTTTGTTCGATCATGTGTGTCTCCTTTGAAGTGTTGAGCCAGTCAATATGACTGGTGAATGTTCAGGGCTTTCAATGAAGTGCGGCCTGGTAAAGGGCCGCCGAGCAAGGGCCTAGGCGGCCCCACCGCCCCGCCGTGAGGGTGCCGTCCCCCTCAGGGGGATTCATCTCAGTGTTCACCGCCCAAGTAAGCGCGGCGCACGGCGGGGCTGTTGCTGAGTTCCGTGGCCGAGCCTTCGCCCACGATGCGCCCGGTTTCCAGCAAGTAGCCACGGTCGGCAATCGCCAGGCTCTGGCGCGCGTTCTGCTCCACCAGCAGCACGCCCATGCCCAGTGTCTTGATGCGCGCAAGGGCGGCGAACAGCTCTTTGCACATCAGCGGCGACAGGCCCAGCGAAGGCTCGTCCAGCAGCAGGATATCGGGTTGGCTCATCAGCGCGCGGCCCACGGCCACCATCTGCTGCTCGCCGCCGCTCATGGTGCGCACGGCCTGGGCCAGACGATCACGCAGCTTGGGAAAGAGGGCGAAGACCTGCTCCAGATTCCGGGCTTCATTGGTGCGTGCGCGCCGGGGCTGGGCACCCAGCAGCAGGTTTTCCTTGACGCTGAGATCGCCGAACACGCCGCGCCCCTCGGGCACCAGGGCCAGGCCCGATTGCACGATGGCATGCGGCGGCAGCTGCATCAGCTCCTGACCGGCCAGTTGCGCGCTGGCACCGGCCTGCGGCGTGACCATGCCGCCCAGCGCCTTGAGCAGGCTGGACTTGCCCGCTCCGTTGGCGCCCAGCATGACGACCAGCTCGCCGGGCCGAACCTGGAGGCTGACCTGGTGCAGCGCCTCATGCTTGCCGTAGCTCACCGAGATATTGCGCACTTCAAGCATGGCTGGCCTCCGCTGACCGGTCTTCATCTGCACTCGCTTCTTCCCCCAGATAGGCACGCACCACCTCGGGCTCTTTGAGCACCTGGGCCGTGGGACCGTCGGCTATTTTTGTGCCCGCGTTCATCACCACGCAGCGGCTGCACAGCGCGTGCACGGCGTCCATCACATGTTCGACCATGAGAATCGTCAGCCCCGTGGCCTGCAACTGCCGGATCAGTGCAATGCCCTGCTGCAGCTCCGTGGGGTTGAGTCCGGCCAGCCATTCGTCGAGCAGCAGGATCTGCGGCTCCAGCGCCAGTGCGCGGGCCAGCTCCAGGCGCTTCTGGTTGATATAGGTGAGGTCGCCTGCGGGAGTATTCGCAACTTCGGCCAGACCCACCTGATTCAGCAGTTGCAGGGCACGCGCAGCGGCAGGTTTGCCGAACAATGGTCGGAGCTTGAAGGCCATGCCGGCAATGACGTTGTCGATGCAGCTCATGGAGCCCAGCACCTTGACCAGCTGGAAGGTGCGCGCCACGCCCAGGCGGGCGATCTGGTGGCTTCTGAGCGGGTGGATGGGCTTGCCGTTGAATACGATCTCGCCGCCGTTGGTGGGCAGCGCGCCCGAGATCAGATTCATGGCCGTGGTCTTGCCCGAGCCATTGGGGCCGAGCAGGCCCACGACCTCGCCCGGGTAGACGTCAAAGCTCAGTTCGTTGACGGCCACCAGGCCGCCGAAGCGTCGGGTGGCGCCGCGCACGGAAAGCAGGGTGGCGGTCTTCATGGCTGGTCTCCCTTGCTGGCAGCATTCCTGCCCAGCAGCCTGGCCAGCACACCAGACAGGCCCTGGGGAATGAAGTACACGATCACGATGAACACCAGTCCCAGCAGAATCGAGAAATGGTTGGGGAAGTTGGCAGCCAGGTACTCGAAGAGCAGCACCAGCGGCACGGCCCCCAGAATCGGGCCGAACAGCGCGCCGGCGCCGCCGAGCAAGGCCATGATCAGGGTCTGGAACGAGACGGCAGGAGCAAAGGCAATGCTGGGGTCGATATAGGTCCAGCGCGGAGCCATGATGGCGCCCGTGACGGTGATGAACACGGCGCTGACGGCGAACAGCAGCAGCTTGGCCGTGGTGGTGTTGATGCCCACATGGGTGGCCACGGTCTCGTCCTCGCCGATCACGCGCAGGGCCAGACCCAGGCGCGAGCGGTTGATGAGGGCGCGCAGCGCCAGCACCAGGGCCAGCATGGCCAGCAGCTGCCAGTAGATATCGAGCTGGGTGATCTCAACGAACACATAGCGGCCCAGGTCCTTGGTGATGTTGACCTCCCACCAGGTGACGAGCTGCTTGACCAGCTCGGCCAGGCCGAAGCTGAAGATCACAAAGTACACGCCCGACAGCCGCAGCGTGGACAGCCCCACGATCAAGGCCATGACCAGGCCCACGCCGGCCGCGATGCCCAGCACGGCGACCCAGGGCAGGGACTCGCCGAACACGGCGGTGACATAGGCACCCATGCCGAAGAAGGCGACGGTGGCCAGCGAGATATAGCGCGTCGGTCCCGAGAACAGCGCCCAGGCCGTGGCCAGCACGCAGTACATCAGGATGCTGATCATGAGCGAGAGGTAGTACTCGTCCGTCAGCCAGCGTGGCAGCAGGGCCAGGCCCAGCAGGGCGGCGGCGCTGACGGCCCAGATCAGGATTTCCTTGCGATGCTGATTCATCGTGCGGCCCTCCCGAACAAGCCTGTGGGCTTGAACAGCAGCACCAGCAGGAACACCGCGTAATTGACGGCCAGCGTCAGGCCGGGGTCGACAAAGGAGGCCACCAGCGTTTCGGCAAAGCCCAGCAGCATGCCGGCGACCAGGCAACCCATGAGATTGCCCACGCCGCCCATGATGACGACGATCAGCGCCTTCATGGCAAACATGGTGCCCATGCCGGCCGAGAAGGGCAGAAACATGCTGACCAGCACGCCGCAGATCGCCACCAGTGCGCCGCCCAGACCATAGGCCAGGGCCGCCGTGCTGCGCACATTGATGCCGACCAGATGGGCGAACTGCGGTGCCACGGACACGGCGCGTACCACGGCGCCGGCGCGGGTGCGCGTCAGAAGCAGGTACAGGCCGCCGCCCAGCACGATCGCAAAGCCCAGCACCAGCAGACGGTTGGCCGCAACCTTGCTGCCCAGAATCTCCACGGGTTCGGACAGATAGCTGTAGCTGTGATAGTCGCCGCCGAACATCACCAGCATGACGCCCTGCACGACGAACAGCATGCCGAAGGTGGCCAGAATCGAATCCACCTCCAGCGCCGGTCCGCCCCTGGCGCGACGCACCAGCGGGGTCAGCAGCAGCTGATAGATCAGCCACTGGATGGCAAAGCCCAGCGGCACCACCAGCAGCACCAGAAGCAGCGGTGAAATACCCCAGCTGCTCACCGCAAAAAAGGCCAGAAAGGCCGGCGCAATCAGAAACTCCCCATACGAGAGATTCATGATGCGCGCCACGCCATACTGCAGCGTCAGCCCCATGGCCACCAGGCCGTAGAGCCCGCCCAGCATGGCGCCAGCGAGAAGGATGTCTATTAAATTCATAGCGTATACCGCTGGTGATTCATTGTTCTTGTTATGAAATCAATGCAAAGTGAAAGCGAGACATGCGCAACCAGCTCTTGTTTTGATAGTTCTTGCGGAGCTGGACACACATGGCGGCCATGGGGTATCAGAGATGCCGAGCAAGAGCCGCCTCGCGGCGATGGCATCGTCCCCCTCCCATAGCGCGAAGCGCGTAGAGAGAGGGGGAAGGCGCGCAGCGCCTCAGGGGGAGCTACGGGGGATCACCGCAGGTTTCACCCCCGCCCGTGTAGTTGGCGCAATCGCATTGAATTCGCCGTTCTGCCACTGGCCCACATGCCAGAGCTTGGTCAGCATCTGGCCTTCAAGCTTGACGGGGCCGAGCACGGTCTCGAAGCTGCCGCTCTTGAGCTCCTGGGTCACGGCGGCGCGATCGATCTTGCCCACGCGCTCGATGGCCTGCTGCAGCATCTGCAGCGAGGTGTAGACGATGGGGCTGGCAAAGCGGTCCGATTCCTGGCCGGTCACCTCCTTGAAGCGCTTCAGATAGGCCTGCATCTGCGGGTTGCCGGCATCGATGCCGCCCGGCGCCATCACGCCTTCGGCCGCTGCGCCGAACTTGCCCTTGAACATGGGGAACTGCGTGCCCACGCCGGTGAACAGCACCTTGGGAGCCAGGCCCAGCGTCCTGGCCTGTTCGTTGATCAGCATGGTGTCGGGCGGGTAGGAGTAGGCCACGAAGGTGTCGGCACCCTTGCCCTTGGCTTCGTTGATGATGGGCGTCATGTCCTGCGTGCCGATCGGATAGCTCTTGTCGTAGACCAGCTCGAAGCCATGCTGCTTGGCAGCCTTGCGCGTGGCGTTGGCCAACTCGACGCCAAAGCCGTCGGCGATGTTGATCATGGCGATCTTGTGGTTGATCTTGCCGTCCTTCTTGGCCTTTTCCAGCATGGCGACCAGGCCCTCGGCATATTCGCCGCCCGTGCCCAGGAAGAAGAAGGCATGTTTCCAGCGCTTGGCCAGATCGGGGGCCTTGTCGGTCACCGAGGTGGCGGCCAGCAGCGGGTATTTGTGCTTTTCGTAGGTCGGCCCCACAGCCAGATTGGAGCCCGTGCCCCAGGGCGGCAGCACGAAGTCGACCTTGTCCTGGGTGATCAGGCGCTCGGTGGCGCGCACGGCCTCCTCGGTGCTGGAGCGGTCGTCGTATTCGATGACCTCGATGGGCACGCGCTTGTTGTAGGCCTTGAGCATGATGCCGCCGGCGTCGTTGATCTCCTTGACCCAGAGCTTGTAGTTGGGCGCCGTGGTCACGGAGGTGCCGCCCGCGTTGACGCCCGTCTTGGCAATGGCCCAGCCGATGCGGATGGATTGGGGCGCTTCCTGGGCCAGGGCCTGGCCGCACAGGCCCGCCAGGGCTGCGGCTGCGACCAGGCTCTTGAGAACAAAACGCTTGTCGGCGAATGTCATGCTTGTCTCCTTTTTGATGGACGGGTGTCCGGGTTCTTCGGCCATCGTAGGAAAGTGCGTCGGCAGGTGTTTGTCTGGGCGTGCATTGCGTCTTGTCTGAACATGCAAGTGTCTGTGGGTAAACACTGATTTCCCTGCGAGGCGCCGGTTTTGCCCGTACCCGGGTGCGGGGTGCTATGGATAATGAAGCATCCTGTTACTTCTTCAGGAGCCGAGATGCGGCCAGACATTCCTGCCAACCAAGTGATCGAGAAGATGACCGAGATGCAAGGCGCTCAAGCCGTGGGTGCATGGCAGCACTGGATGTCCACGCTCTATGGCCTGGAGAGCGATGTCTATGGCGACCAGCATTTCTCGGCGCGACTGGGCACCTTCGAGCTGGGGCCGGTGGGCATGACCCGAATCGAGGCCAGCCGCCATCGCGTGCGGCGCACTTCGGCCAGCATGGCACGCCACAGCACCGACTTTCTCAAGATCGTGGCCCCCTGGCATGGCGAGGCCCGCGTCTGCCAGAACGGGCGCGAAGCCGTGGCGCGCAGCGGCCAGTGGCTGATCTATGACACCACGCAGGAGTACGAGGTGCTCAACCCGGAGTGGTGCGAGCATCTGATCATCACCCTGCCCAAAAGCCGCTTCGAAGACCATGGCCGCGCCGTCGATGCCCTCATGGGGCGCTATGTGGGCGGCAGCGAAGGCGTGTCCCGCATTGCACTTGACATGATGCGCGGCACTTTTGCCGAATGCCGGGCCATGGGCCAGGGCCTGGCCCAGCATGTGACGGATTCGCTGCTGCAGCTGATCCAGCTGTCCCTGCTCGATGCATGCGGCCGTGCGGCCTCGCTGAGCGCCAGCGAGCTGTTGCTGGGCCGCATCAAGGCCTATGTGCGCCAGCACCTGCGCGATCCGGCCCTGAGCGTCGATGCCGTGGCCGCAGCGCTCAACTGCAGCAAGCGACATCTCTACAACGCCTTTGCCGATGAGCGGCTGTCCATCAGCCAGCATATCTGGGTCGAGCGCGTGGCCCTGTTCCAGCGCGAACTGCTCAGTCCTGCCAATCGCCATTGCACCTTGACGGAGCTGGCGCTGGCCAGCGGCTTTGCCAGCGGAGCGCATCTGAGCCGCCTGTTCAAGCAGCACACGGGGCAGACGCCTGCGCAGTTCAGGGCCGGCGTGAAGGCATCGAGTCTGTTGAATTGAGCACCGAGCTGGCCTCGGGCTCAATCCGCCAAGGCGCTGACTGCGATTGGTGAAACCGCAAGCCGGAAACAGCAAAGCCGACAGGCGCTTTCCTGCCAGGCGGTGTTCATGGCCGACGCAAGGTGCAAGGTCGGCCATCGAGGTTTCGGGCGCGAGATACAGGCACGGCTGCCGGGCTGTGCCTGCCGCACCATCGCGCTTCAGAAGGGGTAGTGACGTGGGCTGGTCTGCATGGTGATCCAGCGGGTATCGGTGAAGGCATCGATGCCGGCCTGGCCGCCGAAGTGACCGTAGCCCGAGTTCTTCACGCCGCCGAAAGGCATTTGTGCTTCATCGTGCACCGTGGGACCGTTGACATGGCAGATGCCCGCCTCGATGCGACCGGCCACGCGCCAGCCGCGGGCCGTGTCCCTGGTGTAGACGGCGGAGGACAGGCCGAACTCGTTGTCGTTGGCCATGGCGATGGCCTGCTCTTCGCCATGCACGCGCACGATGGCCTTCACCGGGGCAAAGGTCTCTTCGCGGAAGATGCGCATCTCGGGGGTCACGCCGTCGATCAGCGTGGCCGCCA
Organism: Comamonas sp. Z3; assembly: GCF_008121565.1. NCBI lineage: Bacteria > Pseudomonadati > Pseudomonadota > Betaproteobacteria > Burkholderiales > Comamonadaceae > Comamonas > Comamonas sp. Z3. The sequence continues at coordinate 775,909 of NZ_VOQU01000002.1, forward strand.
TCAGGGTGTCGTTGGCCTTGCCTCCGCACAGAATCCTGGCGCCCCTGCTCACGGCATCGTCGATGAGTTCGTTGACGCGGTGCACGGTGTTCATGTCCACGACGGAGCCCAGCACCACCGGTCCCTGGCGCGGGTCGCCCAGAGGCAGGGTCTTGGCGCGGCCCACCAGCTTGGCGATGAATTCCTCGGCCACGGCCTCATCCACGATGATGCGTTCGGTGGACATGCAGATCTGGCCCGAGTTGGCAAAGGCGCCGAAGGTGCAGCCGGCCACGGCGGCGTCGATGTCGGCATCGTCCAGCACCAGGAACGGAGCCTTGCCGCCCAGTTCCAGGATGACGGGCTTGAGGTATTTAGCGCAGGTCTGGCCGATGATGCGGCCTACGCGCGTGGAGCCGGTGAAATTCACACGGCGCACGGCAGGGTGGGCCACCATGGCCTCGACCACGGCCCCGGCGTCTTCGGGCGCATTCGTCACGAAGTTCACCACACCAGGAGGCAGGCCGCCTTCCTGCAGGGCTTCGATGATCAGACCATGGGTGGCGGGGCACAGTTCCGAGCCCTTGAGAACCACGGTATTGCCGCAGGCCAGGGGCGTGGCGATGGCACGCACGGCCAGGATGATGGGGGCATTCCAGGGGGCGATGCCCAGCACCACGCCGGCAGGCTGGCGCACGGCCATGGCCAGGCTGCCGGGAATGTCGGAAGGAATCAGCTGGCCGTTGATCTGGGTGGTCAGCGATGCGGCTTCGAGAAACATATTGGCGGCCAGATGCACATTGAAGCCGGCCCAGATGCCGGAGGCACCGGTTTCGGCCGCCATGGCTGCGGCAAAGGCCTCGGCCTTGGCTTCCAGGGCCTGAGAGGCCTTCATCAGCATCAGTCGGCGCTCGGTGGGGCCCAGGGCCGCCCAGGCGGGAAAGGCTGCCTCGGCGGCTTGCACGGCACGCACGGCATCGGCTGTGGTGGCGGCCGGAGCGCGCGTGGCGACCGAGCCGTCCAGAGGGTTTTTGCGCTCGAAAGTGGCGCCGTTGCTGGCCTGGGCGGTCTGGCCGCCGATGAGCATGCTTTGTTCAATCATCTTCGCTTCCTTCACCACCAGGGGCGCGTGAGCACAGTCACTGCTGGTGGATGCCGTTTGAAAAGCGGGGGCATCGCGCAAGGCTTGCGTCGCCGGGCTGGCCCCCTCTGTCCTGATGTGCCGCCGGTCAATGGCGTGGAAGTGATCGTAGAAAAAGCCCGGGCGGGATGCTGTGCGCAATGTGCACAAACCGTTTGACGAATCGTGCACCTGGCCTAGGGTTTGCACTAGATCGAGGTGCTGGCGGGAGATTCTCCGCGCTGCGAGCGCCAGGGCGCGCACTTGCCGATAATTGCCATACTTTGCCGGTACAGGCAGGGATCGATGCAACGAGGAGTCAAGGCCCATGACCGCGCCCATGGTACTGAGTACCGATGGTCTTCCCGAGAAGGAAACTGCAGCTGCCTGGCAAGGATGGATGGCGCAGCTGTTTTCGGGGCTGGACACGGATCTCTATGGCGACACCTGTTTTGACGGGCATCTGAGCGTGGCGTACGCAGGCGATGTCATGCTCACCAAGCTGGAGGCCGGACGTCATCGCGTCATACGCGGCAGCCACCGCCAGCGCGACAGCGAAGCCGCCTATCTCAAGATCGTCGCACCCTGGAGCGGTCACGCCGAGGTGGAGCAATGCGGCAGCCGGACCCGGGTGGGCAACGGCAGCTGGGCCATCTATGACACCTCGCAGCCCTATGTGGTGGACAACCCTCAGCGCACCGAGCACCTGATCATGATGGTGCCCAAGCAGAGCATTGCCGAGCGAGGTCTGCGCCTGGAAAACCTCATGGGGCTATCCGTGGGAGGCAGCACCGGCATGGCGCGCATTGCGCTGCAGACCATGCGCAGCACCTATCAGGAGCTCGACAATATGACGGCGCCGCTGGCGCGCCGCGCCGGGGAGCTGCTGGTGGACATGGTGCACCTGTCCTTGCAGGCACTTGGCGGGCAGGCCACGGCGGTGACGCAGAAGCAGGCCTTGTACGAGCGCATCTGCGACCATGTGGCCAGCCATGTGCGCGATCCAGGGCTGTCGGTCGACCAGGTGGCCCAGGCGCTCAACTGCAGCCGCCGTCATCTGCACAATGCCTTTGCGGGGCGTGAACAGTCGCTGGGCGCTTTCATCCAGCAAAGCCGGCTGGAGCTTTGCATGCGGGAGCTGCATTCCGCAGCGCTTGCGCATCGCACCATCACCGAGATCGCCATGGGCTGCGGTTTTGGCAACAGCGCTCACTTCAGCCGGGCCTTCAAGTCCTACGCCGGCATGTCGCCTTCCGAGTTCAGAGCGCTCGGTCATTGATCTGTGCCGACCAGCGATATCGAGGCCTATAGGACAATGCAGTCCGTTGCTTAGAAAGCAGGACTGGATTCATGGACATCAATACGCCGCTCACCCTGCTGGGTGGACTTACCGCTTCTCAATTCATGCGCAAGCACTGGCATAAAAAGCCTTTGCTGGTGCGCCAGGCCATTCCCGGCTTCAAGGCCCCGATTCCGCGTGCTCGCCTGCTGGCCATGGCGGGCGAAGAGGGCGTGGAGTCGCGCCTGATCCAGCAGCTGGAAGGCGACAACTGGAAGCTCAGTCACGGCCCGCTGTCCCGGCGCAGCCTGCCCGCATTGACCAAGCCGGGCTGGACGGTGCTGGTGCAGGGCGTGGACATGCATGACGCCAAGGCGCACGAGCTGCTGCAGCAATTCCGCTTTGTGCCCGAGGCGCGTCTCGATGATCTGATGATCAGCTTTGCCACCGATCAAGGCGGTGTGGGGCCCCACTTCGACAGCTATGACGTGTTCCTGCTACAGGCCCATGGCAAGCGGCGCTGGCGCATCGGCCGTCAGAAAGACCTGTCCCTGCAGCCGGGCAAGCCATTGAAAGTTCTCTCCCATTTCGAGCCCGAAGAGGAGTTCGTGCTGGAGCCGGGCGACATGCTTTATCTGCCGCCCAAATGGGCGCATGACGGTGTGGCCGAAGGCGAGTGCATGACCTATTCGATCGGGTTTCGCTCGCCCGATCGCAGTGAGCTGGGGCGCGAGCTGCTGCTGCGCATGTCGGATGAGCCCGACGAGCCCGAAACTCCGGTCATCTATCGCGACCCCAAGCAGGAGGCTGTGAGCAACCCGGCGCTGATTCCTGAAGCCATGTATGACTTTGCCCGCGAGGCACTGAAGAAGGCCATGGCCGAGCCGCTGGCGCTGGAACGCGCGCTGGGCGAGTATCTGAGCGACCCCAAGCCCAATGTCTGGTTCGAGCATGGCGATGAAAACGGCATGTTCGAAAGCGTGGTGCTGGATCGTCGCACGCGCATGATGTATGACGCCAAGCACATCTTCATCAATGGCGAAAGCTATCTGGCGGGCGGCCGTGACGCCACGCTGATGCGCAAGCTGGCTGACACCCGGGCGCTGTCGCGCAAGGATCTGGCAACAGCCAGCGATGATGCGCTGGAGTTGCTGTCATCGTGGTTCGATGCGGGCTGGGTTCGCTCAGGCGACTGAAACAGGGTGGACTTGTAACAGCGATCGTGCTAACTTACGGGTTTGTCCTCTGTGGCTGCTGTCGATTTGGAGAGCTTTGTATAGATTATGTAAATCTTCGTCAAAGCTCTGTCAGGGATTTGACAGGAAGAAATTTATGCTCCACAGTGTGACTCAAGGCAAGCGTGGGCTTGCCCGGTAAATGAGAACGCACCGATTTGTGCAGAATTGTTTAGTTGCTGTCAGTATCAGTCAGCAATGGGCAAAACTACCTATAATGCGGTCTGAGTCGAATTTATCGTTTGACCTGATCTGCCATAGCGATCAATAGCTGCAAAAGGCTGACCGTAATGGCAATCTGCATACCGTCTGCTGAACCTACCATTTAGGAAATCGTCATGAAGAACTCTCTGATTCTGGCTACCGTGATCGCTGCTGCTGCTCTGGCTGCTTGCGGCAAGAAGGAAGAAGCTCCTGCTGCTCCCGCTCCTGCTGTGGAAGCTCCTGCTGCTCCCGCTCCTGCTGCTGAAGCTCCTGCTGCTCCCGCCGCTGACGCTGCTGCTCCTGCCGCTGACGCTCCTGCTGCCCCCGCCGCTGACGCTCCTGCTGCTCCTGCCGCTGACGCTCCTGCTGCTCCCGCCGCTGAAGCTCCTGCTGCCAAGTAATTCGCTGCACCAGCCAGCTTGAGGCCCAGGCCTCGGGCATGAAAAAACCGCACTCAGGTGCGGTTTTTTTGCGTCTGGATTTTGCAGCGGATTCTTGAGCTGTGTATGCGTGTCGCCACACAAGGTCTGCACTTGCACTTGTCTTGCACTCGCATCTCAACGGATTCCGGCGTCATGAGCATGAGGGCCTCAAGCCGGAGTTGCTCGATTCGCTCGGACATGAAAAAAGCCACCAGGGCCGAGCCTGGTGGCTTTTGCATGGGAGCAGAGCTCTTTACTTCAGATCATCGGTGATGATGCGCACGATGCGCTGGCCGTTGGCGCTGCTGTCGGGCTGGCCCTGCTCATTGAGCACGCTGACCTGGGACTTGTTGCCATCGCCCTTGACCTGGATCTGGTACTTCTGAGGCGCAGCGGCTTCCTTGCCCTGGCTGAAGATCTTGCTGAAGAAGCCCTTGGACTCCTGCTTGGCATTGGGGTCCACGTAGCGCACATAGTAGAGGCCACGGCTGCGGTCGCGGTCTTCCACGGTGAAGCCGGTGCGGTCCAGTGCCACGCCAACGCGGCGCCATGCGCGCTCAAAGCCTTCTTCCAGCTGCAGTGTGGGCACACCGTTGACGGTGTCCATGCGTGCGCTGGTCGAGGTGGTGGCCGCAGACCTGTCGGCCTTGGCGACGGCAGAGGCCTGCTCTTCGCTCACGCCCAGCTTGACCATGATGCGGCGCAGGAACTCGGTCTCCAGTTCGGGGTCGCGAGGACGCGGTTGCCAGATGGTGTTGTCCTTGCGCTCGCTGGTATAGACCTCCTGCATGCCACGGTGGGTGACATAGATGCGGGTCTTGCCATCGGGTTCGCGCTCCAGGCGGGTGCGGAACTTGTCGCGCTCGCTGGTGGAGTAGAGCGAGTCGAACACCTTGCCCAGGCTTCTGCGGATGATGTCCTGAGGCAGCTTGGCGCGGTTTTCGGCCCAGTCAGTCTCGAGAATGCCCAGCTGGCGGTCTTCCATCGCATAGATGAAGCCGTTTTCCAGCCAGAAATCGCGAGTCGGCTCCCAGAGCTTGTCGGCTCCGCGATCCACCACCAGCCAGTGCTCGGCGCCGTCACGCTCGATGCGGACGTCGCCAATCTTGTTGGCCGCGGTGTTGTTGTCGGTCGGCTTGGCTGCCTGGGCATTGGCCTGCATGGCAGCAGCGGATACCACGCCACCAGGGACGGTATAGCGCGAGTCTTGCGACAGCTGCGTCAGATCCGGAGGAACTTCGAGAGAGGGAGCTTGATTCTTGCCCGCGCTCTTGTAGTCGATCTTGGTCTCTTGGAACGTGGTCGTGCAGGCAGACAGGCCCAGCGCGATGCTGAGCAGGCTCAAACGTGCTGTTTGTTGTTTCACGCGGATTGTCCTTGGGTAGCGTTCAAGCTATGTGCGAAAAACCGCTAGCTTAGCGCAACTCGATCAGAGTACGCCAACTTTACGCAGAGCATCCTCAACAACTGCTTCGCATTGCTCGCTCAGCTGCGTCATGGGCAGGCGCATGGCGGGTCCGCACAAACCCATGCGGGCGGCTGCCCATTTCACGGGAATGGGATTGGCTTCCACAAACAGGCTCTTGTGCAGGGGCATGAGCTTGAACTGGATTTCCATGGCGCGCTTGGTATCGCCGGCCATGGCGGCCTTGCACAGCTCGCTCATCAGACGGGGGGCGACGTTGGCCGTCACGCTGATATTGCCGTGGCCGCCGCACAGCATCAGTGCCACGGCGGTGGGGTCGTCACCGGAGTAGACGCCGAAGCCGGCGGGCACATCGCGGATCAGCCACTGTGCACGCTCGATGTTGCCGGTGGCTTCCTTGATGCCGATGATGCCGGGGATCCGGGCCAGACGCAGCACGGTGTCATGCTGCATGTCGGCGACCGAGCGACCGGGCACGTTGTACAGAACCACGGGCAGGTCGCCAGTGGCTTCGGCGATGGCCTTGAAGTGCTGGTACTGGCCTTCCTGCGTGGGCTTGTTGTAGTAGGGAACGACCTGCAGCTGGCTGTCTGCACCCACCTTCTTGGCGTACCTGGCCAGCTCGATGGCTTCGTGCGTGCTGTTGGCGCCGCAGCCAGCCATGATGGAGACACGGCCGGCGGCCTGTTCCACGGCGACGCGGATGATTTCGCAGTGCTCCTCGACATTCACGGTGGGCGATTCACCGGTGGTGCCGACCACACCGATGCAGTTGGTGCCTTCGGCCACATGCCAGTCGATGAGTTTGCGCAGCGACGGGTAGTCGACGCTACCGTCTTCGAGCATGGGCGTAATGAGGGCAACAATGCTGCCAGTGAGAGCAACGGAGGGTGATGTCATATCCGCAATCAGAAAACGGTAAAAATGAATTCTACAAACAGGGACAGGGTGCAGGCAGTGGTTTGCTGTCAACAGTGTCTAGCAAAACTCTGTTTTTGTCGAAGTGTTGTTGATAAATGACGAAATGACGAAATATTTAAAATTTGTGCGTCATATTGTTTGTTGAAGTCGGGTCTGTTTTAGACGGCATGCAGGCTATTGCACGGGTTTGCCGCTGCTGACTGTGCTGCAGCCGGCCGCCCCCAGGCAAGGCCGGAGAGCGCGGCTGGGAGCCGTTGCCGTTATCAGTGCGTGCCGTAGTTCGAGGCGCTGATATGGGCCTGCGCCAGCCGCTGCATGAAGTCCTCTGCATCTGCCGCGCGCACCACGGTCACGCGCAGGCTGTCGTCATCGGTGGCCAGCTTGATCAAGGCCAGCTGGCGGTCCGCCAGATGTTCGGCCATGTTCTCCAGACCTGATTCCACGCCATCGGCTGGTGAGTCCCACTGCCAGTCATCGGTGCCGGGCAGCCAGTGGGTGCCGGCAATGCTGTCGGCGTCCTTCCAGTCAAAGCGGGCAAACTGGCTGCCGATGGCCAGCAGATGCACCCAGTACAGGGTCAACGCGTTCTCGCCTGCGGGCAGGTGCATGACATCGGGATCGATCTCCTCATCTTCGTCCCAGCCCATGTCGTCAGGATCAGGCGCCGCCACACAGTCGCGCCACTGCTGCAGCAGCTGTGCGGCCTGGCTCTCGTCGTTCAGACAGAGAATGCGCGATAGATCCTGCATCCAGGCTTCGTCTTCGGCCTCTATCAGCTGCGCGCGGGTCATGGTCGTGACCTCGCCCGCCTGGCCCTTGAACATGCCGCGCAGTGCATTGCGGTAGTCCTCCCAGGTTTCCCCGGTGCGGGTGATGCTGAAATCCTGGATGGAGAACAGGACCAGTTCGGCCTGCGGACCCTCGCCCATAAAGCTCAGCAGTTCATTTTTCTTCGGGCTGTAGTTCAGCGGCGGGCACCAGATATCAGGGGCAGCCACCAGCTTGCCCTGGGTGCTGAAGATGCGCGGCTCGCCTTTTTCGGTGATGGCCAGCAGCTTGCGGCCGGGAAACACCTTGGGGGGCGAGTGGCTGAAGCCGCGCTCTATGGTCTTGAACTGGCAGGGAATGATTTCCTGGCCGCGGATGTCGATCACGCCTTCGAGCACGCGGAACTCCTGCTCGCCCTGGTCGCTGACAGAGGGCGCACGAATGCAGGCAACGGCCAGGCCGCTCTTGGCGTTGAAATCGTTGACATGCCAGTAGCGGCTGGCATCGAACAGCGGCAGGCCATCGGCCTTGAGCAGCAGCTGGCGCGAGTGGCCGTACGGGCCTTTTTCGGCACGGATGAATTCGTCCTGTTCCTCGTTGTAGTCGATGCTGCTGAGCCCTTGGTGCAGTAGCGCGAGGCCGGGCAGGCTGCGCAGGTCCTGCATGTTTTCCTGCCCGGGTGATCGGCAGGCCATGACCTGGGGCGTGACGGCATAGGCGTCGCGATAGCCCAGGGAGGGCGCTACCTGCCAGATGCCGTTCAAATCCTTGATGCCGGATCTCGCGCCTTCGCCCGGCGTGGTCTCGGGATAGTGCACGCTCAGATGGCCGCCAGAGACAAAAGCCATGCTCGCGCCTTCCACGGGGCGCTGCAGCCAGCGACCATATGGCGTGACCATGCCCACGGGCCAGTGGTCGCGCTCGGCGTCGTTTTGCGGCTCCAGGCCGCTGCGCGGGTGCAGCCTGGGCATGACGTAATAGCTTTCGGTGGCTTCGTCCCAGGCGCCGTGGTGGCGCAGCTCGTAGTGATCGGCCAGCCAGGCGGGCCAGTCTTCTTCGCTTTCCTGCTCGATGACCTCGGTGCGGGCGATGACCGCGTCGCTCCACCACCCCAGATGGGACTGCGGTGCCTGCTTCAAGGCCAGCAGTGAGTCCGCCAGCTCGTCGCCGCTGCAGTTCCATTGGCGGCATCGCTCGCGCTGGGTCTGCAAAAAGGCCGTGAACTCGGCTTCGTCAAAGTCATGTGGGCATAGCGTGGCGCAGTCCAGCAACAGCCATTGGCGCGTGCTGGTGCTGATGGCGTGATCGATTTGCTGCCATTGCTTTTGCATGGAACCGGGCCAATGCGCGGGCAGTGGCTCCATCACGCTCCTGAGCCATTGCCAGCGCGCCCTGACCTGGACCATGGGCGCGGCCAGGGCCGAGAGGCTTTGCTTGTCCTGATAGGCGCTGCAGGGCACCAGCTCGGGCAGATGCCGTGCATCGCCGAGCAGCACGCTGAACAGCAGCGGCGTGCTGCTGAACCATTCGGCCCAGCCGTCGCAGCTGCCGCCGGGCTCTGCGGGCCAGTCGGTCTCCGGGCCGGGGCGTTCGTCGTGGGCAAGCAGCAGGGCGTAGGCGGGCATGGCAGTCGGGCAGATCGGGGGGCGGAAGAAGGGCGTCAGGCTTGCAGCAGTGCGGCTGGTACGGCCGCTCCATCGGGTCGGAAGGCGGCGATGCGCTGCACCACGCGCGCGGGCTGGCCAAGCAGACCATGCTCGTAGGCGACGATGTTCCAGCCGGCGCAGACCTGCAGCAGCTCGCAGGGAGCCAGCAGGAAGTCCGGGCGCGAGGGCTTGCCATAGGCCTCGTTGCCCTGGGCAAAGGTTTCGTAGATCAGGACGCCGCCGGGCTTGACGCTGTCCAGAATCAGCGTCCACAGCGGACGCCACAGATAGTTGGTGACGACCACGCCATCAAAGCTGCGGCCCGTCAGAGGCCAGGCGTTGTTCTCGATGTCGGCGGTAATCGTCTCGGCGATATCCGCCACGCACCGGGTCGCCTCCGGCGCCTTGTCCACGCTGGTCAGCGTGTGATCCAGGGCCGAGAAGAAACGGGTATGGCGGCCCATGCCGCAGGCCAGATCCAGCACCGAGCCCTGCGGGCGTACCAGATGGGCAAAGCGGACAATCCAGGCGGAGGGCGCCGGCGCGCAGTGGCTGGCGGAAATCGCAGGAATGGCGTCGGCTGAGGGAGGCGGGGTGTGGCTGGTCATCTTGCGAAAACTATAGCAGTGCCCGCAGCCCTGTTTCTGCATGGCCTGCCTCCACCTCAGCAGCCTCGCGTCGGCTCAGTGCGGCTTTACATCGTCCTTGAGCGCGGCCAGGGCCATGTCTTCCACCATGCCCGGGGCGATCAGCTTGATGAAGCGGCCCAGCTTGCCCTTGCCTGTCATCACCACCTCGCGCTGACGGCGCTTCAGGCCGTCGAGGATGAGGCGCGCGCATTCGGCCACCGTCATCGCGCCGTCTTCCTTGAGGCCGCTGACGCCTGCGGCTTCGCCTCTGGCGTTGTAGCCGTGGTAGCGGATGCGCGTATCCACCACGCCGGGGTAGGCGGTGGTCACGCTCACGCCGGCGGGTTTGAGCTCGATGCGCAGGGCTTCGAAGAAGCCGGCCATGGCGAACTTGCTGGCGCTGTAGGCCGTGCGGCCCGGCACGCCTATCAGACCGGCCAGCGAAGACACGGCGACGATGGAGCCGTGGCTGGCCTTGAGGTGCGGCAGCGCCGCATGGCTGCACCAGACGCTGCCCCAGAGGTTGATGCGCATCAACCTCTCATACCAGCCCAGGTCTTGCGCGCTGACCTGTTCGAACAGCGCATGGGCCGAGACCCCGGCGTTGTTGATCAGGACGTCCAGCCCGCCGAACTGGTGCACGGCGGCGTTGATCAGCGCGCGGCACTGGGCCTCTTCGCTCACATCGGTGGGCACTTCCAGCACCTGTGCCCCCAGAGCCCGGCATTGTTCTGCCACGGCCTGCAGATTGCCGGCATTGCGCGCGGCCAGCGTCAGCTGCAGCCGGCTCTGATGGGTTTGTGCCAGCTGGCGGGCCATTTCGGCGCCTATGCCGTCCGAGGCACCGGTGATGATGATGCGAGCCATGCTCTCTCCCGGCCATGCCGCCCGGGCGGCTTGCCCAAGAGCTCAGAAGCAGGCCCAGACCTGGTCTGCCAGTGTGAGCATGAATTCCGGTTGCAGATACAGGGCAAACACCGCCAGCAGCAGCACGAGCACGGCACACCAGATGGAGATGCGTTGCCAGAGTTTGAGCTGCATGGGCCTGTCTCCGGTATCAGGCGGCACTGGGTGTGCGGCGCACAATGGCAGCCTCGCGCACGGGCAGGTTGACGACGGCGGCAAAAATGCCAAGGGCAATCGAGATGTACCAAACCATGTCGTAGTTGCCGTTGATATCGTAGAGATAGCCGCCCAGCCATACGCCCAGGAAACTCCCGATCTGGTGGCTGAAGAAGACAAAGCCGCCCAGCATGGACAGATGCTGCACGCCGAAGATCTGGGCGATGGTGGCATTGGTCAGCGGCACGGTGGACAGCCACAGAAAGCCCATGGCGGCGCAGAAGGCATAGACCGACCAGGGCGATAGCGGCGCCAGCAAAAAGGCCACGGTGGCCACCGAGCGCAGACCGTAGATGCCCGATAGCAGATAGCGCTTGGGCAGCTTCTGGCCCAGATTGCCGGCCAGATAGGTGCCGAAGATATTGAACAGGCCTACCAGGGCCAGCGAATAGCTGGCCACATGGGGCGCCATGCCGAAGTCCTTCAGATAGCTGGGCATGTGCACGCCGATGAACATGACCTGGAAGCCGCAGACAAAGTAGCCCGCCATCAGCAGCAGAAAGCTGGGGTAGGTCCAGGCCTCCCTGAGTGCCTGGCCCACGGTCTGCTCGCGCTTGATGGGCGTGCTGCCGCCAAAGCCCGGCTCGCGCAGGCCGAAGGCCAGGGCGGCAATCAGCAGCGCGAACAGCGCCAGTATCAGCAAGGCATTGGACCAGCCGAACTGAGCGATCAGCTTGCCTTCCACCGGCACCATGAAGAACTGGCCGAACGAGCCTGCCGCCGCGGCCACGCCCATGGCCCAGCTGCGCCGCGCCACGGGAATCTGCCGGCCCAGCACGCCGTAGATCACGGCATAGGTGGTGCCGGCCTGGGCCGCGCCGATCAGCACGCCGGCGGTCAGCAGGAACACCGTGGAGCTGGGGGACAGCGCCATGCCGACCAGACCCAGGGCATAGAGGATGGAGCCGCCGATCAGCACCTTGAAGGCACCGATGCGGTCGGCCAGCATGCCGACGAAGATGCCCAGGATGCCCCAGGACAGGTTCTGCACGGCAATGGCCAGGGAAAAGTTTTCGCGCGTCCAGCCCATGTCCTGGGTGATGGGCTGCAGCCAGAGGCCGAAGCCGTGGCGTATGCCCATGGAGAGCGTGACGATGGCGCCACCGCACAGAAGAATCTGCGCCATGGACATGGGGGCTGGAGTTGTCTTTGTTGTCATGCCGTGCGTGCGAAAAAAGGCCTGGGGTGCGGTCAGCACACCACTGTAACCAAACCTGCTGTTTTGCGCCTGCACAGCTCGTCACATGCGTGGCAGTGCGGCCTGCCAGAATGCGGGAGCGGCGCCGGGCCCTGCGGGCGTGCAGCAAGTCGCGACCAATAAAAAGTGAGCGCCTTGCGCAAGGATTGCAATAAAAACTGATTGATATCTATCTGAAACTATTGAATGGCATGCGGTGAAAGCTATCTTTTTGAGCGTTGTCGCAGCGGGCAAGATGCGTCGAAAACACGTTGCCAAGACAGATGTTCGGGCTTTGTGCAAGAGTATTGGGAGTAAACAACTGTGAATTTATCCAGCTCTCATCCGCAGAGGCCACTACAATCCGCCCCCATGGCAGTCAAACCGTCCAACGAATATTCCGAAGGCTCGATCCGCGTTCTCAAGGGTCTTGAGCCTGTCAAACAGCGTCCCGGCATGTATACGCGCACCGACAACCCCCTGCACATCCTGCAGGAGGTGATCGACAACGCGGCCGACGAGGCGCTTGCCGGCTATGGCAAGAAAATCAAGTTCACCATACACGCCGACGGCTCCTACAGCGTGGAGGACGACGGCCGCGGCATTCCCTTCGGTCTGCATCCCGAGGAGAAGGCGCCCGTGGTGGAGCTGGTCTTCACGCGCTTGCATGCGGGCGGCAAGTTCGACAAGGGCAATGGCGGCGCCTACAGCTTCTCGGGCGGTCTGCACGGCGTGGGCGTATCGGTGACGAATGCGCTGGCCACGCGTCTGGAGGTGCAGGTGCACCGCGACGGCCAGGTGGCCACGCTGGTGTTCTCGGGCGGCGATGTGATCGAGCCGCTCAAGGTGCGCCCTCTGCAGGCCGGGGAGCGCAAGCAGGGCACGACGGTACGTGCCTGGCCCGATGCCAAATACTTCGAATCCTCGGCACTGCCCATGGGCGAGCTGGTGCATCTGCTGCGCAGCAAGGCCGTGCTCATGCCCGGCGTGGCCGTTTCGCTGATCAACGAAAAATCGCGTGACACCCAGAGCTGGCAGTTCAAGGGCGGTTTGCGCGACTATCTGGCGCAGAGCCTGCATGGCGAGCCCGTCATCCCCCTGTTCGAAGGCGAGGGCTTTGCCGACAAGAACAACGACAGCTTTGCCGAAGGCGAGGGCGCTGCCTGGTGCGTGGCCTTCACCGAAGACGGCGCGCCGCTGCGCGAAAGCTATGTCAACCTGATTCCCACCACGGCGGGCGGCACGCATGACAGCGGCCTGCGCGACGGCCTGTTCCAGGCCGTCAAGGCCTTCATCGACATGCACTCGCTGCTGCCCAAGGGCGTCAAGCTCATGCCTGACGACGTTTTTGCGCGCGCCAGCTATGTGCTCAATGCCAAGGTGCTGGACCCGCAGTTCCAGGGCCAGATCAAGGAGCGCCTGAACTCGCGCGATGCCGTGCGTCTGGTCTCGGGCTTTGTGCGCCCGGCGCTGGAGCTATGGCTCAACGAGCATGTGGACTGGGGCAAGAAGCTGGCCGAGATCGCCATCAAGGCTGCCCAGACCCGCCAGAAGGCCGGCCAGAAGGTGGAAAAGCGCAAGGGCAGCGGCGTGGCCGTGCTGCCCGGCAAGCTGACCGATTGCGAGAGCAAGGACATAGCCGTCAACGAGGTGTTTCTGGTCGAGGGCGACTCTGCCGGCGGCAGCGCCAAGATGGGCCGCGACAAGGAGACCCAGGCCATCCTGCCGCTGCGTGGCAAGGTGCTCAACACCTGGGAGGTGGACCGCGACCGGCTGTTCGCCAACAACGAAATCCACGATATCTCGGTGGCGATCGGCGTGGACCCGCATGGCCCCAATGACGAGCCCGACCTGTCCGGCCTGCGCTACGGCAAGATCTGCATTCTCTCGGATGCGGACGTGGACGGCTCGCACATCCAGGTGCTGCTGCTGACGCTGTTCTTCAAGCATTTCCCCAAGCTCATCGAGGCCGGTCACATCCATGTGGCACTGCCGCCGCTGTTCCGTGTGGACGTGCCGGCGCGCGGCAAGAAGCCCGCCATCAAGGTCTATGCGCTCGATGCGGGCGAGCTGGATGCCATCATTGAAAAATGCGCCAAGGACGGCGTGCCGCGCGAGAAATGCCAGGTCAGCCGTTTCAAGGGCCTGGGCGAGATGAATGCCGAACAGCTGTGGGAAACCACGCTGAACCCCGATACGCGTCGTCTGCTGCCGGTGCAGTTCATGAACATGGACTTTGCACAGTCGGAAGCCGTGGTCACCAAGCTCATGGGCAAGGGCGAAGCCGCCGCCCGCCGCGAGCTGATGGAGCTGCATGGCGATGCCGTGGAGGTCGATATCTAGGAGGGCGTTGCAACGCCTGCACTAGCGGTCACTAGCGGTCGATGGAGCCAGCCATGCACAAGCCCATGTTCGATGCCTCACCCAGCCAGCTGCCTGCGCGCGGCGGGTTCGCGTCTGTGCGTTTGCGACGTGCGGTGGCAGCTGCCCTGCTGGCGGGCTCGGGCTGGCTGGCCCTGGCGCCGGCGGCGCATGCCGATCTCTGGGCCTATGTCGACGAATTCGGCGTCACGCACTTTGCGGCCGAGGCGCTGGACGAACGCTACAAGCTGTTCTTCAGGGGCGAGCTCTACGACAGCAGCCAGCCGGGTCTGCAGCTGAAGCCGGATTCAGCGGCCGAGGGGCTCAACGCCCGCACGCGCATGCAGAGCTTTTTCGAGGTCTCGCCGCGCTACAAGAGCGTGAGGCCGCATCTGCAGAAGGCGGCCCAGAGAACCGGCGTGGACTATGACCTGATCAAGGCCGTGATCGCCGTGGAGTCCGGCTTTGATGCCCAGGCAGTCTCACCCAAGGGCGCTGTCGGTCTGATGCAGCTGATGCCAGCCACGGCCGAGCGCTTTGGCGTGGCGGCCAGCAAAAAGCGCAGCCTGCAGCAGCAGCTGGTCGACCCGGCCGTGAACGTGCCTGCCGGCGCGCGCTATCTGAGCTATCTGATGGACTTGTTCCCGGGCCGGCTCGATCTGGTGCTGGCCGCCTATAACGCGGGCGAAGGTGCGGTGCAGAAGTTTGGCAAGGCGATTCCGCCCTACAAAGAAACAATGAATTACGTCAAGGCCGTCACGGGCATTTACGAGCAGCTGCAGGCAGCCAGGCCCCTGAGCGGCCGGCTGGCTGCGGCCGGCTCGGCTGGCCGCGGCGGCTCCCGCATACGCATGACTCTGCCGGGCGCGGCCCCTGCGGCCGCGGACGCGCAAATACCTTGAGTCGCCGGATCGGCGCAATTTGGAAAATCACAAAGAATTCATGAGCGATCAAACCACACTGGATTTGTCTCAACAAGCCGCTGGCGATGCACTGGACCTGGGTCAATACGCACAGCGCGCCTATCTCGAATACGCTTTATCGGTGGTCAAGGGACGTGCCCTGCCGGATGTCAGCGATGGCCTCAAGCCCGTGCAGCGCCGCATTCTCTATGCCATGGAGCGCATGGGCCTGAGCTATAGCGGCCCGAACGGCAATACGGCGGCCAAGCCGGTCAAGAGCGCCCGAGTCGTCGGCGACGTGCTGGGCCGCTTTCACCCGCACGGCGACCAGTCGGCCTATGACGCACTGGTGCGCATGGCGCAGGACTTCAACCAGCGCTACCCGCTGGTCGACGGCCAGGGCAACTTCGGCAGCCGCGACGGCGACGGCGCTGCGGCCATGCGTTACACCGAGGCGCGCCTGTCCAAGATCACCGGCCTGCTGCTTGACGAAATCGATATGGGCACGGTGGACTTTGTGCCCAACTACGACGGCAGCACCCAGGAGCCCAAGCAGCTCCCGGCCCGCCTGCCGTTCTCGCTGCTCAATGGCGCCAGCGGCATTGCCGTGGGTCTGGCAACGGAAATCCCCAGCCACAATCTGCCCGAAGTGGCGGCGGCCTGCGTGGCCTTGATCAAGAAGCCGCAGCTGCCCGAGGAAGAGCTGCTGGCGCTGATTCCTGGCCCCGACTATCCGGGCGGCGGCCAGATCATTTCGTCCAGCAGCGATATCGCCGATGCCTACCGCACGGGCCGCGGCAGTCTCAAGGTGCGCGCGCGCTGGAAGATCGAAGAGCTGGCACGTGGCCAGTGGCAGCTGGTGGTGACCGAGCTGCCGCCCGGCGTGTCGGCCCAGAAGGTGCTCGAAGAGATCGAGGACATCACCAATCCCAAGGTCAAGACCGGCAAGAAGGCGCTGAGCCAGGAGCAGACCCAGCTCAAGGCCAGCATGCTGGCCGTGCTGGACTGCGTGCGCGACGAATCGAGCAAGGATGCGCCGGTGCGCATCGTGTTCGAACCCAAGACCGGCAAGATTCCGCAGTCTGAGCTGATCACGGCGCTGCTGGCCCACACCAGCCTGGAGTCTTCGAGCTCGATCAACCTGACCAGCATCGGCCTCGATGGCCGCCCGGTGCAGAAATCGCTGCGCCAGATGCTGGAGGAATGGATTGCCTTCCGCTTCCAGACCGTGACGCGACGCAGCCAGCATCGGCTGGAAAAGGTGCTCGATCGCATCCACATCCTCGAAGGCCGTCAGGCCGTGCTGCTCAATATCGACAAGGTCATTGCCATCATCCGCGCCAGCGATGAACCCAAGCAGGCCCTGATCGAAGCCTTCAATCTCTCCGAGCGTCAGGCCGAGGACATTCTTGAAATCCGCCTGCGCCAATTGGCGCGCCTGGAGGCCATCAAGATCGAGCAGGAGCTCAAGGAGCTGCGCAGCGAGCAGGGCAAGCTCGAGGACATCCTGGGCAGCGAAGCGACCATGCGCCGCCTGATCTGCAAGGAAATCGAAGCCGATGCCAAGACCTTCGGCGATGCCCGACGCACGCTGATCCACGAGGAGAAAAAGGTGGTGGCCGAGGTCAAGGTGGTGGATGAACCCACGACCGTGATCATTTCCGAAAAAGGCTGGGTGCGCACGCGCCAAGGCCATGGTGTGGACGCTGCCACGCTGAGCTTCAAGGCCGGCGACAGTCTGTATGGCACGTTCGAGTGCCGCACGGTCGATCAGCTGCTGGCCTTTGGCAGCAACGGCCGGGTCTACTCGGTGCCGGTATCGGCCCTGCCGGGCGGACGCGGCGACGGCCAGCCCGTGACGACGATGATCGAACTCGAAGCCGGTACACAGCTGCTGTACTACTTTGCCGGCAGCGAAGGCACACAGCTGCTGCTGTCGGGCTCGGGCGCCTATGGCTTCACGGCGAATGTGGGCGATATGGTCTCGCGCCAGAAGGCCGGCAAGGCGTTTGTCACGCTGGGCGAGGGCGAGACCCTGTGTGCGCCTTCGGTGGTGCATGGCGTGCCCATGAATGCGCGTGCCGAGTATGTGGAAGGCGGCGAGCAGGGGGCCGGATTGCTCAATCCCGCCAGCCATGTGATCTGCGCCTCGGTGGGCGGGCGCATTCTGACCTTCGAGATCGCTGAACTCAAGGCCATGCCCAAGGGCGGGCGCGGCCTGATGCTGATCAGCCTGGAAGACAAGGACCAGCTGGCCGGCGCTGCCGCCTATACGCGCAGCATTCGCCTGGATGGCGTGGGGCGCGGCGGCAAGGCACGTACCGAGACGCTGGAGATCCGCAGCCTCAACAATGCCCGCGGCAACCGCGGTCGCAAGGGCAAGGCCGCAGACCTGGGCTTCAAGCCCCAGGCGGTGACGCGCGTGGAATAAGCCGGCTTCTGCCGCCTGCCGACAAGCCGCGCCAGGCCGGTCCTGGGCGGCTTTTTGTTTTCTGCGGCGCAGACATGGGCTTGAGACGACGCGCTACAAAGGGAAATTCCTGCTGCTGACCTGGGTTCGGCCTCGATACATTTTGTCTCAATGCGTGGCAATGTCTGCGCGCAGCCCTTTGCAGCTTTGTTGGCAGGATGTTTTATGCAGCGACTCAAGATGGCCCACAAACTCTGGGCGGCAGTGTTACTCATCGTGGTGGTGTTGACTGCAGTGATCGCATTTGCGGGCTACCGCTCCTCGGTCACGCAGCAGGCATCGGACCAGGCAGCGCAGCAAATGCGCTCACGCACCGAGCTGGCGATCGAGTGGATGGGCCTGACCGAAGCCAATGCCGTGCGCACGCTGGCGCTGGCACTGAGCAGCGAGACTTCGGTGGAGGAGAGCTTCAAGCCCGCGATGGCCGAGACTTCGGACCGCATTTCCACGGTGCAAAAGTCGCTGCAGGCGCTGGCGGTGTCTGCCGAGGACAAGGCCCAGATGGAGCAGGTGGCTGCAGCGCGCCAGCAGGTGCTGAAGCTGCGCCAGCAGATTGCCCAGCTCAAGGCCCAGGGGGATGCGGCCCGGGCTCTCGCGCTGGCCGAGCAAAGCTTCAAGCCCGCGATTGCGGCCTATTTGCAGTCGCTGCAGGCCTTTGTCGAGCTGCAGAAAAAAGCTGCTGCCGGCAGCCAGCTGCAGATGGCCGAGCTGCGCATGGCGACCGTGAGGATGGCCGGTGTGGCTGTACTGCTTGTGGTACTGGGCATTGCCGTCGGCGCGTTCTTTCTGATCCGCAGCATGCAGTCGCCGCTGTTGGCCGCGCAGGCCATGGCCGAGCGCATTGCCGGCGGCGATCTGCGGCTGGGCGAAACTGTGCAGCGCCATGACGAATTCGGCGCGTTGCTGCGCACGCAGCAGGACATGTGCCGGGCGCTCAACGGCATGGTGGCCCAGGTTCGCCACAGCGCCGACAGCATTGCCACGGCCAGTGCCGAGATCGCTGTCGGCAACCAGGACCTGTCGGCGCGTACCGAGCAGACGTCCAGCAATCTGCAGCAAACCGCCGCAGCCATGGAGGAGTTCACCAGCACCATCCAGAACAGCGCCAGCAGCGCAGAGCAGGCACGCAGCACGGCATCGGGCGCGGCCGCTCTGGCCCGGCGCGGCGGCGAGGTCGTGGCCTCGATGGTGGTGACCATGGAGGAGATTCGCCAGAGCAGCCAGAAGATTGGCGACATCATCGGTGTCATCGACGGCATTGCCTTCCAGACCAATATCCTCGCGCTCAATGCGGCGGTGGAGGCGGCGCGTGCCGGCGAGCAAGGCCGCGGCTTTGCCGTGGTGGCCAGCGAGGTGCGTTCCCTGGCCCGGCGCAGCGGCGATGCGGCCAAGGAAATCCGCACCCTGATCGGTACCTCGGAGGCGCGCGTGCAAAACGGCATCCGTTTGGTGCAGAGCGTGGGCGAATCCATGGACGATATCGTCAAATCGGTGCAGAACGCCAGCACCATGATTGCAGAGGTGACCGAAGCCTCGGTCCAGCAAAGTGCAGGCGTGACCCAGGTCAACCAGGCCATCAGCCATCTCGATCAGATGACGCAGCAGAACGCGGCCCTGGTCGAAGAATCGGCCGCTGCTGCGCAAAGCCTGCGCGAGCAGGCCGAGCATCTGACGCAGACGGTCAGCATGTTCCGCATGGAGGACCTCAGAAGCAGCCACGGATATTCCCAGGCTGCTCTTGCATCGGTAGCAAGAGGGTCTGCCTCGACGGCCCGGCCAGCGCCGGCTGCCGCCGCGCGCCAGCCGGCGCTGGCGCACCCGGAGTGAATCGGGTCGCGCCGCTTCAGCGCATCACCGGCACGGCGGCAAAGATTTGCGCCGCTGCCGTGATCTGATCGCGGCTGGCGACCAGGGGCAGGTCGCGCTGCCCCGATTCGGTGCGCGAGACCAGGGCATACAGGGTGCTTACGGCCCGGGACACGGCATCGGCCACGGTGCGCCCTTGAATCAGATGGCCCAGCAGCACGGCCGAGAACACATCGCCCATGCCGTTGGGCAGGGGGTGCAGGTCGATATAGGGCGTCTGTACCAGCCAGGACTTGTCGGCAGTCACGGCCAGTGTGGCCAGTTGATCGGCTGGTAGATCGTCGGTACGCAGGCTGGTGATGACGATCAGCGCAGACTGGCTGTCATGCATCTGCGCGAGCATGGTGCGTGCCGCCTGCGTGGCGGCCTGCACCGTGGTCAGCGGGCCGCCGCACAGCAGCTCGAACTCGTAATGGTTGGGCGTGATGACGCTGGCCTGGGACAGCGCGCGCTTGCGCAGAAAGTCCGGGATGCCGGGGCGCACGAACAGGCCGCGCCCCACATCGCCCATGACCGGGTCGCACAGATAGTGTGCCCCGGGCTGGGCGGCGCGCACCTCCTGCACGGCGGCCAGAATGGCTTCGCCCACGCCGGCATCGCCCAGATAGCCCGAGAGCACGGCCGTGCAGCGCGCCAGCACGCCGCGGGCGCGCAGGCCGTCCAGCACATCCTGTACATGGGCGGGCGTGAAGACCTGGCCCTTGTACTCGCCGTAGCCGGTATGGTTGGAGAACTGCACCGTATGCACGGCCACGGGCTCTATGCCCAGCAGCTGCAGCGGCAGCATGGCGGCGTCGTTGCCCACATGGCCGTAGGCGACATGGGATTGAATGCTGAGAACCAGCGGGGGGGGCTGCGTGCCGGGCATGGGGGCTCTTTCGTGAGTGGTCGGGATGCGTGCGGCAAGCATCGCGCTGAAAAGATAAAGTGAGCTGCTTGCGCTTGCCAGTCAATCAATTCAGATAGTTTTGTATCTGAAATCTATGAATAGCAAGCGGTATTAGCTCACTTTATGTGCATGAGCGAGAGTCTTAGCCCAGCTCGGCCATCAGCTCGATTTCCACGCAGCAACCCAGGGGAATCTGGGCCACGCCGAAGGCGCTGCGCGCGTGCTTGCCGGCTTCGCCGAAGACGTCGCCCAGCAGTTCGCTGCAGCCGTTGGTGACCAGATGCTGCTCGGTATAGCTGGTGCTGGAGTTGACCAGGCTCATGACCTTGACGATGCGCTTGACGCGATTCAGGTCGCCGCCGCAGGCATGCTGCAGCGTGCCCATCAGATCCACGGCCACGGCGCGGGCCGCCTGCTTGCCTTCTTCGGTCGTCATGTTCTCGCCCAGCTTGCCAACCCAGGGCTGGCCGTTCTGCTTGGCGATATGGCCGCTGAGGAACACCAGATTGCCGGTCTGCATATAGGGCAGGTAGGCGGCCGCGGGCATGGCCACTTCTGGCAGGGTGATGTTCAGTGCTTTGAGTTTCTCGTAGACGCTCATGACGGGCTCCAAAAAAGTGCGGGGGCTAAAGGGGGACAAGTTTGACACAGCAGCGCGACCGGGCCGTCATTGTCCTGGCACGGCGGCCATAGCTTTTGAACTTGGGACTTACGCAAGCAAGAAGGCCGCAACGGCCTGCCTCCTGAGGCAGCCGTCATGCCTGAACCCGTTTTGCGTAAGTCGTGGAATTGATAGCTGCTCGCGCAACGAGAGTCGGCATCCGCTGCGATTTTGGGGCCGCAAGCAGGGCAGGGATAGCCGCAATGCTGGGGGCAGGCCCTCGCTCCTAGCATGGCAGCATGTCGCACCAGCAGACTTCCGCCTCTCCGCATCGCCGCCTGTCCTGGCTGGCGCCGCTGTGGGGCTGTGTGCTGGGCGCTGCCTGGCAGGTGACCCAGGCCGGACTCTGGCATCTGGCGCTCTATCGGTTGTTACTGGCCCTAGGATTGCTGACGCTGCTGCTGGCTTGCAGATGGCGCGGCCGGCCGAGACTGGGCTGGTGGCTGCTGCTGACGGGCGCGGCCTGCTGTGTGGCGGGGCTGACGGGCTGGCGCGCCCACGCCTATCTGCTGCAGACCCTGCCCCCGGCGCTGGAGGCCGTGGATTTGCAGGTGGAGGGCCACATTGCCTCGATGCTGCAGAACCAGGCCAACGGCCAGCGCTGGCGCTTTGTGGTGGAGCACGCGGATGCCGGCGTGCCGCAAGTGCTGGAGCTGTCCTGGTACGGCCCGTTCGGGCACCTGGCGGATGCCGGCCAGGCTCTGGTTCCTGCCTGGGCCCAGGGCGTGGCGCTGAGCCCCGGTCAGCGCTGGCGTCTGACGGTGCGCATCAAGCGCCCGCATGGCTCGCGCAATCCGCATGGCTTTGACTATGAGCTGCTGGCCTGGGAGCAGGGCGTGCAGGCCACGGGCTATGTGCGCGACAAGCCCGCGCCCGAGCTGCTGGCCGTGACAGCCCGGCATCCCTTGCAGCGCTGGCGGCAGTGGCTGCGCGATCGCATCCAGGACGAGATGGGACGACTGCAGCGCTGGCTGCCCGGCGGCGATGCGGCGCGTGCCCAGGCAGCGCTGGGCGTGGTGGCAGCGCTGGCCGTGGGCGATCAGCAGGCGATAGAGCGCAAGGACTGGACGCTGTTTCGCCAGACGGGCGTGGCGCATCTGATGAGCATCTCGGGCCTGCACATCACGATATGCGCACCCCACTTTTGGGAAAGGCCGCAAGCACGGCCTTCAGTGTTTTAGCTGCTTCTGCTTGCATCTTGTCGCTTGTGTCTAGGTCTTCTACGACTTGCTCAAGCAGCGCTGTTTTGAGGTCATAGCCAGAGATCTTGCACAGCTCAATTCTTGTTGCTGTTGTGCAGTAGCGGACTCCTGTTTTCCAGGCGCTTATGTTCTGTTGCTTGATACCGAGCATTTCAGCCAATTTCACTTGGCTGCCTGCGGTTTCTATCGCCTTTTCGACAAGCTCACGTAGCGGCATTTCTAGCCTCCTTTAGTACACCAAAAACTCTTGTTGAAATACACGCAAAACTCTTGTAGCATTCGTTACAACAATTTTGCGTGTACATACATGCAGTTGTTTGATTCTAAACAGGAGCAATCAATGATCAAAATTTCGGTGAAGTCGACCGAAGTCCGCAATCAGCGCGGCAAGGCAAAAGTCTCTGGCAAGGATTACGACCTCAACTTTCAGACCGTCTGGGTTCACACCTACGACCGTTCCGGCAAGCCAAGCCCGTACCCCGAGAAGACTGAAATCATTCTCGAAAAGAACGAGCAGGGCGCAGCTCTGTTCTATCCCGAGGGCGACTACACCCTCGCACCCGAGTCGTTCTACGTCTCGCGCAATGGCGATCTGGCTCTGCAGCCCAAGCTCGTCAAGCTGACTCCCAAGCCGCAATCCGCTGCGTAAGGGGTCGCACCATGGTCGAAACCGCAGTACGCGAAGCCATGGCACAGGGGGCGCTTCTGGCGCTCCTTTTTGCATGGAATGAGCATCAGCCAGCAGGCGTCAAAGCTGACCGCGTGACGGTCACTTTGCACATTGATGACGGTGTTACCTACAGCCAGGTTTCGTACTGGGCCGGTGACCATGAAATCGGCGGGGAGGGCTTCTGATGGCTGAAACCACCCGTGAAGAACGCGTGCGCGAGCGTGTTGCCTTCTGGCTTTTCATGCCATTGGCGTTCGCTTTTGTTCTGTGCGGTGCGTGCTCTGCCGGCTGGGCCATGCTCCAGTCGTCCGGCTTGGTTGGCCCGAGCATTGCCGACTTTCAGAAGTACGTTGAATCCCAGCAGCGAGACAACAATCTTCGCTTGACGCTCAATCAGGTCAGCATTGAGCAAGCAGGCAAGCGCGATATGGCCTTGCGCGGCTCTCTGCAGATGGTGGACGAATTCGCCAGTCGCAGGCTGGAGGGCTTCTGATGGCTATCACGCTCATTCAGGCCACTCCAGGTTCTGGCATGACACTGGATATTGGCCGTCTTGCCCCAGCCCCTGATCGGCTCAAGTACGCCCCCAGCAATGGGGCGCAGTACCTCGACTATCTGCGCGCTCGCGCCCATGAGCTGGACTTCCCGCCAGCTCGCAAAAACCTCCCGCCCGACTACGACCAGCAGTGCTACCAAGCGCACTGCGCTTTGCGTCGTCATGCGGTGTACCTGATCGAAGTGGGGGTGCGCTGATGGCTGCCGATTTCTTTGTGACAGACGGTGCTCGCGTCGTGCCTGCTGAGTTCCAGGCATGGCAAGCGGCTCACGACTACTGGTATGCGTGCGTCCAGCGTGCTTTGCACTATGAAGGCTGGGACGGTACAGAGTCTGAACGTTTGGGCAGTCTGGCTATTGCTGCTAAGGGCGAGGCAGATCGTCTCGAGCAGATCGCTCGTGCTGCATTTCGGAGGGCCTTCTGATGCCTGATCGAAGTGCGGGTGCTGTGACGACCAACTGGATTCAAAGAGTCGAAGCCCTGCCACAGGGGCCATTCAAATTCGATGAGTCGAAATTTGAGCCGTGGGCGCACGTCCAGTACAAGGGTGTGTCTCCACGCATGGCGGCTGCTCGTGCGCGCTACGTGGCCCGTTCTGAGGCCAATGCGCGCGTCCAGCATGCACGCATGGCCGCGTTGCTGGGCGAGGCGCAGGCAGCGCGCGAAGCGCGCGGGCTTGTCTCACTATCAACAACTTGCAAGAGTGGAAATTCAGGTCTTTCGGCTGTTGATTTCTTGGCTCAAGAGAGCATAGAGATTGACCACCAAAAGGCCCGCATCACGCGCATGCAAAAGAGCGTGGGTATCTCGGCCAAAGCCCTGCACAACCTGGGCAAGAAAAACCAACGCGTCTGGATGCTCACGCTTACCTATCGCGGCACAAACCGCGACTGGAGAGCAGAGCACATCAGCCGGTATCTGGATGGCCTGCGCAAGTGGCACTACAGCCGCACTGGTTGCAAGAAGGTTCGCTATGTCTGGGTCGCTGAGCTGCAAAAGCGCGGCGTCATCCATTACCACGTGTGTGTCTGGCTGGACAACGGCCTGACCCCTCCGAAGCCAGATAGCGCTTGGAAGAAGAAGGGCGCATTTCAAGCGCCTATGTGGACGCATGGCATGTCGAACCGGGTACGCGCAACGCATCCCGTTGCGTACCTCATGAAGTACGCCAGCAAAGGCACATCAGAAGGGAAGTTTCCTCACGGCGCCCGCATCAGTGGTGTTGGTGGGCTTGATGAGGTTGGCCGTGGTTGCCGTCGCTGGGTTCTGTGGCCTGCGTATGTGCAGGGCAATGCTTCGATCAGGGACAAGTTCAGACCTGCGCCGGGAGGCGGCTATCTCAATGCTGAGACCGGGGAACTCCTACGGTCTGAGTTCGTGCCAACGGGCGGCGGCTTCACCCGATTTGTGCGCGTGCGTACTACCCCCAGAAGGCTGGAAAACGTGGGTGGGCCGTTTGAGTGGGTCAATTTTGAAGAAGAGGTTGCCTGTGTCGCATGAGTCGTTTATCGGTTTTGTCTTTCTGGTGGGCGCAATCGGTGGCGTTACCGGCTTTGCGGTGTGGCGAATTGTTGAGACGCTATTTGAGCTTCGCTGGCTGCGGAATTCGCTCCAGCGCGATCAGTCCCAGGCCGAGTGCGTGGCCCTCGCGGTCGCTAGCGTGCCTGCTGCCCAGCGTGCTGCTGCGCATTCGGCGATGCAACGCCTCTCCACTGCTCCCGGCCCTGCACGCGGCGAGCGGGCTGGGCCGGGGGTGGGGGAGAGGCAGGTCTCCGCATGAGAGTCATTTACTGGGTCATTGCCTTCGCTTTGCTTCTCGCGTGTGCTTCTGCATCTATGGCTCTTGAGGCTGATGGCCGCTGGTACGAATACCGAGTGAGGTGGGTTCATGGACTGGAATAACTCGTCGCACGTTCTTCAGGTTCTTGTCGTGATCGCCGTGGTGCTGGTGTTCCTCCACGGCTTTAACTCGGGGAACAAGCTGTGACTGCTGAACAGGTTGGTTATGTCGTTGTCAGTTGCTTCGGCGTATGGGCTTTGGGCTACGGAGTCGGTCAGACCGTCGCGTGGGTCCGAAAGATTCGAGACGTCGTTTAGTTTTCGCGCATATCGCGCAACGTGCGGGCGTTTACCCGTTGAAAGAAAGGTTCTCGTAATGAAAGACAAGCTCCAAAACCTGCGCCGCTTGGCGCGTGATAACGCAGCGCGCTTGAGCGTTGCTGTGATGACTTTGCCTGTGGCTATGGCCGCCAATGCACAGGCCGTGGACCCTTTTGACGCTGCCATGACTGAAGTCAAGGGCAAGGTCGGTGGCTATGGTGCATCGCTGGTCGGTCTCGCAGCTGTCGCTGTGGTGTTCTTCGTTGCAATCAAGTATGTGAAGAAGATCCCTCGCGCCTCTTAATCGGGCGCTGGGAGGCTTTTTCCCATCGGGCTGCGTGCAGCCCTTTGGAAAGGGGCCACTATGCGAAAACTTCTCTTGGCCGTTGCGCTGGGCAGTGCCCTGGCTGCTCACGCAGCCGATGCAAAATTTGACGCCTTCATGGGCACTGTCGTCGGCAACAGCACCACGGTCACTTTTGGCGGTAACGGTCAGCCAGTAGCGACATCTGCGAATCACTTAGGCACTGCACCTGCTCACACCGTAGGCAATATGGGGGTAGCTGCGCCGGGCGGTCAGCCAGCTTACGTTGGGCGTGCAGATCTACCTGTTGCAGGGACTAATAAAACTGTTCCTGTGGACGTAAAGGTTCCAATCAACAAGCGCTCTGCTTTGCGTGCGCTGGTTCTTTCTGCAAAGCTTGCGGGTCGTGTTGGTGGTGGTGTCATTGGCGGCATCGCTGTCGATGCTTTGGTTGACTACGGGCTGAAAAACGTCCAGCTCGCTCAGGACGGCTCTTTGCAGGCAGAAGTCGATGACCCTGACGCTAAATATGACGTGTCAGACGGCTTTTACTGGTCTGCTAGTCCCAATATTGCGCCTTCTCAAGGGCCAAATGCAGCATGCCGCGCATGGTGGAACGCATCCTATGGCTATCTGAACATGACCGTCCAGTCGCAGACTGTGGTCGATACCGGCCCAGGTGCAAAGCAGTGTGTCTATGAGGGCTTGGCATATGGGTGGCGGCCCGAAGCGGTGCGCTTCAATATCACGCGCGGCGGCAATACATCGTGCATTCCTGGCATGTTCATCGTGGATGACCAGTGCACCGATAAGAGGCCCTATAAGGTCATGACTGAGCAGCAGTTGCTCGATTCAATCGCAGCCCGCGATGGTTGGCCTACTTCTGCAACTCGCGCTCTTGCGGAAATGTCTGCAGATCCACGTGTTGAGCCTGTGATTGAAACTGAAAAACCTAACATTGTTGGGCCATTCAAGATTCAAGAAACGCCGACAGTTAGAACGTTTTCAGAGCCTAAGCCTGGTGCACCTGGTCAAACTCAGACAGTCACTGAAACCAAGCAAAAAACGGTCGGCCTGGACTATACCGATAACAAGGTGAAGTCTACGGTTACGGAAACAAAGCAGCGTGTGGTTGATGGCGTTGCAGAGCCTGAAGACACGACTCAGAAGGATCCTGAGAGCGATTTTTTGGTGTGTGGCCTTCCCAATACGCCTGCCTGCCGTATCGAGGAAAAAGGCACGCCAGAGCCTGTGAAGGACACGGCTCAGGATGATGCCGAGCGTGTCCATAAGCCACTTGACGACTTTCTCAAGGATCCGAAGTCCGTCCTCCCCAGCTTTCCAACGATCAATTGGACTTTTAGGCTTCCATCTGGCTGCGCGCCTCTGAGCATTCCAGCCTTTTCGCCGTTCCTACAAGAGATTGACGTCTGTCAGTTCCAGCCCATCTTTCACGACATCATGTCCATGATCTGGGTGGGCGGGGCTTTGTTCGGTGCCATCGGCACTTTCTGGCGCAACGTGTTTGCGAAAGCGGGGTAAGCCATGCCAGTGTTTGCGGCGTTTATTGGGTCTATCGGTATGGGGGTCTACAACCTCCTGGTGGCCCTGGTCGGTGTGCGTCTTGCCATGCGTGTGGCTGCGGTCATGTCGCTGGCGACGATCTACACGGCCTGCGTGATCTACTTCAGCACCATCATCGTGCCTTGGCTTGAGGCGCTTTTCATGAGTGCCTACGGCCAGTTGCTGGGCCTATTGTTCCCGCCCATTGCTGGAACCGTCCTGGCCGGCCTCGGCGCTTACTGGACCTGCGTGGCTGGCGCTCAGTACGTCGGCAACCTGATGAAAATCGCCATAGGGAAGTGACATGGCGGTCTATAGCGTTGAAGGCAAGCTCGGTACGGGCAAAACCAAGTTCGCGGTGTATCAGGCAGAGCAGGCCCTGCTTGCTGGTCGCCGTGTGGCATCCAATGTGGATCTCAAGCCGGAGATCTTGAATCCGTGGAAGGCATGTAGCTATGTGCGATTGCCTGACAAGCCCACGGCTGATGACTTTCTTGCGGCGGGCCACGGAAACCCGGACACCTACGATGAAAGCCGCAATGGTGTGCTGATCCTGGACGAGCTGGGCACTTGGCTGAATTCGCGCTCATTCCAGGACAAGAGCCGGGCTGGGGTGATCGACTGGTTGATCCATGCGCGCAAGTACGGCTGGGACGTCTTCCTGATCGTCCAGGACGCCACCATGATCGACAAACAGGTGCGCGAGGCCCTCATTGAGTACCAGTGCCGCTGCATGAACCTTTCGCGGGTTCGCATACCGTTCATCGGCAAGCTGCTGGGCTTCATGCACAAGCCCTGGGGCTACCTGCCCAAAATGCATACGGTCACGGCCAGGACGGGTTATGGTCAGAACGCGATCATTGCGGAAAAGTGGCTCTACCGTGGAGACCACCTGCACGCCGCCTATGACACGCGTCAAATCTTCACCAGTGACTACGCGCATGGCCCGCACAGCGTGCTTGTGCCATGGGACTTTGAGCGCCGCAAAACCTCTGGCGAGATCTTTCGTGAAAGGTTGGAGACCTTTCTCGGGAGATTTCGCGCTCCGCCACTGGTCAGGCCCGTGCCGCGGCAACCGGGTCGCGCCATCACACTGCTGCGCGATGTGGACATGGACCCTGACAGGAAGCTGGAGCTAGCCCGCCGCCACCTGCAAGCGCAGGAGAGGGCATGAAGTCGATAGGCATCGTCCTTGCCGTGTGGCTCGTGCTGGGCCTGCTGCAACTGGCGCAAGCTGAGCCGCCCTCGGGGTGCATAAAGTCCGCCAAGACCTGCCATTGCTTTACCGCCACTGGCAAGCGTGTGGATCAGTCACCGCAGATCTGCGAAGCGGTCATGGCGCCCAATCCAGTCAAGTTGGCCGGGGGCGACCTGGAAGCGATCGCAGTCAAGCCCAAGCGGCGTGAGCTCGAACCTGCGCCTTTTGTCAAACCACCCATTCCTTGGCTCATTGAGCGGTGAGTCTCAGCGCCTGATGCAGTGGGCGTTGAGGCTTGAGGATTTGCTCGGGGAAATCGAAGATTTTCTCGGGGAAACCGCAGGGCCGGTGCCTGAATAGGCTTGGCCGTTGAGGTGCTCTGCCGGGAGGCGGTAGCACCTGGTTGTCAGCGGTCATGGGAGGATTTCGCTGGGGAGACTGGAACAGTCTTCACGGTGAAACCGGAGCATGAAAGCAGGGCGTTCAGTGAGGAGAGGGGAGGGTCTGGGCATGGCCCAGCTCAAACGGTCTTTGGGAAACAGGAGCATGTGCGCGCATGCCTCGTTTGGGTGGCAGGCAATCGCAGTTCGCCTCATGCCGCGCGACAGACCGGACGTCAAGATGCGGGCAGCCAGGCAGCGCGCCGGTGCTAGCCCAGTTAGAACCGCAATTCCATCAGCATGCCGCGTCCCGCAGCCCTCGCAAGGCGAAGCACATAGACGGGAGGCGTGTCCCATACGAACCAATGCGGGTGGATCACTCGCCCTGAGAAACCGGTATCCCGCCGAAGGCGCTCTACCCCATGCAAGTGATTGTGCTCATTTCGCTGCACAGCATTATTGCTATGAAAAGAGAAGCTGCTCGACTAATCCAGGCTTCGCAAAATAGCTATCTCAATAGCATCACAGCTATCGAAACAAGGGAGAGAAAAGTGCTGATTGGATATGCTCGCGTCTCGACAAGGGAGCAGGAAACTTACCTGCAGATAGACGCGCTAAACAAGGCTGGCGTAGAGGTCATCTATCAGGAGAAAACTAGCTCTGTGGGGTCGCGCCCTGAGCTGCAGAAGCTTCTTGCTTCGCTGTCTAAAGGGGACTGTCTTGTCGTTTACAAGATGGATCGCATTGCGCGTTCCTTGAAGGATCTGCTCTCTATCCTGGAGCGTGTGCAAGCTGTTGGTGCAAATATTCGCTCGCTTACAGAGCCTTTGGATACCTCGGTGCCAGTTGGCATCTTTATGGTGCAAGTTCTTGGTGCAGTGGCGCAGCTTGAGCGCTCAATCATCAGGGAAAGAACTGTCGCGGGCCAGTTGGCTGCTTATCGACGTGGGGTGCCGCTTGGTCGACGCAAGCACGCTACCCCTCCTGAAACGGTGGAGAAGATGCGAGAGCTATACGCTACTGGGGAATATACCTATCCGGCTATAGGCAAGGTTTTTGGCGTTCATGCGTCCACTGCTAAGCGTCTGATTACTGGCCGGTCTGCTCGAAAGAAGATGCCTGTACTGGGTCAGTACCTTGATGATGATTCGGCTCACATGTGACGATGTTTGCCTGGCTGGCCGCCTTGCTGGTGGGCCGCTTGTGGAGGCTCAGTGCCGGCGCCTGCCGCTGGGTGCCGGCCCCGCGTGCGGCCCTGGCCGTGGGCGTGATGCTGGCGACCGCCTATGCCTTGTTCAGCGGCTGGGGGCTGCCCGCGCAGCGCACGATCTGCATGCTGGCCGTGGTGGCGCTGCTGCAATGGCTGGGTGTGCGCTGGCCCTGGGCCTGTGTCTGGCTGCTGGCGCTGGCGGTGATTGTCGTGGCCGACCCGTGGGCGCTGTGGCAGGCCGGGTTCTGGCTCAGTTTCATCGCGGTCGGGGTATTGCTGGCTTCGGGCTCGGGCGCTGCGGATGCGAAGGGACAAAGCGCTGTGCGCCGCTGGATGGCCAAGCTGCATGCCCTGTGGCGTGAGCAATGGCTGATCTCCCTGGCCCTGGCACCTCTGGGGCTGCTGCTGTTCGGTCAGGTGTCCGTCGTGGGACTGCTGGCCAATCTGCTGGCCATTCCCTGGGTGACCCTGGTGGTCACGCCGCTGGCCTTGCTCGCGGCTGCGCTGCCCATGGCGGCAAGCGCTGCCGCTGTCGCCATGCTGCCCTTGATGGGTCTGTTGCAGTGGCTGGCTGCGCTGCCCTGGGCGGTGTGGGTTCTGCCGCAGCCCGCCTGGTGGGCCAGCGCGCTGGCGATAGCTGCCGGACTGCTGGTGATCGCGCCCTTGCCGGGGCGGTTGCGGCTGGTGGCCGCGCTGTTCGCGCTGCCTGCCTTGTTCTGGCCTCAGGCACGGCCGCGTGTCGGCGAGTTCGAGCTGCTGGCGGCGGATATCGGTCAGGGAAATGCCGTCATTATCAGCACTGCCAGCCATCGTCTGCTCTATGACGCAGGGCCGCAGTACGGCCGCCACAGCGATGCCGGTGAGCGTGTGCTCTTGCCCTTGCTGGCCGCGCAGGGCATGCAGCTCGATGCCATGATGCTCAGTCACAGCGATATGGACCACACCGGCGGAGCCCTGGCCGTGAAGGCGGCTCAGCCCGGTGCCAGAGTCTGGGGTTCGGACTCGGTGATCCAGGCACCGCAACTGGCGGGCCTGGCTCCGGTGCAGCGCTGTACCCAGGGGCAGCACTGGCAATGGGATGGCGTGACGTTCGAAGTGCTGCACCCGCCAGCAGGAGAGGCCTGGCTCAATGGCCGCAAGGCCAGGCCCAATTTCGGCAGCTGCGTGCTGCGCCTGCGCTCGGCCAGAGGCC
This sequence comes from Comamonas sp. Z3, assembly GCF_008121565.1. NCBI lineage: Bacteria > Pseudomonadati > Pseudomonadota > Betaproteobacteria > Burkholderiales > Comamonadaceae > Comamonas > Comamonas sp. Z3. The sequence continues at coordinate 807,361 of NZ_VOQU01000002.1, forward strand.
AGGTGGCCCTGCTGGCCGGAGACATCGAGGCTGCACAGGAGCAGCAGTTGCTGCAGACCCATCTGGACGAGCCCGTGGAATGGCTGCTGGTGCCGCACCATGGCAGCAAGACCTCGTCGACCAAGCCCTGGGTCGGCACGCTGCGCCCGCGCTGGGCGGTGGTCCAGGCGGGCTATCTGAATCGCTTCGGGCACCCGGTGGCGGCCGTGGTGCAGCGCTATCGGTCGGTGGGCAGCCAGCTGGTGGCACAGGATCGCTGCGGTGCGGCCTACTGGAGCTCTGCCAAGCCGGAAAAACTGGAATGCGAGCGCCTGATTCGGGCGCATTATTGGGATGTTCATGCGGTTTCGACGGGCCCGCCCTGAGAAACTGGCATGGGGCTTGCATTGATGCTGTACCGCCCTTGGGGCGGAGGCTGAGATGCAAGGTTGCGTGCGCGTTGCCAGGCAGCTTGCCTGGCGCGGCGTCGCTAAACTGAAACCCGTGGTCTGCATGCGCAGGCCATGGCAGAAATAGGGAGGACAGGATGCGCACATTCGATGAGATGTATCTGAACTCGCCCGCCGAAGGTGCAGCGGTGCGAGACCACTATCGGGACTATGCGCAGTGGCTGGGCAAGCAACCGCAGGACTATCTGCGTGCCCGCAGTGCCGAGGCGGAAATCGTGTTTCGACGCGTGGGCATCACCTTTGCCGTCTATGGCGACAAGGACGAGAGCGGTGCCGGTACGGAGCGCCTGATTCCGTTCGATCTGATCCCGCGCATCATCCCGGCGCATGAGTGGGCCGGCATGCAGGCCGGTCTGGCCCAGCGCGTGAAGGCGCTCAACTGCTTCATCCGCGACGCCTACCATGGCCAGGACATGGTGCGCGCCGGACTGATTCCGACGGAGCTGGTGCGCGGCAACAGCCAGTACCGGCCAGAGATGGAAGGCATCCAGGTACCCAACGATGTCTATGCCAATATTGCCGGCATCGACATCGTGCGCGCACCCGATGAACAGGGCAACGGCATCTATTACGTGCTGGAAGACAATCTGCGCGTGCCATCGGGCGTTTCCTACATGCTGGAGAACCGCCGCATGACCATGCGCCTGTTTCCCGAGCTGTTCGGCAAGCACGCCGTGGCGCCCGTGGCCCACTATCCCGACATGCTGCTCGACACCCTGCGTGCCAGCGCGCCGTCGGGCGTGCTGGAGCCGACGGTGGTGGTGCTGACGCCGGGCATGTACAACAGCGCCTATTTCGAGCATGCCTTCCTGGCCCAGCAGATGGGGGTGGAGCTGGTCGAAGGGCAGGATCTGGTGGTCGAGAAAGACGTGGTCTATATGCGCACCACCCAGGGCCTGCACCGTGTGGATGTGATCTATCGCCGCGTGGACGACGATTTTCTCGACCCCGAAGTCTTTCGGCCCACATCGACGCTGGGCTGCAAGGGCCTGATGCGCGCCTACCGCGCTGGCAACGTCAATATCTGCAATGCCGTGGGCACGGGCCTGGCCGATGACAAATCGGTGTACCCCTATGTGCCGGAGATGATCCGCTTCTATCTGGGCGAGGAGCCCATTTTGCAGAACGTCCCGACCTGGCTGTGCCGCAAGGAGGACGACCTCAAATACGTGCTCGACCATCTGCATGAACTGGTGGTCAAGGAGGTGCACGGTGCCGGCGGCTACGGCATGCTGATCGGCCCGGCGGCGACCAAGGCCGAGATCGAAGCCTTCCGCCGGATGCTGGTCGGCAATCCATCGGGCTATATCGCGCAGCCCACGCTCTCCCTGTCCACCTGCCCGACCATGGTGGAAAAAGGCATAGCGCCGCGTCACATCGACCTGCGGCCCTTCGTGCTCACGGGCACCGATGTCAATATGGTGGCCGGTGGACTGACGCGCGTGGCGCTCAAGCAGGGATCGCTGGTGGTGAATTCATCCCAGGGCGGGGGAACCAAGGACACCTGGGTGCTGGAAGATCAAGAGGGAGGCCATTGATGCTGTCACGTACCGCAGATCATTTGTACTGGATGTCCCGCTGCACCGGGCGGGCAGAAAAAAAGGCTGCAAGCATTTTTTCAACAGAATACGGCGTGCGCGTGCAGCGCGTGCGGGGTTCCCTGCCCAAGGAGGGCCTATGCTGAGCCGCACCGCCGATCATCTTTACTGGATGTCCCGCTACACCGAGCGGGCAGAGAACACCGCGCGCATGCTCAGCGTTGCCTATGAAACCGCCATGCTGCCGCAGGCCATCCACGATGCCCATCGTGGCTGGCAGAGCGTGCTGTCCATCAGCGAGCTGATCCCGGCCTTCAAGGCGCAGTTTCCGGTGGTGGATCGTGAATCCGTGCTGCAGTTCATGGTGTCGGACGAGGCCAATCCGTCCTCCATCTTTGCCTGCCTCAAGGCGGCGCGCGAGAACGCGCGTGCCGTGCGCGGGGCGCTGACCACGGAATCCTGGGAAACGCAGAACCAGACCTGGCTGGCGCTGCAGCGCCACTTCGGCAAGGATGCCTGGAAGAAGGATCCGGCGCAGTTCTTCGAATGGGTCAAATACCGCTCGCACCTGTGGCGCGGTGTGTCGCTGGGCACCATGCTCAAGGACGAGGCGCTGCACTTTGTGCGCCTGGGCACTTTTGTCGAGCGGGCCGACAACACGGCGCGCTTGCTGGATGTGAAGTTCCATTCCATAGAGCGCGACTACCACGGCATGCCGCGCGGTCGCGCCCTGATGAACTTCGACTTCTATCACTGGAGCGCCTTGCTGCGCAGCGTCTCGGCCTTCGAGGTCTACCGCAAGGTCTATCGCGATGTGATCACGCCCGAACGCGTGGCAGAGCTGCTGATGCTGCGCGCCGACATGCCGCGCTCGCTGCTGGCCAGCATGCATGAGGTGGTCAAGAACCTGGAGCGGGTGGCCAACGATCATTCGCAGGAAACCACGCGCAAGGCCGGGCGCCTGCTGGCCGATCTGCAGTACGGCCGCATCGACGAGATCCTGACCACCGGTCTGCACGCCTATCTGACGCAGTTCCTCGACCGCGTCAACGATCTGGGCTCGGGCATCAGCAGGGACTTCCTGATGCCGACCTGAGACAGGCGGCGCTCAAAACAAAAGCGGCCCTGAGGCCGCTTTTGTTTTTTCGACGCGAAGCCGGACTTACTCGATCTCGCCCATCAGCGACTGCAGATAGTTCTGCGTGCCGACCTTGTCGATCAGGTCGAGCTGGGTTTCGAGGAAGTCGATGTGCTCTTCGGTGTCGTCCAGGATCTTCTGCAGCAGATCGCGCGACACATAGTCGCGCACGGATTCGCAGTGCGCGATGCCGTCCTTGATGGTCTGCTGCGCGGCTTGCTCCAGGCGCAGGTCGCAGGCCAGGGCTTCCGGCACGTCCTCGCCGATCTGCAGCTTGCCCAGATCCTGCAGATTGGGCAGGCCGTCGAGCATGAAGATGCGGTCCATCAGCGCGTCGGCATGCTTCATCTCGCCGATGGATTCCTCGTATTCCTTCTTGGCCAGCTTGTCGAAGCCCCAGTGCTTGTACATGCGGTAATGCACAAAGTACTGGTTGATGGCGGTCAGTTCGTTCTTGAGCTGGGCTTGCAGCCAGGAAATGACTTGTGCATCACCTTTCATGGGGGACTCCTTCTCGGGCAGTTGTTGTTCGCGTCGATTGTCCATGCTTTATGAGGCAAATCAAACAAAGCCCATGCCCGCTCGAATTGGCTGCATCTGATGCGCGTTCTCGTTTAGCTTTGGGGTTCGCTTCCCAGCTTTGACGCAGTGATGACAACAAAAGCTATGAGCGCGATTGAAGGACTATTGGCTGGAACTGCCTGGTTTCGGCCCACAATAGAAAGCCGAGCTGCACAGCGGTGCGGCTTGACTTCAGAAGCCGGGACTCTGGTCTGATAGGTTTTATAAATCAATTTAATGAAATCAATCGATTGGTTTTATTAAGCGGGCCGCTCTAAACTTCATCCTGTCTTCAAACACCAACCACAAGGAAACAGCAAATGTCTCTGATCAACACTCAAGTTCAACCTTTCAAGACCGAAGCCTATGTGAACCGCAACGGCAAGGGTGAATTCATCACCGTGACTGAAGAGAGCCTGAAGGGCAAGTGGTCTGTGGTGATCTTCATGCCCGCCGCCTTCACCTTCAACTGCCCCACCGAAATCGAAGACGCAGCCAACAACTACGCCGAGTTCCAGAAGGCCGGTGCCGAGGTCTACATCGTGACCACCGACACCCACTTCTCGCACAAGGTGTGGCACGAAACTTCCGACGCAGTGGGCAAGGCCAAGTTCCCCCTGGTCGGCGACCCCACACACCAGCTGACCAACGCTTTCGGCGTGCACATCCCCGAAGAAGGCCTGGCTCTGCGCGGCACCTTCGTGATCAACCCCGAAGGCGTGATCAAGACCATGGAAGTGCATTCCAACGAAATCGCTCGTGACGTGTCCGAAACCCTGCGCAAGCTCAAGGCTGCCCAGTTCACCGCTGCCAACCCTGGCCAAGTGTGCCCCGCCAAGTGGAAGGAAGGCGCCAGCACGATCACTCCTTCGCTGGATCTGGTCGGCAAGATCTAAGCCTGATATCTATCGGCTGAGCGTGCAAGCGCTCTGAAAGCCGGACGACGTTCAGGCGCGTACTGCCCGTCCGTCCGGCTTTTTTTCGCCCAGTTTTTGCTTTCATGGGCGGGCAAAGGCCTCAAAAGCACTTTGCTGCATTGCATCAACAACTCTAAATTCAAAGGAATCCACCATGCTTGACGATCAACTCAAAGCCCAACTCGCCGCCTACCTGGAACGCGTGCAGCAGCCGTTTGAGCTGGTGGCTTCTCTGGATGACAGCGAGACCAGTGCACAGATGCACGATCTGCTGAAAACCATCCAGTCCCTGCGCAGCGACAAGATTTCCCTGCGCACCGACGGCAGCGATGCCCGCAAGCCTTCGTTCACGCTGCAGCGCCAGGGCACAGCCACCCAGCTGCGCTTTGCCGGTCTGCCTCTGGGCCATGAATTCACCTCGCTGGTGCTGGCCCTGCTGTGGACGGGCGGCCATCCTCCCAAGGTGGAGCAGGACGTGATCGACCAGATCAAGGCGCTCGATGGCGACTTCAACTTCGAGGTCTACATGAGCCTGAGCTGCCACAACTGCCCCGATGTGGTTCAGGCACTGTCGCTGATGGCGATTCTCAACCCCAGGGTCAAGACCACGGTGATCGAAGGCGGCGCCTTCCAGAAGGAAGTGACCGAGCGCGAAATCATGGCCGTGCCCATGGTGTTCATGAATGGCAGCGTGTTCGGCTCCGGGCGCATGAGCATCGAGGAAATCGTGGCCAAGCTGGACACCGGTGCCGCCTCGCGTGACGCCGCCAAGCTGTCGGCCAAGGAAGCCTTCGACGTGCTGATCATCGGCGGCGGCCCTGCCGGCGCGGCAGCCGCTGTGTACGCCGCTCGCAAGGGCATTCGTACCGGCGTGGCTGCCGAGCGCTTCGGCGGTCAGGTCAACGACACGCTGGCGATCGAGAACTACATCTCCGTGCTGGAAACCGACGGCCCCAAGTTCGCTGCGGCCCTGGAAGCCCACACCCGCGCCTATGACGTGGACATCATGAACCTGCAGCGCGCCGAGAAGCTGATTCCCGCAGCGCAGCCCGGCGGTCTGGTGGAGGTGCAACTGGCCAATGGCGGCTCGCTCAAGGCCAAGACCGTGATCCTGTCCACCGGTGCGCGCTGGCGCAATGTGAACGTGCCTGGCGAAGCCGAGTACAAGAACAAGGGCGTGGCCTACTGCCCGCACTGCGACGGTCCGCTGTTCAAGGGCAAGCGCGTGTCGGTGATCGGCGGCGGCAACTCCGGCATTGAAGCTGCGATTGACCTGGCGGGTTTGGTGGCTCATGTGACGGTGGTGGAGTTCGCCGATCAGCTCAAGGCCGATGCCGTGCTGGTCAAGAAGCTGCACAGCCTGCCCAATGTGACGGTCATCACCAATGCGCAGACCACCGAGATCACCGGTGCCAACGGCAAGGTCAACGGCTTGAGCTACAAGGACAGGGCAACGGGCACCGAGCACCATGTGGAGCTCGAAGGCGTGTTTGTGCAGATCGGCCTGGTGCCGAACACCGAATGGCTCAAGGGCTCGGTGGAGCTGAGCAAGTTTGGCGAAATCATTGTGGATGCCAAGGGGCAGACCAATCTGCCAGGGGTGTTCGCCGCCGGTGACTGCACCACGGTGCCTTACAAGCAGATCGTGATCGCCGCCGGTGCTGGCGCTACCGCAGCACTGTCGGCCTTTGATCATCTGATCCGTCACTGAACGGTCTTCAACGCCTGCGGGGCAAGCGTTGGCAGCTATTGAAAAGGACTGCTTCGGCAGTCCTTTTCTGCTTTTGAATGGCCGCGAAGAGGGTGACATTGCCGCCTGGGTCGTCACTTGAACGTTGGCGTTCAACACACCGGATTGGGGACATCGCAGCCCTGAAAGCAGGCAGCGATGCAAGCTGCAGCCTTACTTCAGGACGCAATTCCCGGTTTGTAACGAAGTTATTTGCGGTTGAGAATTATTCGCATATACTGAGCGCCATTCAGCCAGCCAATGCCGTGCCAGCTACAGGCCGCGAAGCCTCTGACGTTTCGACCTGTGGCCATTGACGTACCTATCAGAAGCCAGCTCTTTTCCATTTCTATGAATAAAGAGGGTTTCTGGTATGGCTTCCGCCACCGCTTTGCACGCCCGCGCCTCGCTGGCGCCACGCTCCAATCTCCGCCCGCTGGCGCTGGCCAGCGCACTGGCCTGCGCCGCCATCTCGGCCCAGGCCCAGCAGCAATCCTCCGAATCCGTCCAGGTCGCGGCGGCCCGTGCCGACCGCAGCACGCCCGTGCTGCGCGATGTGGTCATCAGTGCCTCGCGCGACGAGCAGGACGCCGACAGCCTGCCCATGACGGTGGACGTCATCGATGCCAAGCAGATGGAGGCGGAGCAGATCGGCGACATCCGCGAGCTTGCAGCCAAGCTGCCCAATGTGACCGTGCCGCGCAGTCCGGCGCGGTTCACACTGGCCGGCTCTCCTACCGGGCGTGACCAGAACAGCGGCTTCAATATCCGTGGCCTGGAAGGCAACCGTGTGCTGATGCTGGTCGATGGCGTGCGCCTGCCGCGCAGCTATACCTTCAGCGCCAATGCCTTTGGCCGTGACTATCTGGATCTGGGTCTGGTGCAGCGCGTGGAGATTCTGCGCGGCGCCGTGCCCGCGCTCTATGGCTCGGACGGCATGGGCGGCCTGGTCAATTTCATCACCGTGCAGCCCGACGATCTGCTCAAGGACGGCAAGACCATTGGCGGTCGCGTCTCGGCCAGCTATGACGGATCTGACAACGGCAAGCGCGTGGGGGCGACGTTGGCGGGCCGTGCCAGCCAGGAATGGAGCTGGCTGCTGTCGGCCGGCATGGGCCGCTCCAGTGCGCTGGAAAACATGGGCAGTAACAACAGCGTAGGTGCTTTGCGCACCACGCCCAACCCCGAAACGGACAAGAGCCATTCTTTGCTGGGCAAGTTGGTCTACACGCCATCGGCGGTGCAAAAACATGTGTTCGTCCTGGAGGGCGTGGACAAGCGAGCCGACTATGACCTGTTGTCGGCACGCAGCGCCACGGTGACGGATTCCAAGTCGAACACCTCGATGAAGCGCTGGCGCGCTACCTGGCAGGGGCAGTGGCAGCAGCTGGATACGGCACTGGCCGACGAGCTCAAGCTGATGGCCAGCTATCAAAGCACGAGTTCGCGCGAGTTCGTGACCGAAACCCGCACCCCGCCCTTGGCCTATCGCGAGCGTGATGTGACCTATGACGAGGACGCGCTGCAACTGCATGCCCAGGCCGGCAAGACGCTGCGCTGGAGCAATGGCCTGAGCGGCAAGTTCAGCTATGGCGTCGACTATCTGCGCGGCAAGGTGGTCAACGAGCAGAACGGCATCACGCCACCGGCAGGCGAGAGCTTTCCGCTCAAGCGCTTCCCCGACACCACGGAAACTTCGACGGCGCTGTTTGCCCAGGCCGAGCTGCATTATGGTGCTTTCAGCCTGACGCCCGGATTGCGGGCCGAGCACTACAGCATCAAGCCCAAGCAGCAGGGCTTTGGCGGCACGGTGGTCAGCAATTCGGACTCTGCCGTCTCCCCCAAGCTGGGCGCCATGTTCCAGATGAACGATGCCTGGTCGGTCTACGGCAACTATGCCGCCGGTTTCCGCGCGCCCAATGCAGGCCAGGTGAATGCCTTCTTCGAGAACCCGCTGGCCTTCTATCGCAGCATTCCCAACCCCGATCTCAAGGCGGAAAAAAGCAATACCTTCGAGCTGGGCCTGCGTGGCCGCGTGAATGCGCTGCGACTTGATGCCGCAGTCTTCACGGGCCGCTACAAGGACTTCATCCAGGATCAGGTGCTGGTTTCCGGCAACTATGGTGACCGCAACAATCCGGCCACCTTCCAGTCCGTCAACCTGAATCGCGTGCATATCAGCGGCTTCGAGCTCAAGGCCGACTACGACTGGGGCAAGTTTGCCGGTGGCGACTGGCGCACCAATGCCGCCTATGGCTACACCAAGGGCACGGACAAGAGCACCGACCTGCCCGTGGACACCATCTCGCCGCAGCAACTGGTGCTGGGCGTGCGCTACGACCGCTCGAATGTGGGCGTGCAGTTCAGCGCCTCGCACTGGGCCGGCAAAAAGGCCGGGGATGCAGCGGCCAATGCCTGGCTCAGCCCCAGCGCCACGGTGCTGGATCTGAGCGCTCAATGGCGCATCCGTCCCGGCACCCGCCTGAACGTGGGCGTCTACAACCTGACCGACAAGAAGTACTGGCGCTGGTCCGATGTGCGCAGCCTGACCAACACCACGCAGATTGCCGATGCCTATAGCCAGGCCGGCCGCTATGTGCGTGTGTCCCTGGTTCAGGACTTCTGATTTTGTAGCTGAAAGCGCTTGTTTGGTAAGCGCTTGAGATCTGTTTGACTCAAAAACTGCGGGAGTGTGCCATGTCTGTTTATGAGAACACCGCCAATGCCCAGAGTGCCTCTGGCAGCCGCGATGAGGAATATCTGCTGACCGAGGGCGAAGCCCAGCTGGCCACGGTGCTGGCGTTGATGACCGGTTTCAGCCAGGGCTGCTGTGCGGTGCACCGCGCGCCCATGGCCCAGCGCGTGGCGGACCAGCTGGTGCGCATGACCGAAGGCCTGGACGGCAGCGAGCGCTCTGACGACATGCGTCACTTTCTGCAGCGGCTGGGGCAGCGCTGGGCCACCGTGGCCCAGGTGCTGGCCCAGTCCGAGACTGATTCCGAAGTCCAAGCCCAGGCTTCGGCTCCCCGTTCCGATGACGAATTTTCCAACCCACAACCACACTGGCATCACAGCCCGGAGACCCTGCAATGAACGCCATCACTTCCCCTGAAATCCAGACCATGACCGCCGTGCAGATTCGTGAGCAATTTGCCCAGAAACGCCTGCAAGGCCTGCGCGCCAAGGATGCCGCCGAAGCCCTGCAGCTGAGCGAAGGCGCTGTGATTGCCGCACATGGCGGCGAGCATGAGCGCGCGCTGCAGGCGCTGCCGCTGCGCGCCGAATGGCTGGACATCCTCAAGGCCCTGGAGGCCTGCGGCCCGGTGATGGCGCTGACGCGCAACGAATCCACCGTGCATGAAAAGGACGGCATCTATCAAAACGTCTCGGCCCAGGGGCCGGTCGGTCTGGCGCTGAGCCGGGAAATCGATCTGCGCCTGTTCTTCATGCACTGGCATGCCGGCTTTGCCGTGACCGAGGAGTCCGCCAATGGCGGCCGCCCCGCCATGCGCAGCCTGCAGTTCTATGACGCGGCCGGCCGTGCCGTGCACAAGGTGTTTGCACGCGAGGGCACGGACATGGCGGCCTGGAATGCGCTGGTCGAGCGCTTTGCCGAGCCGTCGGCAGGCTATGTGTTCCGCGAGCCTGCGGCCAAGCCCGCGATCAAGGCTGACGCCCAGATCGACGTGCCCGCGCTGAGCCAGGCCTGGACCGCTATGAAGGACACCCATGAGTTCTTCGAGATGCTGCGCAGGTTCGGAGCCGAGCGCCAGCAGGCCTTCCGTCTGGTGCCCCAGTACTGCGAGCGCCTGAGCACCGACGCAGTCGCGCAGCTGCTGGGCGATGCGGCGGTGGACGGCGTCTCCATCATGGTGTTTGTGGGCAGCAGCGGCTGCATCCAGATCCACACCGGCCCCGTGAGCAATATTCAGCCCATGGACGGCAAGGATGGCGTGCGCTGGATCAATGTGCTGGACAAGGGCTTCAACCTGCATCTGCGCACCGACCTGATCGCCAATGTCTGGGTGGTGCGCAAACCCACCAGCGATGGCGTGGTGACCTCGGTCGAGGCCTTTGATGCCGAAGGCAACAACATGGCCATGTTCTTTGGCGAGCGCAAGCCTGGTCAGCCCGAGCTGCAAGGCTGGCGCGATCTGGTGGCCGGCCTGCCGCGCAAGGCAGCCGTGGCGGAGGCTGCATGAGCACGGCCAGCATTTCCCGGCGCCAGGGTCTGCAGTGGCTGGGTGCGGCTGTGGCGGGCACGGCCCTGCCGGCCCTGGCTCAGACCGCCGCTTCCGCGTCTGGAGCGAAACGGCTGGTGTCTCTCAGTGGCGCATTGACCGAGGTGGTCTATCTACTCAATGCCCAGAACCTGCTGGTGGGAACCGACACCACCAGTCTGTTTCCCGAAGCGGCGCAAAAAACCGCCAAGGTCGGCTATGTGCGCCAGCTCTCGGCCGAAGGCCTGCTCTCGCTCAAGCCCGATGCGGTGATCGCAACCAGCGAGGCCGGTCCGCCCGTGGTGCTCGATCAGATCCGCCAGGCGGGCGTGCGTGTATCGCTGGTTGCGGCCAGGCACAACTGGGCCGAAGTGCAGGAAAAGGTCAAGGTCGTGGGCCGCGAAACCGGCCGCATGGCCGAGGCCGACCAACTGCTGGCCCAGCTCGAAGCGCAGTGGAGCAGTGTGCAGGCCCAGGTGGCCAAGGCCCAGCGCAAGCCGCGCGTGCTGTTTGTGCTCTCGCACAGCGGCAGTCCGCAAGTGGCGGGCAGGGGCACGGCAGCCAATGCGCTGATCCAGTACGCGGGCTGCGTCAATGCCATCGACCAGTTCGACGGCTACAAGCCGCTGACCGCCGAAGCCATGGCCAGCGCCGCGCCCGAAGTCATCATCAACACCACCCAGGGCATCGAGGCTCTGGGCGGCGAGGCCGCCTTCTGGAAGCGGCCCGAGCTGGCCCTGACGCCGGCCTTTGCCAAGAAGGCGCTGGTGACGCTGGAAGCCAGCCATCTGCTGGGCTTCGGCCCGCGCCTGCCCAGTGCCGTGCAGGCTCTGCATATGCGCGCACTGCAGTGGGTGGCCTGATGAGCGGGCTGTCTGGTGTCATGGGCACCAAGCCGGTGCCGGGCGCGTCCGCGACTCCATCCCGCTGGCGCACGCCGGCCGGCCGGCTCAGCCGCAGTGCCACGCTGCTGCTGGGCCTGGCGCTGGTGTTGCTGGCCATGGTTTGGGGTGCGGCCAGCGGTGCCTATGCGATTGCGCCTGCGCAGTTGCCCGGCATCGTCTGGGACGGAGTTCGCAGCCTTTGGGGCGGCGATGTGCAAGCCGGGCCCGAACATCTGGTCTTTCTCAATATCCGCCTGCCTCGCCTGCTCATGGGCGTGGCGGCCGGCGCCGGACTGGGGCTGGCCGGCGCATTGATGCAGGGGCTGTTTCGCAATCCGCTGGCCGACCCCGGGCTGATCGGCGTGAGCAGCGGCGCGGCGCTGGCCGCCGGCATCACCATCGTGCTGGGCGGCCTGTATCTGCCCTGGCTGCCGCGTCATCTGGGCAGCTGGGCCCTGGTGGCCATGGCTTTTGGCGGCGGCCTTGCCGTGACCGCGGTGGTCTATGTGCTGGGTCAGGTCCAGGGCACGACCCGCATCGGCCTGATGCTGCTGGCCGGCATTGCCATCAATGCGCTGGCCGGTGCCGGACTGGGCTTTCTGAGTTTTGTGTCCACGGACGAGCAGCTGCGCAATCTGCAGATGTGGCTGCTGGGTAGCCTGGGCGCCTCGCGCTGGAGCGCGGTAGCCCTGGTGTCGGCGGCCGTGGCCGTCAGCGCGGCGGCGGCGCTGGCGCTGGCCAGGCCGCTGAATGCGATCGCTCTTGGCGAAGCCCAGGCCAATCTGCTGGGCGTGGCCGTCGAGAAAACCAAGCGCCGCGCCGTGATGGTGGCTGCGCTCGCCGTGGGCGCCGTGACCGCGACCACCGGCATCATCGGCTTCATCGGTCTGGTCGCGCCGCACTGGGTGCGGCTGATTGCCGGTCCCGATCATCGCGTGGTGCTGCCGGGATCGGCTCTGCTGGGGGCGGCGCTGGTGGTCAGCGCCGATGCCGTGGCGCGCACCATCGTCAAGCCGGCCGAGCTGCCGCTGGGCGTGCTCACCGCGTTTATCGGTGTGCCGCTGTTTCTGGCCATGCTGCGCCAGTTCAGGAGCAAGGTATGAGTGCGCACCAAGGGTTGTCCAGCCTCGAATGCCGCAATCTGGGCGTCGGCGTAGCCAAGGGGCCGCGTCTGGCGACGGTGGATGTGCGGATTCCGGCCGGGCGCTTTACCGCCATCCTCGGCCCCAACGGCGCCGGCAAGTCCACGCTGATGTCCATGCTGGTGGGCGAGCGCGCTCCGCAGTCGGGGCAGGTCCTGCTCGACGGGCAGGCGCTTTACGCGCATGCGATGGAGGGTCTGGCACGGCGTCGCTCCGTCATGCCCCAGGATTGCAGCGTGGCCTTTGACTTCACAGCTCAGGAGGTGGTGGAGCTGGGACGTTATCCGCATCGTCATCAGCCCGGCACCGGGGAGGCGCAGATTCCGGCGCAGGCCATGGAGTTGACCGGGGTCGATCATCTGGCGCAGCGCAGCATCAACACGCTGTCGGGCGGCGAGCGGGCGCGCACCCATCTGGCCAGGGCTCTGGCACAGATCTGGCAGCCGCCCGCCGACGGCGCGGCGCGCTGGCTGCTGCTGGACGAGCCCACCGCTGCTCTCGACCTGGCCCATCAGCACCATGCCATGCGCCTGCTGCGCCAGTGGGCCGGGCAGCAGGGCGCAGGGGTGGTGGCGGTGATTCACGATCTGAACCTGGCCTTGCGCTATGCCGACGATGTGCTGGTGCTGGGCGGTGATGCCGGAGTGCATCACGGCGCGGTGCTGGATGTGCTGCAGCCTGCGCTGGTGCGCCAGGTCTGGGGCATGCAGTGCGATCCGGTGCGCAGCAGCGACGGTGCATTGCAATATATTTTTGTAGCTGATACCGCTTTACCTGCTTGAGATTTCAGAAGATTGCATTGAATTCTGAAGCCAGTCATACGCAGGCTGCTTCAAATTCAATAGCTAATGACCTGGCTGTCACTGGCTGTCAATGTGTATGCACCGTCAGCGCAACCAGCTTGAGTACCAGCGGTCGCACCATCATCACGCAGAAGAACGCCACCGGCATGGCCAGCGCATAGGCGCTGAATACGCGACGGACGTAGCCGGCATCAAAGCCGGTATTGGCCGCCACGATGGTGCAGCACATCAGGAAGGCCATGATGCCGGCCATGAAAAACGCAAAGACAAATGGCGTGTAGCGCCGGTGCAGCTTGAACGTCGAAAGCCTGGATGGGGAAGAGCTGGTGGAGGAATTCATGAAAGCGATGTCGGAAATGCATTCCGCGTTGTCGCGGCGGGAGTAGGGCGCTGCCAGCGGTTCGGGCCGAATGCATGGATGGAAAACAGGGTTGAACTGTAAGCACCACAGGCGGCCTGCGGTAGAGGCCCGGGACTTGTGGAACTCATAAGCAGAACTTTCGAATGCAATTGGGGATACATTCGCAGATATGCCGAATCTGCGAGCCATAGAAACTTTTGTCAAAGCGCTGGAGGGCGGCTCCATCGCCTCGGCCGCGCGCCAGCTGGGCATTTCGCCCGCTGCCGCCAGCCAGAACATCGCGCGGCTGGAGCGCGAACTGGGCACGCGGCTGATTACCCGCACTACCCGGTCCATGGCCCTGACCGAGGCCGGCGAGCGCTATCTGGCGCGCGTTGCTCCGGTGCTCGGCGAGCTCGAAAAAGCCCAGTCCGATCTCTCGCTGATTCATGGAGAGCTGCAAGGCCGCTTGCGTATTGCCTGCATGTCCGCCTTCGGTCGCCATATGCTGGCGCCGCTGCTGCCGGCGTTTACCGCGCTGCATCCGCGGCTGGAGCTGGAGCTCCTGATCACGGACCGGCATGTGGACGTGCTCAAGGAAGACGTGGACATCAGCGTGCGCTACCGCGATGTGCTGGAGCCCGGCATGTCGGTGCGGCTGCTGGCCTCGGCGCCGCGCATTCTGTGTGCCTCGCCCCAGTATCTGCAGCAGCACGGCAGACCGCAGACGGCACAGGAGCTGCTCGAGCATGCCTGTCTGCTGTATCGGCGCGAGCGCGACGGCCGGCTCATGCGCTGGCCCTTTCTGCGCGATGGCCAGCGCACCGATCCGCAGCAGAAGATTGCGGCCATCGGCAGCGATATCGATGCCCTGGTGGAGTTCGCCGCTGCCGGTGGCGGCATCGCCTGGGCCGGCAGCTTTATCGTCCATGAGGAGCTGCGCAGAGGGCGGCTGGTGCCGCTGGCACTCAAGCCGGCGCGCAAGGGCCAGTTGCAGTTCGAGGATGTTCCGCTGGACTTCTTCGCCTGCTTCAAGGACCGCCAATATGTGCCCGCCAAGGTCCGCGCGCTGGTGGACTATCTGCTGCAGGTGCTGCCGCAGCAGGCGCAGCTGAACTGGCCCTTGCCAGACTGAGGTGGTGTAAGTGCACCTGGGGTCGGCCGGCTCTTGCGGTCCAGGCTGTTTGCGCTGGCGCAAGAAAGCAGTGTTTGTGGTGCGCTGCAGCGCCAGGGGCTCTTGATGACAATCTATAAAAAAATATACTATTTATTAATAGATTGAATCAGGCATTCCCTCCGGATGCCTGCCAAGCAGGGAGTCAGCATGAAATTCAATGTCGGCGGTCTGGACCGCATGCTTCGTATCGCTTTGGGCCTGGTCCTCATCGTCCTGGCGGCTATGGGCATCATTGGCTGGTGGGGATGGCTTGGGGTGATCCCCCTGGCCACCGGCTTGCTGCGCTTCTGCCCGCTGTATCTGCCGCTGGGCATGAACACCTGCCCGCTGGATGCGCGAAAAAAATAGGCCGCCGGTCGCTCACCCTCGAAAGGCCCAGGCGAACAAGTCGGGCCTTTCCGGGTGACGTCAACCTTCAGTGGCCCAGGTGCTGGGGCAGCACTTCCTGCAAGATGGTGGTGGCAATCTCTTCGATCGACTTGGTGGTGCTGGACAGCCACTCGATGCCGCTTCTGCGCATCATGGCCTCGGCCTCGGCCACCTCGTAGCGGCAGTTGGGCAGGCTGGCGTACTTGGAGTCGGGGCGGCGTTCGTTGCGGATGCTGGACAGGCGCTCGGGCTGAATCGTGAGGCCAAACAGCTTTTTGCGGTAGGGCTCCAGCGCGGGCGGCAACTGCTTGCGCTCGAAGTCTTCGGGAATCAGTGGATAGTTGGCCACCTTGAGGCCGAACTGCATGGCCAGGTACAGACTGGTGGGCGTCTTGCCCGAGCGGCTCACTCCCACCAGGATCACGTCGGCGCCGCTCAGGTCGGCATGGGTCTGGCCGTCATCGTGAGCCAACGTGTAGTTGATGGCCTCCATGCGCTCCAGATATTCCTTGCTCTCGCTGATATCGGCAAAGCGGCCCACGCGGTGCAGCGACTTCTGGCCCAGTTCCACCTCCAGCGGGCGCACAAAGGTGCCGAACATGTCGAACAGCTTGCCCTTGCAGTTGGCTTCAAGGAATTCCAGCATCTCCTGATTGACCAGGGTGGTGAAGATGATGGGCTTGCGCTTCTCCACCTCGGCCACATGGTTGATCTGGCGCACGGCCTGATGAATCTTGTCCATCGAGTCCACAAAGGGGATGCGAATCAGCCTCGGCTTGCTCTCGAACTGGGCCATGATGGCCGTGCCGAAGGTCTCGGCCGTGATGCCTGTGCCGTCAGAAATGACAAAAATCGTATGGGTATGCATGGTGCGCGCAGTGATTAGGTGGAGGCGGGGCTGGCAATGCCATGCCCTGAAGTCTGAAACAGGTTTGAGCCGCGCCAGGGTTCATGGCTAGGCCTACAATTGCGCCCATTATTCCCAAATTCCACCCATGCTCGTTGACGGTCAACATCCAGAACAGCAAAGCACTGCATCGATGCAGCGTGGGTTCGCGTGCCCTGGCCATTCAGCCCAGTCGCCGCAAGCGTGCCGGTTTTTTACCTTTGGAGCTTTCCCATGTCTCAACTCTTCGAAGCGACCGCATTAGTCGTTCCGTTCGAAAAACTGCGCATGACCGACGTCGAGTCGGTCGGCGGCAAGAACGCCTCGCTCGGCGAGATGATTTCGCAACTGCCTCAGGGCGTGCGCGTGCCTACCGGCTTTGCCACCACGGCCCATGCCTTCCGCGAGTTCCTGGCCTTTGAAGGTCTGGCCGGCAAGATCTCTGCCAAGCTGGCCGCTCTGGACGTGGACGATGTCCGCGCCCTCGCCGCTGTCGGCGCGGAAATTCGTGCCATGGTGGAAAGCCAGCCTTTCCCTGCCGATCTGGAACAGGCCATCCGCGAGGAATTTGTCCGTCTGCAAGGCGGCAATGCCGAGGCATCGTTTGCGGTGCGCTCTTCGGCCACTGCAGAAGACCTGCCCGATGCCTCGTTTGCCGGCCAGCAGGAAACCTTCCTGAACGTGGTGGGCATCGAAGACGTGCTGCACAAGATGAAGGAAGTGTTCGCCTCGCTTTACAACGACCGCGCCATCTCCTACCGCGTGCACAAGGGCTTCGAGCACGATGTGGTGGCCCTGTCCGCCGGCGTGCAGCGCATGGTGCGTTCCGACAAGGGCGCTGCCGGCGTGATGTTCACCATCGACACCGAATCCGGTTTCGAGGAAGTGGTCTTCATCACCTCCAGCTACGGGCTGGGCGAGACCGTGGTGCAGGGCGCGGTGAACCCCGACGAGTTCTATGTGCACAAGCCCATGCTCAAGGCTGGCAACAAGGCACTGATCCGCCGCAATCTGGGCTCCAAGCTGATCCAGATGATCTTTGCCACGCCCGAGGAAAAGGCGGCCGACGGCAAGCTGGTCAAGACCACCGATGTGGCCCACGAACTGCGCAACCGCTATTCGCTGACCGACGAGGAAGTGCAGCAACTGGCGCATTACGCGCTGGTGATCGAGCAGCATTACGGCCGTCCCATGGATATCGAATGGGGCAAGGACGGCACCGACGGCCAGCTCTACATCCTGCAGGCGCGCCCTGAAACCGTGAAGAGCCAGTCCAAGGGACAGGCCGAGCTGCGCTACAAGCTCAAGGGCACGGGCACCGTGCTGGCCGAAGGCCGCGCCATCGGTCAGAAGATCGGTACCGGCCCCGTGCGCCTGGTGTCCGACATCTCGCAGATGGATCAGGTGCAGGCCGGCGACGTGCTGGTGACCGACATGACCGATCCCAACTGGGAGCCCGTCATGAAGAAGGCTTCGGCCATCGTCACCAACCGCGGTGGCCGTACCTGCCACGCCGCCATCATTGCACGCGAGCTGGGTATCCCTGCCGTTGTGGGCTGCGGCAATGCAACCGATCTGCTCAAGGCCGAAACACTGGTTACCGTGTCCTGTGCGGAAGGCGATACCGGCAAGATCTATGATGGTCTGCTGGAAACCGAGGTGACCGAGGTCAAGCGTGGCGAGATGCCCAGCATCCCCACCAAGATCATGATGAACGTGGGCAATCCCCAGCTGGCTTTCGACTTTGCCCAGCTGCCCAACGAAGGCGTGGGTCTGGCCCGCCTGGAATTCATCATCAACAACAATATCGGTGTCCACCCCAAGGCCATCCTGGACTACCCCGCCGTTGACGCCGATCTGAAGAAGGCCGTCGAGTCCGTGGCCCGCGGCCATGCATCTCCCCGCGCGTTCTACGTGGACAAGGTGACCGAAGGCGTGGCAACGATTGCCGCCGCTTTCTGGCCCAAGCCCGTGATCGTGCGCATGTCCGACTTCAAGTCCAACGAATACCGCAAGCTTATCGGCGGCAGCCGTTACGAGCCCGAGGAAGAGAACCCCATGCTGGGCTTCCGTGGTGCAGCGCGTTACATCTCGGCCGAGTTCGGCGAAGCCTTCAAGATGGAATGCGAAGCCCTGCTCCGCGTGCGTGAGGACATGGGTCTGACCAACGTCAAGATCATGATCCCCTTCGTGCGTACCCTGGGCCAGGCCAAGCGCGTGACTGAGCTGCTGGCCGAAAACGGCCTCAAGCGCGGTGAAAATGGCCTGCAGCTGATCATGATGTGCGAAGTGCCTTCCAACGCCGTGCTGGCCGAGGAGTTCCTCGAATACTTCGACGGCTTCTCCGTGGGCTCCAACGACCTGACCCAGCTGACCCTGGGCCTGGATCGCGACTCCGGTCTGGAGCTGCTGGCCGCCGACTTCGACGAGCGCGACCCCGCCGTCAAGAAGCTGCTGGCTCGCGCCATCAAGGCCTGCCGCGATCAGAACAAGTATGTGGGCATCTGCGGCCAAGGCCCTTCGGACCACCCCGACTTCGCCAAGTGGCTGGCCGATGAGGGCATCTCCTCCATCTCCCTGAACCCTGACAGCGTGGTCTCCACCTGGCAGAAGCTGGCTGAATAAGCCTGGGCATCGCCGTGCGGACGCATCACGCGCCTATGCATGACGATGCCGCGTCGGATGCCCCGCGACAGGCATTCGATGCTTTCGGCAATCCGGTGGAGGTGACCTTCCCGCCGGATCTGCACGATACACACCACCTGAGACTCAAGGCCTTGCTGCTGAGCGTCTGGGTGGTGTCTTCATTTGGGACCGGCTACTTTGCGCGCGATATCCAGGCGCTGATGCCGGACTGGCCCGTGGCCTACTGGATGGCCGCCCAAGGGGCGGTCCTGATGTTCCTGTTGATCATCGTGGTCTATTGTGTGGCCATGGATTATTTCGAACGCCAACAGGCGCGTGACGAAGCGCGCAAGCGGGCTGCGGCTCACCAAGCCTCTCTCGCCGCAACCGACCCTCATGCCTGAGCGGCCCGTTCTGAGCCGCGCCTACCACTGGCGGCTGCATCGCATTCTGTTTCTCTATGTGCTGGGAACGGCGGCCTTTTTGCTGACCATGCTCTGGGCCGAGGAGCGCGGGCTGTCGCGGCACTGGATCGGGCCTATTTTTCTGTTCTCCACGGTGATGGTGTATGCGGCCATCGGTGTGTATTCGCGCACCAGTGATGCCGAGGAGTATTTCGTCGCCGGCCGGCGTATTCCGCCTTTCTACAACGGCATGGCTGCCGCTGCCGACTGGATGAGTGCAGCCTCGTTCATCAGTCTCTCCGGCGCGCTCTATCTGCAAGGTTTTTCGGGGACCGGCACACAGCCTGGCGGGCTGGCCTATGTGCTGGGATGGACGGGCGGGTTCTGCCTGGTCGGCATGCTGATTGCTCCCTATCTGCGGGCCATGAATCTCTATACCGTGCCGGATTTCTTCCAGGCGCGCTATGGCGGGCGCTGGCCGCGCATCATTGCCGCGCTGGCCGCCATTACCTGTTCCTTCACCTATGTGGTGGCGCAGATCTATGGCGTGGGGCTGATTGCCGCACGCCTGACCGGCGTGCAGTTCGAGATCGGCATCATGCTGGGTCTGGGCGGCGTGCTGCTGTGCTCGTTCCTGGGCGGCATGCGGGCTATCACCTGGACCCAGGTGGCGCAATACGTGGTCATATTGCTGGCCTTCATGCTGCCGGTTTCCTGGCTGGCCTACAAGCAGCTGGGCAACCCCTGGGCGCAGCTGGCCTACAGCCAGCAACTGGGCAAGATTGGCGCCATGGAGCAGCAGCTGCTGTCCTCAGAGGCTGAGCAGTCGGTGCTGGAGGCCTACCGCACCCGCGCCCAGGTGCTGCAGGCCAAGCTGCGCGATGTGCCCAATGTGCTGGCGGCGGAACGCCAAGCACTGAGCGAGCATATCCGCGAGCTGCGCACCAGCAGCGGCAATATCGGCGCCATCATGACCGCCAGCCGGGAGCTGGCCGCCATGCCCAAGGATGAGGTGGCGGCACGCGAACTCTGGAGCCGCGAGCTGCACGAGGCCTATGAGCGGGCCAAGCCGCTGGGCGGCATGCCGCTGCAAAGTCAGCCTTTTGCCGGGGATCCGGATGGTTCGCCGGCCGAGCGCAAGGCCTACGAGGAAAGCCGGCGCAATTTTCTGGCGCTGATGTTCTGCCTGATGGTCGGCACGGCCGGGCTGCCGCATCTGCTGACACGTTACTTCACGGTTCCCTCGGTGTCGGCGGCGCGTACCTCGGTGGCCTGGTCGCTGTTCTTTATCGGTCTGCTGTATCTGGGCGCACCGGCCTTGGCCGTGCTGGTCAAGTTCGAGGTCATGAGCAATCTTGTGGGCACGCATTTCGATGCCTTGCCCAACTGGATAGCGCAGTGGTCCAGGGTCGACAGCTCGTTGCTGGCCGTCGAGGACATCAATGGCGACGGCATCTTGCAGTTCGGCGAGATCCGCATGGGGGCTGACCTCATCATGCTGGCCACGCCGGAGCTGGGCGGCATGCCTTATGTGCTCTCCGGTCTGGTGGCTGCGGGCGGGTTGGCGGCGGCATTGTCCACGGCCGACGGTCTGCTGCTGACGATCAGCAATGCCCTGGTGCGGGATCTCTATTTCCAGGAGCGTCAGCGCCTGGATACGCGCAAGCGGCGTGTCTCGCCCGAGCAGCGTGTGATTCTCTCCAAGTTCGCATTGCTGCTGGTGGCGCTGTCGGCGGCCTTTGTGGCTGCCCGGCGCTCTTCGGACATTCTTCCAATGGTTTCGGCCTCGTTCTCGCTGGCCGGCTCGGCTTTTGTGCCGGCCATGGTGCTGGGAATCTTCTGGCGCGGCACCACGCGCCGTGGCGCGGTGGCTGGCATGTTGCTGGGCCTGGCCGTGACGGTGTACTACATGGTCTCCCATGTGCCGGGTCTGCAGGGTGTGCTGCCTTCGGCACTGCGCGGCGAGGCACTCTGGTGGGGCATTCAGCCCATCTCGGCCGGTGTGTTTGGCGTGCCGGCAGGCTTGCTCACCATATTGCTGGTCAGCTGGTGGGAGCAGCGGCGAACAGGCATTCGGAAGAACTCTTGATTCGATAGCTGTCAGCGCTCTTCCACGAAGGGCTTGAGATGGTTTACGGGTAGTTTTTTGGCAGAGTCTGATCTGGCTCAGCCCGGAGCAAGCTTGCAGGAAAACCCGCTTTTCAGGCGCCGCCACAGCTGCCACTCTGCATGTCTAAAAGCAATTCAATGCATAGAGGGGCGGGGGCGATGTATCTAGTCAAAACACCCGAGGGCCAGCAGGCCTTCAAGGAGCGCCATTCCGATCTGAGTCAGAGGCTGCGCTCGGCCTTTTTGCTGTTTGACGGTCAACGCAGCCTGATGCAGGTGCTGGAGGCGACCTCGGCGCTGGGAGTGGTCAAGGACGATATTCTGGCCCTGGTCGACAGAGGCTGGCTGGCCACGAGGGAGTCTTCCGCCGCAGCGCCGGCCTCGGAGAGCGGCTCCCCCTCCCTGGCCCCAGCCGAGCTCGCGTCAGGCGTCGGCCAGAAGCGCTTCCAGAAGGCCTACCCCATGGCCGTGTCCATCACGGGCGCATTGGGGCTCAAGGGCTTCAGGCTGAATCTGGCCGTGGAGGCCGCCATGGGCTATGAGCAGCTGGCGGAGCTGGCGCCGCGCATACGCGATGCGGCGGGTGAAAAAGCCTACATGCCACTGCACAGAGCGCTGTTCGAGGCCGATGCATAAGCTGCCGATGCAGGGCATTTCCCAAAGAAAAGCGGCCTTGCAGGGCCGCTTTTTCGTGGACGGAGCCTGGGGTTCAGACCGCCAGCAATTCCACATCGAACTTCAGCGTGGCGTTGGGGGGGATCACGCCGCCGGCGCCGCGCGCGCCATAGCCCAGGGCTGCTGGGATCAGCAGCGTGCGCTGACCGCCGACCTTCATGCCTTGCACGCCTTCGTCCCAGCCCTTGATGACCATGCCGGCGCCCAGGGGGAAGACGAAAGGATCGTTGCGGTCCTTGCTGGAGTCGAACTTGGCGCCTTGCACGCCATTGTTGTAGAGCCAGCCGGTGTAGTGCACGGTCACGTTCTGACCGGCCTTGGCTTCGGTGCCTTCGCCAACGACGGTGTCTTCATATTGCAGGCCGGAGGCAGTAGTGTTGAATGCCATGGTGGATTTCCTTTCAGCACAAAGCAGAAAAAGGCGATGGAAAAAAGGGCCGGCCAAGCTCGCTTGGGGCCCTTGGATGATAGTGGTGTCCGCCTGCCGCCAGTTCCCTGGCCGCAACAACGGCAAGGTTTACTTCTTGGCGCGCGCCGCAACCCAGCGGTTGGCAAAGGCCTGCACGTCGGACAGGCGCTTGAGCAGATCTTGTCCGGTCAAGGTCACGGTGTAGCCGTCGCTGCCATGTTCGAGCAGGCCGCATTCGCGCAGTTCCTTGATGCGGGTGTTCAGCGTGTTGGGAGTGATGCCGCCCACGCTGTCTTGCAGCAGTCGGAAGGTCTGGGGATGACCATCCCGCAAAGCCCACAGCACGCGCAGCGCATAGCGGCATTCGAGCTTCTCGAACAGCTGGTTGATGGCGGCGTTTTCCTTGGAGCTCATGGACGCTTCTCCTTGCGCAATGATGTTGTCGAGCTGGGCGCACTGGGCGCTTTCAGTGCCATGTCCGATGGACTATAGCGGTTAATTTATTTTGCTACAAGTTTAGTAGCTTCAAATCTTCAACTGCAACGCCTTGAGGTGATAAACGCGACAAACAGCACGCAAGTGTTGCGGGTCAGCCACGAATCCGGGCTAAGGCGCGCGTGCTTCAGGGTTTGTAGCAGTGGTGAGAGTGCTGGAGCAGCCTGCGCGACAGGCTGGCGTGGTTTGCCGGCTGTGTTAGTGCTGGCTTAGGTGTTTCCAGGTGTAAAAATGGAGTCAAGCCATTGACCTGTCGACGCAGGCAGCTATGAAAATCATAGTTCCTGTTTGGGCGCCTGTATTTGCTTGAGTTGCACCAGCACTTGCAACAGGCGATTGGCCGGCGCGGCAATGCCCAGGGCCTGGGCGCGCCGCACTACATAGCCGTTGAGATGGTCGATCTCCGTGGGCTTGCCGCGCGCCAGATCCTGGGCCGTGGAAGAGAGCTGGCCGGGCATGGTGCGTGCGATGGCCGCTACCGCCTCGTCCACGGTAGCGGGAAGGATCACGCCGTCGGCCATGGCCACAGTCTTGCATTCGGCGGCAATGTCCTGCATCACGGCGGGTATGCCCTGCTGCGCGACCAGCCAGCCATAGGGCTGCTGGGTGAGGGCGGAGAGCGCGTTGTAGACGCAGTTGATGATGAGCTTTTGCCAGAGTGCGGCCAGCACGCCATCCGAGACTTGTGTGGGAATGCCGGCGGTGCTGAACTGGCCCGCGATCGCATCGCCCTGGGGGCAGGCAGCGATGACCAGCTCGCCCCGGCCAAAGTGACGCACATGGCCCGGGCCTGCCATGGCAGTGGCCACATAGACCACGGCAGCTGCCACCGGCTGCCGACCCAGTACCTGGCGCAGGCGCTGGTCGTTGTCCACGCCATTCTGCAGGCTCAGTATCTGGGTATGTGCAGCCAGGTGGGGTTTGATCTGTGCAGCTGCTGCTTCGGTGTCGGTGGATTTCACGCAGAACAGCACCACATCGGCGCCCGCCACGGCACGGGGCTCGGTGCTGGTGGCGACGGGGAGATGCAGATCTTCTGTTGCCGTCTGCAGTCGCAGCCCGTGCTCGCTGACCGCCTGCATATGCGATGCTCTACCGATCAGCGTGACCGGGTGGCCGGCGCGTGCCAGCAGAGCTCCAAAGTAACAGCCCACCGAGCCCGCGCCCATGACGGCAACGGAAAGGCGGGAGGGGGCAGCGGTGTGGTCGACCAGGTTCATGGGGCTATCCTGCAAGGTGGCTTAGCTCTTGAGCTTGAGCAGATAGGTCATCAGCTGGGCAGTGGAGGTCTCGACCTCCAGAAACTCCTGCAGCGCCTTGCCGGTTTGCCAAGAGGAGCTCCAATTATTGCTGGCCAGGGCTTGTTTCCAGTGCTCCTGATTGCTCGCATGGTCGATAGCAGCCAGCAGTTGCTGGATGCGCTCTGCAGGCAGATTTCTGCCTGTAAAGACGGCACGCCAATTGGACATTTCGGCGTCCATGCCCTGGTCGCGCATGGAGGCGATGCCGAACATGGTGCGCCGCGAGGAAACACCGAGAGCGCGCAGCTTGCCAGCCTGCAAGGCATCCCTTAGCTCGCTGTAGCCCGAGATTCCCACCTGTACCTGTTTTTGCAGCAGGGCCTGCAGCACCTCGTTACCGCCGGGGAAGGCCTTGTACTGCAGCTGCTCCGCATTGGCCTTGGACAGGCGGGCCAGCATGCCCGCATACATATGGTCCACGCCGCCGGCGGAGCCTCCGGCAATCGCCAGTGCGGGCAGGTTTTCGCGCATGGCCTTGGCCAGTGCCTTGGGGTTGGCGATCGGTGAGTCGAAAGGCACGGCCACCACCAGGTAGTCACTGGTCAGTCGCGCCAGGGCTTGCACCTGATGCAGCTCTGCCGATTTCTTGTTCAGCGCCAGAGCGCCGACCATGACCATGCCGCCGATCAGCAGGCTGTTGGGGTCGTTGCCGTAGCGCTTGGTGTATTCGGCCAAGCCTATGGTGCCACCCTTGCCGCCGATGTTTTCATAAATGACCTTGTCCACCATGCCGCTGCCGATCAGCGCTGCGCCCAGGGCGCGACCGGTCTGGTCCCAGCCGCCGCCGGGGTTGGCGGGGATCACGATGCGCAGCTGCGTCCCCAGGCGCTGAGGCGGGTTGGCCATGGCTGCCAAAGGCGTGGCCAGCAAGGCTCCGGAATAGCCCAGCCACTGGCGCCGTGTCGGAAGGCGGTGTGCTTGGATGGTGTTCATGTCTGTCTCCGCTGTTATGTGTCTTTTGGTGTGTTTGGCCGCAAGCGAAGGCTTGCTGACCTGGGCTGCATACGAAAAAGCCCCGACCTGGAGCAGGTCGGGGCTTGGAGTCGCAGGGAGCCGGCGTGCCGGTTCCTCGGGCTGGCTTTACAGCGAGTCGATGAAGCTGCGCAGCTTGTCGGAGCGCGAAGGGTGCTTGAGCTTGCGCAGCGCCTTGGCTTCGATCTGACGGATACGCTCGCGCGTCACGTCAAACTGCTTGCCGACTTCTTCCAGCGTGTGATCGGTGGACATTTCGATACCGAAGCGCATGCGCAGCACCTTGGCTTCGCGAGGCGTCAGGCCGTCAAGGATGTCCTTTACCACATCGCGCAGACCGGCCTGCATGGCGGCATCGATGGGCGCCGTGTTGTTGCCGTCCTCGATGAAATCGCCCAGGTGGGAGTCGTCGTCGTCGCCGATGGGGGTTTCCATCGAGATCGGCTCCTTGGCGATCTTCATGATCTTGCGGATCTTGTCCTCGGGGATCTCCATCTTGGCTGCCAGGATGGACGCATCGGGCTCGAAACCAAACTCTTGCAAGTGCTGGCGCGAGATGCGGTTCATCTTGTTGATGGTCTCGATCATGTGCACGGGGATGCGGATCGTGCGGGCCTGGTCGGCGATGGAGCGCGTGATGGCCTGACGAATCCACCAGGTCGCATAGGTCGAGAACTTGTAGCCGCGACGGTATTCGAACTTGTCCACGGCCTTCATCAGGCCGATATTGCCTTCCTGGATCAGATCCAGGAACTGCAGACCTCGGTTGGTGTACTTCTTGGCGATGGAGATCACGAGACGCAGATTGGCCTCGATCATTTCCTTCTTGGCGTCACGGCTGGCGCGCTCGCCGCTGTTCATGCGCTTGTTGATGTGCTTGAGCTCTTCCAGAGGCACAACCACGCGGGCCTGCAGGTCGATCAGGTTCTGCTGCAGCTCCTGCACGGGCGGGATGTTGCGCTCCAGCACGGCGCTGTAGTTCTTGCCTGCCGCCACTTGCTTGATGACCCAGTCCAGGTTCAGCAGGTTGGGCGGGAAGTCCTTGATGAACTGCTCCTGCGGCATGCCGCACTTGTCCACGATGATCTTGCGCAGCTCGCGTTCCTTCTTGCGCACGTCGTCCACCTGGGCGCGCACCAGATCGCAGAGCTTTTCAATCGTCTTGGCCGTGAAGCGAATGGTCATCAGCTCTTCGGTGATGGCCTTCTGCACCTTCATGTATGCCTCGGTGCCGTAGCCCTCCTTGTCATACACCTTGTGCATCTTGTCGAAAAGCTCGCGCATGGAGTCAAAGCGACCCAGGGCTTCGTTCTTCAGCTCTTCGAGCTTCTTGGTCAGGGCCTTGGAGCCACCCTTGCCGTCATCGTCATCTTCTTCGTCGTATTCGTCGAAGTCTTCTTCGGCCACATAGTCGTCGTTCTCGTTGGCATTGACGAAGCCGTCCACCACGGTGGAGATGACAACCTTGCCTTCGCGGATCTCCTCGGCCATGTTGAGGATCTCGGCGATGGTCGCGGGGGAAGCCGAGATGGCTTCCATCATGTCCATCAGGCCGCCTTCGATGCGCTTGGCGATTTCGATTTCGCCTTCGCGTGTCAGCAGTTCGACGGTACCCATTTCACGCATGTACATGCGCACGGGGTCGGTGGTGCGGCCGAATTCGGAGTCCACGGTGGACAGCGCCGCTTCGGCTTCTTCTTCCGCTTCCTCTTCGGTGGTGGCTGACTGGCCGGTGTTGTTCAGCAGCAGGGTTTCCGCATCGGGAGTCTGCTCGTACACGGCTACGCCCATGTCGTTCAACATGGAGATCACGACTTCCAGCGTTTCGGCATCGACCAGCTTGTCGGGCAGGTGGTCGTTGATTTCGGCGTGGGTCAGGTAGCCGCGGGTCTTGCCCAGCTTGATCAGCATCTTCAGACGCTGACGGCGGGTGTTCATTTCCTCTTCGGTCAGAACGGTCTCGTCCAAGCCGAATTCCTTCATCAAGGCGCGTTCCTTCGCCTTGCTGATTTTCATGCGCAGAGGCTTGGCCTTTTCGGCAGGAGCAGCAGACGCTTCAGCGACTGTCTCCTCTTCGATTTCGCCTTCCAGATCGCTGTCGATATCCGACAGGTCGGCATCATCCATGTCCTCGTCGGCTTCCTTGGCCTTGGGCTTGCGACCGCGCTTGGCGGGAGTCTTGTCGGCATCGGCGCTGGCAGCGGGGGCCTTGACGGCGGCAGCCTTCTTGGCGGGAGCAGCCTTCTTGGCGACGGTCTTCTTGGCGGCAGGAGCGGCAGCTGTGTCGTCGTCTTCTTCGGCCTTCTTGCGGCCGCGCTTGGGAGTTGCCTGCGCCAGCAGCGCATCGGCCATGGCTTTGAGTTCGGCTTGTGACTTGGTAACCACGGTGGTGTCTTTCTTGGCTTCGGCTGCAGATGCAGCACTCTTCTTCACAGCAGGCTTGCTGGCACTGGCCTTTTTCGCGGACTCTGCTGCGGAAGTGGAAGTTTTAGAGGTCTTGGGCTTTGCTGAAGCTTCTGGGGCCTGCTTGGACTTCACGGACTTTGAAACGGGCATGAACACCTCTCACGGTACGAACACACACAAACACACAAAGGAAAACGGAAAATGCAAACAAACGCCATCAAAGCTGGCGCAAGAACAGGCCTAGCCTGTCCGGTGGAGCACAAAGACTCCATGGCAAGATGTTGGGGCGATCATTTGGTATGCAATCCTTGCGAGAAATGGGCCATGCAGTTGCTGCCATCACGTGATTTCTTCACGGGGCCCGGGTCGGAGGTGTTGCTGTCGCTCTTGCCTGTATCCTCTAAATTATACCTTTTTTAAAGATGTCAAGAGGTGGAGCTAATAATTACAGATAAATTTTTTCGCCGCTGTTGAAACTCGATGTAACGCCTTGCCGCCGTGGGGTCGGTGGCGATCTCCTTGAGCGCCTGGGCCTCCTCGCGCTTGAGGTGATCCACAAGGATCAGATTCAGCGTGCCGCGCAATTCCTTGCGCAACTCGTCGACTTCGCCCTCGGGGTTGGCATGGGCGCCGCTCATGAGCTTGCTGGCCAGCGGCTCGCAGGGCGAGCCTTGCAATTGCTCGCGCAGCACCGCCCAGGAGCGCGGTCCGGACTCGGTAAACTGGGCTTCCAGCCAGCGGAACAAGGGGGCATGGCTTTGGTTGCAGCGCGCCAGGGCATCGAAATCCTCATGGGTCATCTCTTCCATGAACTCCATGTGACACATCAGCAGGCGAGCGGCCTGGTCTTCGCGGCTGACCGGCGTGGGGCGCGGGCCCAGCTGCGGCGGGTTCCAGTCCTCTCCCTTCTTGCCCCAGGGCTTGCGCTGGCGGCCGAATTCCTTGCGACCCGACCAGTTGCCGCCGCCGCCCTGGCTTGGGTAGGAGGAGGGGGACGGTGCCGCGGCATCGGCCCAGTCGGGGGCGCTTTCCCAGCTGGCCGGGGGCGCATCCCATTCCGGTGCCTGAGGGCCGGAGGGCGCAGCCGCAGGCGCGCGGCGGGAAATGGGGGCTGTGCGTGCGGCTTCCTGCGCCCAGATATCGGTGAGGTCGCGCGAGTCCAGCTGGGCCAGGGCTGCGATTTCGGAGAGCAGCTGGCGCTTGAGCGCGCCGTCGGGCAGCAGTGACCACAGCGGCCGCGCGTTGCTGGCCATGTGGGCACGGCCTTCGGTCTGGCCCAGATCGCAGCCCTCGCTGGCCGATTCGATGAGAAAGCGGCTCAGTGGCGTGGCATCGCCCACATAGCGCGAGAAGGCCTCGGGGCCGAATTCGCGGATGAAGCTGTCGGGGTCGTGCTCCGAAGGCAGGAACAGGAATTTGATGGAGCGCGTGTCGGTCGCCAGCGGCAGGGCCGCATCCAGTGCCTTGCGGGCGGCGCGTCGGCCCGCACCGTCACCGTCGAAGCTGAAGACCACGGCATCGGTGAAGCGAAACAGCTTTTGAACATGCTCCGGCGTGCAGGCCGTTCCCAGCGTGGCCACGGCATTGGCAAAGCCAAGCTGGGCCAGCGCCACCACGTCCATATAGCCTTCGGTGACCAGGGCGTAGCCCATGTCGCGCAGGGCCTGGCGGGCCTCGTAAAGGCCGTAGAGTTCGCGGCCCTTGTGGAAGACCGGGGTTTCGGGGGAGTTCAGGTATTTGGGTTTCTCATCGCCAAACACCCGGCCGCCAAAGCCTATGCATTCGCCTTTGACATTGCGAATCGGGAACATCAGCCGGTCGCGGAAACGGTCGTAGCGGCGGCTGTCGTCCTCGCCCACGATGACCAGCCCGCACTCTTCAAGCTGCGGGTTGTCGTACTCGGCGAATACGCTGGCCAGGCCATGCCAGCCTGCAGGCGCATAGCCCAGGCCGAAGCGCTTGGAGACCTCGCCCGAGACGCCGCGCTTTTTCAGATACTCGATGGCCTTGGGTGCGGCCTTGAGCTGTTTGCGATAGGACTCGCCGGCTTTTTCCAGCAGGTCGCTCAGGGTCTCGGCTTTCTGCTTTTGCTGGGCCTGGCGCTGGCGCTCGGCCGGACTGATGTCGTCCTGCGGCACCTGCAGGCCGCATTGATTGGCAAGCTCCTGCACGGCTTCGACAAAGCCCATGCCGGCATGCTCCATCAGAAAGCCGATGGCATTGCCGTTCTTGCCGCAGCCAAAGCAGTGAAAAAACTGCTTGCTGGGGCTGACCGTGAAAGAGGGCGACTTTTCGCCATGGAATGGGCATAGGCCCATGAAGTTGGCGCCGCCCTTTTTGAGCTGCACATAGCGGCCCACGATGTCGACCACGTCGACGCGGGAGAGCAACTCTTGGATGAATGATTGGGGAATGGCCACCCGTGTATTTTGCCTTTTTCGGCAATGGCCGATGGCGCGGCAGGAATGAGGAGGGCGGACAAAAAAAAGCCTGCACCGATGGGTGCAGGCTCAGGTCTCCTGATGCCTGGATCATTGCCAGGCTCTCCTCTAAAACGTCTCCTCCGCCACACAGTTTTGAGGCATGTGACCGGCTCCGTGCGGGAGAGATGCCGGTCTGGCCTGCCCGCGTGGGCAGTCAGATCCTCAAAAACATGTGCGCATTCTAAAAGCGATTCACGGTCTGGGTGATTGGTCTGTCAGATAAATGATGTCTTATAGATGACTTGCATGAGATGCCACTGCTTGAGGAATGATGGTGTTTTTGATTGCTCTCATAAGTATTTGATTTTGAATTAATTTATTGATTTTCAGAAGCTGTTGAAAGTATTGGTTTGCTCAATGACCTTTTGCGTTGCTCTGGTTTCTATGTGCGAGAGCCAAGCGGAATCAGGCTTGACCTGAATCACAACAGGCTTGCATGGCGCTCGGTTGTAAGCCTGGCGTGACGGATGCTGGAGTACAAGACGCTCAGGAGACAAACATGACAAGTTCTTTCGATCTGAACCTCACCCCGAATACCGCCAACCATGCCGCGCTGACGCCGCTGGGATTTATTGCCCGCACGGCCGAGGTCTATCCCGAGCGCCTGGCCATTGTTCATGGTGACCTGCGCCAGAACTGGGCACGGACCTATGCACGTTGCCGCCAACTGGCCAGCAGTCTGCAGAAAATCGGCATTGGCAAGAACGATACCGTGGCCGTGATGCTGCCCAATACGCCGCCCATGGTGGAGGCCCACTTTGGCGTGCCCATGGCCGGTGCCGTGCTCAACACGCTCAACACCAGGCTGGATGCCGAGACTCTGGCCTTCATGCTCGACCATGGCGAAGCCAAGGCCTTGATCGTGGACCCCGAGTTCGCGCCTCTGATGGCCAGGGCGCTCAAGCTGCGCCAGAGCACCGCGCCCATCTATGTCATCCAGGTCGAAGACCCGGTTTACGGCGAGGCGGCCGAGCAAATCGGTGTCACCGACTACGAGAGCTTTGTGGCCCAGGGCGATGCCGGTTTCGACTGGCAATGGCCCGGCGACGAATGGGATGCGATTGCACTGAACTACACCAGCGGAACCACGGGCAATCCCAAGGGCGTGGTCTACCACCATCGCGGAGCGCACAACAATGCCATCAGCAATGTGCTGGAGTGGGACATGCCCAAGCACGCTGTCTATCTGTGGACGCTGCCCATGTTCCACTGCAACGGCTGGTGCTTCCCCTGGACGGTGGCTGCACGCGCGGCGGTCAATGTCTGTCTGCGACGGGTGGATGCGCAGGCGATTTTTGATGCCATCCGCAACCATGGCGTGAGCCATTACTGCGGTGCGCCCATTGTGCACAGCCTGCTGGTGAATGCGCCGGCTGTCATGAAGCAGGGCGTGCCCGCCGGCGTCAAGGCCATGGTGGCTGGGGCAGCGCCGCCCGCATCGATGATCGAGGGCATGGAGGCCATGGGCTTTGACATCACCCATGTCTACGGCCTGACCGAAACCTATGGCCCGGCCACGGTCTGCGCCAAGCATGAGGGCTGGAATGCGCTCGATATCGGCGAGCGTGCCCGCCTGAACTCGCGCCAGGGCGTGCGCTACCACCTGCAGCGCTCTGCGGCCGTGCTGGACCCCGAAACCATGCAGCCCGTGCCGCCCGACGGCCAGACCATGGGCGAGATCATGTTCCAGGGCAATATCGCCATGAAGGGCTATCTCAAGAACCCGCAGGCGACGCAGGAAGCCTTCCGCGGCGGCTGGTTCCACAGCGGCGACCTGGCCGTACAACATCCCGACGGCTATATCCAGATCAAGGATCGCAGCAAGGACATCATCATCTCGGGAGGCGAGAACATCTCGTCCATCGAAGTGGAGGATGTGCTCTATCGCCACCCCGCTGTGCTGGCTGCGGCCGTGGTGGCCAAGCCCGACCCCAAATGGGGCGAGACGCCCTGCGCCTTCATCGAACTCAAGGCCGGAGCCGAGACCACGGCCGAAGACATCATGGCCCACTGCAAAAAGCATCTGGCCGGCTACAAGGTGCCGCGCGCCGTGGTGTTTGGCGAGCTGCCCAAGACCAGCACGGGCAAGATCCAGAAGTTCGAGCTGCGCAAGCAGGCAGGCTCGGCTTCCGCCATCTCGGTCTGAGATCCCGCCGCCGCACCCAAGGTGCGATGCCTCAGCTATTTGGGCAGCGGGCTCTTCGTGTCTGCCAGTTCAGCAAATTTGATAGCTGCTAGCGCCTGTTATTCATAGAACTTGGATAACTTTTAATCTGAAATCTATGAATAGCCTGCGTAAGAAGCTCTGAATGAGATAGCGGCAACTGGTTGGTGCGTCAGGCCAATTCGGGCGGCATGCGCTGCCAGCCTTCAGGCGTCACACGCAGCACCTCGCTGCGCTGTGTCTGAGCATCGATATGCCAGTCGCTGAGCACGATGCGCCACTGCCCGTCGCCCAGCGCGTGGTCGGCGGGCTGATGGGTATGGCCGTGAATCAGCCAGGGCGCTTGCGCGGCCTGCATCCAGGTGCTGCTCATCTGCGCGTCGGCATCCGCGTAGGGCGCGCCGCCTTGCTTGCGTTGCTCGCTTTCGCTGCGTGCCGATCTGCCGATCGCGCGGCGCACGGCCAGGGGCTGGGCCAGCAACTGCTGCTGCCAGGCGGCGGAGCGCGAAACAGCGCGGAATTGCTGGTACTCCACATCGTCCAGGCACAGCGCATCGCCATGGCTGATCAGGATGCCGGGGCCTGCCCACAGCAATACCGTGGGGTCGGAAAGCCCGCTCATGCCGCTGCGGTGCAGAAATTCGTCGCCGGCCAGAAAGTCGCGGTTGCCGACCATGAAGAACAGCGGGCGCTGCTGCGCCGCCTCGCGCAGCACGGCGGCGCATTCGGCCTCGAAGCTGCCGGGTTCATCGAGCGCATCGTCGCCGACCCAGACTTCAAACAGATCGCCGAGGATGAAGATGGCATCGGCCGTGCTGCGCGCCAGATAGTCTCGCCAGGCTTCGACCGTCTGCGGCTCCGAAGGCTGCAGATGCAGATCGGAAATAAAGTCGATAGCTTGCCAGCCGGGTGCGCCTTGCAGCTGCGCCACCTGGGGAGCCGCCGTGCGGGGATCTGAAGAATCAGTCATGTGATGATGGTACGCAGCCTGAAAACAATGACGGCCCCGAGCGAGAGACGGCAAGCAAGAGCCGCCTCGCAGCGAGGCCGTCGTCCCCCTTGGGGGAAGGCGCGCAGCGCCTCCGGGATTAGATCGCGATCGCCTTGTCGATCACCACGGCGTCGAAGGGCACGTCGTCGTGGAAGCCCTTGCGTGTGGTGCGCACCTTCTTGATGGCGTCCACGACTTCTTCACCCTTGACCACCTTGCCGAACACGGCATAGCCCCAGCCCTGGCCGGTGGGAGCGGTGTGGTTCAGGAAGCCGTTGTCCACGGTGTTGATGAAGAACTGTGCAGTTGCGCTGTGGGGATCGCTGGTGCGAGCCATCGCAATCGTGTACTTGTCGTTCTTCAGGCCGTTCTTGGCTTCGTTCTCGATGGGAGCCGCAGTGTCCTTTTGCTTCATGTCGGCCGCAAAACCGCCGCCCTGGATCATGAAGTTCTTGATCACGCGGTGGAAGATGGTGCCGTTGTAGAAGCCCTGGTTCACGTAGTTCAGGAAGTTCTCGGTGGACTTGGGCGCGTTCACGGCGTCCAGTTCCAGGGTGATCACGCCCTGGGTGGCGGTATCGGCCACGTTGATGGTCACGTGCAGTTCGACTTGGGGATTGCTCATGTCTGTGCTTTCTAGAGGATGGAGTAAGGAGGCTGGCGCCGCCCGGCTTGGGCAGCGCCGCCCGGTTGTTCACTTGATTTCGGTGGCGGAGAGGATTGTTACCTGCGTCGTGGGCACATTCTGGTGCATGCCGCGGTTGCCCGTAGCCACGGCGCGGATTTTGTCCACCACATCCATGCCCTTGATGACCTTGCCGAAGACGGTATAGCCATAGCCATCGGGCTTGGGTGCGTTGAGCATGTCGTTGTTCACCACATTGATGAAGAACTGCGAGGTGGCGGAGTTGGGGTTGCCGGTGCGCGCCATGGCAATCGTGCCGCGGTCGTTCTTGAGGCCGTTGCCGGCTTCCAGCGGGATCGCGGCGCGTGTGGGCTTTTCGCTCAGATTGGCGTCCATGCCGCCGCCCTGGATCATGAAGCCGTCGATGACGCGGTGGAACACCGTTCCGTCATAGTGCTTGTCACGCACATATTGCAGGAAATTGGCCGCGCTCTTGGGGGCCTTGGCATCGTTGAGCTCGACCACGATATCGCCCATGCTGGTCTTGAGCTGCACCTTGGATTGCGCCTGGGCCAGGCCGGGGATTGCGAAAACAGTGGCTGTCAGTGCAATCGCCGACAGGGCCTTGAGGCTGTTTCGACGGAAATTCAGCATGGTCATATTCCTGGGTAAGTGGGTCTTGGGCGGGGCCGCTGGACAGCGGCTGCAAAAAACCGGCTTGAGGCAGCTGAGGGCGCCGGCCGGCTTCACAAGAGGGAGGTGGGCGGGATGACAAAAAACGGATTCAGCGGGCCGGGGCAGGTGTTGCAAGAGAGGCTGCGGGTTGCAGCAAGTCCTTGAGCTGCTTGAGCTTGGGGTTCAGGGCTGCGGGGCGGCCGCCCTTGGCCAGGGACTGTGCATAGGACTGATAGGCCAGGCGGGCATAGATATCGCCCAGGTTCTCGTGCGCCACGGCATAGTTCGGATTGTTGCGCACGGCGGCTTCGAGTGCGGAGCGGGCGCGATCCAGATCGCCCTGGCGTGCATAGATCACTGCCAGATTGTTATAGGGCTCTGGCAGCTCGGGATAGTCCTCGGTCAGCTGGCGAAAAGCCGTGATCGCGTCTTCGGTCTTGCCGTCATTGCTCAGCGCGATGCCGCGCAGAAAACGCATTTGCGGGTCGCGTGAATTCTTGGCCAGATAGGTGTCCGCTTTTTGCAGTGCCTGCTGGGTCTTGCCGCTTTTGAGCAACTGGGCAACATCCGTGTAATCGTCGGCGTGGGCGCTACCTGCAGCGAGCAAGGCAGCCAGGGCTGCCGCACGCGCTGCGGTACTGAACAAGTTGCGTACAGGCATGTAGGTGCTTTCATGGCGCCGCAAAACTGCGCTGCGGCGGGAGCTTATACTGCGGGGAATTGTAGCTGAGGGGTGTGCGGCGCTTAGGCGTCTGGCCGGACCGGGATGTGTCTGGATGCTAGTGCGCATTTTTCAGCCTCAGGGAATGGCAGGCACGGTTTATGCATCGCAGGCATGACCAGTGCTGCTGCTCGCCACCCTCTCTCCCTATTTCAAGATTCATGAGTTTGCGTATCTACAACACGCTGTCGCGTGCACTGGAATCGTTTTCGCCGCTTGAGCCGGGCCATGTGCGTATGTACGTCTGTGGCATGACGGTCTATGACCTCTGCCACCTGGGCCATGCACGCTCCATGGTGGCTTTCGACGTGGTGCAGCGCTGGCTGCGCGCCAGCGGCTACAAGGTGACCTATGTGCGCAACATCACCGACATCGATGACAAGATCATCCGACGTGCGGTGGAAAACGGCGAGACCATACGCAGCCTCACCGATCGCATGATCGATGCGCTGCACCAGGACGCGGATGCGCTCGGTATCGAGCGCCCCACGCTGGAGCCGCGCGCCACCGAATACGTGCCGCAGATGCTCGGCATGATCGCAAAGCTTCAGGACAAGGGCCTGGCCTATCAGGCCGGCAATGGCGATGTGAACTATGCGGTGCGCAAGTTTGCAGGCTACGGCAAGCTCTCGGGCAAGTCGCTGGACGAACTCAACGCCGGCGAGCGCGTGGCCGTGGCCGACGGCAAGCTTGATCCGCTGGACTTTGTGCTGTGGAAGTCGGCCAAGGCCGACGAGCCGGCCGATGTGAAATGGCAGAGTCCGTTTGGCGAAGGCCGCCCCGGCTGGCATATCGAATGCTCGGCCATGGGCTGCGAGCTGCTGGGCGAGAGCTTTGACATCCATGGCGGCGGCGCAGACCTGCAGTTCCCTCACCACGAGAACGAGATTGCCCAGAGCGAAGGTGCGACCGGCAAGCCGTTTGCCCAGACCTGGATGCACAACGGCTTCATCAACGTGGACAACGAGAAGATGTCCAAGTCGCTGGGCAACTTCTTCACTATTCGCGACGTGCTCAAGGAATACGACGCCGAGACCATCCGCTTCTTCGTCGTGCGCAGCCATTACCGCAGCCCGCTGAACTACTCCAACGTGCATCTCGATGATGCGCGTGGAGCGCTCAAGCGCCTCTACACCGCGCTGGATCTGGTGGCGCCCGCCGAGGCGCAGGTCGACTGGAGCAATCCCTATGCCGCTCGCTTCAAGGCGGCGATGGATGAAGACTTCGGCACGCCCGAGGCAGTGGCCGTGCTGTTCGAGCTGGCCGCTGAAGTCAATCGCAGCAAGTCGCCCGAGGTGGCGGGCTTGCTCAAGACGCTGGGGGCATGTCTGGGGCTGCTGCAGGCCGAGCCGCAGAAATTTCTGCAGGCGGGTTCCGAAGGTGTGGACGCTGCCGCGATCGAGGCGCAGATTGCCGCACGCGCGCAGGCCAAGGCCGCCAAGAACTGGGCCGAGGCCGACCGCATCCGCAAGGAACTGCTTGAGCAGGGCATCGTCCTCAAGGACTCTGCCGCAGGTACGACCTGGGAATCGGCCGCCAAGGGCTGAGACTGCATGCAATATTCCATCAACTGTGTGAACAGTGCGAAGGGGCGTGCATGAGCGCGGTCAAGCATCTGGACACCATGGAGTTCGAGCAGCTGCCGCTGGTTGCCGATCTGCCCGTGCCCATGGGGCCGGCAGCGCCTTTGCCTGTCGCTCCTTTGGGGGCAGCGGCCATGGTTCAGTCCGCGGGCCCTGCCGGCAAAGACCTGGCGCCAGCCAAGCTGGCTGCTGCGCCCAAGACGGTCGCGCCCAAGATCCATCTGGATCTGCCCGATGGCGTGCCCGCCTACTGGGCTGAGGCTTGCCGCCAGCTCATGCGCCGCGATCGCGTGCTCAAGCGACTGATTCCGCAGCTCGGCAGCCAGGCGCTACTGCCTTGCGGGCAGGAGCAGGCCTTTGCCACCTTGGCTCGCTCCATCATCGGGCAGCAGATCTCGGCAAAGTCGGCCAAGACCTTGTGGAACAAGTTCGCCAAGCTGCCTGCTGCCATGCAGCCCGAGCAGGTGCTCAGGCTCAAGGTGGACGATATGCGTGGCGCGGGACTGTCGGCCCGCAAGGTCGACTATCTGGTCGATCTGGCGCTGCACTTCACCGAGCATCGCCTGCACATGGATGAATGGGCCCAGATGAGCGATGAGGTCATCATTGCCGAGCTGATGTCCATACGCGGTCTCAGTCGCTGGACGGCCGAGAATTTTCTGATTTACTGCCTGGGGCGGCCCAATGTGCTGCCTCTGGACGATGCCGGTTTGATACAGGGCATCTCCCTCAATCATTTTTCGGGCGATCCTGTCAGTCGCAGTGATGCCCGTGAAGTTGCCGAGGCTTGGAAACCGTGGTGTACGGTTGCAACTTGGTATATTTGGCGCTCGCTCGAGGCGCAGCCTGTGGCTTGATGACATCTGTCCACTGGCCGATTGCAAGGATTGCAACAGGCTGGCACAAGGAGAAATACGTTGGCGAAAAAGAACTTTCTGGATTTTGAGCAGCCCATTGCAGAACTCGAATCCAAAATCGAAGAACTGCGCTATGTGCAGACTGAAAGCGCAGTAGATATCTCGGAAGAGATCGACCAGCTCAGCAAGAAAAGCTTGCAGCTGACCAAGGACATCTACAGCGACCTGACCCCCTGGCAGATCACCAAGATCGCCCGCCATACCGAGCGCCCCTATACGCTCGACTATGTGCGCGAGTGCTTTACCGACTTTGTCGAAATGCATGGCGACCGCCACTTTGCGGATGACCAGTCCATCATCGGTGGCCTGGCACGCTTCAATGGCCAGCCCTGCATGGTGATCGGTCATCAAAAGGGCCGCGATACCAAGGAGCGCACGCTGCGCAACTTTGGCATGACGCGTCCCGAGGGCTATCGCAAGGCCTTGCGTCTGATGAAGACGGCCGAGAAGTTCAAGCTGCCCGTGTTCACTTTCGTGGACACGCCCGGCGCCTTCCCCGGTATCGATGCCGAGGAGCGTGGTCAGTCCGAGGCCATCGGTCGCAACATCTACGAAATGGCGCAACTGCAGACCCCCATCATCACCACCATCATCGGTGAAGGTGGCTCGGGCGGTGCGCTGGCGATTGCCGTGGCCGACCAGGTGCTGA
Organism: Comamonas sp. Z3; assembly: GCF_008121565.1. Taxonomy (NCBI): domain Bacteria; kingdom Pseudomonadati; phylum Pseudomonadota; class Betaproteobacteria; order Burkholderiales; family Comamonadaceae; genus Comamonas; species Comamonas sp. Z3. The sequence continues at coordinate 845,718 of NZ_VOQU01000002.1, forward strand.
TGCTGCAGTATTCCGTGTACTCGGTGATCAGCCCCGAAGGCTGCGCCTCGATTCTGTGGAAGACCGGTGAAAAGGCCCAGGAAGCAGCGGATGCCATGGGCATCACCGCCCACCGCCTCAAGGCGCTGGGTCTGGTGGACAAGATCGTCAACGAGCCTGTGGGTGGTGCTCACCGTGACCACAAGCAAATGGGCGCCTTCCTCAAGCGCGCGTTGGGCGATGCCTATCGCCAGTTGACCGATCTCAAGCCCAAGGAGCTGCAGGATCGTCGCTACGACCGCATTCAGAGCTACGGCAAGTTTGCCGACACCAAGGCCGACAACCGCTGATCGGGCGGGCTTGATGCCGCTTGCGCACAATGGCTCCTTCGGGAGCCATTTGTTTTTGCCGAGAGTTTATGAGCGAAATACGCCTTAAGCCCTTTCTGATTAGTCGTTGGCCGCTATTGAATTTGAAAGATGGAGTCTGTTGTTCATGCAAGCCCAGTCAGATGCTGACTTGTTGGCGGCTTCGGCCGGCCGGGTGGATGCCGCAGTGGCTGCATTCAATCCAGCACTGCCCCTGGCTGTGGCCTTCAGCGGAGGAGCCGATTCGTCGGCTCTGCTGCTGGCCTGCCATGCGCGCTGGCCGGGGCAGGTGAGGGCGATCCATGTACACCATGGTTTGCAGTCTGCGGCCGATGGTTTTCAGCAGCACTGCGAGCAACTGTGCGCCCGGCACGGCATTGCCCTCAAGGTTTGCGCCATCGATGCGCGCAATGTGCAGGGGCAAAGCCCTGAAGACGCGGCGCGCCAGGGGCGCTATGCGGCCTTGATTCAGGCGGTCGGCCAGCCTTGGCTGGCTGCAGATGGTGCGCCGCTGGATGCGGTGCGCTCCATGGCGCTGGCCCAGCATGCCGACGACCAGGTCGAGACCTTGCTGCTGGCGCTCTCGCGCGGTGCTGGTGTGGCCGGTCTGGCGGCCATGCCCGGGCATTGGCAAAGAGCGGGGCTGCAGTGGTTCCGGCCCCTGTTGGCGGTGCCGGGCCAGGCGCTGCGCGACTGGTTGCGGCTCAGGGGGGTGAGCTGGGTCGAGGATCCGACGAATACCGATCAGGGCTACACGCGCAACCGCATCCGGGCTCAGTTGCTGCCGGTGCTGGAGCAGGTCTTTCCTCAGTTCCGCAGCACGTTCGCACGCAGCTGCGCCCATTGCGCCCAGGCGTCCGAGCTGCTGGACGAGCAGGCGGCGGCAGACCTGCAGATGGTCGGGCTGCCGCCAGCCATCAAGGCGCTGCAACGTTTGAGTGAGGCACGTCTGGGCAATGTTCTGCGCTATTGGCTGCGTGTCGCACATGACACCACGCCGACGGCTGCCCAGCTTGCGCAGCTCATGGCGCAGGTCGGCGTTTGCACTACGCGAGGGCACCACATCCACATCAAGGTGGGGCGGGGTTTTGTGGAGCGCCAGGGGGTAAGTCTCGGTTGGTACAATTCCTAGGTTTTGGTTTTTTACCTGTACGAAAACCGCCGGCGCGCCAAAACCTTTGTGATCTGCGCCGTGGCTGCTGTTTCGTCACCCTTTAGTATCCAATGGCACTGATCGTTCATAAATACGGCGGCACCTCGATGGGCTCGACAGAGCGCATCCGCAACGTCGCCAAGCGTGTGGCCAAATGGGCTCGGGCAGGTCACCAGTTGGTGGTTGTGCCCAGCGCCATGAGTGGCGAAACCAACCGTTTGCTGGGTCTGGCCAGCGAACTGGCTCCCAGCCACGCCAAGAGTTCGTACTATCGTGAGCTCGATATGCTGGCCGCCACTGGCGAGCAGGCATCCTCGGCTCTGCTGGCCATTGCGCTGCAGGCCGAAGGCATGGAATCCGTCAGCTATGCAGGCTGGCAAGTGCCCGTGCGCACCGATAGCAGCTATACCAAGGCTCGTATCGAGTCCATCGACGACAAGCGCGTGCGCGCCGACCTCGAGGCAGGTCGTGTCGTGATCGTGACCGGCTTCCAGGGTATCGATCCCGAAGGCAATATCACCACGCTGGGACGTGGCGGCTCCGATACTTCGGCCGTGGCCGTGGCGGCCGCCCTGAAGGCTGCCGAATGCCTGATCTATACCGATGTGGATGGCGTCTACACCACCGACCCCCGTGTGGTGCCTGCGGCCAAGCGCCTGGGTACGGTGAGCTTCGAGGAAATGCTGGAAATGGCCAGCCTGGGCTCCAAGGTACTGCAAATCCGCTCTGTGGAGTTTGCAGGCAAGTACAAGGTGCCCATGCGCGTGCTGTCGAGCTTCACGCCCTGGGATATCGATCTGGAAGAAGAGGCCAAGTCCGGCACGCTGATTACTTTTGAGGAAGACGAAAAAATGGAAAAGGCTGTCGTATCCGGCATCGCTTTCAACCGTGGCGAGGCCAAGATTTCCGTGCTGGGCGTGCCTGATACCCCCGGCGTGGCCGCTGCCATCCTGGGTCCCGTGGCTGATGCCAACATCGAAGTCGATGTGATCATCCAGAACATCTCAAAGGACGGCAAGACCGACTTCAGCTTCACCGTGAGTCAGGGCGACTACCAGCGTGCCATGGAGCTGCTGCGTGAAAGCGTTGTTCCTGCACTGGGTGCGTCCGAAGTGGTGGGCAATCCCAATATCGCCAAGGTCAGCATTGTCGGTATCGGCATGCGCAGCCATGTGGGCGTGGCCTCCACCATGTTCCGTGCCCTGAGCAAGGAAGGCGTGAACATCCAGATGATCTCGACTTCCGAGATCAAGACTTCGGTCGTGATCGACGAGAAGTACCTGGAGCTGGCCGTGCGCTCCCTGCACACTGCCTTCGGTTTGGACAAAAGCGAATAATTTTCGCAACTTTCCAAAAACGAACAAAAAAGCTGTTTACAATAGCGTCATTCCGGAAACGTGACCGAGTGGCCGAAGGTGCTCCCCTGCTAAGGGAGTATGGGGTGTAGAGCCTCATCGAGGGTTCGAATCCCTCCGTTTCCGCCAAATCAAAGAAAAAGCCGCAAGGCTTTTTCTTTTTGTCAAGATCCTTTGGGTGTTGACAAAAAGTTTCAAACTTTGATTTGAGTCTGGTAAAAACAGGCTACAATGCAAAGCTTCGCTGATCGCAGCAAGCAACGAGATTCAAAGTCAAGCTTCTTGATTTTGCACTCGGCTCCTTAAAAAAATACAGCCGATAAGCGTGGGCGTTTGAGGGCAAGCAGCCAGTTCTTCGGAACAAACTCTTCGGAGTTATCAAACGCTCACAAAAACAGTAATGAGGAAGAATTAATTCTTCTT